>NZ_JAUKNS010000002.1:0-1467407 GCF_030487755.1 Paenibacillus sp. 11B | reverse complement strand
GGTAGCTCCGGGGTGTTTTTAATTTGGGTTTGCAAGTAACTTTTACATAAATATCCTTCCGCCTCCGTCTGGAGACTGAGATCAATTCCATCTGCCGCCGCTGTTAACCAACTCTTGTCTGATGTAAACTGGATACAGAATACAGACAAAGGAGACATGAGCGATGAAACGATCTACGCGGGACCGCTGGTGGGTTGGCATACCCCTTATTGCGATTGGCGCAATAATATTGTTCAGGCAATTGGGCTATGACATTGATATAGGATACATGTTCAGAACATATTGGCCGTTATTTTTGATTTGGTGGGGTGTAAAGGGAATAACCGAAATTCGGCGCAACGGGAGTCATGCATTGATTGGACCTGCCATAGTCCTGGCGATTGGTGGATACTTTCTGGCACGTAATCTGGGATGGATTGATTACTCTATGGGTGAGTTCATTCGCTACCTGATCCCGGTGATGCTAATTGGTGGGGGCTTATTTGTTTTGATTGGACCTCGTCGTCGTGACCGGAAGCATCATGATCAAGTACAACCGCCTCCATCTCCACCGGAGCAACCGTATAAGCCGTTGTCCCCTGAGGATCTGGAGATGCCGTCTTCGTTTGATGAACAGTTCGAGAAAACATTTGGCAAACCGAAACAGGAACAAAAGAATGATTCGCATGGCTCATTTTATACAGATAAGGAAGACCATAAATCACACGGACATCAACACCATCAGCATCACCATCAACACCACAAGCATAAAGGTTACGGCTCAAACAAAAAGGGCTATGGAACATTTGCTGATGATGACAATTATGATGATGATTCCAATTATTATGGTGGCCATGGAAATACGATTAACAAATCAGCATTTATCGGCGATCTGTATATGGGACAGGAAGTGTTCTCGTTAAAACCGATGAACATTTCGGCATTTATTGGCGATACAGTTATTGATTTGACGAAGGCCCAAATACCTTACGGTGAGACGAAGATTAACATTTCCTCTTTTATCGGGGATGTAAAGGTATTTGTACCGGAAGATATGGATCTGGGTGTAACCGTGACAACGAACTCGTTTATCGGAGACATGTCCCTGTTAAATCAAAAACGGGGTGGATTCCTAAGTAGTGCTCAGGCTGAAACAGCGCATTATCGCGAAGCTGGAAAAAAAGTACGGATTGTCGTTAGTGTGTTTATTGGAGATGTCAAAGTGAATAAGGTGGGTTAACGCATGATTCGAACGATTCTCAAGGCAAATAAATGGGAACTGATGATGTATTTTGCGCTGACCGGTCTCATTACTTTGGGCGGATTTTACTTGTTATACGGGGAAATGCTGATGGGAACAGGGCATCAGCGTGCGTGGACCTATGTTGCCGTTGTTCTACTGGCTACGGTGATCACGGGGTATATTGCCGCCCTGCGGCTTCAACGCAAAATCGATCTTCTGGATCTCAATATGCTGAAAGTATCCAAGGGTAATCTCGCCGTTAGAATGCCTGAGGCAGATGATGCCTCCTTCGGACGGGTATATCAGGAATTCAATGTCATGATGGACTCGATTGAGAAAAAAATGAGATTGCTTCAGCGGCTCGGTGAGCAGGAAGTCATTGAGAAGGAACAGGCATCGGAACGCGCTGTGATTGAAGAGCGCAAACGGATGGCAAGAGATTTGCATGATACGGTCAGCCAGCAGCTGTTCGCCATGCATATGTCGGCTTCCTCCTTACCACGTCTGCTGGAGATGAATCCCGAGCATGGCAGCAAAGTGCTGGATCAACTCATTCAGATGTCGCATATCGCACAGCGGCAGATGCGCGGACTTATTGCACAGCTTCGCCCAGTGGAGCTGGAGGGAAGGGATCTCACCGCAGCACTGGATAGCTGGTTCCCGGATTATTGCAGGCAGAACGGACTCAAAGGTGTGAAAGAGCTGGAACTGGATGGCGGAATTTCCGATGCCATTGAGCACCAGCTGTTTCTTGTTATTCAGGAAGCGGTCGCCAATGTAGTAAAACATGCGGAAGCAGGTTTGGTCAGCCTGGCCATACGTGAAAGTGAGCATCAGATCAGTATGAGCATCAGTGATGATGGCCAAGGTTTCTTACAACAAGCAGAACGACCCGGTTCATATGGATTATCAACGATGCGTGAACGGGCAGAGAAGCTTGGCGGGCAGGTTCAGATTATATCGAAGCCGGGAGCGGGGACAACGGTGCGGGTATTTATCCCGAAATTTCCGAAAGATCCAGAGGAGGAAACGGTATGAGCGGAAAAGTGAATGTAATGATTGTGGATGATCATGATATGGTGCGGATGGGGTTAAAGACGTATTTAATGCTGGAGCCCACATTTCATGTGATGGGAGAAGCCGGTAACGGACAGGATGCATTAAATCAGCTGCGCAAACTGGGTCAAACTGAACTGCCTGACCTGATCCTGATGGATCTGATGATGCCGGTGATGAATGGTGCCGAAGCGACAAAAGCGATCATGACGGAGTTTCCGGGATTAAAAATTGTGATGTTGACCAGCTTTCTGGAGGATGATCTTGTGGTCCAGGCGATTGAAGCCGGAGCGGTCAGTTATGTGCTGAAGACAGTTTCGGCCGAAGAGTTGATCTATGCTTTGCAAGGCGCATACCGGGGGATGCCTGTTATGACAGGGGATGTATCACAGGCACTGACTCGTGGCATCAGACAGCGTACAGCAAGAGAGAATGAATCCGGTCTGACAGAACGGGAAAAGGAAGTTCTCTTGCTGATTGCAGAGGGCAAGACCAATAAGGACATTGGGGAAGAACTACATATTAGTATCAAAACCGTCAAAACTCATGTAAGCAATCTGCTAATGAAATGTGAAATGGACGATCGAACACAACTGGCCATATACGCTCATCGTCAGGGCTGGGTGAAGAATAAGGGTTAGAATGCAGATTTGGCGGGAAAAATGTTCTATAACAGTGTGCTTTTATCTCCTTTTTAATTGTTTTTAAGGTACGGTTAAGGTTTAAAGTACAAAATAAGGACAGTTAAAGAATATCTCTTGCGATAAGAGATTGGGAGGTAGAGAGGCATGGACGAACGTAATTACAGAGCGAACCGTCAAGACGAGGAAAATGAAACTAAACAAGCGGAGAATCGCAATTCATCCGGGACGGACGATTCCTCCTATTATTATTCTTATGGACCTTTTCAGTCCGTGAATCAGGAAGATACAGCAAGTTATAATGGGGAACATAGTCAACGTGAAGAAGGAAATGTAGAGATTACAAGACCTGACCCTGTGAAGCCAGTGCCTACTTACTACAGTAATTACAATAACGAATCATCGGATCAAGCCCATACCTCATCCAGAGGGGGCGGCAATGGTTCAGGCAACGGAGGAGATCAGGGGAACGGCGGCAAGAACAATGGCAATTGGAATTATAATAACCGTCGGCCACGTTCTTCCGTAAGATCGCTTTTGTTCTCTTTTATCGCCGGGATGCTGGTCATCACAGTATTGATGTATACAGCGGACAGAACAAATATGTTTACACCGCAGGAAGCGCTCACAAGTGCTGAAAATGAAAGCACCAGTACCTCATCTTCACCTACCAATTCGGGCAGCAGCAATAATGTGACAGCGTCATTGCTTCCAACCGGTAAAGAGGATGTTTCCTCCGTGGTAACGAGTACTAGTCCGGCTGTCGTCAAAATTGAAACGCTCGCCAAGCAGTCCTCACGTAGCAGCAGCCAAGGCGGTTCTACGATGAGCGATCCATTGTACCAATACTTCTTTGGTAATGGAAGTAATGGCGGAACAGACCAAGGCCAAAATCAGCAGCAACAGCAACAAAGCAGCAATCAGTTGGTCCCGCTCGGTATTGGCTCTGGATTTATTTTTGACAAAGAAGGATATATCCTGACGAACCAACACGTGGTTCAGGGTGCAGATGTGATTCAGGTCACGCTGGAGAATAACAGTAAACCGTATGAAGCAAAATTGCTGGGAAGCAGCTTCGACCTTGACCTTGCCGTATTGAAAATCGAGAAAAACAGTGGCGATGATGCTTTCCCTGTCGCTCCACTGGGTGATTCCAACAGTACACAAGTTGGTGAATGGCTTGTAGCTATTGGTAACCCGGAAGGATTTGAACACACCGTTACTGCAGGTGTATTGAGTGCCAAAGAACGTACCATCAGCATTCCAGACGAAGAAACAGGCAAAACTCGTGAGTACAGCCACTTGTTACAAACGGATGCTTCCATTAATCCGGGTAACTCCGGTGGACCGTTGCTTAACCTCAATGGTGAAGTCATTGGTATGAACGTGGCGGTTAGCGCAGATGCACAGGGTATTGGATTTGCCATTCCTTCGAGTGTAATCTCGGATGCCGTTAAATATCTGAAAGAAAACAAAGAAGTTCCCAAAGAGCCGGTACCGTTCATTGGTGCATCTCTGATGGCCCTCACGCCTGAAGTGGCTAAACAGATGGGAACCGATATCACTGAAGGTTCTGTTGTAGCCAGCACGATCTATCAATCCCCTGCTTACCAAGCAGACCTGCGTGCTTATGACATCATCACAGGTGCCAACGGTACGGCATACAGCACAAGCCAGGATTTGATTGATTTCATCAAGAAACAGGAAATTGGCAGCGAAGTGACATTGAGTGTTGTTCGGGACGGTAAAAAAATGGATGTGAAAATCAAAATCGGCAACAAAAACGATTACGATACTACACAAACAACGGATCAACAACAGCAGCAGCAGCAACCTTAATGAAAATTGGGTTATAAAATAAGGTACAGAAGAGCGGAAGGGTTCGTGGGCCCTTTCGCTTTTTTTGCCCTATCTAAGCTTGGACTATATCCAGGATGAACTTGAAAAGCAGCAAGGTATTTGGAGAAGATGCAGATTGCGCTTTTGCCTGTTACAATGGGATTAAAACGTTAAGGGATAAAGGAGAAAGACCATGCGCTCAACTATTCTGATTGTGGATGATGATGAAAAAATTGTGTCCATGCTTCGGCGGGGACTGGCTTTTGAAGGATATGATGTACAGACGGCTTCCAATGGGGCGGAGGGCCTCAGTAAGCTGATGGATAAAGAGCCGGATATCGTGGTTCTTGATGTCATGATGCCGCAAATTGACGGGTTTGAAGTATGCCGCAGACTCAGGGAAGCGGGGAGCAAGGTGCCCGTGCTGATGCTCACGGCCAAAGATGAAGTACAGAGCCGGGTAATCGGGCTTGATACAGGTGCAGATGATTATCTCGTGAAGCCGTTTGCACTTGAAGAATTGTTGGCTCGTGTCCGTGCCTTACTGCGGCGTAAAGCAGATATGGTAGACACGCCTGATAATCGTCTTATGTATGAGGATATTATTCTGGATAATGATTCTCGTGAGGTGTTGCGTGACGGTCAGCGTCTGGAACTGACTGCCAAGGAGTTCGAATTGCTGAATCTGTTCATGCAAAATCCGAAACGTGTGCTGTCCCGTGATCTGATTATGGATAAAATCTGGGGTTATGATTACAGTGGTGAATCCAATGTGCTCGAAGTGTATATTGCCATGCTCAGACAAAAAACCGAAGAATACGGCGGCAAACGCTTGATCCAGACCATCCGGGGAGCCGGCTATATTTTGAGAGGTGACTCCTGACATGTCCATTCGGTTAAGATTAACCGCGTGGTATTCAGGCATCTTGGCAGCCGTACTCATTTTTTGGGGAGTTGTAATCTACGCTTTTGTTTATTTTAATACGTATCAAGAAGTGGAACAGCAGCTGAAAGATAAAAGTGAACGCATTACGAATCAGATTGGTGTCAATCCGCTTTCACAGTCACTGGACCTGGACCCTTTTACGGAAAGTCAGCTTCAGGAAGCACAGATCTACATCCAGTTGTGGGACTACCAGAGCAGGTCTGGCAAAATATCAGGCAATATGGAGAAGCTTCAGATTCAATTTCCCGTTGTGAAATCCAATGAGATCCAGAAAAAGCGTGGGATATCCAAGATCTATGTGAACGGGACCCCTTTCTTGGTGAACCAGCAGCCCCTGTCTCTTCAGGGAACCAATGAAATAAGAGGACTCCTGCAAGTCGGCGCCAATGTTAGTTCCCAGGAACGATTGTTGGAAGCTCTGCGAAATATTTTGGTTTTTGGCTGGCTTGTCGCGATGGCACTTGCGATTACTTCGGGTCTGGTTCTGGCTCGTAAATCCATGCGGCCACTCGTCAATGTAATTGATGCGGCCAATCAGATTCAGTCTGGGGATGATCTCAGCGTGCGCATACAGTACACGGGTCCCAAGGATGAGATTGGACGTCTGATTGAAACAGTCAATAATATGCTTGAACGAACAGAGCTGTCATTCCGGGGCTTGGAAGAAACGAATAAAGCTCAGCGCAGATTTGTGTCTGATGCCTCTCATGAGCTGCGTACACCGCTGACCACGATCCGTGGCAATGTGGATTTCCTGAAGAAGCTGTGGGATCAGGAGAGCACAGACCGACCGAATCTGGATGAAGAAACGGTTAAACAAATGTCGCTTGAAGCGATAGAAGATATGGCAGATGAAGGCAAACGCATGAGCAGGCTGATCAGCGACATGCTGTCTTTGGCCAGAGCCGATACAGGACAGAAAATCGAACTTAATCCAATCCCGTTGCAAATTCTGGTGCAGGAAGTGGCTCGCAGATCGCAATTTCTTGACCATCAGGCAGACTGGCGTCCAGGAGATCTATCCATTCTGAATGGTATATATGTGAATGGCAGCAAGGACTATTTGCAGCAGATGCTGTTTATTTTTATCGAGAATGCTTTCAAGTACACTCCGGATGGTTCGGTTACTCTGGATGCGATACTTTATAAAGGTCAGGTAGGACTGCGCATCAGTGATACGGGGATCGGAATGGATCGGGATGAGGTCCCGTTTATCTTTGACCGGTTCTATCGGGCGGATGAATCCCGTGGGGCCACACCAGGTATAGGTCTGGGACTGTCGATCGCCAAGTGGATCATTGAGGAGCACCATGGATCTGTCGAGGTGGTAACCCGGCGTGGAGAAGGAACGACCTTTATCATTTGGTTGCCGGTTGTCTTTGCTCCGCCTATCGAATAAGGTTATAATAGACAGGACTGCAATTACATCGGCTATCTTTGCCGAGAGAGAAAGCGGGTGGCAACCAAGTGGAAGTACTGCGAATTTCGCCGCGGGGATATTGTTACGGAGTTGTGGATGCGATGGTGTTGGCGCGTCAGGCGGCACGCAATCTGGACCTACCACGGCCTATTTATATATTGGGTATGATTGTGCATAACCAACATGTGACGGATTCTTTTGAAGATGAGGGTATTATTACACTGGACGGTCCGAATCGGATTGATATTTTGAGCCAGGTAGAGAGTGGAACAGTGATCTTTACGGCCCATGGTGTATCTCCGGAAGTGCGCAAGATGGCACGTGATAAAGGTCTGACTACAGTGGATGCAACCTGTCCGGATGTAACAAAAACCCATGATCTGATTCGGGAGAAGACGGCTGAAGGATATGACATTATCTATATCGGGAAAAAGAACCATCCAGAGCCTGAAGGTGCTGTTGGTGTTGCACCCCATCATGTTCATCTGATCGAGAAGGAAGAGGATATTGACGGACTGAACGTACCTCCCGGCAAAATCCTTATTACGAACCAGACAACGATGAGCCAATGGGACATTAAACACATTATGAGCCGTCTTCTGGAGAAGTATCCGGGTGCTGAAATTCATAATGAGATATGCTTGGCTACCCAAGTTCGGCAGGAAGCTGTTGCTGAACAGGCAGGGCAGGCAGATCTGGTCATCGTTGTAGGTGATCCTCGCAGTAATAACTCCAACCGGCTTGCACAAGTATCGGAGGAAATTGCGGGTGTTACGGCATATCGTGTATCCGATGTGGCTGAGATTCAACAGGAATGGCTGAAAGGTGTGAATAAGGTGGCGGTTACTTCAGGCGCTTCAACGCCAACACCGATCACGAAGGAAGTCATCCTGTATCTGGAGCAGTATGAACATGACAAGCCGGAAACGTGGGAAATCAAGCGTACGGTGAATATGAGCAAGCTTCTCCCTCCTGTAAGGGAAAAGACGCGTACAACGTAAACGAACATCATTATAAGAATCCTGCAGTACAGAGCCGAAATCCGGTGGCTGGCTGCTCGATTCTTTTTTTTGAGGTGGATAAGAGGCGGCTTGACTGAAAAGGGTGAATATGTTATATTTGCTTTAGTGGTTAAAAGCTTAAAAGCGAACAAGCGTTTAAGTGAAGAAGAGTTTTGGGGATTAAATCAGACGCTAAGGCGCTCTCATACAAGGAAGGATGGGAATTATAATGATCGTTATTGCAGGTAAAGCTACTCCGGAGGAACATATTCAGGATATCGTCGCTACAATTGAAAAGGAGGGACTTCAGGTTCATATCTCTCGCGGAGAGGACCGGACTATCATTGGTCTGATAGGTAAAGTAGAACCGAAAATGGCTGAGCATCTCCGCCAAATGAAAGGTGTAGAGAATGTCGTCAAGATTTCGAAGTCCTACAAATTGGCAAGCCGTGACTTCCATCCGGAGGATACCGTAATTTCCATCAAAGGTGTAGATATCGGCGGGAAAGAACTCGTCGTTATGGGTGGACCTTGTGCAGTTGAATCAGCCGCACAGATTGATGAGATTGCCGGCTTGGTTAAGGCTGCTGGTGGGCAGGTGCTGCGCGGTGGTGCATTTAAGCCACGTACAGGGCCATACAGCTTCCAGGGAACGGGTGTTGAAGGCCTGATCATGATGGCAGAAGCAGGTAAGAAGCATGATCTGTTGACCATTACAGAAGTCATGACACCTGAATATGTGGATATTTGTGCCGAGTATGCAGATATTCTGCAAGTAGGTACACGTAACATGCAAAACTTCGATTTGCTGCGCAAATTGGGTGAGTGTGGCAAACCGGTATTGTTGAAACGTGGTTTCAGTGCAACATATGATGAACTGTTGAATGCAGCTGAATACATTCTTGCGGGTGGCAACCCGAATGTAATGCTGTGTGAGCGCGGTATTCGTACATTCGAATCCTACACACGCAATACGCTTGATCTGTCGGCTATCCCTGTTCTCCAGTCGCTCAGCCATCTGCCGGTCATTTCGGACCCAAGCCATGGTACTGGTCGCCGTGAACTGGTTGAACCGATGACGAAGGCGTCTGTTGCTGCTGGTGCTAACGGCCTAATTATCGAAATGCATACAGATCCGGATAACTCTATGACGGGTGACGGCGTGCAGTCTCTGTTCCCTGACCAATTTGCCAACTTGCTTCAGGATCTGGAGAAATTGGCACCAATCGTGGGTAAAACATTCAACACAGCCAAACAACCGGCGGAGTTCTTTCCGGCACGAGTGGGCGTATAACTGATCTTCATCGTATAGGTAATATATATCATCCGGGCATCTGTCCTGACTCCGTTCAATGAGAATGGGGCTAGGACAAAATGTCCGGTTTTTATGTTGTTTGGAGCTTTGAACGCATTTATTAATCATAGGTGATAAGAAACATTTATGATGTTATGTTATTTCCATAATTTAGGCTAAATATAGCCCTGCTTTACCGCATTAAACCAGTTAAATATAGTTTATATTCGTTGTTAAGTGAAATTAATAGGTTTATAAAATGTGAGCATAGCTTACATACTCGCAAAAAATACCTTACATAAGTATTGACGATGTCACATTTGAGATTTTATAATGACGACAGAAAAAAATTCGAATATGGACATTTTCTTAGCGGGGTTGTTTAATGTTCGGAATATTTGGGAGGACGAATACATGTCGGTTGAAAACGTATTGAAATCAATTCAAGAGAACAACATCGAGTGGGTAGATTTTCGTTTTGTAGATTTATCCGGTCGTGCGCACCACATCTCGTTACCAGCTTCGGCAGTTGACGCAGACACTTTTGTAAATGGAGTAGCCTTTGATGGTTCTTCTATTCAAGGTTTCCGCGGAATTGAAGAGTCCGATATGGTTATGATTCCAGACCCTGAAGCGACTTTTGTCGATCCGTTCACAGCACACCCTACCTTGAATGTTATGTGTGATATTTTCACTCCGGATGGCGAGCGTTATGAGCGTGACCCACGTGGTATCGCAGTCAAAGCGGAAGAGTTCCTGAAAGAAAGCGGAGTAGGTACAGCAGCATTCTTCGCACCTGAATCCGAATTCTTCATCTTTGACGATGTACGTTATGAGAGCGGCACGAACAGCTCTTCCTATTTCGTAGATTCCGAAGAAGCTTCATGGAACACCAACCGTAAGGAAGACGGCGGTAACCTTGGCTTCAAAGTTCGCACTAAAGGTGGATATGTTCCTGTAGCTCCAGTGGATACACAACAAGATATTCGTAGTGAAATGTGTCGCATTTTGGAAGAAGCCGGCCTGTCGATCGAGCGTCATCACCACGAAGTGGCGACAGCAGGTCAAGCCGAAATCAACTTCCGTTTTGATACGTTGAAGAAAACAGCAGATAACCTGCTTGTATACAAATACATCGTGCATAACACTGCACGTCAATATGGTAAAGTAGCAACATTCATGCCAAAACCACTGTTTGGTGACAATGGTAGCGGAATGCACGTTCACCAATCCATCTTCGATGGTGATTCCCCATTGTTCTATGACAAAGCGGGATATGCTAATCTGAGTGAAATGGCTCTGCACTACATCGGAGGAATTTTGTACCACGCACCAGCTCTGATTGCTTTGACTAACCCTAGTACGAACTCTTTCAAACGTCTCGTACCTGGTTATGAAGCACCGGTTAACCTGGTTTATTCCAAAGGTAACCGTTCGGCAGCCGTACGTATTCCGGTTGCAGCGGTGACACCGAAAGGTTGTCGGATCGAGTTCCGTACACCGGACTCCACAGCTAACCCTTACCTGGCGTTCGCTGCAATGCTGATGGCGGGTCTGGATGGTATCAAACGCAAAATCAACCCAACTGAGCTTGGATATGGTCCGCTCGACAAAAACATCTATGATTTGTCTGATGCAGACAAAGAAAATATCCGCAGTGTGCCAGCTTCTCTGGAAGAAGCGCTTGACGCTCTGGCAGCGGACAACGAATTCTTGACTGAAGGCGGCGTCTTCACAAAAGAATTCATTGAAAACTATATCAACCTCAAACGTGACGAAGCGAAAGCAGTAGCAATCCGCATTCATCCGCATGAGTACAGCCTCTACTTCGACTGCTAATCCGGTCGGAACAGAAACTGTTCCCAATGTAAGCCTCCGGGACTCGCTCTCGGAGGCTTTTCCTTGAAACAAACGATGTAGTGCATTAACTTTGCAGGGTGATAAAGGAATTTGATAACCCTGATTCGCAGCTTCGGTGCTTATTGCCCTTGAAGCAGATAGGGAATACTGATATCATAGCGATAATATTCACTTTGTAGAGCATTTTGCATAAATCCATAGAGCGACTTCCAATAAGTAAGATATAGATCGAAGTGATTCAATTCGTCTATATCTTATACCCGTGAGCGATTCTAATCGAATTATGCAAAATGCTGTTCATATGTCAGCTACGGATGGAAAGGGCGGGGGATTTTGTGACAAAGAGAGCGTATAATTTTAATGCAGGACCTGCGGCGTTGCCACTTGAGGTATTGGAGCGTGCTCAGGCAGAATTTGTTGATTTTCGTAACACGGGAATGTCGATTATGGAGATGTCTCACCGTGGGGCAGTGTACGAATCTGTACATAATGAAGCTCAGGAGCGTTTGTTGTCTCTGCTAGGCAATCCCAAAGGATATAAAGTTCTCTTCTTGCAGGGCGGAGCCAGCACTCAGTTTGCCATGCTGCCGATGAACCTGCTCGGAGAAGGGCAGACAGCCAGTTACGTCATGACAGGCAGCTGGGCCAAGAAGGCGCTGTCTGAGGCGAAACTGATTGGGGAGACACAGGTCGCTGCTTCTTCCGAAGCGGATAAATATATGAAATTACCGGATGTGTCGAATCTTAGTCTACCGGATCGCACAGCTTATGTTCATTTGACGTCTAACGAAACGATTGAGGGGACACAATTCAAGTCATTCCCGGATACCGGTTCAGTTCCACTTATTGCCGACATGTCGAGTGACATTTTCTGCAAACCGTTTGATCTGAATCAATTCGGCATGATCTATGCAGGTGCACAGAAGAACCTGGGTCCATCAGGGATTACGGTTGTTATTGCCCGTGAAGAACTGGTGAGCGAATCTCCTAAAACGATTCCGACTATGCTCCGTTATAGTACACATGTGGACAACAATTCTCTCTATAATACACCTCCGTCCTTCTCCGTATACATGGTGAATGAAGTTCTGAAATGGATTGAGGAACAAGGCGGATTGGCTGGAATTGAACAGAAGAACGTGAAGAAAGCAGAATTGCTCTATAATACTATCGATTCCTCTGGAGACTTCTACCGTGGTTGTGTAGATCCGGCAGATCGTTCCCTGATGAATGTGACCTTCCGTCTGGCTAATGAGGATTTGGAGAAACAGTTCATCAAGGCTTCGGAGCAAGAAGGTTTTGTTGGTCTGAAAGGGCATCGGAGTGTGGGTGGCCTGCGTGCTTCCATTTATAATGCTGCACCATATGAAAGTGTTAAGGCACTTACGGACTTTATGAGCCACTTCCAGAAGACTAATGGATAAATAATTGGCGGGGAGTTGTGAATTTCTAGCATTCACACTTGCGCTTTACCAGAGCCTTCCACATTGACGTGTGGAGGGCTTTTCTTTAAGATTAGAGAATTATCGTTTACATGAAATGAAAAGGAGATTGAACACATATGGCTTTACATATCGTTCTGGTTGAACCGGAGATTCCGGCAAATACGGGCAATATTTCTCGTACATGTGCGGCTACAGGTACACATTTGCATCTCGTGCGTCCACTCGGATTCCGTACGGATGATGCCACACTGAAACGCGCGGGTCTGGATTACTGGCATGCCGTTCATATTGAATATCATGATTCGTTTGCCGAGGTTCAGGAACAGTATCCTGAAGGTCGTTTTTTCTACGCAACCACGAAGGCGAAAAACCGATATAGTGATTTTGATTTTCAGGATGGAGATTTTCTGGTATTTGGTAAGGAGACAAAAGGTCTTCCTCCAGAATTAATTGCGGCTAATCCCGATACTTGTATGAAAATGCCAATGTCAGGTGATGTACGATCATTGAATTTGTCAAACTCAGCAGCAATCATTGTGTATGAGGCATTGCGTCAACTGAATTTCCCGGGTCTTGATTGATCCAATTCGTGTATAAGTGACGGTTAGAATTCGCTAAAAAAACATTTTTCAAAAAAAAGGACAAAAAATGTTTATTTCCAGCAGGATTCGACAAAATCTTGGCGAATTAATAAACATAGTACAAATGTACCTAGAAATTTAGAGTAAGATAGGAGAGGTGTGCCGTAGCTATGAAGCCAGCTGGAGTCGTTCGCAAAGTTGACCAATTGGGTAGGATCGTATTGCCTAAATCTTTGCGTAAAAGGTATCAAATGAATGAGGGAGACCCTGTAGAGATCTTAGTACAAGGGGACCATATCATTCTGGAGAGATACCGTCCAAAATGTATTTTTTGTGGATCAATGGAAGAAGTCAATGAGTTCAAAGAGCGTTACATATGCGCACAATGTTTAGATGAAATGACCCAGCTTCCACAGCACGGGTAAGTAAAATAAAAAGTATCATGGCCTCCTGGAGGTCATGATACTTTTTTGTGTGGAAAAAAGATCGCCATCCACTTCCATCATACGTTATGAAGCTAATGGGATTCAGCTCTCGTGTCATACTCCATCACCCAATATTTTTCTCCGGGTTTACCTTCTTCAACGACTTTTTTCCAACCCTGTCGTTCGTAAAAACCAATTGCTTTATGATTGTCAGACACACATTTCAATCGAACGGGCTGCTGCATGAGTGAAATCGACGCATCAAGTAAGCGTGAACCTGTGCCCCCGCCCATAAAACCGGGATGGATAAACAGAAGGTGGATAAAATGATCAGGGAGGTACAGCGATGCGAAACCGAGAAGCTGTCCATCTTCCTGTTCAGCCACGATAATATGCTCATCCACAGTATCTGCGTCAAAATCTTGAAGGGACATGTGCTCCGGATTTGTCCAGTGAAAACGGGCGCGACGTGACTCCAGATAAATGTTTCTTAATTCCGGGTAATCTGTAACAACAGCTGTTCGAATATTCAAATATTCCCCTCCAGAATAGGTAATATATCTGACCATACATTGTCAAGAATGGCTTGCATATTTTGTTCATCACTATTGATGGCAACGACCGATTTCAGCGCGGGCAGAACAACGCATAGTTGACCATTGGCCCCATCAGCACGGTAAGCGTTATGGGAACATCTCCAGAATTGATATCCATAACCTTGTCCCCAATCACCGTCTCCCGGTGTAGGGATTTGCTGTGCCGTCGCCAAGCGAATCCATTCCGCAGGAATGAGCTGTTTGCCGTTCCAGTAGCCCTCCTGAAGCAATAATTGACCGAACCTGCCTAATTCCTCGTTGGTGAGCTGCAAGCCTGCACAACCCAAGGTAATGCCCAAGGGAGAAGTTTCCCACTCTACATTCGAAATCCCCAGTGGCTCGAATAGCCGGGGAATCAGATAGTCTTTAACCGTTTGACCAGAAGCAGCCTCGAACATGGCGGAGATCATAAACGTATCTGCACTGCTATATGTAAACGTTTCACCAGGAACTCTGTTCAAAGGAAGGGACATGTAATATTTCGCCCAATCTTTCTCAGGAAGGGTGGCTCGCTCTTCCGCCCACAACACGGGAACATCATGCCCCGAGGACATCCGCAGCAAATCGTACAGGGTGAGATCCGCAGGGGGGAAGGCCGTTAAATGAGAAGCAGGAGTTGGTGATGTGAAATATTCACCGAGTCTGGATTCAAGTGTAAGCGTGCCTTCAGCCAATGCCAATCCAATCGCCATACAGGTAAATGATTTGCTGACGGAATGCTGTAAGCGGCGCATATCACGGGTACGATCCCATGCTCCAATGGCAATCCCTTTCTGCAATACCCGAACCGAATGTACGTTTAGATGCTGTTCATTAATATGATGAACAAAAGAATCTATAATACTCGACATCGTAACATCCTTTCTAAAAAAAGAAGAATTTTTACTATTGGTGAAACGTTTCCGCAATTTGGCTCAAAAATTAGAACTTATGTTAATACAAACGGGGTTCAATGTCAATGAGAACGTGCAAACGGTTACTTTAAGGATATTGTTGCATAATAGAAGTGCCTTTTGACGCAAATTTTATTACGAAAAATCAGTTTTTCGAGAAAAAAGCGCGAAATTTGTAAAAAGGTTATTGACAGGGTTTGCACTTCGGGATTATGATTTATTCGAAACGATTCGAAGAAATCGCTTCCACGTAAAAAGTGTTGTAATCAAGTCCAAGTAAATCAACGTTGGCTATGTTTTGAAACGATTCGAGAAAATCGTTTCGATAACCGAGCGAAATACGGGGGAATCACTGGAAGTTGCAACACAAAGGCAGAAAAACAGAAGTTTACAGACAGCAGCCGACGATGAAAGGGGTTACATATGGCGCATATAACGATCGAAACCGGATCGCCTACATTATGCATGAATACAAGCATACATGTAGTGTCCAGTGACTCCGGAGACACTTCAGGCGGTACGCTATATTTACTGCATGGGGCAGGCGATAATGCAAGTACATGGCAACGTTTGACTACAATTGAAATGTACGCAGAGCAATATGGCTGTACCATCATTATGCCGGAAGCGAACCGAAGCTATTACACCGATATGGAATACGGCCTGAATTACTTCCATTACATCACTCAGGAGCTGCCTGAATTCTGCAGGCGTCAGCTCAATCTCAATACAGACCCGGCCAAGACTTACGTCGCTGGTCTATCTATGGGTGGGTACGGTGCATTGAAATGTGCACTGACATATCCCGAGAGGTACCGCAAGGCGGTGTCCTTATCCGGTGTAACTGATATCCAGACCCGGCTTCAAGACCCGGAGATGCCATCAGGCATGATCAAGGAAATGAAAGCGGTTTTTGGGGAACGGTTACAGGTAAAACCCGATCAGGACCTGTACGCACTGTCTGCCAAGTTGTTGAAGCAAGGTGGAAATTTACCGGATATTCTGAGTTGTTGTGGTGACATTGATCCGTTTGTGGATATGAACCGCAAATTCGCAGCATACATCCAGGAAACGGATTTTGTGTTTCGGTATTTAGAGACACCGGGCACCCATGAATGGAGATTCTGGGAGCACCACCTGAGAACCATGTTTGATTTTCTGTATAACGACAAGACCAAAGTAGAGTGAGGAGATGCAATTTGAAACCTGCAGCCGAAGGACCTAGCAAAAAGCTGAAGGGAAACTTGAAAGGCAATTCGCTCTGGAGTGAAATCTGGAAGCACAGAATGACGTACACCCTGCTTATTCCAGGACTCGTCTGGCTGATCCTGTTTGCCTACATGCCAATGGGTGGCCTGTCTCTTGCCTTTAAAGACTACAAGGCGAATCTGGGGATTTGGGGAAGCCCATGGAGCGGATTTGAGAATTTCACATACGTTTTCCGGGATCCAACCTTTATTGACGCAGTATGGCGGACGCTGTACATCAACATTCTGAAACTGATTATTCAGTTCCCGTTCCCAATTATTCTTGCCCTGTTGCTGAATGAATTGCGGATGCGGAGAGGGAAAAAGTGGTTCCAGACGGTTCTTACGTTCCCTCACTTCCTTTCATGGATCATCGTATCCGGGGTAGTTATCAACGTCCTGGCATATGACGGACTGGTAAACAGCGCACTTGGTTTGCTTGGATTGCCAACCATTAACTTCCTGGGTTCCGAGTCCAACTTTGTACCGATGCTGCTGTTGACGGATATTTGGAAATCAAGCGGATGGGGTGCGATTATCTTCCTGGCTGCCATTTCCGGTATTGATCAGGATCAGTATGAATCGGCACAGATTGACGGCGCTTCCCGTATGCAGCAGATGTTCAAGATTACATTGCCAAACATTCTTCCGACAATTACTGTCATGTTCATTCTGTCGGTTGGTGGATTGATGTCTTCCGGTTTCGACCAGATCTTCAACTTGGCGAATGCCGCAACCAAAAATGTATCGGAAGTATTGGATGTATACATCTATCGGATTACGTTCCAGTCTTCAACGGACTTCTCATTCTCGACGGCGGTCAGCTTGTTCCGTTCCCTCGTGAATATGGTCTTGCTGCTTCTCGCAGACAGATTTGCCAAGTGGCTTGGCGGAGACGGTTTGTTCCGATAAGAGAGGAGGAAAAATGAAATGAGCAAGAGAGCTAACAAAAAGCCGAGAATTGGTACAGAAAAAATGACATTTCTCGATTATATTATTTTCGCCATTTTACTTGTGCTTGCCCTGATGATTCTGATTCCGTTCTGGAATGTCATCATGATCTCGTTCGCAACACAAAAAGAATATGCAGACAATCCATTTTTGATGTTCCCTAAAGAATGGACATTGGATTCCTATAAGGCGTTGTTCGCTGACGGAACGATTCTGTCGGGGTACAAAAATACAATTATTTTGCTAGTCATCGGCTTGCCACTCAGCTTGTTCCTGACAACAAGCATGGCATATGGCCTTAGTCGCAACAAATTTCCGTTCAAGAAATTTCTCTTTTTCCTGGTACTGTTCACCATGATCTTCAATGGTGGTATTGTACCGCTGTACCTGATCATGAAATCACTTCACCTTACGGGTACGCTGTGGTCCGTTATCCTGGCGGGAAGCTTCAGTGCATTCAACATGATTCTGATGATGAACTACTTCTATACCTTGCCTGAATCGCTGATGGAGTCGGCGAGACTGGATGGAGCAGGGGAGTGGAGAATTCTGTTCTCGGTAGTTCTGCCACTAGCTACACCAATTATGGCTACCATCACGTTGTTCTACGGTGTGGCGTACTGGAACAGTTGGTATGATGCGATGATATTCCTGCGAAAAGCGGATCAGTTGCCGCTCCAGAATGTACTCAGAAACATTATCGTCACATCCCAGACGAACGCATCCAATGCATCCAGTGTGGATGCTGCCCAAGCAAGCAATTTCTCAATGGGTATGAAGATGGCGGCCGTATTTGTCACCATGGTACCAATTATGTGTTTCTTCCCAATGCTGCAAAAACACTTTGCCAAAGGGGTATTGACAGGGGCTATCAAGACCTGATTATACGTATAGGATTTTTGCATTAAAATTCTACTAAAAAACATGGGGGTAAAACATGAAAACGAACAAAAAGTTGTCAGTAAGAGCTCTCTTTGCCATCACGCTTAGTGTAGTTATGCTGATGGTGACCGCTTGTTCCAGCCAAGGAGCTTCAGGTGGTAACGAAAAAGATGCAGAGGGAAATTACAAAGACAACCTGACCATCTCTGTAGCTAACCTGACAGAAATTAAAAACGGGAACTTGGATAATGATTTCCACAAGTTCTGGACAGACAAATTCAATGTAACATGGGATTACAACTATATCGATTGGGATTCATGGGGCGAGAAGCTTCGTCTGTGGATCAACTCTGGCGATTTGCCGGATGTAGCCGTATGGAACTACGTGCATGGCGATGCCATGAACAGTATTGATCAAGGCCTGTTCTACAAATTCCCGGACGACTGGAAAGAACGCTGGCCTAACGTGGCAGCAGCTTACAAGTTGACTGGTCTTGGAGACAAGCTGGAAGAACTGACAGGTGGAACATACGTCCTGCCAAGACCAATCTATTTCGAGAACAAACCTGCTGACCCATTGACGAACCAAATTGGTGTCATTGCGCTTCGTAAAGACTGGGCAGAAGCGGTTGGTTTCGAACTGAAAGATGCATATACAACAACTGAATTGAATGAATACGCTGAGCTTGTAAAAGAAAAAGATCCAGGCAAAGTGGGCAACAAACTTGTACCTCTGTCCTACAATGCGGCAGATGCCATGACGAACATCATTATGCCGAACAGTGTACATGCCATGACCGACTCTCCGTTCTATAAGGGAGAAGATGGCCAGTTCCACTGGGGACCAGCAGATCCCGAGACGCTGACAGGACTTAAATTGATGCAAAAAGCCTACAAAGATGGCTTGCTCAATCCTGAGTTCTATACATGGAAAAACAATGAAGGTCAAAACAACTTCAAAGTAACAGGTACAGCTGCAGTAACAAGTCTGGGCGGACTGGCTTCGTACAGACAAGGTCTGGATTCCGATATGAGAAAGAATCTGGGTGTAGATAGTGATGATCTGGTACACACAGCAATCGTATTGGGCGATGATGGGAAATACCGCAACATGGAGCAAGCCAACTTCTGGTCTGCATTGATCTTCAATCCGAACATCAGTGACGAGAAATTCGAACGGATCATGGATCTGATTGACTACTCGACTACCAAAGAAGGACAACTGCTGATCAACATGGGCTTCGAAGGAAAAGATTGGAAATATGATGAAAACAATGAACTGGTTAGCTTGCTGCCAGAAGGAACTGTTCTGGAAGACAAATACCCAGCACGTTTCGAAGGCCTCTATCTTCTGGGCGACGACTTCAGTGTTGTAAACCCTGCAATCAAAAAGGATTATCGTGATAGAGCTGTGAAGCTGTTCGAGGAAAAAGCAAAACTCGGTACAGAAGGTCAATCACTCGCAACATACGACTGGGATGTCAACCTGTACGATTCCAAAGCTAAAAGTCAGGCTTCATTCGACTACCAGAATGAGTATGCCAACTTGATCCTCAAAAATGGAGATCTGGAAGCGAACTGGAAAGAATGGGTAAACAGCAAAATGTCCCTGGTTCAACCTTATCTGGATGAACTGAACAAAGAATTCAAGTAATCATTCAGTAGTTAGCAAGATGGGATATGACAGGTGTGTTCTGTCGGTCCCATTCAATCGAACCCGGTGCGCGGTCTCTCCCCGAACGCAGCCGGGTTCTTTCTTTCAACAACATGCAGTGGAGGATAATGTCTATGAATAACGAGCAGTTGCTAGACCTTGTAAAACAGATGACCCTGGAAGAGAAAACGGCCCAGCTGCTTCAGCTGACCGCTAACTTTTATGAAGGAACCAATGTCGAAGGTCAGATCACAGGTCCAATGGAAGAGATGGGAATCACGGAGCAGTCCGTGGATGCCAGTGGCTCCATTCTGGGATTATCCGGTGCACAGGCCATCATTGATGTACAGCAAGCTTACCTGAAAAAAAGCCGTCTCGGCATTCCGCTTTTGTTCATGGCGGACGTTGTGCATGGTTTTAAAACCATTTTCCCTATCCCGCTAGCGATTGGGTGTTCATGGGACACCGAACTGGCTGAGAAAAGTGCTGAGATTGCAGCACGCGAATCCGCCGTATCTGGCCTACATGTCACTTTTGCGCCGATGGTCGATCTCGTTCGTGATCCGCGCTGGGGTCGTGTAATGGAGTCAACAGGCGAAGATCCTTATTTGAACAGTCTGTTCTCTGCGGCATTTGTACGTGGATATCAAGGCGACAGTTTGAAGGATGAGCCGGATCGCTTGGCAGCTTGTGTAAAACACTTTGCAGCCTACGGGGCAGCAGAAGGTGGTCGTGATTACAATACGGTCGATATGTCTGAGCGTAATTTGCGCGAGTACTATTTACCGGCTTACAAGGCGGCACTGGATGCAGGCGTAGAGATGGTTATGGCTTCGTTCAATACGGTAGAGGGCATTCCAGCGAGTGGAAATGAGAAACTGATGCGAGACATTTTGCGTGACGAGTGGGGCTTTGATGGTGTATTGATCTCGGATTGGGCTTCCATTCGCGAGATGATTGCTCATGGTGCAGCTGAAGATGACCGTGAAGCCGCATATCGCGCCATTCGTGCAGGCGTGGACATCGAGATGATGACACCTTGTTATGTTCATCATTTGCCTGAGTTGATCAAGAACGGAGAAGTGGAAGAAACGCTCATTGATGAAGCGGTACTTCGTATTCTGCAGCTGAAAGAAAAGCTGGGCTTGTTCGATAATCCACTTCGTGCAGCTGATCCGGAGCGTGAGCGCGAGATTGTGTTCTCCAAAGAACATCGTCAGGTATCTTACGAGCTCGCAACCAAATCGGCTGTGTTGTTGAAAAACGATAATCACGTTCTTCCGCTGAAGCCGGAAGCCAATGTAGCGTTAATTGGACCTTTTGCTCAAAGTGAAGACATTCTCGGATGGTGGTCCTGTGAAGGCGTCAAAGCGAATGCCGTTAAGCTCGGAACTGCTCTAAAGGAACGTCTTACTGCCGGAAAAGTTCATATGGCTCAAGGCAGCAACGTTCACACCATTACCGCTGAACAGATTGCTGAAGCGCTTGAAGCTGCAAGCAAAGCCGATCTGATCGTGCTTGCACTTGGCGAAGATTCCGAAATGAGTGGTGAAGGTGGATCGCGTACAGATATTCGTTTGCCAGCAGCTCAACTGGAATTGGTTAAGCAGCTCAAAGCAGCGGGTAAACCGATCGCCAGCGTTATTTTCAACGGTCGTCCGCTGGACCTGCATGGTGTATTCGAAGAATCCGATGCGGTGCTTGAAGCGTGGTTCCCGGGAAGTGAGGGTGGAGCGGCCATTGCAGATGTATTGACAGGTGTGGTGAATCCATCTGCGCGTCTGACGATGTCCTTCCCGCAATCTGTAGGTCAGATACCGGTATATTACAATCATTTTAATACAGGACGTCCACTCAATCCGCAAAAGACTGAAGAGCGTTATGTTTCCAAATATATTGATAGTTCGAATGATCCGCTGCTTCCGTTTGGATACGGCTTGTCATACACCTCGTTTGAATATGGTGACCTGGAAGTTTCAAGTCATGAAATGACTGCTGATCAGTCTCTGACGATCCAGGTACGCGTAACCAATGCTGGCGAGTGTGCTGGCGTGGAGACGGTTCAGTTGTACGTACGTGATGTGACCGGTGAAGTTGTACGTCCAATGCGTGAACTGAAAGGGTATGTTAAGCTGTCACTCGCACCGGGTGAAAGTGGTACAGCTACATTTACATTAAACGAAGAACAGCTTCGTTATCATCATTCCGATTTGAGTCATCGCAGTGATAAAGGAACCTTCCACATTTTCGTAGGGCCAAATAGCCGCGATACATTGGAGAGTACGTTCAAGCTGGTGTAATTGGATATAGCTCTTATCGATGAATGAAGGAGGATATAAATAGATATATGAAAACCATGAATAAATCTCAAATTAACGTACAATCCGGCGAGCTGTGCTTTACGTTCTGGGAAAGCGGTGATTTGTTCAAGGCCGTAAGTGGAACAACGATGATTAATCAGTGGATGAGTAGTCCGGTGGATGGCTCCATGAACAATCTGTACTTGCGTTTTCACAGTGAATCCGGTATCCGTTTTGTTCCGATGCTTGGCCTTTACTCCGATAGTCAGGTGAGCACCGACGGCAGTCGTATGGTATGGACAGGAACCGCTGAGGGCGTAGGTTATCAGGTTATTTTTGCTCCAACAGCACAAGGTGTATGGTTCTGGGATGTAACTGTAAACGGTAATGGGGAAGAGGTCGACGTGGTCTATGGCCAGGATGTCGGCAATGCGGATCCAGGTGCCGTACGCAGCAATGAAGCTTACTTGTCGCAATACATTGACCATGCCGTGTTTGAGGATGCGAAGCTTGGATATATCGTAGCCTCACGGCAGAATCAGCCACAGGGCGGTGCTTTTCCTTATCTTCAACAGGGCTCATTAACCCGTGCAGTAGGTTATTCCACAGATGGATTTCAGTTCTTTGGCCTGAGTTACAAGGAAACGAATGTCCCTGAAAGCTTGGGTAAACCGACACTTGCGAATGAAGTGTACCAGTATGAATTTGCATATACAGCCCTGCAGTCCGAAAAAGTCGTATTGGGTGGCGAAGCTCGCTTTGTATTCTATGGACTCTTCCAGGCCAATCACACTGAAGCTGTGAAGGAGCTTGAATACCAGGATGTAGTCCAACAGGCCTGGGACGAGTATGAAGCGAAGCGTCAAGAGAATGTAAAGACAGGACAGACTGTATCCAACGTATTTCCAAAAGTATCTCTCCATCCGGTAATAGGGGAGCCCTTGCAGGTCTTATCAATAACCGAAGAAGAAGTGAATTCCCGCTTCCCGGCTGCGAAGAGACATCAGGAAGAGCGTGCGGATGGTGAGTTACTGGCTTTCTTTACAGATACGTATGAGCATATTGTGCTCAAGGCAAAGGAAATGCTTGTGGAGCGTCCGCATGGTCATATTCTGATGAGTGGTAACAATGTGAAGCTTGGTCAGAACGTAATTACTACGTCTTCCTATATGTATGGTATTTTCAATTCTCACGTGGTTGTGGGTAATACCAACTTTAATAAAATGATGAGCAATGCACGTAGTGCACTCAATATCCCGAAATCATCAGGTCAACGGATATACGTCGAGGTTGAGGGGAAATTCCATCTGCTCACGATGCCTTCCTTGTTCGAAATGGGCTTCAACTATGTTCGCTGGTATTACAAAACAGCTGAGGATACGCTGATCATCACGAATTATACAACATTAGATACGCCTGAAGTACATCTTCATGTCAAGTCGGAAAAAGGAGTAGCTTATCGCTACCTGATTACCAATCAGATTACGATGAATGTGAATGAATATGAACTGCCTGTTCATGTTACCAAGCAGAATGGTGAACTGAGCTTCAAGGCAGATCGCAGTTCCCTCAGTGCAGAAGTATATCCGAATCTGGAGTACCGCATGCGGGTAAACGGAGCACAAATGAAGGTTGGTGATGAGACTGAACTGGCCAGTGGAGTAAACGCAGGCGATGCATCACTGACAACTTTACAGCTGGACAGCAGTGCTGAATGGACATTGACCATTCAAGGTCTGTTGGAAGGTGGACAGACTGCATCATCGACACGCAAATTTGAAGAGGAAGTGGCCGCCTATCGGACCTTCTATGCAGAAGTGATGAACGGGTTCCATTTATCCCAGCCTCAAAAGCAAGGCGCAGACGAGTTGTTCAAAGTCAATGCTCTTGCATGGTGGTACACCCACAATATGCTGGTACATTACTCTGTTCCACATGGATTAGAGCAATATGGCGGCGCAGCTTGGGGAACACGGGATGTCTGCCAGGGGCCGGTCGAATACTTTATGGCTACACAAAAGTACGAGCAGGTCCGCGATATTCTGAAGATGGTGTACTCGCATCAGTATGAAGATGATGGCAACTGGCCGCAATGGTTCATGTTCGATCGGTATTTCAAGGTTCAGCAGGAAGAAAGCCATGGTGACATTATTGTCTGGCCTCTTAAAGTGCTAAGTGATTATCTGATTGCCACCAAGGATTATTCCATTCTGAATGAAGAATTACCTTATACCGTAAAACATGGTTTTGACTTTACGGATCAGCCAGCCAGCGTGCTTGAACATGCCCAGAAAGAACTGGAGTATATCCGCAGCCATTTCCTGCATGATACATTCCTTTCCTCATACGGAGATGGTGACTGGGATGATACATTACAGCCTGCCAATGCTCAATTGAAGCAATATATGGTCAGCAGTTGGACGGTTGCGCTCACTTATCAAACGTTGAAGCAGCTTTCCAGAGCACTTGCGCCTGTGAAACCGGAGCTTTCTTCCGAATTAAGTGACATGGCAGCGGGTGTGAAAAGGGACTTTAGCAAGTACATGCTGGATACCGATGTGATTCCGGGCTTTGTATACATGGAAGATCCGGCACAAGCGAAGCGTATGCTTCATCCGGATGACAGCGAGACAGGCATTCAGTATCGGTTGCTGCCTATGACACGCAGCATGATTGCGGAGTTGCTGGAACCTGAGCAAGCCCAATCCCATTATGAACTGATCAAGGACAAGCTGTACTGCCCGGATGGCGTCAGATTGATGAATCGTCCAGCTCAGTATGATGGCGGCGTCAGCACTCATTTCAAACGTGCAGAGCAGGCATCCAACTTCGGACGTGAAGTGGGCTTGCAATACGTTCATGCTCACATCCGCTATATTGAAGCCATGGCGAAGCTGGGCAACCCGGATGAGGTCTGGAATGGCCTTGGCATTATCAATCCAGTGGGTATTCAGGAGGCTGTTCCTAACGCAGATCTGCGTCAAAGTAATGCCTACTTCAGCAGCTCTGACGGTAAATTCAACAACCGTTATGCAGCGCAGGAGCAGTTCGACAAGCTTCGCACCGGCGAAGTACAGGTGAAGGGTGGCTGGAGAATCTACTCTAGTGGACCGGGAATCTACATGAATCAGCTCATTTCGAACGCCCTGGGCATTCGTCAGGAGGAAGAAGATCTGATTCTTGATCCTGTGCTGCCTGTTAGCTTGGATGGCTTGCATTTTGAATTCCAATTTGCCGGTAAAAAAGTAACCTTCGTCTATCATCTCAGCGGAGAGGCTGTCCAACGTATTGTGCTGAACGGCAAGGAACTGGATGCGACAAGGCTGCAGCAACCTTATCGTCTCGGCGGCCTGCGTGTTCCACGCATGGCTCTTGAACAGAGCCTGAGCGAGAATAATGTGATTGAGATTTACAGTTAATCTTGTAAACAATAGTCCATTTTAACGATTATAAAATATTTAATATGTCAGGTCCTCCGATTTCGGAGGGCCTGATGAACATAACAGGGGAGCGAAGAATGTGGTCAGTATCAAGGATATCGCCAAACAGGCGGGAGTTTCGATCTCTACCGTGTCATATGCTCTAAATGGCAGCAACAAAGTGACAGATGAGACCCGTTCCAAAATTTTGGCTATCGCCAAAGAGCTGAACTATGTTCCCAATGCTGCTGCGAGAACATTGAAGAAGAGAGAATCCAAAATTTTGGGCGTATTTCTGACGGATTTTAGCGGGGATGTATATGGAGACTTGCTCAGTGGTATGAAGTCTGTATGTAACGCGCAAGGTTACGACCTGATTGTGTGCAGCGGCAAACAATCTCATCGAATGCTTCCAGAGCGGATGATTGACGGTGCTGTCATTCTGGATCATACATTTGCGAGCAAGGAACTGTTGCAATATGCAGACAGAGGGCACAAGATTGTCGTTCTTGACCGGGAGCTGGATCACCCGAACATTAATCAGGTTTTGCTGGATAACAAGGCAGGAGCGACCCTTGCGATGGAGCATTTGATTGAACAGGGGCATACGAAGATCTATGTCGTGACAGGTCCGGAAGGTTCATTTGACTCGGCTCAGCGGTTGAAGGCTGTGAGTCAGGTATCGGAGCGGGAAGCGAATGTGGAATGGATTGAGATCACCGGAGATTTCGAGAAGAGTGGCGGAGAACGTGCAGCTGAACGTATCATTCAGGAGTACACTCAACCGGTTGGAGTGTTTTGTCTCAATGACGAGATGGCCATTGGGATGTGTGATCGGCTCGCTGACAGTGAGTTAAACATTGGTCAGGATATTGATATTATCGGATTTGATAATATTGAACTTAGCAAATATGTGCAGCCAAGACTGGTCACGATTGATTATTCCAAACGAAAATGGGGCGCACTGGCCGCTGAACAATTAATTAAGATTATTGCCGGAGAGCCTGTCGATCATGAGCGCATCTACGTGACACTGGTGGAGGGTGGATCGGTAAACAGTCAGGTTCAGTCCGATCAGGATGGACACACCCGGAGTGAAAAGGCGGTTAGCTATTGACGACGCTGCCCCTTCTTCATTCCATGGATGAAGTGTTAAACGTCGACTGTGCAGCAAGAGACAAGGCTTAGAAGAATTGCATATTCTTTTAAGCCTTGTCTCTTGTTTGGATTGTTTTTTTAAATTATTGTTTTTATTTAACTTGGGGTTGATTCCAATTAAAAAACCTCTCACGAGGAGAGGCTTGGCCCTTAAAGGCCCTTGGTCTTGTCATTGTTGTAGGATGAAGTGAGAATGCCTGTAATGAAGAGCGTCAATACGATAGCAATAATCCAAAATGTCAGCGAAAATGACATACACTTGGCACCTCCTGCACAATTCATTTACTTCTATTATAACCATTATAGGAAGAAAAGGAATGCTTCACACCATCATTTGTAAAATAAAAAGTGAGTAGGTACCGGTCTGAGGCTCCCATCCGAAGGATTATTCACAACCCGGTTATTCACGATGAGAGAGGACGATCCGCCGCCATCCAGATTATAGGCATCCACGATGCCAAGCTTGTACATCCGTCCTTGCAGCTCTTCCAGAGTAGCTCCTGAGCTGCCTCCTTCGTTGTAACCATCAACCACAATAATCAACAATTGATCGTCCTTGTAGTTTCCGATTACGGTGCGTGGAGCCCGCTTGGGTGATACTTTCCATTTGGCCGGAATGGCAATCTTTTGTCCATTCTGCAAGAGCACGGGTACAAATGTGGCTCCGAATTGCGGTTGTAGGCGATCCAGGGAACTTTTGTCGAAAAATTTACCGCCAACCAGCTTACCTGTATCATTGAGACCTACAAAAAACAGATCCTTAAAGCTGGCTTGAAAACCATTCACATACTTGCCGTCCATAACGGTTGTGCTCAGCGGGTAGCGTTTGCCGCCGCTGTCGGCGAATCCGCCTGCATTAATGCCGGCAATGGCACCATGGCGCTTAACCGCCTGCATTGTTGTCTCAGAACGCCCAGGCTCGCTGTCCAGAGCCATCTTCATGGCCGTGGGATCTTTGAGCTTAATTTTCATCGCATAGCCCTTATAGGGACCTGGGTTGACCCTATACAGTTCAATCGTAAGCCGATCACTGTCAATCCGTTCAAACGGGACGCCCAGCTTGGAGGAGATTCGCTGATTATAGATCGTTTCCGGGCGAGCGGCTTGAACTGTTGCCTTCTGTACTATCGCAGACATCGTACTCGTCGTCTGATTGTACAAATGCGTTGTTCTTTTAATAGAAGAAGAAGTCTGAACAGCAGCTTCTTTTGCCCCTGCAAGCTCCTGGCTAATCGCCTGGGTCCGGGGTGTAACGGTCTCTTCAGTCAGACCGGAACCGATGAAGTCTCCGGGTTCAAGCGGAGGTCGAAACAGCAGCATGCATAATATCAATCCAACAAAAGGAGCAAGTGCAAGCATAAATAAACGATTAACCGTTTTTACGGGTGTAATCATTTGAGCAGGTCCATCTTTTTCTGGAGTGTTTCCAGTTGTTTTTTGACTTCGCTCAGCTGCGTATACAATTTGTTGCTGTTGTCGGTCTTATCGTTTGCATTATCCTTGGTGAAAGTCAGCAATTCATTAAAGGACTGCACCTGGCCCTGCAGGTCCGCTACTTCCTTGGATATCGTTGTTAGCTGCTTTTCGTAGTCGGCTTTGAGTGCTGCAATCTGCTGTTGATTATGGGTCTGAAGCTGATGAATCATCTGTTGCTGGAGGTGGTTACTATAATAGTAGGTTCCGAGTACTCCAAGTGCAATGAGAACAATCCACATGACCAGAAACAGCTTGACTGAAGATCCGGCCTTACCTTTGGCGCTCCGGGTGTGATGGATGTCAGAGGGTTGGACAGAAGGTTTCATATCATCACTCCTGGTTATTTATAGGTACAAAAATTTTTCCAGTCCTCATTCTATCACGCCCCTATTGATTACGCAAAAATGAAATTCTTTGAGTAATAGGATAAAAAGAGATTGCATCGGAAGGAAGTCCTAGGATACAATTTCTTATAGATGCAATAAGTAGGAACTTTGGGCATGTTTTTCGACTTTTTTAGATAGAAATGCAGGAAATTTATACTATATTTTGATCTTTCTTCGCTCGGGAAGACAAAAGTCCTGATGTGTCGACAGCAAAATACAGTAGAAATAGAGCTGTTCTTGCAGCTGTATCAAGCGTTTTTCTGTTTTTCGACATAATCCGACTTTTACTTCTTCTATACACGGACTGTCGCAAGGATAGAGTCATCATCATGGCTGATGGTAGAAAAGGAATTTGTCCAATACATAACAGGGGGAACAACAATGAAAAAAGTATGGCAGGTGGTCATCGTAGATATCCACCCCACCAGCATGCTGGGTACGAAATTGATTTTGGAAGAACAACAGGATTTGTTGGTACGGGGGATGACTTCGACCGGGTCCGAAGGTCTTGACCTGGTGAACATTCACAAGCCCGATCTGATTTTGATGGATTATCGGCTTCCTGAGGGCCAGGCGGATCAGTATATTGCCCAGATGAAAAATCTGTCGGCACATAGTCACATCATCATTCTAACGGACGAGGATAATGTAAAATTATTTCGTCATCTGATCAGTCTTGGTGCTAGTGGTATGCTATCCAAACAGGCTTCCCCTAGCCAGCTGATTCATCTGATTTCCGGGCTGCGTGAGGGATGTGTATCCATTCCATTATCCTGGTTGGCCAGTGCGGAGTGGGCCCAGCCCGTCGAGACTCCGGCCGAAGAACTTATTGTTGAATTAACAGAAACCGAAACTTTTATTATGGAAAGAATTGTTCAGGGCGTAACCTATGATAAAATAGCCAGTGAGATTAATGTTAGCAGACGTTCGATTGATAATTACCTGCGTAAAATATACGTGAAGCTGGATGTAAGTAGCAGGGCACAGGCGATTGAACGTTACGCTTTATATGCGAGGCAGACCAAAACCGTATCCTGATGAGCATGGTTCCATGAATCTCTATGTACGATGACTCGTCAAGTGCCCGGTTTGGTCATATTCAGTGTCCAACAGGAATAGGTTGTAGGGGCTACGGACTGCGAGCACAGTTCGGATTTAGGGATGAAAGGGGAACGGACCGATGGAATATTTCTTCGCCTCCCGTACAAACAGGCTTTTGACATCACCGCTAAGGGACATTCGTGAGATGTCTGGCCGGGAGTATTTCATTTCTTTGGCAGAAGAACTGCCTGCAGAGGAGCTGTTTCCATTCAAACTGCTGGAAGAAGCAGCGGTGTCTGTATTTAGTTCCGGACCCTCCGCGTTGCAGTATGGTGAGCCGGCAGGGTACAGACCGTTGAGAGAATGGCTGGACAACGATTGGAATGCACGTAAGGGCATCCGGACAGTACCAGAGCAGATTCTATTGACCACAGGTACTCAGCAGGCCATCGATCTTGTGATGCGTTTATTACTTGAACCTGGAGATTCCGTACTGGTTGAGCATCCTACCTCTCCGGGGTGTCTCGAGGTTCTGGAGATGCAGGGTGCCAAAATTGTACCCGTCACAGGTGATGGGGATGGCATTTTGCCTGACCTTTTGGAGCATCACATGCAGCAGGTGAGACCGAAGCTGCTTTTTGCTGCACCCAGTTTTTCCAATCCAACCGGCGTGCTGTGGAGCATGGAACGGCGTGAGGCTGTGCTTGATCTGTGCTCACGCTATGGCGTACTGCTTGTGGAGGATGATTCCTATGGCGAACTTCACTTCGATGGATTGGAGCCGGGAGACTTCTACCGGAAGTATCCTTCCCTCTTTGCGCTGGATACAGCGGATCAGGGTGGACATGTTCTCTATATTGGTTCGTTTAGCAAAACCGTAGCACCCGCCCTGCGTACAGGTTGGGCTGCCGGACATCCGGCTCTGATCCAGGCTATGGCTTCTGTGAAGCGAATAGCAGATGGACAGTCCAGCCCAATGAATCAGCGGTTATTGTATCAACTGCTTGCTCATTCTCCTTTTAAATGGAGCGATCATCTGTCCATGCTGAACCGGGAATACAAGACCAGACTCAAACTTATGCTCGAATTATTGAAGCGTCCGGGCTGGAAGGGGAGCCAGTACAGCATTCCTGAAGGGGGGATGTATCTGTGGGTTAAGTTGCCGGATGGATTGGACAGCGGAGCTCTGCTCAAAGCTGCTCTGTTAAAAGGGGTATCCTTTCTTCCAGGCTCTCTGTGCTCCACTGGTGAGCAGGATCATCGGTACATCCGACTGAACTTCAGCCATCCCGGCCGGGATGAATTGCTGCTTGGCATGAATCTAATTAGTGAGTCCATCACAGAGTTTACAGCCCGGAGCTAAACCGGATATAGGAAAAGATAGAATGTATGGTCAAATTCGCGCCTGGGACCTGAGCCAGCAGAAGTTCCAGGCAGTGAATTTGGAAGCAAATGTGTTACCCCCAAAGTAATTACGTTATTGCATCCACTAACATTTTTATATATAATATGTATTAATGAGTTGTTGTTTTCTTTATATAAGCTGCATTCATTGCAAGTTCTGGAGAAGCACTCATATATTTTAACTAACGGGGGAACGAACATGTCCAACATTTTATTTGTCAAAGCAAACGACCGTCCTGCAGATCAAGCAGTCAGCGTACAATTGTACGATGCATTTCTGAGCGCATACAAAGAATCCCACCCAGGTGACACAGTTACCGAACTGGATCTCTACAATACAGATCTTCCATACTACGGCAACACTGTAATTACTGGTGGCTACAAAGCAGCTAACGGTATCGAAGCAACACCAGAAGAGCAAAAAGCGGCTGCACTGGCTGCACAATTGCAAGATCAATTTTTGGCAGCAGACAAAGTGGTATTTGCGTTCCCGCTGTGGAACTTCACTGTTCCAGCACCACTGGTGAACTACATTTCCTACCTGAGCCAAGCTGGTAAAATGTTCAAATACACTGCTGAAGGCCCTGTAGGTCTGGTAGGCGACAAAAAAGTGGCATTGCTGAACGCGCGTGGCGGAGTTTACTCCGTAGAGCCTATGGCATCCGCTGAAATGTCCGTAAAATATGTAACCAACGTACTGAACTTCTGGGGTATCCAAAACCCTGAACTGGTTATCGTTGAAGGTCACAATGCTTCACCTGATCGTTCCCAGGACATCGTGGCAGCAGGTTTGAAATTGGCTTCTGAAGTAGCAGCAAGCTTCTAATTGCAATTATATATAGAAACACGAGAAAGCCTGTTATCTCCGCGGAGATGACAGGCTTTTTTTTGCATCTTCATTTGAAGGAAGCTACATTTCCTCAGACATTCCTATTATGGTGGATCAGGTAGGGCTCCACTACTTCCGCAATATGCTCCAGCTCACTATCGTTATGTTGAACCAGAGAAAAATCCGTTTCTAGTTCATTTATACTCCGCTCAATCATATCATTATCCTCAAGCATGTGAGCATGCTCGGTCAGGGCTTGAACACCCTTAATCGTCAGCACATATCGTCCACGGGATAGCCGCTCGAACCAGCCATAATAATTTTTTTGCAGTATGGCCGCAGCGGAACCCACGCTTGTCTGTTTGGCGAGAGAGGCCGGGGAGGCTTCTCCCTGGGCACGAAGAGCAGAAGCCACACGTAATGCCTTTTCCCTGTATGCGGTGACCAGCTGTCTGCGTGTGCTTCCTCCCGTGTTGTAGTCACCACTGCGCTCGTCGAATTCCTTCAGCAGTCGTTGCCGTCGGATACCACCCTTACGGACACCGGTGCTGCCAACCAGATCATGAACTTGGGCAGCAGGTTCGCACAGCACATCAATCAGTGGGGATTTGGTTTTGTAAAACGTGACAGTTAGAAGCCCCAGTCCAAGTTGTCTGCACAGTGCAGACAATTCTCCCCAGCGCTGGTTCACGGCGCCACGCTTGCTGCGGTTCCGCTCAACAGCCAGATACACGAAGGGGCTGAGCTTCAGGCGCTGCATTCCCTGCAGCAAAAGGGACAGATTGAATGTTTTTTTCATCTCCACAATGAGTGGCTCATTCTGATCCGATCTGACTCCAACCAGGTCACAATGTTTGACTTCAGCCTTCACGTCGTAGCCGCGTCGTTCGAAAAAAACCTTTACAGGTGAATATAACTCCGTTTCGTACTTTACCGCCATCGTTTCTGCTCCTTTCCTGAAGTGGCTCTTCTCTGGCCATGTATTGTCCCGTTTTGTGAATTTAGAACCTTCATTATATCATATCCATGCTTTTTTTTCTGAGTGCACAAGATGTCTGATAGAACAGGGAAAGCCTCAAATTCAGAGTCGCAAATTGAAAAAAAGAGGTCAACTTATCCGATTTGCCGCATAGGTATGTAATACACTTTTCACAACAATAACTGATGTTTGGACAGAAGGTGGCGGGACTTATCCGGACCGCAAGATTGGTATTCAAGCAGAAGCATAAATTCTATTGATTTCTTCATACCATTCGGAATGGTTGACAATCACACTAAAGGAGCCATGGGAGGTACCAAGCATGAATATTTTTGAACGCGTTGCGGAACATCGGGCAGAAAGTGACCGTTTATCATGGAACGGGACATTTGAAGATTATATTGCACTGCTGAGAGAGGACCCGACTCCGGCAATGACGGCTCACGCTCGAGTGTACCAGATGATTGAATCGTTTGGCGTGGAAGAAGTGGGGGGGCACAAACGATACAAGTTTTTTGAACAGGAGATTTTTGGACTGGATCGGTCCATTGAAAAACTGGTGGAAGAATATTTTCACTCGGCAGCACGCCGTCTGGATGTACGCAAACGGATTCTGCTGTTAATGGGTCCGGTCAGCGGAGGGAAGTCAACGCTGGTAACGCTGCTTAAACGTGGCCTTGAACAATTTTCCCGGACAGAAAAGGGCGCCGTATACGCCATTGACGGATGCCCGATGCATGAAGAGCCCCTGCATCTGATTCCGCTGGAGCTTCGTCCCGAAGTGGAGAAGGAGATCGGTGTCCGTATTGAGGGTAATCTCTGCCCATCTTGCCAGATGCGTCTTCGGACCGAATATGGCGGTGATATCAGCAAGGTGCGAGTGGAACGGGTCATCATTTCCGAGGATAACCGGGTGGGAATCGGAACATTCAGTCCGTCTGATCCCAAATCACAGGATATTGCCGATCTGACCGGAAGTATCGACTTTTCAACCATTACTGAATTCGGCTCCGAGTCCGATCCGCGTGCCTATCGTTTTGACGGAGAATTGAATAAGGCCAACCGTGGGTTGATGGAATTTCAGGAGATGCTTAAATGTGATGAGAAGTTTCTGTGGAACCTGTTATCCCTGACACAGGAGGGTAACTTCAAAGCAGGCCGATTTGCCTTGATCAGTGCGGATGAAATGATTGTGGCGCATACGAATGAATCCGAGTACAAGTCGTTTATTTCCAACAAAAAGAATGAAGCTTTGCAATCCCGGATGATCGTCATGCCGATTCCCTACAATCTGAAGGTCTCCGAGGAAGAGAAGATATACAGCAAGCTCATTCAGCAAAGTGACATGAAGCATGTCCATATTGCACCGCATGCCCTGCGGACTGCAGCCATTTTTTCCATACTTACCCGCCTGAAGGAAACGAAGAAACAAGGCATGGATCTGGTCAAAAAAATGCGGATGTATGACGGCGAGGAAGTCGAAGGGTACAAAGAAGCTGATCTGCGTGAGATGCAAAATGAATATTTGGATGAAGGCATGTCGGGCATTGATCCGCGTTATGTCATCAACCGGATATCCAGTGCTTTGATTAAACAAAATCTTCAGTGCATTAACGCGCTGGATATACTACGGGCAATCAAGGATGGTCTGGATCAGCATGCTTCAATTACAAAAGATGAACGTGAGCGTTATCTGAACTTTATTGCTCTGGCACGTAAAGAATATGATGAATTGGCGAAGAAAGAAGTGCAGAAAGCATTTGTCTACTCGTTTGAAGAGTCGGCCAGAACGCTGTTCGAAAATTACCTCGATAATATCGAGGCATTCTGCAACTGGTCTAAAATTCGTGATCCACTGACGGATGAGGAGATGGACCCGGATGAGCGCTTAATGCGTTCGATTGAGGAGCAGATCGGTATTTCCGAAAATGCCAAAAAGGCATTCAGGGAAGAGATATTGATCCGCATCTCGGCTTATTCCCGCAAGGAACGGAAGTTCGAATACAGCAGTCATGATCGTCTGCGTGAAGCGATTGAGAAGAAACTGTTCACTGACCTGAAGGACATTGTTAAGATCACAACTTCAACCAAGACACCAGATGCAACGCAACTCAAACGAATGAATGAAGTGATTAAACGGTTGATTGAAGAACATGGCTACACCGCAGCCAGTGCCAATGAATTGCTCCGTTATGTGGGCAGTCTGTTGAATCGCTAATCTGCAACAACCATTCCGAATCAGGCTCCTGATGTCTGTTGTGAGGCTCCTTCACAGCAGGGTCAGGGGTCTTTTTATATGCGGAAACGCACAATTGGAGGCTAATAAACTGACAAAGAAGGTCAATTTCATGACAAATAGTTCTTAGGGTATATGTAAAATTAGGTCGTTTAGTCTATAATCGATACAGATATTTACAATTTATTATTTTTTGTGGTTATTAAGGAGCTGACAGAACTAGTTATGAATATTGCTATATCAAGACAACAACAACTTGATTATATTGGATTGACCGCCGAAGATCTGCAATTGCTTGCTGATCATCGACCCGCGTTTGTGAAAGTCGTTGATGAAGTGGTGGACCACTTCTACAATCATGTGGGTAATTATCCGAATTTGGTCGATCTGATTGCCCGCTTCTCTTCCATTGATCGGTTGAAAGAAACACAAAAGCAATACTGGTTATCGATGACCGATGGTGTGGTTGATGATGCATATATTGAACAGCGAATTGCAATCGGATTAGTCCATTCCCGCATTGGTTTGTCCGAAGATTATTATCTGGGCACGTATATGGTTTACCTCGATATTGCAACAAGCATATTCCAGCAAGTTATCCCTGAGAGCTGGCATTTGGTCATTCAGGCACTAAGTAAAATGTTCAATCTTGATTCACAACTTGTATTGGAGGCTTACGAGAAGAAGGAGAAGGAAAAGTTAAATCAACTGGCTGATGATCAGCAGCACACTTTGCTGGCGATTACACAGATTACCCAGCAGCTGACGGGTATGATCAGTGAATTAAACGAAAATGCTCAGGCCATCTCGGATGTCGCCAGGGAAACAGCAGCCTCCCAGGATCAGGCCAACGGGCTACTGGGAGAGCTAACTAAAGAAATTCATCAGATTGGTAAAATGGGTGAGCTTATTCGCGAAATCTCGGATCAGAGTCATCTCGTGGGCTTGAATGCTGCCATTGAAGCTGCGCATGCAGGAGAATTTGGACGGGGATTCGAGGTGGTTGCCAGCGAAGTTCGCAAACTTGCGGCTAGTTCCCGTGAGGCTCAAGGACAAATCCAGTCGAACCTGGCACAGATCATGAAAAAGCTGAGCAGTGTTCAACAAGAGTCGAAGCACACTGCTTCAGGGGCAAGGCGTCAGGCATCCCGTTCAGAAGAGCTTGCGGTTTTTGCTACCACTATGGAGAAATTGGCACTTGATCTAAGGAAATTGGATCATCAAGAATAGCCGGTAACACTGGATGGAAGCTGTGATACCGTTTCTGGCTGTTTTAAGCTATAATGGGTAGACAAACCTGCCGATGTTATAGTGAATGCAGCCGGAGACAGGGGATTCGAAAGAGGTTGAGGTGATCAGGTGGCTTCTATCCATGATGTGGCCAAAGAGGCGGGCGTATCTGTTGCAACCGTTTCCAAAGTGCTGAACGATTATCCCGATGTAAGTGACAAAACTCGCAAAAAAGTCAATATAGCCATCGAACTATTGAAATATCAACCGAATGTGGTTGCACGTGGACTTGTAAAACGCCGTTCTTGGACGGTAGGTGTATTATTGACGGTCCCTTTTACCAATCCGTTTGTATCAGAGTTGCTTGAAGGCATCAAAACAGCGCTTGAAAACAGCGGATACGATCTTGTTCGGTTATCTACACGTTTTGATGATCCGACGTACTCGTTTATCAAACATTGCCGCAGCCGAAATGTGGATGGCGTTGTTGTTTTCGGGGAAGGAAGAGACAATAAGAGTATTCAGGAATTGGTCACAGCGGAGATTCCGACGATGTTTATTGATACCGACTTGTTTGGCAAGCGGGCAGGATACATAACGACGGATAATGCAAATGCCATTGCCATGAGTGTGAAGCATTTGCATGAACTGGGTCACCAGAAAATTGCTTATATTTCAGGTACACTCGGACCTGCCGTAGCCAACCTTCGACTGGATGGATATCGGGAAGGATTGCGTGTCTGCGGTATTCCATATTCAACGGTGTATCTGGAGGTCTGTGACTATTCTTTCGATGGTGGCAGTAAGGCAGCTCGCCGATTGCTTGCATTGAAGGACCAGCCTACGGGAATTGTGTGTGCTTCAGACATGTCTGCTTTTGGTGCAATTCACGAAATTGAGAAGCATGGTTTACGGGTGCCGGAGGATGTATCGGTTGTCGGTTTTGATAACACTTATTATGCGGAAGTGTTCAAACCGGGGTTAACCACGATCAATCAAAACATTCATTCCATTGGGATCAAATCAATTGAATATCTGATCGCCATGATTGAGAATCCTGCATATACTCCACCAGTCATTACGGAGCCATCCAATCTGGTGATCCGTCAAACGACTGCACCTGTGAACGGGTAAAAGTCCTGAAACCAGCACAGCCTATGGGCTGTGCTTTTTTTGGTATCCTATTTCATACTAAGAAATAACGGATATCAGAAGCTTGTTGTGCATAGCTGGCAGGAAAAGCTGTTGACTTTTTGCAACACAGACCTTAACAATAAAAGGCAGAATAATACAAAAATTAATGTAATCGCTTTCTTTTTTTTGCTGATGAATAGAAGAACACTCCAATTGTCATTCAATGGGAAGGGTGATGGGCATGCATCGGGTACTGCTGGTTGATGACGAAGTATACGCACGCAAAGGACTTCGAAAACTGATTCGCTGGGAAGCATGCGGGTTCGAAGTGGCTGGAGAGGCGAATGATGGGGATGAAGCTTGGATCAAGATCGAACAGCTGCAACCCGATGTTGTCATTACGGACATACGCATGCCGGAGACGGATGGACTGGAACTAATCCGGCGCACGGTTGAGCGTGATGAGCAGGTTCTAACCAAGGGCAAACTGCCCTATTTTATCATCGTGAGCGGATATAATGATTTTGCTTACGCCCAGCAGGCCGTAAGGTACGGGGTACAGGATTATATTTTGAAGCCAATTGATGAGATTGAACTGGAAGGCACTTTACGCAAGCTGGCGGAGGAGTTGAATCGACGCAAACATGCTGAACAAACCAGACGTGAGCAGGAATATGCCAGATTACTTAATCAGTTTATCTATGGCGAATCGGATGCGGAAACGGTTAAACAGTGGACTGAACTGACGGATACACGGGCTGGCGACGCCCTGGCATATCTGCTGTTTGAGAATAACACGCCACATTTCCGGGCTTCGGATACGGTTCAAGAGGAGGGGCCAGGAGGCGGGAAGGGAGAGAATTTTGTTCGGATTGTGCAGTCTGTTCTTGGGAAGATGTATGAAAATAGCTTGTATTTGCATGTAAAAGAGCACGGTGAACGTGTAGGATTTCTGTTAACTGCGGAACATCTACGTCCCTATTCAATGAATCTTCAAGCGGTTGCTGGGCAAATGCAATCTTGCTTCGCCGAAATGAACCACGAATTTGTAAGCATATATATCGGGAAGGTTTGTTATGAACCTTTACTCATTGGACATGCCTATCAGACTGCACTGAAGGCGGTTTCCTATAAATTTATTTCAGAGAATAGCGGGATCGTCCTGTATGATGACATGCAACATGAGCCTGTACAGTGGGTGCATACCAATCATGAAAAGGAACAGGAGCTCCTGACACTTATGGAGGAACAACGTGTTCAGGCGTTGGAGCATGCAGTGAGTGAATGGTTCACCGGCATGAGAGCGGCTAATTACGCTCCTGTTGCAGTGACTTCGGCGATCCACCAACTGATCTCGGCTGTACTATCGATTCTGAAATCGGCTGAAGCGAATGTGAAAGAGATACCTTCGTTCAAACCAATTCTGGCATGGCAAGCGGAGCGGGGAACATTGGCTGAGGCCAGGCAGCTGTTGACGGTGTTCATGCTGGATTCAGCGCGGAAGCTGGCGGAACAGCGTCAGTATAATCACAGAGGTGCCATGACAAAAATCAAAAATTATATTGAAGCCAACTACAGCAGCAATATCAGTTTGAGAAGTATTGCCTCCGAATTTTACATGAATCCGGTCTATTTGGGGCAACGCTTCCGCAAGGTGTATGGGGTGTATTTCAACGACTTCCTGCTTCAGCTTCGGATGGAGGAAGCCAAGAAGCTGCTGCGTCAGACGGATATGCGAGTATATGAAATCGCCGAGAGGGTTGGGTTCGGAAGCAGTGACTATTTCGCGACTCAATTTGAGAAAACGGAATCATGTTCTCCTACGGAATATCGAAATCGCATCCTGGAAGAAGGGTAGGAGATGACGTTTTGAAGCTCAACTTTTTTAATAATATCCGCTTACGCGATAAAATGCTCATCTTATATCTCTTCTTTGTACTCGTTCCCGTTATCCTGACTAATGTTATTTTCTATCAGGTGACTATAGCGAACGTAAAATCCCAGCGAATGGCTGACCTCTCCAAAGGAATGGAACAGATTCGAAGTCAATTTATGGGGGAAATTCGCAATGCGGCCGATTTTTCCTCAAGCTTTTATACGGACAGTATATTAAATAAGATGCTGGATGTGGTTTACACCAATCCGGTTCAATATATCGAAGCCTACGATTCCTATCTTCGCAAAATCCTGAATACCTATTACTCTGGCTACCGCTCGCTCCAAGGATTGACGATATATGTGGATAACGAAAGTGTACTGCCTTCCGGGGGAGTTGAGTTTCTGACCGAAGAGGTTCGACAGTCCGAGCCATACAGGATGCTGGCAAACAGTGAACACTCCGCACCCATTCTGATGAGATCCGGTCCTGAAGGGAATCGGCAGACGTTCAGTATTTTACGCAAACTTAATTATTATGAAGCTCTGCCCGGATGGAAGGAAAAGTTCGTACGACTGGATCTGAAGCCGTCGACGATTCGCCAGATTTTCACCAACCTTAACGTACAGGGCAACCTCTATCTGATTAATCCGGCTGGACAAATAGATTACTCGACGGATTCTGGTATCCCATGGACGAGTCAACTCGTGAATTATAGCGATGTCATGGATCAACTAACTAAGAAAGAGTTTGAAATAGCCTATTCTTTGTCCGGTGAAATGGAGGGTTGGAAAATCAACGGGGTGTTCGATGAATCTGAGATTTACAAGGAATTGGGCAAATCCAGTCACCTCGTCGTTGTACTGGCCTGTATTAATCTGATTCTGCCGACCTGGATCATTATCTGGATGACACGCACAATCCACGTGAGGCTGGCACGAATATTGAAACACATGGAAAAAGTGAAGCATCAGCGATTTGAACCGATCAGACAGCCGGAATCGACGGACGAGATTGGGCAGCTGACAGCCGAATTCAATCGGATGACAATGACAATCCATCGTTTGATTAACGACGTCTACGTGGCAGATATTCAACATAAAAATTTGGAGTTACAGCGGCGGCATGCCCAATTAAATGCATTGCAGAGTCAGATTAATCCACACTTTTTGTTCAACGCGCTGGAGACCATCCGCATGCGCAGTCTTATGAAAGATGAGGATGAGACGGCACGGATTATTTATCATATGGCTAAAATTTTTCGAAATGCCCTAACCTGGAACCAGGATAAAGTCAGCATACGGGAAGAGTTGGAGTATGTAACCTGCTTTCTTGAAATCCAGCAATATCGTTTTGGTCACAAGCTGAATTATACGATTGATCTGGACCCAGAGGCTGCGGAATGTTCCATTCCCAAGATGACATTGCTGCCTTTTGTTGAAAATGCCAGCATTCATGGTATCGAACCACTGAAGGAAGGTGGAGAGATTCGACTTCGTATTCGGCGAATAGGTACAGAACTGATCTGTGTGGTGGAGGATTCCGGGGCAGGTATGACAGAGGACAAAAGAAAGCAGCTGCTCTCTTACGTGGAAACGGAAGACTCAATGGGTGATCGCGTAGGTGTACAGAATGTCATTTATCGTCTGAAGCTGGTCTACGAGAGCCGATTCCATATTCAAATCGATAGCGCTCCCAGGGAAGGTACGCGTGTGGAAATGGGTTTACCGCTTGAAGAATAACAAAACCCGGCAAAGCATCAAACATTCTAAGGCAAAAAACTATAGTTTATCCGGTAAACAAAGCTTGTCTTCAACCTTATAATAAAAGTGCTTACATTAGTGTGGGGAGAAAGAGGGTGCGTACTTATTGGTTAACCACATGCTGAAGCGCTGGCTGCCGGCAGTATTAGTTTTAACCATGGTGACGGCGTGTTCCTGGGGAGGAAGTGAGATTAAATCGGAAGCGGGAGCAGGGGGAGACGGTAAAGAAAGCACAGAGAAAGTCACTTTCACGTATTTTAAAGCAGGTTCCGGCAAGGACATCAACACAAACGAAACTACAATCGGCAAAAAGCTGGAGGAACAAACCGGAGTTAATTTCAAAATTGAATACCTTGTTGGGGATATTGATACCAAAATCGGGACGATGATTGCGAGCAACAAGTACCCGGATGTGATGGTACCGGATGGGGCTATTGACAAAATCGTGGATGCGGGTGCATTTATTCCACTCAACGATCTGATCGATCAGTATGGCCCTAATATAAAGCGGGTGTACGAGCCGTACTATAATCTGATGAAAGCAGAAGACGGCAGCATTTATTTTTTGCCTATGAGCGCAGTGGTTGGAGACTATCTGCCTAATCCGAATGTGGATCAAGGAGCCTTCTGGGTACAGCGTCGTGTATTGAAGGAGGCTGGATATCCAAAGATCACTACGCTGGATGAATATATGGATCTGATTAAACAATACGCTGACAAGCACAAAAATGAAGGATTAACTGGATTTCTGTCACTGACGTATGATGATAAATTTTTTACAATTACCAACCCGGCCATGCATCTTGCAGGCTATCCGAATGATGGAGCCATCATGGTGGATATGCAGACACAGGAAGCCAGGGACTATGGGCTGACCGAAGAGACCAAACGCTGGATGCAGAAGCTCAATGAAATGAATTCATTGGGACTGTTCGATAAGTCCTCCTTTGTCGACAACTATGACCAGTATCTTGCGAAAGTGACCAGTGGAAAAGTGCTTGGATTCTTTGATTATGCCTGGCAGGTAGGGCAGGAAATGAACCATTTGAAGGAAACGGGCAACGACGATTTGCGTTATATGGCACTGCCTATTGTATACGACGCAAATACCAAGGATCAGTATACTGATCCGCCAAGCTTTGTAAATAACCGTGGGATTGGTATAACCGTAAGCGCGGAAGATCCAGTCCGTATTATCCAATTTTTCGATAACCTGTTAACGGATGCGAATCAGATTCTGTCCAATTGGGGGATCGAAGGACAGACCTACGAAGTGGATGACAAGGGGCGGTTTAGGCGCTCACCAGAAATGATTCGGAAAACTGATTCAGATGAGTTTCGCGAATCGTTCGGATTCAAATATTTTGAGTACAGCTGGCCGCGTTACGGTAATGGTTCGACTCTGTCTGACGGTAATTCTGTCGGTGTAGAACGACAACCCGAAGTTGCCCAGTTCTCCTATACGGATGGAGATAAGCTCATTCTGGAAAAGTATGATGTGGCGACGTTCTCCCAGCTGTTCGCTGCGCCGGAAGAACGTCCATGGTACCCGGCTTGGAGCATTGCTTTTGATCAAGGCTCACCAGCCCATATCTATGGGCAGAAACGCACGGAGTTGCAAAAGAAATATGTGCCCAAACTGGTCCTCTCCAGTCCAGCTGACTTTAACAAGGTCTGGGATGAATATGTGAAGGAATTCAACAAGCTTGATGTGAAGGGCTACGAGCAGACGATGACCGACGAAGTTCGCAAGAAGGCGGAACGGGTCCAAGGTGAATAAGGTAGGCGAGGAAAGGGTGGAAAGGGGGGGAATAAACGCCTCCAAGGCGCATGGTGAATGGGAATTTGAGGATTTTAAACATTCATTTTATCTGGAAAAAAGTGTTGATTTTCAAGGCTAGGACGTTTAGACTAAATACAACAATATTAACGGGTTTGAGATGTATGACTTTGGCTTTACAACAAGTCGGTGGTCACGAGACAAATGATGTGGAGGGAGTGCCTGTCATCCAGACAGCGCACTCGCTTCTTTTTTACATTTTGCATACATACAAGGCATTTCCCGGTTGAAAGGACAGAGTGAGTGGATCACCTACATGGAACGTACAACTTAGAACTGGTTATTTTATCTTACATTATTGCAGCGTTGGCTTCTTATGCAGCGCTTGACCTTGCGGGTCGGGTAAGTCTGGCTAAAGGTATGTCCCGAAATGTCTGGCTTACCTGCGGGGCATTCTCCATGGGTTTGGGAATCTGGTCCATGCATTTTGTGGGCATGCTCGCTTTTGTTCTTCCCATGCATGTGTCGTATTCCACAGGCGAGGTCTTTCTATCCGTTCTGCTTGCCATCGTTGCATCTGGTGTAGCGTTAAATATTGCGGGTCAGCAATCAGGTAAAATAAGCAAGCTCCTGATCGCAGGATTGCTCATGACCGCAGGTATTGGCAGCATGCATTATGTCGGAATGGCTGCCATGTCGGTTCCAATTATGTATGATCCAAGCAGGGTGGTGTTATCCATCCTGATCGCAGCTTTAGCTTCATTTGCTGCCTTATGGCTCATGTTTTTCTTTCGGCAGCATCAGTCACGTTATACTTGGGTTTACAAGGTGGGCAGCGGACTCATTATGGGGTTGGGCATCTCGGGAATGCATTATACGGGGATGTCAGCCGCGCAATTTCATCATGCACATGACGCAATGGCAGGATCGGGTATGCAGATTGAGCCTTCACTTCTCGCATACCTCATTGCAGCGGGTACTTTTATTGCCTTGGGGCTGACCTTGTTCGGTATCTTTATTAATCAGCGTTTATCTCAGAAGGATCGCCGGATTCTCGAAAATGAACAGTGGTATCAGGCTCTGTACGAAAACCATTCAGACGCTATTATTTCAGTGGATACGCATGGGGCAATCAAAGGGATTAATGTTGCAGTCACACGAATTACAGGGTACCAGGAGAGAGAGATCATTCATCGTTCTATTAATGAGATTGCTCAGCACGTTGATATTCATTGGACAAGTGAAATGCAGCATGTGGTGTGGGATGATGATAGCCGTGAGCAGCAGCATTTCATGGGGAAAATGAAGAACGTTCAGGGGAATCTCCTTGACCTAAGTATTGCTGTAGTACCTGTACTGATTGATGGTAAACATCAGGGAAGCCACATTCTGATCAAAGATGTTACCGAGGAGAAACAGGCTCAGGAAAGCATCCGCCATCAGGCTCTGCATGATCCGTTGACCGGGCTCCCAAACCGTCGCAAGCTGGATGAGGTGTTGGAGAGCACGATTGCAACTTCTGAGGCAACAGGAGACTCATTTGCAGTTATGGTGATGGACATCGACCGTTTCAAAATGATTAATGACTCCCTGGGACATTCCATTGGAGATGTGTTTCTTAGAGAAGTGAGCGGCAGAATTATGCGTGCAATCCAGGATTCAGACCCAAAAGCGATGGAGAATGTCATGCTTGCTCGTATGGGAGGCGATGAATTCACACTCGTTGTTACGAATGAGCAGGGAACGGAGGAACGGGTGGCGGAGTTGGCAGAACGAATTGTTCGAGCGATTCAGCTGCCTTATCGATTGAAGGAAAATGACTTTTACGTTACAGCAAGCATCGGGATCGCGATGTATCCATACCATGGAACAGGAGCGGATGCGTTATTGAAGCATGCCGACTCCGCTATGTATGAAGTCAAGAAAAACGGCAAAAACGGTTTTCAGTTTTACACTGCCCAACTGGATTCGGAGCTGTATGAACGAATTGAACTGGAAGGGTATCTGCGCAAAGCACTGGAGCGGGATGAGCTGGTCCTGTATTACCAACCCCAGATTCGTACAGAAGACAGCCGCATGATCGGCGTAGAGGCTTTAATTCGCTGGAATCATCCGGAGAAGGGCGTTCTGGCCCCGAATGTGTTCATTCCACTGGCAGAGGAGACAGGCTTGATCTATGAGATTGGAAACTGGACACTGCGTGAAGCTTGCAGACAGATGAAGCTTTGGCATGCGAGTGGCGGACCTCTCATTCCGGTATCCGTTAACTTGTCTAGTCAGCAGTTTCATCAATCCAACCTGGTGGAGCAGGTCAAAAATGCCCTCACGGAGACAGGGCTTGATGCCCGTTATCTTGAATTGGAAATTACAGAGAGCATGATGATGGATGCGTCCGTGTCTACAGGTATTCTGAATGAACTTACAGCGCTTGGGGTCAAAATCAGCCTGGATGATTTTGGGACAGGATATAGCTCACTGAGTTATTTGAAACATTTCCCAATTCACAAACTGAAGATTGATCGTTCATTCGTAACGGATATTACGGAGAGCCGAAGTGACCAGGCCATTGTGGCCACGATTATATCGATGGCTCAGAATCTGAAGATGGAAGTGATTGCGGAAGGGATCGAGACGAAGGGACAGTTGGATATTCTGATGCAAAATGATTGCCGTGAGATTCAGGGATATTATTTCAGCCGTCCATTGCCAGCAAGCGAAGTGGAGCATGACTTTTTTGTACCATTGCGACTGCAGGGAGCTCCTTCAATTCTGTAAGTTACTGCAATGCCAAGCGGCAAGTCCCCGCCATATGCCAGGGACTTGCCGCTTTTTGTGTTCTTATAGTTTCGGATCATTATGTGAAAATACAAGCAAATTCCGCATAGACAGATGGGAATGGAAGTTAGTTCCGTTAGCGGTTATTTAGCTTCTTACTGACAACAGAAAAGTGGATTGAAATGCTGAAGCGTTGGAGATGATGGGATGCAACACGGTTGTATGCTATAATTCAGATTAAGGTTCTCATCAGCAGGTATAGCGATATCATCGAAGGAGGTTGCAAGGGATGAATTTTAGTCTGAAAGCTCCTGATGGCACTGTCATTGAATCATATGAGAAAGATCATAAGGAATTCATTCGTATTGCCGGCTTGGAATATGAAGTGTATAACCCGGTGGATGAGCTGGATTCCGATACGGAAATAAGACAAATGATTGAAGCATCCGAGAAAGACATCGAGCAGGGCAAGCTGTATTCGACAGATGACCTGATTGAACTGGTGAAGCGTGGTGAGCTGTAATTGATGGTTCAATGGACCGCAACGGCGATGAACCGACTTCGCCAGATCAAGAGTGAACATTTTACAGACCAAGAAACGATGGAATACAAAATTAATCTTATTCAGCGAGTGGAACAGAAGGCGGTCACCATGGGCACATTGATGCCGTCCCGTGAGTACCGCAATACATATTACTGTATCGTGGATCGATACGTTGTATCTTACAAAGTGTTGGACAAAGGTGAGCGTTATGTGATTACTTCATTTAAGCACGGTGCCATGAAGCGCAATTTTAAATATTGATTTTAACTCGTTGCTAATCATCACTGATTTGTAAACTAATATTCATAAAAAATGCCAAGCGGCAAGTCCCCGCCATATGCCAGGGACTTGCCGCTTTTTGTATTCTTATGATAAGAACTTGCGGTGGTGCTTCTTGCCATCATATGTGAACCAGATCGGCTTATCTTCAACCCGTGTTTCCACATGGACGGTACGTCCCCAGAGGCGGTACAGATAAGGAAGGGTCCGTTCCATATATTTCAGATCCAGCTCGATGCCCTCATATTGATGCTTGAGCACGAGTTCGCCTGTTCGCAGGTAATCGGCGTCCTGAACGACCAGGTATGGAGAACCACCATTGACGCGTGAAAATACAAGCTGATCCCGTATGTTTTGCCAGGACTTGTCGGTAATTTTCCAGTCCGGGCCTTTTTTCTCAAATACATAGAGGTCAAGGTCTTCGGTTAATTGCTTGGTCATGTAATTGCGGATAAATGAGGTGTCGGAATCGAATTCACGAACCTCAAACATTTTGGCCCGACCCTGCCCCGGTTGACGTCCAAAACGTTCTCTTTCTTCCCGGGAAGGGTTATCCCAGCGACGTTCAATATCCTCGAATATTTTCAGCCCTAAATAGTAGGGATTCAAACTTTGCTTGGATGGCTGCACGACAGAAGAGTTCAGTTTGGCAAATTCAATCGTATCCTCACTGTTCAGGTCCAGTTCCCGTATAATGCGTTGATGCCAGTAGGAGGCCCAGCCTTCATTCATAATCTTGGTTTCCATCTGCGGCCAGAAATAGAGCATTTCCTCACGCATCATACTCATGATATCCCGCTGCCAATCCGTCAACACTTCGGAAAATTCCTGGATAAACCACATAATATCCTTTTCCGGTTCTGGGGGGAAGTGATGTACTTGTATGCCCTCTACAGGTTTTTCCTCGGTCTGGATATCATCAAGGGACCACAGGTCATCATAGCGACCTTCCGGCCTTGGCTTTTTTTCCCCGCGCTGCTCCCGCATTTTCATCTCCATATAGCGTTGTTTGTCCAAATGGCGGGGTTTGATCAACTGTGGATCGACATGTTCCTGAATGGCTATAACGGCATCAATGAACGCTTCAACAGCCTCTGTACCATATTCCATCTCATAGTTGCTGATCCGGTCAGCAGTTGCTGCCATACTCTCCACCATATTGCGATTCGACTTGGAGAACCGAGCGTTGTTTTTGAAAAAATCACAGTGCGCCAGCACATGTGCGACAATCAGCTTGTTCTGGATCAGGGAATTGCCATCCAGCAGGAAAGCATAACAAGGGTTGGAATTGATTACGAGCTCATAAATCTTACTGAGTCCAAAATCATACTGCATCTTCATTTTATGAAAAGTCTTCCCGAAGCTCCAGTGACTGAACCGGGTCGGCATACCATACGCTCCAAAGGTATAGATGATATCGGCAGGGCATATTTCATAACGCATCGGATAATAATCCAGTCCGAATCCATTGGCAATTTCCATAATCTCGGCAATGGCGTATTCAAGGTCGCGGATTTCATCAGTCATCCTACGCTGCCTCCTTCCCGTTTCTGGAAAAAGCTGCGCAAAGCTTTGTACACTTCGCCTTTTTCTTTGATTACATAATACATAAACTGGTCGATCTTGATATGACGATAGGCAGACATGAGTGTGCTGCTGCGGTTGTACTGATTCACCTCGCCATACCCAAACATGTTGCTGCGTTTCATCAGTTCTCCAATCAGTTTGACACACCGCTCATTATCCGAGGTCAGGTTATCCCCATCCGAGAAGTGGAAAGGGTAGATGTTGTAGCTGGAAGGCGGGTAACGGCTATCAATAATTTCCAATGCCTTCATATATACAGAGGAGCAGATAGTGCCTCCACTTTCGCCGCGCGTGAAAAATTCCTCCTCGGTCACTTCCTTGGCTTCGGTATGATGGGCGAGGAAAACAATTTCGACCTTCTCATACTGACGACGGAGGAAACGGGTCATCCAGAAGAAAAAGCTGCGTGCGCAATACTTCTCAAAGGAACCCATCGATCCGGAAGTATCCATCATGGCGATGATGACCGCATTGGATTGTGGAATGATTTTATCCTCCCACGTTTTGTAACGCAGATCATCCGGACTGATATGGTGAATACCCGGATTGCCGGTCGTGGCGTTGCGGCGCAAGTTCTCCAATATGGTACGTTTCTTGTCAATATTGGACTGCATGCCTTTTTTTCGAATATCGTTGAATACAACGGTATGTGTCTCAATCTGATCTTTGTCTTTCTGCTTGAGATCCGGAAGCTCCAGTTCCGAGAAAAGCATATCTTCCAATTCTTCGATGCTCACCTCAGCTTCAACGATGTCATGCCCAGGCTGATCTCCGGCTTTTTCACCTTTGCCTGGCTTCTTCGAAGCGGGATCACGTCCGATGACATCTCCGACCTGACTGTCACCGTCTCCCTGGCCCACATGTTTTTGCTTTTGGTAGTTATACACAAAACGGTACTCATCCAGACTGCGGATTGGTACCTTGATGATTTGTTGTCCATCGGACATAATGATATTTTCTTCGGTAATCAAATCAGGCAGATTCTGCTTGATGACATCTTTAACCTTTTGCTGATGGCGTTGCTGGTCCTGGTACCCTTTGCGGTGAAGCGACCAATCTTCCCGGGATACGACGAACGAGTAAGGCTGGTGTGAATTTGACATGTAGGCACCCCCCATTGATTACGCGGCACAGTTTGGCCTGTCGGTAATTAAGTATATTCACGGGCGGGGATGATATGTGATGCGTGAGTAGATAAAATGATACAATTGCGCGAGTTTCCCTTCCGGGATCAGCTAAAAATGCACAGATCGCCCGGAACTTTTTTACAGAAACGGTGAACAAGTGTGAAGAACTTCCTTTACAATAGTGACAGGTGTTTACTTAACATCCTTTTGAGGGATGTGTGCAAAGGAAGGATACCATTTGGATAAACGGGCAATTAAGGCATGGATTACGTATGATTGGGCCAACTCGGCCTATGCGACGACGGTACTTGCAGCGGTTCTTCCCGTCTTCTATGCTTCTGTGGCTGCTGCTACGCTGGATGCAGATACCGCAGCATCTTATCTAGCGTATACCCATTCCATCGGCATGTTATGTGTAGCCCTGTTAACCCCTTTGCTGGGGACCTTGGCGGATTTATCGGGACGTAAGGGGGACTTTCTAAGGGTATTCTCCATCATTGGCATTATCGCAACGCTTGGATTCAGCATCATTGGAGAGGGAGACTGGCTGCTTGCTTCTGCTCTGCTGGTCATTTCGACCATCGGTTTTGCGGGTGGCAACACGTTCTATGATGCGATGCTGCCTGATCTGGTATCAGCTGAGCGAAGAGAGATGGTGTCCTCCAAAGGGTATGCTTATGGATACATTGGTGGAGGGCTGTTGCTTGCGGTCAATATGCTGATGATTCAACAGCCTGGCTGGTTTGGGATGGGAAGTACGCTTGCTGGAACGAGGCTTGCTTTTATCTCGGTAGCGTTGTGGTGGCTGGTGTTCTCCATTCCATTATTTCGCCATGCCCCACGTCGGCCTGCATCGCCAGAATTGCCCAAGTCATGGAAAGGCTATGCTGGTGTGGGCGTACGCAGACTTCGCCAAACGTTTCGCCAGATACGGCGTTTTCCCCAGTTGATGCGTATGCTGGTTGCTTTCTGGTTTTTCAATGATGGCATTAACACGATTATCCTGATGGCGACCATTTACGGTACAAGCATTGGGATCGGCACAGCCGATCTGATGTTGGCCTTGTTACTGACCCAGTTTATCGGGTTTCCTTGCACTTTGCTATTGGGGGCATGGGCACAGCGTTGGGGTGCGAAGCAGGTGTTGATGGTCAGCTTGTCCATTTACATATGCATCGTAATTTTGGGATATTTCATGACGTCAGCCATGCATTTCTATCTGCTCGCCGGACTGGTTGGCGTAGTTCAGGGCGTAAGCCAATCGACGGCACGTTCCTTGTTCAGCAATTTGATGCCTGCAGGCAGAACAGGAGAGTATTTTGGTTTTGTTAATATTACAGGCAAATTCTCTTCGATTTTTGGGCCGTTTGTATTCGGTTGGGTGGGTCAATTAACAGGGTCAACCCGCTGGGGAATCCTGTCTCTGATTTTCTTTTTCGCTGCTGGGATTGCTGTGTTATTAACGGTTAAGGTGCAGCAGGGCATGTCGGATGCAATACAGGCCAATCAGGAAGAAGAGCAAGGCTGGATGCATCATCCGATTTCAGCGAAAGGGTCGGAGGCAAGATCGACTGGATGAGTGGTTAACGATGTGGTATAGCTAATCTTTTATTATTAATAATAGTGCTCTGTGGGCCTGTTTATTCGTAAACGGCTCCAGAGCTTTTTCATGTTTGTGCAACAGTCATAACTGGTAAGGACGATAGAAAATGTATAAGTGCTTAAACGACAGAGAACAGAATAGAGTGGATAGAAAGATATTATGAAAAGGTGAAAATAAAAGATTGACATGATACATTTTGTATCATAGAGTAAAACTATGAATACATATCGTATCTAAAAGTTGTCGAAAGCACATTATCCAATATACCTATTCCCTTATGGTTTTTATAGCCGATGTTGAGATAAAGAGAGCTATACCAACTGCATGCTTATTTTAATTTTACAGAGGAGAGGCTGCCCTTGGTAGATGTTCATGGTAACGGACTTGTCTTACTACTATGTGTACCTCGCAGTGGAAGTTCGCTATCCACCGTGATGCTGCAAAATCACAGCCGTGTATTTGCTACACAAGAGATGTGGTTTCTGATGAATCTTGTAGATTTGCAGAAGGCTGATTCCCGCCCCTATGGCGGAAGTGCTATCATCCGTCAGTTTTATAGCGCCATGGTCTCAGACGAAGGTTTTGAAAAGGCGTGCAGAAGCTTTGCTCTTGAAATTTATAACGGATTTCTGGAGGGGAGCGGGGCAGACTTCCTCGTAGATAAATCTCCTCGTTACTATTATATGCTGGAATGGCTGGATCGCCTGTTTCCACAGTCCAAGCGCATTCATCTTCAGCGTAACCCCCTTGCCGTAGCTGCTTCTTACAAAAAGGTAAACCGCCATACTGGAGAAGGCTTCGAACTGATTCGCAGCTTGAAGAGTCCGAATCTTAATATGAAAGCAGTTGATCTCACGCTGGGTATGCTCCGTTTGAATGATTATTTTGCGGACAAACACACGAATGCCTATGAAGTTCAATACGAACAACTCGTCTCCAATCCTCGGGACGAAATGGAAAAGTTATGTGGTTTTCTTGGTATCGGATATGAAGAAGGAATAGAGCAATATGGACGCTTTGCGGATAGTACAAAGTCCAATATGTTCTACAGTATGGGTGTCGGTGATCCGTTTCTCTCCTCGCATCAGGAAGCTCATAAGGATTCTGTTAACAACTGGAAAAATATACTAGATCCACAGGAAGTTGAATTTTATTGCCGAGTAATGGGTGCAGATCTGTTCCATCGGATGGGGTACAGTGTACAGCTGGAAGAAGCCGAGCAATGGACGGGGGTGCGCTATGAAGCTGGCCCGGATGAGGAAGTCATTGCAAAGCTAGATCGTCAATTCTCCGAAGCAACAGGCTGCAGCTGGCAGCATGGTTACCGGATGCAGCCTGTAGACGTTGCGGACGGTACGCAAGATGGCAATAACAATAATCCGGGAACGAGTGAACCAGAAGCGATTGATCCGACACTGGCCGCACTTGCAACCATCAGGCAACTGGAAGCCGCACTTCGTGCAGCCGATAATCGGCTGGAGCGAGGGTACAATGAGCGGGAACGATTGAAGGCACAACTCGCCTCTGCTCATAGCAAGATTCAGCGTATCAAATCCTTGATTCCGTTTGGTAACCAGTTAAGCGCCTGGGCTTCACAGCGCAAGATACTTCGGGGAGGAAAGTCATGAGCGCTATAGCAGGAATTGTTCACACCGATGGTCAGCAAGCGTTATGGGAGGACAGTTGGCACCTATATGCCAGTCTGGGGCACGTTCCGGCGGATACAACGGGGGTCTGGAAAGGTAATGAAGCCTTCCTGAGCTGCCACGCCCAGTGGATTACACCGGAGTCGGTCAGGGAGCAATTGCCTTTATTTGATGAAGTGAGCGGTCTGACCATCACGGCGGATGCCATTTTGGATAATCGGGAACAGCTGGCAGATCAACTCTCTATATCGAGAGCGGAGTTAGCAGGATTGTCGGATAGTGAACTGATCCTGCGTGCATATCAGCGATGGGATGAACATATGGCGGAGAAACTGCTTGGCGATTTTGCCTTCGCCATCTGGGACGATCGCAAGCGCAGACTCTTCGCTGCCAGAGACATTACTGGCATGAGATCCTTCTATTTTCGGCATGATGGTCAGCGGTTTGCCTTCTGTACCTTAATGAATCCGTTACTGCAATTGGAAGGTGTACATAAAGAGCTGGATGAAATCTGGTTGTCCGAATTTCTTGCCATTCCCGACATGCATGACTCAGCAGATATCCATTCTACCGTCTATCGTGGAGTAAGCCAGCTGCCCCCTGCCCATACGCTTAGCTTCAGGGATGGCAGGCTGGAACAGAAACAATATCATCGCTGGGACGAAGTGGAGCCTCTAAGACTCAAGTCAGACGGGGAGTATGTAGAAGCTTTCCGTGAGGTGTTTGGTCAAGCCGTTGGATCGCGTTTGCGAACGCATCGACAGGTGGCTGCTGCTTTGAGCGGAGGGCTGGATTCTGGAGCTGTGGTTGGATTTGCGTCAGGAACACTGCGGAGACAGGGGAAAACGTTAAATGCGTACAGTTATGTTCCGGTGTCTGATTTTACGGATTATACATCGAAAACGCTGTTAGCGGATGAACGCCCTTTTATCCAGTCTACCGTTAATCACGTCGGTAATATCACAGAGAATTATCTTGATTTCGAGGGGAGAAGTCCTCTTAGTGAAGTAGATACCTGGCTTGATATGATGGAAATGCCCTATAAATATTTTGAGAACTCATTCTGGATTCGTGGATTCTATGAAAAAGCGAGCCAGCAGGATGCAGGCATTTTATTGACTGGAGCACGGGGCAACTTCACGGTTTCCTGGGGGCCGGCACTGGATTATTACGCTAGTTTGCTAAAAAGCGGACGCTGGTTCCGGTGGCTCAGGGAAATGCAGCAGTACAGTGAACGTACCGGGATGAAATTCTCGCGAATTGCCAAAATTACGGGCCGAAAAGCGTATCCGGAATTGTTCAAATCCATGTCGAAGGGGGCTGCCCAGGCCGCATCGGTGCAATTAATCCATCCGGAGTTTGCTAGGCGAACAGGCGTATTGGAACGGCTCAAATCCATTATTGTTCTGCAAGGCGGTGCTCAGGCAGATGCGCTTAAAGTACGAGCAGAGAAATTCAACAACCTGGCTATTGCGAACAAAAATGGTGCTGTCGCCACCAAATGCTCTCTTCGTTATCGGGCATGGGAACGCGATCCTACGAGTGATGCCAGAGTGATTCGTTTCTGTCTGTCTGTACCGATTGAACAATATGTTAGTCAAGGTACGGATCGCGCCTTGATTCGTCGGGCTACCTCACCAGAGCTGCCAGACAAAGTGAGATTAAACCAGCGAGTGCGCGGTGTTCAGCCCGCAGATTGGTTGCACCGCATGATTCCCAATTGGGGTGATTTTACTGCGGAATTGCGTGCGCTATGTTCTGACAGCCGGGTCGCTGGCATATTGAACACAGAGCGAATCAAGTCGGCACTTGCGAATTTTCCAAACCCTCGACCCGAGCTTGCTTCCCACCCGGACTTGCGGTTAATGATGCATAGCCTGATCGTATATCGATTCATCCGAAAGTTCTGATGTATCTGGTGAATCTAGCGATATAAAGGGATAAGGATTCTAATCAGTTGACTCATGAGAGGAGGTGAACACGATGCAAATGGAAAAAAAGGAATGGCAAGCACCAGCACTGGAAGTATTGGAAGTGAACCAAACAATGGCGGGCGTAGGTTACAGACAGATCGACTGGATTACAGTTCACGATGCTGACATGTACGATCCAACTTCCTAAGTTGTTTAGTTTTAACATGTGCCATCATACTTAGAAGGGCGGAAAGGGCAGTATTCCACTTTTCGCCTCCGCCCTTATATTGAGCAGTGCGAATATAAGGGCTTTTTTTATCTACATGCAGATCGTGAAGGAGGAGTCATTCATTGTTGCCTGTGCAGTATGAAGCGTATGGCTTGCGTTGGTTGAGCCAATTCCCCATGCCTGAACTCCAAACCGTACAGAACGGTACAGATTCTGAAGCTGTCCATGCGGATGTACACATTGAGATTGCTGATTTGCAAGCACATTGGGAAGAGTGGGATGTGGGGAGCGATAACTTTGTATCCCGGAATGGCAGTCTTTTTTTTCGAATCGAGGATACGGGTCTGTTTCTCATGGAGCAAGGACGCCGCATTGTGGTATCCCCTAAAGCGGGAGCGGACGACAAAAAGGTTAGATTGTTCGTGCTGGGCACATGTATGGCCGTCATTATGATGCAGCGCGGCATTCTTCCACTGCACGGAAGTGCGGTGGTCATTGACGGTTGGGCATATGCGTTTGTTGGACATTCGGGTGCGGGCAAATCTACTTTATCCGCTGCACTTGCTTCACGTGGTTATCCACTCTTAACGGATGATGTTGTGGCTCTGACATGGGATGCGGGGGGAAGAGCAATCGTATCGCCGGGGTATCCGCAGCAAAAGTTATGGCAGCCCAGCCTTGATGGATTCGGCATGAAGGAACAGGATTATGCAACGGTTCATGCAGAGATTACGAAGTACGCGATACCTGTTCAGCACTATTTTCACGATAGACCGGTTCCGCTTGCTGCTGTTTTTGAACTTGATCCAAAGCCGGAAGAGATGCTGAAACCCGTACAGCTAATGGAAGTTGCAGGATTGGAACGCCTTCACATGTTGTGCTCTCATACCTTTCGTAGTGGACTTGTGACCAGGCAGGGTCTGGCACAATGGCTGTTCGAGACAGTCTCACGACTGTCCGCCAGTATCGAAGTTTTCAGAATCACGAGGTCAGGATCTGATTTTACTGCTTTTGAGATGGCTGACCAGATTACAGAACATGCACGTAAAGGAGTGTATACAGGACAATGACAGCAACGAAGCCAATGAATGGGGAAGACCGTGTGTTGCGGAAGGAAGGCAATCTTGTCAGTGACATGGGCGGGGAAAAAGTCATGATGAGCATTCATAACGGAAAGTACTATAACCTGGGCAGCACGGGTGGACGAATCTGGGACCTGATCAGTGAAGAACGAACATTGAATGAATTGGTTGAAGTGTTAGCCTCAGAATATGAGATTGAACCAGAGCTATGCCGTGAACAGGTTGTTCAATTCCTTGAGCATCTGACGCATGAAGGATTAATTGACGTTACCCGCGGAGAGTAGAGCCATGTTACGAAAAATTAAAGCCTATCGTTCATTGCCGCGTGAAATCCGTGGATTGGTATGGGAAGCCTATGTCCACCTTGGGTGGGCACGAATACTGAAGGCGATGCCTTTTGCCAAGATTGCTCCAGGTCTCGGTACACCGATGTACGAAACGCCGATGACGGGACTCCATCGAAGTGATGTGACGACAATACGAAATATTTCTAAAGCCATACTCATTGCCAGCAGGTATACCTTATGGGAGAGCCGTTGCCTTGTCATGGCAATCGCAGCGATGGAGATGCTGGAACGCCGTAAAGTGGAGAGTACTCTATATATGGGTACTGCACGGAATGAACAAGGCCAAATGATGGCACATGCCTGGCTGCGAAGTGGGAAATTGATTGTGACCGGAGCAGATACAATGGACCAATATACGGTTGTCGGCGTGTTTGGCAAGCGGTGTCCTGAGAGGGGAGCTGGAGAGATTGTCTACGATACATGAATGGGAAAACTATACAGCGAATTTTCCGCAGGAGCTTAAACTGATTTTGAGCATGATTAAAGGCGATCTAACAGCAATAACCCCTGAGGACGCCCGGATACAGATGAAGGGAATGGACTGGCAGCTCTTTTTGCAGCTCGCCCATCATCATCGATTATATTCAGTTCTCTATCTGAAAATAAAAGAGTTGGATTCAGCGGTTATTCCCGCTTTTGTAGTGGAAAACCTGAGGCAGCAATATACAGCCAATACGTTTCGCATGCTGCATCTGACCGCCGAAATGGAGCAGGTGTGTGGTGCTTTTCGTGAACGAGGCATTCGGAATATAACACTCAAAGGACCTGCACTGGCACATGATCTTTACGGAGATATATCCTTGCGGACCTCTAAAGATCTGGATATCCTCATTCCTTTTGATGATGTGGAGTCCGCGGAAGAGATCCTTGAAATGCTTGGTTATGAATCGAAGGAAGGCAAACGAACACGGACCGTTGCCAGCTGGAAATGGCGGGAACATCATATCTGTTACAAACACCCGGTCAAACGAACTCAAGTGGAGATCCACTGGCGACTTAACCCGGATTCGGGAAGAGAAACTGATTTTGAATTGCTTTGGAAACGCAGCCGATTCAGCACTTATACCCAGACGCCTGTCCGTATGCTGGAAAGGGAGGATCTGTGGGCATATCTCGTGACGCACGGCGCAAGACATGGGTGGTTCAGACTGCGCTGGCTGCTGGATATCGACCAGATGATTCGGTGCATGCCACTGGACGTCAAAAAAGTGGAGCGACGCCTGAAAGCTGAGGGCAGATTATCCATCGGTTCACAGGCTCTTCATCTCGCTTCTGTACTGCTGGATACGCCTATAGATGCCAATTACCTCACCTTGTTGTCCTCCCACAGACGTGAGGGAGAGAAATTAGCGAGACGCGGCGTAGTGTTCATGAATGAGATGATTGAGAGCCCGGCAGATGTAAAGAGTTATCGTTCCTATCTGTTCGCATTGCGAAGCACAAGGCAGAAGCTGTTTTTCTTCATTGAGCGTTTGTACCCAAGTACCTGGGATGTAGATCAACTACCGCTTCCGCGTTCACTGCATTTTTTGTATTTTCCGTTACGTCCGTTTCTCTGGTTCTGGCGGCGAATCAAAAGGAACACGATGACGGAGAGGGGATAACCTATGATTTCGGAATTGCAATTCTTTATGCGCAAGCTGCATCGTGTAACAGGCCCAGTGTTATATTGGAACCTGCTGGGCATGATCTGCATCAGTCTGATGGAAGGAATCGGCATATATATGCTCGTTCCGATGTTAAGTCTCATTGGTATTTTTGAAATGGGTTCCACAGGTCTGCACTTACCCTGGATATCCGAATTTTTAAATCGTTTTCCGGAAAATGGCCGGCTGCTGCTGGTGCTGTTGACCTTTGTCCTCATTGTCTCCGGACAGGCTTGGCTTCAACGTCTTCAGACGATTCGCAACACGCGAATTCAGCAGCAATTTGTTCGAACGCTGCGTATGGAAACCTATCGTGCCATCATTATGGCGCAGTGGTCTTTTTTCCTCCAAAAACGAAAATCCGATTTTAATCATATATTAACGACCGAACTCGCCCGAGTCAGTCAGGGAACGAATATTATGCTTCAAATGGCGGCTTCCTTGATCTTTACCGGTATTCAAATCGGTCTGGCTTTCTGGTTGTCTGCCAAGTTAACCACCCTTGTCCTGGTCTGCGGATTGGTATTGTTTATTGTGTTGAGAAAATTCGTGAAGCGGGCAAAACAGATCGGGGATCAGACATCCGAATATTCCCAGAGCTATTACAATGGCATTACAGAGCACTTTAACGGAATCAAGGATATTAAGAGCAATATGCTTGAAAAATCACATATCAGCTGGTTTGAGCGTATGTGTGGGCGGATTGAACATAACGTGATTCAGTTCAGTCAGTTGAATAGTAGTACACAGCTGATTCATCGAGTATCGGCGGCTGTCATTATTGCGGCTTTTATCTATTTATCCCTGCATGTGCTCGCAGTACCTCCGGCAAGTTTGTTGCTTATCATTCTGATCTTTTCCCGATTGTGGCCACGCTTCACGTCCATTCAGTCCAATCTGGAGTATATGAGTTCCATGCTGCCCGCGTTTCAGATTGTGAGAGAGTTACAGACAGAGACGGAAAAAAGCCGGGAGATTAGCGAAAAAACAGTTCATGCTGATGAACCACATGATCAGGAAGGTGGGGATGCGCGTCCCATTGAGCCCCTGGTGCTTAAGGAATCCATTGAGTGTCAGCAAGTAAATTTTCGCTATGAAGGCAGTGATACCTACTCGTTATTCGAGGCGTATGCATCCATTCCGGCGAAAGGCATGACGGCCATTGTAGGCAAGTCGGGAGCCGGAAAGAGCACGATGATTGATCTGATTATGGGACTCATTCGTCCAGAGAGCGGTCAGATTTTGGTGGATGGGGTGCCTTTAACCGAGAATCGATTGTTAGCCTGGAGAAGTTCGATAGGTTATGTCTCTCAGGACCCTTTTTTGTTCCATACCAGCATTCGTGAAAATTTGCGTCTGGTTGATCCGAATGCCAGTGAGGAACAGATGTGGCATGCATTACAGTTTTCTTCGTCTGCAACGTTTGTACACAAACTACCGCAAGGATTAGATACGATTATCGGTGATCGAGGTATCCGTTTATCTGGCGGCGAACGTCAACGTTTGGTGCTTGCCCGGGCCATGCTTCGGAACCCTTCTGTATTGGTACTGGATGAGGCGACGAGTGCGCTGGATAGCGAGAACGAACAGCATATTCACGAGGCCCTTGAGCGCCTGAAAGGGCATGTCACCGTTATTGTTATCGCCCACCGACTATCCACCATTCGAACAGCGGATAGAGTAATCGTTCTGGATGAGGGTCGGGTTATCCAGCAAGGTGGATATCAGCAATTATCTACGGATCCGGTTGGCACGTTCAGCAAACTGTTGAATATGCAGGCGGGTGTTGTGGGGCAATGATTCTCTCGGTAAATCCGGAAATGAACAAAGCAAAAAGGCGCGCCATTTGAGGCAGCGCCTTTGATGTATGTGTAGTCGGGAGGTAATTCAATATGATTGCCATTTTCATTTAGTGAACGATGGCATTGCTTACAGGCTGCGGCAGCTGAAATGCACCGACCCGTTCCAGATGCCGCACAATTTCATGTACGGCTTCTTCAACAGAAAGCTCTTCGGTATCAATGATTAGTGTAGGATCTTCTGGAATATCATAGGGGGCGGAAATTCCGGTGAAATGTGGAATGGCACCGCTGCGGGCCTTTTTGTAAAGCCCCTTCGGATCACGTCGTTCACACTCTTCGATCGAACAACGTACATAGATTTCAATGAAATCATCAGCTTTAAAGAGCTGTCTTACCCTATTTCGATCCTGTGCATCCGGCGAGATAAAGGCAGAAAGAACAAACAATCCGGCATCTACCATTAGCTTGGAAACTTCACCAATCCGGCGCAGATTTTCTTGCCGATCCTCAGCCGTGAAGCCAAGGTCCCGATTCAGTCCGTGACGTACGTTATCCCCGTCAAGCACGTAACAATGAACCCCTTTTTCATACAGGTATTGCTCCAGAGCAAATGCAAGCGAGGATTTTCCTGCACCGGATAACCCGGTGAACCATAAGGCCCGACTGCGATGACCGTTATGCTTCTCCCTGTCCTGCCTCTTTAAGCTGGATTGCTGCCAGGTAATGTTACGCTCTTCCTTTGACATGGATATCCGCCTCTTCCTACTTATGATATGTATAATATTTTAACATATTTACAAGATTATAGCACCTTCTGAATTTGACGGAATTTAGCGTGAATCAACGATAATTCGGGTATAGATGTAGTACATACATAGCAGGAGGAACACCAACATGAATAATAACATACACAACATACAGGTTTATTTCCAGTGCGCCGATTGCGATCAGGATATCCGGGCAATCTTTGCCCAAGAACAGGTCAGTGCGGTTCGCTGTTCAGGATGTGGTAGAGCCTACACCTTGATGAAGCCTACCATTGGCGACGAGATTTTGCTTGATTGGGAGCAGGAGGCTCTCTATCATAAATTGCGGGCAGATCGCTCTGAGCATGATAACCATAATATGTCTGCCCTGATTATTAAAGTGATTGAACTGCTTACCTGGCGGGATAGTGGTGACGGTCAGACACGTGCGATTGAAATGGTTAGAGAGTGGCTGGCTTCCAGTGGGAAACCCCAGACATTACTCGAACTGTTTCATCATCCCGAGCGAGAAAATAAACGGTTTTGAATGGAGAATGGAGTAGGCGCCCCATTGGTTCATGTATGTGAAGCAATCTGTAATTGAAATTTACATACATTAGCTGCTCCTGTGGCATATTACCTGAAGGTGTTCGTGATAGGAAACGACAAACCGAATTTTTCAGGAACAGGAGCGGATAGCAATGAAGCGAATGGTTCTCTACATGCTGCTGGCCATATTGGCTTTCGGTATATTACCAGCGCATACTGAAGCATCGCCAATAAATGGAGCGTATCACTTTGGCTTCAAAAAAAGTCAAAATGGTCAATTGCCTTCCATTGATCAGGAAGGGTTTAAGGAGATTTTGCAACAAAACGATGCCATTTTCCTGGGGGATACGAAACAGAAAGAACTGTATCTTACGTTTGATAACGGTTATGAAAATGGCTTTACACCAGCCATATTGGATGTTCTGCGTGATAAGAAAGTGCCTGCTGCATTTTTTGTCACCGGGCATTATCTGAAAGATCAGCCTGAGCTGGTGAAACGAATGGCGGCAGAAGGGCATATTGTGGGGAACCACTCCTGGAGCCATCCCGATATGACCCGAGTTTCCAATGAGAAATTAAAAACAGAGCTTGATCAGGTACGGTCTGAGGTCAATCGGTTGACTGGACAGCAAGCGACCTTTTTAAGGCCACCACGTGGCATTTTCAACAACCGGACGCTCGCAGAGAGCCACGCCCAAGGTTACGTTAATGTGTTTTGGTCCGTTGCCTACAAAGATTGGGATACCAAAATTCAAAAAGGGGCAGACTACGCGCGTCAGCAAGTGTTGAAACAGCTGCATCCAGGAGCAGTCATCTTGCTTCACTCTGTGTCGAAAGATAACACGGAGGCGTTAGCTTCCATCATTGATGAGGCTCGTAAGCAAGGATATGCGTTCAAAAATTTGAATGACCTGAAAACAAAAAGTTATTAAGGTTACATGTTTACAATAAAAAAGGGCATCCTGAGCTACGATAGCTTGGGATGCCCTTTTGGCATGATCTTTAATGGATTAAGCAGGCGGACGCATGATTGTATCTGGAAAATGTGCCGTGTGATAAGAAGGATTTTTATAAAGCTGTGTTATAAATGATACCAATCGTTTTGGGACCACAATGACTACATATAACGCAACCAGCCGTAGTCAATTCCACTCGCGCTCCGGTCTGTTCCTGCAGAGATTTTTGCAAATCTAGCGCATCTTCCTCGGCCATGGTATGCACAACGATCACGAGATCGCGGTCGATCTGTTCCTTATGACTAAGTGTGTTTTGCAGCATTTGTTCCAAGGCCTTTTCCCGTTTGCCACGGACCTTGTACGCAGGTGACATCTTGCCATCGGTTACCCGAATGACTGGTCGAATTTTGAGCAGACTGCCAATCAGGTTTTGCATGCCAGAGCAGCGTCCACCTTTGTACAGATACTCCAACGTATCGATGACAAACTCAGTTCGCACATTCGGTTTGATGGCTTCGACGAGATGTGTAATCTCGGTCAGACTTTGCCCTTTTTCTGCTGCATAAACTGCCTTCATGACCATCAGGGCAATCCCGGAAGAAAGATTCAGAGAATCCACCACAGAGATGCGACCTTCTGGAAACTCGGAACTGGCCAATCTTGCATTTTGATAGGTTGACGAGAGTTCAGAGGACAAGCTGATATATAAAATATCATATCCTTGTTCTATGTAAGGTTGAAATGCCGTCATGAAATCAGCAGGTGAAGGTGCTGCCGTTTTGGGCAGACGCCCATCCCTGCTTACACGTTCATAGAGCTGCTCCGGCTTAATTTCAGCACCGTCCTTCAGTGATTCCTCACCGAACACGACATATAATGGGATAATACCGATATCGTGCTGCTGGATCCATGCTGGGGCCAGATCACTTGTGCTGTCCGTGAAAATTTTGATTCGTGACATGTCAATCTCCTTTGGATACGAAAATTTGGCCATTAAAATGGATGAAGATGATAGGGATCAAGTGTCATTTCGTTACAATTTTTTGAGAAATGAATTTGAGCCTAATGTAAGCTTTTAAACCATATAGATACCTGCAATAATAAGCCCGGCGAATGCCAGAATCATGACTCCACTGAGAATGGTACCAATGATAGCAAAGACTTTTTTTCGATTCTTGAGCACAAGCCCAATCACTCCGAGAATGAGTCCTGCGAGATTAAGTATCAGACAAACCAGAACAGCCAGAGAAGCCAGAACAACTGCTGGATGCAATGCAATTTCTTCCACTTGGATCGGTGTGGTTACGACACCAATTGCACTGTTGATAGCCATCGTGGCAATAAATAAAGTCAGCATGTAACCAATGATCGACACCAATCCAATCACAAAATTGCAATACAGGCCCAGAATGTTTCAATCGACCCACGGGTGGATCTTCCAGGGAGGAGGGAGAAGGTGTAAATGGGTTGTCATGATTGGGATCCGAATGATCTGTACCGGAGCCTGATTGATAAGGATCATTGTTATTCTGGTTATTTTGATTATCCATGAATGGTTTATCCCTCCTTACTCGTGGTCATGAGTGTGTGTAATTAACCTAATCTCGATGAGATGATTCTAATTAAGAGAATGAAGGCACTCCTTTTTACTTTTCCATAAAAATCGATAAAAATCAAGGTTTCACGCCAGTTTTCGTCGATTTTGAGGCAAAAGCGAAGGAAAGTATATATAACCAGACATATGAATGCCTTCCGCATCGTAGCTTGCTGGTAAACACGGCAAGGATTCGCTAAAATGAATAGTTGAGAGATGAACTAAGGGAGAGAAGGCAAATGCAACGGAAATGGATGATGATGGGTGCTGTACTGACGATGCTTTCGGTGGCTATTGGTGCGTTTGGTGCACATATGCTCAAGGAAAGCATCGGTGCGGACGCCATAGCGGTGTATGAAACCGGAGTACAATACCACATGATACATGCAATCGGACTGCTAATCATAGGTCTCACAGCGGGTCAGCTTGGACCCTCCACTAAGCTCAAGTGGGCAGCACGCCTGCTGTTTATTGGAATTATCGTATTCTCGGGCAGTCTGTATGTACTGAGTATTTCGGGTATTAAAATATTGGGAGCCATCACCCCAATCGGCGGGGTAGCCTTTATTGTTGGGTGGTTGCTATTAGCAATGGACGTATGGCAGCGGGGAAAAGATCGCGCATGACGATCTGCAATGGATGGTTAAAGCTATGGGCTATTCAAGTGGTGCCAGTTCATTGTTACATGTGAATGAACCTGAAAAAAGCAACTTGCACGGGAAATGGTTAAAGATTTCCTACGTAAGTTGCTTTTCGTTTAAATGCTCATTGATTACAAAAACTCATCGATTTCATTGGTTCGAAACGTATACACTTGTTTTTCGTCCACATGGTAGACACTCACAATGCTGCTATCCCGATCAAAATTCAGTATACGGCATGGAATGCTCTGATGCTTGCCGTTCTTATTGTTCACAACGATCCGTGTAAGACGGTTTTCTTTGATGAGGGTATCAATCCATACATCGAATGAATTTCCGTTGGTATTGTTGGATACTTCAGACGAAGGAGTAAGCTTGGAAGCAGGTGTTTCGATATCGGACTGTGGTAAGACTGGAACGGTTGGATCTGTCGCTTGGTTTGGTGATGAGTTCTTCTGTCTTGCATTAGATTGTGATTTTTTTCTTTCTTTATGAAGAAAGGCGAAGGAGTCCTTTTTGGACTGCAGTGTCACTTCAATAATTTTGCCAAGCTCTATGCCGGATTGAATCCGGAAGTCCGCAATTTGTTCCTCTTTGTTTATGAACTCCAACAGGGACTGCAGTGCCAATGCATTCGAGCGGCTCTTAATAAGAATATCGACATTGAACAAAAAGCCGATTTCTTCTTCGTTGGATAAGGTTTCTTTCATTCATCCCAGCCCCGTTAAAAGATATGTCAGCAAATTTAAGCTTCACTACACTATATCACTAAAATTGCTATAATCATAGTGCTGAAGACATAGAAAATGAGCGAACCACTTGGGCTAATTTAAGTAAAACCACATTCATTTCCAATCCTTTTCCGCAGGAGTCCACACGGCTATCCAAAATGAGGCATACAATTATCGTGACCTGAGGAAGAGGAGGTGTATCGGGAAATTATGGTGACGATGGAGCCGATTGTGGTTGGAGAGCATGTCTTGGTCGGGGTAGAGGTTAAGCTGCCCAAAACGACATTACTGACGATTAATACATCTAAAGGATATATTATGTGCGGAGCACTCGATGTGGGGTTACTTAATGAGAAGCTTGGGGATCGCAAGATTATTGCAGCTCGGGCGGTTGGCGTGCGCACATTGGAACAGCTGCTGCATGCACCTATGGAGTCAGTGACCACGGAAGCCGAAGCGATGGGCATTACGGTTGGCATGACGGGTGTAGAAGCATTGCTCAAGATGATCTAATTCCTGAATAATCAGCGATGAAAATGGGGCTCCCCTTCTGGGAAGCCCCTCTCTTTAATTTACATGTACTAATCTATCTCAAACGATAAAACATACTTCCATTAATTTAAGCTTCATCCTTGGCGAACAGGGCAGCCAAATTCTCTTGGAAAGGAGCGCGAACAACGCCTTTTTCCGTAATAATGGCCGTTACATATTCGTTAGGAGTGACATCAAACGCCGGGTTGAATACTTTTACACCTTGCGGTGCTGTACGTTTACCAAATCCTTCGGTTACTTCCTCCGCAGCACGTTCCTCAATCGGAATGAGATCTCCGGATGGTGTAGACAGATCAATGGTGGACAGCGGGCTGGCTACATAGAATGGAATATTGTGCGCTTTGGCAAGGACCGCTACGCTGTAAGTTCCGATTTTATTAGCTACATCCCCATTGGCAGCAACGCGGTCTGTACCGACGATAACTGCCTGAATCCAGCCTTTGGACATGACCATACCTGCCATGTTGTCGCAGATCAGAGTAACGTCAATGCCGGCTTGCTGGAGCTCAAAGGCTGTAAGGCGTGCACCCTGAAGGACAGGGCGGGTTTCGTCTGCGAATACTTTCAGGTTGATGCCGCGCTCGTGAGCGAGGTACATCGGTGCTGTCGCCGTTCCGTATTTCGCGGTTGCAAGTCCGCCAGCATTACAGTGTGTGAGTACTCCCATACCGTCTGCGAACAAAGGAAGAGCATTTTCTCCGATTAAGCGGCAAACTTCTTCGTCTTCTTTCTGAATCAAGAGAGCTTCAGCTTCAAGAGCAGCATTGCTATCTTCGATGCTTGCACCTGATTCAGCGAGGTCACTGGCTTTTTGCATCATACGATCCAGCGCCCAGAACAGGTTAACAGCCGTTGGACGGGAAGTGGCAAGATGAGCACAGATGGATTTTACATGATCCAGCCAGCCTTGTATGGCAAGTCCGTCATATGCCTTGGCACCTAGTACTACGCCGAATGCAGCAGCAATCCCGATCGCCGGAGCACCGCGAACTTTCATCGAGTGGATGGATTCCCATACTTCCTCGGGCGTGTACAGTTTCAGCATCAGAATTGTTTCAGGCAGCAAACGCTGATCAAGCATTTCAAGCTTGTCCTGTTTCCATATAAGGGAGGACAAAGGCTGATGTTCAGGGGTTGTCATGGATGTTCCTCCGTTTCCTTGAGTTAAGCCTTTATGAGTTCTTTAAGTTAGATTTTAATGGCAGTAACTGCTGTAGCTACTGTATCCAGAAGTTCACCGATTGTGTTCAGATTACGATTACGCTTGATAAGTGCTTTACCAATCGCCAACGCTTTGCGCTGAGCACGTTCACGTTCTGTGGCATCCCCAATCGTATCGATATCTGCCACATGCGCGAGTCCGACAATACGGCGGACCATTTTCGCGCCAGTAAAGCCAGCAGCGTCTCTGAATAATTGTTGTACATAAAGATCTTCGTATCCAGGTGCCTTAGCCATAGGATCAACCATGTCGGAAGTCCACAGACCACGGAAGCGGGATTCGAATTCAGTCCATACGTCACGAACCATATCCAACAAAATCTTTTCACGCTCATGAAGAGCCGTCTGATCTTGAATTCGACCTGGCAGCGAGGCGTAATGGAGAAGCAAATTGGCAAGCACGGCACCTACATCAAATCCCATAGGCCCAAAATAAGCAAATTCGGGATCAATGACTTTGGTCGATTCAGGCGTGACGAAAATGCTGCCTGTGTGCAGATCACCATGAAGTAGAGCTTGACCATGGGTGAGAAATTTCTCACGCAGCAAAGCTACTTCAAGATGGAGTTCTCCATCTGTACGAAGTGCTTCCGCTTCGTCTTCAATGGAAGCCTCATAATTATTTTTCTCCGCAATGCGATAAGGTTCATCAAAGATCAGATCTTCGGTTATTTTACATTGATCCGGATTGACGAATCTTCCCTGTTTTTCTTTCTTCAGCTGCTGGTTCATACCAAGATCTGAAGTGAAAAACAGCGTTCTTGCCATGAACTCCCCGATATGTTGTGCAAAATGAGGATATGTTCCACCATCGATGAGGCCTTTACGCATAATCACATGATCGCTCAAATCCTCCATCACGGTTAAGGCGAGATCATCATCATAATAGTACACTTCGGGCACCATTCCCGGACATAAACGATACTCTTCCTGCAGGATTTCCCGTTCAATTCTGGCACGTACCAGAGACAATGGCCATGATTCTCCGACCACTTTCGCATAAGGAAGAGCTTGTTTGATAATGATACTTTTATCGGAGTTCTGATCCGTGATATGGAAGACCAAATTCAGATTGCCGTCACCGATCTCACGACATTCCAGATTCGCATCTGCCGCAAACGGACCCGGTAATGTTTTGGCCAGGTCGATTGCATCCTGGGGCGTTAAAGGGTGATATTGGGACAAGAATGCCACCTCCATATATATGAAGAAACAGGAGAAAACCCACTTCTTTGCTTGGTATATGTCAGTATATCGGAAATAACTGTGATTTTGTACCCTTTTTTTGAGACAGGTGATACCGGACTTGTTTCGAACTTCCTGTGCACGGGTAAAAACAAATAGGCCGGACGGTTGACAGGAATACCGCCGACAAGGCTCTCTGCCACAGGGTGGAGCCGAATTGTTAAATCTCTGTCATTGACGGCAGGTTGACCTGCTTAAAGTGAATGTCAGACTAATTTTATAATAAAAGGATGGGATTAAGATGGCTACAAAAAACAAAACAAATCAAGCAAAATCGGTGGAACAAGTACTTAATCGTCAGGTGGCAAACCTGAACGTCCTGTATGTGAAAATCCATAACTATCACTGGTATGTAAAAGGACCTAACTTTTTCACACTGCACGTGAAATTCGAAGAATTCTACAATGAAGTGACTGTACAAATGGATGAAATTGCTGAACGTATTCTTACTCTTAAAGGCAGCCCTGCAGCTACAATGAAAGAATATCTTGAGTTGTCCTCTATTCAAGAGGCTGCTGGTGGTGAAGATGCCAACACAATGGTACAGAATCTGATCGAGGATTTTGCTACATTGTCGAACGAGTACCAGGAAGGTATTGAAGTGGCAGAAGCTGCGGAAGATCAACCAACATCCGATATGCTGACAGGCTTCAAGGCTGATCTGGAGAAACATATGTGGATGCTTCGCTCTTTCTTGGGCTAATTCCACCTTCACTTATCGAGTTTTTGCTGCCTTATAAAACATACATTACTCCACCCTAACTTTCACGTTGTCAGGATAGCGCCCAGCGTCTATACTGCTGACAAGACTGACTTCGGGAGGAGAACCTATGATAGGCACAACTGTACCGGCATTAAAAGAATGGGCCTCCGCAATCAAAGCACTGGAAACGGGTCGCCAGATTATGGTAATGCGCAAAGGCGGGATTGTGGAGGAAACCCGACGCTTTGAGTTGCAAAGTCCAGCGTTCTATCTGTATCCGACTTATGAACATCAGCGTAAAGAACTGATAAAGTCCTCTGATCATTCCTATGTTGAGGAATCACTGGCCGAATGGGTGCCTGAAGCTTCGACGATCCGTCTCACGGCATATGCTGAAGTGACGCAGGATTTAAAGATCAGAGATCAGGAGATGCTGGATCGACTTCATGACTTTCATATGTGGACTGGGGATTTTGCCGAAGACCGTTTAAGGTGGAAACGCAAAGATCCACTTCACGTATTGATACTCCGAGTGTACCGTTTGAAGGAACCGATGGAGATTCCCGTATTATCTGAATACAACGGATGCCGTTCATGGATTTCCATTCCGAATGGTCCGGTGCCGAGCGAAATGACGCCGGTGTTGGATGTTGCGGATTTTGACGAACAGGTACAGAAGATTAACGAGACGCTCAAAATGTAATGTTAATTATCGAAAGGACTTGTCCATGATGTGGATAGGTCCTTTTTTCGGTTGAGAGGAGAAGATTCGTTAAAAGGTTAAATTCCTGTGATTTTTCTCACTGTCTATTTATGACGAAGAAGTTTTGTTATTTGATTCAAACGGGCTTTTAAGATAGAATCAGGTAGAATAATGTTTCCTGCACGGGACAAGAGATCGTAGGAAATGACTTGATTATCATTGAGAATCAGTTTAGAATTATTCTAAAGTGATTCTTGCTTTGAAGATTGGAGCACAGGAGAAATTCAGGGGAAGCCCTGTTCAGATATAATAGGCGCTTTTTCGTTTTCGACAGTACACATCAATTTAATCAATGGAGGGAAACAATACACATGGCTACGAATTTCGTCATTGAAGGTCTGAAAGCGACGATCGAAGGTAAGGAAATCCTGAAAGGCATCAACCTGGAAATGAAAGGTGGAGAAATCCACGCAATCATGGGTCCGAACGGAACAGGTAAATCAACGCTGGCTTCTGCACTTATGGGGCACCCTAAATATGAAGTAACAGAAGGTACAGTAACTCTTGACGGTGAAGATGTACTGGATATGGCAGTAGACGAGCGCGCTCGTGCAGGTCTGTTCCTGGCTATGCAATACCCGAGTGAAATTGCTGGCGTAACGAATTCCGACTTCCTGCGTAGCGCAATTAACGCACGTCGTGGTGAAGGCAACGAGATCTCCCTGATCAAGTTCATTCGCCAAATGGAAGGTAAAATGAAAGAACTCGACATGAATCCTGAATTTGCTCACCGTTACCTGAATGAAGGTTTCTCCGGTGGTGAGAAAAAACGGAACGAGATTCTGCAAATGATGCTGTTGGATCCGAAGATCGTAGTACTTGATGAAATTGACTCCGGTCTCGATATCGATGCTCTGAAAATCGTGGCAAACGGTGTTAATGCAATGAAGAGCGAAGATCGCGGTTTCCTGATCATCACTCACTATCAACGTCTGTTGAACTACATTACGCCTGACTACGTTCACGTAATGATGCAAGGTCGTATCGTGAAATCTGGCGGACCTGAGCTTGCTCACCGTCTGGAAGCTGAAGGATATGACTGGGTTAAGGAAGAGCTGGGAATCACAGACGAAACTGTAGGCCAAGAAGCGTAAAGACAAAACGGAGGAGGATAATCAATGACTACACAAACAATTCTTCCGGTTGAATCTGAAGCGCTTCGCGCCTTGTCGGAAAGTAATAATGAACCCGGCTGGTTGACCGAACAGCGGCTCGAAGCTTTAACGCTTGCGAGCGGGCTTGCGCTTCCCAAACTGGAAAAACAAAAAATCGAACGCTGGAATGTCAGCGAGTACGGCACATATAAAGCAAGTGAAGCCATTTCTTCTTTGACAGAAGTACCTGCTTCCATCAAAGATTTGGTTCAAGATCAAGCTGAAGGCAGCCTGGTTATCCAGCGCAATTCCGGTACAGTGTACTCCAAGTTGTCTGCTGATCTTGCAGCAAAAGGAGTTATCTTCACAGATCTGGCTACAGCGGTTCGCGATCATAGCGATCTGGTAAAAACATATCTGAATACGGCTGTAAAAGCAGATGAGCATTCACTTGCAGCACTGCATGCAGCACTTTGGAACGGCGGGGTATTCCTCTATGTTCCGAAAAACGTTGAAATTGAAGTTCCACTGCAAGCGGTACTGCTCACAGACGATGCTTCTGCAACGTTTGCACCTCACGTGCTTGTCGTTGCTGAGTCCAACAGCTCCGTTACTTATGTAGATAACTATGTATCCGGCGAACTGTCTTCACCTGTATTCCATAACGGTGTTGTGGAAGTGTTCGTGAAAGCTGGGGCCAAAGTCCGTTTCGCATCTGTTCACCAACTAAGCACAAGTGTTACCGACGTATCCTTCCGCCGTGCAGTGGTGGAGAACGACGGTTCGATTGAGTGGATCGTTGGCGAGATGAACAACGGTGATACTGCAAGCAACACGATGACAGTTCTTAAAGGAAATGGCTCAAGCTCCGATTCCAAAGTGATTGCAGTAGGTTCCGGTTCCCAGAAACTGAACTATACAACAGAAGCTCGTCACTTCGGCAAAAACACGCCAAGCCAGATGATTACACGTGCAGTTATGCGTGAAGAAGCTTCTGCAATCATTAACGGAATCACGAAGATTGAGAAAGGTGCTACCAAAGCGGACGGACAGCAAACAGAGAAAGTACTGATGCTGAGCCCGAAAGCACGTGGAGACGCCAACCCAATTCTTCTCATTGATGAGGATGATGTAACAGCAGGTCACGCAGCCTCTGTAGGTCAAGTCAATGTGGAGCAAATTCATTATTTGATGTCGCGCGGGATTAACCGTACGGATGCGGAACGCCTGATCATTTACGGCTTCCTGGCTCCGGTGGTGGCGGATATTCCTCTGGAAGCACTGCGTACCCAATTGCAGTCTCTCATCGAACGGAAACTGGGACAATGAACCCGGCTATCCGCGAGCAGTTCCCGATCCTCCACCAGGAAATCAACGGACACCCGCTCGTATATCTAGATAACGCAGCGACTTCCCAGAAGCCGCTGGCTGTAATCGAAGCGATTAAACATTATTATGAATATGAGAACTCCAATGTGCATCGTGGTGTTCATACGCTTGGAAGCCGTGCAACGGATGCTTATGAAGGCGCACGGGAGAAGGTTGCCAAGTTTATCAACGCACGACGCACACAGGAGATCATTTTCACCCGTGGGACAACGACCGCTTTGAATTTGGTTGCTTCGTCTTACGGACGCGCAGTTTGCAAAGAAGGCGACGAAATTGTTATTACGCAGATGGAACACCATAGCAATCTGATTCCATGGCAGCAGGTAGCCAAGGAAACGGGAGCGACATTGAAATACATTCCGCTTCAGCCAGATGGCAACATTGATTTGGCTGATGTGGAGAAGACGATTACAAACAAAACCAAAATTGTTGCAATCGCCTACGTTTCCAATGTTATGGGTGTTGTTCATCCAGTAAAACAAATCGCTGAAATTGCACACCGTAATGGTGCTGTCATCGTTGTAGATGGCGCACAGAGCACGCCGCATATGAAGGTGGATGTTCAAGATTTGGACTGTGATTTCTACGCATTATCCGGCCATAAAATGTGCGGACCAACCGGAATCGGTGCACTTTACGGCAAAAAGGCGCTGCTGGAGTCCATGGAACCGGTTGAGTTCGGCGGTGAAATGATTGATGAAGTTGGTCTCTATGATTCCAATTGGAAAGAGCTTCCCTGGAAGTTCGAAGGTGGAACCCCGATTATCGCAGGAGCAGTTGGATTGGGTGCAGCTATCGATTTCCTGGAGCAGATTGGTATGGATGAGATTGCTCATCATGAAAGTGTGCTGGCAGCTTATGCAACGGAACGTATGGCCGAGATTGACGGACTGACCATTTATGGACCAGCCAAGCGTCATGTCGGGGTCGTTACTTTTAACCTAGGTGACGTGCACCCGCATGATGTGGCAACAGTACTGGATGCGAGTGGCGTAGCCATTCGTGCCGGACACCACTGCTGCCAACCGCTGATGCGCTGGCTGGAAGTCAGTTCAACAGCTCGTGCCAGCTTCTATCTATATAATAACGAACAAGATGTGGACCGACTTGTCAGCGCCTTAATCCAGACAAAGGAGTATTTTGGCGATGCAACTTGATGATCTGTACCGGCGTGTCATAATGGACCACTACAAAAACCCGCGCAACCGCGGAACGTTTGATAATGACGCTGTCACTGTGAATTTGAATAATCCAACGTGCGGCGACCGGATTTCACTGCAACTTTTGCTGAAGGACGGAATCGTTCAGGAAGCCAAGTATACGGGGGAAGGTTGTTCCATCAGCATGTCCTCGGCATCCATGATGACCGAGGCAGTCAAAGGCAAAACGATGGATCAGGCACTCGACATGGCTAACCGTTTTTCCTCACTGATGAAAGGGGAAGAAGTCGATTTCGACGATTATGAAGATCTCGAAGCCCTATCCGGTGTGAACAAGTTCCCTGCTCGCATTAAATGTGCCACGTTGGCCTGGAATGCATTACGCAAAGGAATTGACGAAGAGGACAATGTACAATAACGATAGGGAGGTAGAGCAAGATGGCTAAAAAAGCACCAGAAATGGAAGAGTATAAATATGGTTTTCGTGACGAGCACAAATCCATCTTTCAAACCGGTAAAGGTCTGACTGCAGAAGTCGTTACCGAGATTTCCAAGATTAAGAACGAACCGGAGTGGATGTTGGAATTCCGTTTGAAATCCCTGAAACAATTCGAGAAGATGCCTATGCCGAAATGGGGCGGAGATCTCGACGGATTGGACTTCAACGATATCCAGTACTATGTTCGTCCTTCTGAAAAACAAGGAAAAACATGGGAAGAGGTACCTTCCGAAATCAAGGAAACTTTTGATAAACTGGGTATCCCTGAAGCGGAACAAAAGTTCCTCGCAGGTGTATCGGCACAGTATGAGTCCGAGGTTGTTTATCACAACATGCAAAAAGAATTGGAAGATCAGGGCGTAATCTTCATGGATACGGATACTGCTCTTAGAGAGCACCCGGAAATCCTGCGCGAATATTTCGCAACGGTTATTCCACCAGCAGATAACAAATTTGCTGCACTGAATAGTGCTGTATGGTCCGGAGGAAGCTTCATCTACGTGCCTAAAGGCGTGAAATGTGAAGTGCCTCTGCAAGCATATTTCCGGATTAACTCCGAAAATATGGGACAATTCGAGCGTACACTCATCATTGCAGACGAAGATAGCTTCGTTCACTATGTAGAGGGCTGTACAGCTCCGATCTACAGCACGAACTCACTGCACAGTGCGGTCGTTGAGATTATCTGTAAGAAAAATGCCCGTGTTCGTTACACAACGATCCAAAACTGGGCACCAAACATCTACAACCTGGTTACTAAACGTGCAGTTGCTGAAGAAAATGCAACGATGGAATGGGTCGATGGTAACATCGGTTCCAAACTGACGATGAAATATCCAGCAGTTATATTGAAAGGTCGCGGAGCTAAAGGTTCGGTTCTGTCCATCGCTGTAGCTGGTAAAAATCAGCATCAGGATGCAGGTGCGAAAATGATTCACTTGGCTCCAGATACAACATCAACCATTGTATCCAAGTCGATCAGTAAACATGGTGGTAAAGTAACCTACCGTGGTCTGGCTTCCTTTGGTCGCCAAGCGGAAGGTGCGAAATCCAATATCAAATGTGATACGCTCATTTTGGATAATGAGTCCACATCCGATACGATTCCTTACAATGAAATCATGAATGATAACATTATGCTGGAGCATGAAGCTACGGTATCGAAGGTGTCCGAGGATCAACTCTTCTACCTGATGAGCCGTGGTTTGACTGATGCCGAAGCAACACAGATGATTATCATGGGCTTCATTGAACCGTTCACGAAGGAATTGCCGATGGAATATGCGGTAGAGATGAACAGATTGATCAAGTTCGAAATGGAAGGCAGCATCGGTTAATACAGCTGCAAAAAAAAGATCGGGGGATTTTCCCTCGATCTTTTTTTGTTTTATGGAGGATGATCTGCCTCTGTATGCAGGCTTGAACCAGATTTGAAATGTTTAAAAATACAAAAATATACATTTGATTTATTTTCCCGTAACACTGAGTACATATATTTGAATGGATTCAAAATATGAGGAGGGATAGTTTATGAGACAACCATTAGCAAAAAGAACAAAGGCTTTATTATTATCAGCGCTGGTTACATTCAGCATATTACCTCTGTACTCCCCTGCTGCACATGCTGCTGAGGACGGAGCAGCCTCCGGTTCGTTCAACATCCTAAGTTATAATGTAGGCGGCCTCCCCAGTCTCGTTTCCAGTTCCAAGCCTCAAGAGTATACGGTGCAGATTTCCCCTAAGCTGAACGACTATGACATCATTAATGTGCAGGAGGATTTTAATTACCACAACCAGTTGATTTCGCAAGTAACCCTGCCCTATTTGACTCAAACGAGCGGGCTAGCCGGCTTTGGAAGCGGGCTGAACAGTTTATCCCGGTATCCGTTCCGGGACTTGAAAAGGGTAACCTGGAACAAGCGATCCGGTCTGTTTGACAATGGAAGTGATGAGCTGACGCCCAAAGGTTTCACCGCAGCAACCTACGAGATTGCACCTGGCGTGAAAATTGATGTATATAATCTGCACGCAGACGCAGGCGACGATGATAAATCGCTTGAAGCCAGACGTGATAACATCAGACAGCTTTCCGATTACATAAAAAATCAATCTGAGGGCAACGCGGTCATTGTTTTTGGTGATACGAATACTCGTTATACCCGTGCTTCAGACAACATCGAGATGCTGCTGACGGAAAATGAATTGCATGATCCTTGGATTGATCTCGTTCGGGGTGGAAGCATTCCGGCAGACGGAGATGCGCTTATGGATGCTGGCAACGTCAATGGCCCCAATTATGAAATTGTGGACAAAATCTTATACCGTGGAAGCAAAGCGTTAACATTGAATGCCGCAAGTTATCGTGTGGAAGATCAGAAATTCGTTGATCCATCTGGAAATCAACTATCTGATCATTTTCCGATTACAGCAAATTTTGTATACAGTGTTTCCCCTGCATATCGACTCAGTTCAACCCTTGGAGGAGCAGGCGGAACTGGCTTTAATGATTTGGAGCGCATACCTGATGCGCAGCCTGGCTCAATTGTACTGGACACGGGCAACCGTGTGGATGGTATTACGACGTTGTATCGAGATGGAACAACTCTGACACATGGAGGGAAATCCAATACTTCCACACTGAATCTCGCTAATGGTGAATATCTAACACGGGCAACGATTAGTCAGGGGACACGGAATGGAGATAAACGAATCTTTCACCTTGAATTAACGACCAATCTGGGGAATAAAATTGCAGGGGGCCAGAAGACTTCGGAGCAGATCATTCTGGACGCGCCTGCGGGTTGGTATATCGCCGGGTTTTATGGAAGAGCCGATCAAGAGATTGATCAGCTTGGAGTTATTTATAAGCCTGTCCAACCTTAATCCCTTTAATCTTGGAACGATAGAGAACAGATAAATAATCTATATCACCGCTTGGAATAAGCATTGGAAAAGACCGCAGGGTTTGGACCAATAACATTCTGAGCGGTTCTTTTTTGTAATAAAATAAGATCAATAGCACAAGCCATTTACTAGATTCAAGCATCTAATGATAGAAAAGGATGTGAAAACATGAGCGACAATCCGTTTAAGGGATATCGGATTACAAGTTCATTTGGCTACAGAATCCATCCTATTTCTGGCGGACAGACATTTCATCGTGGAATCGATCTCGTCACAGAGCCATGGAATGGGCCCATACATGCATTTATGGACGGGACTGTACGTTTTGCTGCGGAAGGGGCTACAGGCTCAGGATTCGGCGGTTATGGGCTTACGGTTGCGGTGCAGGATCACAGGGGTTACTTGCATTGTTATGCCCACCTTTCCCGAATTGCAGTAAAAGTTGGACAGCAAATAAAGCAAGGGCAGCTTCTCGGCAACCAGGGGAGCACGGGTGAAAGTACAGGGCCACATGTGCATTATGAGGTACGCAAATCCAGCACCCCTTCGTATGGATATACGGCCAGTGAGAATGGTGTTGTGGATCCAGGGATCTATTTGCAATCTGAATATAATTCAACTGTGGAAGGATCGGAGGAGACGCCAATGACAATGGAGGAAAGAGAACGGTTAACAGCAATGGAGAAGATGCTGGAATCCCAGTCGGCCTGGATCCAGCAGCAAAAGAACATTGCCAGTATGGCTTGTCCGTCTTGGGCAGAGGAAGCTTATCGTTATTACCAACCGTTTATAATGAATGAGGCGGGCAGTTATGATTTTTGGAGATTGCTGGTTATCATGTATCGTAAGGAAAAGGGGATCAAGGTCTCTTCCGGTTCCTCAGGTTAACAACAAGCGGATCAGGAGTAAACGTGAAGCCTAATTTTCAGTCAAAAGCAGGCAGACAACCATTTATGGAATGTTGCCCGTTCGCCCGGTTCATCTAACCGGAAACGTCATATGTTAGGGTATACCTGATGAAGAGGAGGCAATCACATGAGCGAAGTAGGATATGGCTGTGGCGGCAACGTAGGCGGCGTAGGCGGATACAATATGTTCACAAACACTGGTGCGATCTTGGTACTGTTCATTCTGTTGGTTATCATCACGAAAGCATTCTGCGTTTAATCCGATATGAATTAATGTGAATAAAGGGGAGCCTTAGTGGCTCCCCTTTATTCACATGCATACGAGGTACACGTTGTATCGGATGTTCTCTTGGATCTGAATTACGCTAACTGTTGCTGCGGATTCCTGAACGCTTATTGCTGGCTTACTGGATATAAATTTCAACGATTGCTATATCTCTTTCCTTCGCTAAATCGATAAAGGCTGTAGAGGTCTGAACGAGTGGGCGGAAGTAATCCGCAGGGTTATTTAAAACAATCAGACCGGTTTCGCCGGTTGTGAGCAGAACCCTTTTGCCAATAAAATTGGGCAGCATATGTTTGATGAGTTCCTGTGTGACTTCAGCATTCAATTGACCAAAGCTGAGGCTGTACAATTCGCATAGCACGGAGATAAGTTCCTGCTTGGTCTGATACACCCGATTGGTCGTCATCGCGCTGTACACATCTGCTACAGCCGTTATACGGGCAAATGGATGAATCTCGTCGCCTTTCAGTCCGTAAGGATAGCCACTTCCATCTTCACGCTCATGATGCTGGAGGGCAACGGTTGCAAGAATCTCATCCTGAGTGGATTCCATGACAATCTCATAACCATATAACGTATGTTTCTTCATTTCTTCAAATTCTTCGGGCGTTAATTTGCCCGGCTTATGTAACATTTCAGATGGAATTTTGGACTTGCCTATATCGTGAAGATATCCTGCTTTGGCTACAGTCAAACATTCCTCAGGGTTGTAGCCCATCCAGCCGGCGATATAAAAAGCGAGCATTCCGACTTGTAAAGAATGATTGTAGGTATAGTCATTATCCCCGTCAAGCATCAGTAGCAAGGAGACAACATCCTTTTGTTTTTCAAGTTGTCCCGTTAGGGTTATCAAAATCTCATCGACCTGAGTCTCATCAATAAAACCCTTCTCCATCGCTTGTTCGAACAGAGATTCTGTACCTTTGATCGTATCGTTAAACAGGTTAGTTAACAGACGGGTTTGATCGGAAGGTAAGGTTTGTGCATCAGAGTGGAGGTCAGATGTTGTATGCTCTACATCTGCGTAATCGATTCCGTGCTGCAGCAGCTTGGCAATATCATCGTCGCTGAGTCTGGAACCTTTCATCAGCATGTGGAGACCCGAACTGTTGTACACATCATTTTTTAGCAGGTCGCCAGGTTTAAGATCAGTAACATGCACTCTCACGTATAAACCACCTTTTCCTCGACTAATATCGACATATATCATTATAATAACAAGAAAAAAATGGGTTGACAACGACTTATTTACTAATTTCATTGCCCGTTCAAAGGGTCGAATGACTAGTTATTTAATTGTCCATGGGGTTCCAGGGTCCTAGTTGATGACCTTTCCACTCGGAACCATCTTCCCATACTTCTTTTTTCCAAATGGGGACATTCTGTTTGAGTCTTTCGATCGCGTAGCGGCTCGCATCGTAACAGTCACTGCGATGAGGGGAGGAAACGGCAATGACGACGCTGATCTCTGCTACGTCTACCTGCCCAATCCGGTGACTTATCGCACATATCACACCTGGCCAGCGTTCATTGATTTCACTGCCGATAGCCGCCATCTGAGAAAGTGCCATAGGTACATAGGCCTCGTATTCGAGATGAACCGTTCGTTGTTGTCCGGTCATTTCACGGGTGGTGCCAACAAAGGTAAGGGATGCTCCATGGTTTGCAGTGATGACTAGCTTCGTTGTAGCTTCCACGGACAGTGGGGACTGGGTGATCAGGAATAATCCGTCATCCGTACGATGCTCGGGATGGGGAGAACGCTGTTCGTCACCAGTCAAATAGGTCCCATCTCCACCCGACACAGGGGGAATTAAGGCGAGTTCGTCCTCGGCCTTGATTATAATATCGGCAGAAGCATACTGTTGGTTTACTGCCAGGAAAGAAACGCGTATTTGAGCCGCCGCTTCTGGGTAAGCAAGGCCCAGTTTTTCTTTTAATTGCACAGGAGTTGGATCTGTTCCAGGGTATTCATATTCGAGCAGGGATGTGCCCAGACGTTCAGCGATGCCTGCAAATAGTTGAATTGTCAATTTCATGCGAATAACTCACCTCTTTTTAATCTCTAAACCCTATAAATATATCATAACGACGCGGAAAATGTTATGCTTATCCATTAGAGGAATGTACGTTATATACGATAAGAGGGAGGCGGTGTGATGAGCACCAGGAAGACGCAAACACTAACGATTCTACACACGAATGACATCCATAGTCATTTTGGCTCCATGAGCTCCATCGCCGCCATGATCGGACAGGAGAAGAAAGAGGCCGGAGAGTTTCTGGTAGTAGATATCGGAGATCATATGGACCGGATGGCAGTTGAGACGGAGGGCACTCTGGGGGCGGCTAACGTCGATGTCCTTAATCTGACCGGTTACGATGCCATAACAATCGGGAACAACGAAGGACTAACCTTTACACCCGAACAACTGGCACAGTCTTACTCTGGACTTCTGTGCCCAGTCGTATGTGGAAATGTTGTGGACTAGGCTACGGGCCTGCCACCAGTCTGGATGAAATCCTCTCTCATTCTGGAGAAGGGGCCATTTCGCATCGGTCTGCTTGGTGCTACAGCACCTTTTACCGCTTTTTACGAATTGTTGGGGTGGGACGTATTGGAGCCGTTAAAGGCACTGCGTGAGCAAGTTGAAGCTTTGCGTTCTCAGGTGGATGTGATCGTTATTTTGTCCCATCTGGGGCTTTCAACAGATCGCAGACTGGCCGAACAGATCCCGGGCATCGATGTCATTCTGGACGGACACACACATCATGTATTGGAAGAACCATTAGTCATTGGTCAGACGGTGCTTGGAGCGGCAGGCAAGTTTGGTCAGTGGCTCGGTAAGGTGGTATTGGAGCGAGAATATGGAACGAATGAATATGCACTGGTGAGCAGTGGCTGTGTTCCGGTCCAGAACATGATGCTCGAAGAAAGGGTAGCACTGGCCATAGACACACATCAGACGGAAGCCGAACGGGCGCTTGGCCAGACGGCCGTTATAACGGACAGAACACTCGCCATTGATTACGATCATGAGTCTCCGTTTGCGTCATTGCTTGCCCAGGCAGTCCGTCAGTTCACCGGAGCGCAGTTGTCACTTGTGAACGCCGGGCAGCTTCTTGCAGATCTTCCGCAGGGCAATATTACAAAGGGAATGTTACATTCCCTATGTCCATCTCCCATTAATGCCTGTACAATATGCTTGAATGGAATTCAGATTCGGGAGGCACTGGAGCAGTCGCTGTTGTCAGAGTTCTCACGAAAACCGATTATCGGGTTTGGATTTCGCGGGCATATTTTAGGAACCTTGTGCATGGATGGGATGGACGTGGAATATGATCCACACGCGCCTCCATACGAGAAGATCCGTGCCATATACATTGAGGGCAAACCGATTCGTGATGAACATGAATATGTGGTGGGAACACTCGACATGTTTACGTTCAATGTAGGGTATCCGACCCTTTCTCTTGGAACGGATACATCGTATCGACTTCCTGAATTTATACGTGACCTGCTCGAAACGGAACTGAAAAGGCCAGGGGCGCTGGATGACAGCTTGCGATCCCGTTGGCATGAAATCTAACAAGTACTTGCCTTCTGCTGAAGCGGCGGCTAGTGGAAATTACATCTACGGAGCGGGAGAGGATAGGCTGTGCGTTTAGTACATATAAACCTATTGCAGCCTGGCATGAAGCTGGGGAAACGAATTTATAGTGAAGAGGGTGTGGTTCTGCTCAGTGAGGGAGTGGAGCTGACCAGTCGGTTGATTGGACGTCTGAAAGATCTGGGGATTGGATACGTGTATATTTCGGATGCTGCAACAGAGGATATCATCATTCCGGATATGCTGCAGGAAGAGACCAGGCGTAGAGCGCTGGTCGAGATCAAACAGCAGTTTCAGAGTATGTCTGGCCTCAAAACCAAAAGTCGAATCCCGCACTTCGGAAAAGCACTTAGCGGGGTAATGAATGCAATACTGGAGGACATTGGCAGTCAGAAGGAAGCGATGATTATGCTGATGGATATGAACTCCAGTGATTTTGATCTGTATAATCACTCATTGAATGTATGTGTATACACCTTGGTTCTTGGAGTGGCATCGGGTTATACACGCCAGCAATTAATGGAGATTGGTCTGGGGGCCTTGTTACATGATATTGGAAAAACACAGATTGCCCCAGACATTCTGCACAAGCCCTCCAAGCTAAGTGATGAGGAATTTAAAATCATACAGCAGCATACTACATATGGACATCGTATTCTCAAAGATGAACCGGGTATACCGCTCCTTGCTGCACATTGCGCTTTACAGCATCATGAACGGATTGATGGCAGCGGGTATCCTTTTGGTTTGAAAGACAATGAAATCCATGAATATGCAAAGTGGTTGGCCCTTGCCGACTCTTATGACGCGATGACGACCAATCGGGTGTATCGTCAAGCCTTTCTGCCTCATCAGGCGGTTGAGGTATTATACACGGGTTCAGGGACATTATATGAACAGCGTATGTTGGAAAAATTTCGTGATTGTGTTGCGATCTACCCCTTAGGTATTTCCGTCACGTTGAGTACAGGAGAAATCGGGGTTGTTGCAGCCATCCATTCCCGCGTTCCGCAACGACCACGCATTCGTGTTCTCAAGGACGCAGATGGACAGACCTTAAGCGCACCCTATGAAATTGATTTGTCCACAGCGCTGTCTGTTATGATTACAGGCGTTGAAGGGGTGGAAGACGCTACGCCAGCTTCAGCACGTAATGAAATATTTTGATATCTGACATCTAATGGAGAATGGGTCAGCGCTCATATCGTAACGTCCGGGCCAGCTTGGCCCGGATGTTACGGGGGCGTTTTTTGTCATGTAATGGACAGAGCATGCTCATGCCAGAGCGCAGGAAATTGTGCTATGATAAAAGATAACTCCAAAAAGATGAAGTCGGGGTATGTTGTAAATAAAACTTTTTAGGTTAATAAAAGGAATAAGGTGAAGAACAATGACCATGCTAAACTCAGGATCGGTAGAACCGATGCCTTTATCGCCGACTAATGATCCTTGGGATCCGATCGGCTCTTTGCGTACATATGGACGCCATGTGCTGACCAGTGTAGAAATGACCGTAACTCATCTGTGCAATATGCGCTGTGAGCATTGTGCGGTAGGAGATATGTTAACGATGCGCGAAGCGCCTGCGCTTCCGTTGCCTTTGATGCTTAAAAGGCTGGATGAGGTGGAGCACCTTCAGACGATCAGTCTGACAGGTGGTGAGCCGAGCTTCAGTCAGAAGACCGTGGATGAGATGATCATTCCGCTGCTTAAATATGCCAAGGATCGGGGGATTCGTTCCCAGATCAACTCGAATCTGACGCTGGATATACGTCGGTACGAGCAGCTGTTGCCATATCTGGACGTTATGCATATCTCATTCAATTATCTGAATGCCGATGACTTTCACCAGGTCGGTTTTGCCAACAGTGGCAGACCCGTCAAGCGTGAAGTAGCGGTGAAGATGTATGAGAAAATGATGGAGAATTCCCGTAAGCTCAGTGAAGCGGGCATGTTTATCTCTGCGGAGTCCATGATTAATTTCCGTACCCATGACAAGCTTGAGGGCATTCATCAATTGATCCGTGAGATGGGCTGTGTCCGTCATGAAGTGCATCCGATGTATAATTCGAATTTTGCTTCTGCACTGCCGGTGCTTTCCCTTGATCATATGAGAGGAGCTATTCATCGTTTGTTGGATGTGCGTGACAAGGATATGTGGATGCTGTTTGGTACACTTCCGTTCTTCGCATGCAGTGCAGCAGACCAGGATCGGGAGCTCATCAACCGCTTATATAGCGAGCCCAAAGTAACGGTTCGTAACGATCCCGACGGTCGTAACCGCGTTAACGTCAACATGTTTACGGGAAACGTGTATGTTACCGATTTTGCTGACATCCCGGCGTTTGGCAACATTCGAGACCGGAAGCTGGATGACGTATTCCATGAGTGGTCGGCGGAACATCCTTTGAATCAGACTGTGAACTGTCATTGTGATGCTGCTTCTTGCTGCGGTCCGAATCTGCTCGTGGCAGATATGTATTATAAAGGTGTGGATTTCAAATCGAGAAAAGCAATTACACGTTGATATTCCAGGTGTATTCCTGAAATAGATCAAAAAGGGGAGTTTCGACTTGGGTATTCATACCGAATTTCATCTCGGGCAGTTAGTATTTAATCTGGTCTGTGTGTTTCTGCTCGTATTTTTGAATGGCGTATTTGTCGCAGCGGAATTTTCCCTGGTTAAAGTTAGACAAACACGCCTCACTCAATTACAGAGTGAAGGGAATAAGTTGGCTGGTTATGCACTGAAGGTGAATGGGAAATTGGATGCCTACCTATCGGCTACCCAGTTCGGAATTACGCTGACATCGCTCGGGCTTGGTTGGCTCGGTGAACCGGCCATTTCCGAATTGTTGGTTGAACCTCTGATGTTCAAGCTTGGTGTAGCGGATACAGGACTTATATCGACAGTATCCGTCATCATCGGTTTCTGTATCATTACGTTTCTGCACATTGTGCTGGGTGAGCTTGCGCCCAAATCTTTGGCGATTCAAAAAACAGACGGAGTGGCTCTGCTGCTATCGGCACCATTGCTGTTATTTTATAAAATCTTCTTCCCGTTCATCTGGGTGCTGAACGCGTCAGCCAATGCACTGCTGCGTTTGGCAGGCATTGAACCTGCCAGCGAAGGAGAGGCCCATTCGGAGGATGAGCTTCGCATTTTGATGAAGCAAAGCGCCAAGAGTGGTGTCATTGATAAGGATGAAATCAAACTGATGGATAACATCTTTGATTTCTCCGATATGCTGGCGCGTGAAATTATGCTGCCGCGTACGGATATGGACTGTCTATACACTCATATGTCGCTGGAAGAAAACTTGAAAATTATTAATGCAACGAAGCATTCTCGTTACCCTGTCGCTGTCGAGGATAAGGATGAGATTATCGGATTCATCCACATTACGGACCTACTTCTCGCTGAACCAGACCAGCAGCATGATCTGGCTGCGCTTGTTCGTCCAATTCTGAATGTGCCTGAATCGATGGAGATCAGTCATGTACTTCGTCTGATGCAGAAAAAACATTCCCAGATGACTCTGGTTGTCGACGAATATGGCGGGACAGCCGGCTTGCTGACTGCCGAAGAGATTTTGGAAGAGATCGTTGGTGATCTGTATGATGAGTTCGAAGACGAACGTCCGCATATGGAGCGCAGTGGAGAAGCCTTTTCCATTGATGGTCGTTCCCTGATTGAAGAGGTCCATGAATGGACCGGAGCTGTCATTGAGGATGAGGAAGTCGATACGATTGGCGGTTGGCTGTTCAAGGAACTGGAAGGTAGTCCGGTCAAAGGTAAAACACGGGAGCAAAACGGTTATGTCTTTGAAGTCGAAGAATCCACCCGTCTCCGAATTACCCGCGTAAAAGTATATAAGCGACCTGATTCTGAAGAAGATAAGGTGGAGACGGTAGAACAGGAACCAGATTCGATGCAGAATAATGATCGTGAACGTAACAGAGACTGAGTATTGATGAAATAAACGATGGATATGGCCGCCATATCCATTGAAGTGACCTTTGGAGACCACCAGTGGGGTGAGTCGTTCGAAGGTCTTTTTTTTTCGATCCGCTAAATATGGGATTAACTTGGGGACAGCGACATATGGATATAGAGACGGAAAAAGAATGCTTGGGTAATTGTGATGACATGCACCAAATCCGTGATAAAGGAGGCGCTGTTCTGTGAAAGATCCGCAGCTTCGTGCTTACGTCCCTTTTATTGGGCCGTTTGATCCTTGCAAGCCGCTGCCCATTCGTACGTATCTCGTCCCACCGCAGTTGTTTATCCCTTTCCAGCCGATGGGATGGCCCCAATACAGTCCAGCAGAAGCACTGAGACTGGGAACATTGTGGCCTGCATTGTACAGCCCTTATACCTCTAAAAAATCAAAGGGGAGAGAGGTGGAAGTGGATGGAACCTGAAGCACCTAAAGCCTGTGATGCAAAATACTATGAGCTGCTGGAGGAACTTCAGGCCCTGGATTTTGTATTGGTTGAGCTGAACCTGTACTTGGATACCCACCCTGGAGACTATCAAAGCATCGAACAGTATAACAAATTCAGCCAAGAGAGAATGCGTGTGTCCCATGAGTTTCAGCAGCTGTATGGACCACTTATGAACTTTGGTCATTCATTCTCCAAATATCCTTGGGAATGGTCTCAGACACCTTGGCCTTGGCAAGTGTAGTGAAATTTTCAGCTATTGTGGCTTGTTGAGTTGCCGGGAGTCCCATGGATCGATAGTTTAGTTCAGGGACACCCGGAAATGCTAAGCTGAAATTTTTATCCGGATTGTAAGATTAAATCAAAAATTGGAGGAGGAAGTGCGGCATGTGGGTATATGAGAAAAAGCTGCAATATCCTGTTCGGGTGGGGAAATGTGACCCTCATATGGCCAAATTGCTGATGGAACAGTATGGCGGAGCTGATGGTGAATTGGCTGCAGCCCTCCGGTATCTTAATCAGCGTTATACGATTCCGGACAAAATTATTGGTCTGCTGAATGACATCGGTACAGAAGAGTTTGCTCATTTAGAGATGATTGCAACAATGATCTATAAGTTGACCAAAGATGCAACAGTCGAACAACTGGAGCAAGCGGGTCTGGATGCTCATTATGTAAATCATGACAAAGCCCTCTTTTACAATAATGCAGCAGGTGTACCTTTCACCGCTACTTATATTCAAGCGAAGGGAGATCCCATTGCTGATTTGTACGAGGATATTGCTGCGGAAGAGAAGGCACGGGCTACATATCAATGGTTGATCGATCTGACGGATGATGTGGATCTGCAGGATAGTCTGAAGTTTCTGCGGGAGCGGGAGATTGTGCATTCCTTGCGTTTCCGGGAGGCGGTAGAGATTCTGAAGGATGATCGGCAGACAAAGAAGATTTTCTAAAAAGAACAACATATATCATTTTTATTGCCGTTCTCTGTTGAGAGGACGGTTTTGCAATTGAAGGAGTTATGTCAAAAATAAGTTTGTAACAAAGTAATTACTGCAGTATTCATATATAAAACCATATTAAAATCGAAAATCAGGACATTCCTTTTTGGTTAAGAAAGGTCTGCCCTGATGTTGGGTTCAGTGTCAATCACTCAATACTCTACAACCATGGCAACATTTTGCCACCCAGCGCCAACGGTCCAGAACAGAACTTTATCACCACGCTGAATTTGGCCGGATGTTATGGCTCGATGCAATGCAATAAATGGACTGCTGGTTGAGGTGTACCCGAACTCGTCTCCGATGTAGACGGCGATATCCTCACCGATGCCAATGTTCTCGGATACAGCACGTATGTTGCCGATGGATAATTGAGAGAAACAAGCGGCTTTGATCTCGTCTGCTCCGATCTCGTTACGACTTAACAGCGTGCGAATCGATTCAGAGGCTGCACCTACACAGATGGAATCATCAAACGGTATGAATTTTACATGGAAGGCACCTGCATCAACACCGGTTTGGCCCAGTTTTGCAAGACCTTGTGCCGGGAAGAGGGAATTACCATATACGCAGGTATCGGTCTGATAGATCGAGTCAATAAAACCGACAGCCTGCTCGTCCCGTTCAACAATGACAGCTGCTGCTGCGTCCCCGAAGTTCGCGAAGTATACAGGATCATCAGGACTTGCGTGAGGAGCGACGTAATCCGAGCCAATAATCAAAGCACGGCGAATTCTGGGATTACCCAGCATCTGCCGGCTAACTTGTTCAAAGGCTGCGGTCATGCCAGCACAGTTGGCATTGCTGTCAATACAAATCGTATGGGATGCCCCGTTAATCAGGCGATGAATCATTAAGGAATTCGTAGGAAAAATGTATTCCGGCGTTTGACTTGCATAAGCAATCAGATCGATATCGGCACCGGTAAGTCCGGTCTTTTCGAGCAGATTACTGGCGGCCTCAAAGGCCATGCTTAGTGAGTTTTCATCATCGTTGTCAATTTTGTAACGTGTATCACGCCCAAGTGCCTTTAACAGTCCCCGAATATCTACACCTCTTGCGTCAAAATGTTCAATGTAAAAGTCATTGCCCACCTTATGCGTTGGATGATAGATATCGATATCTACAATACGAATTCCAGCCATCTTCATTCTCCTCCTGAGCGGATGGGTGAACCCTCAGCTTGTCCGCCTGGTTTATTAGGTCGTAACCGTGGAGATGATCTCAAGGTTGTCCAGTCCGACAGACCGTCCAAGACGGGCCAGCTGCATTTTCAGAATGGCATTATTCTCAAGCGTCAGCACCACTTTTTTATATTCATCTTTTTTGAACATCTGCAGGCAGCCCTCAAGAAGAGGCACAATTTCCGGAGCAGTAACATTCAACTTTTTGCAATCGATAGTCAGGTCATATTCCTTGGTGTTAATCGGAGCGATTGTATCCTGGTATGCCGAGATGGAACGTAAACCGTCTTCTTGAGAGAAAGAGCCCTCCAGTTCAATGTTTAACACCTTGTTCGGAACGTCAGTTGTCAGTATAAAACTTCCCATGATTGTTCTCTCTCCTTTAAATAAATTAGTTAAGGCTATCCTGCTAATCAAGACGTAGGCCTCAAGGCCCTCGCTGACTGCTTCTGAGATGTAGACTGATTGGGAGGATAATTTAACCATATTATAAAGGTAGGGATGTAAAAAGATCAATAAAAAAGTCGAATCGTGTATAAAAATGTAGAAGAGTGAATTATTGGATTTCATCCAGTGTAGCAAGCAATATATTAAAAGCACTGATGATCCGCGGAGCACCAACACACGGTGCCAGATGCAACAGAATTCCTTTCAGCTGATCCACGGTTACACCGACACTTAGTGCCATCGTATAATGTACCCCCAATTGCTCATACTGCCCCTGGGAGATCAGTGAAGAGATAATGGCGACTTCCTTCCATTGATCGGTAATGGTTGTACGCTGAAAAATATCCCCGTAAGCCGTCCCCATAATAAACTCAGCGAGCTCAGGGAACTGATCTTTAATCGGTGCCAGTGCTTTTGCACCATATTCACCGGAAAGCTTTGCAAAACGCTCCAATCCTTGAGTCACTTGTTCACTCATGCTATGTTCCTCCTAATTCAAAGTCACGGTACGGTGAGCGGTGGGTGGAATCTCGTCGCGATCAGTAAGAAGCTCAATTACGGTAACCTGGTTCAGCTCCTGTGCTGCCTGGAGAGCAGAGGCAAATTCATCTCGTGTTTCCGCACGATAAGCTACAGCACCGAGGGACTCAGCAAACTTTGCTGCATCCAACGGTACCTCGTATAAGGTGCCATCGATTCGACCTGTTGTTTTCTCCATGCCTTTCAGTGCCATATCCAGCTGTTTATTGTTTACTACGATGAAGATGACTGGCAGATTGTTGCATACAGCAGTGTTAATCTCGGTTCCAAGCATCATGAAGCATCCGTCACCCGTAATGCATACAATGGTTTCTTCCGGTGCGGCGGTTTTGGCTCCAATAGCCATGCCGATGGCATTGCCCATGCAGGCAAAATAGGCGTCAAACACAAAGCTGCCAGGTTTCTTGACTTTATATCGTTGAACCGCATGAAAACCATGACTGCCATCATCCACAAACAGCTTATGATCATAGGGAAGCAATTCACTCATTTCTTCCAGCACGGAAGCTAGGGACAGGTTCGGCAGATCCGGGAGAGGTACGGTGTAATTAACGGTTGTCGTGTCTTTTGGGAGAACAGGTTGTTCTGTCAGTGTACTGAGCAAAAACTGCAGGTTGTCCTTCAAGTCGCCAGTGATATGTAAGGTTGGAGCATGAAGTATTTTACCAATGAATGCAGGATCGGTGTCGAATTGGATTAAATGTGCAGGGTGGTTTTCCGTCTTCAAATTACAGATCGTCATATCACTCAGACGTGAACCGAGTACGATATAGAGATCACTTTGATTCAGCAGCTCATCTGCATGAGGGAAGCCGCCAACACCGCAAGGGCCGTGGTAAAGGGGATGATCCCAAGCAATGGCACCTTTTCCTCCGGGAGAAGTAATGACAGGAATATTGAAATGTTCGGCCAAATGGAGCAATTCATCATGGGCTCTGGCGCGACTGACGCCTTTACCTGCAATAATTAAAGGATGACTGGACTGTTGAAGCAAGGGGAGGACATGATTCAGGTTGGATACGCTAATCAGGGGTTCAGGCTCCGGGATTACAACCCGGAAGTCAGCGAGCTGTTCGGTTTGTACATCAAACGGAAGACAGAGATGGACCGGACCTTTGTTGGGACCGAGTGCAATGGAAAGGGCATGATTCAATATGGTGCTGAAATGATCGCCACGCTCTACCAGCTTGCTGAACAACGTAGCAGGACGGAACATCTCGGCCAGATCGGCCAAGTAGGAAGAGGAGTCCTGACATTGCGGAAGCCCCAGTTCCTGAATGGACTGATGACCTGTAATAAACAGGACAGACAAGTTATTGGCCTTGGCATGTGCTGCGGCGGTGAGCAAGTTAGTTCCGCCCGGACCTGAAGTGGCGAAGGCCACACCCAGTTTCCCTGTTTGGAGGGCATAGCCTGAAGCGGCAAAGCCTGAACTGGATTCATGGCGACCTGGAATGAACTCCAAGCCGTAATCAACCATTTTCAGGACAGCAGGGCATATGGATTTTCCGATAATACCAAAGACATGAGTAACGCCTAAATTACGCAGAGCTTCTGCCAAATAGTCCGCAACTGTTCTCATGCGGGACACCTCGCTTCACAAAATAGGTTTTTGGACCCACAGGTCAAGTTCCATTTTTGGAGTGTATGTCGTCGTCTAAGGTGGTGAAAGGAAATCAATCCTTGTTAATAGGAAGAGTAGCTTTTTTTGTGGTTTTTTGTCAACTGCTTTTATGAGTATACGTTCCTGATTCTTAGGTTGGAAACGCTTAATGCTATATCCTATAAGATAAAATAAATTGGTTATATATTCCTGCAACAAATGAACTATAAACCACAAATATAGAATAAAATGTAAAATATTATAAAATGCGATAGATTCAAATTGTGTAGATCCATTGAGAATCGTGCACTTCCCATTTCGTATCCGTGTAAAGGATTGGCAATGTTACGCTTTCTGTTTATACTGAAATTCGATTGGAGTGAGTTGGATGACAACGATAAAAATGGCTGTAATTGGTTTGGGCAAAATGGGATTACATATGATACATCAGGCGACACAGGCAGAACTATCCGGAAAAGTAGAGATTGTAGCGGTGTGCGATTCCAATGAGGAAAATTTGGCATCGCTTGCTTCCTCTCATCCTGAGACGAAGAGGTATACGGATTTTAAGCAATTGCTCGACACACATGCGGTTGATCTGCTGTACATTGCAGTTCCGCCTAAATATCATTATCCCATCGTTATGGACGCGTTAGAGCGCAAGATTCATGTGTTCTGTGAGAAACCACTGGCGAACAGTGTGGATGAAGCTAGAGCAATGCTGGAGGAAGCTGAGAAAGCCGGTGTAGTACACGCAATCCATTTCTCCATGCCGCATGAACCGTCAGTAGTGAAACTGCAAGAGTTGATTCAGCAGGAAACAATTGGCGAGATTCGCAAAATCGATCTGATCCTTCAATTCCCCCAGTGGCCTCGAGCGTGGCAGCAAAATGCCTGGATTACGAGTCGAGAGCAGGGCGGATTTATTCTTGAAGTGGGAATTCATTGGATTCATATGATCCAAAAGGTGTTTGGTTCTATACACGTGATTAACAGTCAGGTTCGATTTCCTCCAAATACAGGGGAATGTGAACATGAAGTTCAAGCCGCGATGGAGCTGGAGGATGGAACACGAATCCAGTTAAACGGGATTGCACATTTTGCAGGTGAAGAGCGTGTATCCATGGTGGTTTACGGCACAGAAGGAACGATTGCTTTGGAGAACTGGGATCAACTATGGAGTGGACGCAACGGAGAGTCACTTGTTCCCGTCCAAGTAGAAGAATCCTTAAGCCAGCTACCTGTATTAAAACACGTTATTGCCCGTATTCAGGGTCAATCTGCCAGAATATACGATTTCAACGATGGCTATCATGCACAGCTTGTCCTTGAAGCGCTGCGTAATCCAGAAAATCCAGATCAATCCTAATCCACAATGGTGCCGGGTTAGAAACGGAATCGTGTTCAATTTCCTTCCTTTTGACAAAATCAAAGAAGCAGATCCTGATGGAGTAGGATCTGCTTCTTTGGTTTGTTTAGATATAATCCATAATGTCAGGCAAGCTTGAATCGGTTAACCAGTTGATCAAGCGCATCTGACATTTCGTTTAACTGCTTGGAGGTGTCCGTCATTTCCTGCAGGGAAGCAAGTTGTTCTTCGGTCATGGCCGATACCTCTTCCGTGGCTGATGCGGTGTCCTCAACTACGGCAGAAACTTCGTTAATGGACTTCATTACCGTTTCACTGCCGGCTGTCAATTGTTCCACAACCGTGGATATGTCCTGAAACTCATCGCTGAGATCATGAATGTGCTGGGTAATATTTGTGAAGGCATACCCTGCATCTTTAATCGTCCGTAATCCTTCGTTGACATGGAGTGTACTCTCGTCTACCACATGGGCCGTGTTTTGAACTCCGGTTACAACAGTTTCCAATATGTTTGTAATTTCCTTCGCTGACGTGGCACTTTGATCTGCGAGATTGCGAATTTCTGAGGCGACGACGGCAAATCCACGTCCATGTTCCCCCGCACGAGCGGCTTCAATTCCAGCATTGAGTGCAAGCAGGTTGGTTTGCCTTGCGATCCCTGACATGGAATCAGCAATGTTGATCACTTGATCAGACATTTTGGAAATTTCGTTAATGGCTTCCTGTACAGACAGGAAGGATTGCTCAATGAACGTTATTTTCCCAACAGCATTATCGATACGCTGTTGTCCGTCAACGGCGATGGATTCAGTCCGTACAGCACGTTCAGCTACGTCGGCTGTTGAAGCGGCGACCCGATTAAGCCCCATGAGCGATTGTTCCATCGCAGCGACCATGGTTTGAGTAAGGGCAACCTGTTCATCAGCACCTTCAGCGACACGCTCCATGGCCGTGGCGACCTCTTTTCCTGCGATGTGATTGTCAGACACGCCTTTATCCAGTCGATCAGAGGCTGTGCTCAGAATAGTGGCATTGCTTTGAATGTCTAGCATCATTTGCTGCAATCCAAAGAGCATGGTGTTGGCAGCCTCAGCCAATTCCCGTGTTTCATCTTTCATCGGAGTGGCAATACGCAGGGTCAGATCACCATTGGAGGAGCCGATATCATTCAGTGCATGTGTTACTGTGCGAATGTTTCTTACAATGGAACGGGACAAAACTAAGGCAGCGATGACCGAGATTATCGCAACAAGGATCAGTGCTCCGTACAACTCCCAATTCAGTACTTTGTTTTTCTGTTTCAATGCTTCTGTACGTGCTTCGGTTAGCGCCAGTTCATTGGTTCGGAACGTATTCAGGGATTGCCGAATTTGGTCCATGTCTTTTTTACCGGGATCTGTCGTGAAAAACTGTCGGATGGAAGTCATATCATTGGCCTGGCGCAACATAACAACCGGTTCTCCCGCGATTTGAATCCAGTTTTCCATATAACTATGTATATCTTCAAGCAGCTTCAGCTGTGAGGGGTTGTCCGAGATTAATGTAGCCAGCTGCTCCTTGAGCACGGCCAGCTGTTCTTTTCCGTTTGTGTACGGGTCAAGATAATTTTCCTGCCCTGTGATAACGTAGCCCCGCTGGCCTGTTTCCATATCCACCATGCTCTTTTCAATTTCATATGTCAGAGCGTGTACCTTCATATCGTGATCTACGAGAAAATCCAATTCGCTTTGAAGCTTGCTGGTACTGTTCTGGATCAAAAGGATGCAGCCCGCCAATACAGTGAGTACGAGCAAATAGCCCAAACCAATCTTATAAAAAATTTTGAAGGTCCTGTGCTTTTTCATGTTTGTTGTTCCTCTCCTTGGGGTATATGTATTTGTCGAAAAAACCTGGATGATAGCTGTAATAGTTCTTTAGGTTGAGTGTCTAAAGTACTATATTTTCAGTATTATACTTTAATGAAGTATGATTGTATATAGTTTGTTTAATTTAAGTATAATGTTTGTGGATGTTGTCTAACGTTGATGACACAGATGTTTTACATTGCGCGGTTTACACTGCCAAACGTTTATGTTTATCATGGAAGGGGAACGATTCCGAATACATATCCCAATCCGAAAGGAACATTGGACATGACAAGAGAGACGGTATTGCGTAAACCGGAAGCGATGATTTTTGATATGGATGGTACGTTATTTCAGACGGAAACCCTGTTGTTGCCAGCCTATCATCAGCTGTTTGATACATTGCGGGCAGAAGGGCATTTTGAGGGAGAGACTCCTCCTGAAGAACGAATGCTTGGGAGCCTGGGGATGTTGCTAGAGGATATATGGAAAGTGGTTATGCCTGAAGCTTCCGTTGCGGCGCATCGTCGTGCAGATGAACTGCTGCTTCAGCTGGAGATTGAGGGACTCGATGGAGGAAGCTCTGTCCTGTACCCGCAAGTAAAAGAGACGCTTGAAGCATTAAAAGAGCAAGGTGTGCGCTTATTTGTTGCCAGTAACGGGCTGGAGGACTATGTGAAAGGCGTGGCCTTTGCTCATGAGATCATGCCGCTCTTTGAAGGCGTGTATAGTGCAGGCCAGTACAAGACCCCTTCCAAAGTTAATCTGGTTCAGATCCTGCTTGAGAAGCATCGAATTCAGGATGCATGGATGGTAGGGGACCGCTCTTCTGATGTGGAGGCAGGCAAAATGAACAACCAGACCGTCATCGGCTGTGCCTATGCAGGATTCGGTCGGGACGAAGAACTTGCAGGATCAGATGTACTGATCTCTGATTTTACGGAACTGCTTCGTTTGTATCGGGAAGCCGAGTAGAAAAATAGAAAAATAGAAAAACCGCCCCCTCAAAGTCCATTTGGTATTATCCCCTTTAAGTAGACACTTGAAAAAACCTTCATGTTATCATGAGGGTTCAAGTGACACTTGGAGGGGATATTTTTATGGCCAAAAAAGGACAAACATTTCAGACGTATACCGAAGAGTTTAAATTGAATGCAGTTAGATCCTATGTCGAAGGTTCTTCAAGTTACAAGGTGGTCGCTGATCGCGAAGGAATTCGAAACTGTTCACAACTGAAGGTGTGGGTAAAAAAATGGAAAAACGGGGAAGCGTTTGATGATCGAAAAAACAATGTTCCGAATCCAATGAAAGGACGTCCCCGTACTGCCTTTAGCAGTGTAGAAGAAGAACGGGATTACCTTCAAGCACAGGTGGATTATTTAAAAAAGCGGTATCCAAATCTAGTAAAGGAGAAGCGCTGAGCCAACGGGAGAACTACGATATCATAGACGAATTGCGCTGCTCGCATGGCATTACACGCCTATTATCGATTACAGGAATACCCCGTTCCAGTTACTACAAATGGCGAGCAACACAGCCGCAGCGAGACGCAAGACAAGACCGTGAGCGTGAGATCAAAGAACACATGATGGCTATTCATTTTGCAAACCGAGAGTTTGGTTATCCTCGCATGACAACGGCGTTGTGGGAGGCTGGTCTGAACGTTAATCACAAGAAAGTATGGCGAATCATGCGGGAACTATCGATACAATCGGTAATTCGTAAGAAGCGGAAGAAGTCCAGCTATACGCCATCTGTGATTTATCCGAATCGCCTGAAGCGCAAATTTCATGCCACAGCACCCCAGCAAAAAATGGTGACGGATATTACTTATATTTCAGATGGAAACACATTCGTTTACCTGTCTGTGATTCAAGACTTGTTCAACAACGAAATTGTAGCTTGGCAATTATCTAAACGGAACGATGTTCAGCTCGTATTGGATACGGTGGAACAATGGACAAAAAAAAGAGACGTTTCGGAAGCCGTGCTCCATTCGGATCAGGGCTTCCAATACACGTCTCAGGCGTACAACACACGATTAGAAGCATTCGGCGTGAAGGGCAGCCACTCTCGCAAAGCAACCTGCCTGGATAACGCATGCATCGAATCCTTCTTTTCGCATCTCAAGACAGAGAAGCTGTACCTCAACCAGTGTAATTCAGAAGTAGAGATTCGACAAGCCGTGGAAGATTATATGTACAATTACAATTACCGACGTTTTCAAGCCAAACTCAAACAGCGCGCACCGATTGAATATCGATGCGCACTGGCAGCATAGCTTTTTTCATCTGTCTACTTGACAGGGGTAAGACCAATTTAGACGTTGGAGGTGGCGGTTTTTTTAATCCAAGGAGGATTCGCGGTTCACTACCAAATGAAGTGTAACGAGTCATAACCGGGATCTTCTGGTCCTTTTGAGTGTGGGATATTTACCTTTTACGCGACGTTTGACTGGTTTGGTTACCTTCACGCCACGAGGGGGAGGGCTTGAATTTGGATGGTTGCGGTACACCCACAAGGCATACTCCAATGGTTGGGTGATCGCTTTGAGATAGGTGTCTTTCTCTCTAATGCGGGCGAACACCTCACGTGCAGGTTTCGGATTTACTTCAAGCAGATAGATGTGTCCGCTCTTGTCAATCGCCAAATCCAGAGCCAATTCACACAAGTTGCCATAGGTGTTTTCCAGAAACGTGGCTACATCAATCCCGAATTTCTCGGCCGTTGCGTTAATTTCTGCTCGCTGCTGCTCATCCGTAATCCATTGTTTCATCAGTTTGTGCATCGATATAGCCTGACCACCGCCATGAAGATTGGAGGTCACACTTTTCTCTGCACCCATCCGCCCAGCGCATCCCGTCAATTCCCACTGTCCTTCACCGTTCTTCTGAACCAGCATTCGATAATCATGAACACGGCCATTCGGGAGCTGGAGCTGAATTCCCTGTTGAACCAGGTATTTGTCCTTCATATTCCAGTTCTGGAGAAGTGAGCCCAGGCGTGACAAATGGACCTTGCGCGGGGTGATGATCCGACGCTTCTGATCCCGTCCCTGCACAAGAACCGTATTGGCCTCGTTGCCGCTCCGCTCGATGCGGAGTATACCCCGTCCTCCCGTTCCATTAATGGGCTTCAGATAGATGAGGGAGGAGACTTTCAGCATTCGATTGACATCGGACATATCCTGGAACAGAAGGGTGTCTGGCAAATGCTCGCGAAAGGCTGGCCTTGCGGAGAGTGTCTGATGAATGGTCCACTTGTTACGCAATGGACGGTTGAGAAAGAGCAAGTGACCATACTTTTGCCGAAAGGCAAGCAGTTGCTGAAATCTGCGATTACGCTGTATGCGGCAGCGGTCGAAGATGATATCCGGGAATGAACGCCATTCCCGGGACCAGCCTTTTTCCGAATGAAAGACCATTGCCTCAATCTGTTTGCCCCCTGAATGTACATCGGCAGGTGTGAACACATAAACATCGAGTCCCCGCTTGCGCCCTTCAAGGATCATTCTGCGGTATATGCTCCGTTCTTCCAGAGCGCGATGTTCATTTAAGTACAACGTCATAATGCCCAGAACAGGTGAGGACACAAACAATCACCTTCTTTAGCTGTTATTCCTGTTCATCATCGTTTGGACTGACGGGCAAGGTAGGCGCTGTACTGAAAAATACGTTCCAATGACTTCCGCCGAATCTGCGGTTCATCGAACTTCATCGGCTTTGCATTTGCTTCGAAAAACCAGATCTCGCCCATATCGTCAATGCCGAGATCCATGGACATTTCACCAAGCGTATGCCCGGAGCCTCGTTCCACTTGTCTGGCGATCAACAATGAAGTAGACTTCACCCGCCTCATCAGTGTATTCGACATTTCTTCTCCAAAGAGATCGGTGAGCAGCTTCTCCGGGTCCTCCACGGTGCCTCCGCGCGGCACATGGGTGGTTATGCTACGAGAGCCAGCGAGCCGGGCTCCAATTCCCGTTATACTCCACTGTCCTTTACCGTTTTTCTGCACAAGTACCCGTAGATCGAATGGACGCTTGCGGGACAACGCCAGCTCAATACCCTGTTGCATAATGTAGGGCGTGTGTCCGGTTTCCTTGCGAATCCTTGCCCATAGCTTGGAAAGAGTTGCTGCTTTGTACGTGGTGCTCTTTCGGGTGCTCTGTATTTTAAGCCGATAAGGAAGGCGTTCTTTTTCCTGGAATTTGAGCATCATGATTCCTTTGCCTGCCTTACCACTCTCTGGTTTCAGATACAGGTAGGGATGTGACCTCAGCACGGTCCCCAGAGCGATTGCGGTTCGCATCCGGCGAGTATATGGGATCAGGTGCTGGGTGGATTTGGATTTCTTAAGCCATTCGAACAAATTCCATTTGTTGAAGAAAAAAGGGTTATACAGTTCGATGCCTGAATGCATGCATTCTTCAATTTTTCGCTGTACTGAAGGTTTGCGTTCATCTTCCCGGTTGGGGATCCGATTGTAGAGTACATGGGGAAGAGGAAAGGACTGTGAAGTCCATCTCCCACTTCCATTGTTGTACGTGTATCCTTTCACGGTGGGGCCGCTCACGTTCAAATCTCGCACAGTCACGACGTACACCACATATCCCATACTTTCGCCCGTCTGCACAATATCCAGGAAGTTTTGTTGATTTCCTCTGAACATCCGTTGATCATCATGCATGGTCAGGATGGCAATTACGGGTCTAAAATCATCCTGGAGGCTCATCAAATGCCGTCTCTCTTCCGGAATTTGCTCAAATACAGGCAATGTTCCAGGATGTGCTCCACCGATGATTTTCCTTCCAGCCGGAGCGAAGGGTGACGGAAAATGGAGCGGCCGGGTTTGGCGTTCGCTTCGAACATCCATACATGTTCCTCCTGATCAATGCCCAGATCAAAGCCAATCTCACCAATCAGATGCTGGTGCTGGGTTTCAATCGCCTGGGCCAGTGTAATAGCGACGGATTTGGCATGCTGGAGCACTTCTCCCGCTCGGTCGCCAAAATTGCGGCTGAGCGCCTGCTCAGGGGTCATCAGGGAACCACCATTTTTGATATGTGTGGTTACGCTGCCTCGGCCAGCCTTTTTGGCGCCAATGCCGACGACCACCCAATGATTGTTTCCGTTTTTATGCATGTGAAAGCGGAAATCAATCGGACATTCGTCGATCTCAATGAGCCGGATACCCTGTTGAACGACATAACCGCGGAGCTGTTTGCCGTGTCTGCCCTGAAGCATGCGCATCAGGCTGTTGAATGAACCGAAACGCAGCAGGGCATTGCCGCTTTTTTTGCGATAACGGGCGAAATATCCACGTTTGGGCGAATAGGTCAGTCGATAGATCCCGTTGCCCAGACTTCCTGCTGTTGGTTTATAGTAGACAAACTGATGGCGTTCCAGCATTTCTTTCATCTGTTCTACCGTCGGATTGGTAATGGATTCTGGAATATAACGTCCGGCAGCCGGTTCGTTCTCCAACAGCTTATAGATATCCGACTTGTTAAAGAAACTCCAGTTGAAGAAAGGGATCTTGCGCCGGACAAATCGCTCCCGCAGCTGGTTGATTGCTGGTGAGAAGTCAGAGCGGCGGCTGGGTAACCGGTTATACACGACGTCTGGCAGAGGTACCGTTTTGCGACTAAAGCTTCCGTTGTCGTTAAGGAAAAAACCGGATACCGTTTCATTCTGCCAGTTAATATCTCTTGGGGTGAACGCATAGATATAGGATTTACGGCTGCCTTCGCGGAGCAGTTGTTTGATAAAGCCGGTACGTGAACCAAACGGATTGGAGCCAGACGAAGGTCCGTCAGACAACACGCCGATCAGTGGACCCAACTGAACTTCATCGTTCTGCAGGTTGCGGAGGTAGATGCTGCCCCGTTTCGGAACGTTCATTAGGTTGCGTATACCCGAAGCGAGATAAATATGTTTGCCAGCCTTTTTGATCGGTTTGATGGTTGCGGGCACCCGGTCACGACCAAACCGCAGATGAATCGTTTTTTTGCCGGATAGATTTAGACTTTTCATTAATGCGTTGGATACATAAACCACTTTATCCGGCTGTTGTGTGAAATGCAGATTGCAAAAGGTCAAACTCATGATTTATCCTCCTATCCTGAAAAGATCCTTCGGCTCCATGGCAAGCGGGGCGCTGCGTGCCTCAACCGCCGTGAATCGGGATGGGTTTCAGGCCAGCTGTGCTGGATGTATTCGGCATTTTCATTAGACGCTTCACGTCCGTGAGAACATGTTGTTGCAGCAAATAACGGGCATAGGCAAGCGGCCGGGTGTAGGTCAGACTGTGCATACGTGGGTCACCCGCCTCTGCGAATGAGGAACGTCCCGGTCTCGAATTCACTTCGAGCAGCCAGAGGCGACCCTGAACATCTGCTCCGAAATCAAGACCCAGTTCGGCCAGTCTGCCAAAGCGGCTTTCTAACAGGGTGGGAATGCAGGCAGCAGCCTGCCTGATGGACTCCAGCAGAGTATCGGATTGCTTGCTCCCGTATCGTTCCAACAGATAAGGATGCACGGGGTACGCCTTTCCCCCTCCATGCAAGTTGGAAGTGAGTGAGCCAGCCGGTCCTTCCCGTACCATACATCCGGTTAGAGACCAGCGTCCTTGCCCATTTTTTTGCACCAAGGCCCTAATGTCGAACGGTCGTCCGTGATGACTCAGTTCCAGATACGGCTGTAAGATCATCTTTTTACCGGCCTTGTATGAATCCAGCCAGGCAGAGACATCCTGGCGATGCTCAAATGTACGGTGAATCAATTCATTGCGAGTATTTCTTCCCTCCATGATCCAGGAGGTGTGATGCTCGTCGTGATAAAGGCGAAACGTATCTTTACCATGGGTGCCCGATACAGGTTTGAAGAAAATACCTTTCGGCCAGCGCTCCAGCCACTGCTCCCATAAAGTATCCGACTGAAACAGCGTCGTAGGCGCCAGAAGAGTACGCAGTTTTGGATCAGAAGACATGGCGCGGTGTACCTTCCATTTACCAGGCAAGGAAGCAGACCAGTAACGGACATGGTGTCCGTTGCTTGAGGAAACAATTGTCTGAAGCTGCTGTTTAAATATTCCAGGGAGCGGGAGCAGACAGCGATTCATGATCAAATCCACTGCTGGGAGAGGCACGATGTTCCATCTGCCCCTGTCGAATGCATAGCCCTGTGTGAGCCTGGATACGCTGGGTTTATTCGATACGGCCAGCACAATGATATTCAGCCCATAACGGTGACTATCCAAACTGAGACGACGGCAGAAGAGTTCATCCACGAAAGGAGGCGAGCCTTCTGTTGCCCGAACCAGGATGGCTACTGTGTTGGTCTGCTGTTGCAGGAACATTCCGCTGCACCTCCTCTAATGGATGACTCTTCAGAATCCGGCCAGATAGGTGGAGTATTCCAGCATCGCTTTGACCGAAGGCCGTATTTTGCTCTCGCTAAGTGGCGTATTATCGTTCTTGGACGGTTTGGAATTCACTTCGAGCAGCCAGACCCTTCCGCTGGTGTCCATAGCAAGGTCGATGCCGAGTTCACCAAAATGGGCGGGTATGGCTCCTTCAACGCCTTTGGCGATATCCAAGGCCGCCGTATGCAATCCTGCATAAGCAGAAGCTTTGGCTGATCCGGACAATTGGGTTTTGGCTACAGCTTCCTTGACGGTACTGAGGCTTCCACCCCGTGCCAGGTTGGATACATAGTGACTGCCGCCTGCAATACGTGCGACGATGGAAGTGACACTCCATTTGCCCGTACGGTTTTTTTGCACAAGCGCACGGAAATCTACGGGTCTGCCGCTGTTATCAATAAGGGTAAGACCCTGTTGAATCTGGTAACGCGTTGTTTTCATTTTCCCGGACATACTGGCATACAGTTTATCCAGAGAAGTATACGTTTGTTTTCGGGTACCTCCAACGCCAGTGGCGAGGGTGAGAAAGCTGCCGTCACTTTGACGGGAGACCCGGATGATGCCTTTGCCAAGCGACCCGCGAACGGGCTTCAGAAAGACAACCGGATATCGGTTGCACATGGTTTTGAGGGTGGCTGAGGTTTTGAGCAAATGGGATTCGGGCAGCACCCTCTTCAATGTTGAAATGGACTTCAAGGCATCGAATACTTCATTTTTGTCCAGAAACTTTTCGTTGAAAGTTTGTGTGCCGTAGAGCGATTTTACTTCTTTCATAAAATGCTGTACGCTAGGTTTGTTCTCAAGCTTACGGGACGTCAGCCGGTTATTGACGACGTCTGCTATAGGCAGAACGGTCTTTTTCCAGCCGTCATCATACACCCAGCCTTTCATATAACCCGTTACCGATCTAATATCCTCCGGTGTGAAAAAGGATACATAGGCGCCCTGCTTCCGGCAGGCGTTCACCAGTTCCTGACAGAACATCGTGATGGAGCCAAAGGGCCGATCGGGCTGATCAGGGTAATCCCGGCTAACCAATACACTGATGTAGGGTCCAATGCGCAGCGTACTGCTGGCTGAACGATAGGATATCCTCAGGACCGAACGGGGAACAAGGCCGGTCTTGCTGGCTACCGTCTGATTGATGCGCAGACCGTCATACCTGGGAACAGGAATGACAGTGACTTCACGGCGGAAAGAGCCGAATTGCAGCTGAAGCGGTCGGCCAGAAGGGATTTTAAGCGCCTTAAGCACCCCTTCGCCCAGCATGATGACGTCGTCCTGCAGGATGCCCGAGCCGGTAACCTGAATCGTTACTTTTTTAGTGGACATCACGGATCTCCTTCCGGGCGGCAACTTGATGTCTGATCTCGAAGTTGAACGGCATCTAAACATGGCATGTGCTTCATCATATGAGGACATATAACCCTTGGTGATTGACCTATTTGGATTAAATGCATTTGATGCTCGGCAGGTAATGGATGGCATGTTTCCGCAACCTTTGTTTGACGGAAGTGAAATACGTGTATTAACACGGGTGAACGATGCGATGAGAATGTGAATGAATACGAATGAACAACAGAAGGACAACCCAATATGAGGAGGAATTATAGTGAACATTTATGACAAAGCCAATGATTTGGCCAAAGCACTGAGAGAAAGCAGCGAGGTAGAAGAAATTACTTCTGCGATGAAGCTGATTGAAGTAGACCCGGAAGCAAAGGCCATGCTGGATAACTTCCGTGATCAACAAATGGAATTGCAACAGCGTATGATGAGTGGGGATATGCCTGCTCCGGACGAGATGGAGAAAATGGAGAAGCTGTTTGAAGTACTAAGCCTGAACCTGAACATCCGTCGTCTGTTTGACGCTGAACGTCGCCTGAGTGTCATTATTGAAGACGTGAACAAAATTATTGCAGACAGTCTGGGTCATCTTTACGGTGGCGCTGAAGCCTAAGCCTAAACCTTGTCCCGTTTTTTTGCCTGAACCTTTCATATTAGCTCCTTATCGTTCATAGACTAGACATATAGAGTCGATCAAGAACGAAGGAGCTGTGAATGGTGAAAAGGTTGAAGAAAGCAAAACATGTGATCTATCTGCTTATCGCGTTGTCGATGCTGGTCATTGCGTTGCCGCGGATTTCCTTTGCTGGTGGAATGGACTGGGTTAATATTTTTGGCATCGTATGGGTGCTGTTCTCGTTATTAATCGTTGGTGCACATCTGCATTTTATTCTTGGTGTAGATGAAGAGAAGAAGCGTGCACTGGAAGCTGTTCGACGGGCAAAGCTACGGCAGTGGGAGATGAAATTGGTGGACAAGCAGGAGCAGAGCAAGTCTGTATAAGGTTTGAATCACATGTGACATGGTAATAGAGTTGGTTCTATCTGTCTAAGTAAGGCCGGATTCCCTTTGTATGAAGGGGCCGGTCTTTTTTGTATACCTTAGTTCGATATTCCGATTATTGTGATCCATTTAGTGTGATGCTTTACGAGAAAGGCACGAGGAGTGGGGTTATTTTCCTAAGGTCGTGTTATAATAGATACAGAATAGTACAGATGCATCTTCGGGGGTGGTACAGATGGACGGACAGGAAGAAAACGTGACGAAGCACGAGCAGCTGCTTCAACATATTGAACAACTGAAGGTAGGCAGTAAAATATCGGTGCGCGGACTGGCACGGGAGCTGGGTGTAAGCGAAGGAACGGCATATCGTGCGGTAAAAGAGGCAGAGAACTTCGGCCTGGTCGTGACCAAGGAACGAATTGGAACGGTGCGGATCGAGAAAAGACCTCGCGGCATGACCGAGCAGCTGACTTTTGCCGATGTGGTAACCATTGTCGAAGGTCATGTGCTGGGTGGAAGTGACGGTCTGTCCAAGCCGCTTCACAAGTATGTGATCGGTGCAATGAAAGAGCAGGCCATGGCCCGGTACATTGACGCGGGAAGTCTGTTGATTGTCGGGAACCGGGACAACGCACATTCCCTTGCCCTTGAACAGGGCGCCGGTGTGTTAATTACAGGCGGCTTTGGTACAAGCCGTGAAGTGAGAGTGATGGCGGATGAGCTGGGTCTGCCCATTATTTCCTCCAGACATGATACGTTTACGGTGGCTTCAATGATTAACCGTGCGATCTTCGATCGACTGATTAAGAAAAAAATCATGCTGGTTGAGGACATTATTGGTCAGAAACCCCGCCTTCAGGTGCTTAAGGTAACCAGTTCAGCCGCGGATTTTCACCTGCTGGTTTCTGAGACGGGAGAACATCGCTTCCCGGTGGTAGATGAATGGAACCGGGTAATCGGCATTGTAAGCCTGAAAGATGTAAGCGAGTTAAGAGAGGATCAGAGTATTGAGAAGTGTGTTGTACGCCGCCCGATCACAGCTTCGCTGCAAACCTCACTGGCTTCGGCAGCACAGATCATGACGTGGGAGGGCATTGACTTCCTGCCGATTGTGGATCGGAACCGTAAACTGATTGCATCCGTCACACGTAAGGAAGTACTGCAGGCGATGCGTGATGCACAGAAGGAGCCTCAGCTTGGAGAGACGTTTGATCATCTGATCTGGAACGGGTTCGCCGAGGAGCGCGGAGAGCAGAACGAATTATTTTTCCACGGGTTTATCATTCCTCAGATGGCGACAGACCTCGGAACCATCTCGGAAGGCGTTCTGCTGAATGTGATGACACAGGCGGGACGGCGCGCAGCCTGGGATGTCACAGGAAATGATCATGTGGTGGATAATGTAACAACGTATTTTGTTCGGCCGGTACAGATTGAAGATCAGATTCTCGTTCGTCCCATTATTTTGGAGACGAGTCGTCGGACTTGTAAAATGGATATTGTCATCACCCGTGGTGGGAGTGTGGTATGCAAAGCGGTGATGACGCTGCAATCCATTGACCATGCCTAGTAAGGCGAGTGATCCAGAGTTCGGGAAATATCATGAGTTCAGAAAAAAGAGAGTATCCCCCTGATCGAATCAGCGCACTGAACCCCGAAATGAATGTGGCTCAGGCTTGTTCGATTGAGGAGGAATACTCTCTTTTTGATGCGACGACATCCCGGTAAATGTATTAGGCAGATTGTCCGGATGTCTTGCCAGTTCCATTGTCTGAACGTTGCTGCATGCGGGCGTAGTAACTGCGGTTGCGTAACCCAGCGAATAGATTGTACGCCCCCATAATCAGAAATAGCGCTTCCACAACGACAGATAACGTAGAACCGGTAAAGACAAACATCAGGATCAGGGCAAGAATAACCAGCATGCTGCCCATCCAGATGTTGGTCCATGAACGATAAAGACCTGTAGCGATGGGATCTGTGGTCCTGCGTGAACGAATGCTGTTCAGAGCTGAGCAGACCATAGCAAGGGCAAAGATGGCGATCAGGGCATATTTGAGTACATCGATGAACACAAAGACGCAGCTCCTTTTCTGGAAAGCATTTACTGCCCTTATTGTACCATGCAGGCCGAGGGCAAGGGCAGTTTTTTTCTGGAGCTGTCATCTGCTTTTTATGCAGGAACGTGCATCCGAATCTGAACCCAAACTTGCAGCACACCTTCCATCACCAGCATCGTTTTCACCTGAACGGTATACTCTTTTTCTCTGACCTCGTACACTTTTTGGTTCAGCATAATACGTGTCATTTTACTGTACTCGTCGATGTTGAAGACGTCGCGGCCCCTAAGAACTTCAAGTTCATCCCCCAGTTTCTGCAGCATCACTTTCAGGGAGGCCTCGTCCGGTCCCTTGTCAGAATCTTCTGCGCGAACTTTGATTTCCTTTATGACGGTTTGGCGTTTACTATATTTTTTCAGCGTTTTAATATCCTCCTCATTCTGATGCAGCTGAAGCTGCAACTCCTGATTGTTGAGCCACAACTCGTTGTAACTCAGGTGAAATACACCGTTGTACACGACACAACCGGCGATCATTCCCAGAACAAAGACAGCAGTCATGCGCATAAGCGGGCGGTAACGTTCAAAAGGCGGGATTCTCATGGGCGCTGTCCTGGAGTCATGTTAACCCCGTCCTCCACCGCAAACCCATTTCACCAGCTCAGTACCCATGTGGGCGCCCATAAACGCGGATATCAGGTACAGAATTTGTTTGACTGCCGGAGACAGATTGCCGTCCAGCACGTTGCTTTCGATCACCCGCATCGGATCGATTGTACCGCCGACGGCCGCTGCGAGCGCCCAAATTTTAATTTTCCCGGCGACATCAAGCATCGTCTGTGTCGGAGGCTGGAGAGAGACCACCGCTCCTATACCTCCAATCATCGCGCCGCCCAGCACGATCCCAAACGCAATGAAGAAATCAAGAATAGCTTTGGACAAAAATGTGCTCATCCGGCAACACCCCTTTCAGACCCAGCAGCACACCTCCTGTCTTCGGTCCGGAACAGGGGGAGCGGCTTGTACTTCTATTGTATGGGCGTGCCCCCGAACGTTATGATAAAATAGAATAATAAAACACTCTTCATTAGAATGAATTCTTATATTTCATTCATTTCATTTATAGCAGCATCTTGCATCAAACAGAAATCGACTTTCGGTTTGAACCCGAAGGATGAAAAATACGGATAGAAGAAGATAGTACAGCAACCACCTGATGCAAGGCATTTGCTGCGACTGTCCATGGCGAAAGGAAGAAAAAAACATGAGTTCTTTTGTGCATTTGCACGTTCACAGTGAATATAGTTTGCTGGACGGCGCTGCGCGTATACCGGATCTCGTGAATAAGGCCGCGGATCTCGGAATGACTACGCTGGCATTGACCGACCACGGTGTAATGTATGGTGCCATCCCTTTCTATAAAGCCTGCGTTGAGCGGGGAATAAAGCCGATCATTGGATGTGAGGCTTATATGACCGCCGGGTCTCGCAAAGAGCGGGGAAGCCGCAAGGATCAGCCGATCCATCATCTGATTTTATTGGCCAAAAATATGACGGGTTATCGCAATCTGATGAAACTATGCTCCATCGGACATTTGGAAGGCTTCCATTACAAGCCGCGTATTGATATGGAAAGTCTGGCCGCCCATCATGAGGGGATCATCTGTCTAAGTGCTTGTCTGGGAGGAGAAGTTCCCCAGCATCTTCTGCATGGCCGAGAGGAAGAGGCAAAGCGTGCGGCGCTCCGTTACAAAAACATTTTTGGTGCCGATTTCTATCTGGAGCTGCAGGATCACGGGCTATCTGAACAAAAAAGAGTCAACCCCCAGCTGATTCGTCTGGCAGCAGAGCTTGATATTCCATTGGTGGCTACCAATGATGCGCACTATCTGTCGGAAGAGGACGCCGAGCTTCAGGATGTGTTGATCTGTATCGGAACAGGTAAAACGGTAGATGATGAGAACCGACTGCGCATCGGGACCAATCAACTTTATCTCAAGAGTGAGCAAGAAATGGCGCGTTTGTTCCCCCATGTGCCCGAAGCATTGGAGAATACGGTTCGCATCGCGGAGTCGTGTGAGCTGCAGCTGGAATTCGGCAAATCGATTTTGCCGGAGTACAGACCGCTTCCAGAAGGGGAAAGTCCTTCTGCCTATCTGCGCCAGTTGTGCGAAGAGGGAATGGAGAAGCGCTATACTGAAACATCGCGTTGGACGGACACGGAGCTCAGAGCCGAACTTGAACAGCGGCTGGATTATGAACTCCGGGTTATAGACAGTATGGGATTCTCGGATTATTTCCTGATCGTATGGGATTTTATCGCTTATTCTCACCAGCAGGGAATTGTCACCGGGCCGGGTCGTGGCTCCTCTGCAGGTAGTCTGGTTGCCTATACTTTGCGTATTACAGACGTTGATCCGATGAAATATAACCTGCTCTTCGAGCGGTTTCTGAATCCGGAACGGATCTCCATGCCGGATATTGATATTGACTTCAGTGATGAACGGCGGGATGAAGTCATTGAATATGTTGCAAAAAAATACGGCAAAGCCCATGTCGCCCAAATTATCACTTTTGGTACGATGGCAGCCCGTGCAGCCGTTCGGGACGTCGGACGTGCACTAAATGTGCCTTACGGCGAGGTGGACAAGGCAGCGAAGCTGATTCCTGCACAGCTCGGCATTAACATTCAGCGGGCCATGGAAGGCACACCTGAACTGAAGGCCCTATATGAGACCAAGCCCAAAACACGTGAATTGCTCGATATGGCGATGAAGGTGGAAGGCATGCCGCGTCATGCCTCCACGCATGCGGCGGGGGTCGTCATCTCCCGTGATCCGCTGACGGATGCCGTTCCGCTTCAGGAGGGCAGTGAGGGAACGGCCTTAACGCAGTATTCCATGGAAAACCTGGAGTCCATTGGACTGCTCAAAATGGACTTCCTTGGTCTGCGCACCCTTTCAATTATTGAGCGCTGTCTGCGCTGGATTGGTGAACATGGCGAGATTCCGGATTTTCGTCATATTGCGGACGACGATGCACTCACATATGAGATGCTTGGTCGAGGCGACACGATGGGGATATTCCAGTTGGAATCCGCAGGGGTGCGTCGAGTCTTGAAGGAGCTGAAGCCAAGTGTATTTGAAGATATTATTTCCGTACTGGCCTTGTATCGCCCGGGCCCGATGGAATTCATATCCAAATATATTCAGGGCAAACATGGACAGATCGAAGTGGATTACCCCCATGCGGATCTGGAGTCCATCCTTAAGGATACGTACGGCATCATTGTATATCAGGAACAAATTATGCAGATTGCTTCCCGGATGGCGGGCTTCTCTCTCGGTGAAGCGGATTTGCTCCGCAGAGCGGTTTCCAAGAAGAAGCGGGATGTGCTGGATCTTGAACGAGGACATTTTGTTCAGGGCAGTCTCAAGCAAGGATACAGCGAAGCGGAGGCAGACCTGGTCTATGACATGATCGTCAAGTTTGCCAATTATGGTTTCCCTCGTGCCCATGCCGCGGCGTATGGGGTGCTGGCTTTCCAGACGGCTTATCTGAAGGCGCATTATCCTGTTCATTTTATGGCCTCCATGTTAACAGCCGTTATGGGCAGTCACCGCAAAGTGGCAGAGTACGTTGTGGAATGTCGGCGTATGAACATTAATGTACTTCCGCCGGATGTGAATGAAAGTGGCATTCTGTTTACACCTGTGCTTGCATCATCCAGCAGCACGAAGTCTGGGAAAGCAGCGGAAACCCAACATGTAGCGGAAGAACATGGTGAGGACGGTACAGCAGGTTTGACTATCGAACATGCCGTACATGATGATGATCATTATTCGGGACATGCGGAATACGGAGAAGCACCTCTGCCGGATGATCCGGGTCCCGTACCCGATGAAGACGGTGGTGCATATGGGTGGCAGGCAGAGACGGCTATGCCAGAGCATTCCGAGGATCGAACAGGTTCGGGTGTGATGACGGTTTCTACAGCAGAACGTCTGCATGGGACTGGGGAAGAGGAGTCATCGCTCACTGAAGAGCGTGGAATGTCTGCTGTACAGGCGCAAGATGGATCGCCGGATCAAAATTCGGATGCAGGTAAAGCAACCGGGGCGATACGTTTCGGTCTGGCTGCGGTAAAAAATGTAGGTACCCAGGCGATGGAGAGTATCATGATCGTACGGCAGGAAAGACCGTTCGACAGTTTGCTCGATTTTTGTCGACGTGTCGATTTGCGTGTCTGCAACAAACGTGTGATTGAATCGCTTATTCAAGCGGGAGCCTTTGACACATTGCCTGGGCACCGTGCGCAGTTACTGGCGATGCTGGATGAGACCGTGGAAGCGGCTCTGAAATGGCGCAAGGAACGTGAGGATCTGCAAATTCAATTATTTGATTTTGTCGAGACGCCAAACTGGGAGATTGAATATCCTGAAATCCCGCCTTATTCCGGGAGTCAGCAGCTGGAGCTGGAGCGTGAGCTGTTAGGTTTGTATCTATCTGGTCACCCATTGGATGACTACGAAGATGTGCTCGAATCCAGCGGCGCAGACCGCATTATGGAGCTGACGGAAGCGGCGGACGATACGATGGCTGTCGCAGCCGGGATGGTTGTGTCTGTGAAGTCGATTACGACGAAACAGGGCAAGGCTATGGCGTTCATGGAGCTGGAAGACCAGATCGAACGCTGTGAAGTGGTTCTCTTTCCCGAAGTATGGCGGCGCAGCCAGCAGCATGTCGGGAAAGGTGAACTGCTCGTCGTGCGTGCCAAGGTGCAGCAGCAGGACGAAGGGTTTAAGCTGCTGGCTGAGGAAGTGGCGCCGCTGTCACCGGCGGCACTGGAACAGCAGCTGCGCAGCCGCGAACGGCGCGGTAAGCCCGGCAGCGGCAGTGCTTCGAGCCCGGCGGCTTCGCCACGGCAGGCGGCCGGAGCACAGCGCAGCAGCGCAGGCGTGAATGCTGGAGCTGCGCACAGCAGCGGTAGCCAGGGCCCGGCAGCAACGCACAGCGCTGCGGTTGGGCCCGGGGCGGGGGCCCATGCCAATGGGGCCTCTTCCGTGGCTCGTCGGCCCACTGAGGCCGCTGGCGGCACGGAGCAGAGCCGTGGCCCGCGGGTTGTAGAGCAGCGGGTGTTCGTGAAGATCACCCCGCAGGCGGAGAAGCCAGAGCTTCTGGCCCGACTGAAGCAGCTGCTTCAGCAGCATTCGGGTCCGGTAGCGACGGTGCTCTTCTATGAGCAGCAGCAGAAGCTGCTCGCATTGAGTGATGCCTATCGCATTAAACCTTCGCCCTCCTTGTTCTCCGAAATGGAGCAAATGCTGGGCGAGGGAACGGTGAAAATTAAATAAGAGGTTGTCCTGCAAATGATTTGTTTTCGGCTTTTCTCATGACTCTGAGACACGTTCTTATTCCCAATGATGCAACCTGTTCGGCCAACTGCCGAGCAGGTTTTTTGTGTTTATTTTACCAATTACATCACGTATGTAGGCGAAGAAGATAATGAACGCAAGAATGTAATATGTGAATATTTTTACATAATTTATAGGATAAGCAGAGTGCCATAGTGATTGTGCATTCCGCATTTTTTATGAACATTTTGCGAGTTTGCCGCATACACTTGAGAACACCGAAGGACCTGGGGGTTCTCGGGGGAGCGATGCGGGAGGTCGAGATATGTCATATGAAATCGTAGAAGCCATGCTGGCCCGGCGGGGTGTACAGATTGATGCAGTCGCGGAAATTGTATATCGTCTGCAAAAAGGGTACCACCCGGAACTGACTATGGATGACTGTGTCACCAGTGTAAAATCAGTACTGCAGAAACGTGAGGTGCAATATACGTTGTACACAGGAATAGCCCTCGACGAGCTTGCTGAGAAACGCCTTTTGCCGCAACCTTTGCAGGCAATTATGGAGGCGGATGAATCCCTGTATGGAGTGGACGAGACTCTTGCTCTTGGCATTACCCATGTGTATGGTATGATCGGTTTAACCAGTTTTGGTTATCTGGATAAAGAAAAGATTGGTGTCATTCATGACCTGAACGAAGCAGGACCGGCTATACATGTTTTTCTGGACGACCTGGTTGCCGGGTTAGCCGCAGCCGCTTCTGCTCGAATTGCTCACAAAAATATTAAAGCCAAGAAATATCCATCGGATATCTGATTCCTTTTATTTGTTTTTTCATTTATTTTAGTATTTGCTTTCTTTTGTTTGTTGGCTTGAAGGTCTTCGGGGGGCGGCTAATGCTGCCCTGAGAGGTCTGAAATTCCTTTTTGAGAAGGAAAGTTCTAGGAACATCGCATCAACCATATCGGTTATCCTCGCGGGACAAATGTCCCTCTAGTTCTCGTTTTCTCCCCAAAGGTCCCGAACCCTTCCTTGCAGAAAAAAAGTGAGGTATGTTATCATTAGTCCAATATACGGGCTCTGAACATTAGCTTAGGGGGCGGACATGGCATGTGGACGGTGATTTACATTGCACCGACAGCAAAGGTTGCGGACAAGATTAAGACCAAGCTTTCGGAAGAAGGTTTTCTGGTACAGACCCGTCCCATCAGTTTATCCAAGCAGCAATTTGAGATTCGCGTCCCTTCAGGGGAATTGGAAGAGGTTCAGGAAGTGTTGAATTCGATTCTGCATTCCTGATTCATTCGATATCAGACGTGCCTTGGCAGATGAAGAAGTACCAATGGTACATAAGGGACTGACCGCGCAAGCGGAAAGAGGAATCGACTTGCATGTATTGTATGCTGCTGTCCTTCCTTCTTTTTTTGTTAGGACAAGGACCGACCAGATTGCTTACAGAGACCCTACCAAGACAGATTCAAACATCAGCGCAACAATCTTTCGGTTATTGCAGGTAACATCAATCGTGCTGACAGAAGCCGCTGATCCTTGCCTTATACCGGCGGATTTTTTTGTTGTGAATGCTGGACAAGGCCCATGGCAGCGTATGGGTCGTAAGCGGTTTACCGCAGCGCGCGGATGAAGTTGCTACATGCAACGGACTGCAGGTTGCGGCCATCAAATCAACGGCTGGAGAGGTGTAGTTGTGTTCAAAGATATATTCCAGAAAAAACGGAAGTACGCGACCATACCTTCCGAGCGTGCGCTTCGTGGCGAAGGTCAGGAAGCTGGAGAACGTCCAAAACGTGAAATACCTGAAGGGCTTATGAACAAGTGCAGCAAATGCGGCACGATTCAATATAGCAAGGAATTGGAGAAAAACCTGAAAGTATGTCCGGCTTGCGGTTATCATATGCGTTTGAACGCAATGGAACGTATTGCCATGGTTCTAGATGAGCAAGGGTTTGTGGAGCATGACGCTGATATGATATCGGTTAATCCGCTTGACTTCCCTGGATATAGTAACAAATTGGAGCAACAGCGCCTGAAGTCAGGCTTGAAGGAAGCTGTCATTACAGGTGAGGGAACCATAGAAGGTTTGCCTGTAGTTGTTGCTGTTATGAGCTTCGACTTCTTTACAGGCAGTATGGGCTCGGTTGTAGGGGAGAAAATTACCCGTGCGATTGAGCTTGCAACAGAAAAACGTTTGCCTCTGATCATTTTCTCAACTTCCGGGGGAGCCCGAATGCAGGAAAGTATTCTTAGCCTTATGCAAATGGCAAAAACAAGTGCGGCTTTGTCCCGTTTGGATGAACAGGGCGGCTTGTATATTTCGGTCATTACTGATCCGACGACAGGCGGAGTTTCAGCCAGTTTTGCGAGCCTTGGTGATATCAATATTGCCGAGCCGGGAGCTGTATTTGGCTTTGCCGGCAGAATCGTCATTGAGCAGACGATCCGTCAGAAACTGCCTGACGATTTCCAGACGGCAGAATTTAATATGCAGCACGGTCAGCTGGACTTGGTGGTCCATCGGAAGGAACTTCGAGCCACCCTTGGCAAGCTTCTAGACATGCATAGTGAAAAAGGAGGGGTCTGAATGGCGGGTGAGTTGCCATATGAAGCGCCTCTGGTTGAGATGCGCAAAAAGATCGAAGAGCTCGTACAGTTTGGACAGGAAAAAGGCATCGACTTCACCGACGAAATTGCCCGCCTGGAAGAACGTTATCATAGACTTGAAGAAGAGATTTATTCTGGTATAACGGCCGCACAGAAAATGCATCTGGCGCGGCATCAGCAGCGTCCGACGGCACTGGATCTGATCCAGCTGATATTTACGGATTTCATTGAGTTGCACGGCGACCGCATGTTTGGAGACGATCTGGCGGTTATTGGCGGACTCGCGAAGCTGAACGGACAAACCGTAACGGTCATCGGCCAACAGCGGGGGAAAGATACGAAGGATAATATCGCCCGCTTTTTTGGGAGCGCACATCCGGAAGGATTCCGAAAAGGGCTGCGTCTGATGAAGCAAGCAAACAAATTTGGTCGTCCAATTATTACATTCGTTGATACTAAAGGGGCTTATCCGGGTAATACTGCTGAAGAGAGAGGTCAATCGGAAGCTATTGCCCGTAACCTGCTGGAAATGGCGAAGCTCTCGGTGCCTGTTATTGTGGTGGTCATCGGCGAAGGCGGAAGCGGCGGGGCCCTTGCTATGGCTGTGGGTAATCGTGTGTTGATGCTGGAGCATGCGATTTATTCTGCGATCTCTCCGAATGGTGCTGCATCCATTCTTTGGAAAGATGCATCCAAGGCAGATCAGGCAGCCGAAGCGATGAAAATAACGGCCAAAGACCTTCTGGAGATGGAGGTCATTGAAGAAATAATTCCCGAGCCACGCGGTGGTGCTCATAAGGATTATGAAGAATCTGCGGCTGCGATCAGCGAGGCTTTGATTCGCCATCTGGATGAGATGAAAGGCTGGACCGGTGACCAATTGAAGCAGGATCGGTATGAGAAATTCCGTAAAATTGGATCAGTCACGTTTGAACCTGAAGTGCAGATTGAAGCCACTCAAGTGCCTGTTGAAGTCGATACAGCGGGTAATTTGTCGGGAAATGCTGAATGATATGACGAATTTCCTATACAAACGAGCAAAAGTATAGTAAATTTAATAGTTGGAAAAAGAAAAATAGATAAAAAAGATAGACCTTTAAAATCGGAGGAAACCCAAAATGCGCAAAACAAAGATTGTATGTACGATTGGTCCATCCAGTGAATCATTGGAGAACACCAAAAAATTGATTATGGCCGGTATGAATGTGGCCCGTTTGAACTTCTCCCACGGTGATTTCGATGAGCACGGCGGACGGATCACAGCAATTCGCCAAGCATGCGAAGAGCTGAACAAGACAGTAGCGATCTTGCTGGACACCAAAGGACCGGAAATTCGGACAGGTAAACTCGAAGTGGAGCCAATTGAACTGGTTCAAGACGAGTACATCACTTTGACAACAGAAGAAATTCTGGGCACCAAAGAACGTCTCTCCATTACGTATACAGATCTTCCGAGTGATGTTGAACCGGGATCTACAATTCTGATCGACGACGGTCTGATCGGACTGACTGTGGTGGAAGTGCAAGGTACCGAGATCAAATGCCGTATCGTTAACGGCGGTACAATCAAAAGCAAAAAAGGTGTTAACGTTCCAGGCGTTGCCATTTCTCTGCCGGGTATTACCGAAAAAGATGCCAACGATATCGTCTTCGGTATCGAGCAAGGTGTCGATTTCATCGCGGCTTCTTTTGTTCGTAAAGCAAGTGACGTTCTTGAGATTCGTGAATTGCTTGAGAAACACAATGCCGGACATATCCAAATCATCTCCAAAATTGAGAACCAACAAGGTGTGGACAACCTGGATGAAATCCTTGAAGTGTCCGATGGCCTGATGGTTGCTCGTGGAGACCTGGGTGTAGAGATTCCTGCGGAAGAAGTACCATTGGTACAAAAACGCATGATCGAAAAATGTAACGTTGCAGGCAAACCGGTTATCACAGCTACACAAATGCTGGATTCCATGCAGCGCAACCCACGTCCAACACGTGCAGAAGCAAGTGACGTAGCCAATGCGATCTTCGACGGTACAGATGCGATCATGTTGTCTGGTGAGACAGCTGCGGGTAAATACCCAGTTGAATCCGTTCTGACGATGTCCCGTATTGCCGAAAAAGCAGAATCCGCTCTGCCTTACCAAGAGCTGTATCTGAAACAACGTGTTGCTCAACAAACAACAGTTACTGAAGCAATCAGCCAATCTGTTGCCCTGTCAGCTCAAGATCTGAACGCTAAAGCGATCATTACTTCGACTGAATCCGGTCATACAGCACGCATGATTTCTAAATATCGTCCAGAATCTCCAATCATCGCGGTGACAACGGAAGACAGAACTTCCCGTCGTCTTTGCTTGGCTTGGGGTGTAACACCAGTCAAAGGAAGACTTGTTGATTCCACTGACGCTTTGTTTGAAAATGCAATTGAAGGCGGCGTGAAGTCCGGACTTGTAAAAGAAGGAGACCTGGTTGTCATTACAGCGGGTGTACCTTTGGGTCGTTCCGGTTCCACCAACCTGATCAAAGTAAGCCAAATTCCAAACAACGCATAATTGTTCGGAAGAGAAGCAACAGGATAAAGCAATGGGGCGTTTGCGTCCCGTTGCTTTTTTTCCATCTTTATGACACTTTATTGCCGCTGAATACGTAAGGATTGGTATATCGAAGGAGGCCGATAACATGCAACAACAAAGCAATGGCGATTGGTACACGGCACGCCTTCGCGTGCGTTATCAAGAAAGTGATCAGATGGGTGTGGTCTATCACGCCAATTATTTGAATTGGTTTGAAATCGGTCGAACCGAGATGATTCGCCAAATGGGGTATACATATCGTAAAATGGAGGAACAGGGGTTACTGCTTCCGGTAACCGGACTGGATGTGAAATATCATAAACCTGCCCGGTATGATGATGAAATCATCATTTTCACCCGTATTGCTGCATTTAGCGGTCTGCGACTGAACTATGAGTATGACATAAGGCGTATAACTGCAGACCTCAATGAGCAGATAGGCATTGGGCAACGAGTATGGTCATCGGATGAGTCCCTTCCTGGTGAACGATTGGTTACAGGCTCTACCCAGCATGTATGGGTCAATGGGGACTGGAAGCCAGTCCGGCTGGATAAGGCAGCTTCTGAGCTCTACAGCGCACTTGAGAAAGTGTGGCTTTCAGGAAAGGGGTAATACGTAAATGCGAAGATGGATGTGGGCCTTGCTCTTAATCATTCCGGTGAGTGAACTGTTTGGTTTCATTCTTATGAGTGACTGGATTGGAGCCGGAAAGACATTGCTTCTTATGATTCTCACGTCCTTGATCGGTATAGCAATGTTGCAGTTTGAAGGACGAAAAGTACTTATCGATGCCAAATCCGAGATGGAGCGCGGTAAGGTGCCCGGACGAAAAATGGTAGATGGCCTTTTTATATTTGTCGGTGGTTTCCTGCTGCTGATTCCCGGATTTATTACAGATCTGATCGGATTTACGCTGTTGTTTCCCATAACACGTTCAGTGTATCGTCTGTTCTTCCTGGGATGGCTGGAGAAAAAAATGAGAAACGGAAGTATTAAGTTTTATCGCGGTCCGAAACAATAGGCTATACCAGAAAAAAACAGTTAAAGAAAGGCACCCACCACCAGATTCAGTCTGATGAGCGGTGCCTTTTTTGTATCTTGATTATATGCGGATGGATTACAAAAAATGGAAATAATGAATTCATCGGACACGTCCATTAATAATGTATGTTCGGAGATCCCGGAATACATTCGCTCGATTGAATGCATCAAGGATGACAAGACTGACAGGGCCAATGATCAAACCGAGTACACCGAACAGCTTCAGTCCGACAAACATGCCAACCAATGTGGCGAGAGGGTCCAGGCCGACGCTGCTGGCAAGAACTTTGGGTTCAATGATTTGGCGGGCAATCAGCACAATAAGATATACAATGCTGATGCCTATCCCTAGATACAAGTCACCATTCATAAGCAGATATGCCGCCCAGGGAACCATCACCAGGCCAACACCGAGATAAGGAAGCAGATCCACCAGACCGATAAGCAAAGCGATCGTGAAAGCAGACTTAACCTGTAGCACAAGCAATCCGATCATGACAAATAATGCGGTGATGGAGATCATGATCAACTGGGCCCGTGCATAACCAAACAGTGCTTTTTTCAGATCATTCCATATGTCGCTAATCGGCTTGCGAACGGAAGAGGGCACCCAGCCCGATACGGTAATGCTATGTCTGTTCCAACTTTTGCTGATAAAGAAAGCTGACAATAGAACAACAATAAGTACTGCTCCCATATTGGGAAGGGAAGTGAGCAGGTTCAGGATCATGTTGAAGAATCCGGTGACCAGATCCGTTACAGCTGTACCTACCGTTTCGGTTGTTTTGCTAATATTGCTGTTAATGGTCTCCTGATAGTTGGGATTTTCCTTGTAAAATTCATTGATCTGCCCAATTAAACTCTGAATCGTGTCATTCTGGGTCCAGCGGACAAACGTAGCCTTAATCTCATCGACATGAAGGTCGAAGCTCGTCGTTAGTGAAATGACTTCTTTCACCATACGGGTTACAGCTGCGGACAATACGACTACAATGGCCCCGAAATAAATGATTAGTGACAAGGTCACTGCCAGCCAGCGAGGGAATCGGGCCTTGTATTGAAGTAACTTCACCAGAGGGTTCATCGCATAAGCAATAATCCAAGCAATGGCAAAAGGATATAACAGCGGGAACAGCAAATATATGGCCACGGCAATGAGAATGGCCGCGATAATCACCCATATGCCGCGCAGCAGGCGTTTCATTATGATTCTATCCAAGCATCAACTCTCCTTATTCCATTTCAAGCACCCATGAAGGAAGCACAGGAAGCTATCTAGTTAATATAGAGCAAAACCAGTGATTTGAAACGCCAGGATGTCGTCGGTTTATATCTTTTCTTTTGCCTAGAGTATGCCTGATGTTCACAAAATATAGCAATAGAAACTTGATTAATAGCATGGATTTATATAAAAAGAATAAAATGTCAACCTTGTTTTTGTAAAGGTTTTCAAAAATGCTTTATCGGTCTGATAAAGAAGTTTGATGTGCGGATGACCCCGCATCATGTTCACATAAACGACAAAATCCAGTATGATGAGAGAAGGAAATACCGATTGACAGAGATGAAAACCGGTATTGAGGTATTTATTAATTTTAAAATGTAAATGGTTACAAAAGAAGGACGAGTGCGTTTGAGGCACGTAGATGACACTCTGGATGGGTTCTTGATTTCGTTTATTAAAGGAGAGATGTAATATGACAGCTACCAAAGGTCTGGAAGGCATCGTTGCAACAACCTCTTCGATCAGCTCCATTGTAGACGGTGTGCTAACATACCGTGGTTACGATATTGACGATCTGGCTGAACATGCAAGCTTTGAAGAAGTTGCCTATTTGCTGTGGTTTGGTAAATTGCCAACTACGGATGAACTGAAATCCCTTCGCAAAAGCCTGAGCGATTACGCGCCGATTCCGAGCGAGTTGATTGCACAAATCCAATTGTATCCGAAAAACATGAGTACCATGGCAGCACTGCGTTCCGCAGTATCCGCATTGGCTCTCTATGATGAGCAGGCTGACGAGATGACAGCGGAAGCGAATGAGAACAAAGCGGTTAAGCTGCAAGCGCAATTGCCAACTATTGTGGCAGCCATAGCTCGTATCCGTCAGGGCAAGGAACCTGTGGCTCCAAAAGAAGGCGCTTCCATCGCAGAAAACTTTTTATATATGATGACTGGAGAACAACCGACCGAGACCGCTGTTAAAGCTCTTGATCAGGCGCTTGTTCTGCATGCTGATCACGAATTGAATGCATCTACATTTGCTGCGCGTGTAACTGTAGCTACGCTTTCTGACATCTATTCAGGTGTAACTTCAGCGATTGGTGCATTGAAGGGGCCATTGCATGGCGGTGCTAACGAAGCCGTTATGAAAATGCTGATTGAGATTGGTACGCCTGAACGTCTCGAAGCGGCAATTCAGGAAAAACTGAACAACCGTGAGAAGATCATGGGATTCGGACACCGTGTATACAAAAATGGAGACCCACGTGCCAAACATCTGCAAAAGATGTCCAAGGAACTGGGCGAAATGAACAACGATACACGCTTGTATGATATGTCAGTGAAGATCGAAGAGCTGGTGACAGGACAAAAAGGCTTGAAGCCAAATGTAGATTTCTATTCAGCTTCCGTATATACCCAATTGGGTATTGAAGAGGTACTGTTTACACCGATCTTTGCGATTAGCAGGGTATCAGGCTGGACTGCTCATATTCTGGAGCAACTCGCGGATAACCGTATTATTCGCCCGCGTGCCGAGTACACAGGTCCAACAGATCAGAAGTACGTTTCGATTGAACTTCGCTAATGCTGTCAAAACCAGTATAATAAACAAGGATGGGGTGAAGGGTTGAAACCTGTCGGCTAAAAACGGGCCGCATGTTCATAACCCTTCCTCCAATTAAGACAAGCGGTGTGTTATCATACTGCACATACGAATCTCAAGGAGGAATTATACGAATGAAATTAGAAAAATTTGCTCATCCAACTGAAGGCGAAAAAATTCAAATTGATAACGGTACACTTCAAGTACCTAATAACCCAATCATTCCATTCATCGAAGGTGACGGTACAGGCCGTGACATCTGGAAAGCTTCCAAGCGCGTATTGGATGCAGCTGTTGAAAAAGCATATGACGGCAGCAAAAAGATCGCATGGTATGAAGTGTTTGCTGGCGAGAAAGCATTCGATACATACGGGGAGTGGCTGCCAAACGACACGCTTGAAGCCATTCGCGAGTATATCGTAGCCATCAAAGGACCGTTGACTACGCCAATCGGTGGCGGAATTCGTTCCCTGAACGTCGCACTTCGTCAAGAACTGGATCTGTACACATGCCTGCGTCCTGTCCGTTACTTCGATGGTGTACCTTCTCCGGTTAAACGTCCTGAACTGGTAGACATGGTCATTTTCCGTGAAAATACAGAAGATATCTACGCTGGTATTGAATATGCAGAAGGTTCCGAAGAAGTGAAAAAAGTGATCCAGTTCCTGCAACAGGAGATGGGTGCAAACAAAATCCGTTTCCCTGAAACTTCCGGTATTGGTATCAAGCCAGTTTCCTCTGAAGGTTCCAAACGTTTGGTACGTGCAGCAGTGCAGTATGCCATCGATCACAACCGTAAGAGCGTTACTTTGGTACACAAAGGCAATATCATGAAATTTACTGAAGGTGCCTTCAAAAACTGGGGTTATGAAGTTGCTGAAGAAGAGTTCGCTGACAAAGTGTTCACTTGGGCACAATACGATGTCATCAAGGAAAAAGACGGCACAGATGCAGCAAATGCTGCTCAAAAAGCAGCTGAAGATGCTGGCAAAATCATCGTGAAAGATGCGATTGCCGATATCGCTCTGCAACAAGTATTGACTCGTCCAGGCGAATTCGATGTTATCGCAACGTTGAACCTGAACGGTGACTATCTGTCCGATGCACTGGCTGCACAAGTTGGCGGAATTGGTATCGCTCCAGGAGCGAACATCAACTATGTAACAGGACATGCTATCTTCGAAGCTACTCACGGTACTGCACCTAAGTATGCTGACAAAGATGTCGTGAACCCTGGTTCCGTTATCCTGTCCGGCGTTATGTTGCTTGAGCACTTGGGATGGCAAGAAGCGGCTAACCTGATCTACAAAGGTATGGAAACATCCATCAACAACAAAACAGTTACTTATGACTTTGCACGTCTGATGGACGGCGCTACTGAAGTGAAATGTTCTGAATTTGCTGATCAAATCATTAAAAACCTGTAAGGGGAGATGTGAATCGTGACTATTCAGCGCAAAAAAATCACAGTAGTCGGCGCCGGATTTACCGGAGCTACAACGGCTTTGATGCTTGCCCAAAAAGAACTCGGGGATGTTGTTCTGGTTGATATTCCTCAATTGGAAAACCCGACGAAAGGTAAAGCGCTCGATATGATGGAAGCGAGTCCTGTTCAGGGCTTCGACAGCAATATCGTTGGTACTTCCAACTACGAGGATACTGCAGGTTCGGAGATTGTTATTATTACGGCAGGTATTGCCCGTAAACCGGGTATGAGCCGTGATGATCTGGTCAACACGAATGCAGGTATCGTGAAGTCTGTTTGTGAAAATGTGAAAAAATATTGCCCTGATTCCATCGTCATTATTCTAAGCAACCCGGTAGATGCAATGACATATGCGGCTTATCAGACGCTTGGTTTCCCTAAAAACCGCGTAATCGGTCAGTCCGGTGTTCTGGATACTGCACGTTATTGCACATTCATTGCACAAGAGCTGAATGTATCGGTTGAAGATGTCCGTGGATTCGTTCTTGGCGGCCACGGAGACGATATGGTACCACTCGTTCGTTATTCCAGCGTTGGTGGTATTCCAATCGACACCCTCATCCCGGCAGATCGCATCGAATCCATCGTACAACGCACACGTGTTGGCGGCGGTGAGATCGTAAACCTGCTTGGAAACGGCAGCGCATATTATGCACCGGCAGCTTCTTTGGTGCAAATGACCGAAGCCATTTTAAAAGACAAAAAACGAATTATTCCGGTTATTGCTTACCTCGAAGGGGAATATGGCTACAATGATTTGTTCCTTGGCGTGCCAACCATTCTGGGTGGTAAGGGAATTGAAAAAATCTTTGAACTGGAACTGACTGCTGAAGAAAAAGCAGGACTCGACAAATCTGCTGATTCCGTTCGAAACGTCATTTCAGTAGTAAACCTGTAAGTTTGAATACTTTTTGACAGGAATACACAGAAAACCTTCGGATCATCCGGAGGTTTTCTTTTCTTTGGATAAGTTCCCCAGTATAATGAGATGTGATGTATAACACACTGAACTGAAATTTTGAGGAGGATGGACATTTTGACAATGATTATGTATTTGCTTCATATTATTGGAGCACTGGCGATGGGATTCTATCTGGTCTTGCCTTTCGTGGTTGGCAAAATCCGTACCCTGAGTACAGCGGCCCAGGAAGGAGCATTTGCATCACTCCGTTCATTGAATCGTATTGCTCAGTATGGACTGGTGATTCAACTTCTTACGGGCGGTTACTTGATGACCAAAGGTGAGTATTCCTATCTGTGGATGGGCGTAGTTGTCGTTTTGCTGCTCGCGATTGCAGCCATTGGTGGGATCATGGGTAAACCGCTTCGTTTGGCAGCAGAGGCTGTAAAAAGCAAACGTGACGTTAGTGCAGAGCAAAGCAAGATTCGTACGTTCAGCACATTGCTTGCCATCTTCCTGCTCATTATGGTGTATCTGATGGTTAACAATCAGGTTATCTAAGAACAGCTGCGAACGAATTTTAATTGCTTGCTGAACTTCTTGCTGAACTTAAAGCGTTTGCACTTCATAACGCTGGACAAGCCGAATTAGAAAGTAAGGTATTGAAACGTATTGAAATAGACAGCCTATGAGGCTGTCTATTTTTGTTCGCTCGGCTGGAGAAATGTCTGATAATCAGCAAAGTGATAGTGATGAATCTACGGTATATATGACTCACTCAGTTAAGTTCTACATTTTTTACCCCAGGCTCACAGCGTGGGCAAATACGGTATTTCGCCCGTTTCGTTTGGACTCATACAGGGCCGTGTCGGCATCGCGCAGCAGGGATTCCAGAGAATCGGACCCTCCATTATATTGGGCCACCCCGAAGCTTGAAGTCAGTGGAATACGAGTTCCCTGTACCTCCAGCGGGTCATTCAACAAGGCCACGCGTAATTTCTCGGCGAGCTGCTCACCATCTTGAAGGGATGCATGGGGAACAGCGATGACAAACTCTTCTCCTCCATAACGTGCAAACAGCATCTCCGGGTTCAGATAACGATTACATACAGAGACTACGTGAATGATGGCCTGATCGCCAACGTCATGTCCATAGGTGTCATTAATTCGTTTGAAATGATCAATGTCAAATAAAATAAAGGCCGCAGGCCGCAGAGTAAGCTGGGCTTCACTCAGTATCTCTCGTCCTCGAAGCAGGAACTGTGTACGGTTATATATTTTGGTGAGGCCATCGAAGTAAGCCAGCTGCTTCAGCTGTTCTTGCAGGAAACGCTGTTCAGTAATATCAATCAGCATAATCAGAGTACCAACGGCTTGTCCCTCTTTGTTATACACATATGATGTTCTGACCTGGTAACAGACGGTCTCCCCATTTAACTGCCAGTACAAATCGGTTTGCAGGCCTTCCCGGCCATATTCCACCGGAAAAGTCTCTCCCGCAAGAGATAACCAAATATCGTTCAAATATTGACCCACCATACTCAAATCAAGCTCAGGCAGCATATCACGTAGAGATTTGTTGTAATCGACGAGACGATTGGAGCTATCCAGCACGATAACACCTTCACGCATGCTTTCAAAGATACTATCCTTGGCAATAGGTACGATGGTTAGAAGACGTGAGGATAGAATAGCCCATATATACATTGCAGATGTTATGCACATTAGAACCGGAACGGGGTCCATTCCACCTGGTGTCAAACCAAGCAAATATACGAAGGCCGCTACCATGGGAATAACTTGTGAGGTGATTAGTGTGAGTAGCTGACGACGGTACATCTTTTTGGTATGTCTCCATTGTCTGATGAGAATAAGGCAGGCGCATAATAGACAGGAAAAGGTAAATGCACCATGAACTACGTACCATTGACCTATGGCAATTTCCATTAGGGGGACAGAGCTGTCTTCTCTTAGCCACACTTTTGTATAGAATAAATGATGATAATCATTGGTTGCCACCATGAACAAGGTAATGGAAGGAATTACAAACAGCGCCGCAGTCCCTTTTTTGGATACTGTTCTACCCGTGTACTGTTTCATGAGCAGCAGCCCAAGCGAGGCGGAGAAAGGCATGCCGATATACTCTACGGTCGTCCAGAACTTCATCTGCTCCAGAGTATTGCTGGTGAGTTCAATCGCGTATCCGAAGGTGTACACAGACAGAGCTGCTGTATAGAGTATGAATATTTTCGAACTTGGGATCTCTGCTCTTCTAACATAAGTATATAAACACAGAAAAACATTCAGCACTGCTGATGTTGCTACAAGTGTTATATAAGAATTAATGTGCGATTCCATGGGTTAGGTGTCTCCATATTAGATCAGAATGTTTGCTCTGTGGGGATATAGAACAGCCTCAGTTAACCTTGATAAATGTAGTTGAAAGCTTATCTGTATACTGTACATTGTACATCAGCCTATACGGCATAGGATACCAATTTGGATGCTGAAACAGTCTCAATTTCGAAAAAATTTCGAATGTTTGGCAAGATAGGGTCAATCATTACGGCTTTCCTCAATGGCAGGATGTCTGCAAGAGGATGAAATAAGCGATCAGATCATGATGGGATTTTTCTGTTTGACCTCCAAAAGGGTGTGGTAAGTAAATATCGAAGACGAAATACAGCGACTTTGGAGGATGAACCGTTGGAAGAAGGAATAATCTGTACTGTTCATGCCATCCTACAGAATGAGACAAGATCAGACAATCCATTTTGAGAGGAGAAATACCAAATGTCAACCGAAACACAAAACCAAAAGACGATGCCTGCTCAACATCAGGATCAGCGCCCCGGTATCGAATCGGAGATGCACCCCAAACCAGAGTTTGAGAAACCTCAATATAAAGCAGCCGGAAAGCTGTTGGATAAGGTTGCATTGATCACGGGTGGAGACAGTGGAATTGGACGTGCTGTTGCCGTTACATATGCAAAGGAAGGCGCGGATGTAGCGATCGTGTACCTGAGTGAGCATGAGGATGCTGAGGAAACAAAGAGTCAGGTCGAACAGGAAGGACGTAAATGTATACTCATTGCCGGGGACATTGGTGACAATACTTTTGCCAAGAGCACAGTGCAGCAGACGGTGGATCAACTGGGCAAGCTGGATATTGTGGTGAATAATGCAGCCGAGCAGCATCCACAGCAGCAGTTGGAGGATATTACACCAGAACAGTTGGAGCGCACGTTCCGTACCAATATCTTCGGTATGTTTTACATTACACAAGCTGCCCTGCCACATCTCAAAAAAGGCAGTACCATCATTAATACGACTTCAATTACCGCATATCGCGGAAATCCGACGTTGATTGATTACTCATCTACCAAAGGAGCAATCACATCATTTACGCGCTCCTTGTCGATGAACGTTGTGGAGAAGGGAATCCGTGTGAATGCCGTTGCTCCAGGACCTATTTGGACCCCGCTCATTCCATCCACCTTTGATGAGAAAAAGGTGAGCGAATTCGGTGCTACTCAACCAATGAAACGTCCCGGACAACCGGATGAACTGGCTCCAGCTTACGTGTATCTCGCTTCTGATGATTCTTCCTACGTGAGCGGTCAGGTTATGCACGTCAATGGCGGCGAAGTGGTGAATGGATAATTGATCAACGAAATGTTCGAAATGAAGGCGTATCGTCCAGGAAGACTGGTCGGTACGTCTTTTTTATGCGCATATATTGAAATGAGATGATTTTGATCATATTTACAAAAGTCGGTATCGGCGTTGATACAACCATGATATTTTATCTATAGTCTTGCGTGGAGATAGCCCTATAACAACTCGCCGATTAGCTCCTTATCAAAAATGGCAGGATCTTCATGCTATCTGTGATATGATATAGACCGAACAAGTAAGCTTCGGAGGCGCTCATATGAAGATTAGCAAACAAATGCGGCACACTATAAATGGGTGGGCAGTGCGATGGTTGGCATCGCGTCCAAAATGAAACACGAAGCGTTAGGATATGTTGATTATTAATTTTACAACAAAGGAAGAGATAGATGAGACCTTTCCGAATTCGCCTTGCCATCATCATGATGGTGCTGATCGGTATTTCCGTCATTGTGGCTGGTTATACGATGGGCAGAGTTTTTAAAACTACTCACATCACTGCACTGGAGAAAACGATGGTGCGTGAGATCAATTTGCTGAAAGCAACGTTCCCGTTCCATGATGCAACCGATCCGACAAATGCAGAGACACAGAAATATTACTCAGAACGTGCTGTGGAACTGGATCGACTGACGGATTCACGGGTAACCTTTATTAATAAAGACGGAACGGTGATTGGCGACTCGGAGAGCGATCCGAAGTCCATGGACAACCACTTGGACCGTCAGGAGATTAAAGAAGCGGTTGGGCAAAGCTATGGTCAATCGATTCGTTTCAGCGAAACATTGGGGCAGGATATGCTGTATGTGGCGCTTCCTGTGAATTCAGATCAAAGTGACATGATTGAGTTACCTAGCGGGAAATTTGACGGATATATTCGTTTATCCATGAGTCTTGAAGCTGTAGATCAAGGACTTCAGCAGGGCTGGATTTTAATGTTTTTCACCCTGGGACTTCTGTTCCTGATTGTGGCTCTTGTCAGTTACCGGGTTGCGCGGGGGCTGACATCACCGATTGAGCATATTACGAAGGTGGCTCACCGAATTACCAAGCTGGACTATGATGCGAGGGTGAACGTAACCCGCAATGATGAGATTGGTCAACTTGGGCTTGCCATTAATGGAATGGCAGACAGCCTTCAGATGCAGTTGAAGACGATCAGGGATAATGAAGCGCTGCTGGAAAGTGTCCTTGCCAACATGACAGGCGGCATTATCATGATTGATGCAGGTCAATCTATTGCCCTGGTCAATCGGGAAGCGGAGCGTATGCTTGGCATTCAGGCAGAGCGCGTTACTGGCAAGCCATATGTTGAATTAAAGCGGCATTATGAGCTGACGCGAACCGTTGAAGAGAGTGTTGCACTGCGAGAACCGATGCATGAAGAAGTGAGTGTGTTCAATCCGGTTGAAAAATTGATTCGCATTGATGGGGTACCGATGTCTGAAGATGATGGCGCTTATCGGGGGATGCTCTTCCTCCTGCAGGATGTAACGGCGATCCGCAGGCTTGAATCGATGCGCAGTGAGTTTGTAGCGAACGTATCTCATGAACTCAAGACGCCTGTGGCTGCGGTCAAAGGGTTTGCCGAAACGCTTCTTAGCGGCGGGGTACAGGACAAAGAGACGGAACGTTCATTCCTGCAGATCATATATGATGAAGGTGACAGACTGAACCGATTAATCGGTGATATACTGGAGTTATCCAAAATTGAATCCAAACGGGCTCCGCTGCAGTGTTCACCTGTGCATGTGCATTCGTTCTTCGAGATGGTCCTGGGTACCCTGTCTAAGGTGGCGGAGAAGAAAGATATTCGTCTGGAGATGAATGTTCCTGAAGAATTGTATATTGAAGCTGATGAGGATAAAATGAAGCAGATCTTTATTAATTTGTTATCCAACGGCATTAACTATACACCAGAGGGTGGTAGGGTAAAATTGCAAGTGTCGGTTGAACGTAAGGAGGACGAAGAACAAGTTGTCTTTGCAGTGTCTGACACAGGAATCGGTATCCCGAAAAAAGATTTGCCACGGATTTTTGAACGCTTCTATCGGGTGGACAAGGGCAGATCCCGTAATTCGGGAGGAACTGGACTTGGACTTTCGATTGTGAAGCATCTGGTTGAATTACATCATGGCCAACTGGCTGTAGAGAGTGAACTTGGCATGGGAACGACGTTTCGTGTTATCCTTCCATTAATTCAGGATGAAGAAATATAGCAGCTTGTAAAAGGAATATACTGTTTTACACACAGTTAACAATTAGGTGCTATGATAAAGAAAGTGTTGTGGCAACAGACAACCTACAAGGAGAGAAGGGGTACCATGGCGCAGCGTTTGCTCGTTATTGAAGATGAACCAACATTATCAAGATTGCTTACGTACAACCTGACACAAGAGGGCTATGATGTTATTGCTGAGGATCACGGATCTTCAGGTTATGATCGGGCCTTGTCCCAGGATTTTGATCTGATTCTGCTGGATCTGATGCTTCCTGGAATGAATGGTCTGGATATCCTGAACAAGCTACGAATTCAGGGTGTCAGTACACCGGTCATTATTCTCACAGCCAAGAACGGTGAAGCCGAAGTGGTGCAAGGCTTAAAATCAGGTGCCGATGATTATATTACCAAGCCCTTTGGTGTATCCGAATTGCTGGCTCGAGTAGATGCGGTGTTAAGACGTTATTCGAATGGTGAGGATTTGCCTCAGCCAGAGGATAAAGACGGTTCACGCATTATTCTGGGAGAGCTTGAGATTTATCCTTTGAAGTACGAGGTTACGCTGGGTGGACAATCCATCAGTCTGCGTCCCAAGGAGTTCGAGGTTCTGCTTTATCTGGCCAAGAAACCAGGTGTTGTGCTTACACGGGATGATCTGATGAATGCGGTCTGGGGCTTCGATTATATCGGAGGACAGCGCACGGTGGACGTTCACGTCAGTTCATTGCGGAAAAAGCTGGAGCTGGACCCGGAGTCGGTTCACATTGATTCGATTCGCGGTGTAGGTTATAAATTGGTTGTAAAAAGAAAAACTCCCCATCATTCGAGTTAACAATGATTGGGGAGTTTTATTTTACATTCCGTTAACATAAAGAACTATTTTCCTTTACGTATAGGGAGTAGGATGAAGCTGTCTGAGTGATACTTTGTACCTATATATTCCATCTCAGGACGGAGCTCATACGTAAAGGAGATTGCGCATTTATGCCCATGTTGCTCGAAGTGAAGCCCGACCAGCCCAAAGAAATGTTATATACGCAACAAGAACAAGCCATAACGGACATTACTGAACAAAAAGATGAAGATGGAGTTATGGATACCAAAGACATTGTCATTTCATTACGGGACTATTGCCGCCAAGTTCCGGTAGTTGGCGTTCATACGACCTGTGGGGAAGCGGCAAGCCTGTTGAATCAGGATCAGGAGTACCCTTGTATTGTATTATGTGATGATCAAATGCACCCATTAGGACTGTTGATGCGAGAGACGTTATACCGGATGCTGAATGGACGATTTGCAGCAGATCTTTTCTACCGGAAGCCGGTTGTGAATGCAGCGAACTCTTCTCCTGTCATTGTCGATGTGCATGCAGAAGCCACCGCGATAATTGACATTGCTTTGACCCGTAGCGAGCAAAATTTCTATGATTGTTTGATCGTTACGGAAGAAGATCAATTGCTGGGTGTGCTGACGATGAGGGATGTCATGTCCCTTTCCCGTAAGCTGCAGCACGTGGCCTCGGAAGAACGTGTACATATTATTACACAGAGCAGACAGGAAATAACAAGAATCAACGATTCCGTTACCAGACTGGTTCAAGCTGCTCGAAAAGCGGGGGAAGAAGCAGAACAGATCATGCAGTTGTCCCAGCAGGGTGCCAGCAGTCTTAGTCAGGTTGATGCTTCATATAACCGTGTATATCAGCATATTGATGGTCAGCAGAAGCACGCTGATGACATGCTGCGTTCCATCGATATGGGTTCCGGGATGGCAAGTTCCATTCGTTCATTAGCAGACCAGAGTGGGCTGCTTGCCATGAATGCTTCCATTGAAGCAGCACATGCTGGGGAGTACGGACGGGGGTTTCAGGTCGTCGCTGGGGAGATTCGCGCACTTGCCAAGCAAACCCGTGAGGTTGCGGGAAATATGTCTTCTTTGCTGGAGGATATCGGCGGGCTAACCAGACAGACTGTAGAATTGGTGAGAGCAAGCACGGCAGAGATTAACAGCAGCTCCGTTCATGTAAACGATGGAGGGGCTGCATTCAAACAGCTGAACACGGCTGTAGCAGGCATGTCTCATATTGCAGAAAATATTGCCATGGAAGGCAAGACGGCTGGGGAATTGGCAGAGCATATTCGGGAGAGACTGGAGAATATGGTCCAAGCGGATGATTAATTGAAGGCAGGATAGGCATCGTTCATACGCAATGATCAGATAAGGGGGTCATGAGTGTGAAAGATGTCTCTTTTTACATTCCGTTAACATGAAAGTGATACTGTTTTTACAATGAGAGGGTAGGATATTATAGATGGCCGGAGCCAAGTTTAATTATTGGCATCGGTTTACGTAAGGGAATCTGGTTGTCCCTGCCGCGAAGGAGAAGTGAACATCCATGAAAGACCTCATTCACATTGAAGGACTTAATTTATACTATGATACGCATCACGCGCTTAAAAATATATCAATGGACCTGCCGGAGAAGACGGTTACCGCGTTTATCGGTCCATCGGGTTGCGGCAAATCCACCTTGCTTCGTACATTGAATCGGATGAATGACATGATTCCAGGCGTACGTGTGGAAGGACAAGTTATGCTGGACGGTTCCGACATTTATGGCAATGAGATTGAAGTCGAGACGCTGCGCAAGCGGGTCGGAATGGTGTTTCAGCAGCCTAACCCTTTTCCAAAATCCATCTACGATAACGTAGCCTATGGGCCGCGACTTCATGGGGTGACACAAAAAGCAGAACTGGATCGTTTGGTTGAGCAGAGTCTGGTCCATGCTGCACTGTGGGACGAAGTAAAGGATGTACTCAAAAAATCGGCACTCAGTCTCTCTGGCGGACAACAGCAGCGGCTCTGTATTGCACGTGCCCTGGCTGTTCAGCCTGACGTCCTGCTGATGGATGAAGCAACGTCTGCACTTGATCCGATCTCGACACTTAAAATTGAGGAACTGGTGAAGGAATTGCACCACAAATACACAATTGTAATGGTAACCCATAACATGCATCAGGCTGCGCGGGTATCGGGTCGTACTGTATTTTTCCTGAATGGGGAAGTGGTGGAGGCGGCTGAAACAGAAACATTGTTCTCCACACCACAGGATTCCAGAACCGAGGATTATATATCCGGACGGTTCGGCTAAGCAAGCTGAGTTCGAACGATCCCGGTGTGTCCGGAGATGATGGATAAGGAGGACATGGAATCTATGATTCGCAGAAAAGAATTTGATCAAGAGCTTGAGGAACTGCGCACACTGCTTCGGCAAATGGGTGAGCATGTAGGAACGGCGCTGGATGGTGCCATTGAAAGTTTGCAGACGATGGATGCCGAGAAAGCTCAGGTCATCATCAAGAACGATGCGAATCTGAATGCCCTGGAAGACAAGATTATGGAACTGGGTTCCAAACTCATCATTACACAACAGCCGGTAGCGAAGGATCTGCGACGTATTATTGTTGCATTCAAAATCTCAAGTGACCTGGAGCGTATGGGTGACCTTGCACTCGATGTAGCGAAAGTGACCCTTCGCATGGATGGGCAGCAGTTGATTAAACCGCTAGTGGATATTCCAAGAATGGCGGAAATCGTAAAAGCCATGGTTGATGAATCTATTGAATCCTTCCTGAAAGAAAATACGGATCTGGCTTACAAAATGGCTCAAACTGACGATCAGGTTGATCAATTGTACAGTCATATGATCAGTGACCTTTACTCGTTCATGTCAGACCATCCGAACAAGGCTTCCCAAGCGATGCTCTTGATGATGGTAGGGCGTTACATCGAACGGATTGGTGACCACGCAACAAACATTGGTGAGAGCACGGTGTATCTGGTAACAGGAAAACGCCCTGATTTGAATCAATAGGTAACTGTATTAGTGAAATTGGGTAATTCGTACGGAATAAAGGGACTTTCTCTTGGGTGGCCTGTAAACAGGCTGTCTGTGGAGGGGGTTCCTTTTTTCTGCAGGTCAGATGATGACAAAAAAATCGACTGATTTTTTTGTTGTAACTGGTGTGTATGGTATCATGAGAGTAGATGTAATTGAAGGATTGACGATACGATACGCGAGGTGCTGGAATGGACAAGTTTATTCTCATAGATGGTAATAGCATTATTTACAGGGCGTTTTTTGCAATGCCGCCGCTAACTAACTCGAAAGGTTTGCACACCAATGCGGTATATGGTTTTACGACGATGTTACTGCGGTTACTGGAAGAACATAAACCGACACATGTGATGGTGGCATTTGATGCAGGTAAAGTCACGTTCCGACATGAAGGTTACCAGGAATATAAGGGTGGCCGGGAGAAAACACCACCGGAGTTGTCAGAGCAATTTCCACTCCTGAAAGAGCTGCTTCAAGGCTTTGGTATTGCCCAGTTTGAGCTTGCAGGATTTGAAGCCGATGACATTATCGGAACATTAACAAAACGGGCAGATGAAGCGGGAAGACAGGTTCTCGTTGTGTCGGGTGACAAAGATATGTTGCAGCTCGCGTCTGAACATGTGAATATCGGGCTTACACGTAAAGGGGTCACTGAAATTGAGTTGTACGATCCTGCTCAGATTAAGGAGCGCTATGGTCTGACTCCACTTCAAATTATTGATCTCAAAGGCCTGATGGGCGATACGTCTGACAATATCCCGGGCATTCCTGGTGTCGGAGAGAAGACGGCTTTGAAACTGCTGCACCAGTTCGGCTCGGTCGAGGAAGTTCTTAACGGCACAGGTGAGCTGAAGGGTAAAATGAAAGAAAAGATTGAGGCACATGCCGAAGATGCCCGTATGAGCAAGCAGCTTGCCACGATTCACCGTGAAGTTCCATTGGAGCAAACGTGGGAAGATATGCAGTTCGCTGGATTAAAAGAGGAACTGGCAGGCCCGGCTTTGGCCAAGCTCGAATTCAAGTCTTTGCTTGAACGTCTGTCTTTCCGTGGAAGTGTAGCTTCTGAACAGGAAGCCGTACCAGCTGCTGCGGTGGAATCGTCCATTGCAACAGAAGAAACGATTAGTGATCTGTTCGGCTCACTCGGATCCATTGATGTGCTGCATGTGGAGACACATGGCGATAACCCGCATCAGGCAAAACTGATTGGACTTGCTGTAGGTTCAGCCGGAACCTATACATTCCTGTCTCCCGAGCTGCTTCAGTCTGAAGCAGCAGCTCCAGTACGAGAATGGCTCGGTAATGCAGAACAACCCAAGCGAGGATATGATCTGCATCGTGTTGACCTGGCGCTGCATGCGCATGGGATTGAGTTTGCAGGAGCGTCCTTTGATGTGCAGCTGGCTGCCTATTTGCTTGATCCAACCGAATCGAATCAGACAATTAGCGGCCTGACTACGAAGTATGGTCTGCCTTCCCTTGTTGAGGATGATACGGTTATGGGCAAAGGTGCAAAATACAGGGTGCCTGAGGCAGATATACTCGGAGATTTTCTGTGTCGTAAAGCAGCCGCAGTAGCAGCGATTATTCCACTCCAGGAGCAGGCGCTGGAGTGCAATGAGATGAACGCACTCTTCCATGACCTGGAGATGCCTTTGTCACGTATTCTTGCTGATATGGAGAAACAGGGCATTAAGGCTAATACGGCAGATTTGCAGGCTTTGGGCAGTGAGTTCGAAGAAAATATAAGCAGGTTGATGGCGGAAATCTACAAGCTTTCCGGTACGGAATTCAATCTGAATTCACCGAAGCAATTGGGTGAGATTTTATTCGATAAACTCGGTCTGCCTGTGGTGAAGAAAACAAAGACAGGATACTCTACAGACGCCGAAGTATTGGAGAAGCTGGCTCCTTATAACGATGTGGTCAAGCACATTCTGCAATATCGTCAACTTGCCAAGCTGCAATCCACATATGTAGAAGGACTGCTCAAAGAGATTTCAGAGAAGGATGGCAAAGTGCATACGTACTACCGGCAGACGATTGCAGCTACCGGACGTCTGAGCAGCCAGTTCCCGAACTTGCAGAACATTCCAATTCGTATGGAGGAAGGACGTAAAATCAGGAAGGTGTTTGTTCCTTCTGAACCGGGCTGGTCTATCCTGGCAGCAGACTATTCGCAGATTGAACTGCGCGTACTCGCCCATATTTCAGATGATGAGCGGCTGAAGGAAGCTTTTGTCCAGGACATGGATATCCATACGAAGACGGCCTCCGATGTGTTTGGTGTGAAGCCAGAAGAGGTAGATGGAGACATGCGACGTTCTGCAAAGGCGGTTAACTTCGGGATTGTATACGGCATCAGTGATTACGGCCTCTCGCAGAACCTGCACATCACGCGTAAGGAGGCGGCACAGTTCATTGATCAATACTTTGAAGTGTTTCAGGGTGTGCGCCGATACATGGACGATATTGTGAAGGAAGCGCGTCAGGATGGTTATGTCAAAACGCTGCTGGAACGTCGTCGTTATCTGCCAGAAATCAATGCAAGCAACTTTAACCTGCGTTCCTTTGCGGAACGGACAGCGATGAATACGCCGATTCAGGGAACTGCGGCAGATATCATCAAGCTTGCCATGGTACAGATGGATGAAGCGCTGCGTGAACGCAAGCTGAAGAGCCGTATGCTGCTTCAGGTGCACGATGAGCTTGTATTCGAAGTGCCTGCGGATGAGCTGGAACTGATGAAAGAATTGGTTCCTTCAGTGATGGAAAAAGCATTGGAGCTGTCTGTGCCGCTGAAAGCGGAAGTCAGCTACGGGGAAAACTGGTACGAGGCTAAATAATGGATCCTCAAGCGTGTTTTCCGTTATTTTACAATCTGTTTTTCAGCTGTTTTCGACACAAGAAGGGGTCCCGCTGAACGCCATCTTCCGTTATAATGTAGGGGAGGTGAGAACAACATGCCGGAATTACCGGAAGTCGAAACAGTCAGAAGAACATTGAATCAACTTATTGTTGGCAAGACCATTGACTCAGTTACCGTTAGCTTGCCGCGGATTATTCAGCGGCCGGACGACATAGATGCATTTGCAATGGAACTTGCGGGACATACCGTGATCGGTGTGGAGCGCAGAGGCAAGTTTTTGCGTATTTTGCTGGACGGGCTGGTGCTTGTCTCCCATCTGCGGATGGAAGGAAGGTACGGGGTATACCAACAGCATGAGGAAGTGGAGAAGCATACCCATGTCATCTTTCACTTTACCGATGGAACAGAACTACGGTATAAGGATGTGCGTCAATTCGGTACAATGCATCTCTTCAATGCAGGGGAGGAACTGGTATCCAAACCTTTGTTAAAATTAGGGCTGGAGCCGCTTGATCCCGCGTTTACTTTGGCTGCATTCCGTGATGCTGTTGGCAAACGGACAACCAAAATTAAGGCCGTGTTGTTAAATCAGGCATATGTGGTCGGCATCGGGAATATCTATGTGGACGAGGCTTTGTTCCGCGCAGGCATTCATCCAGAGACCATTGCCAAGACATTGACAGAAGCGCAGCTAACCGTGCTGCATGAAGCGATCGTAGCTACGCTGCAGAATGCGGTGGATGCAGGTGGGTCCTCCATTAAGTCCTATGTGAATGGGCAGGGCGAGATGGGAATGTTCCAGCATCAGTTGAAAATATATGGACGCAAATCTGAACCTTGTGCAACTTGTGGCACATTAATCGAGAAGAGCGTAGTAGGCGGCAGGGGCACGCATTATTGTCCGAAGTGTCAACCGCTGCTCTAAATCGGTGATGGGTTTGGCAGTATGAACGAAATCGTTAAATTGTAGCACCCTTGGACTCCTCCTTCCATATACTGATATGGCAGAAATAAGCGGGCGTATACCCATACTGGCAGCCGCCGGTTGGAACGAGTTCCGCACAGGGGAGGAATCCGGGGTGCTGCATCATTTTATTTCATTACTGGCGCTTGCTTTGGCGCTTAGTTTAGATGGTTTTGGAGTTGGGATTACATATGGACTGCGGAGGACTAAAATTCCGCTGTTATCCATTGTCGTCATTTCCATCTGTTCGGGTCTGGTTATTGCGTTATCCATGCAAGTAGGTGTATTTCTGTCCCATGTGGTATCTCCGGATGCGGCTTCAATTGTTGGAGCGGTTATTCTGATTGGTATTGGCGCATGGTCGTTGCTGCAACTTATTCGAAAACGAGGCAAGGAACAGCTGGAAACGGACAACGGATTGCGTGAGGGAGCAGGAACAATTCGAAGTGGTGCGCAATCCTCACAAGAAGTTCAGTCGAAAGGCAGAAATCAGGTGCTTGCACTTGAGCTTGAGCAATCGGCTTCTGGAGGATCTCTGGAACGAATGGTCTTTACACTTGAGCTGCGGAAGCTGGGGGTAGTCATTCAGATTCTGCGTAGCCCCTCAAAGGCGGATATGGACAATTCGGGAAGTATATCCGTTCAAGAAGCGATGTGGCTTGGCATTGCTCTTTCTCTGGATGCTTTCGGCGCAGGATTGGGGGCCGCCTTATTGGGATTCCCGACCTTGTGGACTGCACTAGTTATTGCGTTGTTTAGCGGGGTATTTCTGTCATTGGGCATGAGGGTTGGGTTGCGCTTTGCTGCACTGAGTTGGATGCGAAGATTATCCGTGCTACCTGCGCTTTTATTAATGATTATGGGAATAATGAAGTTGTTGTGAGGTGAAATAATGAATATTGGCTTAACCGGCGGGATCGCGACAGGCAAAAGTAGTGTTTCCGCCTTTCTCGCCAGTAAGGGAGCGTTGCTCATTGATGCAGATGTTATTGCCCGGGAAGTCATGATGCCCGGGCATCCCGTTCTGGCTGCGGCTGTTCAGCGGTTCGGACAAGCCATATTGAATGAGGACGGAACACTGGATCGGAAAAAGTTGGGCAGTATTGTGTTTCAGGATCCAGAGGAACGCAAAGCGCTGGAGGCAATTACACATCCTGCAATCCGCAAGGAGATGCGCGAACGTGCTGCGATGTACGAGCTTGAACATGCGGACAAGCTTGTCGTATCGGATATTCCGTTGTTGTACGAGTCAGGGCTGGAAGAGGGCTTTGAAGAAGTGATGGTTGTATATGTCCCTAGGTCCGTGCAGCGGGAACGACTGATGAGCCGGGATGCAATGACAGTGGAACAAGCAGATGCCCGTATTAACGTGCAGATGGACATTGAAGATAAGAAGCAGCGTGCTGACGTGGTTATTGATAACAGCGGCTTGTGGTCAGAGACGGAGCAGCAAATTATTTCATTTTTGCATCGTAAAGGTCTATTATGAGATTGCTGCGTAAAAAACGGGTATTGTTGTTGATGTTTGTGTCTTTTGTATTGGTGCTGTTCCTGAATACGAACTGGATGTCATGGTTCTATCCGATTCATTATAAGGAAGAGATTCGTGCACAGTCTCAGAGTTATGAGGTCGATCCGTTTCTGATAGCCTCCATCATCAAGGTGGAAACCAATTTTAAGACAAGCAAAGAATCCAAGAGAGGGGCTATTGGGCTGATGCAGCTTATGCCCGACACCGCGAACTGGATTATGGAGCAAGCCAAAATTCCGGGCACCTCATTGGAAGAATTAAAGCACGAGCCTGAAAGAAATATCCAGTTGGGTACCTGGTATCTACGCAATCTGTCAGATCAATTTGACGGAAATGAAACGGCTATGATTGCTGCGTACAATGCTGGTCCGGGCAAAGTAAACTCATGGCTGAGGGATGGTGTTTGGGACGGCTCGTTTGAGACGGTCAAAGATATTCCGTTTGGCGAGACCCGGCACTATGTACAACGCGTCATTTATTATTATAATCAATATGTAAAGATCTATAATACGTTCTAAGAGAAGACATTCTGGACATGGTCCAAAATAAGTAGAAGCACCGAGCAGACCGGTTATTCACCGGCCGCTCCATGCTCCTCTGTGTTAACGTATTACGATGCAGATATTATTGGTATTGACCAGCCAATTGCTGTTCTGCAATTGTTACCAGACGCTTCGTGATGTATCCACCGATCGAACCGTTCTCGTAAGAAGTCATGTTACCTTGGTATCCGTCTTGTGGAATGCTGATTCCGAGTTCTTGAGCAACTTCATATTTCATTTGCTCGAGAGCTGCGGTAGCTTTAGTTACCACCAGGTTGTTGGAGTTACCATTGCTTTGTGCCATTGCTGTTCACCTCCTCGCGGTTGGTAAAAGTATTATGTGTCGCCAATACGATTTTCATAACTAATGATTACAGGGAATTTGTGGTAAAAGTAAAACATGGGAAGTGATCTGAATTGAAATGTCCTTATTGCGCCTATCTGGGCACCAAGGTGCTTGATTCAAGGCCGGCCAATGAATCGAAATCGATTCGTCGTCGTCGTGAGTGTGAGCAATGTAGCCGTCGATTTACAACTTTTGAAATGGTGGAAGAAACGCCGCTGATCGTCATCAAGAAAGATGGCAGTCGCGAGGAATTTAGCCGGGACAAGATTCTACGTGGTCTGATTCGGGCTTGTGAGAAACGTCCGGTCTCGGTAGAAACGCTGGAGATGATGGTTTCCGAGACAGAAAAGGCGCTGCGAAATACAGCTGACGCTGAAGTGGAGAGCCGCCAGATTGGTGAGCTGCTGATGGAACAGCTGTTTCCCGTTGACGAAGTAGCGTATGTACGTTTTGCTTCGGTGTATCGCCAATTCAAAGACATCAATATGTTCATGAAAGAATTAAAATCTCTTTTGTCCAAAGAAGACATCGAGGATTAATGAAGCGGGTAAGGGAGAAGAGCAATCTGGGGTTACCGTAACGTGTGTTCCAGTAAAAAGGATGTTCTTCTCCAATCACTTTAAATTCAACAAAAAGTTGTTGACAGCCAAAGCTGTATTTTATATGATATAGGAGTCGCCTGCGGAATGAAGCAGAGATGGACAACCGTTTACATTCATATTTTGGGGCCTTAGCTCAGCTGGGAGAGCGCATCGCTGGCAGCGATGAGGTCAGGGGTTCGATCCCCCTAGGCTCCATACTTAAAAGCCTTTAAACACAAAGATTTCTGTGTGTTTAAAGGCTTTTTTCTGTGCAAGGTCATTACATCGGAAACAAGCCTGCAGCTTACGTTCTAATTGGCCGGATACGGCATTTTATTCTCGATCTGGTCCTATTAATCTGGACAGCGCATATGACTGATGTTATATTGTTTCTATAAGAAACAATATTATTCGTAAAGGAAATAATATCTGATGAATCTCCATGAATAGTGGATATCCAAAAAAATGGCTCAAGACGGTTAGATGCCGATTGATACTTGAGCACAATGAAGGGATGGAATGAATGATGAGTCATATGGAGACAACAATTGAATCTTTTGACGGAACTCAGCTTTATTTTAGCAAAAATATTGTAAGCGGTGCCAAGACAGCCGTGGTCATTGTTCATGGCTTGTGTGAGCATGCCGGGCGCTATGATTATTTGACCGATAAACTAAACAAACGTGGTTTTAACGTATATCGTTTTGACCATCGTGGTCATGCAAGATCAGAAGGGAAGCGTACGTTCTACAGTGATTTTCATCAGATCATTGATGATGTAAATGTGGTTGTTGAAGCAGCCTTGCAAGAGAGCGGGGATATTCCGCTTTTTGTCATTGGGCATAGTATGGGTGGCTTCGCGACCTCTTCATTTGGAACGAAATATCCAGGCAAAGTAAAAGGAATTGTTCTATCCGGAGCGTTAACTCGTTACAATACGAAGGTTGCCGGAGAATTGCCACTTGATCTTCCCCCGGGCACGTATTTTCCCAATGAGCTTGGTAGCGGCGTATGCAGTGATCCGGAGGTGGTATCCGCTTACGTGAATGATCCGCTCGTAGAAAAGCAGATTTCCGTGGATTTGTTTAATAGCCTGGGGAATGGAGTGGCCTGGTTAAAAACACATGCGAAGCAGTTTGTCGATCCTGTACTTGTTCTGCATGGAGCAAACGACGGGCTGGTGAGCGAACAGGATTCACGCGACTTTTACGGTGATATTGCCTCAACTGATAAAACGCTGAAAATATATGCACATCTCATGCATGAAATATTTAATGAACCCAATCGCGATGAAGTCATTGAGGAAGCGATCACATGGATTGAAAAACATATCTAAATTCAGTACATTGGAATAGAGAGATAGAGACACTTTGAAGGTGAAAGGGATTATTCATGAAATTAGACTGGATGGGCGACCATCGGGAACTTATTGAGAAGATCATCAAGTATGGTAATGCATATTCGAACACCTACAAGCTGCAGCGAAGTTATGGTACGAATATGACGTTCTCCGCTTCGCAGATTCAGACGCTGGAGTACATTCTGGAAGCTGAGGACAAGGAAGAAAAAATGTCGGAAATGGCAGCACGACTAGGCGTGAGCCGCAGCACGTTTTCCAAAAATGTGAAGGTTCTAACGGAAAAAGGATTACTCGAAAAATACCATTTAAGTGGAAATCGCAAGGACATTTATGTCAAACCTTCGGCCAATGGACGCGACGCGTATGCCCAATATACTGAATTTGTTCGTGATCTGTGCTTTGATGATATTTTTCAGTATGCTGATACGATTTCAGAGGCTGACAAGAAAAGCTTTATACGCATTATGGATTTGTTTGCCGATGTATTGCTCTGGTATGGTGAAAAAGAACAGGAACCGCGAAAGCTCATCAAAATTGATGCGAATCGTAATTAAAAAGGGCACATCATGTATTGAAAGTTGAATAAGTCATTACTAGGTTAAGTGAATACTTTTGATGGTCATAGTCCTGTCATGTAAACAGGACACAGGACTGTCAGACAACATTGAAGCTGCGACGGTTTCCCACTAGTATACTGGGGAACGGTCGTTTATTTTTTATTCATTCTGAAACTTTTACTTTGGGAAGAATGTACTCCGGATGAATCAGCAATGCTAAAATAAAGAGGTATAGCCAATTTAACCGTGTAGAATGAGCTGAAATTAGAGTCATTACCCGCCCGGTAAGAGTCACGGAGGATCAGAAAATGAACAACTCGGAATGGGCAGAGTCCTATTTTCCAATATATACAGCAGACAGCATTCAATCATTGTACAGCACATCAACGATGCCGATACATCAAATCCATGAAAATCTGACGGTTCTGATGGCCGTTGCCAGTGGGAAAGGTACACTTCGTATTAACGATGAACTTTACGAACTTGTCGAAGGCATGGTCATTCTTATTCCGGCCAAGAGGGATGCTGTCATACAGACGGATCTGACGCATCCTCTTCATCTGTATACACTCTCCATCAGCACGCAGGAACAGACCAGGTCATTGCCTGCGGGAACGATGGGACGGCCAAGTGTGTTAGCGGCAGAACCCTCTGTTCAGATCTTTCCGTATGAACCAGCAATTGCAGCACAGCTTGAAGAGCTGTATGTTCATCGTTTACCTGGTAACGAAGTCAGGCATTTGCGCAACCAGATTCTTTTTCATCAGGTTCTTATGAGTTTGTTGGAGCGCATGGAAGCACGATATGCTGCAAGTGAGCAGCCGTCTATGGAACGCAGTATTACCTATATGGAGAACCATTTTAGTGAGAAAATTACAACGGAAGGACTCTCGGAAATTGCCGGGGTCAGTCGTTCTCACTACTCCATTCTTTTTAAGCAGATTACCGGATTCCCACCCAATGAATACCTTTCACGCTTGCGTGTTCACCGGGCCAAGGAGTTATTAATTAGCGGAACCGCTTCCCTTCGTGAGATTGCGCTGAAGGTCGGATACAAGGATGAATTCTATCTTAGCCGCCGCTTCAAGCAGCAGACCGGAGAGAGTCCTTCAGGTTATACGCGCCACAGGCCATATCAACGTGTGGCTGTGTGGTATGCACCCTATGCAAGCCATATGATGTTACTTGGTTTGGAGCCAACGATTATCATCTCGGAAAGCAGCGAATATGTGAGCGCAGAAGGGATGCCCTCCCCTCAAACGATACGTTTTATCCATTCGGACAGTGCACCTGAGCTAGTAAAATCCGCTCTGCTGGAAGCTGATATTGAACTCATTATCGCAGCAAATCTGCATCTGGCCCTTAATGGCTTAAGCCCTGAACGTCTGCGATCTATCGCCCCTATTGCGGAAATAGCATGGATGGAGCTCGGTTGGAAAGAGCATCTGCGTTTCATTGCACAGGCGATTCAAAGGAGGGAACAGGCAGAGCAATGGCTGGCAGCCTTCGAAAAGGAGGAACAGCAGGCACGGGAAGCTATTCAACAAAGCCAGATTGTGAATGAGACGCTGACCATTCTGGTCATAAAACCGGGCACCTTGCAAATATATGGAATCAGAAATGTCGGATATGTGATGTATCAATCACTCGGATTACGTCCTCCGGCCAAGATTGCCCAGGAAATACAGCGGTATGGCGATCAATTTCATTCGGTTTCTATCCAACTATCCGAACTACAAGATTATGAGGGTACTCGTATGCTCGTCATTGTTTTTCCAGATGAAAAAGGGTCAAAAGCCCATTCAGAAAGTATATTTAACTCGGAATACTGGAGAAGACTCGAAGCAGTGAAGCAAAATCGGATCTATGATCTGGAGCAGGAAGAGTGGATACCCTATAATCCGATTTCCATTCGTTTGCAGCTTGGACGTGCTGTGTCCTTATGGACGGGCATTCAATAATCCAAAGGTTTTCTCAAACAAAAAGGCATGGTTAGGTTTATCCTGCATGCCTATAATTAGCTATGGTAATGAGAATGATTTTCATATTCAAAGAGAAAAGGGAGAGAGTCATCTGATGAGAAAGCTATTTGTTCCATTTATATTGGTTCTGGTTTTATTGCTTAGCGCTTGTGGAACCAATTCAGCCAAAGATACAACGGAGAATGCAACAGCCTCCAACAAATCCACTTCTTCGAACACGGATGCAGCAGGTTCTTCATCTGATTCAGATTCGGGCACATTCACTTATCAATCGGAGACAGGTCCTGTGGAAGTTCCTTCCCACCCGCAACGTGTGGTTGTACTGACCCGATTCCTGACAGGAAACGTGATGGCATTGGATGTGTCACTTGTTGGTGTGGATGAAATGTCCAAGGAGAACCCGAATTTCAAAGAGAAACTGGCCAATACAGAGGCGGTTACCGACGAAAGTCTGGAGAAAATTATTGAGCTGAACCCGGATCTGATTATCGGCCTGTCTGATATCAAGAACATTGATAAGCTGAAGCAGATTGCTCCAACAGTCACCTATACATATGGTAAGGTGGACTTCCTTAAGCAACAGCTGGAGGTCGGAAAGCTTGTGAACAAAGAGAAAGAAGCTCAGGCATGGGTTGACGATTTTGATGCTCGAAGCAAAAAAGCGGGTGAAGAGATCAAAGCCAAAATCGGTGCTAACGCAACCGTGTCGGTTATCGAAACCTTCAATAAACAACTCTATGTATATGGAGAAAATTTTGGACGTGGGACTGAAATCCTGTACCAGCAGTTTGGTCTAGGTATGCCGGAGAAGGTGAAGGAAGCCACCAAGAAAGACGGATTCTTTGCTGTATCGAACGAAGTGCTGAAAGACTACATGGGAGACTATGTAATTTTTAGCAAAAATGCCGATGAAGATAATTCGTTCCAAAACACCGAAACGTACAAAAATATTGATGCGGTGAAAAATAATCGGGTATTCGAAGCCGATGCCAAAGCGTTCTATTTCAATGATCCATTGAGCATGGAATACCAGCTGGAATTCTTTATCCAACATTTTCTTGGCAAGTAAACATGGAATGCGATGAAAAATAAACGACTTCCTTTTCGGTTTGCAACCAAGCTGCTGGGTAGTGTACTCGTACTTATCGTGTGCTTCATCATCGCTATGATGTTTGGGGCAGAAGAAACGACATTCCGCAATCTGTGGCTGACGCTGACCTCTGCGACCAAGAGCGATAATATTCTTATTCTGCGAGAGATCAGACTTCCGCGGGAACTGGCTGCCATGCTAATCGGAGCGGCACTGGCCGTCTCCGGAGGAATCATACAGGGAATTACTCGCAACCCTCTGGCCGATCCGGGGTTACTTGGTCTGACTTCAGGTGCCAATATGGCACTTGCCCTGGCTTTTGTCTTCATGCCATCACTCGGATATTTTGGCATTATGGTTGCTTGTTTTGTTGGTGCCGCACTTGGAGCAGTATTGGTTATTGTGCTCGGCTCGATGCGGAGAGGGAGCTTGTCTCCCATCCGTGTGGTGTTGGCGGGGGCTGCGGTATCTGCTTTTATGTATGCCATCTCGGATGGCATCAGTATCTTTTTCAAAATTTCCAAGGATGTATCCATGTGGACTTCGGGAGGACTCATCGGAACAACTTGGGGCCAGATTCAAGCCATTGCGCCTGTCATACTGATTGGTCTAGTTATAGTTCCATTCCTTTCCAACCAAATCAATATCCTTAGTCTGAGCGATGCAGTGGCGACGGGATTGGGACAAAAGCTAGTACTCGTCAAAACGATCCTGTTCCTGCTCGTTATTGTGCTTACCGGAGCATCGGTTGCATTGATCGGAAATATGGCCTTTGTTGGCTTAATGATCCCCCATATTGTCCGTAAAATGGTCGGCACGGACTATCGGTATATTATTCCGGTATCCATTTTTGCCGGAGCATCGTTTATGCTGCTTGCCGAAACGCTGGGTCGAACGATAAATGCACCTTACGAAACACCTGTGGTTGCCATTGCTTCTATGCTTGGTTTACCGTTCTTCCTGTTCGTTGTGCGTAGAGGGGGCAAAGCGTTATCATGACGATGTCTGCGCGGATTCGCAAGCAACGACTAATACTTCTGATCTGTTTGTTTCTAATTCTCATCACGGCTGTAGTGGGTATGAGCTGGGGATATTCTTCATTGTCCTTCAAAAGAGTCATTCCCGTTTTATTTGGCCAAGGTACATTCAAAGAGGACTTTGTTCTGTTCTCGGTCCGATTACCCCGAATTTTTATTACGTTACTGGCCGGTATGGCGCTTGCGCTGTCAGGCTCCATTTTGCAAAGTGTTACGCATAATGACTTGGCCGATCCAGGTATCATCGGGATCAATTCCGGTGCAGGTGTAGCCGTAGCAATCTTCTTTCTGTACTTCCCGATCGAACCTGGTATGTTCGTCTATATGTTGCCGTTAGCTGCTTTTATCGGAGCATTGCTGACTGCGGCGCTCATCTATATGTTCTCGTATAGCCGGACCAAGGGACTTGATCCCATAAAAATGGTGCTGGTCGGGGTTGGATTCTCGATGGCGCTGTCAGGCATCATGATCGTCATCATATCTTCAGCTGAGCGCTCCAAAGTTGATTTTATTGCCAAATGGATATCTGGTAACATATGGGGGGCGGACTGGCCCTTCATATGGGCCTTGCTGCCTTGGCTGATTATTTTGATCCCGCTTACGTTGTTTAGAACCAGACGCCTTGATTTGCTGGGGCTCAACGAAGCAACGGCAATCGGAGTAGGGTTAAAGCTGGAGCGGGAACGGCTTGTACTTATTGTAATTGCTGTTGCCGCCGCAGCCTCTGCTGTATCGGTTACAGGTGGAATCGCGTTTATCGGTTTGATGGCTCCGCATATCGCCAAAGCGCTAGTCGGTCCACGTAACTCGTTATTTATTCCTGTAGCGGTTCTGCTTGGAGGTTGGCTTCTGTTAATTGCCGATACCGTGGGGCGTAACCTGGTTGATCCCGATGGGATTGCCGCAGGAATTATGGTATCCCTGATCGGTGTGCCTTATTTTGTTTATTTGTTATTAAAAAAGTAATCCCAAAAACGTTAGACTATTTGAACAATTTAGCTTAGTAGGCTATCTTTTGTCATCAAGACAAGGGATAGCCTTTATTTGAGTTTTGACGGGGAGCTACTCAACGTACTTATTTATCTATACTAATTTACTAACGTGAAGCTCAAGCTAACCGGTATGACTTGATTCCTGTGATGAGATTAACTAAGCACAGCCTAAACCGATGCTAAAAGAGAGCAGGTGGAATGAACATGGCAGATGTGGATCAATTAGCTTTAATATTTGCAGAGAACTCTTTGAAAATAGATGGAATCAATCGATTGGTTTTGCAGCCCAACAGTATATTGCGTGATTTCAGAACGTTACATAATGGATTCCTTTTTGTGGTACGGGGAGAAGCCAGCATGTCAGTGAATGGAACGGTATACGAGCTGCAGCCCGGGTCGGTTTTTCATGCAGCACCAGGCATGCTGTTGGACTCACAAGTAAATGGTCATGCGGAGTATGAATATTATTTGCTGTTTTATAGTTTTGACCAGTTGGAAAAGGATGATAGTGTGCAGGAATGCAACGCTCATTTCAAATTGGACTCCGGGGCCAATCCAAGAGTTGTTGAACTACTGGTTATGCTGCAGGAGCAGCTGCACGCGCAAGGGGGAATAGGCAAACTTCGAGTCAAGGAATTATTTATAAGTATCTTGGTTCAGGTTTTTACAGGCTGTATTCAACGGGAAAGTGGAATTCCGCCGAGTGAGAAGGTGATTGAGCAAGCCATCTCATATATCCATGGACATTACATGAATCTGCTGACACTGGATGAATTAGCAGAGTTACATGGCATGAGTTCCAAGCGTTTCTCCTACTTTTTTCACAAATACACGGGATTCCGCCCCATCGACTATGTCATCCATTACCGCATGGAGAGGGCGGGGGAGCTGCTGAAATCAGGTAGTTACCTGATTCGCGATGTTGCAATCAGTGTTGGCTATACCAATCCGCTCTATTTCAGTCGAATTTTCAAAAAGAAATTTGGTACTTCTCCTTCGGAATACGTGCACTTTGATTAAGCCTTCATTAGACAATAATACATCTCAAATTGGTGATTTGTACATTCGCATTTCCAACGTTTTGAAGGTTGATAGAAGTGTGTCTTCGGCCGTTCCAAGTTTTTCATTCAATATCAAAAAAACCGCTCTCCCGTCAGTATGACGAGGAGCGGTTTCTTTTTCACAAGCTGCCGATTTTTTCGGTCTGCTTAATGAATTGTAAGGCTCGTATTTTAGTGTTTAACCGCTTCTCCAGCGAATATTTCAACGTTCATTGGAGCGGCCATGAATGCTGCTGCTTGTTGAACGAAAGACTGGAAATGGGCGCTTGCATTATGGGAAGCTGTAGCGGCTTCGTCCTTCCACAGCTCAATCATGGTGTAATGATGTTCAAGTTCAGTGCTTTTGGCGAGATCATAGCTGATGTTGCCTTCTTCACTGCGTGTTGCAGAGATCAGCACTTTTGTTGCTTCCAAAAAAGCTTGTTCCTGGTCTGGTTTAACTTGCAAGTGAGCGTGAATGATAATCATAATATTCAACCTCCATAAGTGTAGTTAGAATGTTGTTATTGTTTCTGACGCAAAAGGTACTTTAACATGTAAAACATTGCCTGATATTATGCCCAAGTCGTAATTTTCTCAACAGGCAGACGGTAGGAAGGGTGACCTTCTTTGGCCGATTTACCGATCGAGATTAGCATTACTGGTTGATAACGATCTTTATCCATACCGAAAGTCTCAGCGATTTGATCTTTCTCATAACCACCGATCGGGTTAGTATCATATCCATGAGCACGTGCAGCGAGCATCAATTGCATGGAAGCCAGACCTGCGTCAATCAGATTGACATCGCGAAGAGCGGAAGCGGGCATATTATCGTAGTATGGTTTAACAGCTTGCATTTGCATATCTTTGACTTCTTGTGGCATGTAACCAAGCTCAACCGCTTTGCTGAAGATTTCGTCCATGTGTTCCGCATTGTTCATGTCAATGAACACACCAATAACAGCGGCAGAAGTCAGTACTTGATTCTGATTGAATTTGGCAAGAGGAGCAAGCTTTTCTTTCCCTTCAGCCGTATCTACAACCAGAAAACGCCATGGTTGCATATTAACCGAAGAAGGTGCACGCGAAGCTTCAGCCAAAATTTCGGTCAGTTCTTCACGGCTGATTTTGACTTCAGGATCGTATAGTTTTACAGACCGACGGCCGTAAGTAATTTCGTTATAATCATTAGTCTTTTGAAAAGTGCTTTGGAATGTACTCATGTATGGTTCTCTCCTCTATATATGGGTTTAGAAATTGTTTTGCATACGTTCCAGGAAATTAGCAAGAAGATGAACTTCTTCTTCACTAAAATCCTGTAAAATCTGATGAATAAAATTGGTTTTCTCAATTTTATAACCTTCGATTTGCTTCCGTCCTTCATCCGTAAGGCGAACAAAGGTAACTCGGTTGTCTTCCGGATTTTTACGTCTGGTGACCATCGAATCGGCTTCAAGCTGCTTCAGATGGCGAGTAATCGCCGCACTGTCGATATTAATGATTTTTTGCAACATGGATTGATTAATCTCGTCAACCTGATCCAACTCATGCAAAATCTCAAAGCGTGATGAGCTGATGCCCGTACAGCGTTCGAACTTGGGACTAATTTTGTTGCCGAGTGCATTCAACAGGTTGATAATTTGCTCTTCCTTGGAAACAATACGTGTCATGACTAGACCTCCCGGGTGAATCTGGACATGAACAACGGCGTAGGTAATACCATTAGAATGTTGCCTTTGTATAATGCCATTTTGCTGAATAAAATTGTTGGACGCCTCAATCATTGATACCTCAATCATTGATGGCTCAAATAATATATCATGCCTTTTTTGATTTTGCAACCCGAAGTTATATGTAGAATCATGCGTTTGAATTCAGAATTATATGGAACTCTAGATAAGTTAATATGCCCGGAGGTGGGTGAGAATATCGAGTCTTATTGTGATTGAGATTTGGTGAACGAACTGAGGGAATTGCTATCCGGAAAAAAGAACGATGATTATTTTATTTTGGCAGTCGGCATGTTGTGTAATGTGTCTACTGCATTGGATATGCCTGTGTTTAAGGAAAGATAGAAAATAAATTGTACCCCTGTAAAGGAAATTTTAATAAGGGAGATTGCCCTTTTTTTATTTTGGTTATTGATCAATCACTAATTATGCGTTATAGTGATCTTAATAAGTAATTGATCAATAACTAAATGAAAGAGGTTGATAAGAAATGAAAAGAGCAATCGTGGTTGGAGCAACAGGCGGAACAGGTGCAGCAATTACAGAGGAATTGATTCAACGTGGCATTCCTACAATTATATTTGGCCGCTCACGTCAAAAACTGGAGCAGCTTGCTATGAGGCTGGGATCTCCACATCACCTGCAGATCGCTGTCGGCGATGCGTTTCAATCTGAGGATATTATAGCTGCTTCCCAAGATGTAGACGTAATGTTTCATTGCGCGAATGTCCCGTATAACGAGATGGAAAGCAGATTGATTCCATTGGGGGAATCCGTTATGGAGGCGGCGGAACATTTAGGCTTGAAGGTGGTTGTCATAGATGGAATTTATCCATATGGCAGAAGACAAATGAAAGAAGTAACCGAAGAACATCCGAAGCAGCCGCATACGCGAAAAGGAAAGACTCGACTTGCTTATGAACATATGTTGTTTAGCAGCAAATGGCGCACTGCTCAAGTGATGATTGTTCGCTTACCTGATTATTATGGTCCTTCTGCCAATCAGGCTTCTTACCTTGGATCAACGCTTGAAGCAATTGCAGACGTGAAAATGGCTTTTTTTATCGGGAATATGAAAACGCCGCGAGAATATATCTATTTACCTGATGCAGCGGTCATGATTGTGGAGCTGGCGAGTCGGGATAATGCGTATCGGCAAAACTGGAATATCCCTGGTGCTGGAGTAATATCGGGCAAGGAAATCGTACGTATTGCACAACAGGCAGCAGGTACTGCGAAACCGGTGATAGCACTTGGCAAAACAGGACTCTCGTTAATTGGAATGGGTGTACCGGTAATGAAAGAAATTGTTGAAATGTTATATCTGACAGAAGAACCGTTGCTTTTGAGCAAGCAGAAATACGAGACTAACATTGGGCCTGTGAAGATCACTTCTTTTGAAGAAGGTATTACACGGACGATTAGAGAGCTGCAAAAGAAGTAAGTATGTTATGTGGATTTTTGTAATTGATTAATCAATAAAGAATAAAAAAATATAGGGAGATGGTCTGAATCCAAATTGTGAATTGTTGACACTTCATGAATGGGCGGTGCACAGGGCTAACCAGAGCGTCGGGAGTAACAGGTGCAACGGGGATTGGAACAACGAACGGTATTGTATGGTCGGTACATGAATTGACATGAGGTATTAATACTTCAGTACTCCACTTATTCAAATAAAACAACACGAAAACAGATCCGGGTTGGATCGACCGTTAATATCCAACCTGATCTGTCTTTTTTACATACGGACAAAGTTATTAAAAAATTGATTTCGTTATCTTTAACAAGCATGTTAGCTATTTTTATATGTAATGACAATAAAGCTGCCGTCATATTCAAAAAAATGATCCAAACTCTTATAATAACGCTAATCCATATGGGGACGGATGTAAGGAATAGAGGTGGAGTCGCCATATATATCTATAAGGTAACGGAACTAGGCTAAATTGGATTACTAATTATCGATCTATTGAATTGATTCTCACATAAAACTGACATTGAATTTAAGATTCCGTATTCGTATATATAGTAGACATTGAAAGGATTGAGGGATGATGAGCCTTGAAGCATTAAACCAACGCGTACTTGATGATTTGGCTTATCTCGCGTATGGAGGTTCGGATTGGATTCGCCCGCGAGAACATGATGAAGGTCATATCTATGATGTTGTTATCGTAGGTGGTGGACAGAGCGGCTTAGGTGCTGCTTTTGGATTCCTGCGTGAGCGTATATCCAACATTCTGGTTATAGACGAAAATGTCGCAGGGCTGGAGGGGCCTTGGGAAACTTACGCCCGTATGGTCACTTTACGTACACCAAAACATCTGACCTCCATAGATCTCGGTATCCCTTCGCTGACTTTTCGAGCATGGTGGGAGGCGCAAGCAGGCCCCTCCGGATGGGAAGAGTTGGATAAAATTCCGCGCAGCGAATGGATGAATTATCTGCGCTGGTACAGACAAGTGCTTCATCTGCCAGTCGTGAATGAAGTGAAGCTGACGCTGATTGAACCTATAGATGGAGGCGTTCACAGACTGCACATCGCAGGCGCAGGGGCTCCAGCCAATATATTGCTGGCACGAAAGGTTGTTTTGGCTACTGGCATCCAGGGAGGTGGGGAATGGCATGTACCACCCCGGATCGCTGAGCAAGTACCTAAACATCTGTACGCTCATACGTCGGAAACGATTGATTTTGAACGGTTACAAGGAAAAAGGATCGGCATACTTGGCGGCGGGGCTTCTGCCTTTGATAATGCCAACTTCGCACTAGCCGCAGGCGTGGCAGAGGCACACGTATTTGTGCGGCGGGAACAATTGCCGAGCATTAACCCGATTCGTCAGATGGAACAATCCGGGATGATCGAACGGTTCCATGCTCTGTCGGACAAGGAAAAGTATGCGGCTATTTCCCATTTTTTTAACTATAATCAGCCACCAACCAACGATACCTTCAACCGGGCTGCTTCATGGCCAGGCTTTCAATTACATCTTCATGCGCCTTGGCTGGATGTACAGATGAAGGATGGGAAAGCGGTAGTGACTACACCACAGGGCCTGCCCAGCTTTGATTTTCTGGTCATAAGTACGGGGATGGTCAGCGATCCGGCACTGCGTCCCGAGCTCAGACTGGTGGAGGCACACATTGCACGCTGGGCAGACCGTTTTCAAGCTCCGAATGCACAAAGGAATGCGCTGCTTGATGCACATCCCTACCTTAGTCCGGGTTTTGCAATGACCAGCAGAGATGAGGTGGGAGAGGATAAGCTGCGTGGCCTGTTTGTCTTTAACTATTCTGCACTAGCAAGTTGCGGCCTTTCTGCCTCGGCCATATCGGGGACAAGGAATGCTGTGCCGAAATTGGTTTCAGCTGTAGCAGACCAGCTTTTTCTGGATGACCGTGAACAGATTATGGAGCAATTTTTTAAGTATAATGAACAGGAATTTACTGCTAGTTGGGTGAAAAGTGAAATTGGAATCTGACTATACAAAGTGACCGTACAGCAGGATAAGAGGCTGTACGGTTTTTGTTTTTCTAAAGTTACATTTACGGGTGCTTATATAATGCTGTAAAATATCGAATTATACAGCGTTAAGGCAGGCGATAGATTATTGTGAGAATCATGGATTATGAGGGGTTCAAAACCCATTTGAAGAAAGTGTCACGCAAACGAAACGAACCCTTGATCAAAATTGTGGCTTTTCAGGAAAAGTATATGAAGATTGATGAGATCCAATATTATGATGTAGAGCAGAACTATATGAGTGTCCAGGCGTGTAATACGCTGTGGATGAACTTGAAAGATAAATCTTTCCACAATCTGGTGTCCCATAACCTGAAATTTTTCCAAACCATGGACAATCTCGGGCGTCATTCATTGGAGAATCTAATCAAAGAATTATACGACATGGCTGTTCCAATCCTGCTCGATTACGATCCGGGTGATTATTATAGTTTGCAGCAGTTGTCCGAAATTTTGGTGCTGGATGAGAAGAAGCTAATAGAGAAATTGGAGATGGGGCGTTTCAAGGGTGCATTTATTAATGAAGAGGGAAATTGGATCAAACCCAAACCGGACAGGGCTGAGCTATTCCTCTAAATGAAAAAGAGAATCTCGTGTCTATTCCATAATGACCGAACATTCCTTCTGCAATGGTACGCCGAATAAGGCACATTGCAGTTTTTTTTCATTAACGACTCTGTCAACGATGAAGGCTCAGTCGTTTCGTTTCACGACGAAAGAGTCTCCTCGTGGCCCTGGTGCTCCTGGAATGGAAACAATCTGTTTTTGCTGAATCATGATGCTTTTCTCTTTGGCGACTAGGCTGGGGGAGCGACCGTTCAGGCGACAACATGTGAAGGTGATAGGTGAAATCCGTGCCAACCGGGAGATGGAGCTTCCCACAGATGGTGCTTCGACAATCCACTCCGCTGAAGATTGCTGGCCTGTATATTGCTGGACGGTACGGAAAGTCCAGCTTTGAGTCAGGTTATGAAGCGTGATACACCATCGAGTACGATTAATTCTATAAATGGTAGCCCTGATCCCATCTCCTGGAGAAACAGGAAAAGGGATGACCGTCTCAACGTCCGGAAGAATTTCCCACCAGGCATAATAACTGGCTTTGCCGTTAACCCAATCATGGCCTGTTCCAGTCTGAATGAGATTGGAATTCTCGTATCCATCGATTCCGATCCAGGCTGAGGAGTATGAGGACTTGGATGAGGGTAAAACAAAGGGCACATTCCATTCGGCCGAGATACGTTTGAATTCACCTTTGTAACCCGCCCGTGCATAACCGCTCCAATTGGAGGAAATCCACCCGAAGCTTAGTGAAGAATTTGTTTTGCCTGTATGAGGAATACACGGTTTACGGCGTTTGTTGCGATTATTCGCCATAAGGCCACCTCCCATGTGATATACAGATACGAAATGATTCGTCCGATATTATCAAATGCATGGAAGAAGAAAGAGGACATGGACAATCTGAAAAGAAATATGTATTGAATGAATTTGAACGATTTATATGTTTTAGATGCATTGAATACGGATATTTGGAAATTGAAAAGTCGAATTTTGATGGTTTTTGAATGTTTATAAATTATTATGAACGAAAATGATTGTTTTTTACGAATTTTATGTTACTATAAAAGCAGTTGGAGGAATGAATATGCTAACTGAAGAACGATATGCTGCAATTATAGAGCGCTTACAAGAAAGAGGAATTGTGAAACTGCAAGAGCTCGTCGATGTACTCGGTGCTTCTGAATCAACGATACGGCGCGATTTGATCGACCTGGAGAGCCGACAGATGCTGAAACGCATACATGGTGGTGCTGCTCTGGTGAATGAAAAGACGCCAGAACCAGGTATGGAAGAAAAAACGTTCAAAAACATTCAACAAAAAACGACCATTGCTCGTTTAGCTGCACAGGAGATCAACAATGGCGAATGCATCTATCTGGATGCGGGGACGACGACATTAGCCATGATTCCCTATATTGAAGCGAAGGACGTTACGGTGGTAACGAACGGACTTTCTCACGTAGAGGCGCTGGTAAGTAAACGAATTCGCAGCTATCTGCTTGGCGGTATGATGAAGATTCATACCAAAGCCGTGATTGGCAGTATCGCATTACAGAACATGGACAATTTCCGTTTTGATAAATGTTTTATTGGAACCAACGGAGTAGATGCCGAAATGGGGTATACAACTCCTGATCCGGAGGAAGCCTTGATTAAAAGACGCGCACATCAATTGTCCGGGAAATCTTACGTGCTGGCTGATTCTAGCAAAATTGGGGAAATTACATTTGCCAAACTGTTTGACCTGGAGGAGGCAGACTTGATTACTGAACGGATGCCGGAACACTGGCGTTCTGTAATCGCCCAGAAAACTAAAATAATTGAGGGATAACCATGATATATACCGTAACACTTAATCCTTCCATTGATTACATCGTGGAAGTAGATGATCTGAAGCTTGGTGAATTAAATCGTATGAACCGTGACCTGAAACTTCCAGGGGGGAAAGGCATTAACGTATCGCGTGTGCTTAATCAACTGGGAGCCGAAAACACCGCACTGGGATTTCTGGGAGGGTTCACGGGTCGTTTCATTAATGACAAATTGCAGGATGATAAGATCCGGACGGACTTTGTTACCATTGAAGATGATACCCGGATTAATATCAAGCTGAAGCATGGAGACGAGACAGAGATTAACGGACAGGGACCAGCCATTCGTCCAGAGGAAGCAGAGCGTTTACTTAACAAGCTGTCTGCATTACAAAAAGGAGATATCGTCATTCTTTCCGGAAGTATACCGCCTTCTCTGGGAGCTAATTTCTATAATCGTCTTATCAACGTATGCAAGCAAACGAGTGCCGAATTTGTGATCGATACAACGGGACCTGCATTAATGGATGCTTTGGTACATGAACCGTTGCTGGTGAAACCGAATCACCATGAGCTTGCTGAACTCTTCGGAGTAACCATCGACACCCAGGAGGAACTGGTAACGTATGGTCGCAAGCTTTTGGAAGCAGGTGCCAAGCATGTGTTGATCTCCATGGCAGGAGAAGGCGCGTTGTTGATTACCAAAACAGATGTCTACCACGCGAGCGTGCCCAAAGGTGTCGTGAAAAACTCGGTTGGTGCTGGAGATTCCATGATTGGCGGATTTGTAGGAACATTTGGATTAAACGAAGATCTGCTTGAAGCTTTCCGAACAGGTGTTGCTTCAGGTAGTGCAACGGCTTTCTCGGATGACCTGGCAACTCGGGAACTCATCGAAGAGCTGCGTACTCAAGTCACTATAACCCAAGTATAGTCAGTACAAAATAAATCGAATGAATGCCCCTTTTTCGAATGAGGGGATTCATTGGATAGCAGATAACAGCGTAACAAGTGCAAATATAATCCGGTCTGCATCACGCAGGCCGACTGAACTTAAGGGAGTGTACCAAAATGAGAATAACAGACCTGATGATCCAGGAAACGATGATCATGGACCTGCAAGCCACGACGAAAGAAGAGGCTATCGATGAACTCATTGCAAGTTTAAACCGGAGCGGACGTATTAATGACCCGGTACTTTTCAAGGAAATGATTTATAAACGTGAAGCTGAATCCAGCACGGGGATTGGTGGCGGTATTGCCATGCCTCATGCTAAGACAACAGCAGTGAATGAACCTACAGTTGTATTCGCGAAGAGCCGAAAAGGACTTGATTTTGAAGCGCTTGATGACGAGCCGGCTCATATATTCTTCATGATTGCAGCTCCAGAAGGAGCTGCCAATACCCATCTTCGTACGCTCGCGGCTCTTTCCAGGCTGTTGATTGATAGCGATTTCATCTCGCAGCTAATGAGCACGGATACGCCAGCAGAAGTTACTGCATTATTCGATGCCAAACAGGCGGAGGAGGCGGAGAAAAAGGCTGCCAAAGAAAAAGCCGAAGCGGAGAAAGCAGCAAATGCTGCAAATGGAACAAACGTTGTATCCGGCTCGGGCCATACAAAGGGTCAGAAGCAGAGCGCATCTGGTGTTATTGTTGGCAATTCGGTATCTGAAGATTTTGTCGTAGCGGTTACAGCTTGTCCAACAGGTATTGCTCACACGTTCATGGCTGAAGACGCTCTCAAAAAGAAAGCGCAGGAAATGGGCATTAATATCCGAGTGGAGACGAATGGTTCCGAAGGAGCACAGAATGTACTGACAGCTGATGAAATCGCTCGTGCTAAAGGGGTAATCATTGCGGCGGATAAAAATGTGGAAATGGCCCGTTTCGATGGCAAACCGGTATTGCAAAGACCAGTGAGTGATGGTATTCGCAAATCCGAAGAGCTGATTCGTAAGGCAGTTAACGGGGACGCTCCGATCTACAGAAGCCAGGGCGGCAGTGCTGGCAAGGCTGAAGGAGAAAGCCAAGGCAAAGTGAGCGTGGGCAGCAAGATTTATAAAGATTTGATGAACGGAATCTCGCATATGCTTCCATTTGTCGTGGGTGGCGGTATTCTGCTCGCCATATCCTTCTTGTTTGAACAAATTGCAAGTCCGGAAAATCCTATCGTGCAGCTGTTGCAGACGATTGGGGGCGGAACCGGTGCGTTCCATTTCCTGATTCCTGTCCTTGCCGGATTTATCGCGATGAGTATCGGTGATCGTCCGGCCCTCATGCCTGGTATGGTGGGCGGATTGATGGCTGTTAATTCAAACGCCGGTTTCCTTGGTGGTCTGGCTGCCGGTTTCCTGGCAGGTTACGTAGTTATCGGTCTGCGCAAGCTATTTAAAGGATTGCCTAAAGCCATTGATGGTTTGAAGCCGATCCTGCTGTATCCCGTGTTCGGATTGCTTATCGTAGGTGCCATAAGTTTCTATGTCTTTGATCCAATTTTTGGTTCCCTTAACACATGGCTTGTCGATGCACTTGGCAATTTGGGTACCGGAAATGCCGTATTGCTTGGCCTCCTGCTTGGCGGCATGATGTCCATCGATATGGGTGGACCGTTTAACAAAGCGGCTTATACATTTGCCATCGGTGTATTCACATCAAGCGGCAATACAGATGGTGCCTGGATGGCAGCTGTTATGGCAGGTGGTATGGTGCCACCGCTGGCGATTGCATTAGCCACAACGTTCTTCAAATCCAAATTTACGGAGCAAGAACGCAAATCGGGTTTGACGAACTACGTGCTCGGATTTTCCTTCATCACCGAAGGTGCCATTCCATTCGCTGCAGCTGACCCGCTGCGTGTCCTGACATCCTGTATTCTCGGTTCTGCTGTTGCAGGTGGACTGACTCAACTGTGGAGCATTAACGTACCTGCTCCGCATGGCGGAATCTTCGTTGCGGCACTGGCGAATCACGCCTTACTCTTCCTGCTTGCTGTAGCAATCGGTTCAGTGATCTCCGGTCTGATCCTAGGACTTTGGAAGAAATCGCCGACCGTTCTGAAATAAATCAAAGGGTAAAGTTTTATCCAAGAGCAAGCTTTATCCCATAACGTTGTAAAATGGCATCTTCTGAGTGAAATTCACTGGGAAGATGCTTTTTTATTTCGCTGTTGGTCATTCTGTGATAAAATAAATTATATCAATTAATGAAACGAGGTTTCATCTAATGAAACAATAGGAGGGGACAGAATGTCCAATGATCAGATTAAAGGTCAGGTGCGCAAGCAATTTGCTAAAAATGCAGATAAATATGTGACCAGTGTCGGCCATGCCAAAGGGGACGATCTGTCATTACTTGTAGCATCATCTCAAGCGAGTTCTGATATGAAAGTGCTGGATATTGCCACTGGAGGAGGACATGTTGCTAATGCATTAGCTCCACTTGTGGAGCAGGTTATTGCATTGGATTTGACGGAAGAGATGTTGCAGGTGGCTGAACGCTTTATCCGAGGAAATGGACACCAGAATGTGGATTTTGTAGTAGGGGATGCTGAACATATTCCTTTCGAGGATGATTTGTTTGACCTTGTGACCTGCCGCATAGCGGCACACCATTTTCCAGACGTATCTTCCTTTGTATCAGAGGCGCTGCGAGTATTGAAACCGGGCGGCAAGTTGTTATTGATTGATAATGTGGCACATGAGCGTGATGAGAACGACCAATTTTACAATGAAATCGAGAAGTGGCGTGATGCAAGCCATGTTCGGGCATGGCGTAAGACGGAATGGGTTCGGATGCTGGAGCTTGCCGGATTCCGAATGACTACGATGGTTACCTTTGAGAAGCGCTTCATTTTTGAAGACTGGTGCAACCGGGCTGGACTTCCGGAGGCGGAGAGCAGAGAGCTTGAAGCAAGCATGCTGAGCGCGCCATCTGTGATTAAGAAGTATTTCAAGTTTGAAGAGACACAACAGGGCAGACTCGTCAGTTTTGAGGGAGAAAGTGTATATATTCAGGCGATAAAAGCAAAATAAAGATTCACTATGGTTGAATGTTTCGTCGGAGTTAAAAGATTAAAAAAAGGCAGAAGTACCCATTTAAAGGGGCAACTGCCTTTTTTTAATTCGATACACATTTCGACAATCAAGGTTTCAATATAACTTTGGTACATTCGTCTTCAAATTTGCATTAAACGACAGGCCATTTTTCTTTACGCAATGCATGAAGCAGCTCGGGGGAGGCGTTCAGGTTATCCCGTACAAGCTCTTCCGGGGTTAATGCCATCCATTGATTTAGAGAGATATCCTCAAAGCGATCACTTCTGAACATTTCCAAAAACCATAACGTGTCCGTACCCGTATTCTGAATATAATGGCCCATGGCTACAGGAACATATCCGACATCCCCAGCCCGATAATCAAAAGTGCGTGCAATACCATTTCCTCCAAACACCGTCATTCTACCTTGTCCGGTCAGATAGTACTGCCATTCATCTGCATTGGGATGCCAGTGAAGTTCGCGCATGCCTCCAGGTTTGATTTCAACCAGTGCTGCGGCAACCGTAGTAGAGATCGGGAAGTTGGTGGAATCCACAATGCGCACACTTCCTCCTGGTGTGATGATCGGTTTCTGGGCTAACAGTCGGTACTTAAAGGAGAGAGGGACCGTACCATATGGGGACTGCACTTCCTGACTTTCGAGGGAACCAGGAACCTGATCCTGAAAAATGTAAACCTGCTCTGTTGGCATGGATTGGAAAGCAGATTCAGGCACGCCAAAATTGACGGACAATACGTCCGGTGGCGTATGGGCAAACCAATCAGAGATGGATAACGTATTCAGATCAGAGAAGGAGCCGTCATCAAATACAAGCAAGAACTCACAACCATCAGCCAGTCCCTGAATGGAATGGGGCAGACCTTTCGGGAAAAACCACAGATCTCCCGGTCCAACATCCGCGATAAAGTTACGACCATTCTGATCCACGGACGTAATCCGTGCTGTGCCCCAGATCATATATGCCCATTCAGACTGCTGATGCCAGTGCAGCTCCCGCACGCCTCCAGGTGTAAGACTCATATTCACACCAGCCAGTGTCGTGGCGATGGGCAGATCCCGTACTGTAATTTCACGGGACCAACCGCCATGGTTCAACTGCATATGTGTATCGGAAAAAGACATTCTCAGATTGGGTAATAATCCGTTGTCGGTCACCGGAGGAACCAGCATATCCGGATTTTGTAGATCTCTCATTACATCCCGAGGTCCCAGATCGGGACCTCCTGCACCGTCTTTTCGTATCGGCTGCGGTATAATTAACGGCTTGCTATTGTTGTTTTCATTGTTCATATGCAGACTCCTCCAGTTCAATCACTTCATCCAGGACAGTTGTTGTCGGTATAGTGAAGAGTATGAATCAGAGCTTGGCTAATATGAGGGACGGGAATAATCGGCGTTGACGGAGTGGAAAATAATGAGGTGAATGGCTTCCGCAATACAAGGTGAATTCAATTAGGTACTGAGAATGTTTGCACTGAAGGGTCGATCGAGTTGCAAATATTCATACTCATAAATTTCATGGACTCTGTTCAAAATGGCTGAGCCATGCTCCGTAAAACGAAGATTGGTGGGTTTATTTTTCATCAGGAACGTACCGGATGTAAGACTGGTTTGCGCAACAGCAGCGTTATAAAGCAGAGAAGCCCCGTGGCTTGGATGTGGAAAGAACAGCTTCATGATTGGTTTGATATAAAAGGGCAGTCCGGAAGTTTTATTGCCTCTGAGTGTGTTGTTGCCTCCAGGGTCCACGCTCAGTAACCGAATTTCTTTAGCCGCAGGGGTAGAAGCAGCTTCGCGTGTCCACAAAGATAGTGCGAGCTTCGAAGTCGCATAAGGACCGAACAATTTTTTGAACTCGGCTGGATGTTCCAGGATGTCCAGGTTAAAATGTTTGACCACCTTGAACGTACTGGTGGATGTATTGATTACTGTTTTCAAAGTGCTTTTGTGCAGAAGGTCCTGTAGTTCCATGTAAATGATGTACGGCACCACAGTCTGTAATTCAAAGTGCATTTCATGCCCCTGATCCGACAGCCGAAGATCGTAGCCGCTGCCTCCGGCATTATTAAATAGCACATCGATGGTATCCGTTTCGGATTTGATCTGATTGAGTGCTTTTCTCAGACTATCGTACTGGGTAAGATTAGCCTGGACCCAACGGAGCTGGCCGGAGCGCAATCCATCCTGAATATCACTGTCTTCCTTCGGGAAAGCGGAACGGTTAAGGCCGATAACGTGCCAGCCTTCGGCTATCAAAGTGCGAGTCAGTTCAAGACCAATTCCCGAAGTTGACCCTGTAATTAAAGCTGTACGATGTGTATGGTTTGAATTCATATTAATACCTCCTGAGTGAATGGGATGACAGAGTCAATCTGTCTAATGCGCTCATTCTATAATTTGGAGTCGACTCCAAGTCAAGCGTATTGTTGGCTTACATTTTATTTGTAGAGGATGCGACAAGCTGTGAACTAATCGCAATCTTGACTTGGAGCTGACTCCAAGTTGTAAGATAGAGATCAATGAAGACGGAGGAGGTCAACGATGATGAATAATGTTGAAGTGTTCTCTATTAAAGAGACGTCAGAACAGGCCGGATTATCGGAAGATACCATTCGTTATTATGAGAAGATTGGACTCCTTCCCCGGGCTGAACGCAAGGCTAATCGCCATCGGATATATCGGCAAGAGCATATCCAGACGATGAAGCTTATCACATGTCTGAAAAAGACAGGTATGTCATTGGAGGAGATGAAGCCGTACCTGCAGATGACGAAGGATTCAGATCTGGAAGATTTCCCGGATGAACGTGAAATGCTTTTAAATCATCGGAAGAAGATCGAGGCGCAGATTGCGTCTTTGCAGCAGATCGTCGATTTTATCGATGAGAAGATGGAAAAGCGTAGTATGTTTCCGGATGAGTGCCCGATTACCGGGGAGAACCAAATGTCTGTATTTGAAAAAAAGAATATTTTCTCCTGAGCGCTGCAAGCTCAGCCTAACCAAAAAACCACGTCATCATGACGTGGTTTTTTTGCTTATATTTAGCAATCAATATGAAGTGTATGACGAAGGCGTTTGATATCACTTTTGGGAGGAAGGCCATACATACGGGCATACTCCCGACTGAATTGGGAAGGACTCTCGTAACCAACCTGGAATGCAGCATCGGCTGCATCGGTTGACCCTGCAAGCAGCATTCGCCGGGCCTCCTGCAATCGAATCTGTTTTTGATATTGCAGTGGGCTCATGGCAGTAATGGCTTTGAAATGATAATGCAATGAGGACGTACTCATGTTGATCATGGAGGCCAACTGCTCGATTCGCAGTGGAAGCGCATATTCGGATTGGATCATTTCAATAACCTGGGCGATGTGCTGGGCATGACTGTTCTGAACTGCAAACTGCCTGATGGAATGTCCGTGTTCGTCCTGAATCAGGCGATATAGAATCTCGCGGATCATAAGCGGTGCAAGTACAGGAATGTCTTCAGGTGTATCCAGCAGTCGAACCAATCGGATTACGGATTCCAGAAGCGGGGGCTTGGTTGAACTTACAAACAGTCCCCGGCTTGATGAATTGTCGGGTTTGGTTTGTGAGGAGGGAGAATTCTGGATAAGATCGAAAATCTGCTTTGAATTAAAATCAAGTCGCAGACAGAGATAGGGATGATCTGGTGCAGCCTGTACAACCTGCCCTGAAATAGGCAAGTTTATGGAAGCGACCAAATACTGTGAATGGTCATAGGTGTAGCTCTCCCGTCCGAGAATAACCAGCTTGGACCCTTGGGCCACAATGCAAAGGGCGGGTTCATGCACGGTATGGATGGGCTCAGAAACCTGGGAAGCACGGATCAAAGCAAGGGAAGGAATGTCTGTTAGATGAACCCCGTCTTCGTGGGTAAAACGTCCGATCAAGCGGGCCAATTCCTGCTGCTGCTGAATAATAGCCGTGTCTGGTTCCATTTTTGAAAGCATGAATTACAGGCCTCCTTTTCTCGTACTTGTGTAACTATTTTAGAATGTGCTGGACGAATAGGCAAGAATACTGTGGGATTCTTCTATCGTACTGAGACGGATTCCTTACATAATGAAAATAAGCAATTGAATCTTTTGGACAACAGAAAGGAGTGTCGTGGAAATATGGTAGACAATACATCAGGAAGCAAACAAGAAGTGGAACACCCGTATGTTGGGATGTGGGTGACGAAGGACGGATACATCAGGCATGAGCTTCTTCTTGACGGTCGCTATGATGAAGCACGAGGAAATAGGCAAAGTGCATATCAAGGTCGCTATGTAGTCGATGAAGATCATATTGAATATGTGGATGATACTGGCTTTACTGCGGATGGGGACTTTAAGGACGGCGTGCTTTACCATGCGGGCATGGTTTTGTACAGAGAAAAGGGACAATAAAATATTATCAAAAGGGAGAGAAATCAATATGTCCAATGTAAAAGGGAAAGTGGTTGTGATTACCGGTGCAAGCAGCGGAATCGGGGAGGCAACGGCGCGTGTGTTGGCAGAGCAGGGGGCTCATGTTGTCATTGGTGCAAGACGGGAGGATCGGCTAAAGGCGCTGGCGTCGTCTATTCGATCAGAAGGTGGATCGGTTGAGTATCATACACTTGATGTTACACAGATGGAAGAAATGCAAACGATCGTTGAGTTCGCACTTACTTGTTATGGACGCTTAGATGTGATTGTAAATAACGCCGGAGTCATGCCGCTATCGCCTCTTGAAGCCTTAAAAGTGGACGAGTGGAACCGGATGATTGATGTTAACATTCGCGGTGTTCTGCACGGCATTGCAGCTGGTCTGCCAGTTATGAGAAAACAGGGCTCCGGTCAGTTTATTAATATCGCCTCTATCGGAGCCTATGCTGTGACTCCAACGGCTGCGGTATATTGTGCAACAAAATACGCTGTCCGTGCGATCTCGGAGGGTCTGCGACAGGAAGTAGACGGGGATATCCGCGTGACCCTTGTATCGCCGGGTGTGACTGAATCCGAACTTGCCGAATCGATTTCTGATGATGAAGCACGCGAGTTTATGAAGGATTATCGGCGCATTTCCATCCCGGCCACGGCTATTGCTCAGAGCATTCTGTATGCGATCAGCCAGCCAGCTGAGGTAGATGTGAATGAAATTGTGGTGAGACCCACAGCAAGCATGGCTTAAACGTCGCTGACCAACTTAAGAGATGTTCCCAACCGTGTAAACGGATTTGGGGACGTCTTTTTGTGCTCTGAAAGGGAGCTCGTCTAGATTGCAATATGGTATAGTAATGATCTAAGTAACGCACCAGAGAGAGGGGAATAATGCATTGACGCTGCAACAGCTAAAATATGTGATTGAAGTCGCCACGCGTGGCTCGATGAATGAAGCCGCCAAGCGGCTGTTTATTTCCCAGCCCAGCCTGTCGAATGCCATTCGGGATCTGGAACAGGAGCTGCGAATTACTATTTTTGAACGTACAAATAAAGGGATTACCTTGTCCAAAGAAGGCGTGGAATTTCTAAGTTATGCACGTCAGGTGGTAGAGCAGGCCGAATTGCTGGAGAATCGTTATTTGAATGCTAAGCCGTCTCCGCAACATTTCTCTGTCTCCACACAGCACTATGCTTTTGCGGTGAATGCATTCGTGAAGCTGGTACAGCAATATGGGCAGGAAGAATATGAACTGGCTCTGCGGGAAACGAAAACGTATGAGATCATCCAGGATGTCAAGAGTTTGCGCAGCGAGATCGGCATTCTTTATCTGAATGAATTCAATTCAAAGGTTATTAACAAGCTGCTCAAGGATGCGGGTCTGGTATTCAACAGTCTGTTTGTTGCCAAGCCGCATATCTTTATCAGTGTGCAAAATCCGCTCGCGAAGCAGGAGTCAGTTGCGATTGAACAGCTTCAGGATTATCCATACCTGTCCTTTGACCAGGGGGAGTATAACTCCTTTCATTTTTCAGAGGAGATCCTGAGCACACTTTCTCATCCCAAAAGTATACAGGTTAACGACCGGGCCACGCTGTTTAATCTGCTGATTGGTTTGAATGGATATACCATCTCGACAGGTGTGCTTAGTGCCGACCTGAATGGGAACGAGATCATACCCGTCCCGCTGGAGTGTGAAGAGACCATTAATGTCGGTTGGATCAGTCACAAAAATGCTTCGCTTTCCAATCTGGGCATGGAGTATGTTCAGGCTCTGCATGAGGCGATTCAACCCTGAATAGTCAGGAGCAAACCGTTTCCGTTCCATCGGAGTCGGTTTTTTTATTGTTTTTATATCATTCAGGTCTAGGGTAGACTATTATCTTCCCGTATAATATAGGGACATACTAATAATCATTTGCGTAAAAGTACGAAGGGAGAACGGTCAGTGCGAGTTTTATACCGAAACAAGAGTGAACAGCATGAGTTGACGATATATGATACATCCAAGCTTTATGGGGAAAAGGGCCGATTTCGTGTGCTGGAGTTCTCAAACGCAGCTGTTCAGGGCGCCATGGATCTGGACGAACCATCCCGAATGGTGCTGGAGTATCCGAGAGCGATGGCTCACCTGATGGAACGAAATAATCCTGATTATGAATCGGTTTTTGTGGTGGGACACGGCATTGGAACCTTATCAACCTACCTGTCTAAGCGTCAGGTAAAAGTTGCCGAACTCGATGCGGAAGTCGTTGAACTCAGCAAAACCTTCTTTGGATATAGTGGAGTTGATGTGCTGGTTGGTGACGGTCGTGAACTATTGGAGCGGGAAGCCTCAGGCTCCTACAATTATATTATTGTGGATGCGTTTACGGCTACGGGAACTCCTGCACAGTTCACTTCAAGCTCATTTTTCACGATGTTAAAAGACAAATTGCATTCGGGTGGTATCGTACTGATGAATGTATTCGGACGTGCGGGCAATGACAGGTTGGTGAATGCAATTCATACCACGTTACAGGAACACTTCGCTTATACGCGCTCATTTGCATTGCCAACTGAAACAACTGATGAAGTCCAAAACCGCATCTTGGTGGGTTGTGACGAACCCATCTCATTTCAATCGCGTCATATGGCTGGGTTTGTAGAACAACAGCCTGAAGAGGGCTATGTTATTGTAGATTGATATAATCTTAATCTCGTATACAGTCCAGTATGATTGCGAAGAAAGTACGAAAATGCAATCCACTTCACGCACTCAATTGTCATTAAATTGTCAATCTTCCTATGTATTTATTCGAACTTCATAAACTATTTATGTCTTCTTAACAACTTTCGTATAAAATAGAAGGAATATGCCTTTTCATGAAAAACCGGGGGAAGCAATAATGATCGCAGAGAATAAAACACCCAGATTAAGAAGAAAAGTAAGGGAGTTCAAAAAAATCAGCCTTACCGCTCTGTTGAGTGGGTTGGTCACCATTGCCGTTTTGATGACATTGACCATTATGTTTATTTCATCGTATACATCCCAGAAGCAGTCGCTGATTAATAATACACTCTCACTGAATTATTCAAGTGCCGTGCAAATGAGCCAAACACTGGACTCGTTGTTTCAATCCATGCAGGGCAGTTTGAAGTATTCAGCCAATTATTTTCCGGAAATGGATTATGCAGACGCCAATAAACTGGATTCCACACTGGATTTGATTCGAAACAGCAGTAATTATTTCAATTCGGTTTCTCTGGTAGATGAATCGGGAATCATTCGGGGTTCATCTCCCTATTTGGAAAAAAGCTTCGGACAGCCTATCACTTCGGATATAGCCAAAAAAGCGTTCAAATCCAGAGCTTCCTATATCTCTGAAGCGTACCGCGCGCCGTATTCGCAACGAAGAACCGTTTTTGTGAGTGAACCGATCTTCAGTCCATCAGGTGAATTCAAAGGTTTGATTAGCGGGAGCATCTATCTGCAGGAAAACAATATCTTGAACCTGTCATTTGGCAGCCAGCTCAAGACCAGTAATGGTTCTTATTTTTTTATTGTTGATGCTAAAGGAACATTGCTATTTCACCCCGATACGGAAAGAATCGGTGAAAATCTAAGCAAAAATCAAGTTGTGCAGAAATTGCTAAACGGACAGAATGGTAAAGAACAATACAAGAATCTGGCTGGTGTGGACTCACTCGCAGGTTATTATAAGGTGCCGACAACCGATTGGGGAGTTGTTGTTGTATCTCCAACCCAGATGGTGTACGATCAGCTGAATCAACATATTCGCATGCTGCTCTTGTACACCTCAGTGCCATTCATCATTCTGACGCTTATCGTTATTCGTGTAGCACGCAAGCTGGCCAGTCCGTTTGTTTACCTTGCCGACCTGGTTAACCAAGTGGATCAGGGCAAAGTAGATTTGCCTGTAATGAAGCCGCATTGGAACAGAGAAGCTGACCTGTTAACGCGCACCGTGCTGAGTACATTGGCGAATTTTCGAAAGCAGAAGGATCAGCTTACGTATGATGCCAGAACGGATGTATTAACTGGAATGACCAATCGCAGAACATTTGAAGAAGTTATTCAGCACTGGATTGATGAAGAAGTTCCTTTCTCCATTGTGGTCCTGGATATTGACCGCTTCAAATCCATAAACGATACGTATGGGCATCATGCGGGGGATCAGGTTCTGAAGCATATTGCGAATATCATTAAATTGTCGGTTCGGACGCAGGATGTATGTTCCCGGTTTGGCGGCGAAGAGTTTGTTGTGTTATTACGACATACGGAATCCAAAACAGCGTATCAGATTGCCGAAAATATTCGAGTATCTGTGGAACAGAGCGTACTGCCTATTGATCGTTCTGTAACGATTTCGGCAGGTATTGCCGAATATCCGTTGCATTCTACAACAGCCACAGAGTTGTTCCATTTGGCGGACAATGCGTTATATCAAGCCAAAGAAGAGGGACGTAATCGTACCATTACAATCCAAACGGTCATCAAATAAGATGTTACGGGCCTCATATCGAAATAAAAGAAGCTAATCCTATCTGAGAAAGGGATTAGCTTCTTTTGTCTTTTGTTTAGACTTCTTGAGATCTGGCCAGGACTTCATTCGTATACTGTTCTCCCCAGTCTCGCATGCTGTAAATAATCGGCCGGAGCGTTTCTCCAAACGGTGTAAGCGAATATTCCACTTTGGGCGGAACCTGAGGAAATATTTCCCTGTGAACAATTCCGCTGCTTTCCAACTCTCTTAACTGGAGAGTTAACATCCTTTGGGTGATATCTGGAAATAATTTTCGGATCTCGTTGAATCTTAACGAACCAGAGAATAGGTGATATAGAATCGCACCTTTCCATTTGCCTCCGATGACACTAAGCGTGACTTCGACGGCACAGCCATAAGGAGTGGGACACTCATCAATGGTTTTCTTTTTCATTATAATTGCACCTCCATGTCGTGGTGGTTATTTATGGTATCTATTGGAGTACTACATCACATAATTGTACGTATCATTCATCTATGAGCATATCACTTCTCTCTTGGATTATAAACCCCATGGCTCAGTATGATGTTCAGACAACAAAGAACCCTGGCTTCGTGTTAACGAAACCAGGGTTAGGGAATGAAAGACTAATTATATCAAATGGTCCAGGGAGTATGCCCCTGCACCCGCAAGTGCAACACCGATCAACGATCCGAGTATAACCAGATTGTATTCGAATCCTCCGTTCAGATTCCAAAGTCCCTTACCTGCATGAACTTTCACTATGGCAATAACCATAGGAATTATGAGCAAAATGGCAGCAACACCAGTCCAGAGACCTGCTCCAAACAGAAATCCACCGATTAATTCAATAAGCCCTCCACAGACCGCCATAACTCTCGCAGGTTTCAGACCAACCGCTCCGAAAAATTCGGCAGTTCCTGATATGCCCTCTCCACCAAACCAGCCAAACAGTTTCTTGCATGCATGACCCATCATAATGAAACCAATAACAAGTCGAATAATAAGTAATCCGGTGTCTAACATGTACTCTTTTCCTCTCCTCTGGTCATATGAAACGGATTCGTCTAGTATCGTATATACGTCAGATAAGTGACGCCAGAATGGTATCACATAACGCCATGGTTTCAATATTATCCCTGCCACTGGAATGTGGAACAGACTTGTTCTGACAGCATTCCATGAAATGAGCCATCTCACCTACAAATCCTCGTAAGTAGAGGTCGCGATAAGCCCCTGACATGGGTGAGCCGGAAGGGGTGAAAACAGTATCCTGCTCCTCAAGGGATTTCCAAGGAAGGTTACTTCCTGTGCGGGATGGATGAACCGTGAGTGTGTTAATCTCATCTGCTAACGCAAATCCGTCGTCAAAGGTGACGAGTACACTTTCGCTCTCACGTGACCATGCATTCATGCCTGCAAAGTAGACACTGCCCACCACACCCTGATCAAATTTAAGGGAAATGCTCTGGTTGATATGTTCTCCGTCCTTAACCGTCGTGCCTGTAACATGAACGGCTTCCCCGAACAGAAAACGCATCAGATCAACCATATGAATGGCAGCGAGTTTCATAAATTGTTCCTCATCCTTGCAGAATGGTGTGCTGTCTACAGCGAACTTCAGTTGGAAAGAACGTGCTCTGCCCAATGATCCGCCATCAATCAGTTCCTTAAGTTTTATGTAGATCGGAGCATACCGTTTCATAAATCCAACCATGACAACCACACCTGCTTTTTGGGCAGCCTCAGCCACAGCAGCGGCCTCCGCAGCGTTCCATCCGAGTGGTTTATCCACATATACATTTTTGCCAGCCCGGATGCATTCAAGGGCAAGGGCAGTCTGATCCTCTGGTTGCGCCACAACAACAACGCCATCAGAGTCTTCATTCTGCAACATCAGCTGAGTATTGTCATAGGCTTTCCCGTTGCTTCCAAAACGAAGAAGCGCCGCCTTGGAACGTTCAATACTGCGGGTAGCAATGGCCTGAATTTCTGCTCCTGCTTCAACCGCAGAAGGATATATATTTGTGGATGCATGAAAACCTGCACCGATAAAACAAAGTTTTGCTTTTTTCATGTGGGATCTCTCCTTTAAATTCATATCACCATTCACCTAATGTCTACGATAGGGAGTTTGGATATGATAAAAAAGGACATATGTCCTATTGTTGAAGCTTGGAAAAAAGATGTTGCAAACTTATTTTAGAGCATGTATACTCTTAATTACGGTAAAACAAGCTATTGCTTGACCGGAATGCTTTTCATCCATGATGAGAAGATACATATTATGCGGTCGTGGCGGAATTGGCAGACGCGCACGGTTCAGGTCCGTGTGGGCTAACCCCCGTGGAGGTTCGAGTCCTCTCGACCGCATCAAAGTAAAAACTCGCGAAATTGCTCAAGGGCAATTCGCGAGTTTTTTTATTTATTGAATTTCAATTGTTGCACATATAGTCCTGCGATCGCTCCAGCAATACCGAAGAGCGCAACACTGGCCATGACTTCATACGCTTGAAAGCGAAACAAAAAAGCGATGCCGCTGCCAAATGTCGTTCCGGCGAGAAATCCGAGAGAAATCCCTATTTCTTTGGTTAATTTCATAGGTTCACCTGCTTGGGAATGTGAGTTTAGGATTTGCAAATTTTTAAAACAGGAAGTAAAGTGTGATCAGGAAAATACTCACATTTTATTTCCTTTATTCATTTTGTGGTTTTATCCGTGCAATTATGCATGATATTTCTTAAGGGAGGTAAGAGCGAATGAATATGAACGAGCGAATTGCAGCATGGAACGAAGAAGCGCAGAATTGTACTTGTGGGCATCATCACCGTCTGGTGCAAATGCAGGTTTATTTGGAGCATGGAGCGATCCGGCAATTACCTGGCTATTTATCCGAGCAAGGATACAGACATGTGGCCGTTGTTTATGATCGATATACGGGACCGGCAGCAGGATACCAAGTAATAAAGAACATTCAAGAAGCGGGCGTTCAAGTGGATAAGATATGCATGCCAGAGAACAAATCAGGGGACGTGATCGCCGACGAGGCGGGAATTGTGCAGGTATTGCTGGGTGTGAAACAGGGAAGTCAGGCGATCATTGCTGTTGGTTCAGGGACCATTCATGATCTGGTGCGATTTGTTTGTTCCAAAATGAACAAGCCCTTTCTGTCCGTACCGACAGCAGCTTCGGTTGACGGATTTACCTCGGCAGGTGCACCTCTTATTGTAAGCGGCGTCAAACAGACTTTTCAGGCGGTACCGCCTGAAGCTATATTCGCGGACATCGATATTTTGGAGCAGGCTCCGCAAGAGATGAATGCCGCCGGATTCGGGGATATGCTTGGAAAATATACATCACTGGCGGACTGGGTGGTTTCCAGGGATCTGGGTGGGGAGCCATTCTGTCCAGTAGCTTATCGCATGACAGAAGAAGCACTAATGACCTGTGTGGAGCATGTACAAGGTATCGCCGAAGGGCGGGCCGATGGTGTAACTGTGTTAATGGATGCGCTGATTGCTTCCGGCATTTCCATGCTGATCATTGATCATTCCCGTCCTGCATCTGGTGGTGAACATCACGTGTCCCATCGGTGGGAGATGGATCTAATGGAGGCAGGGCACAGGCCTGTTTTGCATGGTGCCAAGGTGGGTGTCGCCTGTACACTGCTTGCGGTAAAATACAAAGATCTTGCACAACAATCCGACAAACCGGTTTTCCGTATATACAATAATCTGCCTGATTCATCCCAGCTTACAGCTTGGCTAGAGCAGGTGGGCGGCCCTACAACAACTGAACAACTGGGGATATCCATGGAGATGGTGGAACATGCGTTCACCACAGCTCATTTGCTTCGGGATCGGTATACAGGCCTGAAATATATCAACGAGATTCTTAACGTGGGTACGAAATAAGGTTGGAGAGATATAACCAGTGTTGTTTTGCGTTATTAGTTGTACGTACAAATATAGAATGAATTATGTAATGTATGAGACAAAATCGTGTTGTTGTTTATAATAAAGGTAATTATGTTTGATTCGAAAGCAACATATTCCTAATGAGTTACTCAGAAAGCCTGGTCAGTCAAGGGGTTGAGGTGGAATAAACGTTATACAAGCCGGATTCATGTATGAATTATAGCCTATCTCCTTTGGGGAACAGGCTTTTTTTTACTTTTTATAACAAGTCTAAAATTAATTTGTTCGTACAAATATACGTGAACGTAATGCCAGCCATGAAGTTCTATTCTTTTAAATACGCCATGTTTTAATGGAGTGGTTTGCAAGTGCCTTTAAAGTATATACGGGAGATGTAGCCGTTCTTGAAGAGATAGAGTTTTGCCTCGTTCAGAGAGTGAGCTGTATGGGCGCAGGGAAGGGAGTGACGAGGGGTCGGAGGATGATGCAACCAAAGGTGGTTAGAGGGCAGGAGGACCGCTTATCGACCTGGAGAGATGATGCTGAGTTCACATGACTAGAGAAATGGTAACCTAATATCACCTGTACGATGAAACTTAACTTTAAAAAGGCTCTGTCTTTCCCGTGAGGGAGGACAGAGCCTTTTGGTTGTTCGCTAATTTAGTTATTGTGGCGATCTTTCAAGATGACATCTGCGAACAAAATAGTTTTCGGGATGCGGAAAAACTGTTCCGCTTGTTCTTGAAACGCAGCAGAAGGCAGCGTTCCCTGATGCAGCCATTTGCGGAAAGTGCCGGGGTGAACCCCGATCCAGTGGCTGACATCTGTCACCGACAAATCATGGACCATACACAAGCCTGTCAGAATACGGTTGCTAACCGGAGAACGGGTCACCGTACGCTTCATGAAACGGGAAGGCTCGGGCTGACAAATGACAGGGCTTTTGCGTACCACTTCTTCATTAAAAAGAATGTGACGCGGGTAGCCAAGCAATTGACATGCCTTGTCCAAATTGGTACTGCCGGGTATCCGTCCTTCATACACCCACGCGCTGACGCTGCGTGAAGAGATGGATAGATCTTCGGCGAGCTGGGACAACTTGATATCATTGGCCATCAGCACGGCAAGAAGAACACGGTTGCGGATTTGACAGCGTGTCGGTTTTCGGAATCGTTTAACACGGACGCCTTTTCCCAAATATTTACGGTTGATCAGAGACCACGCCTGGATGGAATGTTGTTCTGGTTGATTAGGCATATTTCCTCCGATTTTTTTAACCAAATACTACAATAAGTATGGGGGTACTTTCAAGTGCCGGGTGCACCTGTTTCAAATGAGCCGATGCGTGAATCCGCTCCAAAGGAGGAATTATGAACTAGAACAGACGTAATTCACATCCTAGTATATTCCTAGATTACAATGTTTCACTAAATTTAAGGGATCAAATAGATAATCAATAAAAATAAAATGAGTCTAATTACCTATTAGTGTGACTATAGTACTTTTATCTATTTTTTGTTGATATGATGCGGTTTATTTCCCTGATTTACCCATAAATATTCGATTTCCGTTAAAGGAACCGATTTCCAATGTGCACAAATCTGAAATTAGAAATCCGCTTGGTCAGCCAGGCATGTGGCCTGTCAAAATCTCTTACTCTTACATATCTTGTATAGAGATCAAATGAGAGGGAGAGGTGAGAAACGTGAATCCATCCGTAAGTACCTTTGCTGCCATTTCAGGGGCGTTCATGACGTTTGCTTTTGGTGGATGGGATCAGCTGCTTAGCTTGCTGGCGGTTGCAATGGCTGTGGATTATATTACGGGTCTCGCTGCGGCAGTCAGAACGGGTAAAGGATTGAATAGTAATGTTGGATTTTGGGGGCTCGCGCGCAAAGGCCTTATGTTGACGGTTATTCTGCTAGCCCACCGAATTGACATGCTCATGGGAACTGACATTATTAAAGGGGGAGCCATCTACTTTTATCTCGTGAATGAGCTGATATCCATTACCGAAAATTATGCCCGCATCGGGCTTCCGCTGCCTGACAAGCTCAGACAAGCTATAGCAGTGCTCAAAAAGCAGGAGAGTTTGTCTGACCGGGAATGGCCTCAACCGCAGCCGAGCTTGGAGGATCAGGAGACAAAAGATCAAGCGACGGAAGTTGTCCCGGACAAACAGACAAACCCGAGTGAACAGACAGATAATACGCCTCAGGAGAAATCAAAGGGCGAATGAAAGCAGCCCCGATTAGATTGACTTTGAAGAGAACGTTTCCAAGTATCCTTTCGTAATAGAGGACGTTATGATATATTTTGGATACAAGAAAATTCATTCATACCAATTATTATACTCAAATGAGGTGCTTGTCTGATGATTAAACATATTGTTCTGTTTAAAATGAAGGATCGTTCTCCTGAAAGTATTGAAGCGGCTGCTACTGTTCTCCGCAATCTGCAAGGGAAAATTGATGTTCTGGTTTCGCTTGAAGTAGGTGTTGACGTGCTTCGTTCGGACAGATCTTTTGACATCTCACTTACAGCAGAGTTTGCATCACTGGAAGATCTTCAGGCATATCAGGTGCATCCATTGCATCAGGAAGTCATCAAGTATATGAACGAGGTCAGAGAGCAGTCGATTGCAGTAGACTACGAAATCTAATCTGTAATTCATTCTACTTTGGATAAAGGGGACTCTGCATGAGCGATTTAAGAGACGTTATGGAATTTTTATATATTTTTGTCGTGTTTCTGATCGCTTGTCCTGTGATGTTATTTTGGCTGAAGCGAAGAGGAAAAAGGAACCGATAATTCACTGAACGGGAAGTGAACATATTGTATTATATCAACAGGGAACAGATTGCGCGCAGGCTTGCTGCCGTACCGGAGGTGGCTGAAGGTCTCCGCCGCGCATCACAGGCTTGGGATGGCAGTCTAATGCTGGGTTTGGTACAGGAACGTTGTCTTCATCTGGCCATTGAGATCGTTACGGATGTGGGGAGTTACCTCATTGACGGCTTCATCATGCGTGATGCGAGCAGCTATGACGACATTATTCAGATTAACCACGAAGAGAAGGTTTTTGATCATGCAACCTATGAGGTGCTTAGTCGCCTCGTATCGTTGCGCAAGCCGCTCGTTCAGGACTATTACAGCTGGGAGCGGTCTGAACTGCACCCGCTGAGCAGTGACTTGCCGGGCGTGCTTGAACATTTTTCCCATCAGGTCCATACCTATGTGGAAAAAGAACTTGGACCTTTCCAGACTGCACAGGCCGAGGGACAGAGCAAGGAATGAGGGGAAGCAGCATGACGAACGAATGGAAAGATGATCAAGAAGGAAATCATGAAACGAATGATATACCATCCGGATTTCATCCGGTATATATGATTGAGCTGTTATTTCAGGAACGTCCTGTTATAGATCAGGGGCGTTTGCAGGATGCCATGAGCCGTCATACCGGACAAGTCCGGCTTGACGTGAAGCAGGGCAATGCAGAGCATAATCCCGAGATGTTGGTTTTCTACCATCTGGACCATAAGGTTTCTTTTCAGGAAGGTAACATTCCGGCACAGACTTGTGTGCTCCCTGTTACTGAAATTGTAGATCGTGCCCGCTTTGGAGGGGCTTTACAGCAAGCCTGGCACTGGCCAGAAGCAGGACAAGCTATGGAAACGATCCAATATTCCATCCGTCTTCACGATATGTTCACTGCTGCCATGCCGCGCAAACAGCGACTTGAATTGTTCCAAAAGACGATTCAGGCAGTCATGGAAGTGTTGCCTTGCGACGCGTTGTACTGGTACGGCAGTGACAAATTGGTTGAACCGGAAGCCTATATACTGTCACAGGAGCGTGAAGAACATCTATACGCTGCGATGAATGTGCGCATGTATCAGGCTGGAGGTACGGAGGAACAGCGTCAGCTGGTAATGGACACGGTAGGATTGTCAGCACTTGGTGTGCCTGATGTACAGTGTCATTTCATTGGACTAGATCCGGATACGGTAGCCCAGACATTACTGGGTGCCGCCTATTACATATTTGATCAGGGAGATGTTCTGCAAGATGGACAGACGCTGGGATCTTCCGGCGGACGACGCTGGCGTTGTGAGCATCAGGCGGCGATGATTGCACCGGGACGATATGTAATTGATCTGGACCCGGGGGATGAACATGCGGCTACTCCGCTTGAGCCGGCCCGGCAGACCTGAGGCGTATCACTATAACGTCAGCAGGTGCGGGAACGGTATCCAAAATTTTTTTGGTATCCGAGTGTCAGGTCAAGCCCTTGCTGCTTATACTGCATCAACAGAGTAGGCATTCGCCCGGATTGACGAGCAACAGTCCGTTGCTTGGTTATTCGGTACTTCATTTAAGGTAAAGGGAGAGATGCGACGTGAAGGATTCTAACAAAAGTTTGTTGTGGGGAGCATTAATCGGCTCGGTTGTAGGTTCAGTGACAGCTTTGCTGCTGGCGCCAAAATCAGGACGCGAACTGCGTCAAGATATTTCGGAAGGTGCACGTCAGGTGAGTGAGAAGGGTCAGGAATTGGCTAGCAAGGTAGGCGAACAAAGCGCACTGATCGTATCCAAAGTAAAAGAGACGGCGGATGTCGTTATCCAGGATATTCAATCCTGGGGCAATTGCGCTGAAGGTAAAGAAGTGCGCGTATCCGCAGTTATTACGGATTCCGATTCTTCCATTGATTCAGCTGGGGACAATGCAGGAAATGAGTCGGGTATTGAAGTCATCGCGAAGCTTCCTGCTGATGATTCGAAAGACAACATCTAAAGCTAAGCTTGAACGTGAGCAGGCTTTCCTCCATCTGGAGGGGGGCCTGTTTTGTTGTGCGTGGTCGTACAGGACCTGTACAATACGGCATTTTGTTTGAACCCTGCGATGAAATCGGGTAAGATGTAGGTACCTTTTTGCCTGAAAATTCATACGGTAGGAAGAAAGCTCTGGGAACCAATTTGTTAACAGAACCAATTCAATAAAGAAGGAAGCGGTGTGTTCGTGCAGCAAGCAATCGCTATATTAGACTCCGGTGTAGGGGGATTGACTGTCGCCAAGGAAGTGATGCGTCAGCTCCCACGGGAAAAGATCATATATTTTGGAGATACCGCCCGAACACCGTACGGACCCCGTTCGTCCGAACAAGTTAAACAATTCACGGAACAAATCGTTGATTTCTTGATCCAGTTCGATCCGAAGGTTATCGTTATCGCCTGCAATACGGCTACGGCAGCAGCGCTCGACTATATTCGAGCCAAGGTGAATGTGCCTGTTATCGGTGTCATTCATCCAGGAGCACGAGCAGCCATCACAGCCACGCGCACAGGACGCATTGGTGTCATTGGCACTGTAGGAACGATTGGAAGTGGTGCATATACATCTGCACTCAAACAATTGTCTCCATACATTGATGTGGTCAGTCAGGCTTGTCCGGCACTTGTGCCACTGGTGGAGCAAGGCGAATTCCGTTCCGAGCAAACGACAAGTACGGTGAAGCAATCTTTGGGCCAGATTAAACAACAGCCAATTGATTGTCTTATTCTGGGTTGTACGCACTATCCTTTTCTCATGGAAACCATTCAGGAGGTTATGGGACAGGAAGTGAAGCTGATCAGTTCGGCAGATGAAACGGCGAGGGAAATCAGTACGATTTTGTATGATAAACGAAAGCTGGCCAGTGGGGATGAGACGCCGGTACATCAGTTTTTTTGCACAGGGGACCCACGCATGTTCCAGAATATTACCCGCCAATGGTTGGGAGAGCAAATCTCCAAAACACCAGTTGTATGGCAGGTTACGCAATTATCATAGCGAATTTTTTTGATTTCTATAGCTTATAAGAATCCCGGAACCTAAGCGTTCCGGGATTTTTATGTTCGGATAGAAAAGTAGAAGAGCTTCTTCGGAAGATCAGCACGTTTTTCTTATGTTGGCGGGATTTGCACGATTCTTGTCACATGACGGACAACCAGCTCCGCATACATATTACATACAGTATGGACACAGGCGAGGAAAGAACAGGAGATTACAACGTTTCCTAAGGGGAAGGAGATCAACATGGAGCTGCAATGGATCATTGTTCATCAGGGAGATACCTTATCGCGTATTGCGGCAGCAAATCATATGACCAAGGAGCTGCTGGCCGCTCTTAACCCGGAAGCAGCGTCCCAGCCTTATTTGCTGACAGGACAGATGCTGCGCATTACGCCGGGAACAGGACGCAGATATGCAGTGCAGCCGGGGGAGAAGGTAGGCGTGATTGCATTACGTTTTGGACTGAATGAAGAAGAATTGCGAAAGGCCAATCCAGAAATAGCCAACATTCCGGACTGGTGCGGACGATGTATTCATATTCCCGATTCAAATGGAAAAACTATCGTAAAGTTGCAGGGAGAGTATGGTTACCGTGAAATGAACCGTGATATCGGTTTGTTGGAAAAGAAGTATCCATTTATCGAAAGTGGCTCGATTGGCAGCAGTGTCATGGGCAAGGCTTTGCCTTACCTTCGTTTGGGTCAAGGATCCAGACATATTCATGTCAACGCCTCTGTTCATGCGAATGAGTGGCTGACAACGGCGGTTCTGATGCGGTTCATTGAAGAATATGCGAAAGCCTACAGCACGAATACGCCGTGGCATCAATTTCAGACGGAGCGATGGATGCAGGAAACCACGCTTTGGGCTGTACCGATGGTCAATCCGGATGGAGTTGAATTGGTGCAAGAGGGCGTAGTTAATGACCATCCCCATGCAGAAGAATTGCTGGAATGGAATGCCGGGCGCTCCCATTTTACGCATTGGAAGTCCAATATCAGGGGAGTAGACCTTAACGATCAATTCCCGGCTTATTGGGAGGAAGAGGCAGCTAGAAGAGGGATAACGTCCCCAGGGCCAAGAGATTATGCGGGAGTCGCTCCCTTATCGGAACCGGAGGCGTTGGCACTTGCACAGTGGACCGAGCAGCATTCATTCGATGCTGTCGTTTCACTGCACAGTCAGGGGCAGGAAATTTATTGGAACTACCGAGATTTGGAGCCAAAGGAAAGTGCTCCACTGTCACGCAGACTGGCAAGGGCTTCGGGATACAAGGCAGTCAAGCTGGGTGGGAGTGATGCAGGATACAAAGACTGGTTCATTCAGAAGTTTCGGAAGCCTGGTTTCACGGTGGAAGTGGGTCTGGGGGTAAACCCGCTCCCCATGGATCAATTTGATGATATCTGCGTGGAGGTTGGTATGCTGTTGGCTGAATTATTAACAGATCGAGAGCACTAACAGGGAAGAGTGAGAATCCATATAACCTGACTTCACATAATTTGGATGGGAAGACATGAAACTTACGGGTTATCCACTCGTATAACAGGAACGGGCGCTGTTACCGGCGTTCGTTTTTTTATCTGTAAGTTGCATCATTGTTTCCGAATCGTTCTGGAGCGGGTAATAATGGGTGTGACGATCACGTGTATTCGTTTTATTTTTTGGTGTGATAATCATACGGAGGGGTTCATATGAAGTGGAGAAGACTGCTGTCGTTCAAACGATGGACACAAGTATTCAAACGGCTGCCGCGTCTGTTGCGGGCTCCGCAAATCCCTGTGGGAGAGAAGCTGCTTTTTATCATCCCGGCGCTGCTCTACTGGGTTTTTCCAGACGTGATGCCGTTTATGCCTATAGATGATATTGGTGTCACGCTGCTGCTGATGAACTGGTTTGTAAGTCGTGCGGAGCGCAAATATCCGGTGCTTACAGCGGATACGTCGTCTTAACTAGTGACGAAATGGGTGCTATTCACATCGATTTTGCATCAATGTTATTGCGGAACGCAGTAACTTTCTTTACAATAGATGCTGGAGTTTAGAAATGCTGAAATTGTTGGAACCAGCAATTACGATATAGGAGATGAATGGAATGAATTGCAAAATTACACGTAATGCCGCAAAAGTATTAAAACTTGAACTGGACAAGCCTGAGAACGAAGGTAAATTGCTGCGCGTTGTAATAACACATGCGCATGGAGATCATGCCCACTACGGACTTGATATTGATACGCCAAAAGAAAACGATACGGTAGTATCTACGGATAAAGAGATTGACGTCATTCTTGAGAATGACCAACCTTTGCTGGATGGCGTTAAAATTGATTACCTCTACTTCCCTGAAGAAGGCTTCGTTATTACGAACCCATCCAAGGGCAACCACGGCGACCACTAAGGGAGCGAAGAAGGGGAACTCATGGCTAACGATATCCGCGTATGCGAAAAATGTAATCATATCAGACTAAAATCGATTGTAGCCAAGTTGGAGAAAATGGCTCCGGATACGGAGATCAAGATTGGTTGCAAATCGTATTGCGGTCCTTGCGCGAAGCGTGCTTTTGTCTTCATCAACGGTCGGTATATCAGTGCTCCGTCAGAAGAAGAAGTGCTTGCGAAAGTAGCGAAATTCGTGAAGTAATTGTTTGGAAATGCAGTGGGCAGAGCAAACTTGTCCACGAGGGTAAAGAGAGGCCGTGGCCTCTCTTTTTTTAAGTTGTGATTGGACAAGGCACAGGATTAAAAGGTGAAGCCGGGCATCATTTCAACAATCTCAAAGGTATCCTCTTGAAATTCAATGGCGATGATCGTATCGCTTTTTTTAAAAAAATGAACATGACCCAGGCGCTCTTCCTCCAACTCAACCCATCCCGCTTCGGATAACTTCTCAAAATAATCGGATGGTACATATAACCCCTGTTCTCCTCCAATATGTTTCAATTCATATTTAATGCCTTCTTTATAGTTTGGATTGTCTGAATATGCCGTTAGGCTGAGCTGCTTTGCATTCACGGGAACCGGAATTTCGTTATTAATGGAGGAGCCTGTATATTCCGTTATTTCATACGTCGAAGCTGTACAGCCGCTGATCAGTAGCAATAAAGGTACCAGAATGAAAAGAAACCAAGAGTATTTCAAAACCAAACCTCCTTATAAAAAAAGGTACTTATCAAATAAACGCAGCAAACCCGGAAAAGGTTATACATAATTGATATTCATATTTAATTTGGGGAAAAGCGAAGCAATCTGTCATTGTTTCAGCAAAACAAGAATAAGGAAGGCCGATGTAAACCATCTTAAAGGGGTAACAGGAACATGATCCCAAGGAGGAATACTCATGCCGAAGCGTTATGATTCCAGTTTGCAAGCCGATACAACCGTATCCCAGGCGCAGAATGCAGTGAACAAACTTCATTTTGCCGTTTCCCAGGCAATGTCACATCCAACTGAACAGACCATTGAACAGGCAGAACGCCGTTTGGCGCATACCGAGCAGGCCATGCGTCAAGCCGAACTTTCGCTTGGAGGTCAGGGCGTTGAGCTGGCAGAAGAGATGTTCATTGAGGAGAAGAGAAGATTAAACTCGATCCAGAGTCAGAATGGGCAAGGGGATCTATAAGCGTTCCTGTCACACCAGCACCCGCAGAGCAGCAGTGCTTTGCGGGTTATTCATGTCTTTTTTGAATGGTCCAGAGAAAGGGATCTCAGCCAACTGTATGTAACATGCCGCTTAAAATTTTACGAGAAGGTTAATAGACCAAGAGCAGGCAAATTTCACACAGGAGGTACAGAATGACAAAACATATTACAGATTGTACGATTCTGAACAACGGCGTGACGATGCCATGGCTGGGATTTGGGACCTATCGAGCAAAAGGCGAAGAAGTACAGCAAGCGGTGGAGACCGCATTGGAAGTCGGATATCGGAGCATTGATACGGCGTCCGTTTATGGAAATGAAGAGGAAGTTGGACAAGCTATTGCGAGCAGCGGTATCGCCCGGAATGAGCTGTTTGTGACAACCAAGCTGTGGAATGAGGATCAAGGTTTTGATTCGACTTTGAGAGCATTTGAGGCCAGTCAGAAGGCGCTTGGATTGAATGTCATTGATCTATACTTAATTCACTGGCCTGGCAGAGACCAGTATAAGGAGACGTGGAGAGCATTCGAACGTCTATATAGCGAAGGAAGCGTACGTGCCATTGGTGTAAGTAATTTCGAAGTACACCATCTGCGCGAAATCATAGATGAAGGTGGAACGGTGCCTGCGGTGAATCAGGTGGAACTGCATCCAGGTCTGATTCAACAGGAGCTGCAGGATTTCTGTGGGGAACAGGGCATTCAACTGGAGGCATGGAGCCCGATTATGAGAGGCAAGCTGAACAAGGAATCGGCTTTGAAAAGTCTGGCCCAGAAATATGGAAAAACACCGGCACAGGTTATTCTGCGCTGGGATATTCAGAACCAGATCGTGACAATTCCGAAGTCGGTTACGCCTGAGCGAATTCGCGAGAATGCGGACATCTTTGATTTTGAATTGACTCCGGATGAGCTGAAACTGATTGATGCGCTGGATTCGGACAAACGGACGGGACCGCACCCGGATCAGCTGTTTTGGGATTGAGCATGCAGCTCAATCCCAAAATAAGTGTTTAATGGTCTAAGTTGTAGTTGTTCCGGTTACGGATCGTTCTTCGTGATATAAAATGAAAGCATAATCCTTTACACTAGGCCACTACGTGTGCAGAACAATCTTTCGATCGCCGTTATCCCCGGATTTTTGGAATTCCCTTTGGCAAAGGGTAAAATCCAGTGATAAATGCGAGCGCTCCGCTTCTCCAGATTTGTTCTGCCCTCTCTGTTATAGTGTAAATTATGAGTTCATCTTATGTGGATGGATTTTTAAAAAAAAGCAGCAGGTTCAGGGGAAGCCCCTTGATCCTGCTGCTTTTGTGTTATTTGGATGAGTCAGGTTGCGGAACCTCGCAGCCGTCTTCTGTGCATACTCCGCTGCCATCTGTGTCAGTGGTGCTGGACTCCACCATGGTGAAAGGGGAGCGTTCGTCCCAGGCTTTCTGGATAGCGTCATGGAATACCTCATCCGGTTGAGCGCCAGATACAGCAAACTTGCGGTCAAATACGAAGAAAGGTACACCCCGAATGCCCAACTGCTCACCTTCGGCCTGGTCGGCACGAACCTGTTCTGCGAATTGATTGCTCGACAATACTTCTGCTGCTGCATTGCGGTCCAGACCCACTTCTTCAGCCAACTCGATCAGGACATCGGTATTGCCGACATGTTTACCTTCGATGAAGATTGCTTGAAACAGTCGTTCGCTCAGCTCAAGCATTTTCCCTTGTGTTTCTGCCCAATGGGTCAGGCGGTGAGCAGAGAAGGAGTTGGTAGGGATCATCTCATCAATGTTGTATTCCAGCCCAGCCGTGCGAGCATTGGCATTCATCTGGGCATTCATTCCACGTGCCTGCTCCACACTCATATTGTATTTGGCGGCCAGATATTCTGCGTTGGTTTTGCCGCTGTTCAATTCAGCATTTGGATCGAGTTCAAAACTTTTGAACTGTAATTTCACTTCATCACGGTGTGGGAATTGTGCCAGTACATTCTCCAGGCGACGTTTGCCAATATAACAGAAAGGACACATAAAGTCGGACCATATTTCAATATTCATTCATTAAAACCTCCATCATTTTTAAATGAAACCAATACAGTTACAATTATATAGCGACTTTCTAACATTCGCAAGGTTGTGGTTACAGCCAGCTACCAAAAAAAAGAAAGTGCTGAAGCGTGCAACGGATTGCAGCCTCAACACTTATCGTTTAACTTCCTACTTATCCCGGTATGCCTTGGTCCAATGATAAGGCTGGATTTCGTCCAATCTCTTGTATATTATAGCTCCATCCGGATCGTGCACGGCAGCCTTCACATCTTCTCCCCAGAAAAACAATCGTTCCTGGCACACACCACAAGGGGTGAGAACCTTGAATTGCGAGTGCTCATCGTCGCGTGCCACACAGATTGAGTGGGTGACCCGCTCGTTTAATTTGTGGGCTTCCAGATAGGCTCCTGTTTCCATACACAGGTGCGTGGCGTCATTAATTACTTCTGGAGCTACGCTGATTAAGAACGAACCTGCTTCGGTATATACAGCCGCCGCGCCGCCCCACCCTTGAGGGTAGCGAAGTTTGACAAAGTTAGCAGCTTCTTCGAACAGCTTTTGTTCAATGTTGAATGGGACTGGTTGTGTTGTCATGGTCATGCATTAGCTCCATTTCATTGTAGTGTCGGGTTAAATTTTATATGAAGTATACAGTTACGTCAGCGTGCCTTTCCGTATCTGTTAGGATGCTGATTCAGACTTTTGCTCCTTGCGAAAACGCGAGATCAGGTCAAACGTGTTGACTGTATCTGACACATGCAGTCGCATTGACGCTTCATCGTAACCAGATCGGCAAGCATTAATATCCGTTTTGGCGCCCGTAGACAGATCGTAACAGGAGCCGCTGTCATACAGGTAATCATCTGAAGGGATATAGAAGAAGGAGCTATCCGTGAACGCACCAGTGCGCAATACCACCATGCGGGAGGAACCGTCGTACACATCGTTGCCCATATGGTAGTAGGATTGATCTGATATACCGAGAAGATGCAGAACGGAAGGCGTAATATCCAGCTGTCCTGCTGGCTCGTCAATCGTTCCGGCTTCGGCTCTGTCAGGCAGATGCACCAGCAAAGGCACTTCGTTCATAATTTGCTCCATGTCCAGATCGTTCAGCGAGCGTCCGAGAAATTTCTCATATTGTGGTTGTTCCTTAATGGAATTATCGTGATCCCCATAGAACATGAAGATCGTTTTGTCCCACAACCCCCGATTTTTCAGGTCTTCCACCATGCTGCCGAGCGCAGAATCGACGTAATGTACGGATTGCAGATAGTCTCCAAACATCGTTCCTTGGAATTCCCTGACATCCAGCTGTTGTTTATCTTGGGGTAATGCGTATGGATGATGACTAGTCAGTGTAATCAGGAATGAATAGAACGGCTCAGAAACCTCATTGCTCATTTTCTCAACCGATTGGCGGAAAAAGGACTCATCCGACAGGGACCAGCCAAGCGGGTCATCCTGTTCATAATCATTTTTACTGTAAAACTTGTCATACTTCATATTCTGATACATCGTATAGCGATTCCAGAATCCACTCTCATAGGCATGAAATACATTGGTACTATAACCGTGATCCTTCAATATAGAAGGCAGGGCATCATAGCTGTGGTCTGCGTAGCGGACAAAAGCGGACCCAACCGACAGTGGATGCATCGAAATATTCGCCCCAAAGTCAGCATCTGATGTACGGCCCTGACCTGTCTGGTGATAAAAATGACTGTAGTACTGGCTTTCCTTCATCAGCTCGTTAAAATGAGGCGTGATTTCCTGACCGCCAATGCTCTGACCAATCATGAAATTCATGAAGGCTTCGCCTTGAACAATGATGACATTGCTGTCTTTGTACTTGCCGAACATCGCATCCTTCAGAGGCTCAGCCTGTTGTCTGTTGGCAAAAAAAGCTTTCGCCTGCTCCAGATCTGTAGGATCGACCTGGGGCCCAGAGCCCAGATGGTCTTTGGCGTAGTTATATAGATCATAGCCATGAAAAGCAAGAAGTCCAGTAACATTATACATGGACACGTTCCACCAGTTGTTATCAAACAAGCCTTTCGCCCAAGTTTTACTATAATAATAAATCGGACCTACCGCGAGCCCAAGACCCAATATTAGAGCAATGCTGCCCGCAGTGAGTCGACGACGTAAGCTTGGTTTGCCAGAGCTTGACGAGTAAGAGTTCAATCCACTCGTATATGCGCTGGGGCGTCCACCACGGCGGTGACGTTTACTGAATAGCAGGATCGCTGCGTATGGGATGATCACAAGCCAATCAACAAAGAGCCACAGATCACTGGCGTGGATGAGCGTGGCAATACTATCACCCAGAGCATCGACCTGTCTGGCTTGCATCAACACAGGAATCGTCAGAAAATCCTGAAAGTAGCGATAATAAACCATATCGGCATAGATCAGTGCAGTAAGCAGCAGATGGATTACAACGAGCGATAGGATCATGCCCCGGCGAGGCAGCCACCAGGTCCAGAAGGACAGAAGCAGCAGCGAACCGATGGCAATTACTTTGTCCAGAAGCCCCATCGTAATGTTGTAGGCATGCAGATTGTGATGGAGCCACATTAATTTGAGTAGCATGAGTACAAGAAAAATAAGATATAACGTAAGTGGATGATTCAGAAGCCCGCGCGGCGTAAGGCTGCGTGTTGGCTTAGTGACAAACATATATGTCTCCTCCCAGATGAATGGTTTTGTTTTGTTAACGGAATGTAAAAATAGGGCTCCATCCATTATAGCGTGGTGTCATGGCTTTTCAACTATGCCCAGGGGAGAAATGCTTCATACGGAAGTAGCATCACCAAGATCAATTCTATGTCTCCTGGAATACATACAAAAAAAGCGCCCCTGCCGTGGAAGGCAAGAGCACTCTATCATGACAATGGTATTATTGTTGTGGTGTTTTATTTCGTGGAGGCAGTGGGCCCAAATACTGATAATATTGGGTTTCAATACGTCCATTGAACAACTTACGGCGCTTGTCTGCCTTGTGGCCGAAGTCTTCCTCGAACGATTTGGTCGACGTGATGGCAAAAAAGGACCATGTCGGCATATCGAGGTAACTGCGCCCTAAAGAACGCAGCAGCTTCTGCACTTCTTTCTCTTCACTCAAGCGTTCACCATACGGGGGGTTGGTAATAATGACACCATATTCACCCTGCGGTCTTGCTCGATGAGCAGGCAGGACGCTGACTTCAATGTCTTTGGCGAAGCCGGCACTCTTGATTGCTGCCTTTGCTACCTCAATAGCTTCCGGATCGATGTCGCTGCCCGAGATTTGCAATGGAATATCGTCGCGAACCGCGTCAAATGCTTCTTCGCGCGCTTTCTCCCAAAGCTCTTCAGGAATGACAGCCCAGTTCTCGGAGTTAAAGGTGCGACGCAGTCCTGGTGCAATGTTCCAGCCAATCATGGCGGCTTCAATCAGCATGGTACCTGATCCGCAGCATGGATCATAGAAGGGGCGGGATACATTCCAGCGACTGAGCTGAATAAGCGCCGCAGCAAGTGTTTCTTTAAGCGGAGCTTCGGTTACCAGTTTACGATAACCCCGTTTGTGCAGCCCGGGTCCCGTTGTATCTAAAGTAAGCAGGGCGCGATCGTTCAACAGAATGACCTCAATCACATAACGAGACCCGTCCTCGGGGAACCACTCCGTGTCATAAGTCAGCTTCAGTTTTTCTACGATCGCTTTTTTCACGATTCCCTGTGAAGCCGGCACGCTGCTTAGCTGAGATTTGTGGGAGCGACCTTCAACCGGAAATTCGCCATCGGCTGGAATCCAATCCTCCCAAGGTAATGCTTTGGTACCTTCAAACAATTCATCGAATGTTGTAGCAGGGAATTCACCCATTTTGACCAAAACGCGATCCGAACTTCTTAGCCACAGATTACACCGGCAAATATCAATATAATCTCCAGTGAAGTAAACCCGTCCATTGTCGATCGTAGCATCCTCATACCCCAGTTGTTTCAGTTCCCGGGCGACAACAGCCTCGAGTCCCATCGCCGAGGTCGCGATCAATTGCAATTGAGCCATGTGATTCATTTCAACTCCATTTCAAGCCGGAGAAGGAAACTCCTTCTCTCCGCTGTATAGTAACGGTGCGGCCTTGCCGCTTTCCGTGAAAAAACTTACAATGAGAAATGCGGTGAGCTTATGCATTCATCTCTTAGAGGTGATGCGGCAGTCAACCGCCTGTGTTTGACAACAAACATTTATTATAGAACATTGGCATCCATATGGAAAGCAGACCAAGTGTCCAAGGAGGATTTTAGCGGTGAATCTGACCCCTGACGAATATGTAAATCAATTATTTCAAGAGGATGCTCTCTTGTTAAAGGTAAAAGAAGCCATCCGATCGAACGGCATGCCGGAAGTTTCGGTGGCAGCGGCCTACGGGCGTTTACTCACTTTTCTCGCGAAAACTTCGAAAGCGGAAGCCGTACTCGAAATCGGTGTGCTGGGCGGATACAGCGGTATCTGTCTTGCTCGCGGTTTAAGTGATGGAGGAACCCTGACTTCGCTGGAACTGAAAGAGGAATACGCAGCGATGGCTCGGGGCCATCTGGAGGAAGGTGGCTTTGGGGATAAGGTCGAATATCGAATTGGACCCGCAGCCGACAGTCTGGAGCAACTGGCGCAGGAAGGACGTACCTTCGATTTCTTCTTCATTGATGCGGACAAGGAGAATTATCCCGTTTATCTGGATTATGCCATTAAGCTCGCGCGGCCAGGGGCGGTCATTGTGGGAGATAACTGTTTCCTGCGCGGTCGTACGCTGAATCCGGATAAGCAAGGCCCCGCTGTGCTTGCCGTTCGTCGCTTCAATGAGCAGATGGCAAGTGATCCGCGTCTTGTAACGACTATGCTGCCGGATTATGATGGTCTGGCTCTGGCCTGGGTGAAGTAAACAAGTTCGGATTAAAAAACAAGAGACGATCATCCCCTGATTAACAGGGAATGTGTCGTCTCTTGTTTTTTCAGAATGAATATAAAGGATGAGATCTTCTTAAACTTCCGGCGTTCCGTAAGTCTCGAACCATTTTTTGATTGTATCGAAATCATCGCTGAAGGATAACCCGAGCATGAGCAAAATGCGTGCTTGCTGAGGACTCAGGTTGTCACCAGCGATAACGCCTTTACCTCCGCCATATACACTGCCTGAACCTGTCCGCGTGGTCGTTACGAAGATTACGCCATCCTCCACTGCTTTAGTACGTGCTTGGCCCATGGCTTTCGAAATCCCGCCTGCTCCGGTACCGGACGTTACGATCCCTTTGGCACCGCCACGAACAAATCCTTCAATGGCTTCTCCACCAGCTTCCTGATAGGAAACCGCAATTTCCACTTTGGCGAGATCTGCCTTCGTGATTTTGTTCAGGTCAAATGCCGGCTTTAATGTACCTTCAGGCTTCAAGGCGCGTGCAGGAGCGCGGTAAATTCGAATATTTTCTTCATCAATATAACCTACTGCACCAAGCATCGGAGTTTCGAATGTATCTGTTCGATAATCATTCGTTTTGGTCACTCCGCGTGCCAGTTGAATGGTATCGTTCAACATCAGCACGGTCCCAAATGAAGTGGTGCGTCCGCTGCCTGCGAGCTTGATGGCGTTGTACAGATTGGCTTGTGCATCCGAGCCGATAACCGTCCAAGGGCGCATAGACCCTGTAATGACGACAGGTTTATCACTTTGAACGGTCATGTCAAGGAAGTAGGCGATCTCCTCCATGGTATCTGTACCGGTGGTAACTACAACGCTGTCATATTGAGCCAGAGCCTTGTCTACTGTCTGTGACAGGTCATAGAGATCAGCTATGGTATAAGATCCAGAACCTGAATTTCCGAATTGGAGTGTGCTAACATCTGCAATCTTCTGTTTGTCCGGTAAGGCATCGACCATTTCCCCGATCGGGAGTGTACCCGCCTTATAGTTCTGGAAGCTGGTCGCATCCTCGGATTGACCTGCGATCGTACCACCCGTTCCAATGACCAGAACATTAGGTAGAGCGGATTGTTTGAACGAATCCGATAGAGCTGGGATGGTCGTATTGCGAGCCGGAGTGGATGATGTGGTCTGAACTGCACTGGTTGTACCGCTCACTTCTACCGTAGCTGCCTGAGCAGCATAGGTTCCGATTGGGGACAGTGAGATGGTTAGAGCTGTCAAAGCAGCTGTGCTCCATACAGCCCAAGGACGAAGATTTGAAGTTTTTTTCATGAATAGCACTCTCCTTCAGGTTAGTTTCGTGTGATGTTTGATGAGGATAATATGTATATGAATTAAAACGATTGTATTTCATGTTAAATAATATGACAATATTAGATATAGATAGAGTAATCGGTTACATTGATAGATATGTAGAGTATATAGCTTGTTTATAAGGTTTTATGGATAAATATAAGAAGAGGTATAAAGAGAAATAGCTATATAAAAGCATATTGAAAATAGTTTTTTGTGTCATATTTCATTACATATGAGTCTTTTGTCCTGATAGAATTTAGAAAGGTTTTTGGGGAAAGTGTTGCCGGAGCGTGCATAGCAGAAGTGATCTTATACAAAACGGGTATCGGACCGAATAAGTTAGCAAAACTTGACGATTTTTGTAATGCGTTCTAGGAAAAGAGGCTCAATTATTGCCAAATATTTGTATGGACTTAGCGTTGAGTCTATAATATAGGATGATTTCAATATGTAAATAAATATATATTAATGATTGGAGGAGAAACGATGAACCAAGCACCGAGAAAGTATGCCAATTACATTCCGATCCGGGAACTGGAAGGGGTGGAACAACAATTATCTCCCTTCCAGGTGTACGCTGAGCTTCGTGACAACACTCCAGTCCGCTATGACAACCATCGAGAATGCTGGGATGTTTTCGGTTATGATGATGTGCAATATGTGTTGAAAAACCCCAAATTGTTTTCTTCTGAACGTGATCGTGCTAACGCCAGTATGCTCACTACCGATCCGCCGAAGCACAAGCAACTGCGGGATCTGGTTAATCAGGCGTTTACACCAAAAGCAATCGAAGCGTTGGCTCCGCGTATTCAGGAAATTGCGGATGAGTTACTGACTCCACATTTTTCAGGAGGTCGTATGCGGCTTATCGACGATCTTGCCACTCCGCTTCCGGTCATTGTGATCGCCGAATTGATTGGAGTCCCTGCCGCAGATCGCCAGAAGTTCAAAGACTGGTCTGATGCACTGGTGAAGGGTGCGCGGGATGATAGTGATGAAGCTTTCCAGGAGTTGATGGAAGAAAAGAGACGGAATCAACAGGAACTGGCGAGCTACTTCACGGCCATCATGGAAGAAAGACGTCAGCAACCAAAGGATGATCTGATCTCTTTGTTGCTGGCTGCGGAGATTGAAGGAGAGAAGCTGACCGCAGAGGAAGTGGTCGGGTTTTGCATATTATTACTTGCTGCCGGCAATGAAACGACGACCAATCTGATTACCAATGCCGTACGTATTCTGTCAGAAAAGCCTGAGCTTCAACAGCAGCTGCGAGAGCACCCTGAACTTATTCCCTCTGCGGTAGAGGAAACATTACGCTATTATCCGCCGATTGTGGCTATTGGGCGTATTGCCAAAGAAAACGTAGAATTGAACGGACAACCAATCCAGGCAGGGGAACAGGTGATATCCTGGGTGGGATCGGCCAACCGGGACAGCGCTAAATTTGAACAGGCAGAGGAGTTTGTGCCTGACCGCAAGCCGAACAGACATATGGGTTTTGGGTTTGGTATTCACTTTTGTCTTGGTGCGCCGCTTGCACGACTTGAAGCTAAGGTTGTTCTTGAGACGATGCTTCGGCAAATGGAAGATATACAGTTGGAGCCGGGAACCGTTTTGCAGCCGATACAAAGTGCCTTTGTATTTGGTGTGAAAGAATACCCGATTCAATTCGCAAGCCATCAGAGTCAATGAATCAACGTTGAGGTTTGGTCCAATTGAACAAAAAATGCCAAAAGCCGCTTTCATTGCCCAATGGGCGCTGAAAGCGGCTTTTTAAGAACAAATATTTTTTAGATCGAAGCTTTAGGATTCTCTGATCAGAGGAGGTTTTTTGTATAGTTTGAGTCTCACCCACACCATGTTGAGCAACAACAGTCCACCGGAAACGATGAACAGTCCTTCGATGCCAATAAACCCGGCCATAAAACCGCCGATTACAGCTCCAAGCATGTTCCCCAGCGCAAGTGTACTCGTATTAAAGCTGAACGCCCGGCTAATCATGCTATCTGGCGTATAGGAGCGAATGAGCGCGTTGACACTTGGAAGCAGGCCACCCATGAACACACCCATCATGAACCGGACGATGATGAGCTGCCATACCGTCTGCACGAAAGCTTGAGGTATAAGCATAAGCCCGGTCCCTATAAGAGAGAACGTAAGTATCTTGTGTGAACCTACCCTGTCACTGAGCTTTCCAAGAATCGGGGACATGGCCATATTGGATAGTCCCGTGACTGCGCCGACAACTCCAGCCCAGAAGGCGACGTTCACATCCGAACCGTGTAATTTCTGTACATACAGCGGCAAGAGTGACATCGGGCTGATCATGGCAAATTGCAACAGGAATGTTACAGCGAACAACGCGGGTAACTGGGGTGACTTGTTGAGTTCCTTCAAACCGGACAATACGGATTGTTCCGGCAGTTTGGCCGCTTCCTTGCGGTCAAATTTCTCTCGGACCAGGAACATGGCAAGCATTGAAGCTACGAAGATCAGTCCGCCTGTAATGTAGAAGATAGGGCGGAAGCCCACTGCATCAGCCAGTAAACCACCGATCAGCGGACCCAGAATTGTACCAGCCACCTGACCGGACTGGCTAATCCCCATGGCGAAACCCATTCGATCCTTCGGTGTTGTACCCGAGATTAACGAAACCGCTGCTGGGTTGAAACCAGAGATCGTACCGTTGAGCAGTCTTAATAAAAGGAGCTGCCATGGGCTCTGTGCAAAACCCATCAGGGCGATAACGATCGCCATCCCGAATCCGGAACGCAGCAACATAATTTTTCGGCCGTATTTGTCAGACAATTTGCCCCACAAGGGCTGGAACAAAAATGAGGTGAGGAAGTTGGCAGCAAATATAAATCCCGCCCATATGCCAATTTCATGCTCACCAACCACGCCAAGATCCTTGGCGAGATAAAGGGACAAAAACGGGGTGATCATGGTCATGCCCGAGTTGACCAGAAATTGTCCGAACCAAAGCACAATGAGGTTTACTTTCCACGTTTTCAAAGTGCTTTCACTTCCTTTCCGATCGTTTCTGCAACGTTTCAAAAAAACACGATTCTTTCATTATAACATAATTGGCATATAGATGAGGGGATGTAAGGAATGTCATAGTATTGTCATCGGAACAGATCGACACGTGGTTGTTACCGCTCTTCAAAAAGGGCATAATGTTATTTATGAGTCCAAAAACTATTGGAGGCTTCTTACATGAGCTATAATGATCGTCTGATTCAGGCCAGCTTCAAACAGCAAGTGGACCGTGTTCCGGTGTGGTACATGCGTCAGGCTGGGCGTTATGATCCCGAATATCGCAAGATTAAGGAAAAGTATTCTTTGCTCGAAATTTGCCGTCAACCTGAGCTAGCAGCTGAAGTTACACTCATGCCGGTACGTAAACTCGGTGTGGATGCGGCTATTTTGTATTCCGATATTATGAATCCGGTTGCTTCGCTCGGTATAGATTTTGATATTGTTAAAAATATTGGACCCGTTATAGACAATCCAATCCGCACGGCGGCAGATGTGGATCGTTTGCGTCCCATTGATGTTGAGGGAGATCTGTCTCATATACTGGAGACGATTCGAATCCTGGACAAGGAACTGGATGTACCCTTGATTACGTTTGCTGGTGCACCTTTTACCATCGCCAGCTATTTGATAGAAGGCCGACCTTCCAAAGGGTACATACGGACGAAAACGATGATGTACAGTGAACCGGAAGTATGGCATAAATTGATGCAAAAACTGGGCGATATGGTGATTACATATGTCCGTGCACACATTGCGAACGGCGGCAAGGCTTTCCAATTGTTCGACAGCTGGGTAGGCGCGCTTTCGCCAAACGACTTTAGAACGTATGTGTTACCGACGATTACTCGTATCTTTACCGAATTATCGGATTTGAATGTACCGAAAATTTATTTCCCGGGTGTCGCTTCTGGTGAATTGCTGCCAACCCTGCATGATCTGCAAGCTGATGTGATTGGGTTGGATTGGAGAGTATCGATCTCCGAGGGACGTAAACGACTGGGTGGAAAATTTGCTGTGCAAGGCAATATGGACCCTTATGTGCTGACTGCACCGATGGATCTGATCAAGCAGCATGCCAAATTGACTATTGATGAAGGCATCAAGGAGCCAGGGTATATTTTTAACCTGGGGCATGGACTATTTCCTGAAGCATCTTTGGATAAATTAAAAGAACTCACGGCGTATATTCATGAATATTCTGCTGAAGCATTGAAGACTGGGGTGACGGTTACTAATGACTAATACGGTAGGTGTACTGGTGATGTCGTATGGCACACCTGAGAATATGGAAAGTATTGAAGCGTATTACACACATATCCGGAGAGGACGTCCGCCTGAACCGGAACAACTGAAAGAACTGACCGACCGTTATGAAGCGATCGTTGGGGGCGTATTCCCTCTTCGTGAAAACACGGATAATCAGGTTAAGGCCCTTCAGGAGACGTTAAACAAGGATGATCGTTCCAATGAAGTTGAATTCCGTTGTTATCAAGGGTTAAAGCATGCGTATCCGTTCATTGAGGATGGCGTGGAACAGATGGCGAAGGATGGAATTCAGACCGCAATAGGCATTGTACTGGCACCGCATTTCTCCACGATGAGTGTAGGGAGCTACATCAAGCGCGCTCGTGAGAAAGCGGAAGAACTGGGAATCCAAATGTCCTTTATTGAGAGTTACCATCTGCATCCAAAATTAATTCAAGCTCTCTCCACACGTGTTAGCGCCAAATTGGATGCTTTCGAGGAAGCGGGAGCCAAACGTGGGGATGTACGAGTGTTGTTCAGCGCACACAGTCTGCCTGCGCGAATTGTGGATATCGGTGATCCATATCCGCAGCAACTGCTGGAGACTTCGGAAGTTATTGCTTCGCGTTTAGGAATTACCAACTGGCAGTTTACGTGGCAAAGTGCCGGGCGGACGGCGGAGCCATGGCTGGGCCCTGATATTCTGGACACGCTTCAGGATCTTGCTCGTGAACAGGTAGAAGATGTGCTTGTAGCACCAATTGGATTTGTATCGGATCATCTGGAAGTGCTCTATGATCTTGATATTGAGGCCAAAGCGATTGCCAAAGAGATCGATATGCGCCTCATGCGTATCGATTCTCTCAATAGCGACCCGCTTTATATGGAAACACTAAGTGACGTCATTATTAACCAATGGCAGCAAGGAACGGATGTGTAATGGAAGACCATAAACGTCGTGTTGTTGTTGTCGGCGGAGGGCTGACCGGCCTAAGCGCGGCATTTTATATCCGGAAGCATTACCGGGAAGCAGGGGTTGAACCTGTAATTACCTTGGTTGAGAAAAGTTCTTCCATGGGTGGCATGATTGAGACGCTGCACCGGGATGGTTTTGTCATTGAGAAGGGGCCGGATTCTTTCCTTGCCCGCAAAACGGCGATGATTGACTTGGCTAAAGAGCTGGAGATGGATCATGAGTTGGTCAGTCAAAACCCGGAATCCAAAAAAACGTACATCATGCAGCGTGGCAAGTTACATCCCATGCCGGCAGGACTCGTACTCGGTATTCCGACGGAGTTGAGATCGTTTCTGAGAAGCGGTCTTGTATCTCCGGCAGGCAAGCTGCGGGCATTAATGGATTTTGTCATTCCTCCCCGCCGCACAACGGAGGATGAATCGCTCGGTTATATGATTGAGCGCCGCCTTGGAGCGGAAGTGCTGGAAAACCTCACTGAGCCGTTGCTTGCAGGCATTTATGCAGGTGATATGCGACGATTGAGTCTTCAGGCAACCTTTCCGCAATTCGGAGAAGTGGAGCGGGATTACGGTAGTTTGATCCGGGGGATGATGACTGGCCGCAAACCGGCAGAGACTCATACGGGAACGAAGAGAAGTGCTTTTCTGAACTTCCGTCAAGGCTTGCAGAGCCTCGTTCACGCGCTTGTACATGAATTGCAGGACGTGGATCAACGTCTAAACACTTCGGTGCAATCCCTGGAGGTTCAGACTGGAGATGCGGCTAGATATAGCATTCAACTGGGTAACGGTGAGCGTCTTGAAGCGGATGATGTAGTCATTACCGTGCCTACGTATGTTGCATCCGAACTGCTACAACCCCACGTGGATACAACGGCTCTGGATGCGATTAACTACGTATCGGTGGCGAATGTGGTGCTGGCTTTTGAGAAAAAAGATATCGAACACGTATTTGATGGGTCCGGTTTCCTCGTTCCGCGCAAGGAAGGCCGCAATATTACAGCATGTACTTGGACATCAACCAAGTGGCTGCATACCAGCCCGGATGATAAAGTACTGCTTCGTTGCTATGTTGGCCGTTCGGGAGACGAGCAGAACGTGGAACTCCCGGATGATGCGCTGACGGATCTGGTACTCAAGGATTTGCGTGAAACGATGGGCGTAGAGGCTGTTCCGATCTTCTCGGAAATTACTCGGCTTCGCAAATCCATGCCGCAATATCCGGTAGGTCATCTGCAACAGATTGCAGCACTCCGGGAGGAGCTTGGCAGCAAATTGCCGGGGGTGTACATTGCGGGTGCTGGTTATGAAGGTGTAGGGTTGCCTGATTGCATTAGACAGGCGAAAGAAATGTCAGTTCAAGCTACGCAATTACTTGCTGCACAATAATTAACGTACATGGCTGTCTCAAACGTAGAGATATTCTACAACGGAGACAGCCTTTTTTTAGGCCAAAACGTGAAAAGCAGAGAGAAGTGAATTCTTTCTATGCTTACAGTTCCAAGGAATTATGGAAATCCAGAATATGCCTGATATAATATGATAAGGATTGCTGTGAAGAAGAGGAGCTGCCTATGTATCCCCCAAGATCAAAACGAAGTGTACAGAAGAAAAAAGTAAAACGTGCCCGCAAACGGTTGGTCTGGATCATTAATCTGGTATTGATCGTGGCCATTGGACTCGTCTGCCTCTATTACGCAGTAGGCATGAAGGAACAGCAAGTTGACCCGAAAGGGAAAGAAACGGTTGTGAATCAGGAGCCTGTGAATGAAGAGGATGCTAAGGGCGGTGATCAGGTAAGTTCACCTGATACGGATTCGCAGGCAGGTAATACTTCGACTGAAGGATCGGATGGTTCTGATGAACAGGTAGCTGAAAATTCCGACGTTAAGTCGGGTGAGGAAAAAACGGATGCTACAGGCTCCGAGGCAAATGGAAAGATGGATACAGGAACGAAAAAACCGATGGATACTCCCGCTTCTTCCGGCTCAAAGGAGAGCGAAGGTACAGGAACTGGGGCGACTCAGCCATCTAATTCGGCGAACGATGTAACCATCAACTTTGTTGGGGACATCCAATTTTCGGGCAAAGTTGCTGAACTGCTGGATAAGAACGGGTATGATTATCCCTTCGCGAAGCTTGGTAACCTGTTCAAGAACGATGATCTGACGATCGGCAACCTTGAAACGCCAGTAACTCTTGGTGGGACTGATGCATTGGATAAAACCTATGTATACAAATCTTCGCCAAAAGCACTTGCAGCGATGGCTTCAGCTGGTTTTGATGCCGTGAATCTGGCCAACAATCATATCCTTGATCAGGGCGTTGAGGGTCTGGTCGATACGCTGGCGTATCTGAAGGAATATGGTATTGCACATGCTGGTGCGGGAATGAACCAGGATGAGGCTTATACACCTGCTTATCTGGAACGCAAGGGCATAAAAATTGCATTTCTGGGTTTTAGCCGGGTAGTACCGAAAGCGAGTTGGAAAGCGGAAGGTAATCGAGCAGGTGTTGCCGAAACCTACGATTCTACAGGTGCAGTCAAGGCGATTCAGGAGGCCCGTCAAAAGGCTGACTTGGTCATCGTTGTTGCACATTGGGGAGAGGAACGGGTCAGCACACCGAATAATGATCAGACTCGACTGGCACATGAATTTGTAGATGCCGGTGCTGATCTGGTTATAGGCGGGCATCCCCATGTGTTGCAAGGGGTGGAGTATTACAAAGGCAAGTGGATTGCATATAGTACAGGCAACTTTATTTTCTCGAAATCAACGACAGAGGAAACGTGGAAAACAGCGATTTTTCAGGCGAACTGCAGTAAGGAAGCTAAATGCAGCATGAAGGTTATTCCTTATGAGGCTGGGCTGGGTCAGGCAATTCCGATGTTGGATGAAGCTAACAAACTGCTGCTGGAGCAGATGACGCAGCTTTCGTCAGGTATTCGTTTTGATGCGAATGGAGTTGCATCACCAAGTTGAAGTCTATTTTTGGAGGAGGGATGGAATGAACAACCTTTGTGTAGCACACCGCGGATTTTCGTTCACTGCACCGGAAAATACGATGGCTGCATTTCTGCTTGCCATGGAACAACCTGAAGTTCAGTGGATGGAGCTGGATGTACAGTTGTCGCGTGATGGTGTTCCGGTCGTTATTCATGACTTTACGTTGAATCGGACGACTAACGGTAAAGGACTCGTTCGAGAGACGGACTGGTCAGATATACAACAGCTGGATGCGGGATCATGGAAAGGAAAAGCCTATAAAGGGGAACGGGTTCCCGCTCTTACTGAAGTGCTGGATCGTTGCTGTGGCAAAGTTCGCTTGAATATCGAACTGAAAACGCAAGGAAACATGTATCCTGGTCTGCCGGCAGCGGTTATTCATGAGGTAAGGAAGAGACATATGCAGCATGACGTGGTCATCACTTCGTTTGAACCTGCGGCTCTGGTTGAGGTTAAGAAACTGGCCCCGGAATTCAAAACAGGGTTGATTATTGATGCACGGCCAGGTGATCTGGCAGCAGTGCTGCGACAAATGAATTGTGGTTTTCTTTCGATCGGGTACACAAATGTAGACAAATCGCTGATGCGGGAAATGCGAAATGAGGGTATTCAGGTGATGGCATGGACGGTGGATGACAAAACAATCATGAAGCGGCTCGCGGCAATTGACTCGGATCTAATGTTATGTACGAACCGACCTGATGTATGGGAACAGGCTTTTCAGGAAACGAGCAGCCGATTCTTCAGACCGTAATAAAAAGATGAACATGCTCCAACTACGCTAATGAATCCGATAAAGGTGGTCGTAAATCCATGTTGACAAACATTCGCAATGTATACTGTGTAGGACGAAATTATAAACTTCATGCAGAAGAATTGGGCAACGCGGTTCCGGATGAACCGATGATCTTTATGAAGCCTTCCCATGCGGTCGTGCCTTTGAATGGTGATACGCTTCAATTGCCTGCTACAAAGGGTGAAGTACATTATGAGGCTGAACTTGTCGTTCATATTGGCCGGGACTTTGAGCCGGGTATGACTGTGGATGAATTGATTGATGCGTATGCGTTTGGCATTGATTTTACGTTACGTGACGTACAGACGGTTATCAAGAAAAAGGGGCATCCGTGGACAGCGGCCAAAGGGTTCAAGAACTCCGCTCCGGTTACAGCATTCCAGGCATTTCCGGGCGCTCAGGCACTTCTTGAGAAAGACTTTACACTTACCAAGAATGGTGCCGAAGTCCAACGGGGCAATATTCGTAACATGATCTTCGGCCTTCAGGATATTGTGGATTATGTAGGCCATCATTACGGCTTGGGGCCTGGAGATGTCATCTTTACAGGCACACCAGAAGGTGTTGGACCAACGGCAGCAGGAGATGTGCTTGAACTGGCCTGGGACGGCGAGTCCTTGGGCAAATGCACGATTTCAGCAGTAATTCAGTAAGCACCGTACATCATAGATTCTGCCTACTTAGAGTGAATATGAAATAGGTGAGGGGCGTCTCGACGCTCCTTTTTTTGTCATGCCCTCATTCTCTGCCTTAGCCTAAGGGGCTTTTCATTTACGCCAAGTTGTAGGCGGTATTGGCACTCTCCGTTACCAACTCTTCCAGTTCACCGCTTTGCACAGCGTGTTGCTCCGAGCTGATACTTCCACTTGCGAGTCGTTGATCTAATTGCTCCTTAAGCTGCCTTATTTGCAATACGATAACCTCATCGAAGTCACCATCATTTTCATCTGCAATCATTCTCAGCGATTTACCTGCGTACAGATCCTGAACCAAATCATCTTCTGACTTTAGATTCAGAGCGCTTAGCAATTCATCTCTGCTCTCGTCTTTGGTATCTATATTAACAATGGACCATTTCGCCAAGGGGATAGGGGATATAGCTGATCTGCCCCAGGCTGTTCCGGCGAAGGACATAGTGACAACCATTGTTCCTACAATCATTACACGCTTCATGTTCATGTGTGTCATCCTCATTTCAATAGTTAAGTACGAGTTGAATCGTAACTGGTCTTGATGTAACGTTCTGATGATAGTGTAACCGGGAAAGCTGAAGTGAAACTTAAAACCAGATAAGTTAATCCAAATGTGATAGATAAGAGGATAGCGAAAAGTGATTTAAATTCACACTTGACAGGTTGGGTTTCATGGGGGTGCGACTGGAAGTAGGATCACGCATATCCGTTTATCGCAGTATCAGTACACCTGGTTTGGTAGCTTTCAAAGTTGCCGAATCAGGTTTTTTGTATGCTGGCATAGGCAGTTTCGGCATTGGCATCAAACCGTGGTATAATTGAATTTCAAAAATATAAAACGTCATGTGGGCCATATATGTTGCCACATGCAGGAGAACTTATGGACTGGATTATTGGCGCCGTATGCGCTTTTGTTGTGGCGGGTGCTGCCTACGCGAAGAAGTCGCTAACCCTGTCCGGCTGCCTGGCGGCTGTGATGATGGGTACGATATATTATGGAGCGGGCAACCTGTTCTGGTTTGGAACACTGCTGTTGTTTTTCATTACCTCAACGCTGTTCTCCAAATTTCGCAAGGATCGCAAACAGGAGCTTGAGAAATCGTATGCCAAGACAGGCAATCGTGACGCGGGGCAAGTCATGGCTAATGGTGGAATCGGTATGTTTCTGGTTCTGGGGAACTGGATCCTTCCACACCCGGCCTGGATGTATGCTTTTATTGGTGTCATGGCTACCGTTACTTCAGATACATGGGCAACCGAGTGGGGAAGTCTTAGCCGTAAGCCGCCACGCTCTGTCGTGACGTGGAAGGTGCTGACCCCAGGTACCTCTGGAGGTGTTTCATTACTTGGCACACTCGCTGCTGCCGTAGGCGGAGCTTTGATCGGCGCGGGGGCGTTCTTCTTTTCCTGGATTGCCGGGATTGAAGGCTTGAGTTTGCTCAGCTGGACGTTTGTCGGCCTTGTAGGTGGATTGGCAGGAGCTTTTGCTGATTCCTATCTGGGCGCAACGGTTCAGTATATGTATCGTTGTACCGTGTGCGGCCGTGAGGTCGAGGTAAATGAACATTGTGGACACAAAACGGTTCGAGCGCGTGGCTGGTCCTGGATGAGTAATGATCTGGTGAACGTGCTCAGCTCGGTGATTGGTGGAGGTTTGGCGATCGGTTTAGGTATCATTTTAGCGTTGTAGGGAGGGAGTGCATTTGAGCACTGTGCAGGGAGACAAATCGGAGGCAATTCTGGATGCAGCTTACGGTATTTTCGGTTCAAAAGGATTCTATGAGACGAAAATGTCCGATATTGCGGACGAAGCGGGCATCGCGAAAGGCACCATTTATTTATATTTTAAAAACAAGGAACAATTATTTATTGCCGTATCCAAGCGGGACTGCAACGGTTTTATCAGCCGCCTTGATCAGGCGTTGAACTCACATCAGGGTACTGGGGATAAGCTTGGTGTGATCGCCAAGACTCATCTTACGTATTATTATGAGCGTCGCAATCATACCAAGCTGTTTTTTATGGCACCCAATAATGATCCCGACCTGATGAAATTCATGAAGGCTTTTATGAATGAATATATGAGCATGGTCCGTGAGGTATTAGAGAATGCTGGCGTACCTGAGCCTGCTCTGCTCGCTGAAGCTTATATCGGGATTCTCGATCGGCTAAAGATGGATATCATGCTTAATCCGGAGTTTAACGAGGAGCATCTGAACAAACGAATTGCCTTTGCAGCAGCTCTGTTTCTGGATGGATGTCGTTCCTTTTTACAAGTATAAAGAGAGTGTACGGGATGGCTATTAGATATTGATTATTAATTTACAGAGAAGTAGGTAACGTGCAATGAACATAATGACGGTAGAGCAAGTTGCAAAAAGTTATGGCGAGAAAATTTTGTTTAAAGACGCCTCATTTGGTATGGGCGACCAGGACAAGATTGGTGTCGTTGGTGTCAATGGAACCGGGAAGTCCACATTTTTGCGTGTCATTGCAGGCATGGAGCCAGCAGATGAAGGACAGATCTCAATGGGGAACGACGTACGTATACAGTTCCTTGCACAGAATCCACAGTTTAACCCGGATAATACGGTACTGCAACAAGTATTTGAGGGCGACAGCCCGGAGATGAAAACGGTACGTGAATATACGGAAACGATGGAGCTGCTGGAGCTTAACCCTTCTGATCCGGCACTGCAAGAGCGTTTGTTGCGCTTGAACCAGCAGATGGAGCAGCTTCAGGTCTGGCAGATGGAAAGTGAAGCGAAGAGCATTCTGTCCAAACTGGGAATTCGTCAATTCGATGCGCTGATGGGCACATTGTCTGGTGGACAACGCAAACGGGTAGCGCTTGCCTCTGCGCTGATTCATCCCTGTGAATTGCTCATTCTGGATGAGCCTACCAACCATATTGATAATGATTCTGTAGTTTGGCTGGAACAGTATTTGCAAAAACGGCGCGGGGCACTGCTTATGATCACGCATGATCGTTATTTCCTGGATCGTGTAGCGAATGTGATGCTGGAGCTGGATCATGGACGTTTATTCCGGTATGAGGCCAACTATACCCGCTTCCTGGAGCTGAAGGCAGAGCGTGAAGAGCGTGAATCGGCCTCGGAACAGAAGCGGCAAAACCTGCTGCGGACGGAGCTGGCCTGGATTCGTCGTGGCGCGAAGGCCCGGACAACAAAACAAAAAGCGAGAATTGACCGCTTCGAACAGTTGAAGGATCAACAAGGACCTAATCGGTCAGGCTCATTGGAGGTATCCGTGGGTTCCACTCGTTTGGGTAAAAAAATACTGGAGATCGAGCATCTGTCCAAATCGGCAGATGGCCGCAAATTGATTGACGATCTGAGTTATATTGCGGTGCCTGGTGACCGGGTAGGCATCGTGGGCCCGAATGGTAGCGGTAAATCAACCTTGCTGCAAATGATCTCCGGCAAGCTGGAACCTGATGCCGGGGAGGTTGTTGTAGGCCCTACAGTTAATTTGGGCTACTTCACACAGGAGCATCAGGAGATGAATGAATCTCTTCGGGTGATTGAGTACATCAAGGAAGTGGCCGAGAATGTAAAAACGGCTGATGGATCTATCATTACAGCAGCTCAGATGCTGGAACGTTTCCTGTTCACCCCTGCATCACAGTGGACACCTATCTCCCGTTTGTCGGGTGGAGAAAAGCGTCGTCTGTACCTGCTGCGTGTGCTGATGGCTGCACCGAATGTCCTGCTGCTGGATGAGCCGACGAATGACTTGGATATTCAGACACTCGCTGTACTCGAAGATTACCTGGATGATTTCCCGGGGGTTGTATTTGTCGTATCCCATGACCGGTACTTCCTGGATCGGACAGTGGATAAAGTGCTGTCTTTTGAAGGTGGCGGTGTTGTACGCGTGCATGTTGGGGACTACAGTGAGTATGCGGAATGGATGCTGAAAAATGCTCCTGCATCTTCTCAGGCAAGTACGACGGGAACAGCAGCTAAAGTAAAACCGGCAACGGAGGAAAGTAATTCTGCTGCCTCGGCGGTTAAACCTAGGCTGAAGTTCAGCTTCAAGGAACAGCGTGAATATGACCAGATCGATGAGAATATTGAGAAAGCTGAAGCTAATCTCGCCCGTATTAATAAAGAGATGGAAGAATCATTCAGCGATTCAGCCCGGCTGCAGGAGTTGATGGCAGAGCAGGCTGAGGCGGAGCGTCATCTGGATGAACTGATGGAACGATGGACGGTCCTGAATGAGCTTGCAGAACAGATTGAAAACAGCAAATCTTAAGCATATTCCAGAGTTATATTTTAATGAATCGTCCTCTCTTCAAAAAAGTGACTTGCAGTCGCCTTTTGAAGGGAGGGCGATTTTTTTGGGCTGTAAATGAATTTATATGAAACGTTAGCCATATTCAAACCGTTAATTAAATAAAGAATTCCATAGAAGGGGGAGAACACCATATCCATGTCTAGAGATCTGAATGAACAATTGGCAGTCCTCAAGGAAAAGGGAAGAATGTATGAGAAATGGAATGATCGGCTGGAGAAGCTGAATCAGGAGGAAGCAGAGTGGAAAACGAAAGTACAGCAGCGTCTGGAACACCTGGAGAAAGAAGAATTAGAGTTAATGGAAAGTAAGGCAGCGTATGATACGGCTTGCCAAATGTTAACGGATATCCAGGAGCAACGCTCGCAGGTGCAGCAGGAGCTGGACAGACAACGGGAATATCAATTTTGGCAGAGTGATTACAAGGTGTTATGGGGCCAGAAGGAAAACGATCTGCTCGAGAAAGATGCAGAATTGCAGCAAATGGCTGAGGATCGGGAACACCTCTCAGGTGAGATTCAGGAGCTGAATGAGGCGGACAGAGAGGGGCAGTATCTGCTCCTTGCACTTGAACGTGCTGAAAAGGCGTTGTCCTCTGCGGGAAATTGGGGAGTATATGACATGATGGGTGGTGGTGTAATCTCCACCCATATCAAGCGCAGTCGAATGGATGATGCCCAGGATGCCATTATGGATGCAGGAAGACGTCTTCGCCGTTTTCAGAAGGAGCTGGAGGATGTGAGGATGGCCGTAAACACGGAATTACATCTTGGAGGCCTGCTTTCATTTGCAGACTATTTCTTCGACAATCTCTTTGTGGACTGGATGGTTCAGGACAAAATCCGCAAAGCTGAAACCCAGGTGAAGGATGGACTACGTGCGGTGCGGAGCACGTTGCTTCTGCTGAAGAGTGAGATTCGGGAGCACAGAGAGAAGCTGGAGGTTCTGGAACGCAGATATCGCGAGCATGTTGAACAAGCGGATTAGACATGCCAAAGAAGAAGGACACGTTCAGCGCGCCTAAACGGCATCGCTTACGTGTCCTTTTACATGATTAAGGTGGGATGGATAGATGATCAAGTTGTCGTGCCCGAGAAGATCGACATCACGACTCTTAGCATTCATTTAAACGATGTCCTGTTTACCACCCGTACATAATTCAATTTACTTGGTCGTAATATATGCGGCGAGCAGTCTCGCTGTATTCAGGACGGCGTCTTTATGCGTACGCTCCATGGAATGGGAAGCATGAACTCCCGGACCAATCAACGCAGCGCGGATGTTATTTCCTCCACGTAATGCCGCGCTGCCATCGGAGCCGTAGTGAGGATAAATATCAACTACATAGTCAAGGTTCGCCTGCTTGGATAATTCGATCAAACGGGTCGTCATATCATAATCATATGGGCCGGACGAATCTTTGGCACAGATGGATACATCCGTCTCCTTACAGCTAAGGTCGTCGCCCATTGCGCCCATATCTACAGCAATCAATTCGCTGATTTCTGCAGGAATATAAGATGCGCCGTGTCCAACTTCTTCATAGTTCGAGATGAGCAGCGAAACGTTATGTAGTGGTTTCCAGTTTTCGCGATGTGCTGATTCCAGGATACCAAACAAGGCAGCTACGCTGGCTTTATCATCAAGGTGACGTGATTTAATATATCCGCTTGGCGTGATGACCGCACGAGCATCGAAGGAAATAAAGTCTCCCACAGAGATACCCAGTGCCAAAACATCTTCCTTGGAGGAGACCACTTCATCAATACGCACTTCCATATGGCTCTCGCTTCGCTCAAACGTACGTGCATCTGGATAGACGTGTACAGAAGGGTGCAGCGAGAGAATGGTACCCGTATAGATCTTCCCTTCGCGTGTGTGAATGGTGCAATACTCGTTCTCAATACTGTTCATGGTAAATCCGCCGACGGAGGTGAGCTTTAGTGTACCGTATGAAGTGATGGAACGCACCATCGCTCCCAATGTATCCACATGTGCACTCAGTCCAATCGTTCTGGAAGAATCTTGCCCAGGTAAAGTGAGCACAGCTCCGCCCTTGTTGTTCAATTCAAAAGCGACATTGAGTGATTCGGCTTCCTTGCGGATCATCTCGATAATATCGTGGGTATAGCCGCTCGGGCTTGGAGTATCCAGTAATTTTTTCAGAAAAGACAGAACATAGGATTCGTCAATGGTAAAACTCATATGGGAATTTCCTCCTCGTTAATGAATATGCAGAAAGTTGTTCTTCAAACAGAATACAGCCTGTCTGGCAGAATGTACAATCCCATTCTTGATGGCCAGCAGGCTGCCTCTGATGTGATGTGTTACAGCTTACCCGAAGGATTTCCTTTTCGTTGGCTCTGAATGGAATCGGACTCCGCAGAAGTGTTGTCCGAATCGTTCGTTCCGAAGGTATCCATCGTTTTAAACGAGTCCAGAGAGGAGGAAGAGCTGCTTGCTGCGGAGCTCTCCAATTCGGATACACGTAACTTCAATTGCTTGTTCTCGCGTTGCAGTCGATATTGGCGGAAGATGCCATAAGACCCTACAATGATTCCACCGATTAGGGTACAGCCAAGAATGAGCAGAATCAGTGGGATTTGAACCGTGTTAAATAGCAGGTTGACTTGTACGGAATCCACATTAATGACCGCAAAAATTCCGGTAAGCAGTGCAAAAACGAGACCTGCGATGAGCGCCCATTGCATTTTCATGGTGGTGCCTCCTTGTTGAACAATTCAGGACTATGTACGCAATTACCCTAATTCATGAGTCTTGCATCTTGCTTGATTATAAAATCCCTTGCCCCAATGGGCAAGGGATACAGGTCACATAGACGAGAAAGCAACCTTATTTGGTTAGTTGTTCCATTTGCTCAATCAGTTCCTTAAACACGCTCATAGCTTCACGAATCGGTTCTGGCGTAGACATATCTACTCCAGCTTTTTTCAGGATGTTGATGGAATAGTCACTGCCACCGCTCTTGAGGAATCCAAGATAACGGTCCACAGCAGGTTGACCTTCTTCCAGAATTTGCTTGGAGAAACTGGTCGCTGCTGAGAAGCCGGTCGCATATTTGTACACGTAGAAGCTGTTATAGAAGTGGGGAATACGTGCCCATTCCATTTCAATCTCTTTGTCCACAACCATGCTGTTTCCATGGTATTTGACATTAAGGTCATAATAGATTTCGGAAAGCAGCTGAGGTGTGAGAGCCTCACCCTGTTCAGCACGCTCGTGAATAATTTTTTCGAATTCTGCAAACATGGTTTGACGGAATACAGTGGTACGGAACTGATCTGCATAATACGTCAGCAAGTACAGCTTTTCCTTTGGATCGGTCGATTTATTAAGTAAATAATCCATCAGCAAGGCTTCATTCGTTGTGGATGCAACCTCAGCCAGGAAAATGGTGTATTGTGCATCCCGATACGGAAGCGTAGTATCCGAATAGTGGGAATGCAGAGCGTGACCCATTTCATGTGCCAGTGTAAACATGCTATTCAGATTATCTTTGTGATTCAACAACACGTAAGGGTGAGTGCCGTAGGCTCCCCAACTGTAGGCGCCTGAACGTTTATTCTCATTTTCGTATACATCAATCCAGCGGTCATCATAGCCGGCCTGCAATGCGTCTGCATAATCCTTACCAAGCGGCTTCAAGCCATCTTTAACTGTTTGTTTTGCTTCCTCGTAGGTAATGTCCATTTTGTATTCATCCACCAGTGGAGCGAAAAGGTCATACATATGCAGCTTATCTACGCCGAGCAATTTTTTGCGCAAGTCCATGTAACGGTGTAACAACGGAAGGCTTTCGTGAATCGTATCCACAAGATTGGTATAGACATCCTTCGGAATGTTGTCGCCGTAGAGGGACATATCCATGACGGAAGGATATTTCCGAACATTGGCATAAAACATGTTTTTGGTTACGTTGGCGTTCAGGGCTGCAGCAATCGTGTTCTTTTGCTTGGCATAAGTTTCATACACCGCTTTGAAGGCACGCTCGCGAACTTCCCGATTCGGATTTTCCAAGAACTGAATATAGCTGCCGTGGGTGAGTTCCACTTCTTTTCCATGCTCATCCTTGATTTTCGGGAACTTAAGATCGGCATTGTTTAACATGCTAAAGATGGTCTGTGGTGCCTGGGACAGGTTGCCCACCTGTGCAAGCAGTGCTTCTTCAGCCTGGCTCAGTACATGAGCCTTTTCACGTTTCATCTCTTCCAATGTGAACTTATAGGCAGAGAGTTTCTCGTTGGAGATGAGGGCATCCAATTGATCATCCGGAAGGGACAAGATTTCGGGTGTAACATAAGATAGTGCCTCACCAACCTGCACGCTTAACTTCTGTGCTTTTTGGGAGAGGTTTTGATATGTAGGGTTAGCTGTGTCTTCATCTTGATGCATCCGGGCATATACAAAGAGACGTTCGGTTTTGAGACTGATCTTATCTTCGAGTTCAAAACAGTTTTTGAGTGCCTCAGGTTTGTTCAGTTTGCCCTGAAATTCGGAGGCTTTCTTAGTCAAAGACGATACTTCTTCATATTCCTGATCCCAAGCTTTCTGATCGGCAAATAGATCTTCCAGTTTCCAGGTTTGTTCAGTAGGTACCTCGGAACGTTTCAATAGTTGACTCATGGGAATCCTCCTTTGATGAAGTGATGAATATATAGACGAAGCTGCCTTCGTCCCACTCGCTTGTGCGGAGAGAGACGAAGGAATCAGACTAAGTACCAGCAGAATAAACAGCGATTTGCGGTATTTCAACGGCCTTCCTCCTCACTATACGAATAATCCCGTATAGTATGACCTGAGGGGCATTGAAATATTTGAAGAAGCTAGGCTCCCATGTTGACCAGGAAGTAAACGATCAGGAAAAATGCGAAACAAATCAGCAGGGTAGCAATCAGAGCCATGCCCCGTCTTAGACGATCCGGGATGGAGTTGCGTCCCAGAATCAGCACAATTCCCAGGGAAAAAGCAAGAATAATAAAGATGACAACATTGCTTGAGTCAAGCTGCATAGGCTAGACCCCTTTGAAGGCAGCCATCAATTGACGCCATTCGTCCTCGCGGTTCTCAAAATCTTCTTTCGGGAAGCGGCGTTCAGCCCAGTGCATCAACGCAGGTCGGCTGAGGAATGTATGGCATTCTTCGCCCCACTCTTCCGATATTTCACGTAGCACCAGATATTTGCCTTGAACTTCTACAGTCATCATATTCCACTTGTCTGTTTTGTATATTTCATGTTTTTTTATCATAGGTAGTCTCCAAACTAACGGTTTTGGTAAAATGATACCGTACCCTTGGATTCAAAGCAAATTTTTTCGACTTTTATGGAAAAGATAAATTGCAATGTAGAAGGTCCTACAGTATAATAAGGGTATTCGCCATAGATGGCGATATTTTTAGGAGGTTGTTCATTTGAAAGGTACAGTTAAATGGTTTAACGCAGAAAAAGGCTATGGCTTTATTTCAGTTGAAGGCGGCGAGGACGTATTCGTACATTTCTCCGCAATCCAAGGCGACGGCTTTAAAACATTGGAAGAAGGTCAAGCGGTAGAATTCGAAATCACTGATGGAAACCGTGGTCCTCAAGCAGCTAACGTAAACAAATTGTAAGAATATTTCCGGTTAAACGGATTTCTTATAAATGATTGGCTTCTAGCTGAATATAAGAACCCAAGCACAGTCCCCCCTGGGAGGCTGTGCTTTTTTTGATATGTTGAGTTCCATAAGGGAAATTTTCATTATTGCTTATGCGCGGCTAGTCATGCTTGACCAAAGCTTCATGGAAAATCCAATAAGTGCGGCCAGGGAGAATGCCATCGCCGTGAGATAGAAAGTGTTTCTGCCGGTATGCTCCAGCAGCAATCCACCCAGTGTTCCGCTGAGCAGACCGGAAGCACTGGACCATACAATCGTAAACAAGGCCATGCCAGTCGCCCGATAATCATCCGGAACAAGGCGGGTAATATAACGGACCCCAGTCACGTAAAAGATGCCAAAGGTCACGCTGTGCATCGTTTGGATGGCAACAACTGCCGCTGGTGTATCCGAGATGGACATCAGAAATAAACGAATGGTATACATCAGCGCAGCAATCGTGAGCAAAGGAAGTTCCTTGTAGCGATTTCCGTATCTGCTTAACAGCAGAAACACCGGAATTTCGCTTACGGAAGAGATCAACAGTGACCAGCCGATCAGCCCTTCACTGGCACCTAAATCTTTTAGCGTAATGGTAAGAAAAGCTTCATTCATCCGGTGACCCAGAGCGAGCAGGAAAACGCAGCCGAAAAAGGTGAGAACATCCCTTCGCTTCAAGATGGACCATAGTCCTGAGAGATCCATTTTAGTGCTGCTGCCCGAAGGCTGATCTTTTAATTGAAAACCGATCAGGAGGGTAGTGGCTGCCAGCGCAATACATACCCACATCGTCCATCCCGGCCCGAAAGAGCCGAGAAAGTATCCGATGCTTAACGCAAAGAATGCATATCCGATCGAGCCAAAAACACGAATGGAAGTAAAATTCCGGCCATATTTGCTTGCGGTTGTAATTGCCATCGTATCGGAAAGCGGATATACGGGATAGTAGAAAAAGTAAAACAGGGTCACCAGTACAAATACCTCACCAAAGGTTGTGGCATTGGCGAGCATGATACCTGTGATCAGCTGCCCGGCAAGCAAGATGATCATCACTTTACGTACGGTTTTGTAGCGGTCACTGGCCATGCTCCAGAACATGTTGGAGAATACGGAGACGAGAGGACCAATTCCGTACAGGTAACCAATCTCAGCCCGACTGAACCCCAGATGGCTGAAATAAAGCTGAAAATACGATACCACCAGTACGGTGGAACCGAAGATGGTGAACATGAGTGCCCGCAGCCAGGTTTGATCTGGCCGGGCGGTATGACTTGATTTCATGATGAAAGGCTCCATTCTTGATAACAGTTCAATTTTATTATCCTTTGAGGGAAGAAGATTTCCCGGATGAGGGAACAGACATCGTAGGTTCCTTTTGCGTACGCCGGATGACCAGCCAGACAATGACAAGCTCGGCAAGCAGACCGAGAGATTGAGCCACTGCACCGATCATACCGTTCCACGCCGGGAATATGCTGACCAGAATGAGCAGGACGATAACCGTACATATGGCATTGGCCGTCTGGGAGCGAAACATCGTTTTGGTCTGTCCGCGCAGCAGAATCAAACCATTGCTGAAGTCGAGAAAAGGTGAAATCAGCGGAAAGAGTACAAACGCTCGCAGCGTCCACAAACTTTGCTGTAGCAGATTACCCTGTACGCTCATTACATTTTCCAATACCCACGGTCCAAGTGGGGTGTAGGCGATGGAGACGGTCATCGCAAAAGGAACGAATCCGGTGACGAGTGCGAACTTCTTCACAAGTTTGGCATCAACAAGATAGAAATTCAGCACGATCTGGTGGATGTATGTAAAAAAACTTAGCATCAGCTGCATCAGGCTACTCGCAACGGCAAAGGAAGAAATGGCCAGGGCGATCCCGGTCGTTTTGCCAAGTACGATATTAATGACGGGACCGATAAACAAAGCTACGAAACTGGATAATAACAGCGGCTTGTAGAAGCGAAAGACGTCGCCCTTGTTTTCAACGGGATGATCCTCCAGCTTGGCTGGCATCTTGCGCTTGATGCTGTTTCCTTCGAGAAAACTGACCAAAGCCTCAATCATCATGCCAGCAGCAAAAATGATAGCGCCTACACGACCGCTGTCAATACTGTCTGTATATATGAAATACAAGGACAGGCCGTACATGCCAGCAAGACGGAATAACATGCCGATCGTCAGCCATTTTGTACGGTTATTCGTAATAATGATGCCCTGATAGATGTTACGGATGACCGAAAAGATGCTGACGTACATGAGAATCTCATAAACGTCGATTACTTTGGATAACAGATCCGGGCTTACGCCAAACAGATATTTGAATACACCTGTACCAATGGGCGAATATGCGATGAGGAATCCGATCAGAAGTACACAAGCGAGAAATATTTTGGTCACAAACGTGAGGGCCTGAAAGGAAAGGCGATCCCTTACCAGCGCCGAACAGGTCTGACGCAGCAGGGTTGAGGGGCGCTCGGTGAGGGTCAGCAGGCTACCGGCGATGGCGTAGCTGGCAATGACTGTCTCGGGATGAGCGGAACGTGCGAGTGTGCTGTTAATGATTACGTGAGAAATGGTAACGAGAGACGCGGATATGCCCAGCGGCACAAAAAATGCAAATAACCGTCTCCACGAAAGTGGTTCATTTGACATCATGTCAACGACTCCTTTGATGGATGAAATATGCCTAGTATTCAGATAAGGCTTACAGAAAAGAGATGCCCGCCAGCTATGGAATGCCAGCGGGTCAATAATATTCCGATACTTTAAAAGATTAAAGACATTATAGTCTTGTAGGGATGTGATGTAAATAGATGGGATTCAGTTGTTTGCTTTTAGAACGAGACATTCGGTCTGGGTTTATGTATGTGTTTGCCAAAAGGGACGGTTTCAGCTTCTCAGGCGATAGTGGATCAACAGATAGCTTCCGTTTAGCAGGAAAAATAGAAAAATGCTTGGAAGAATCGCGTAATCTCCCCAGTATACAGGCAGGGTGGTCCACTCCCTCAACCAAGCCACTAACGCTGAAATTACTATCACGACCATGAAATGCAAAGTCAGACTGCTGATGCGAACACCTTTCAGCAAATTTCTTAATCCGATCAGATTTCCAGACATGATGATAAATTCCATAATTATGACACCCGCCACTCCACCTTTAAGATGAACTCCATTTAGAGGGATAAGGAAGTAGTGGGAGAGGGTAGCTGCAGTAATACCGATAGCCGTTGCGATCAGACTGATTTTTTTGTTATCCTGTGCCCATAATATACTGGTGGATACCTCACGAAGTCCAACAAGCAGGGGGATAATGCTTAACCAACGAATCAGCTCAGCAGTTTGTCCGGAATGGAATAAGAGCTGTGCCAGCTCGCGGTTGAAAATCCACAAAAAGGAGCTGGAGGTGATCCCCCAAATCCAGACGATCTCCATCGTTTGCCTGCTTTTCTTAGCAAAATAATCATAACGAAGCTCCTGCCAGGAGAGAGAGAGCTTCATGGTCAGGGTATGTGATATGGCCGCGGTTACAATCGTTGGCATATATACAACCAGCATGGCCATACCCATAAGCAGACCGTACATTGCAGTGGCTTGTGCGGAGGTGTAGCCTGCGATTTGCAGTCTTAAGGGGATAATGACCGCATCTAGCATATCGGAAAAGGGAATAAGTAGCCGTGTGACGGAAATGACCAAGGAGCTCTTAATAAACCAAAAGCCGTCTGATCTCCCTGTGGAAACATAAGGAGGTATTTCATTCTTTTGACCGGTATATCGCAAAAAAAGAAGCAGCATCACAAAAGCGGCAATTCCGCCCATTGCTGTTCCGATCAAACTTCTCCCGACCGCATACATTACACCCTGAGGAAGCCACAGCCAAGTCATACCCAGCATCAGCCCGATACGAACAGCTTGCTCTATTACCTCCGAGACGGCAATGGCACCGTAATATTCAAGACCTTGTAAGTACCCCCGCAACAGGCTTAAAAGAGGTACGACGAATATCGCAATGGACAGAGAGCGTATAAACGGCTCCAGAACAGGATTACCCAACCACGTTGAAATGGTTGAAGCGTAGGCGAGTGTAAGTAAACAGAAAGTTGCGCCAATCATTGACAGCAAGGTGGATAATCGCTTGAACCAGAACCAGCCAAGTGCAGGCTGCTTGGCTGTGTACATTCCCAAGGAGGTAGGAAGCCCCCCTGTTATCAGCATAAGCATGAAACCAAAATAGGAATAAGCGATTTGGAATAATCCTATACCTTCAGGACCCGCCATGCGGGTGAGGATGATACGTCCAGTGAGACCCATTACTTTGACCAGAGAGACAGCACCGATACGGATACTCGTCTGCTTGAGACCGGGAGGGATGTTCATCTATTTCACTCCATCCAATACAAAACACTTCTTGTCCACCATTGATATGAGCAAAAGGAGGCAAGTATGTGTGTTTTGAAACGATCAGTCTCGAATATGAATGAGGATATACGACGTTTTGTTATCCCAGCCCAAGTCAAACGGTGCCTGAAATCGATCGGCGGTGTGGGAATTGACGAGGGGATAGCCGCGCTGATCGAATCCGGTAACAACAGAAAAATGGTCTACATCATGATTCATTACATGAGCGATCAGATCGCCAGCTGCTAGCTCGCCTATCAAACCGTACGGGTGAGCCTCCGTTTTTTCGACCAGCTTCGAAAAGGATCCCGTCGCGATTTTTTTTCCATACCCGGAGTAAAGAATGAAATCTTTGAATGCATCCGTTTGTACCCAGGTTTTGGTACCACCCTTGGGAAAATGGTATCTCCATGCCCCCATCATCGGTAACCCGCCGCCTTCTTTCTGATCTCCAAGAGCTTGGGAAGCAAAATTGGTACAGTCGCCCCCTAAATTATTGTAATTTTTATATTTGGAATTATACTTGACCTTGTCGTTTGTTCTCCATGCGATCCCCGCGTATTTATTTGCATAGTCCACCGCTTGTTTTCGTTTGTAGTTCTTGCCGTCCTTTAGTTCAGGACGATGAGGGGGTGAAGAAGGCAGCCCTGCTGCAATTAGTCGAGGGTTCTCCTCCAGCGGATCGAGGTACCATTCCTTCGAGACGATCCATTGATCATTGATTTTTTTCAGTGTGACAGCATGCCAGGTTCCCAGTCCAAACGAATGGGTTGAAGACAATTGGTCTTTATAGGCATATGTGATTTGCTGCGAATGGCCCAAAGAAACCATCGCTGTGTTATCTTTGACACGAATTTTGGAGATATGGATTTTGGACTGGCAATCGGTAATCTTCATGTTACGAAGTTCGCTCCATGCATGAAGATAGGTTTTACGATTGATTTCCATCGTGTAAGCGTGACGGCTCAAGGGAGATTGTATATCATAATAGCGAACCATATTATTAGTTTGTCCGGCTAAGTACTTCGATCTTTGGGCAAAAAGAGATTCAAGATTTTGACTAATCTCAATCTCAAGTTGTGATGTAGTGGAAGAAGCCTCGGCAGGCCTCAAGTGTGGCACAGTCATACACAAACAGCTAATCAGGAGTACGGTTATCCACTTATGCATGGTTATCTCCTCTTGAATGTTATTCAACTAATCGGGTATACACGACAAGGCGCTTATTGTGCTCCTTTTTTTTGCGATCGTACGTTCCTGTACATGTGATCAGATTCAACTGCTTTTCAGCGGTGTCGCCGAATATTTTATCCAAAGGTGCTTCCTGCGTGTAATAGGATTCGACCTCCAAAACCTCATATTTAAGATAGTGGTTGTTCTGGTCAAATAAAAAAACAAAAGTACCCGGTTTCAGATGTTTAAGCGGGTAAAATATGGCTGGACCTGTATAGTTGTCTACATGACCGGCAACAATTGCATTTCCGTTTTCTCCAGGCAAAACTCCATCTACATATAATCCAGCGATCTCACTGGACTTGGGTACTTGCAGTTGTCCATTCTCTGACAGGTGAATAGGAGTGATTGAAGTACTCAAATGCACCGATGGAATGCACAAACGAACAGGTTTACTCATGACTATGGATTGCGGAATCCTTGTCTTTATCTCGGGATCAGTACTCGTCTGATCTTTAGGAGCGGATGTTTGGAAAGCGGTCTGTTCCTTCATGCTATTTGCCGGAGATAAGATAAGGCATGCAATGATTAAGAAAATTACAATAGCGGCGAATGAAGTGTTGTTTTTCATACGTTTCTCATCCTTATAAATAAATTGAAGAATAAGAGAAAAGAAAAATCGTTTTCTTTTCTCTTATCCCTTTTTACTCGCTTACGCCGCCATATCCTGTTTTAGGAAGGGCTTTTGGTGTAACGCTTTTTGCATGGATTTTATGCTCTTTGTTGACGGATTCTTGATGCATTTTGTGTTCTTTGCCTTTATGCGATTTCATGTGCATTTTGTGCTCCGCTTTGTGTTCTGCTTTGTGCATGGATTTCTCCATTTTGTGCATCGGTTCAGTTGCAGCGGATGCAGATGCAGAAGCACCGGATACAGCCAGCATTAGGCAAGCAGACAGAGAAACAATAGTTGCTTTATTCATACTTGAATTCCTCCCAGTGGGTAATTTGTATTACAGAATTTAATATCCCCAGGTCTTACATGATTATTGATTGTATTTATTTACAGCGATTATGGAAGTCATCCAGGTTTATTGTTGATTTGGTAAAATAGAATGAATGTTATGTGAATGGAAGGGGTATTTTGCAACAAGTCGTTCGTAGATGTGATTTTTTGCCGTGATTATGCGGGAGATCATTTGTACAATTAAGGGGATCATATTATAATAGGATTGGTTAAAAATCGCTCTAATACGTATTCAACCAAGTGGAGGCACATTTATTTTGAGCCAATCAAATCGAAATCGTCATCAATATCCGCGTGGACCGTTGGCATTGATGAGAGGGGTGTACAAATACACCATTCCGGAAACGCGGAAGGAATTGGATGGGTGGCGTGCCAAGGCGGAAAAAATTCCGAATGAGGAATTGCGCAATCAGGCACTGGCCAGTCTCAGGGACAAGCAGTTCCACTGTGAAGGCGGGACCGTTTATGCTTTACCTGATTTGCCAAACAGGCACATTCTGATTCCACTGATCGTTTCATATCAGACTATTAGTGATTATTTGGACAATCTGTGTGATCGCAGTACATCGATGGACCCGAATGACTTTCGGCTTCTCCATCAATCTATGCTTGATGCGGTAGATCCCGAAGCAACACCTGTCAATTATTATGCGCTCCGCGAGGAGCAGGATGACGGTGGCTACCTAAGGGATCTAGTGACCTCATGTCAGGAGCTGACCCGTCAGCTGCCAGGCTATGCATCCGCCAAGCCTCAAATTCAGGATCTGGCAGGCCTATACACGGACCTGCAGGTATATAAGCACATCAAGCCGGAACTGAGAGAAACGGCATTGCTGGAATGGTGGTCAGAGCATCGCCACCGCACACCTCAGTTCCGTTGGAACGAATTTGCCGCTGCTACTGGCTCTACGCTGGGCGTGTTCATGCTGTTTCTGGCTGCGAGTGACGATCAGTTGACAGAAGAGCAAGCGGCTTCGATCCACACTGCCTATTTTCCTCATGTATGCGCATTGCATATTATGCTCGATTATTTAATCGATCAGGATGAAGATCGTATCGGGGGAGATCTCAACTTCTGCAATTATTATGAGAATGTGGAGACAATGCTGGACCGAATTGCTTTTATTGTGGAGATGGCCCGCAGTGATGTGGAGAAGATTCCAGGAAGTTCGTTCCACCGGATGATTATCGAAGGACTGCTTGCCATTTACCTATCTGATCCCAAAGTCAGCGAACAACAGGAAGTTCGCGTCGTTTCCAAGCGTTTGATGAAGAATAGTCCGATGACAAGAGTGTTTTTCTTTATCTTTAGCCGCTGGATTCGTAAGCATATGTAAGTCAGGCGTATTGTGGTGGGAGCCTGAAGTGAAACTAGAGGAGGAAGAAACATCATGACAGCAGTAAAGAAAATCGCAGTTTTAACGAGCGGTGGTGATTCGCAGGGGATGAACGCGGCTGTTCGTGCGGTTGTTCGCAGCGGACTGTTTCACGGTCTCGAAGTGTACGGGGTTCAACGTGGCTACCAAGGTCTTTTGAATAACGATATTTTCCCGATGGACTTGCGGAGTGTAGGGGATATCATTCAGCGTGGGGGAACGGTTCTGCAGTCGGCACGCTGCAAGGAATTCTATACCGCTGAAGGTCAGCAAAAAGGCGCAGACATTCTGCGTGCACGCGGCATTGACGGCTTGGTTGTTATTGGTGGAGACGGTTCATACAATGGCGCCAACAAACTGAGCAAGCTGGGTATCAACACCATGGGTCTTCCCGGAACAATTGATAATGACGTTTCTTTCACCGATCACACGATCGGATTCGATACAGCAGTTAGCGTAGTGGTAGATGCAGTTAACAAACTGCGCGATACGATGTCTTCACATGAACGTTCTTCCATCGTTGAAGTTATGGGCCGTCACTGTGGCGATATCGCATTGCATGCAGGCCTTGCATCGGGCGCAGAAACGATTCTGGTGCCTGAAGTTCCGTTTGACATGGATGAAGTGGCAGACCGCATGAAAGCCAACTTTGCACATGGTAAACGTCACAGTATCATTATCGTTGCTGAAGGCGTAGGCAAGGGTGAGGATGTAGCAAAAGAACTGATGGAGCGCTGCCCAACATATGAGCCGCGTGTAACCGTATTGGGTCACATTCAGCGTGGTGGTACGCCAACTCCGTTTGACCGTAACCTCGCCAGTCGTCTGGGAGATTTCGCCGTACGCAGTCTGATTGCGGGTGAAACAGACAAAGGATGCGGTATTATCAAGGGAGAACTGACCCTGACGGATATTGATAAAGTGGTTAATACGAAAAAAGACTTCGATATGGAAACTTACGAGCTGGCACAGCGTTTGTCCCAATAATCAAACCATAACCAAAAGAGCACAGTCCCTTCTTGCCGGGGGCTGTGCTCTTTGTTTTTTTATTTATTTTCCGCCATGTGTACCGAGGCTTGCTTCTGTACAAGGAACAATCTCCAGAGAAGCGCCGTTGCTCCAACCGCGAGGCCGGCAATGAGTCCAACCCAGTATCCAAAGGCGCCGAGTGAAGTATACGTAGCCGTAATGTAACCAACAGGCAGACCGATGATCCAATACGCGACAAACGTTATGATCAATGCAGGATTCACGTCCTTGTAGCCCCGAAGCGCTCCCTGCGTTGGGGTGGCAATGGCATCAGAGATCTGAAAGAAGATGGCGTAGATCAGGAAATGCTGTGTCAATGCAATGACCTCGCGATCATTCGAGTACACGCCTGCAATCTGTTCCCCAAATACAATCAGTACTACAGCGGTGAGGAGAGATAGTGCAATGGCACCTCCGATGCCAAGCAGACTGTATTGCTTCGCATCTCTCACACGCCCTGCACCCGCCTCGTAGCCCACAAGAATCGTGAGAGCCATACATATACTCACAGGAAGCATATACAGCGTAGAAGCGAAATTCAGGGCCGCCTGATGGGCAGCAATTGTGATGGTATCAAATCGGCTCATCAGTAATGTGACGGCAGCAAAGATCGAAGTTTCAAAAAAAGTAGCAAATCCGATTGGAACACCAATCTTAAGCAGCTCTTTCCATTTGGCTAGTGAGACTTTGGGCATCTGCCGAAAGATGCCGTATTGGGCAAATGGCTCTATCCGATGTACAAAAAAGAGACTGATAAGGAAGATGAGCCAATATGTACTTGCCGTAGCCACACCTGCTCCGACACCTCCCAGTTGGGGAAAGCCCCAGCGCCCGAAGATAAGTAAATAGTTCAGGAGGATGTTTACAGGCAGCGAGACCAGCGTAATCATCATGGTAATACGCGTCTGGCCGAGTGCGTCCATAAAGCTGCGCAACACCGTGTAGCCGAACAGGGGTATGACTCCAAAAGCCAAAGCACACAGGAAATAGAAAGCGACCTGGCCAACCCGAGGCTCCAAAGGCATTCCATTCAGGATAGGTTTAAGCAGCAATGCACCTGCAGCAAGGACGACGAATCCGACCGCCACGCCGAGATACAAGCCTTGAACGACGCTATGACCAATCTTGTCATTGCGCTTTGAACCAAGCAGGTGGGAGACGACAGGTGTGATCCCGATCAGTATACCGCTCAGTCCAGTTTGTACCGGCAGCCACAGACTTGTACCAATGGCCACACCCGCGAGGTCTGCAGGGGAGAACTTGCCTGACATATTGGTATCGAAAAACGACATGGCAGATAGGGCAATTTGTGTAGTGAAGATGGGCAAAAATATAATCAGGAATTGCTTAACTTTCTGAGAAAAGCTGGTGGTGGTCATGTTCACTGGCAATGCCTCGCTATTCTAAAGAGTTATCACTAAACTGTCATGTACGGACAGCTATTTATTGTAGTGGATTTTGCCCCGTTTGAACAGGGAGGGGATCATGGCTGGTGCGGAAAGTAAGGGTGATAACACAGTAAAAAACCTCGCTCCGTACGGGACGGAACGAGGTCATTGGAATAAAGTGATCAAGAATAAGAGTGCATTATTTATAGTTTACATCTGGCGTATATCGGTTGGAGGCATTCCAGAGCAGGTACTCATCCACGTCCATGTCTTTCATCGCGCGAATCTGATCCTCGACTTGTTTCTTGCCATATTTGATGTAATGTCCATTGCCTAGCCAGCTTGCTGTAAAGTCCTGAATCCATGGGCGGATAACGGGTTTGAGCTCCTTGGTTGGATCAAGTTTTTTATGTGTATCTTCCATGGAGCCTTTGATGGTCGCATATGGATTTTTGTCAGGGTCTTTCACACCGTACCAGCCGGTGGAGTAGTGACTTGGATAAACCATGGGCGAGATGACATCCACGTTTTGAGATATTTTCACAAAATCCTGTCCAATACCCTCAGCTGCGGGTACAGAGGCCGCATAACCGAATATATCAACCGAGACTCGGACCCCTAGCGGTGCAAGCTCTTTGCGTGCATACTGCACGAATTCGGCTACGATGTCGACCCGGGACTTGTCGGATTTGGTGTATTTCAATGCGTCTGCACGCGTTTCAAAGCCTTCCGGGAACCGAACATAGTCGAACTGAATTTCCTTAAACCCCAATTTGGCAGCTTCCTTGGCAATCTCTATATTGTAATCCCATACTTCTTTACTGTAGGGATTTACGAAGCTGTCGCCTTTGCCGTTGGCCCATATGGAACCGTCCTTGTTGCGGAAAGAGAGTTCCGGATTTTTCTTGGCCAGAATCGTATCCTTGAATACGACAACTCGTGCAATCGGGTAAACATCATGTTTTTGCAGGCGTTTCATCAGCGCATCCATATCACGGATAAAAGGTTGGGATTTGCCCATTTCCTGTAACGTCTTGTTCTCCGTAGGGTAGGTTATGTATCCGAGATCGTCCTTGATATCAATGACCATGGAATTGAGCTCCGTGTTATCCATCAAATCGAGCAATGATGTCATGCGTGCACCACCAGCGCTGTAGGCCGTTACATAGATGCCTTTGACGACGGGTGCATCGGGTTGTGGGTCAATTTTGGCAGGCGGGTTATCCGCATCAATAACGACCTGATCTTTTTGAGATTGAATGATGGCGGTGTTGAAACTGTTTGTTAATGATTGAAAAGGTTGATTCCCTTGATCTGCTGTAGCTGGTGTACCACTGAAGGTTCCCAAGGCCATAGCCAGTAAAGCCCAAAACATATTCATTCATTTCCACTCCCCTATGTGCATTCCATGTTTGAATTATACAATAAAGCCTCTGGGCTTTTAACCATATTAATCAAGTAATGAAACAGATGGAAAAAATGAAAACCGCTTCCTGTTGAGGGTAACCCCACAAGAAGCGGCATGATCAATCTAAAAAAATTATTGAATGTAAACCTCATTTTGATGCTCACAAATACTGTACTGAATGATTTCCATTGCGTCTCCCTGTTCCAGGATGCCCAGCCCATCCCGGAGAACAATCAGTGAGTCGAGCTCATTCGGTTTCAAGAAAGGGAGCATTTCCGGGCACCATCTGTTGACGATTTCAAACAGTTTTACCGTTTCCATATCCACAATAATCACCCTTTCCTACTCGAATTCCAAAATGGTAAGTCATTCGGCGCGAATCGGAAAAGCACATGGTGCTGTGAAATTGAAGGGCACATCCTGCTATACAACATATTTAGGAGCCGTACACCGTTATTATACCACAATGTTTTGAATTGTTAACCGTACATCTGTCTCAACTTCGGCGGAAAGAGCCCATGACCCCAACTGTTTCCACAATATTAACAAAGGCGTTGGGATCGGTTTCCTTGATAATTCGCTTGATTTCAACAAGCTCGTACCGAGTAGTCACTGTCATTAACATGTCCTTTTCAATGTCTGTGTATGCTCCCTGGGTCTTGATTTTGGTGACCCCGCGAGGCCGAATAAGCAATTTTTTCAACATCGCTTCGGTTTCATTTGTAATAATATACAATGTGACTTTCACATGGCTGATGTGAATCAGATCCAGTACTTTGCCCGTGATATAGATCGATACCATGGAGGCAAGAGCAATGTTCCAGTCATTATTTAGATAGCCAGCGAGCATAATAATAGCACCGTTCATCCCGGCCATCACTGTACCAATGGGGAAGTCGCGATTACGGGTGAAAATGGAACCGACGATGTCGAGCCCGCCCGTCGAGCCGCCAACCCTGAAGGAAACACCAGTGCCCAGTCCCACTAACACGCCGCCAAATACACAGCTCAGAAGGGGATCTGTTGCCACAGCAAAAACAGGCAGAAGCGCGATGAACCATGAAGTGGCTGCTACCGAGACAATACTTAATGTAATGAAGCGTCGTCCAAGAATAAACCAGCCTGCAACGAGCAGGGGGATGTTCAGAACAAAATACATGATACTAAGATTCAAATTTGTAAAATAGCCAAGAAGCATGGAAATACCGGATACCCCGCCGCTAAGAAGCTGATGGGGAACCAAAAACCAGTTGAAGCCGCAGGCAATAGCTGCAGCACCCAATACGATCACTAAAAAGTGCCAAACCATTTTGGGCAATTTAATCACCTCATTTATATTTAAAACCAGATTGCTGGTAATCTTGATTTGTTTTGTGATATAATGATTTGTGGATATTCTTGAGTAGGAAACTTTTTCCAAATGGAACGATAAAATTTGAAATGTTTCAAACACATGTATGTAGTTTTAGTCTTATGTTGGGGACCCATTCACGAATAATGTTCTTTTGTGAAAATAATTCGGCTTGATGGGATAACCTATAAATATTAACGCTACTTAAGAATACAGACAACAAAGTGGATTGTCCACCATGTCCACCATATAGAAGGAGTATGAATAATTTTGACAAATTTAAATTTCACAGATTTCAATCTTGAACCACTGGTGCTGCAAGCAATCACCGAACTTGGTTTTGAAGAGGCAACCCCGATTCAATCCAAATCAATTCCTCTTGCTCTTGAAGGCAGAGACTTGATCGGTCAAGCTCAAACGGGTACTGGTAAAACCGCTGCATTTGGTATTCCATTGATCAGCAAAATCTCCAAAAGCGATGAAAAAATCCGCGCCCTCATTATGGCACCTACACGTGAACTTGCGATTCAGGTTGCCGAAGAAATCGAAAAACTTACCCGCTTCAAAGGTTTGCGCTCCCTGCCAATTTACGGAGGACAAGATATCGTTCGTCAAATCCGTGCACTGAAAAGAAAACCACAGATCATCATTGGTACACCAGGACGTCTCCTGGACCATATCAACCGCAAAACAATCAAACTTGATGATGTACAAACTGTTGTATTGGATGAAGCAGATGAAATGCTCGACATGGGTTTCATGGAGGATATTCAATCCATCCTGAAACAAGTTCCAGACGACCGTCAAACGATGCTTTTCTCAGCTACAATGCCTCCTAACATTCAAAAATTGGCTCAACAATTCTTGAACAACCCTGAGCACGTATCCGTGATTCCTAAACAAGTAAGCGCACCTTTGATTGACCAAGCTTACATTGAAGTGCCTGAGCGTCAAAAATTCGAAGCACTCAGCCGTTTGCTGGATATGGAATCTCCTGAACTGGCGATCGTATTCGGACGTACAAAACGTCGTGTTGACGAATTAGCTGAAGCTCTGCAAAAACGTGGATATTCTGCTGATGGTCTTCATGGTGACTTGTCCCAAAACCAACGTGATACAGTAATGCGTAAGTTCCGTGACGGCAGCATTGATGTACTCGTTGCAACAGACGTAGCTGCTCGTGGTCTCGACGTATCCGGCGTAACTCACGTTGTGAACTTTGACCTTCCGCAAGATCCGGAGAGCTATGTTCACCGTATCGGCCGTACAGGTCGTGCAGGTAAAGAGGGTGCTGCTTGGTCTTTCGTTACTCCGCGTGAAATCGACCACCTGCACTTTATCGAGCGTGTAACACGTCACCGTATTCCACGCAAACCACTGCCAACAATGGCAGAAGCGGTAGAAGGCAAGCAACGTTTGACAGCTGAGCGTTTGCTCGAAATCGTACAATCCGGCGAACTGAACGAATACAAAGGTATCGCGATTCAAATGCTGGAGCAATATGATTCTGTTCAACTGTTATCGGCTGCTCTGAAGCTCCTGACAGGTGACAAAAAAGATGCTCAAGTTGATCTGACTCCTGAAGATCCGATCCGTGCAAAACGTCGTAAACCGGATGTTCGCTCTGGCGGACGCAAACCATCGGGTTACAGCGGCACACGCAGCAGTGGTGGTGGCGGTGGTTACAACCGTGATCGCAACAGCAGTGGCAGTGGTAGCGGCGGACGTGGTGGATATAACCGCGATCGTAACAGCAGTGGCAGTGCAAGTGGCAGCAGAGAAGGTGGTTACAACCGTGACCGCAAACCGCGCCCAAGCAACAACGAAGGACGTCGTCCTGCCAAAGATTCTTCTTTCGAATAATATATAAGTTTGAACTGGAAAATGGGGCAGGGCGACTGCTCCATTTTTTTATGTGCAGAATATGCCATCCCAGTGTACCGTTGATCTCTTTTCGGGAAGTGCTGGCTTTTCCTATCTATAATAAGGTATATTAATATTATTAGACTTCAGGTTAGACGCAAGGCTGCGGAGGAGGAGAATTGTTTGGAATTTAAAGGAGCTATGGGTGGGATCTACCGACTTACAGAGTGGATTACGAGACTGGCCGCAACCAATCTGTTGTGGGCTATTTGTTCGTCTCCGTTCTTGTTTTTCTTGTTTATGAAAGTGCTCGTCATGCAGCAGAACCTCGCCAACGAATCACTTCAAATGAACTGGGCTATAGCCATTGTGGCACCGCTTACACTATTCCCGGCGACTTCGGCCCTGTTTACGGTCGTACGTAAATGGAATATGGGTGATACGGACGTGCCGATCTTCCGTACTTTCTTTGTAGGTTACAAAGAGAACTACAAACAGAGTTTAATCGGAGGTATCTTTTATACCTTGCTGTTTGCCATTATGTATCTGGATTACACAGTATACATGACACAATTCAAGAATATGCAGCTGGTCGGAATTATTATGCTCGTACTGTTGCTGCTGCTGTTTGTTTCTCTCTTTAACTTCTTCTCGATGGTTGTACATTACCATATGTCCATCGGATTGATTATCAAAAATGCGGTTCTGTTGACGCTGATTAGACCATTCCGTGTATTTTCCACGTTGCTGGGAAGTGGATTGTTGTTCTATATCGGTTTTCGTTATCCGGTCTTGTTCATCTTCTTTATCATTAGCATTGTTGCCTGGTTTGCTTTCTTCAACTTCTACGCAACCTTTAATAAGATGCAGGAGCAGATGGAGAAGATGCAGCTGAAGAAAGAAGAAGAGGAAGCTGCACAAGCCGCAGAACAGGCAGGAGAATCGGTTGAGACAGTAGGGGCGGTTGAATCCTCTGAACCGAAGCCATCTGACGAAAAACACGATAATCTCCAAAAATAAAACATGAGCTGTCACCATTTACTTTTTACACAGTTAGGGATATAATAATTGTACATCCTGCGATGTACGTTTCGGTTATTCGTTGTTTTGAACCAATGATGATGTCTTCGGGAGATCAATACAGAATGTTGCTGAAACGCCCTGTCTATATGACATGGGGACTTCAAAAAACATTTTTGCGGCCACCCACCTGCCAAGCAGGTTCATAAGACAATGTAGCCGGACGGCATAGGCGGGTTTCTATTTTTATCATGTACAGCACCCTGACTTTTTCCTCTAATCCAGGAATTGCAGGGTGCTTTTTATTTGAATTTTTTTGTTGAATCGGCTGTATTTTGTTAAAAGTGTTGCTTGCCCTTTTGTTACTACATGAACAATGTTACACTAGTATACATAAATGGAACGGTTACATTCAAAGGAGGAAGGGTCTTGACCTTAAAGAGAACGCTCGTCGGTATCATCCGCAGCATGGAGGGAACCAGCGATCGAGCCAAGGATCCCAAATTAAAAACACGGTATTATAACTTATCCAAAGACAGAGCCTGGGAAGAAGTTTCTTCGACACTCAAAAAAATTCCGGGTTATAAAGTACTGCATGAAGTGCCTTCTGTGGGAGAGGTCATACTGGAGAAGCGGACTACCTTCGGACGGACGATGGATATTACGGTTTCCATTATATCGGTAAGTCCTGTACGCAGTGCGGTCGATATGTATTCGGCTTCACGTGGTTCACTCGGAGACCTGGGTTCTAATTATCGCACAATCATGAATTTGTTCTCTGTATTGGATAAGAAGCTGAGCAAGTATAAGTCAAATGATTGAAATAGATGGTGAATAACAAAAAGCGAGAGAAGGTGAACCTTCCTCGCTTTTGTTCTGAACGTGAGCTACCTTTTACAGCAAGGCTTTTACAGCGGAAATCGCTTGCTCGAAGTTAGGGGAGTCTGTCATTTCAGGCAGATATTCCACATATGTAATTCGGTCTTCAGCATCCACCACGAAGATAGAGCGCATGTCCAATTGGAATTCTTTGATCAGAACACCATAGTCTTCACCGAATGAACGTGTTTTGTAATCAGACAGTGTTACGACGCGATCAACTCCGGCTGCTCCACACCAGCGTTCTTGTGCAAATGGAAGGTCAACGCTAACTGTCAATACGACAACGTTATCTCCGAGATCTCCAGCTTCAACATTGAAGCGACGGGTTTGGGCATCGCATACGCCAGTATCCAGTGAAGGAACAACGCTGATTAATTTGATTTTACCTGCGAAGTCTTTCAGTGATGCATCTTCAACCAGGTTTTTGCTCAGTGTAAAATTGGGTGCTTGATCGCCCACTTTCAACTCGGGTCCGATCAATGTAATAGGGTTACCTTTAAAGGTGGCTGCGCCTGTACGTTCTTGTGCCATAATAATGTTCCTCCTTATAAGTTGGTGATCCGTGCCAAAATCCATTATAATCTTTTATGAAAGGCATTGTCCAATTCGGACGAAAGATCATTAGAATGGATCAGACTTGCAGGCCGATCTGAACAGGGTGGAGTGAAAGCAGAAACTTATGATATTTATAAGGTATGAGAACTGGAAAAGTTATTTGAAATTTTTCCCTTTGACGTCGATTATTTTAATAGCCAATGTTGTGATGTTTATTGTGTTAAGCCTGAACGGTGGTTCGACGAATAGCATGACGCTCCTTAAATTTGGGGCGCTCTCAAATCATGAACTATTCGCTGAGTGGTGGCGTTACATTACGTCTATGTTCCTGCATGCAGGCTTCAGTCATTTGTTGTTTAACAGCTTCGCTCTCATCGTATTTGCACCACCAATGGAACGACTGCTTGGGTCGGTGAGATATGGTGTGCTGTACTTGGGTGGAGGCATTCTGGGCAACATTCTGGCTGTGGCATGGTATAACTCGGTTGGAGCGACAACAATCTCGGTAGGTGCTTCAGGCGCGATCTATGCAATCTATGGTGCGTTTCTGTATGTAGCGTTATTCCAGCGGACGATGATGGATGAAGCCTCACGTAAAACGTTGTATACACTGCTTGTATTCGGAATTATTTTTTCCTTTGCCATGTCAGGCATTAACTGGATGGCTCATTTGGGTGGGTTGTTAGGTGGATTCTTCATTTATGGACTTCTCATCCGCTTGTGGAAACCCCGGAGCTTTAAGCAGTAGTTGGATTGATCTGAAGACGGAATGCAATCAAGGATAAGTAGGGTATAGCAGATTGGAGAGATCAGGGGCAGTGGAATTAAGACAGTTGCATTACTTTTTGAAAGTGGCACAGAAGGAGCATGTTACGCAGGCGGCGGAGGAATTACATGTGGCGCAGTCTGCGGTGAGTCGTCAGATTCATCAGCTGGAGGAAGAACTGGGAGTAGACCTCTTTATGCAAAAAGGGCGAAATCTGCAGTTAACCGCAGTCGGACAGCTCTTTTGCAAACGAGTAGAAGGCATATTGAAAGATCTGGACAAGGCGGTCGGGGAGGTTCATGAGTTTCTTGACCCGGAGCATGGTGAAATTCGTATCGGTTTTCCTCACAGTCTCGGTATTCACTTGATTCCTTCGGTTGTAGCAGCGTTCCGTCAGCGTTATCCTAACGTCAAATTCAGATTCAAGCAAGGCATGTTCCCAACGCTCATTCGTGATGTGTTATCGGCTGAGGTGGATTTGGCATTTATATCTCCGTTCCCGGAGAAGCACGACCAGGTGGATGGTGACATTGTACTTACAGAAGAGCTGCATGCAATCCTTCCGCCGAATCATCCATTGGCCGGTGAGGAGAGTATTGCGTTAGAACAGCTCAAAGATGATAAATTTGTGTTATTCAGTAAAGGATATTCTCTGCGTCCGATTGTCTGGCATGCGTGTCTTGAAGCCGGGTTTACGCCCAAAATTGCTTTTGAGGGTGAAGAGACGGATACCATTCGCGGGCTGGTTGCGGCTGGCATGGGTGTAAGTTTGCTGCCGGAAATGGCGCTTTTCCAAACGAATCCGCTGCAGCCGGCGCATGTAGCCATTTCTCATCCGAAAGTGACGCGTACGATTGGGTTGATCCACCGTGCAGATGACAAGCTTCCACTTGTTGCGCAGTCATTTCGTTCATTCTTGCTTAATTATTTCGGTTTACAGCAAAACAATACCCCATCCGATTGACGGTGGGGTATTGTTTTTTTTTTGTTTTGTTTTGTTTTGGTATTCAATTAGTCACGGCTATTGAAAATTCCGATGTAACGAATCAGTTCAAGCAATGAGATTAGCGCTGCGGCAACGTAGGTCAATGCTGCGGCATTCAATACTTTGGCGACGCCTCTCTCTTCTTCATTCCGGATATAACCTTCCGATACCATAATCTCTCTTGCGCGGTTACTTGCATTGAACTCGACCGGCAAAGTAATAAGTTGGAACGCAACGGTTACCGAGAAGAAGATGATACCAATTCCGACAAGGTTCATTGCGTTAAAGATGAAACCGGCAATGAGCAAGAAAGGTGCAAGTCCGGAAGCAAAGTTGACGATTGGGAAAATTCGGTGACGCAGTGCCAACATCGGATAATTTTCCTTATGCTGGATTGCATGGCCTACTTCGTGACACGCAACGGAGACAGCCGAGATAGAGTTTTCATAATATACAGGCTCAGACAACCTCACGACTCGATTAATCGGATCGTAGTGATCGGAGAGTGCTCCACGCACAGGCTCAATAGGAACGTCGTGCAGGCCGTTTGAGTCCAGCATGTGACGGGCAGCATCGTACCCGGTCATTCCATTCAGGTTTTTAACATCGGACCATCGGTTGAATGTACTCTTAACGCGAAATTGCGCCCATAAGGAGAGCAAAAAGGCGATAATGATCAAAACGAACATACCGTTATTAAAACTCATATTCATTCCTCCGCTTTCTAATAATAAGCTACATCATGGTGTTCTCAAGCAAGATTTTCAAGGCTTCCATCGTACCGGCACTTTTGGCGAGCAGTCCAGCCATCATTTTGCGTGCTTGTACAGGTTTCATCTCGCCAAGCAGTGGTTTAAGTTCATTCACCTCTCGCTCAAGCTGTTGCACGTGGAGCTCTAAGGTTGTCAATTTGCTGGCAACCTGTTCTTCCGTGCTCACCAGACTCCACTTCTCAAGAGACTGCTTAATCTCGTCGAGACTATATTTCTCTTGTTTCATCTGTACAATACGTTCAAGCCTGGTTAAAGTTTCATTACTATAGAGACGATAGTTTTTTTCTGTACGCTCTTCTGGAGCGATGAGACCGAGCTTCGTGTAATAATCAATCGTCCGTTCACTCACACCTGCAGTTTTGGCAAGTTCGCCAATCCGAAACAATTTCATATCCCCAATGATATTCACCTCGCTTGCACATTCAAATGTAGGGAATTGTAGATTCCAGTTGCGGCTTTGCATAACCCGCCCAATTTTTTTCTTACTATTAGTTATGATACATGATCTTTAACCATACAGTCAAACGTTACGCTTTAGTGGCTATCCCGCTGCGTTTCTATATCTATGTGCTTATGAGGCATGATTATGTACTTAAGTGCAAGAAAAAGACGTATGACTTTATTCCCAGAAATATTTTTCAGTTTTGATGAAAATACTCTTGTCAACTTTCCTGTCTTCTGCTTATAATGGCATTAAGAGTTTCACGATATGTGAAGAAACTTAACACAAGAGGGAGTGGGGTATATGAGAAAGAAATGGTTGGTGTCGGTGTTAATAATGCTCACGTTACTGGCTTTCCCGGTCAGCGCATTTGCAGCTGCGGAGGGGCCGACTAACATCGAACTTCAAAGCGGTCTTAACTCAGCCTTTACGTTTCTGGCTGTTGTGCTCGTTTTCCTGATGCAAGGGGGATTTGCTCTACTTGAAGCGGGTTCGACTCGAATGAAAAACGCAGGACACATTGCAGGTAAAACCATCCTGACATTGGGAATTTCGGTTATTGCCTTCTGGGCTCTGGGCTTCGGTCTTGGTTTCGGCAATGGTAACAGTTTCTTCGGAACAACCGGATTTTTCCTGAGTGGGGACGGAATGGCTGCTTCGTTCGAATCACTAGCCTTCTCTGATGTTCCGCTAACAATCAAATTTGTATTCCACCTTGCCTTTGCAGCGGTATCCCTGGCGATTGCCTGCGGTGGTATGGCAGAACGTGCAAAGATGAGTGTATATATCGTTTTTGGTACGCTGTATACCATTATTATGTATCCTGTTGTTGCTCACTGGGTATGGGGCGGCGGCTGGTTGGCTGAGCTTGGTATGCAAGATTTTGCAGGCTCCACAGTTGTCCACTTGACGGGTGCGACTGCTGCACTGGTAGCAACAATCCTGTTGAAGCCGCGTATCGGCAAATATAACAAAGATGGTAAACCTAACATCATTCCAGGTCATAACCAGGTTTACTCCGTACTGGGTGTAATTATCCTCTGGATCGGCTGGTTCGGTTTCAACCCAGGTAGTACATTATCTGCTATGGGTGATGGATTCTTCGGTTATGTGGCATTAACTACAAACGTAGCTGCGGCTGCGGGTGGTGTTGCTGCACTGTTAATCTCATGGGCTGTATTGGGTAAATCCGATATTCCTAGCATGCTGAATGGTGTGCTCGCGGCACTGGTTGCCATCACAGGTGCTTGTGCTTTCGTTGAACCATGGGCAGCTCTGGTTATTGGTGCTCTGGCTGGTATTATCACATTCTTCACAGCTCAATACTTTGAGCGCAAAGGAATTGACGATCCAATCTATGCTTTCTCTGTACACGGTATTGCCGGTATGTGGGGAGCAATCTCCACAGGTTTGTTCGCAACACCGGAACTTGCTGAGAATGCAGGCGTAGGTCAAGCGGGTCTGTTCTATGGCGGTGGTTTCCACCAACTGGGTGTTCAGCTTTTGGGTCTGGCAGGTGCATTTGCCTTCGTACTGGTCATGTCCTTCATTATTCTCGGTGGTATGAAAGCTGTCATGGGAATCCGTGTAACGGAAGAAGAAGAGACGATGGGTCTGGATTTAAGTGAGCATGGTACTTACGGGTACCCTGAACAAATGAAAAATGGTGAAACGAAATCCAATGGCGGTACGTTCAGCTCCTAAGAGGAATGATTGCTGAATCATGCTTCAAGGAGGCTGGATATGATGGAACCCATCCCGTATATAAATCAATCCTGGTCCTATCAGGGAATAGATGGTGCGGCATCTTCTCAAGAACTGCGCCAGGCACGTGTGATATTGCAGAATGAGCTCCTGGAACTGTTGTCCGCTTCCTTGTCGCCGATTGAATGGTACCAGACGGTAAATGAACTGCATGACCGGGTTGCTCGGCGCGCAGTAGAGTTATGCATCCAGGGGATGGTAGAGGAAGGCCTAGGCCGACCTCCCGTCCCCTATGCCTTTATCGTTTTTGGCAGTTCCGGCAGGCAGGAAGCGACGTTATGGAGTGATCAGGACAATGGCATGATAATCAGCGATACCCCGCATGAGGATAAAGAAACATATTTTGCCGAACTCGGACTTCGAATGACCGATATGCTGGAGGAACTAGGCTATGCCAAATGTGAAGGCAAAGTGATGTGTTCTGAGTCTTTATGGAGGAAAACGCTGGAATCATGGAAGGAACAACTGAAAGCATGGGGATCGGATCTGTCATGGGAGCCGGTTCGCAATTTGATTATCGCTTCTGACATGCGTTTTGTTGCGGGTGAGCCTGAGCTGGCGGAGGAATGGATTTCTGCGTTTTATGAAGGGTTCAGGTCAGTTCCTGAGCTTTCCGATGCCGTGCTGCGCAATACCGTTAAACACAAGGCGACACTCAACATCCTCGGACGGGTAGTGACCGAACGATTCGGTGAACATGCAGGTGGGTTTGATGTGAAATACGGCTTGTACATTCCGCTGGTGAACAGTGCGCGTTTTCTGGCTTTGCAGCATGGTATCAAGGAAACATCCACGCTCAAGCGAATTCAGAGGTTGGTTTCGCTTGAAGCAGTTCCGCTTACTTTGCTGGATGCAGCTCAGCGTGCATTTATGACAGCTTTGAGGCTTCGACGCAGTACACCTATTGTGATCAAACATGGATTGCAGCATAGCGGTGGTTTCCTGAATGAGAAACAGTTGAAGGAAAAACAAATGCTTTATGAGCTCCGGGATACGTTAGGGTTGGTGCGGCGAGTACATCGTGCGCTGCAAAGACAACTTCGGTTTGCAGAAAGGAGACGTCCATGAGAGAGCCGGCAAGGGGCAATACTGGATTTTGGAATTCGCTGCGCCAGGGAGGGGTTCCTTCCGCCATCGCTTCCATAATGGGAGCCCCTACGGCGCAACATATGGCGTTTATCCGTTCGATGATGAGAGAGCAGCGCAGACCCGAGGTGCTGCACACGCCCTTGAACGAGTTGAATGCGGTCGTATTTGATCTGGAAACGACAGGCTTCTCTCCCCAACATGGGGATGAGATTCTTTCCTTTGGGGCGGTGCGCATTCATGGCGGTGTCATGCTGGAGAATGAGCAGTTCTATACGTTGGTTCAGTCCAAAGTCTCCGTTCCGGAACACATTACCGAATTAACGGGAATTACACAGGAAATGACGCTGGATGCTCCGTCGCTGCTGGAAGGCTTGCATGATTTCATGTCTTTTGTTGGCGGGAGTGTACTGGTTGCTCATGCAAGCGCGCATGACCGGGCTTTTCTGAATGCGGCCTTATGGCGGACATCCAAAGTAAGGCTCACGCACCGGCTCATTGATACGATGATGCTGGCGCGTTGGCTTGAACCGAGCAGAACAGGCTATGGGCTGGATGAATTGCTGGAATCCAGAGGCATTCCAATCTATGGACGCCATCACGCCTTGGAGGATGCCAAAATGACTGCACAATTATGGTCCTGTTATCTGGAGGATATGACTCATCAAAATGTAAACACATTGGGCGATCTGTACACCCAGTTAAGTCACGCATAGCTGGGTGGCCTGTAAGCTGTAAGAATGGACATGGGCCATTCCAATGGATGAATCAGGACCTGTGTGGATCTGATAACCGTTTAGAAGCATCTTTGGTTGTGATTCAGCATTAAGATCAGGCGACCCGATAAGATATACCTGGAGCAATCCGGCGAAAATCGGTAGGTTACGCAGATCCTCGTTGGAAGGAATGGGCGTGGTTCGGGGGTGGGAGTGAAAGAGTCCGATTAATTGTGGCTCATTGAACACACAACGAATCCAGTCTGCATCATCCAGCGAGAAATGGTGCAGCGGGTCAGGCGCTACGTTACGAATCGGCTGAAACCGACTGATTCGTATGCCGCCCGCTGCGGCTTCACCCAGCACAACCCCGCAGGCTTCCATTGGCAGCGACGCGAACATATGCTTAGACATTTCTTGCTCTACGGAGCGGGGGATGTAGAAGCTGTTCTGCTGCCCGTGGAGTGCTGCCATTTGTATTCACCCCTCTCTCTTTGGCTCCTGCTTCGGCAGGAGTCCTTTTTTAATTTTATTTTGTTTAACCCGGATTGTAAAATTTTAAAGGAACAGGGTACAATATGAAAGAACGCATTTGGATTAAGTCCAAAAAAGCGTTACCATCTGCTGCATTTGCGTTAGATGTGCTGATCAAATAAAAGGGTGGCTGGCCATGAAACGAAACATATACATACTGCTGGGTGTTGTATTGCTTGTGGGCATTGCTTTGGCTCAAAATGCAGACAACGGAATTGCAGCCGTTTTTAAGCAAGAGGAGCCGATGCCCACAGAGACGGGGCCAAAGGCAGGTCTACTGGCACCAGCCTTCTCTTTGCACGCCATGGATGGGAAAACCTACTCTGTAGGCGGAGCCAAGGAAAAGGCCATCTTCGTCAGTTTCTGGGCATCCTGGTGTGAACCGTGCAAGCAGGAGGCTCCTGAGCTTAATACATTGGCAGCAAAATACAAAGATAAACTGGATCTGTACGGTGTGAATGTAACCACGTACGATAAAATCAGGGATGCCAAAGCCTTTGTGGATGAATACAAACTGACGTTCCCTATTTTGCTTGATGAAGACGGAACAGCATATGCCAAATATAACGGTATCGCTTTTCCGACGAATGTACTGATTGACTCCAGAGGTGTCGTACAGGAAATTATCCTGGGGATTCTGCCAGAAAAAGAGCTGGAGCGCAAAATTAAGGGATTAATTACGGATTAGCCAAGCGAGAAGCAAAAGCGCCCGTCTTCCAATGTTTATTGGAGACAGGCGCTTTTTTTATTTTCCGGGAAATATGCATTAATGGTTGCTTAGTCCGTGAGCAGGTATGTTGACTACATCAGGCTCGTGCTGCAATTTTTCCTGAAGAAGGGCATAACGGAAACTGTGTACAAGTGCTTCCCAGCTCGCTTCAATCACGTTCTCGGACACACCGACCGTATTCCACGTGTTTTCGGTGTTTTTGGATTCAATTAATACACGAACCTTCGCTGCGGTAGCGTCTTTTTCATCCAAAACACGTACTTTATAGTCGGAGAGATGCATGTTGGCAAGGGAAGGGAAGTATTGCACAAGGGCTTTACGAAGCGCGTTATCCAGTGCATTGACTGGACCATTGCCTTCAGCCGCAGTATAAGCACTTGTCCCGCCTACATTAAGTTTAACAAAGGCTTCCGAAACAACCGGCTTGCCAGCCACTTTTTCAACAAGCATCTTGAATGATTCAAAGGTAAACAATTCTTTCATGTCACCGTTGGCTTCACGAATCAACAATTCAAGCGAGGCATCGGCGCCTTCGAACTGATAACCCTGATGTTCCAGATCTTTGATCTTCTCAATGATCTGACGTGAGTTGGCACTGCTCGGATCGAATTCAAGACCCAGTTCCTGTGCTTTGGACACGATGTTGCTTTGTCCTGCCAGTTCGGAGACGAGTACACGCTGTTTGTTCCCTACAAGCTCGGGCGCGATATGTTCGTAGGTTCGCGAATCACGCAATATAGCTGAGACGTGGATGCCACCCTTGTGGGCGAAAGCAGCATTTCCGACATATGGCTGATTGATCGGCATATTTACATTGGCAATCTCACTAACGTAACGGGCCACATTTGTGAGTTGTCGCATCGAATCCTCAGACACGCATTCATATCCAAGCTTCAGTTGCAAATTAGGAATAATGGAAGCGAGGTTGGCGTTACCACATCTCTCTCCGTAACCGTTCATTGTACCCTGGACCTGTCTGGCCCCAGCTTGTACAGCGCTTAACGTATTGGCGACAGCAAGTTCACAATCATTATGAGTATGAATACCCAATTGAGCCTGTGGAAGGCGCTCAGCCAGTGTGGATACGATCTCATACACTTCATGTGGCATCGTTCCGCCATTGGTATCGCACATCACAAGCCAGTCCGCTCCGGCTTCATGGGCTTTGGTCAGCACGGCCTGTGCATATTCCGGGTTGTGCTTGAATCCGTCGAAGAAATGCTCTGCATCAAAGATGACTTCCATGCCGTTTTGTTTCAGGTAGACAATAGAATCGTAGATCATGGACAGGTTTTCTTCCAAAGTGGTTTGCAAAGCCGTGTGCACGTGGAAATCCCATGATTTACCAACCAGCGTCGCTGCCTGAGCACCTGATTCAATCATGCGCTTCAAATTGGCGTCTTCACTCGCAATGCTGCCTTTACGGCGCGTGCTGCCAAAAGCGACAATTTTGGCATTCAGGTTCAATTCCTTGACTCTTTTGAAAAACTCAATGTCCTTGGTGTTACTGCCGGGAATTCCGCCTTCAATATAATGAGCACCGAGGTCATCAAGCTTCTTGGCAATTTTGAGCTTGTCATCTGCCGATAAGCTGACTCCCTCCCCTTGTGTGCCGTCACGTAAAGTCGTATCGAAGATGGAGATGGCCTTTGACATGAAGATCCTCCTTTAAGATGAAGCGCTTTTTTTTAGAAAGTTTAATGGTGTGTTTAAGAAAACGGTTGATCATATGGGTGACGAATCCTTCGATTCTGTAACGCTACACTGTATTAAATTCAAAGTGTAGATTTGTCCTAAAATCGTGAATTTGTATAATTAATTATTATAGCACCATTATCGCCAAATGCTACATCGAATTCACCATTTGGTGTAACAAATGATGGATTGTAGAGTAGAGTGTGTTGTAAACAGTAGTCTTGTAATATGTTATGCTTCATCTATATGCAGCTATTCCGGGATTAAATATGGATTCTAAATTTGTTCTGTATAAATGGAGGGAAGAAGATGACTATTGTTTGGGAGAATATAATCATTTCTTTCATTTTGATCGCTATTATGGTCGTTTCCGTGTGGGGTGTCATTCGAATGATCGTTAAATCTCTCCGAAAATAAGGGGATATGAATGATATTTACATAAGGGATTTTGATATAATAGATAAGAGAATGCTTTTCGAGGAATAGTGTATATGAAAGGGCGGTAGTAGATCATGTCTTCAGACCAAACGAATAATAACATGAACGTAGATCGATATTATCCTGCCGCCGGACGAGTGATTCTGCATGTCGATATGAATGCTTTTTATTGCTCTGTACATGAAGCCGAGGAACCGGAATTATATAGAGGAAAAGCGACGGCCGTTGCTGGCAGCAGTGAAGTGCGCAAAGGCGTCATTGTAACTTGTTCGTACACAGCTCGCAGAAGGGGCATCTCCACAGGCATGGTCGTTCATCAAGCGCTGAAGAAGTGTCCTGACTTAATAGTGATTCGACCGGATTTTCATTTGTATCGAAGGTATTCGAGAGAATTCATGAAAATAGCTTACAGTTATACGCCGCTGCTCGAAGCGACCTCGATCGATGAATGTTACCTCGATATTACAGGGTCCAGACAGTTCGGTACACCGCTGGAAATTGCAGAGAGTATTCAGAACCGAATCCGGGATGAATTGGGGATGCCTTGTTCGATCGGAATTGCACCCAACAAGCTGCTTGCCAAGATGGCCTCTGATTTGAAAAAGCCTAATGGCATTTCCATTTTGCGGATGAGAGATGTGCCTCAGATTTTATGGCATAGACCGTGTAACGAGATGTTTGGCATCGGTAAAAAAACAGCTGAAAAGCTGAAGAAGCTGGGCATTGAAACGATAGGACAGTTGGCCAAATCAGACGAGCGGATGTTAACCGATGTGTTTGGAATCAATGGCTCTTGGTTAAAAAATTCAGCAAACGGCATTAATCATTCAGCAGTTCAGGCTGAACGTGAAGCGAATAAATCGATTGGACACACGACAACGTTACCTGCGGATATATCTGAAATGGATGATGTGCATCGGGTGTTACTGAATATAAGTGACCAGGTTGCCAGACGGTTGCGCAAGCACGAAATGCTCAGTCAGGGCATTCAGATTACGATTCGTACACCGGATATGAAGACCATTACGAGATCGCGCATGATGGAAGTGCCTACTGAAGATGCGTCGGTCATATACCGGGAAGCCTGTGCTTTGTTTGCGAAACATTGGGGCGGGGGCAAGCCGGTTCGTATGCTGGGGGTAACCCTTCAAACGCTAATCCCGCGCGAGGAGTCGGCGATACAGCTTGATCTGTTTGAATATGAGCAGGAGCCGAAGAAGGAAAACCTGATTCGCATTATGGATCAGTTGCGTGACAAATTTGGCGAAAATGCTATCGTTACAGCTGGAATGCTGGGGGATGATCCTTCCGTATTACTACGCAATCATAAAGTGCGGGGAACTTCGCTGCAAAAAGATAATTTGCAAAGTCTTGATTAAATAGGGCATAATGGAGTCTTGAGGCTGTTAAAATGATTTGTAATAACTCTTACTTTGTATTAATATGTTTCTAGATAAAAATACTGTACGTTTTTGAATAATAGGAGGAGAGATAGGTAATGAGTAAATTTACTTGGGTTGAAAAGGATACATGTATTGCGTGCGGAGCATGTGGAGCAACGGCGCCAGACATTTATGATTATGATGATGAAGGTTTGGCAGAAGTAATTTTCGATGGGGATGCCAACAAAGGGATCAAGGCAATTCCGGATGACTTGTTCGACGACATGCAGGATGCTTGCGACGGCTGCCCTACGGACTCCATTAAAGTAGCGGATGAACCTTTCAATAAAGAAGGCTAATTCCTTTCATATGAAATATACAAAAGCACATTTTTCTGTCTTTGGGACAGGGGAGTGTGCTTTTTTGTCGAATATTGAGGCTTCGATCCGGGTACTCAAGTCCTATGGATTTCTTGTCATCAATTGCCGATATAGAAAGAAACGGAATACGGCGAAATGATGGAGGATCGGATGCAAAATACTCATTTGAGAACTTATGTAAAGAAACATCCAGATAATAAAATGGCCTGGTATTTACTCGGTAAGGAATATTTGGGTGAAGGGCAGGAGGCCAAGGCGAACTATTGTTTTCAGCAGGCGGGTGAAGTCTACGAAGCTTTCGAGCGAAGCAAGGCACCGGCAGATATATGGGTGGATTATCAGGAGAAGCTGGTCGAGGTGGCTGAGCAAAAGGAGAAAAAACATCGTGTTCGCAAGATGTGGCTCACTCTGCTGATGCTGCTTGTACTGGCAGGATTACCCCCTGCAGATGCTCCTGGATTCAATCGTGATGCGGCAGATGTATTGGCCTCGGCGTTGGAACCGACGGATGATTCCACGGACAAATCAGGAGATAGCCCGGCAGATGATCCGGCTCCTGTAGTGAATTCCAATGTGTTTACAGCAGCGGCATTCGGTGGAGGTGACCAGGGTGAAGCTGCATTGGCAGCTGCATGGTCGGGCTCTGGTCCGAAAGTGCAGACATCAGCTGTGCTTGGGATGCAGGTTGCGGGTAACTGGACGTTGTGGAAGCGAAATATGTCGGTGAAATACATCGTACAGACCAACAGCAATGGCAAATTAACCGCACAGAGTTATGATGCCAAGCAGTGTAATTGTGAACCACCGGAAGTATCACAAGAGATCAAGCGGCTGGCACAAGCCTGGACAGCAAAACAGGAATCCGCGGCAGCGCTGTCAAGTGCTATGATTACATATAAAAAACAAAATGGAACCTGGCCGAAGAATGTGGCACAGCTTGCCCAGCCCTTTCCTGATAATATTTTGGGAGAAACTGCACCAGGCATGACCCGGTTGTTCCCGGCACTACTAGCCATACATCAGCAAGGGGAAAGGGAAAACGGGAAGAATAGAGATGAAGGAACACGTGAGATTTCAGATTCGACGCAAGGCAAAAATACTGCATTTGTGGATACGTTAGGCGAAAAGCCTTTTTTGCAGGATCGCCTTGAAATTATTGTGGACAAGAGTAGGCATAAGCTTGCACTGATTAGTGGCAACACCATTATTCGGAATTACGAGGTGGGGCTTGGGGGAGATCGCACGCCAGAGGGTTCGTTTGTAATCTCAGACAAGGTTGTTAATCCAAATGGTCGCTCCAACGGCGAATTTGGGAGTAGAGGAATGCAGTTATCTGATACGAATTATGCCATCCATGGGACCAACGAGCCAAACAGTATCGGGCTGGATGAATCCCTTGGATGTGTGAGGATGAGTACTGAAGATGTGGAAGAGCTGTTTGCGCTTGCTCCTCAGGGAACTCCGGTACGCATCGGGAAAGATTTGCTGCCAGAGACAGCTGTTATTCCAGAAGCAAAGAATCGCTACCGGTACACACTCGTTCCCAAGCAAAGTAATCCGAATAAGACGTATCATTGGTTGAATTAAACGGAAAACCAAGTGATTCAGACCGAAGAAAACGTAAAATCCAAGCTGGATTAGTATGTAGATGCAGAAACAGTTGGTTGGAGCATTTACAGGTTGGCGATAATAATAAGCGCACCAATGATAATGATCAGTCCACCGACGCTGGCTGCCGTCCAGATAATCGCTTTCCGGTTGACCTCATCTTTCTTTTGCTGCAAAGTAGGTGGTTTGCGTTTGGGAGCCATGGGCTGTTTCCTCCTTCATGGAATAAGGCTAATATCGATCTAGCCATGCTCCCATTGTAAAGAATTCAACTCGTCATTTCCAGTAGGCGGGTGGATTTCTTGTGAGCGCTTAGAGTTTAAGCTAAATGCTTCTGTCTATGCTCAAACTACTTTCCTTTTGCAGAAGAAACGGATAGACTTGTGTATAGAGTGTTTTTTTACATATGAAAAAGACGGAAAGCAGTTTTTTCAGCGTACCGGACCAGAACGGAGTGAGTGATTTGTTATACAGAAGTCTTGCTAAACCCTTGTTGTTCAAAATGGACCCTGAGCAGGCCCATCATCTAATTATCGGCGGCCTCAGCGGAATGGGGAGTATTCGCCCGGTTCCATCCGGTTTGCGTGTCATGTATGGCGTGCGTGAAACAGCGGATCTGGCTGTGGATATGTTTGGCTGCCACTTCCCTACGCCTGTAGGCCTTGCTGCCGGTTTGGACAAAAACGGACAGGCTGTAACGGGCTTTTCTTCCATTGGGTTTGGCTTCATGGAAGTAGGCACAGTCACACCGCTTGCACAGCCTGGCAACGACCAGCCGCGTTTATTTCGCCTGCCTCCCGATGAGGCCTTGGTGAACCGGATGGGCTTCAATAATCTCGGAGCGGAAGCGATGGCGGGTGAATTGGCACGCCTTACGGAGCGCCGAATTCCAGTGGCCGTAAATATAGGTAAAAATAAAGCGACTCCAAATGAAGAAGCGCATCTGGATTATGAAAAATGCATTCGGGCGCTGTACGATTATGCGGACCTGTTTGTGGTGAATATTAGTTCACCAAATACACCGGATTTGCGTAATCTGCAACATGGGAATGAATTGAAGGAATTGCTTGCTGCTGTCATGAATGAGATGGAGACGCAGCGCAAAAGAGCGGGCGGTGCCGTTAAATCGGTGCTGGTCAAAATTGCACCGGATGTGAATGACCAGGAGCTTGAATATATGGTAAGTACCATTGCAGATAGTGGGGTTGCCGGAATCATTGCAACGAATACAACGATCAGCCGAGATGGACTGTCCCATCAGCATGCCAAAGAGACAGGTGGACTAAGTGGCAAACCGCTGCGTGACCGTTCCACGGAAATCATTCGTCAGATCTATCGCCAGACAGAAGGCAAGCTGCCGATCATCGGATCGGGTGGCATTTTCACTAGCGAAGATGCTTACGAAAAGATTAAAGCTGGAGCCAGCCTGGTGGAAATATATACGGCATTAATCTATGAAGGACCTGAAGTGAATCGGCGCATTCATGCCGGACTGCGTGAGTTGCTGCGCAAAGACGGCTACAGCCATATATCGGAAGCTGTCGGTGCAGAGCATCGTTAAGCGTTGTTTCGAAGTTCCCCGAACTGGAAATTAGAAGCGTGGAAGAGGGTAATGTCGTACGGGACTCTTCCCCCCGCTTAACATCATGTATAATGGATAAGAACAGGGGAAGCTATAGAGACAGGAGGCATAAGCATGGACGGTAGAGACTGGGGTACATTTTTACTTCCTTATGAACAAGCGGTAGAGGAATTGAAAGTTAAGTTTAAAACGATGCGGGCGGAGCTTAAGAAAAGGGAAGAATACGCCCCGATCGAATTCGTTACCGGTCGTGTCAAAAAAATATCCAGCATTCTGGAGAAATCCAGACGCCTGAATGTGCCGCTTGATCAGGTGGAAACGGGCATTGAGGATATTGCAGGTATCCGCATTATGTGTCAGTTTGTGGATGATATTCGGCGGGTAGCCGAGTATATTCGCGGTCGTAAGGATTTGACGGTATTAATCGAGAAAGATTATATCACCAATTTCAAAGAGAGCGGCTACCGCAGTTTCCATATGATTATTGAGTATCCTGTTCAAACAGCCCTTGGACAGAAGAACGTGCTGGCCGAGATTCAGATTCGGACGCTGGCGATGAACTTCTGGGCTACGATTGAACACTCCTTGAGTTACAAGTTTCGGGAGAGCCTGCCTGATGATATGCGGGCAAGGTTGAAAAAAACGGCTGAAGCCGCTTTTGTACTCGATAATGAAATGTCGGCGATTCGTCTGCAAATTCTGGAGGCGCAAAAGGCTTTTGAGGATGATTCCAATATCGTATCAAGAACGCTGAGCATCATACATCAGTTGTATTTCTACCACCTCGTGAATGAAGCGATAGAGGCACAGAAGCGCTTCAATGACTGCTGGGAGCGTCATGATATGGAAGGGTTGAAAGACCTTCTCGATGATGTGAAAGCACTTCTGAATGCGGCCAGAAAGGGCGAAAACCCGGATGAGCAGCTATGAGCCGCTGTATGTTGACTATCTAATCTACTTCAATCGCGATCAGGACTACTTTGAATGCCATGAGGTATTGGAAGAGCTGTGGCTTGAACGTGATCGGGATTCTCTGTACAAAGGATTACTGCAAATCGCAGTGGGGCTGTACCATTTCAGAAATGCGAACCTTCGTGGGGGACGTATGATGTTACAGAGTTCGATAGATCTGCTGAAGTCCTATCCGGAAACTGCGAGAGGCATTGCCCTTGGGCCGTTGGTGCGAGAAGTACAGGAACTAGTTGATGGACTTTCGGGTACTGAGCCACAGAAATTTTCTTACAGAGATTTGCACATTCAAATTAAGGATGAGGTGCTGGTTCAGAAGATTCGGGAACGAGCCCTTGAACTGAAGCCCAATATTCCCCAACGCCGAAGTCCTACACGTGGACGAATCTATGAAGAGAAGATCAAAGCATTGCAGCAGGAACAGAACTTGCAGAGCGAGTAAGCTTGTCATGGAAAGTCATCATTCATTTGATCAATAACATAGTGTCCAACATATGACTTGATAAAAAACACCCCGACAGCTCCTCTAGAGGAATTGGCCGGGGTGTTCGATATTATAGGGATATACGATTAGCTTGCTGATGGAGTGGCACTGCCTTTATATTTCTCGAAAAATTGCTTGTAGTCATCCAAAGTATAACCGTTGTCACTGCCACTTTCCTGCAGTCCGCCAACCATGCGGTCTTTCTCCACACCATCCTGGTAATATACCAGAGTCGGTGTGTACTCAATGTTATAATCAGTCCAACCGGAATCGAATTCCCGCAGATTGAACTGAGGAAGCTCGATGCCTTCACTGTCCACCAATGGCATCAGCTGAGGTGTTGTCGCACGGCAGTGTGAGCAATCGGAGGCGAAGAAATAGACAAAGAAGCTATCTTTGTTATTAATTCTGGCTTTCAGATCATCAGGCAAAATAATTTGTTGGTAGTTCGGATCGTCCAGCAATTCGCGTGTTGCGGGATTAAGCTTGGAAGCGGCGATGCCATAGGCATTCTGCACGCTATCCATTTGTTTCTTGGATTGCTGATTCACCAGAACGAGTACGGCAATCATTACAATGAAAACACCCAGGAAAATAAGGATCGCAGCACTTTTCTTTTTCTTCTTGGATTTCATTAAGACATCCCCCATCGATCATATCGAAATATAGTTTTGGCAAAAATACAGGATGGGATAATATGCATAAACACCCGAATTTTTGCACATCAATCAATCTACTTGCCATTATACTACATTACACGCTGTAGTGGAATACGTATGAATCAATAGGAAAGCCATGCCCGGATATGATAACATAGAACTATATGCAATTTTAACAAGACAGGATGAGTGGGATTATGGCTATACAGCTGCCTTCGATATTTGCCGAGCGAATGAAAAGCTTGTTAGGCGATGAATTTGAACAATTTATGAAATCTTATGAGCAGTCGCCACATGCGGGGCTGAGAGTGAATACGCTGAAAATATCGCTGGAACAATTCAAGGAAATTGCTCCATTTGATATGCGACCCATTCCGTGGTGCGGAACGGGTTTTTATGTGCCTCACGGGGTTAAGCCGGGGTTACATCCTTATTATCATGCAGGCTTGTATTATATTCAGGAACCAAGCGCCATGGCTCCGGTTGAATTGTTGGATGTGCAGCCTGGGGAACGTGTGCTTGATTTGTGCGCGGCTCCTGGCGGGAAAACAACCCAAATCGCAGCCAAGCTTCAGGGGAAAGGTGTACTTGTTACGAATGATATCCATGGGGAACGAACGAAGGCACTCGCCAAAAACGTGGAATTGTACGGGGTGCGTAATGCCGTTGTACTGAACGAGTCACCTGAGCGAATTGCGAAGGCATTCCCTCATTATTTTGATAAAGTGTTAATCGATGCTCCTTGCTCGGGTGAAGGCATGTTCCGCAAAGATGAGGACATGGTGAAATCCTGGGAACATCATTCGGTGGAGAAATGTGTGCTGATGCAGCGGGATATTTTGGAGACGGCAGCCAAGCTTCTTGCTCCAGGAGGAACGATAGTATATTCCACATGTACTTTTGCACCAGAGGAAAATGAAGCGATGATTGCGGAGTTTCTGAACATCAATCCTGATTTTGTGGTGAATAACATCCCTGATACTGCAGGATTTGCCCCAGGGCGCCCGGATTGGGTGCGTCAGATGCTGCCTGAGACAGCAGAAGAGACAGAATCTGTGCTGGACCAAACTCGCGGCACTGCGAGGTTATGGCCTCATCTGTTGGAGGGGGAAGGACATTATGTTGCTGTATTGCAGCATCGTGCGCAATTTATGGCTGAAAAAGATGCAAGTCGTGAAGCGAACAGTGAATTCCAGACTGGACAGGCAGTGGATAGAGATTTCACGCATCCCGGTGAATCCGAGGACCGATCTATCCATGTATCCCCACCTCTTACGAAAGAAGAACGGAAACGGGAACGTCTCATGAGAACCGAATCCAGGGAACGCAATGACAATGACAGGAGTTCACGTGGTGGCAGGACTCAGGGAAAACCGGGTAAAGGAAACGAACGAGGTGGCCGCAAAAACGAACGGGGTCAGGGACGAGGAGCCGACCAGGCGAGTGTCGATCCGGGAGCGGTATATGCTCAATTTGTACAAGAAAATCTGGAAATCCAGCTTGCTGGAGAAACGGTGTATTACGGCGATCGGGTGTATCAATCTTCTGTGGGTGCTGCTCGTCTGGAAGGGCTCAAGGTTATTCGGCCAGGATGGTTTATGGGTACCTTAAAGAATGGGCGATTTGTGCCCTCTCATCCGCTGGCATGTGCTTTGCATACAACAGAGTCGCAGCGATTCATCAATCTATCATCCGCTAACGGAGAAGCCGTAAGGTACCTCAAGGGAGAGACGTTGAACATCGAAGAAGCGCGTGTAGAACGCAAAGCAGATACGGCAGCCAAAGGTTATGTACTGGTATGTGTGGATGGTTTCGCTGCCGGCTGGGGGAAATGGCTGGATGGTGTACTGAAGAATGAATATCCGGCAGGCTGGAGGTGGACATCGGTATGAATGGAAAAGGCAAACAAACGCTGCGTCTGGATAAAATATTAAGCCATATGGGTGTGGGGTCCCGAAGTGAACTCAAAAAGATGGTAAAGCAGGGCAGAATTCGTGTGGACGGTAAACCGGTGAAAGATAGCGGTGTGCAGGTCAATCCGGACGTGAACGTGATTGAAGCTGACGGAGAGCGGATCATGTATCGGGAAATGATCTACCTGATGCTGCACAAACCACCTGGCGTGGTGTCGGCAACTGAAGATAATCGGGATAAAACGGTAATTGACCTGCTGCGTAAAGAAGATCGTGTCTTCGATCCGTTCCCGGTGGGACGACTGGACAAAGATACAGAGGGCCTTCTTATTCTAACGAATGACGGTCCACTTGCGCATGATTTGTTATCCCCCCGCAAACATGTACCCAAGACGTATGAAGCTCGTGTGCTGGGGAACGTTGATGAAGAAGATGTGCAACGATTCAAAGTCGGCATTCAGCTGGATGATGGATATGAGACTTTGCCTGCGGAATTGACTATTCTTCATCGTGAGGAAACGGAAGAGGGCGTATTCTCTTCCATTTCATTGATCATTCATGAAGGCAAGTTCCATCAGGTGAAAAGAATGTTCCAGGCTGTAGGCAAGCGCGTGGTTTATTTGAAGCGCGTAGCCATGGGTGACCTGGAGCTGGATGCCAATCTGGAAATTGGCAGCTATCGCGAGCTAACCGCAGAAGAATTAGACCTTCTGCGGAAGTAACAGCTCCCGCCCTTCGCGGAGCGGAGCAGGGAGCTTGGGCAGGGAGCGAAGCCCTGCCCACCGCGCCGAAGGCGCAACAGCTCCCGCCCTTCGCGGAGCGGAGCAGGGAGCCGGGCAGAGTGCGAAGCCCTGCCCACCGCGCCCCAGGCGCAACAGCTCCCGCCCTTCGCGGAGCGGAGCAGGGAGCCGGGCAGAGTGCGAAGCCCTGCCCACCGCGCCCCAGGCGCAACAGCTCCCGCCCTTCGCAAAGCGGAGCAGGGAGCCCGGGCAGGGAGCGAAGCCCTGCCCGTAATGGTCCCGCTTAAGCTTGGGCGGGACCGCCGCTGTCAAGCGGAGGACCCGGCAACCAAGCGCTCCCACGTCAACCGTCACATAGCAAGATCCCACCCGCCGCCGGTTAACAAAGCGGGAGTCCAGAGGGCAGAGCCCTCTGGGGCCCTCCCTCGGAAGGGAGGGTTTGGGTGGGTGCGACTCTCTTACAGATAAGGAATGAAGACAATGACAATTAAATTAATCGCACTGGATGTCGATGGAACGCTGCTTAATGATCATCATGAACTTACCGAAATGACGCAAGAGACCTTAATTCGTGCTTCCCGTCAGGGAGCCGAGATTGTCCTGTGTTCAGGCAGAGGCCCGGCGAATACGATTCCGTTTATGGAGCAGATGGGACTTGACGGATATGTCATTACACATAATGGAGCGGTAACGGCACAGGTCGAGACTCGTGAAGTGGTGCATCATTTTGCGATGGATGGACAGGGACTGGAGCCTTTCATAACATACTGCCGAACGCAAGGTGTGCATTTTGATATCAACACGGCGTTTGGACTTTACGTGGATCAGCCGGAAGGTTTGGAGTTGCAGGTACGCGAGATGTATCAAAACTTCATGGCAGAGCCATTAAAGTTGCCACAGTGGGCGGATATGACAGAACCACTTGCCAAATTCACTGCGTTTGGATCAATCGAGCAGATGAACGCGGTGCAACAGGAGTGGTCGACCTGGAATCTTCCTTATTATATGACACGCAGCGGTGATTTTTTCATTGATCTGATGCATCCCGAAGCTTCCAAAGGTGCAGCTCTCAAAAGACTGGCTGAAGCCAAAGGAATCCTTCCTTCCGAGATCATGGCGGTAGGTAACTACTACAATGACATCACAATGCTGACCTTTGCAGGCAAAGGGATTGCGATGGACAATTCCCCGGAGGAAGTTAAGGCTGCTGCGGATGAGGTTACACTTTCAAACAACGATCAGGGTGTAGTTCACGCTATCCAAAAATATGTGTTGTCCGTCTAACCAATGTGCTCTTAAATCGAATAGACGCTTTATCTTATAAACTACCGCTCTCAAGGGCATCCTAACAGAGTAACGTTAGGAACTGAGGAGGCAGGTACATGGAACTGAAAATAGAGCTTATTCCTGATCTTCGCACATCAGGTGGCGAAGTGCAGGATATTATGGTGGACGGTCAATATGCGGGTTCGCTTCTGCTAGTGTTCAGGGAAGGGGATCGGGTATCCGGCAGCCTTCAAATGGAACAGAATTCGTTACCTGACGAGTCAGAACAGGTTATTGTTGAGAAGGTGCACGAATATATTCGTTCTCTTGCGGATGCGGTAAGTGCTGCTGAATATGAAGTGCTTGTGAGCTGCGGTACACTGTATTCTGTGTTACAGAAGCCAGAATCCCATACGGATCTGCTAATTCAGTCGTCGCAGTCTGATGATACGTATTATTCCGATGGAAAGAACATTCGAGATGCTGTAAATGAAGTACACGTCATCCCCGGTTCACAAGCCGAATCATTTACATATGAAGACCCGGAACATATGCTGGAGATGGAAATGGTAAGCGCCGGACGCAGCATATCCACCTATGTATTTAATGACGCGAATGGACAGGAAGTGGCGGAAGCCTCTCTAAAACAATATGGTGCAGATGTACAGGGTGAGATACATTGGTATGATGAGCCCGCAGAAAGTTATCAGGATGCCGCTGCCGAGCTGCTGGTACGAGAGCTGGATGAAGAAATAATCGACACCATTACAATTCGCATGTGGCATCAGGGGCAGGAACTGGAATCCTTGGAATGGGTGCACCGGGATTTTGCGGATGGGGTAGAGATCGAGTATCCAGAAGATCTCGAAGAGATTGAAGCTGCTGAAGAAACCTGTTACGTCATGTTGGTGCGCAAAGATCGGGAATTTCGCATATATCAACTGTATTTGCAAGAACGCGGAGGATTACCTGTCGGTACAGCAACGATTGATACCTCATATGCGGATTTGTCAGGCTATATGGATTACGAGGTACCTGGCACCAGTGCTCAGCGAAAGAGTCTGGTTGAAGTTCTGATGCGGGAGCTGGACAAAGAGCTTGAATTTGATACATTACATCTCACGATGTTATACCGGAATCAAATTATTGATGAAGCGAAGATAGATGGGTAAGAGGGACATCCTCTTACCTTTTTTGTTTTCTTTTTGACGAAAAAGTCATTTCCCGGTATAGTACCATTAGTTTAAGAGAGACCTGGAAGTGGAGGAGAATCATGGAACACTATTTCAGTATCACAACAGACTACATTAATGATGAATTTAAAGCACTGCAGGCTCAGCCGGAAGACACGGAGGATGTGATGTCCCTGCTCATGGAAACAGCTGAATGGCTGCGGAGCCAGGGATCTTCTCAGTGGAATGCGTTGTTAAAGGGTGAGGATTCCCATAATACGGCAGAGGCGATTCAGCGTGGGGACGTATTTGTATTTAAGAAGGGTTCTGACGTAGCTGGCATGGTAATTTTAATGAGCCAGCCAAGCGCATGGGATGTACACTTATGGGGAAGCAAAGCGCATGCCGGGGATGGCGCACTTTATCTGCACCGATTAGCGATACGTAGAAAATATGCTCAGAGTGGTTTGGGACGGTCGATTTTGCAATGGTCCAGCAGCGGGATACAGTTTGAGGGTAAACACATCGTCCGATTGGATTGCGGTGCGGATAACGCAACATTGAACGAATTCTATAAGCGTAATGGCTATACCTTTGTGGGAGAGACAGAAGGCTTTAGTACATATGAAAAGGCGGCCACAGGCCTGTCTGTATAACCAGTATGCAACATATAAAATACATGTAATAAGCCGGGAGCTACCCACTGCTCACCGGCTTTCATTAGCATACCGACATTTCGATAAAGAGGTTTAACTCTCCATTCATATATCCGCTTCTTAGCCGAGCATCTCCTGAATATGTTGTATATACGACTCAGAAGTAAAGGTGTGCGCTAGAACCTAACAATATTCGTAATGTCGTCAGCGTCAGAACCAGCATGGTACAATTGATATTGAAATGAATTCTATTATTCAGCTGGTTGATGTCCGAGTGATCGGAAATCTCATTTTGTTGCTTTACTGAACATATGTTCTGGTATATCATGATGGAAGATGCACGGAGAAGACTTATGCTAGAAAGGGGGAAACTAACGGTGAGATTGCTGCAGGCGCTTTTCTTTCCTCCGGAGCAGCCCGGAGGTGTATCCTCTATGATTCCGTATATGCAAGAGAGGTTTACAACCCCGAGGTGGGAGATGGATCTGTTCTCGCTGCCTAAGCGAATTCGCAACAAGGGCAGAGAGGATATCCAGTTTGAGACGTTCGATTGGACCCAGTATCAGGATAGTCCTGTCGTTCAAAAATATATGCAAACCTACCGGGATTATTTGTGGTGGACCAAGCTGCGTATTCAGAAGCCTTACGATCTGATTCATGCCCATCACCCGATCGCGGGGCTTGCAATGAAGAAGGTTTTCCCGGATATTCCCCTCATTCAAACGATTCACTCCAGTTATGAGCGAGAGCTAATCCTGAACGGCCGTATTGAGCCGGAAGGACCGGAGCACCAGTTTCTGCTGGCGATCTATGGTGAGCTGGAGCATCAGGCAGAGCGACTATTAACGGTATCGGATTCTTTCCGTCGTTATCTGGCGCCTTATGTGCAGTATCCTGATGTTATCGGTGTGATTCCGAACGGTTTTGATGAGAAAAGGTTCAAGCCCATCCCCCATGAAAATGCCATACCACAACTGGTCACCGTATGTCGACTGGTTCCGGCGAAAGGGCTGGATATTCTGTTCAAAGCCTGTGCCGAGCTGAAAGCCCGGGGACATGATTACGTGCTTCATATTATTGGGGACGGACCGATTCGCCCGGATTTGGAAGAATTGGCCCAGCGGCTGGGTATTTATAATGAGACTATCTTTTATGGTTATACGCTGCATCCTGAGGAATTCATGCCATTTTTTGATATCTTTGTACTTCCTTCACGGGCCGAGGCATTCGGGTCTGTTTTCGCTGAAGCAGCGCTTAGCTGTCTTGCCCTTGTAGGGACAGATGTGGGCGGCATACCAGAGCAGATCGAGAACGGAAGTAACGGCTTGCTGGTGCCCTCAGAAGATCCGTCTGCATTGGCAGAAGCGTTGGAGAAGGTTATGGTTGACCCGGCGTACCGTTATGAGCTGGCTCGCTCGGCATGTGAGAAAGCCAAAACCCATTACTCTCTGGGCAGATCGGTCAATGAACTGAAAAAAATGTATTTGCAATTTCCGAGCCAGAATTAGGTTCTGGAGAGGGAAAAGAAAGAAGCCGCTGGTTTATCAGCGGCTTTTGTTATGTTAAGGGAAGAGATGTATTCAACCATATCGTTCATTGTTATAGATGTTTTTTGCGCCCGCGAAAGCTTCCCCATCGATCCATTACTAATTTTGCACCCCAAAACAGTGCCAAACTGCCGAAAATGGGGTAAAGGATAGAGAGCAGTGAACTGAATCCAAACTGGCTGAGCGAATAACATAAGAGCATGATAGCCAGGATGATCAGTTTGGGATGTACTCGGACATGCTGTCTGAGTTGGAGGGTCATTCCATAAATATCGGCTACAAACGTACTGAAGATTTCCATGAAAATCAGGGATACATAGATTGACTGGACTACCCATCCTAGTTGAAAGGCAATGCTGCCCATTGGAATTTCAAATTGCGTGATGCCAGGCATCTGGGCTGACATGGCAAAGTGAGCTGCCATAAGCATGAATCCTACACCAATCCCGCCCAGAACGCCGCCCCATTTCAGTACTTTTCGGCTGCGAATCTGATTCCCCACCGGAACGAGTACAGCTTGGGCAAGCGCCAGGTTGAATGAAGTATACAACAGAGGCGATAACCAGACCTGGATTGGATTGCTGTCAGTGGTTAAGGTAATAAATCGGTTTGCGCCGGGATGATGTATGGTGCTGGTGATCATAAGGAGGGAAAGCAGGAGCATCATGGGCACCACGATACTGTTCATTTGCAGGATGGCCTGAATGCCGCGTCCAAGCAGCAGATATGTACCGATAAGGGTAACAATCAGACCTGTCTGGTAATGGAGCCCCAGATGCTCTACAAAGACCGATCCGGCTCCGGCCAACATGACACTGTTTACTCCAATGAGAATCAGGAGAGTCACCCAGGTAATCCAATTTCCTGCTTTATGACCGAATAGATGCTTGTTGAGATCCTCGTAAGAGCGAGAGCCGGTATCATGGGCAATTAGCATCATTTTTGTACCTAACCAGACAAAGAGTATGGTCGATAAGCCAATGGTAATGGTGGCCCATTTGCCATACTGGGTAAAAAACTGCAATATCTCCTGCCCTGTTGCAAAGCCGGCTCCTACTACCGTTCCGATGTATGTAAATGCGATCTGCAGCACCCGAAATGCCTGTTTCATGTGTTTCCCCTCTCAGGCCCCTGAATAGTTTGGACATGCGGGTGCCATGGTACAAGGTATGCTTGACCCATCAAAGTCATGACAATTGAAGTGCGGCATGGGGTCATTTATATGCTCTGGACAAGAGTAGAGGCAATTTCGCTTGAACTGATAGCCGGATCTATGATACTTTTACGTCATAGGATAGGCTTGGGAGGTCAAATTATGGAAGTATTGAAACAACGGATTTTACAAGAAGGTGTAGTCATGTCAGATCAGGTGCTGAAGCTGGATGGTCTGCTGAATCACCAGATTGATCCTGCATTGACGATGGAAATGGGACGTGAATTTGCCGCTCGTTTCCGTGAAAGTGGTGTAACTCGGGTCATTACAGTGGAGTCTTCGGGAATTCCGGTCGCCTTTGCTGCCGCATATGAACTGGGTGTTCCGCTGGTATTCGCCCGTCGCAAAAAAACACTTTTGGCTGACCCCGATGCCTACTGTGAAAGAGTGCCTTCTTTTACCAAAGGAATCGTAACGGATATTATGGTATCCCGTGAATATATCCATGAGAATGATCGTATTTTGTTCATTGACGATATTATTGCCAATGGCGATGCTGCTCGCGGTGTTATTAAAATTATCGAACGTTCGGGTGCGGAACTGGTTGGATTCGGTGTCGTGGTCGAAAAATGTTTTCAGGCCGGAGCGCGTACAATTCGTGAGCAGGGCATCCCGGTTGAAGCGTTGGTGCGCATTCGTTCATTGAATGACGGTACCGTGCAATTTGACGATAACGAAATATGACTTTTTAAAGGAAAACGTGCCTATTTTTATAACAATGCCTTTGCATGACCGCTGATTTCATTTATAATGGGGTTATGTTAGGGAGAGGAGGCAACACCATGGGTAACCAACCGGCAACAGAACAATTTTTTATTGATAAGCTGGCGGAATCGAAAGTACATTTTGAGCGTGCCCTGGATTGTAAACATACGGAATTCGATGACCTTTATCCCTATATGATTGAACATCCTCAATTTTTCTGGTACAAACGCTACGTTGCCTGGTCAGAATTGCTGACGATTGTAGGCTTGTGCGAAGAGTTGTCCTTCTCTTGGAAAGAACAATTTACACCGCATCAAGTGGAGTACCTTGAAGAACGTGTGATGTCCGCCAAAGTGCTTGATTTTTGGTTTGAGAAGAACGACAGCAAAGAGCACGCGCAGCGGTAACTTTCAGTCGGGACATACTTTCGAATGACATGACAGTCCAATACAGTCACGTGAGACCTAAATGACTTTTCATTTAGGTCTCTTTTTGTAAATAATTTTTATGGAGAAAGTAGGCGTCGGGAATATGATCAGTGATGCAGAATTGGATGTACTGCGTTTATCGGGTGAAAAAGTAAGGGTGATTCGGGACGAGATTCAGTCCAATGATGTGACAGGCATTGTCGTAGCCTGGGACGGGGAGCAGGTACTCATTCGCCGTCAGAATCGTCGTGTGGTCAAGCTTGACCGGAATTATCAGTACCAGTTGTTCAGCGAACCACGCAAGAGCCTGCTCGAAGAATAGGACATGCGTTTTAGGTTCATTTACCATGGATGTTTTGGCATAATTGCACCTCTCGGGAGAGAAGATAGGTACAGTGAGAGTTTGTAACATATCAGCCGAGAGGATGTGCGGTAACCATGACACTGATGAATGATAAGGTTCATGCCTATAAAGATCAGATGGGTGAATTAAGCGACGTGCTGCCTGCAGTGGTGAAGTCTTATCATGAGTTCACTGGAGAATGTTTTCAGGCAGGAGCGATTGAAGCCAAGACCAAACAGCTGATTGCCCTGGGCATTGGATTGTTTGCCAATAATGAGGTATGTACGTTCTACCATGTGGAAGAGGCACGTGCCAAAGGAGCGACCGATCAGGAGATTATGGAGACGGTGGCTGTGGCTGGAGCCGTAGGCGGAGGCCATGCGTTGTCTCAGGGTGCAATGAGAGTACAGAAGGCTTTACATTAACCTATGTATTGCAGAATCATTTTGTCCAGCTTTCTGTAGAAATAGGGCAGACAAAGAAAAGGCTCCGGTTATAACCGAAGCCTTTTCGTGTTCAACTTATATTTTGCCCAACATTTTGTTATACATATATTGTCCTGTTACCCGGCGTGCTGTTACGTAACGATCGTTGAAGTAAGGATTGGATAATTGAGTGATGCTTACACCCTTGCTGCTTGAAGCGTGAGCGAACTGTCCGCCACCGATATATACACCTGTATGTGAAATGCCATTACCCATCGTATTAAAGAACACCAGGTCACCTGTACGCAGATTAGCTTTGGATACCGGCGTGCCAGCCTTGGCTTGCTGCTGCGAAGTACGTGGCAATTCAATGCTGTATTTGTTGAAAATATATCTCATAAATCCCGAGCAATCAAACCCGGCGAGCGTAGTGCCACCCCATTTGTAAGGTATGCCTGTCATGTTGTTTACCACGGTGTTAATACTGCTTGCTTCAGTGCTTGTTGCCCCGGATGTAAATAGTACTGCTGCTCCAAAAATGGAGATGATAAGCTTTTTCAAAATTTGTGTTCTCCCTTCGATGCCTACGGAGTTAGCTAAGGGTTCGGTAGAAGGTTCCCTATATTTCCTATGTATAAGAATAATTCACCCAAAATGGTTCCCCCGTTTTCAAACATGAAACTCGGCAAATGAATAATTAAGTTTTTGTAACCTTTTGAAACTATATTGCATAAATGCGAAAATGTCAAACCTGTTTTAATGTTTTCTTAGCACCTCAATGTTAACGGAATTCTGACTTTTTATGTTGAAAAAACTCGAATGTTGGATTCTAATCGATGACAAAAAAGTAACTACTGTTTCAACTGGAGAGAAATTGGACAATGTATTGGTTATATTACATACATTGAAGTGGGAAATTATATTTTTTTTGTTGACACTAATTACCTGCACATGATATATTATTTCTTGTCGCCGCGATATAATTTCTCGGAGATATGATATACGCGGTCGTGGCGGAATTGGCAGACGCGCACGGTTCAGGTCCGTGTGGGCTAACCCCCGTGGAGGTTCGAGTCCTCTCGACCGCATCATACTCATCATCAATAGGTTTCTGTTCTGCGTTTTTATGCAGATCAGAGCCTTTTTTATATTTGTCAGGATATTCAGGCTTCCGCTCATCACCTGCGCTGATGATATCTTGGATATGTATTCCAAGTGGGCATAGATGTTTCGTTAGTCGAAAAAATGGCTGTGACCAAGCCATTCCTGAATGCGTAATGTATCCCGGTTTGATCCCCTGGCCCAGCTTGTGTACGTAAATCTGATCCCTGTAGTCATCAGAGTAGGACGATTTGTAGAGCTGCCTGTTTTTCTGCTGTTCCTCCAACAGCCGCAGCAGCAGTTCTAAGCCCGACATGTTCTCTGATAATAAAGTTGTTTAAGTACAAAAAACGACACCCGGCCTGATATACGGGCCGGGTTAGAAATAAAGATGAACTAGAGCGTGCCTTAGAACACCTCCTCGTAAGATGACCCTTCTACAAGTTGAAGCATTATCGTAGATTGGCTACCCATGGAATAGGCGTCGTCCGGACAACTGTCAGGAGACATTTCACATCACTATACCTCTTTGCTAAATGGAGTTTTCTTTGCTTGCATCTTTTGATAATCAAGCCCCCAATCATACATCGCAAGAATAATATCCTTCATTGAATGCCCAATATCAGTTAGCTGATACTCTATTTTAGGTGGAACTACAGGATATATCGTTCTAGAGACTAAACCGTCTTTTTCTAACTCACGAAGCTGAAGGGTTAATGACAGCAAGAGATATAAGCAAAGATTTAGTAGCGATTGCTTCCGGGAATGGGGGAAGCAATCGCTATGTTTTTTTGCGGATATTTTTATTTTTTTGTCCACCACATGTGTACAAAGAATAAAAAAGATGATACATTGAAATTAGTTTAATTCCTTTTATAACAGGGTTTTTTGGAGGAATACTATGTCTCCTGTACGAGGACATACGTATATCGAGGAGGGAATGGAATGTCAAGTCAAGCATTGGACCAATTTTTAAGTTCGAACATCGAAGATCTAAAGACTAAAGGTCTATATAACGTCATCGATACGCTGCAGGGTGCAAATGGTCCTGTTATTCGTATCGACGGAAAGTCCCTAATCAATTTGTCTTCCAATAACTATTTGGGACTGGCAACAGATTACCGCCTGATTGATGCTTCAGTTAAGGCGTCGCAGACATACGGGGCAGGCGCAGGGGCTGTGAGAACAATCAATGGTACGATGGATCTTCATATTGAGCTTGAAGAAAAACTGGCCCGTTTCAAAAAAACGGAAGCCGTTATCGTGTATCAATCGGGATTTAACTGCAATATGGCTGCTATATCCGCGGTAATGGACCAGCATGATGCGATTTTATCCGATGAGCTGAACCATGCTTCGATTATTGATGGCTGCCGCCTGTCGAGAGCTAAGGTGATTCGCTTTAAGCATTCGGATATGAATGATTTAAGACAGCAGGCGAAAGATGCCAAGGAATCCGGTCAGTACCATAAAATTATGGTCATCACTGACGGGGTTTTCTCCATGGATGGTGATATAGCAAAGCTGCCCGAAATCGTGAAAATAGCAGAAGAATTCGATCTGATTACTTATGTGGATGATGCCCACGGTTCGGGCGTTCTCGGAGCAGGTGCGGGAACCGTGAAGCATTTTGGATTGTCCGACCGCATTGACTTTCAAATTGGTACTCTTTCCAAGGCGATCGGCGTTGTCGGCGGTTATGTGGCGGGTAAAAAACAACTGATCGAATGGTTGAAGCTGAGAAGCCGTCCGTTTCTGTTTTCGACATCGCTACCTCCGGCTGCAATCGCTTCTTGCAGCGCTTCTGTCGACATTTTGATGAATGACAAAGAGCTGATCGAGAAGCTGTGGGAGAACGGCAATGATTTGAAAAACGGCTTGAGCCGACTTGGATATGATGTAGGCCAAAGCGAAACGCCGATCACACCTTGTATCATTGGCGATGAAGTAACCACCCAACAGTTCAGCAAACGGCTCTATGAAGAAGGTGTTTACGCCAAGGCAATCGTGTTTCCGACGGTTCCGAAAGGAACCGGAAGAATACGCAACATGCCGACAGCTGCCCATACCAAGGAGATGCTCGACAAGGTGATCTCCGTTTATGAGAAAGTTGGCAAGGAAATGAAGCTGATTTAGCTGCATTTGTGGGAGTATATTTCGGGAGGAATGTCTTATGAACAAGATTTTGGTGACGGGAGCACTGGGCCAAATCGGTTCTGAGTTAGTTGTTAAATTACGTGAAATTTATGGTGCGGATCACGTCGTTGCTACGGATCTCAGGTCATCAGCCCACGAAATTACCCGATCCGGGCCATTCGAGCTGCTGGACGTGACGAATGATAAGGCGATGTTCGAAATCGCCAAGCGGTACGAAGTTGATACCGTCATCCATTTGGCTGCGCTGCTGTCGGCTACCGCAGAGGAGAAACCGCTGCTTGCCTGGAATTTGAATATGGGCGGATTGATGAATGCACTTGAAGTATCCAGGGAGCTCGGCTGCCAATTTTTCACTCCAAGCTCCATTGGATCTTTTGGTCCTTCGACTCCGAAAGACAATACCCCGCAGGATACGATCCAGAGGCCCAATACGATGTACGGCGTGAATAAAGTGTCCGGCGAACTGCTTTGTGATTATTATTTTCACAAATACGGCCTGGATACCAGGGGGCTGCGATTCCCGGGTTTGATATCTTATATGACGCCTCCCGGCGGAGGAACGACGGATTACGCGGTGGAAATTTATTACGCAGCCGTGACGGCTGGCCGGTATACATCTTATATCGCCAAGGACTCAAACATGGACATGATGTATATGCCGGATGCCCTGAACGCTATCATTGAATTGATGGAAGCGGATTCTTCCCGGTTGATGCACCGAAATTCATTTAATGTCACCGCAATGAGCGTGGATCCGGAGGCAATCGCTGCAGCGATTCGGGATGAGTTTCCCGGCTTTATCCTCGATTATGACGTTGATCCGAAGAGACAGGCGATTGCCGATAGCTGGCCGCATTCCATTGATGCGACGGCAGCGAAGACAGAATGGGGATTTCATGCCCGCTACGACCTGAAGGCCATGACGAAGGATATGCTTTCACAGCTAAGCGAGAGACAAATGCTTCGCAAGGCTTAAAGTTATTATGAATTCGCGGTGCAAAGCGAGTAGAAATACAAAAGAAGCTGCATCAAGAGGTTTGGCGTTACCCGGACCTTTTGTTGCAGCTTCTTTTTTCATCCTCCAGCCCAGACATTTCCGTGGTCTGTGGCTTATCAGATCAAGAACACGTCATAAAGCTTCGTCTGTCATTTGAGCGAAATCCGTGCCTTTAGGAAAGAATTCTCGCAAAAGACCATTGGCATTCTCATTTGAGCCTGTTGCCAGGAGGAATAGGGGCTGCAAAATACACCTGTAAAACAGGTGTGGCTTCCAGATTGGCATAACAGGCAAACTCCTTCCCACACTGAGGTAGCTGTTCAGAACGCTTTCACAGGGTAATGGAAGGCTGCTACACCAAAGGCAATTTCCATCGACAACCCCGTACGGCTGCGCAGCCCTTGCTTTCCCTCGGCTTGAGACCATAGTATCCAGTTCCCAGTGGCCAAATGTATCGCGAGAACGTGCTTCTTTCGGACGTTGGGCAATCGGCTTCCCCACACACAGCAAACTTACCGCGTGTTTCTGCGGGCTTCTGATGCTTACCTTTGTGCCGGAGAACCGCTAGAGTTCCGATCACCAATAAGCCAGCATACAGCCATCGGTAGATCATTTTAAAGCATACCATCGGTTGTTTTCCTGACGCAACCGTCCCACAATCTGTTCGGGTGACCAGGTGGCCTGAAACTTCTCTTCGATCATGTGGGCCAGTTCTGGCGTCCAATGGCCCGCGGGAACAGAGGCTTTTCGTCGCATGATCAGGGGAATATTGGTTTCCCCTGATCATTCCATGAATGTTCTACCTTTATATTACTTAATCCATAAATTTTAGAGGTGGAGTCCAATGAATAAAAGCAAAGTTTATACGATAATAAGGATTGTTTTATCATAAAATGATACCAAATACCTATGACAAATAATTTCGTATACTTCTGGGAATGGAGAAGCAACTGCGAAAAATTTGGCTAAGAAGGCATATCAAGAAGCTAATGGTTAAAGCCAATCGATTCTGTCCAGCAATAGACGATGTTAGTTGTCCGCGATTTGACGGAAATGCTGACCTCGAGTTGTATTCAAATACAGGAATTATTTTTCGGAAGAACCGAGGGTCTATCATATTGAAGGGGTAGCTTTTGCTAGAGGCGAACATGATGATCCGAACAGCGCCGTTGGCATGGGTTGTTCTTCGTGCCTAACGGAATCTGTACCGACATCGGTGTTTTTTTATAGGTATATGAGTTAGTGCACAATTTGTCTAAAACTTTGGTAGCTTCTTACTTTCGAGAAACCAAGTTAAATGCATGTCGGTAAGCCTGGAAAAGGTCTCCTTATCAAGCGAGATATGGTATTCACGATTGAGCCCATGATCACCGGAGGCACCTACTTCATGACAATCGATCCGGACGATGGACAATAAGCTCGCCGCCCAATACGAGCATACGATCGCCATTACGGCTGAAGGTCCACAAATTTTGACCGAGCAATAGAAAAATTAGATGTCGACCAATGAAATGATCGACTTCTTTTTTTCGAATTTGGCACAGCAGGTTCGGGAACAGCGTGTCCATAGATCTGATGAGGTGCTCACTTGGACGCGATCATATCCAGTACGAACAATTCATCTCAGGTGAACCGCGCAACAATTTCGGAAACGCCGAGTGACTCGGACAATAAGCAGGTCAGTTGACGCAATACTTTTCTCCAACAAATTGCTGCTAACATGGGAATTTCGCGTGCGCAAATTGCACTTGCATGGTTGCTACAAAAAGAAGAGGTCCCGCGCCGATTATGGGTTCGACGAAGATCAGACATATGGAAGATGCGGTTTCGTCGTTGTCGGTTAAATTGACTTCTGAAGAAATTACCCGTTTAGAAGAACTGTATATTCCACATCCATTTATATAAATTTGACGCAAGTAAGGCATGCATCTGCTAATCATGCAAAGCCTAATTACTTATATGGTCAATTCTATGAAAAGAACTCTTCATGCTATGTCTCATGAGAGTTCTTTCGCTTTTGTGGTGATACACTGAACCGTACCACAAGTAACGGCAAGTTATTCTGGATTACAAATCGTTGTAGCTAAAACCTTATAATAAAGTGCAGATTTATCTCAGACCGTTGTAAGGATCAGGATCCAAACTTATCAAGAGCTTTGTTAAATGTTCAACATGGTATTTCTCATCACGGCTGATTTGAGCGAATGTATTCTTAACATCGGGGTAAGAAATTTCAGCTGCATATTCATCATAAAGTACAGCTGTTTCTAATTCACCTTTGATATCATCTCTGACATTATTTAATATCAATTGTTTATCATAATCGGGTTTATAAATTTGCATTGGATCTTTACGGGCAAAATGAGTGTTTTGAAAGTAGACATAAGCTTCATATTGTACGGGGTCGTATTTGCGCAACAGAGTTAGAAACATTCCGTAATGTCTTTTTTCATCCAACAAGATTGCTCTCCAAACGGCATTGACTTCTTCCATGCTGGAATTTGCGATATGTTGCGTATAATCATACTGTGCAGTTAATTCAGCGATCATCGCTTCTCTGATTTTACTTGTGATAAAGATAGGTTTTCCCTGTGGTTGACCTCCCGGTACTGTATAACTCAACGTGGCTCCCCCCCCCGAATATCCTATCGAATGTTTATATACTTTATGGGCTTCATTCAGGAATTATGCTTATGCTAAGTTATGGGGAGTTTGTTGAAAAGGCAGATGAGTTGTTTTCAAAAATTTGCCGTTACAGACAGCGCGGAGAACCGTATCACAAATAACGGTGAAAAAAGATTTAAGTTGTAACTCTAAGACTAGAGCGTTGTAGAGATTATATATTTACACCGTTGAATTGCCCGATAAAATACAGGTAATTCATACGGCATTGCCGAACCGCAAAGCACCCGTATATCTGTATTCACGAATGTCTCAGACTTACGGCGCTTGGAAAAGACAGAAAAACCCGCGAAAACCTTGATCCTACAAGGATTTTCGCGGGTTTTATGTTCCTCATCCTTAATTTGTTTTCCGCTTGGTTCTCAATCGCGTGCACGATTCAGGTCCGTGTGGGCTAACCCCCGTGGAGGTTCGAGTCCTCTCGACCGCATCATATGTAACACGAAAAAGGTTCCTAGAGTGGCATTAATGCCATTAGGAACCTTTTTTATTTGTTTATTTATCCAGTAATGGAAATGTGTTTGTTCTGCGACGATTTGCCCCTGTTTTTCAGGTTAATTGTACGTAAAATACCGAATTGTACCTATTCCAGGGATCCCTCATCCACTATTCTCTTCTCGTATGGAAGCGCTATCAACAAGGATTTGAACGACCAAATTCAGAGGGGGTAGGGATAATTTGAAACGAATCGGAAAAAGGATGGCAATGTGTTTTATGGTATTCATGATTGCAGCAGTGCAGTTCGGAATGATGGGAACGACAGGCAATGTGGCACAAGCAGCAGATAAAAGTCTGGCCCAGAAGCCGTATATGGGCTGGAGCAGTTACAGCATGCAGGTATATGACGGGGCGGGTAACTGGACATCGGCCGAGAGCATTAAGAAGCAATCGGATGCCATGCGCGAGAAGCTGCAAGCTCATGGATATGAATACATTAATATTGATGCTGGCTGGAACGGTGACGAGGATGAATACGGCCGTCCGATCCCGAGTTCTGTTCTTTATCCGAACGGATTTCAGGAGGTCATTGATTATGTCCATAATAACGGACAGAAGATCGGAATCTATCTGATTCCGGGGTTATCAATCACTGCTTATAATAAAAATCTTGAGGTTTATGGTACGGGCGGAGCATGTCGTATGCAGGATATTGCGGTAAAGCCGCTCGTTGTAATGGATGCTTGGGATTCATACACTTACAAAATTGATTTTTCGAACCCTTGCTCACAGAAGTACATTGACTCCATCGCGGATCTTCTTGGTGAGTGGGGCATCAACTTTGTCAAATTCGACAGTGTGACTCCAGGGTCAGGCATCAATAACCTGAGCCGGGATGCACGCGGTGATGTGGAGGCATGGTCCAAGGCACTGGATAGAAATAACATCTGGTTTGAGCTTTCCTGGGCGCTTGACCACAACTACGTGGACGTCTGGAAAAAGTATGCAAATGGCTGGCGGATCGATTGGGATATTGAAGCCTACGATAGCAGTAAGGGGTTGACTGAATGGTCGAGTATTTCACGCTTATTCCCCATAGCGGCCATCTGGTGGCGTGATGCAGGGCCAGGGGGTTGGAATGATTTCGACTCCCTGAATATCGGGAATGGCTCCATGGATGGTCTGACCAAGGACGAGCGCCAGACTGCCATGACGTTCTGGTCCATCTCTTCAGCGCCCCTCTATACCGGAAATGACTTGACACGATTGGACAGCTATGGACTTCAATTACTCACTAATGACGAAGTTATCGCGGTCAATCAGGCCGGACGTCCAGGCCATCCGGTATCCATAGATACCAAGCAGCAGGTTTGGTATGCCAATAACGGAGATGGTACGTACAGCGTAGCTCTGTTCAATCTGGGCAATCGGAGTGCCGAAGTAAAAGTGAAATGGAGTGATCTTGGACTGGAAGGTCCAGCTTCAGTTCGTGACCTTTGGAGTCATTCCGAATTGGGAACTTTTAATACGGAATTCAGTGGCGGCGTGCTGGAACCCCATGCCTCCCGAATGCTTAAAGTAACCGCACTGAGCGGCACATCGGCCGTTAATGATGATGATACGGGCATGCGCTATAGTGGGGATTGGAAGCGTAACGGAGGCAAGGAGCAAATCGATGGCAAACAGGATCTGAGCATCGATATTACGGATTCCTCGAACACTGGTCCAGCGAATATAAATACGCAGCAAGGATCTGACCTAGACGCTGGATCTGATCCTGCCGCGAATGCAGAAAATAAAATTGCAGCAGATGCTGCTGCCATGGATGCTGCTGCCGTGACCGATGTGGTTTACATTAATGATGATGACAACCATATTCAATATACGGGTTCATGGAGTCCAAACACCGGCAGAGGTTTTGGGGATTACAAAGATGATGTACATTTTACGGAAAGAGACGGTGATTCTTTTGAATATACCTTTACTGGAACAGGCATTGACCTGCTGACGGAGAAAGATCAAGGGCTGGGAGAAATGATAGTCACACTCGATAATGGAACGCCTGAAACGGTTAGCGCTAATACGAGTGGTGAGCGAGAGGCCCAACAGGTGCTGTATAGTGCGGCCGGATTGGATAACGGTTTGCATACTTTGAAGGTAGTCAAAGGATCGGGCCAATATATGCTGCTGGATGCGATTAGAGTAACAACGGAAATTGCGACTGGAGGGCAGAACAGCACCATTAGTCCGGCTTTTGCCGACTTTGACAAGGCAATCGAACAACAGAAGGACATTGCTGTTACACTGTCATTGAACGGAAACACATTAACTGGCATTGAAAATGACGGAGTAATGCTCAGTGAAGACGACTACAAGGTGGTCGATGACAATTTGAACATCAAGAAAGAATACCTCACCCAATTGCCTGTAGGAACGACAGACTTAAGCGTTACTTTCAGCGCTGGTGATCCGCAGACTCTTGTAATTAAAGTCAGTGATACAACGGGCATTCGTTATGCACTGATCAATAATGACGATCCAGCCATTAAATACAATGGCTCATGGTCCCGCAGCACCGGGAGAGGCATGGGTGACTATAAGGATGATGTACAATATACCGAGACAAATGGTGATTCCTTTGAGTATACCTTCCGAGGTACAGGGATCCAGCTGTTCACAGAGGTAGACCAGTCACAGGGAGATATGGATATCTATGTGGACGGTCAGTTCAAGGAAACGGTCAGTGCGTATCGCAACGGACGATTGGCACAGCAGAACCTGTACAGCATCTCGGGCCTTCCGGATGGGCAGCACACGCTGAAGGCCGTCAAGAAGTCGGGTAGATTCATGCTACTTGATATGCTCAAGGTTGAGCTTCCGAATATGATTAATCCGGTGAATGCGAGCTTTGACAAATTAGCTTCCGCTCAGGCTGATATTGATGTAACGCTGCTGAAACAGGTGGAAAGCTTCAAGGGTATTACCAACGGCTCTAATGGATTGATTCGGGGCACTGATTACACCGTTAATGGAGAGCGCGTTACACTGAGCAAAACATATCTTGATGCTCAGCCCGTGGGAACGTTGAATCTCAGTTTTTCCTTCGGCGGTGATTATCTCAATGACGTACATTCTACGACGGCGAATGGAGATTTCTTCGAATACACCTTCAAAGGGACCGGAATAAGCTTGATTACACCTACTGGACTCGAGCAGGGAGAAGTGGATATTTATGTCGACGGACAACTGAAGCAAACTGTGAACGTATATAGTCCAAGTCGGCAAATGATGCAGGAGATTTACAGCATTTCGGGTCTGACAAAAGGCCAGCATACACTCAAAGTGGTTAAGAAATCCGGTGATCTCATGCTGGCCGACCAATTGAAATTTACTGTCCCTACCGGAAACAGTGAACCAACAAATCCGTCGAATCCAGGTGGTCCATCCAATCCGGGTGCACCATCCAATCCAGGCGGACCATCGACTCCAGTCGTAAAGCCTTCAGATACTTCTGTGCCATCACCAACTCCGGAATCTGGCACACCAGAGGCGGGACCAAGTACTGGCAATGGTCAGGATATTCAGTATAAGGCCTATATTCAAGGATATCCTGGCGGTTTGTTTAAGCCGGATAACAAGCTCACCCGTGCAGAGATGGCAACCATACTGGCAATGGTATCTGAGAAAGAAGCCACAGGACCTGCTATTTCATTCAGTGATGTTAAGTCTGAATATTGGGGAGCTGACGCCATTGCCAAGGTAAGTAAACTGGGGCTGATGAATGGTTACAAAGATGGTACGTTTAAGCCAAATCAGTCCATAACTCGCGCGGAGCTGGCCAGTCTTGTGGCCCTTCTTGGTCCGGATGCCGGAACTCCAGGCAATGGGTTCTCTGATATCAGCAGCCACTGGGCCAAGGAAGCCATTTTGAAAGCACAAAGTGCAGGCATCCTGAAAGGCTATAGTGATGGAACTTTTCGACCAAATGCCGTACTGACAAGAGCAGAAGCAGTTGTTGCCATCAATCGAGCTATAGGCAGAGCACCGCTCACGAACATTTCACAGCCGCAGTGGAAAGATGTTCCTTCCACACACTGGGCTCTTGGCGATATTGAAGCAGCATCGGCCGATCAGGTTGTAACCCCCCGGACAGAGGGAGAAGAAGCAAAGAAGAAATGAAGTGAAACAAGGATTGGGGGCCATCATGGCCCCTTTTTTCTGAATGATGAGAAGTTAGGGGAGGGCAGGCTTGTCGTACCGGAAAACGGGCTATTGAAGTCACGCATCATCTCAAACCAAAGAGCTTCGGAAATGTTAAAAAAAGCAATGATAATCTACTTTTTATCGTTGCCTTTTATTCATTCCCGAATGAAACACGATGGAGAAATGAGATAAAACAATTGACTAAGCCGCAAAATGTTATTATCTTTGATAACGCTACCAATACCTCAAGGAGGGGGAGGAGGGTTACCCATTAAATATTCCAATGTTTTTCGTAAATTTTTAATATCCTACGTGATCATTTTGGTTATACCCAGCATTGGCGGTTATATGTCTTATCTGACTTCGATCTCCGTAACACAGTCCATTTCCATTGAGAATAGTGTTACCCAACTTCAGAAGAGCCAGGAAATACTGGAGGGCCGCATGGCGGAAGTGGAGGGCTTCACCCGACAGCTTGCGGTCAATCAGGAATTGAACGTTCTCATGAATGAAAGGGACAACGAAACCAACGTATATGGGATCTGGAGAACGATGGAGAATGTGTTGACCTTTGGACAGACCAATGATTTTCTGCAAAATTATTATATTTATCTTGCGAATTACAATCTAATTTTGACCCCGGGTTCTTCGTACAGACCGAATCACTATTACACGGATTTCCGTTATAACGACCTTTCGTTGGAAGAATGGATGAAGGACGTGTTGGGGAAGACCCACCGGAGTGAGATTAAACCGCTCAGTTCGTATGTCAGCAGGGGAAAGCAGACCTCGGTGATCACATATATGCAGTCATTGCCTCTGGACAGCTTCAATGATTCTTCACCGGCTGTTGCCGTTGTAATCATTGACGAGAAGATGATTCTCAATCTGTTGTCCAGCCTGAATGACCGATACGGTGGCTGGGTTCATATCAGCGATACGGAGGGCAATACCATTGCGCTGCAGGGGAGCTCCGAGCCCGAGATGGTGAAAATGGCTTCCGACTCTCATTTTGACCCAAGTAGAGTCAGCCAGTTCTATGGGGATGATCTCGTAATCACTACAAGATCCGATAAGAACGGATGGGTATACCAGGCGGGCATCCCCCGTCATGTCCTGATGGAAAATGCAAACAGGATCAAGGGGATGACGCTACTGATTACTGGCGGCACACTGCTCATCGGATTGATGGTTGGACTCGTGCTAGCCTATCGCAACAGTATGCCAATCAATCGACTGTTAAGTGTAATGAAAGAGCAGTTTGGGAAGGATGAATCGGCTCCCAAAAATGAATTTGATTTTTTGAGTGGAAATATTGCGGATATGCTGACCAAGAACAAGCTGCTCGAATCCGAATTGAATCGCCAGCTCCCACTGGTCAGAGATGCCTTTCTGAAGCGGTTGATCTCCGGCGAATTCAAATCACGGGATGAGATTCTTTCCGCCGCCGAACAGGCAGATATTAATTTGTATCCAGGCACGGGGTATGCCGGAATTGTTCAGATTAAGGGGTATGCCAGTATGGACAGCGTTGAGATCCTGAATGAACTGAATGCCTCCCGCCTACTGTTGAAGCAGGCATTGGCTGAACTGGGCGTAGATGTCCTGATGACGGATATGGGCTCGGATAAAGTAGTCATCCTGTTCTTTTCCAAGGAAACTGACCCCCAAATGGATCGTGAAAAGGAAGATATCACGCATACCATGGAGAATCTGGCACAGTATGTGTTCAATGAATACAGGATCACCATCCAGTCCGGATTCGGAAATCTATTTACAGCGTTGACAGAGGTCAGTCTTTCCTTTGATCAGGCCAATCAAGCGCTGGAATATGCAGTCTATATGAACAAAAAAGGCATGATGTGGAACAACGAAACCCAAACCGAAAACACAACTTATTATTATCCGCTGGATTCGGAGCAGCGACTGATTGGCACGATCCGTGCAGGAGAACTTGAAGAGGCCAAACGGATTGTCGAAGCAATAGTTGAGCAGAACATGGAGCAGCGTGAACTGTCCATGGAAATGAAGCATCAACTTGTTGGAGAAATGAAGGGGACTTTTCTCAAGCTGCTGGATCAAAAGGCGTTTACGGAATACACCTCCATCGAGAATGTGAAACGACGGGTTATTGACATTGGTTCCTCGGAGCCGCTCGAAACGATAAAGGCTGAGTTTTATGAAATCATGGAAGAACTGTGCTCCGTTATTGCGAACAAAAAGAAGGATGCCCATATTCAAATCATTAAACAGATCAAGGAATATACTGCGAAAATGTATTCCGATACAGAGCTGACTCTATATCGGGTTGCAGAGCATGTGGAGCGGCCCGAGAAATACATTTCTCAATTATTCAAAGAGTTTACGGGTGTCAATTTCTCTGACCACCTCATCAAAGTCCGAATGGATCAGGCCGTAATTTTGTTAAAAGAGAGCAATTATACGGTGGACGAGATTGCGTCACGGGTAGGTTACAATAGTTCTCACTCATTTAGAAGGGCCTTCAAGCGATTGAACGGCATTTCGCCCAGCGTATTTAGACAATCGGTTGATGATTAAATAAATTCAGGACCCTAAGGCTGTGTTGTCCGTGTTCCGGACAATGCGGTCTTTTTTTACGAAATATGTCTCCATAATGGAAAAATGGCTGTCGTGCTGCGGATTTGTGCCCCCAAAAGCGGGATAACTGTACGTTAAACGGAGGAGGTGTACCTGTTTATGGGACGTCAAAATCGACTATGATCAGATCTAAGAAAGCGCTACCAAAATTAGCGCATCACAGACAGCTGGTAAGGGGGGATTGTTCTGGAGAAGGAAATCGTATTGAATCACAAGACAACAACACAGCCAAAGGGACCTGGTTTTCTGACCAATGTCCGCAAAAGAATGATGAAGCACTGGCAGTTACATCTGCTGGTGATTCCGCCCTTGCTATTTTTTCTCATCTTCAAGTATTATCCGATGATCAATGCGGTTCTTGCCTTTAAGGACTATAACGTCATCAAGGGAATATGGGGAAGTGATTGGGTTGGTTTTCAAAACTTTCGTCTGTTCTTTGAGAACCCATTATTCTGGACCCTTGTAAAGAACACCATTTTGCTGAGCGGTTATTTAGTGCTGGCCGGATTTCCAATTCCGATTGTACTCGCACTCATGATTAACGAGGTACGCGGAGCCAAGTTCAAGAAGTTTGTCCAGCTTGTATCCTTTGCTCCCTATTTCATCTCAACGGTCGTGATGGTGTCCATGATTATGCTGTTTCTGGCACCGCGGCTTGGCTTTGTAAACATCGCCATGAATTTCTTTGGACTGGATTCCGTGAATTTTCTGGGTGAGCCGGGCATGTTCCGTTCGATCTATGTCTGGTCCGACATTTGGCAGACTGCGGGCTATAGTGCGGTTATATATTTGGCAGCCCTTGCGGGAATTGATCCCACATTGTACGAAGCGGCCAAAGTGGATGGAGCCTCGCGTTTTCAAAAAATCCGTCACGTGGATCTGCCAGGGCTTGTGCCAACCATTGTCATCATTCTGATTCTGAATGTCGGGAATGTGATGGCAATTGGTTTCGAGAAAGTCTATCTGCTGCAGAATCCGCTCAATCTGGCCAATTCTGAAATCATTGCAACCTATGTCTATCGCGTCGGTTTATTGAATGCCAACTATAGCTTTGCGACTGCGGTGGGGCTGTTCAACTCACTGATCAATCTGGTCTTACTGGTTACGGTGAATGGTCTGGCAAAGAGAGTTACTAAGAATAGCATTTGGTAGGAAAGGAGTTCACCTATGGCTGCAACCGTTCAAACAAAGATTAAAGAGTCCGCTGCGGACAAAACGTTCCTGGTTACTATCTATATTTTGCTCAGTATCGTGGCACTGGTGGTCATTTATCCGCTGATCTTTATCGTCAGCAGCTCCATCAGCAGCCCGGCAGCAGTAACTTCCGGTCGGGTATGGCTCTGGCCCGTAGATATTTCCTTCAACGGCTACAAGGCACTATTCAATACACCTGAAATTCTAATCGGCTACGGTAACTCCATTTTCTATACGGTGGCGGGTACGCTGATCAGCGTAGCGTTGACCATCATGATTGCCTATCCGTTGTCACGCAAAACCTTTTTCGGCAGGAACACCCTGATGATGATCATCACCTTCACCATGATTTTCAGTGGCGGGCTGATCCCCACCTATATGGTGGTAAAGCAGCTTCATCTGATTGACACGCGTTGGGCCCTACTGATTCCAAACGCTATCTGGGTATGGCAGGTGATTATTGCCCGCTCGTTCTTTCAATCCTCTATTCCCGGGGAGCTTCTCGAAGCCAGTGAAATTGACGGCTGCAGTGATATGCGGTTCATCTGGAGTGTTGTACTCCCGTTATCGAAGCCGATCATCGCCGTGCTGGTTCTCATGTATGCAGTGGGGCAGTGGAATGCGTACTTTGATGCCTTAATCTATCTCAAATCGGCAGATCTGTTCCCGCTGCAACTCATCTTGCGAAGTATCATCATTCAAAACAACGGTTCGGGCGCCATGGACGTGGCGAAAATGGTGGAAAGACAGCAGCTTACTGAACTGTTAAAATATTCGTTAATTGTGGTCGCCACTTTGCCTGTACTCGTCATCTATCCATTTGTACAGCGTCATTTTGTACAGGGGATGCTGGTCGGTTCCGTTAAGGGTTGATCTTTGGTTTTGGTGTATGGAGAATAAAAGATATAGAGCGTTCATACGCAAGGGTTCATCGTTTCAAACTGGTAAACTACAAAAGGGAGTGATCAGATTTGAAGAAAAGTATGGTAACGCTAATGATGCTGGTAATGGCATTCACAGTTGTCATGAGCGGGTGTTCCAATGGCAGCTCATCCACTGCACAGTCGGGGAGCTCAGAAGAGGGCGGCAAGGTGAATATCAGCGTGTTTGCGGTTCAGGACTCTAGCATTGATATTCCGACCAATAAATTCACTGCATTTGTGGAAGACAAATTTAATATCAAATTTAATTGGGAGATTAATCCTTCGGACGGGGCCAAGGAAAAGCGGCAAATCTCACTGGCAAGCGGCGACTATCCTGATGCCTATCTGCTTACTCACTATATAGACCAGTTCTCTCAGGCTGATCTTCTGAAGTATGGCAAGCAGGGGGTGCTCGTTCCTTTGAATGATCTCATTGATCAATATGCGCCCAACATCAAAGCGGCCATGGAGAAGAACCCTAATTTGAAAACGCTTAATACAGCACCTGATGGCAATATCTATGGACTGGTTGCGTATACGGAATGTTTCCACTGCTCCTACCCGAGCAAGATGTGGATGAATACCGAATGGCTCAAAAAGCTGAATCTGGAAATGCCAAAGACTACCGAAGAATTCAAAAACGTGCTGCAAGCATTCAAAACACAGGACCCGAACGGAAACGGCAAAGCTGATGAGGTACCGCTGAGTGGTTCCATAGAGGAGTTCGGCGTACGGATTATTCCGTTCCTGATGAACGCATTTGTCTATGATGATGACAGAAACTATCTGCAAATGGAAAATGGAAAAGTTCAATCTGCGGCAATTACACCAGAATGGAAGGAAGGATTGACTTACATCAAGTCCCTCTTTGATGCAGGTCTGATTGACCCTGGTGCCTTCACACAAAACGCAGAAGCTTTCAAAAAAATCGGTGAAAATGCCGATGCAGAAATTCTGGGTGCTGGTGCAGCCATGCATCCCGCGATCTTCGTAAACATCGATGAAGGCAACACTCGCTCGGCACACTATAACCCGCTGCCACCGATTTCTGGACCACAGGGTGTGTCCTATGCGACGCATGATGCGGGCGGTGTATCTCCGGGAGCGAAGTTTGTAATCACGAACAAGGCCAGTGAAGAAGCGCAAATTGCTCTGATCAAAATGGTTGACTACATGTTCACACCAGAAGGCCAAACGAATGGTGCAAGTGGCATGAAGGGAATTGACTGGACTGATCCGGTGGACGGCGATGTGGCACTGGGGAAAGACGTTAAACCTGTAGTCAAACAAATTCCGATGGCTGAAGGTGAAGCACCGCGTAATGCAGGTTGGAGTGGTATGGCTCACTTCTATATGCCCAAAGAATATCGCGATACTTTCGTTCAGGGCACAGATATTTATGCATCCAATGGTTATGAGCGCAGATTATATGACGCATCGCTGTTGTATGAAGGGCATGAGCCCAAAGAGCTGTTCCCTATCTGGTCCGTCTGGATTGATCCAAATGAAATTGACGAAGCCAGCTTGCTGCAAACCAATATTAGAAATTATATCGAGCAAAATGAACTGCAATTCATCACAGGTAACAAGGATCTGAATAAGGACTGGGACGCTTATGTTAAAGGTCTGCAGAATCTGAAGCTTGACCGTTATTTGGAAATCTTGCAAAAGGCCTATGATGTGACCCAGTAATCAAGATACAAATCGAAATCAGGTGCTTATGATAGAGCCGGCACCTGATTTCCTTGTATTTAAGGAGAATCCCAGTTTTAATAACGGAGAAACAAAAAAGAAGGGCGGGATACTTATTCATTCTACTGAACATGGCACAACTGTGAATTCCACCATTGTTAGATTGACCGACTACGGCACCCAGCCAGACTCGGGGCTGGATACCCAGCCGGCCATGGCCCGTGCGATTCAGGCTGCGGCCCAAATTGCTGGTCCCGTTGTGCTGGAATGTGCGAAAGGTACGTATCATTTCTACCCGAAAGAGGCGATTCGAGCGCCCTATTATATTTCGAATACAGCCAGTGAGGAAGAAAACGCTGATATAACGAGGACTATTGGTATTTTGCTGAAGGATCTGGATCAGTTCACAATAGAGGGCAACGGCTCCCTGTTTATTTTTCATGGCAAGCAGACCATGTTCCTGTTAGACGGCTGTTCACATGTGTTGATACGTAATCTACATACCGATTATGACCGACCAACGGTAACCGAGATGAAGATTGTTGGATGTGGCAACGATTTCTTCGATACCGAGGTTCATCCCCATTCTCGCTATGAAATTCAGGATGGTAGACTGACCTGGGTCGGAGAGGGCTGGAGCTTCACAGAAGGCCCCATGCAGACCTTTGACCCGGTGCGGAATACGACCTGGAGAATGGACAACTGGTTGGAAAAGGCCAAGTCTGTCGAAGAGCTCGAACCGATGAAGGTACGTCTTCATTTCGATCATCAACCGATGGTGGTTCCGGGTCATGTCTTGCAGAACCGCGATGGCATTAGGGATCAGGTAGGTGTATTTATTACTCAAAGTTCGAATGTTACTTTTACTGATGTCGGCCTGCATTTTCTGCATGGACTTGGTATTGTAGGTCAATTCAGCGAAAATCTCACCTTCCGCAGGTTGGACCTGTCTCCACGTTCGGAAACGGGAAGAACCGTTGCTGGTTTTGCGGATTTTATCCATATGTCCAGCTGCCGGGGCAAGGTGAAGGTAGAAGAGAGCCGTTTTTCCGGTTCGCATGATGATCCTGTCAATGTTCATGGCACCTACCTGCGAATCATAGAACAGACAGCCGAGAATTCCGTGAAGGTTCGCTTTATGCATCCTCAAACATATGGACTTCCAGGGTTTTATCCAGGAGACAAAATTGAATTTGTTCGTTCCGGTTCCCTTACTACCTATGGAGCTAATGAAGTGCTTGACGTCGTGAGGCTGAATCCGCGTGAGCTGCTGTTGACGCTAGTCCATCCGGTGCCGGATGGCATTGGCAGGCATGATGTGATCGAGAATGTGACGTGGACGCCTGAAGTCGACATTATAAATAATCACTTTGCCCGGGTGCCCACGCGCGGCATCCTTGTGACGACGCGGCGCAAAGTCGCTATTGTCGGCAATACCTTTGAACGGATTCACATGAATGCCATTCTCATCGCCGTAGACGCTGAATCCTGGTATGAGTCTGGACGGGTGGACGATGTGACTATTACGGGTAACCGTTTTGTCGAGTGTGGCAGCGGGGAACATCCTGTGATCTTCATTTCCCCGGAGAACGTGGACGTGGATGCGAGCGCTCCAGTTCACCGACAAGTCACTGTTCGGAACAATCAGTTTGAAACCGACTGCGATATACCGGTTCTAAGCGCCAAATGTACTGGCGGGCTAATCTTTAAGTCGAATGAAATTCTATCCATGCACGAAGTGGGGGAATTACCCCGCATAGAAGAGGTAACCCATTTAATCGCATGCAGTGAGGTAGACATAGCGGACAATACGATCAGTAGTGCAGTAAAGGTGTCTGATTAATTTTTGAATGAGTCATTGGGAGGGAGAGAGAACATGAAATTACAATATGATACACCGGCAGACGTATGGACAGAAGGGCTTCCCATCGGAAACGGCCGTCTGGGCGGCATGATATTCGGCGGAGTGGAGCTGGAGAAAGTCAGCCTGAACGAGGACACCTTATGGTCTGGATATCCAAAGGAAAGCAATAACCCTGGCGCTAAGGATATTCTGCCTCAGGTCCGCAAGCTGATACAAGAGGGCCGTTATACGGAGGCGGATGCCTTAACGAAAGGAATGCTGGGACCGTACACCCAATCGTATCTTCCTTTTGGGGATTTGCTCCTCCGTTTTGACCATGGGGGTATCCATCATTCCTACAAACGTTCGCTGGATGTGGAACATGCACTGCACAGCCTTGAATATCAGGTTGGCAATGTGCGGTATACCCGTGAAATGTTTGCTTCTCATCCCGATCAAGTGCTCGTGCTGCATCTTACCGCTAGTGTTGCGGGAGCGCTGAATGTGCATGCCACGCTGGACAGTCCGCTTCGTCACACAATTTCAGTGCAGGAAGAAAGAGTTGTTCTGGCAGGAACAGCTCCGGAGCATGTAGACCCCAGCTATGTGACAAGCAATGATCCTATCCGATATGGTGAACCCGGCGATAACAAGGGCATGACTTTTGAAGGACAGTTAGCCGTAACGGCAGAGGATGGACAGGTAACGGTGGATGGCAGCGGAATTCATGTGTTGGGTGCAACGACGGCAACCTTTTATTTCAGTGCGGCTACTAGCTTTAATGGGATTCACAAAATTCCGGGAATTGAAGGGAAAGATGCCTCCCTGATTGCTGGCTCCATACTGAAAAAGGCAGCAAACAAATCATACATCGGACTCCGTGACTCCCATATTGCGGATTATCGATTGCTGTTCGATCGGGTCAAACTTCACCTTGGACAATCGCCTGCTTCGGAGCAAATGTCCACTGAGCAGCGAATTACGACTTTTGGGGCAGAAGATCAAGGGCTTGTGGAACTGCTCTTTCATTATGGACGCTATTTGCTCATCTCTAGCTCACGTCCTGGAACGCAGGCCGCGAATCTCCAGGGGATATGGAATGTGTTAACCCGTCCTCCTTGGAGCAGCAATTACACGCTGAACATCAATACCGAAATGAACTATTGGCCAGCTGAAATTTGCAATTTGGCAGAATGCCACGAGCCGCTGTTGGACATGATAGGCAATTTGGCGAAAAACGGAGCCGAGACAGCTCGGGTCAACTATGGCACACGCGGCTGGACAGCCCATCACAATACGGATCTGTGGGGACAGACTGCACCGGTTGGCGATTATGGAGACGGCGATCCAAGCTGGGCGTATTGGCCGATGGGAGGCATCTGGCTGACCCAGCATTTGTGGGAGCACTATGCCTTTAGCGGAGATGAAGCATATTTGCGGGATTCCGCCTATCCTGTGATGAAGGAGGCAGCCCTCTTCGCGCTGGACTGGCTTATTGAGGATGGTAGCGGCAGCCTTGTGACTTCGCCGTCCACTTCGCCGGAGCATAAATTCAGGACAGTAGAAGGTGTAGCTGCGGTAAGTCCGGGCTCTACCATGGACATCTCGCTGATCTGGGAGTTGTTCACGAACTGCATCGAATCCTCCGAGCTGCTTGGAATGGATCAGGATTTCAGGGAAGAGCTGAAGCATACTCGCGAGCGGCTATTGCCACTTCAGGTCGGCAAATACGGCCAATTGCAGGAGTGGTCGAAGGACTTCGAGGACGAGGATACGTACCATCGGCATACCTCGCATCTGGTAGGCGTGTATCCAGGAAGACAGTTGTCCGAAGAGGAGACACCAGAGCTGTTTGCTGCTGCCAGGACCTCACTGGAACGTCGCGGAGACGAGAGCACAGGCTGGAGCCTGGGCTGGAGAGTAGCTCTGTGGAGCCGCTTCCGGGATGGCAATCGATCCTTGCGTCTGCTCTCCAACATGCTTCGATTGGTCAAGGATGGAAGTTCGGAACAGTACAACCACGGCGGCGTTTATGCCAATCTGCTCGGTGCACATCCGCCATTTCAGATTGATGGCAACTTTGCAGCATCTGCGGGCATTGCCGAGATGCTTCTGCAATCGCATCGTCCATATTTGGAGCTGCTTCCCGCATTGCCGGATGCATGGCAGCAGGGAAGTGTGGAAGGACTTCGTGCACGCGGTGGATTTGAAGTAGACATCCGGTGGGACAAGGGGCAGCTTGCGGAAGCGAAGATCACTTCTCTGCAAGGCACAGACTGTGTGCTCCGGTGTAATTCCCGGATTCTCGTAACCTTGGACGGCGTCGTGATTGAGACTCTACGTAATGATGCGAATACCGTAAGTTTCCTGACTTCTGCCGGACAGACGTACGACATTACGTCTGACGAGGAGTTATAAAACAGTAGGATGAAGATGTGTTAAATCGCGATATGGATCGGAAGATCGTTGCATGGAAAACGCTCTATTCTGTCCCTATAATGAGGGCAGACTTGGGTGGGCGGACATTTGACATGTGGTAACCCGCCATCACATCGCATGAGCATGGGCCCACTACAAGTTACAGCATGCAACAATAAGGAGGCATATGATGCTAACTAGCGATACATCTGTACAAGTGCAGCAACAGAGTGACACCTATATCCGCGCGACGAACGGACACCTAAGCCTGGAGATTGATCTGGGTAACGGGGAAGCAGCCTGCATTGCCAGCAATTCATCCCATGTGAAGGGCATTCGCAGCGCTTTTCGCTGGCAGGGACGTGAATACAGCACGGACCATTATCAGAGCCATGAACTGACGACACAGGATGCAATTGTTCGGGAGGGTTTTGGAAAAGGTATCCACTTGGTCGTTCTGCATAAAACATCGATACTGCCGCAACTGGAGCAACATTTCTATATGTACGAATCCTCACCGTTTGTATTGGTGCAAACCGCTATTGTCAGCGATGAAGAGCTTAAGGCGAACCGCATGGCTGTCATTCAGTCCAAAGCCGTATCCCTCGGTGGAGAATCCGGCCAGGATGAACCGAGCATTTTGCGTGTACCGTTTGATAACGATAAATGGGTCAGATATACGGTGGTCAAGCCACCGCTGGATGTAGAGAGCTACGAGGCAACAGCCTTGTTTGCGCCCGACAGCCGTCGGGGAATCGTGATGGGTTCCCTTACGCATAAAGTATGGAAAACAGGGATTTGTATGCAAAGCGAACAAAGTGGACGTATCGAGGCAATTGATCTGTACGGCGGTGCTGTGAGTGAATTGACTCGCGATTCCCAGCCTCACGGTTATGTGAAAGGCAGAAGAGTGGAATCTCCCTTCGTTTTCATCGGTTTCTATGAGGATTACCGTGAAGGTCTCGAAGCCTACGGTCAGGCCAATACCTGGATTGAGGCTCAATTGCCTTGGGAGGGCGGTGTGCCGATCGGATGGAACAGCTGGTCTGCGGCCATGAGTGATTTGGACTATGATCTGTATACAGCGACCAGCGATTTTCTGAAAAATGAAGTGCAGCCGCTTGGATTCCAGAATGAGGATACGTTATACATCAATTTTGATGCGTTCTGGGACAATTTTACACCGGAAGAAATGAAGAATGCACTGGAGCGGGTGCGGCAAAACGGACATCGAGCGGGCACGTACTGGACTCCATTTGCCTTCTGGGGTGGACCTGATCAGTTCGGTCAGGCAGTCGAAGGAACGAACGGAAAATATACCTATGGAGACATTCTGCTTCGTGACAGTGAGGGCGAGATCCTGCCGGATGTGGACGGCGGTCTGGCCATTGACCCGACACATCCTGGCAACCTGCAAAGAATCGACTGGTTCACGGACAAATTCATCTCGGAAGGTTTCGAATATATCAAACTGGATTTCTTGGCGCATGGCTCACTGGAAGGACAGCACCACAATCCGGATATTACAACAGGGATCGCGGCTTATCACTATGGCATGTCTTATTTACAGCATAAGCTTTCGCCAGAAGTAATCGGTCGGCCGTTTTTCATTAACTTGTCCATCGCGCCATTATTTCCATATGCTTTTGCCCACAGCCGCCGTATTTCCTGTGATGTCTTCGGTACACTTGCGGATACGGAATATCTGCTGAACTCGCTGACACACGGCTGGTGGATGAGCAATACGCTGTATCGCTACAATGATCCTGACCATTCCGTGTTGTACAAGAGCTTTAACCAGGAAGCCACCGGCTGGCATGAAGGGCGCAGCCGCCTGACCGCTTCAGTTATTGCCGGTACGGTGCTTCTTCTCGGGGACGACTTCCGCAAAGAGGATGCTGCTGAACGAGCAAGAGCGTGGCTTGGTAACAAGGATATTCTGAATGTCGCTCGTATGGGTAGAACCTTCCGTCCAGTCGAAGGCGATCTTGGGAAGCTGTCTTCTGACGTGTTTGTCCTTGAATCGCCGGAAGAGAAGAGCTTTTATCTGGCTGTCTTCAACTTTGATGCTGCCCAAGCTGCGGTGAAGTCTGTCTCGCTGGAGCGGGCCGGACTAAACGCCAATGCCGTATACAGCTTACAAGATCTGTGGGAAGGCTCCCAAGGGGAAACGTCTGGAGAGCTTGCAGTCTCACTGGAACCCGCAGAATCCAAAGTCTTCAGATTGACTGTGAAGTGAAACTGATCTGGGGCGAATTGGCAATTCAGAGCTGTGATTCGGTTTTAGAATAAAAACAAGTCAAACGCGCGCTTTGTATCTCACAGATCGCGCGTTTGTCTGTTTTGGAAATGAACTGGACCGCATATGAGTCTATTTGTAAGATAATCATTTTGGACTGGAGGATATGATATGAACGATTTTACTTTGTGGTATTCAACCCCTGCAGCGGATTGGTCTCAAGGCTTGCCGCTGGGCAATGGAAGAATAGGGGCAGTTGTTATGGCGTCATCGCATCGTGAGGTATGGAAAATGAGCGAGGTCACCTATTGGTCGGGTCAGATTGACCCGGAGCACCCTTCCGGAGGAGGCAAGGCTGCTCTGGAAGAGATGCGCGGTTATTTCTTCGCTGGCGATTATGCTGGAGGAGATCGTCTTGCCAAGCAGCATTTACAGCCAACGAAGCGTAATTTCGGTACTAATCTTGGATTATGTGATGTTGTTATTGAATTTGAGAAGAAGGATTTGGGTTCTGATGAGGGCGGTAGCTTTCAACGAGAGCTGGATCTGACCCAAGCGCTTGCCGGGGCGTTCTGGAAGGATGACGAGACCACGACTCTTCGTGAAGTTTTTGCTTCCCACACTGATGATATAGTGGCCTCCAGAATGTGGAGCGATACGCCAGGTAGCATGTCCTTCACGCTTGGTTTGGAAGGAGGCACGGAATCATTCAAGGTTGTCGCCTTAAATGACAACACGCTCGAATTCCAAGGTCAGGCGACGGAAAATGTACATAGTGATGGGACTTGCGGCGTATGGGCCAAGGGGTTGGTGAAGATGGTTGTTTCCGGGGGGACCATCGCCAGTGGAGAGGGTCGATTGACCGTGACCGAAGCGGATGAGGCATGGATTTATTTCAGTGTAAGTACAGATTATCGACGTACAGATCAGGATTGGGTAACGGAGAACGAGGATACGCTGATGAAGGCTTTAAACAAGGGGTATGCCTTGCTGAGAGAGGATCATATCCAAGACTACAGCGAGCAATATGACAAGGTAGATATTCAGTTAGGGGCCAAAGGGAAATCCGATCTGACTACAGATCAGCGCATTCATTTGTTGGAACAGGGTGGCGGGGATGAAGATCCACAGTTATTCGCCTTGTTTCTTCAATATGGACGGTATCTGACTATTGCGGGCTCTCGCGAGAACTCTCCGCTGCCACTGCATCTCCAGGGAATCTGGAATGACGGTGAAGCGTGCCGAATGGGCTGGAGTTGTGATTATCATCTTGATGTGAATACTCAGATGAATTATTACCCCACAGAGATTACGAATCTGGGGGAGAGCCATTTTCCGTTACTTCGGTATGTTGAGGATCTGGCACAAGCCGGCAGGGAAACGGCACGTAATTTATATGGATGCGACGGATGGGTCGCGCACGTCTTCTCCAATGTATGGGGCTTTACGTTGCCTGGATGGGAGACTTCCTGGGGGCTGAATGTTACAGGCGGATTATGGCTGGCTACACACCTGATTGAGCATTATGAGTACAGTCAGGATCATGTTTTCCTTGAGAATGTGGCCTATCCTGTACTTAAAGAATCCGCGAAATTCTATCTGGACTACATGTGTGAGCATCCTCGGAACGGTTGGCTGGTGACGGGTCCCTCCAATTCGCCGGAGAATCATTTCTATCCTGGTCATTCGAGAGAGGGTGCCCAGCAGCTGTCCATGGGTACGACAATGGACCAGATACTGGTGCGCCGGCTCTTTGAATTCTGCCTCACTTCAGCAAGGCTTCTGGATAGAAATGAGGATTGGGGAAGGGAGCTGGAGGAAGCCATCAGCAAGCTGCCACCTCTACAGATCGGTAAGAAAGGCCAGCTTCAGGAATGGCTGGAGGATTACGAGGAGGTACAGCCGGAGCATCGACATTTATCCCATATGTACGCTCTGTATCCAGACAGTCAGATTACACCAGACCGGACACCGGAACTCAGTGCGGCAGCGCGTGTAACTCTGGAGAACCGCATGCTTCAGGAAGAGCTGGAGGATGTCGAGTTTACAGCTGCCCTGTTTGGCCTGGGTTTTGCAAGGCTGCATGATGGGCAGATGGCCTATAAACAGCTTTCACACTTGATTGGCGGCTTGTGCTTCGACAATCTGTTTACCTATTCCAAATCAGGCATTGCCGGAGCAGAGAGCAATATCTTTGTCGTTGATGGGAATTTCGGCGGTACAGCTGTCATTGCGGAGATGCTGCTGCAAAGTTATGCAGGCGAGATTCATCTGTTGCCAGCGCTCCCGCTGGCTTGGAGCACAGGCTCGATAACGGGGCTGAGAGCGAAAGGAAATGCAGAGGTAGACGCTGTCTGGGACAATGGAAAGCTGATATCTACGACCATTCACACTTTCTCACCGGGAACGTTCACGATTTGTTGGGGCAAACAGAGAACGATCCTTCATGCAGAAGCAGGTGAAAGTTACTATTTCAATAGCGAGCTGGAGTTGGTAAAATAACGATCTATACTTGAAAATAACTTTCATTTATACGGACCATGGTCCCACGGGGGGAAAAACATATAATAGAGACAGAAAGAGACAAAAGGGAGGGGACGTTGATGTATAGTATTTTTTTGGTGGACGATGAAGAACTGGAACTTGAGATGATGAGGGATTATATCCGCTGGGAAGAGATGGGTATCTATATTATGGGAACAGCGACCAACGGCAGGGAGGCCTTGGAGAAGATCGAGGCCACCCAGCCTGATATCGTCCTTACGGATGTACAGATGCCGATGATGAACGGTATTGATCTGGCGAGAAAGATACAAGAGAGCTTTGACTCGATCCAGGTGATGTTTCTGACCGGACACGATGAATTTCAATATGTAAAATCGGCTATTAACGTAGGAGCTGTGGGATATATGCTAAAGCCGCTCGATCTAAATGAAATTGAAAGCGTTATCAACAAAGTGAAACAGCGTTGTGAGGAAGTTGTAATTAAAAACCGTTCCTTGGAGGCGGCCAAAGCCAACATCCTGAAGGAGTTATCTTACGAAAAAGATGCGGATCGGGCTATCGATCTCGCGCTTGGTTTCAGCCGTCTAACTCGTCAGCCGGAAACCACCCGATATGCAATGGCCTTGTTCAGTATCGATCCCAAGGAGGCCGAAGGGGAACAGCAAAGTCTGGAGGATTGCACAGCTCGGCTGGTGTCTTTTCTTGATCATTTCTTCATGGCGAAGAACCTGAGAGCGACCTTTGTGGATTACAAGGAAGGGGAGACCGGTGTATTTATGGAAGCGGCCCAGCAGCCGGGACACTACGCGTGGGAAGACTTGGCTGAGGCTATCCGTAGTGCCCTGGACTTTACGGTGACGGCAGCTGTAGGGGGACAAGAAGCCGAGTTATCCCATATTCACTGTCTGTACGAACAGACGCGTATCGTTTTGAACGAGCGTTTCTATGAAGGTACAGGTACGATTATTCATGCGGAGACGCTTTCGAATCAGTTTTATACGGAGCATATGCCCCCATTTGAACAAAAGGAATGGTTTGAGGCCATTAACCGCCTGGATTTTGAATGGGCCGCGCAGAAGCTGCACGGGTATATTGAGGGATTGGCGACACTGCGAGTCAAGAAAAAAATCATCTGCGACTGGTCTATAGATCTCGTTAATGAGCTGCTGGAGCAGCTTCATAAGCCTGTTCCGAAGCGGGCGGAGCTGTATCATTCCATCTATAATGCGCTGACTCTGCATGAGATCGAGGATCTGATTCTCGGTACTGCGGAAGATGCCGTGAGCATGCTGGGTGAGCGGTTTATGGACAAAAATGCCAAACTGATTCACAAGGTCCGCACCCTCATCGACCAGAATTACAATCAGCCGATTACCATCAACAGTCTGTCTGATCAGGTATACTTGTCACCAAACTATTTGAGATCCATTTTTAAGGAAAAAACAGGGATGACAATCCACGATTATCTGACACGTATCAGACTGGATAAAGCCAGGGAGCTGCTGGCAGATGGCTCGCTCAAGATTCATGATATCGCGCAGAATGTGGGCTATGAGAGTACGTCCTATTTTATTTCTCTATTCCTAAAGACACAAGGTGTAACACCTAACGAATACAGGAAAAGTATATGATGATGCAGGCTGTCAGGTAAAGATAATGATCCTCCGATTTTTCCTGAACATGATTTGGGTAGGCTCCCTCTTACTAACCTATGATAGGGCAAATGAAAGAGGCTTTCCTGTATGAATAATAACATTGTGGTATGGAACATCCCCCTCCTCCTTTTTACAATTAGGCATATAGGAAAGGAAGGAGGAGAGAGGGGATTTGGCAGCTCTTTATGAAAGCGATTACAGATGATAGCTGTGAACCACTACAGGAATAGGCATATGGAGACCTAACTCAACCAAAAGAAAATGGAGGCATGTTATGTTGGGACAAATTATGAAAAAAGGATTTGTATTCTTTATCATTATTTGCTTGGTAGTTAGCGGGGGCCAGTTCGCTCGAACGGCTCACGCCGATGATACGAATACCTATGAAGCTGAGGCCGAGGGGAATATTTTGCTCGGCAATGCGACAATCACTGATAGCCCGACGGCTTCGGGCGGCAAGAAGGTCGGAGGCATGTACCAAGGCAGTTCCTTGCAATTTAACAATGTTACTGTAAGTGAGGCAGGAAATTATAAGATCTCCGTTTATTACATTTCAGGTGATTCGCGGCCATTCAATATTAGCGCGAACGGCGGGGAGAAGCAATTTGAAGAACCGCCCAAGACAGTCGATTGGGATACGGTGGGAATGGTTGATGTGACCCTTCCGTTGAACGCGGGTACCAATACCATTCTGATCGATGACAACAACTGGTATTCTCCCGACATCGACAAGATTGTGATTCGCGGTTTGGACAGAGGTCAACCGGGAGAAGGAGGCGGAGACGACTGGAAGAAAAATCAGCATGGTGTAATCATTGAGGCAGAAGCAGCTGATAATATTTTGAAAGGCAATGCCAAGGTGGTAGACAGCAGCGTTAGTTCAGGTGGGAAGAAAGTAACCGATTTGAACAAAAACAGTTCACTGCAATTTACGAACGTCACTGTACCGGCAGAGGGTACATATTTGATCCGAATATCATATATTTCTGGTGATCAGCGACCAGTCTATATGCAGGTGAACAATGACACGGCTGAGATGATTGATCTGCCCAAAACAGCAAGCTGGAATACAGTAGGCATGTATGATGTGGAAGCTTCCCTTCATAAGGGTGTTAATACCATCACATTTTCGGATCATGATGGGTACTCCCCCGATTTTGACCGAATTGAAGTAATCCCGTATACAATCAGCTATGAAGCCGAAGATTCGGACAATACGCTGACTGGTGAAGCGCGTGTAATGGACAGTTCCAATGCTTCAGGTGGCAAAAAGGTTGGCTATTTGAATGGCGGGAGCTCCTTGACGTTCAATACGATTATAGCCCCGATGACAGGGGATTACCGCGTTAAGGTAGCTTATTTTTCCGGTGATCCTCGGAGCTTCTATGTCCACGCAAATAGTGGAGAAGAGCAATTCCATGACCTGCCCAAAACAACGGATTGGGATACGGTAGGTACTTATGACCTTACACTCCCCTTAACTGAGGGCGAGAATACGATTACTTTTTCAGATAACAATGGCTATTCTCCCGATCTGGACCGGATTATCGTAGAGCCTGCGATAGAGACAGAACCTGAAAATCCGGGTGAAGGAGATGATGATCTCGGAACACCGGGTGACTCGCAACGTTACGGGGATATCACGGTAACCGATTATACCTATGGCCTCTTGGTGTCGAACGAACAATACGAAGTGTCTTATAACACCCAAACCGGATTTGCCGGTTACAGCTGGGCAGATGGACAGAAGATGCGGGGCATCTTTAGTAGCATTAAACTTGGTGAGAGCCTTGTGGAAACCAAAGGGTATGAGAATCATGCGAGCGGTGGAGCACCAGTGGAGATTGAGGATGGATTCGGCAAAGGCGTTGAGCTGACTTTTGTTCATACTTCCACTGGCAAACCAACGCTGAAGCAGGTCTATCGGTTTTATGAAGATAAGTCGTATTTCCTCAACCGTCTGGATGCCCTCAGTGACACGGAGATCCAGAGCAATTATATGTCACCAATTACGGTGAAAAATACGGGCGGTGTAGATATTGGCGTCAGCTCAGATAATCGAGTACTGACAGTACCTTTTGACAATGATGCCTGGATTCGCTACAAATCTCAAACGATGAACCGGGCGGATACCAGTTACGAAATGACGACGGTATTCAATAACTCGACTCGTAACGGTCTGGTGATCGGTTCAGTAACCCATGACACATGGAAGACGGGTATTGATTGGAAAGGTTCTGCTAATCGTCTGAATGAATTCGCTGTGTATGGTGGTGCAGCGAGTGATGTTACCCGCGATACCCAGTCCCATGGCAGCCTGACCGGTACTGAACTGTCTTCACCACTGATTATGGTAGGTGCTTTCAGTGATTATCGTACAGGACTTGAAGAATACGGTAAAGCGAATGCGATCATCACGCCTCCTCTGGCCTTGAATCCGGAATTGCCGCAAGGTGTTCCGGTTGGATGGAATAGTTGGGGCGCTTATGACAGCAGCCTTTCGTATCAGAATGTAGTAGATGTGTCCAATTATTTTAAGAACAGCCTGAAGAAGTTCAATAATAACGGCAATGTATTCATTAATATGGATTCCTACTGGGATAATCTGAGTGATGCAGAGCTTGCCCAAGCCGTATCTGTAATTAAGGACAATGGTCAGCATGCGGGCATCTATTGGGGACCATTTGTATACTGGGGCAACGATATGAGCCAAACGGTAGATGGTACCAACGGGAAATATACGTATGGTGATATTGTACTCAAGGATGCTAAGGGGAAACCTCTGCCTACGCTGGATGGGGCATATGCACTGGATGTGACACATCCGGGGAGTCAAATGCGCATGAATTATTTTCTGGATAAGTTCAAAACACTTGGATTCACATTCATCAAACTGGATTTCCTGACCCATGGCTCACTGGAAGGCCAACACTATGACACTAACGTGACGACAGGAATCCAGGCATACAATGAAGGAATGCGTTACGTCGAAGAGCGATTGGACGGAAAAATGTTTATTAGTGCGTCCATTGCACCGATCTTTCCAAGTCAGTACGCGCACAGCAGACGGATCTCCTGTGACACCTATGGCAAAATCAATGAGACAGAGTACATGCTTAATTCATTGACATATGGCTTCTGGCAAAATGGGACGATCTATTCCTATACAGACCCTGATCATCTGGCATTAAGCAGTGCATCAAGTCTGGAGGAAGCCCGTAGCCGGGTGAATTCCGGTGTGATTGCCGGTACGGTGATGCTGGATTCCGATGATGTGAATGATCCCAAGGCACAGGAGTACATGACGGCATTGTACAATAACACGGATGTTCTCCAGGTGGCGCTGAAAGGAAAAGTATTCAAGCCGCTTGAAGGGAATACGAATGCAAACGCCGCAGATACGTTTGTTCTGAAGGACGGCAATGATTATTACCTTGCCGTATTTAATTACAGCGCCAATAATTCAGCGAACAAAACGATTTTGTTGGGTCGTGCCGGGTTGAATGATTCCAAATCCTACACGTTAAAAGACTTGTGGACAGGTGAATCTTCGTCAGCTACGGGTTCATGGTCCATCTCGCTGGGACCGGCTGAATCGAAGTTGGTTAAATTGACCGAGAAACCAGTCACCCCGGAAAATCCGGGAAACCCAGGCAACCCAGGCAATCCAGGTAACCCAGGCAACCCAGGCAATCCAGGTAACCCAGGTAACCCAGGTAACCCAGGTAATTCAGGCAATTCTGGCAACAATGGAAATACCAATAATACTAGCGGAAACTCCGGCAACAGCGCGACTCCGGAGAACGATACAGTAAAACTCGTCATTACAGCCGATATGCTGAAAGGGGACAGTGGGGCAGGGAAAGCCGTTGTGGACATCCAAGCGGGTACTCAGGAGCTGCAACTGTCATCGGCTGTCTTACGTCAGCTCGGCAACCATACATTGGAAGTGAAATCAGGCAAGCTAACTCTGCAAATCCCTGCGAGTTTGTTCCAGCAGCTACTGAGCAAACTACCAGCGGGGCAACAGGAAGATAGTACGCTTTCCCTGAAAATGATTCCGCTTGACAGCAAGGCCAAGGAGGTCATCGCTGAAGTGGATGCATCTTCCCGGGCACCGGTTTCCCTTAAGGGAGAAATCTATGAATTCAGCCTTTCAGCTACAACAAAATCAGGTACAACCGAAACACTCTCTGCGTTTGATCATCCAATTACGCTGAGTCTGGGAGCAGCTGAAGGCTTCGAGCCTACGCAGGGAGGAATTTATTATATCAACGAAAATGGAAAACTTGAATTTCTAAAATCGGATTATACGAATGGTGTATTAACGACTAAAGTGAGCCACTTCAGCAAGTATGCTGTTCTGGAACTGAATCGGACGTTTGCTGATGTTCCGGCCAATCATTGGGCCAGCTCTGTCATCAAGGAATTAGCGGCTAAGCTGTTTGTTGATGGCACAAACGAGGATCAATTTGAGCCAGGACGTGCAATCACCCGCGCCGAATTCACCGCCATGCTCGTTCATTCCCTGGGACTGACCATAGCAGGGGAAGTGTACTTTACAGATGTGGCGACAGATGCCTGGTACAAGGAACCCATCTCAATTGCTACCCAAGCTGGTATTGTAAACGGTAGAAGCGAAGTCAGGTTTGAGCCGGACGCTCAGATTACCCGTGAGGAGATCACGGTGATGCTGATGAAGGCATATGAACTGAATGTTGGAAAAATGCCTGTTGGTTCTACAGACATCTTGTTTACCGACATGAATCAGGTTTCTTCATGGGCCACTGCTTCGGTACAAGATGCAGCCCGATTGGGTCTGGTTCAAGGACAAAGACAGGGGCAGTTTGTACCTCAAGGGATTGCTTCCCGTGCAGAAGCGGCTCAGGTCATCTACAACCTGATTTTGAAGTAAGCTATGAGGCTGCGAAGGGACATCGCAGCCTTATTTTCATCACTTTGAAATGACAGATGATTTCCCCTATGGATTGTAAGAATGCGATATGGCTAATATAACTCCTGCTTCCTACAATAATATGTATGTTCACAATACACAGCACGAGGGTAACAGGAGCTCGAAAGGATGATAAACTTGACGATTCAATATAATGAACAACAACGTATATTTGCAATACAGATGAAGAACTCGTCCTATATTTTTGGAATTAATGAGAGAGAACATCTCCAGCATCTATATTGGGGAGTCCCGGTGGAAATTGAAGACAGCGCTCCGTTGCTCCATCTACAATCCCATAGCTCTTTTGATGCAGAAGTCGAAGGAGAGGTAGAAGAGTATAGCTTCTGGGGAGGCGCATCTTACACAGAGCCATCTCTGAAACTGCGTATGCCTGATGGTGTCCGCGATCTTCAAGTAAGGTATGACCGTCACGAGATCATTGAGCACGAAGGCAGACAGACGCTGATTGTCACAATGAAGGATCAGGTGTATGCACTTGAAACGCAGCTGGTATATCGGGTCATCCCGGAATTCGACCTGGTGGAGCGTTATACGAATATCGTAAATACGGGACAGGAAGCTATCGTGCTGGAAAGCATGCAATCCGCAGCCTGGACCCTGCCCTATCTCCAGGATTATCGCCTGACGCATGTTACGGGTAAATGGTCGGGTGAATTCCAACTGCGCAATACCGTTTTGACTGAGGGGAAAAAGGTGCTTGAATCACGGAGAGGTTTCACCGACGGTCATGCCAACCCCTGGTTTGCTATTGATGACGGTCTTTCGACAGAAAGCGGCGGCGGGGTATGGTTTGGCGCTCTCGCCTGGAGCGGCAACTGGAAGATTGTTGCCGAGAAAACGCCGTTCACACATGTCCGGGTAACGGGCGGTATCAATGATTTTGACAATGAATGGCTGCTGGGTGCAGGGGAAACGTTCGAGACGCCTGTCTTTGTTGGCGGATTTAGCCCTGAAGGCTTTGGCGGCATGAGCCACCGCTTGCATCAGTACCAATATGATTACATACTGCCGCGCAGTGAATTCGGGAAAGTGCTGTACAACTCCTGGGAAGCTACCTACTTCGATGTGAACGCACAGGACCAAATGGCGCTTGCCGAGCGGGCGGCCAAGATGGGTGTGGAGCTGTTCGTCGTGGATGACGGCTGGTTCGGGCAGCGGCATTCCGACCGTGCGGGGTTAGGCGACTGGAACGTGAACAAGGAGAAGTTCCCGAACGGTCTTGTGGAGCTGATTGACCGGGTTCACGGACTTGGGATGGAATTTGGCATATGGGTGGAGCCGGAGTCGGTCAACCCGGATAGTGATCTCTACAGAGCGCATCCAGACTGGGTATATCATTTTGAGACCCGGGGCCGTACGGAGCTTCGCAATCAACTGCTGCTGAACATTTCCAAGCCGGAGGTCAAGCAATACATTATTGATTTTATGACCGAACTGCTGGGCAATCATGAGATCAAGTTCATTAAATGGGACATGAACCGGACCATCACGGAGCCGGGTATGAAGGATCACCCCATTAACCGCCAGAAAGAAGTATGGGTAAGGCATGTCCAGAGCCTGTATGATATCTGGTCACAGCTGCGAGCCAAGTTCCCGAATGTGGAGTTTGAGACTTGCGCGGGAGGGGGTTCCCGGATTGATCTGGGTATCTTCCGTTATGCCGACCAGTCCTGGCCGAGTGACAATACGGATGCGTTCGACCGTCTGAGCATTCAGGAAGGCTTCTCGTATACGTATGCACCACGTATGATGACCTGTTGGGTAACCGAGTCGCCTACAGGAATGAATGGCAGAAACGTCTCCCTGAAATATCGTTTCCACAGTGCCATGATGGGCACGCTTGGTATTGGTTCCAATCTGAACGAGTGGAGTGATGAATGGATTGAGCAGTCCAGGGAATTCATTGGTCAGTACAAAGGCATTCGCCACCTGGTCCAGTTCGGCAGACAGTTCCGTCTGACTGCGCTTCGTCATAAAGGGGTTACAGCTGTCCAGTACAGCAATACGGAAGGAAGTGATCATGTGCTGTTCGCTTTTCTTCACTCGCAGAAGCTGGGTGAACCGTTACCAAGACTGCGTTTGGCAGGGCTTCAGGCTGACAAGAGTTATCTCATTGAAGAGCTGGGGTTATCGGCCAGTGGGCGTGCGCTGATGAACATCGGAGTAGAACTGCCCCTACGCGGCGATTTCGACAGCTTGGTGTATCGTATCCGTGAGCAGGTGTAATAACTCTATAGCATGGTTTAAAAGGAGTGCTTTGCAAGCCAATCGTGGCAGCATTGCACTCCTTTTTATTGAATCTCTTTTTGAGGCAGACGGATCTGGACCGTGGTTCCCATGCCTAGTTTGCTATACACTTTAACACCGTAGTATTCACCGAATTTCAGCTTAATCCGCCGATCCACATTCGAAATGCCATAGCCTCTTCCTTCTTTCTCTTCAAACAAAGACTGAAGCGTCTCACGCCGCATGCCCATTCCGTCATCTATGACAGATAAGACGATACTATGATTCTCAATGACGCCCTTGATATGGATATTCAGGGGCCGATCCTGATTCCAAAGTGCATGAATCACAGCATTCTCTACAAAAGGCTGTAACGCAAGCTTCACGGTGGAGTAAGGCAGGATCGATTGATCGATCGTGTAGATGATATTCAGCTTGCCCTTAAACCGAATAAGCTGAATGGCATTATAGCTCTGCGTCAGCTTCAATTCCTCATTGATGGTCAGGATGCTCTTTCCTTTATTCAGGGATATCCGATAGAACTTGGCCAGATGAAGAACCATATCCTGAATCTGAGGATCCTGATGCTTTACGGCCAGAGAGGAGATCGAGCCGAGTGTATTATACAGAAAATGAGGATTGATCTGAGCTTGAAGCAGGTCAAGCTCGGCTTCCTTGCTCTGCAGTTCTTTCTGGTAGACCTCTGTAACCAAACTTTTCAACCGGGTTGTCATCTGTTCGAATGCAAAGTGAAGCTGTCCGATCTCATCACTGCCCATTTGTTCCTCATGGGTAGGGTTGAAATCCCCCCGTTCAATGCGCCGAATCATCCGAATTAATGTCCTGATGCGTTTGCTGAACAGCGAGGCGGTAATATAGATGAGCAGCAAGGCCACGCCAATGAAGCCCAGTGAAATTTTGATAATAAGCTGAGAGAGAGATTTGGCATCCTTGATAATACTGTCATAAGGAAAGATGGACACCGTTTTCCAGCCATTTTTGAGCGTGTTATACACCGCTAGAGCCTTCACCCCTTGATACGTTGTATCAAATCTGCCTGAAGGCGTCTCATCAAAATTCTGATGAAGTAGCTTGGGCAGGCTTGTGTTGATCAACTGCTTGTCCGCTGAAGACAGAATAATGCCCTTGTCGTTTATGATAAAGATGTCTTTGCCGCCTGCTTCTTTTTCCATGAGAGAATAGATGACAGACTCGGAAATTTGAAAGACCAGCATCCCGTAGGGGTACTGATTACTATTGTTGTTCAGTAGCCGGGCGAGCGTAAACATGGCAGGACCATTCTCTGTCTGTGGCGATGAGAGATGAATAATGTTCCCGTAGGATTGTTTTAACTTGTGGAACAGTTCCGTGTTTTCAACTTCGGGTGTAATTGGCCTGATATAATAATTGTCTTTGGGCAGCGATAGATTGTCTGAATAAATGAATGCGCTATCAAAATCAGGGTAGGCAGCCATCACGGTGTCAATTCGATTGCCAATGTAATTATAGACATCCAAATAGGAAGGATCATCCTGATATTCGTTCGTAAGGTAATTGGCAAGGCGGTTATCCAAATAAATGGAAGCAGAAATATGTTCGTAGCTGTCCAGTTTATTCTCCAGATTTTTAGTGATCTGAGCGGTTGAGTTCGTCATGTTGATGTAGATTTGCTCGGTAAGTTTCGTTTTGGTAAGTTCATACGAAAAATAAACCAATAGCATCATCGGAATGATGGTGACTAGTACAAATACCATAAATAATTTGGAACGAAAGCTCAGGTTAACAAAAGGCATGTATATGTATTTTCGATAGAATTGGCGCATCGGGAAGCCCTCTCTTGACTGATTATTCGTTGCACAGTTCATCATAGCAGAGTGATTATGGAAATCCAATCCTCTCTTTGCACCAAACATCTTTAAAAAGCGGTATCTTTCGGAGAATTCGACTATGGCATGCGATCTGCGTCAAATTTATGATAAATAGGAGAGAAGTTGAATCAAGATATGGCCGGCCATGCTGCTGTATAGAAAAAGGGAGGGTGTTTAATGCATAAGGTAAGCGCAATCAAAACAGTCAGGAGCAATAATCTGATAAGCAGACTTAAAGAGCAAAAATGGTTATTCGTGCTTATGCTTCCTGCCTTCATTGCGACATTGCTATTTTCCTATGGTCCGATGTTTGGACTGTATATGGCGTTTACGAATTATCAGCCGGGTGGAGGATCGTTTTTTCATCAGTTCTTCCATGCCGAATTTGTAGGTTTCCAGTGGTTTGAGTATTTCTTTACAACAGGAGATTTCTATCGGGTTATGCGTAACACGCTTGCAACAAGCCTGCTGACCCTGTTCTTCGGATTTCCTGCGCCGATCATTCTCGCGCTTGTGCTGAATGAAGCGAGACAGGGATTTTTCAAGCGCTTTGTACAGACGGTTTCTTATCTGCCGCATTTTATCTCATGGGTTATTGCAGCCAACATTGTAATTACGCTGCTGGCTTCAGATGGAATGCTTAACAATATTCTGGTTCTGCTGGGCGTTGTCAAAGAACCGGTCGCATTTTTGCAGAACGGGCCTCTATTCTGGTGGATTATCGCACTGTCGAACATGTGGAAAGAGATGGGTTTTAGCGCCATTATGTATCTCGCCGCAATCGCTTCCATTAATCCGGAGCTCTACGAAGCAGCAAGGGTGGACGGAGCGAGCCGATTTAAGCAAATGTGGCATATTACGCTGCCTTCCATGCGCCCTACCATTGTCATATTGGCTATTCTCGCGGTCGGAGGCATTTTGAATGCAGGATTTGAACAGCAATACCTGCTGCAAAATAATACGGTGCTTGAATACTCCGAAGTTATTGATATTTATGCCTACAAATACGGACTACAGAACAGCATGTTCTCTTACGGGGCTGCTGTGGGAATGTTCAAATCCGTTGTTGCCTTTATTCTTGTCCTCATCGTGAACCGGATTTCCAGAAAAGTGAACGATCAGGCGTTGTTCTAACTATAAAAGACAGAGGGGAGCGCTTGTGATGATACTGAACAGATTCGGGGATCGTATTTTCAAAATCATTGTGTATTTCATTCTTATTCTCGTATTACTGGTTACATTTCTTCCGTTTTGGAATATACTCGTTCTTTCATTGAACAGCGCGGAGGATACGGTACGGGGCGGTGTATACCTGTGGCCCAGGGATTTGACCTTGGACAGCTATCAGCAGATTTTAAAAGATAGTGAGATCTTAAACGGGCTGTGGGTAACCGTCAAACGAACGCTGATTGGCGCACCGCTGTCGGTTCTCGTCATTACGATGCTTGCATATCCGCTAAGTCGGCGGAATCTGATTGGTCGTAAAGGCTGGAACCTGTACTTTATCTTTACCATGTATTTCAGTGGTGGACTCATTCCGTTCTACATGGTGCTTAAGGCACTGAATATGATAGATACATTCTCGGTATTTATTTTGCCAAGTTTGATGAATGTCTTCTATATGATTATTGTCCGTACCTTTATGGAGCAGCTGCCCCATGAGATTGAAGAATCGGCGAGGGTGGATGGCGCTAACGATCTGACCATTTTCTTCCGGATTGTGATGCCGCTGACAACACCTGTACTTGCAACGGTGGGCCTTTTTCAAGCAATTGGGCATTGGAATGCCTGGTTTGATTCCTATGCGTTTACCTACAGCTCGGATCTGAAGACCCTGCAAGCCGTGCTCGTCAAAATATTGAACCAATTTCAGACTGGTGGCATGATCTCACAAACGCAAATGCTGGCCAACTCGGCCAAACGAAATGCGGTTTCCAGCGATACCATTCGAATGGCTGCTACCATGGTAGCCACCTTACCAATCGTTATGGTGTACCCGTTCCTGCAAAAATACTTTGTTAAAGGCATGACTTTGGGAGCGGTGAAGAGTTAATCTATTCCATAATCCGGTTGCAGGGAAGGCTTGTCCGGTGGCCTCTCTCTGAAAGGGGGTGGGCAGAGATCGTTTTGGAAATGCTCAATCTAGCACTACAGGAATTTATTCATTGGGAGGAATTAGGGTGTCAATGACAAAGACAAAAAAATGGATGACTATGGGAATTACAGCTGCATTAGTCGTTGGTTTGCTGGCGGGCTGCTCATCCAATGACGGGGAGAACAATACAGCGGGTAAAGATGGTGATCAAGGGCCGATTACGCTAACCTGGTTTGACGGCAATACCAAAGGAGAACCTTTTACGGATGCGGTTGCCCAGGAAATTACCAAAAAGACGGGCATAGAGATTTCCATCCAACAACCAACGGGTAATCCAACGGAAAAACTGAGCCTGATGCTCGCCAGTGGTGACTATCCGGATGTGGTGGTCATGAGCCGGGGAGATGCTTCCCTCGATAAGTACATTTCAAGCGGCGCATTCATTCCACTGGATGAGTTAATTGAAAAGTATGGTTCTGATCTGAAAGAAATGTACGGCGAAACCTTGACCAAAACACGTTATACAGACGGCAAGAACTACTATCTGGCAAACTGGTATGGACTCGACAGTGATCCGGTCTTCGGTATGCTGATGAGACAAAACCTGCTGGAAGAGTTTCTTCCAGACCAGGCAGATGGTTCGAAGCCACTCACAACGGATGAGTTTGAAGCTCTACTGAAAAATTTTAAAGAAAAATACAAAACGATTGATGGCAAAGAGTCCATCCCCATGACCATGAACGGTGAGAACATGGGTGCGAATCTCGGAACTTTCAAAGGCATGTGGGGCTTAAAAACGTATTATGATAACAACGGACGTCTGCAATATGATGTCAAGGACCCCAAATATCGTGAGATGCTGTTATATATCAATCGCTTATATAGAGAAGGTCTGATTGAGAAGGAATTTGCTATTAGCAAAACGCAGACCTGGATTCAAAAGCTGACGACTGGTGCGGTGTTCGCTACACCAGGTGCTTATTGGGACCCAGGTAACGGTAATGCGGCCCTGAAGAAGGACGGCGGGGAAAAGAATCAGTTGTTTGCATACAAGGTTGTTGCTCCGGGCGTAGATCCGGCTCAAACGACATTTGGCCCAAGAAGCTCGCTTGGATGGGATGCCATTGCTATTACCAAAAACAACAAACACCCGGAAGAAACCATAAAGCTGTTTAATTATCTGGCGAGTGATGAAGGACAGCATTTGCTGCTGTGGGGTAAGGAAGGCGAGCAATATACGATGGTGGATGGTAAGCGACAACCAGACCCTGCATTCCTGCAAAGCTTCAAGGATAACTGGGATGACACGGTGAAGAAAAGCGGTGTTCGTAAATGGTTATGGTTTATCAAAAATGGTCTGGATCCGAATGGACAGCCGTATGACATGGCGGTTAAATTCCAGCGTAGTGAAGTGGATGAACTGGCCCTCAAGAGTCTCGGCGATTCCGTATGGGATACAGCACAGTATGATAACCTGAATCCGGATGGGGGAACACCTCAAGCACTGACGGCCCAGAAGGTGAAGGATATTATGGATCAGAGCATTACAAGAGCCATTATTGCCCCAAGTGAAGCTGAAGCCAATTCAGTATTTGACAAGATGCTGGAGGATATGAAAAAGGCCGGCGATGATAAAGTGGAAGATATTATTAACGAGAAATATGCTCAGCGTATGGAGCTGTGGAATTCTAAATAATTGAAGAGTAATTTTGGAAAAAGAAGCGTCCTGGGATGATCCGGGGCGCTTCTTCTTGTTGACCGCATTCTACACGATGCACTACACCTTCGCTTTAACAATAGTGATAATATCTCCTGTTACTGTTGTGATCTTGCCAATTGGACCAGACAACATATATTGCTCGCCGGATGAAAGAGTGCACATTGCCCCTTCTGTCCAAGGGATATAGAAGGAAAGGGAGCTGCCTGCTTCGCTCTCAATTTCAATCCAATCGGTTTCTCCATCCACGAAAGCTGCACTGACGAGGAATCCACCCACGGCACGGAGGGTGTGGAACTCTGCCCTCTGTTCGTTCGGCCAGTTAGGGAAGAAGCGCAGGTTTCCATTATAGCTTTGAAGAAGGCATTCATTAATTACAGCAGGCAGGGCGAAATTTTCGAACCAGATGCCCATGCGGGACATGAAATCGAAGTTGTCCGTGTCAGCATAGCGACCACCGCTCATCAGTACCCGGTCTGTGCAAGTTCCGTTTGGCAGCAGACAATACTGGATTTGACGCTTAAAGCGTTCCAAATCCAACACACCAAGCCGGGCTCCGGCAAGATGATAGAATACCAGTTCATTCCCACCTTCGTTGCGGTGGTTAAGGTAGGAGTTTACTGCGGTCTGGTATTCCTCCTCTGGTGAATGAAGCCCGTGGTCTTCGCCCGGAAATACGGTCGTAATCGGAATCGGGACGTTATACACCACGTCAGGATCCTCGCCCTCAACCGACACAAAGACTGGACCCTTGCCGGATCTGGCTGTGGGATAAGAAGGGAAATGGGACAAAATCTCCTTTACATTTTCCAGAAGCTTCTTCTCGGTTTCTACCCTTTCAAGAATACCGCACGCCTGGGTGAACGCATTGAATAGAAACCGTGTCAGTGTCAGGTCAATCAGGCCATCTTTGTTCTTGCCAAAACCGGGTGCAATCTCATACAGCTCCGGTACCACCGTCGGAAAAATGTGATAATTGTCATCTCCCCAGCGTTCCCCCTGTGCTTCTGGGCGTTTCATGTAATCGACCATGAACAGCACGGCTTCTTTCATGGGTTGAAATGCACGCTCACGTAGGAACGTCTCGTCCATGGAATAAAGATAGTGCCACCATAGACTTTGTACGGTCCAAGGCGTCTCACAGATTTCCCATCCCCAGTGCGGGACAGGGTAGGGCATCATGGACATCTCAACAGGATAGGCTGAGTGTGGGAAATAAGCTCCGCTCAGTCCGTAATAATCCCGTGCCCACGCTCGGCTGACAGGGAGTACATGATCAACCATATCCACGTAAGGAAGATGTTTGTCGAGATGGTTGCTGGAGAATGCGAGCCAGAATGGCTGCTGGGTGTTGTAATTCATGTGGTAATCCCCATGCCAGTCTGCGCCGATGGTTCGATAGCTCCAGTTGGCGAAAAGGCCAGGACAGGTCACGCCCTCTTTCACTGCACAGTTGAAAAAGTACAGATTGTGGTACCAGATCCGCTCCAAAAATTCATCTTCCAGTGCGACGGAGGAGCGGCTCCAATAATCCTGCCACATTGCAGTCGATTCTTCCTTAGCTTGAATATGAGAGGATAAATCTGGCGGAAGGGCTTCATCATCGATTTCATTATAAAGACCTTCCCATAGCTCTGCGCAGGCCAGAAAGCCGTGCTCATGTACTCCGGAAGGAGAGAGAATGGCTTCTGAAACTGGCTTGCGGAAGGGCTGTTCTTCAATCTTGGATAATCCAGATACGGTTACAGCGAGCCGGAAAGCCTTATCTTTTACCTGAGTTACATAAGGTGCAGATGGATGCTCCACATGCGGTAAAATTTGCGTAAATGACTGTGTGTTCGTATCTTTATCAGTTATAACTGCTGCTTGAGGGAATTCTGACGGTGTTTCGGGATCAGGAATCAGCTTAACCTCATTGAATAAGGCAGCCAAAGCGCCCGTATCGGCATCATACACGTTCATCCAGATCCGGTCGCGCTCTGCTTCTACAAAGAGCTCGAATACGACAGGTTTGCCGTCTAATAGGAAATCAACGGTACAAAGGCCATTGGCAATATCAATGGTATGGCCAATGATTTCAGCCTTTCGTCGATCATAGCGCAGTAAAAGCGATCCGCAGGGCATAGGCTTGGGATAAGCTTTACTGTAATTTTGCCCGGCAAGCTCACAATATTGTTTGTACCAAGGATGATCCGTCAATCGTTGCAAGTCGGCTGGAAGAGCAGTAAATCTGTCATAGACCTCTTGGAAAGTCATCAGCTCGTCACGGTGTTCTTCGGCGAGACGAATATCCCAAACATTGTTGTGTCCAAAATGGAGCATCATGGCGTCAGGTCGAGTTGTTACCACGATGCCCAATCCTCCGTTGCCGAGCAGTGCACCTTCGAAGAAATCCGGTGCAGGACCCGTGAAAGCAATCGGATGCAGCTTGGCCCGCTCATATCCGCTATTCTTATTTACCTCGTGTTTTGTCTGTGTTTGCATATCATTCTTTGGCACAAGTCGTCCTCCTCATGAAAGTCATGCGATGTACAGTTTTTACTGTATCTGAACAGCAGTTTGCTGTATTTAGCAAGACGTCCATGATTTGCACGATAGTCAGGTCAATTGGTGTACTGCTGATATGTACCTCTAGTGCCGAATTGTACCTTTCGGTCATGAAGATGAAAGGTTAACCTCAAGAGAAACGGAGTCGGAAAGGAAACTTCCCATGGATTTTGCATCCTTGCATCCCTATGTATATTTGGCGACACGATACTCTTTTGTGAAAGGACAGTCGAGTTCTCAGCGAATTTGCTATACCAGCTCCATTTACTTGATTAACGAAGGATATGGGGTATTAAGTACAAATGGTCACAGCAGCAAGCTTGGTCCGGGTTCCTTGGTCTATATTCCAGCGGGGCAGCTGCATGAATGGGTTGCTGATGCGGAGAATCCTATGATACACCTGTGCTGTTATTTTGATTGGCACTATGTGGAGCGCAAAGCTGTGTTTGATACAGCCTGTCCGATCTGTTATCCGCCGCAGGAGTTGCATCAAGCCTTTGTTGGCCCGGGCTTCCCTTATACGCTTAGGAAAAATTCAAAGGTGGAGTCGCTGCGGATTTGGCAGGATCTGTTCCAGGATTTTTATAACAGCGGGTCATTCACCAACGAGCAAACCTTTATGCGCAGCTTGATGATTCAGCGTAATTTTCAGACGTTTATTGACTATTTTCTGAACTGCTGCATGCGGAAGGACGATTTAATTCCAGATCATCGGATAGGTCATATACTTAAAATGATGGAACAGGACTTACTTCACGGAGCACCCAAGCCACTGGAGATTTATTACAAAAGCCTCAATATGAGCCGAGGACATTTTTTCGAGTTGTTTCGAAAATCTACCGGATACTCTCCCATTCAGTATATGAATCACTTTCGTATTGGACGGGCGAAGCATGATCTGCAACATACGACACTAAGTATCACACAGATCGCAGAAAAATATCATTTTAGCTCCGTTCATTATTTCTCCAGACTCTTTCATCAACTGACAGGTCAGGCCCCGCGCCAATATCGCTTACAGCAGTCCAAGACTGTGGCCTTAGGTGCTCCATTGGAATGAACAGGCTTTTTTTGTCTACATATTCCCCCTTCATTGTTCAAATAATGATGGGACAGAACAAAGGAGGGAACGATGGATGAATAAGGCCGAACGAAAAGGGTGGTCCTGCACCTGGAAATTTAAATTGTCAGTGGTGTTGACAGGTACGATATTAATGGTTTATGGTACGGGCCTTTCTGCCAGCAGTGCGGAATCACAGCTTCGTTCAGGACAGGCACCAGAGCAAGTGATAACGGAGCAATCTTCAATGCAAGTACCTGGGAATTCAACTTCAGGTTATACATCATCAGAAACTCCAGCAAAACCAACCCAGCATAAACGAATGGCGATCATTATTGATGATGCGGGAAATGACATGAAAGGTACTTCTGAAATTTTGGCAACGCCGGTGAAGTTGACGTTGGCCGTGATGCCATTCCTGCAAACGACAAAGAAAGATGCGATTGCGGCGCATGAAAAAGGAATGGATGTCATTGTTCACATGCCCATGGAGCCGAATAAGGGACGACCAGAATGGCTAGGTCCAGGTGCGATCACTTCGAATCTGACGGATGAAGAAGTACGTGATCGAGTGGAGAAGGCCATTGATGAGGTTCCATATGCCATCGGCATGAACAATCATATGGGTTCCAAAATTACGTCTGACAAACGCATCATGTCCATTGTATTGGATGTATGTCGAGAGCGAGGGCTGTTTTTTGTGGATAGTCGTACCAATTTCCGCTCCGTAGTTGGGGAATTGGCCATCACCAAAAATATGCCACCTATCGGCAACGATATTTTTTTGGATGACCATAATTCCAAACAACATATACGCAAGCAAATGGATCTGGCGGCCAAGCGTGCCATGGACAAGGATGTGTGTGTCGTGATCGGCCATGTTGGCCATACCGGATTAAATACCTCTGCTGTAGTCCATGAATCCGTCTCCCGACTCAAAGGTCAGATTGAGTTCGTCGGCATTAGCGATCTGGTTCGTGATGTTTGGCATTGGCAAGCCGAGCCTAAACTGCCGACAGATAATAAATAATGCCATTTGCGATGGACTGTGCGATCCGTTTCTGTTGTTTAGGATCACTGATCATCGCGCGATCGCGTGCATTGCTCAGAAATCCGGTTTCAACAATTACAGCGGGTTGCTTCACATGATTTAACAGGTAAAAGGGCTTGCCCCATACGACATCGCGTTGTGTCTCGTACAATTGATTAAGTTCATTCTGAATGGAGCTTGCCAGCATGTAGCTGCGTCCTTCATTCTGATACAAAACAACCGGGCCTCGTGTAGACGATCTGGGACTCCAATTGGCATGGATACTGACGACGATGTCGGTGCTGACCTCTTCGCTAAGGCTTTTGCGTTGTGCCAAATCCTTGCGATGGCGTGAGCGACTGTTTAACCAGCGATTTTCGTCACTCAGCGCATAATCTCCAAGTCGGTTGATGATGACCGCATAACCCTTGCTGCGAAGCAGGAGATACACCCTTTGGCTAATGGCCAGGTTGATGTCTTTTTCCAGTACTCCGTGGTCTGTTGTTCCACCATCAATGCCGCCGTGACCGACGTCCAGAAGGATTACAGGTGCTGCAAACGCATGATGAGTGGAATGATAGGCATCTCCATCGGTTACCGGCAGCATGGATGGGCTTATGGGTGATCGTTGTGAATATAAAGTAGGCAGATGGGTTGGTGTGACTTTCGCCGCGCCGGCGTGGGAGTTCACGGGAATGCAACTGATGCTGATTAGCAATGCCATCAATGCGGCCAGCAGCTTATACATGAGAATACACGCTCCTTTTTGAAATAGGCATCTTATGCCATGAAGTAGTGGATGGATACCTTTGGCATTAGACTGTGCATTCTTCTGTTTTTCATACTCCTCCCAGCAAAAAAAATGTTTATCGATGATCGGTTCTGCACACAATAGAGGTAACATAAGCCCCGGCTATGCCGGAGCTAAAGGAGGCAATGGTTATGGCCAAAAGTGATGAGCTGGTGAAATACATCACGCAAAGAGTCGTTCATTATATCGACACACCGAAGGATGAACGTAAAGCACGCACCAAAGCCAAAGAACCGTGGACCATGAAGTGGTTTGGAATGATTCCTTTTGCTGTATCCCTGTGGGTAGGGAAAAAGGAAAAAACGATGCATTCGCAGGGGGACATGCAGAAACGAAGCTCCTCCGGTAAAGGGTAAATCAAGAACTAACGCAGGTAGTAGCTTAGCTTCTCCCCACAGAAAAAGACGCATTCCTATGAAGAACCAGAGGAAGGCGTCTTATTTGTTATATGAATTATTCATGGTTTCACGGCATAGAAATTTCCGTCCCGCAGTAAGGTCTGAAGAGGTACAAATCGTCTTACCGAAGTCTTACCGCCAATAGCTACATACTGATTTTGAACTGTGCCACGGTCGTTACGCCAGATCTGATAACCACTGACGGGCAGAGGCCCGCCATATAGGACATTTTGTTGATCCGCAGAGAAAACGATCTTTTTATGTTCCTTCCATTGCTGATTTAATGTTTTCACTCCGGTGATTGAAACAGCATTGGATGTGATCCATAACAGATTGTCCGCGGGATCAAACAGCGGTTGCAGGTCCATGGAGTCAACAGATGTTGAGGCGACTTTAGATGTATCATCGGGTGTCATAACGACAGTTTGTCCAGATATTGGTCTTATGGACTTCAATCGTTTCGCAAACTGCTGTGAGTCCGTATCCAGTACATTCAGAACACCGGTTGGAAGGGTATCACCGTTGGTCGCGTCAATGTAGATTGCATCCTGATCAGGTCTTTCGACTTTCCAATAGGCCAGCAAGGGAAAAGCATAACGCAGTTGAAGCGCTCCACCGCCAGTAATTAGCTCCTTTAAGTCCAATTGCTGTCTATCCAGGGCTTGATCTAACAAGGAAATGTCGTACGGACGTTGTTCTCCCTGACCATACTCGCTAAGCTGCAAATTCCCCTGGTCGTTCGCTGAGATAATCATATAACCTACGGGTGAACCTTCAACATTAGCGTATACAAGCCAGCTGCGCGTCCCTGGCCCGAGGGGGTAAAAATCCAATTGAGCGTGATCCCAACGGTTTCCTGCATGTTCAGTAGCAAGGACGGTGGCTTGCTTGCGTGCAAACTGTTGTACTGCATCAGGGGCCAACGTGTCGGAATGAAGCTCAGCCGTACTTATGGCAGATGTAAAGGGTTGAAGCGATCTAGACGCATTTTGAATTCCAGCACCTTCGGCTTGCAATAAGGGGAGCAGGATCATTACACATAGAAGGCACACAGCAATGCCTGTAATTCGTCGCAATACGTTCCACACAGGGTGGAAGGGTCGTTTCATGCTAAACACCTACTTTTCTAGGGTACATATCATGACAAAAAGGACTTAACATCCTGTTGCATGATCGGTTCTAGTTTCATTCTAGAGGACAAGCTGTGCAAAGGTTGCTGCAACCTGTCGGGCTGCCCATCATGAATAAACACTACTTTTGCCGTCATTTGCGGGAAAAGTAGTGTCTTCGTCGTCTATCTTAAATGAAACATGCCGCTGCTAATGGCGGTCACCTTCACTTTAGGCTCATATTGCCAGATCATCTCGGTACGGCGCGTTTCGTATTGCAGCTTCATAGCTTCACGGTCTAACACCGCTTGTCGGGCTTTATCCTGTTCCGGGTCTGTTTCTGGTTCTGTCTGAGCCTCAGCTTCAGCCGCCAGTTCGACATCCAATCCGGCCGTTACCGTTACACCAGTTGATCCCATGGGCTGTAAATGTACATTCTGGATACGAGAAGGGCCGGAGCGAGAAGTTTGGATATGGACCGAAGGCCCCGTCCCCTCTTGAGCCTGAATAGTTGAACTCCCGTCTGTACTGGAGGCGGAGGTCACATCTACGTCGACCTCGGGGGTGTCCTCTCTAAGGACTGCTTCATAGTACGTATCCACGACAGCCAGTTCCAGATCAAGCCTTTCTTTGGCTTTCTCAGCCCAGCTATAGTCAAGTTCGAGCAAGCGGTTTGTCAAATGGGATTCCAGAGCTGCTCCGGCATCGGCTAGCGATATTTTGGCGGTCTGTACATGCATGTTCTCAGCCAGTCTTGGGCTGAGGTCACGCCTGTTCAGCTTCGAGCCGAACTTCTCAACAATTTCCCCTGTTCTGAGGGAGATGCCGATAAAATGAAGTTCCTCCTTTTTTAAATCACAGGCAAATTCCACTTTAAAACACACACCAAGCCATGGCTCATATACTGCTGGTGCGGTAGCGCGCAATTGGCGTTTTGCAGCCTGTTCGAACAGGTTGACAAATGCGCCGCCTTCACGCGCTGCATTGAAGATTTGTTGCAACCTGCGGCTGCCGTATACAACATCTTCTTTTAAAATCCGTCCGGGTCCCAGCTGAGGCAGAGAAGGGACAATACCGAAGTACCGACCTAGAATAGTCTCTTTGGGAGCCTCGGGGCTACCGGGACCGGCACCTGGTGGGGGTGGAGGAGCTAACTGTGCAGCTTTTGCTTCCTCAGCTTCCAGTGCCTGTTGATAGGCATCCGGATCAAAGACAAAGGTAAAAGACATCGTCTCCGCAGGTGCTCCGGTTCGCTCCACAAATCCCCAATAATACGGACGGTTGGTTAACGCCTTGTCGGCTTCAGGTGAAAGCTTTACCGTAACGTGGGCAGGGGAGCGCTCCATAATCTGACAATCTAGTGTTTCCAGGTAAGTGAGCACATACGCCTGCACTTCATGGGGTGTCATGGTCATGATCAGAGGCCTCCTTTGCGAAGGTCAAGCCCCGATACGACTGGTGCCTCATCTGCGACTTCACGCTGAATGGAATTCAGCGATTGTCCAAGCGAATCCATTTTACGGCGGATATCCTCTTCATTCTGTGATTCAAGCATGATTTTGTACAAACTTTTTTCGATGGATTCCTTCTTCTCCAGCCGCTCCAGAATGACATCCAATCCACCAATGACCATCTCGAACATATTGATCTTCTCATGAAGCAGGTTCAGAATATGCTCCTCGATTGTGCCTGTTGTCGAAAGGTTGTAGATGTTCACATCATTCTGCTGTCCCAGTCGGTGTACGCGACCGATCCGCTGCTCGACACGCATGGGATTCCAGGGCAGGTCGAAGTTAATCATGTGATGGCAAAATTGAAGGTTGATGCCCTCACCGCCCGCTTCGGTGGCAATCATCGCTTGTACGCGGCCGCGGAAGAGGTCCATCATCCAGTCTTTTTTACCCCGATTCATGCCGCCACGGTAGGGAACAGCGGTTAGGCCGTTGTTGCGAAAATAATTGAGCAAGTACTCCTGCGTGGCACGGTATTCCGTGAAAATAATAACCTTCTCATCCATTTCACGAACGAGTTCCATCGTTTTTTCCGCTTTGGTATTTTCCTTGATCGCTTTAATATGGGCAACGAGCTCCCAAATCTTGTCTCGAAGCGGAGAGTCCAGTGGAAGTTTCTTGGACAGATTGACCAGGGTTACAAACACGGCATCCCGGCTGCTGCACACTTCGCGCTGCAACGTCACCAGGGAGAGCATGCTGCTCAGGTTGCCGCCCGCTTCCTGATACTGATCTTTCACAAAAGAGGTTACACCATCGTAAAGGGCCTGTTCTTCGGCCGATAGCTGCAAATTCACATTGGATACGTTCCGTTTGGTAAACTGCACAGGTCCTTCTCCGCGTCGGTTACGGATCATGACTTTGGACAGCTCATCCTTGAGCTGATCCTGATTTTTCGGAATACGTTTGTCTACGACAAAATTGGCTGCAAAATCACCCTGACGGCCAAGCTGTCCCGGTTTGAGCAGGTTAATGAGATTGAACAGCTCACTCATGTCATTCTGAACCGGCGTAGCCGTGAGCAAAAGGCAGTACTTTTTCCGCAACTTCAGCATGAATTGATAGTTGGTCGTTTTTTTATTTTTGAGCTTATGAGCCTCGTCGATAATAATCATGTCGTAATCTGTATTCAGCAGCAAATCCTTATGGGGGTCACGCTTCGCTGTATCCATAGAGGCAACCACGATTTCATTTTGCCAGGAATAGGCCTTTTTCTGTGCAACCGCAGGGATGCCAAATTTGGAATTCAGCTCCCGGACCCATTGCAGCACAAGGGATGCAGGCACGAGAATCAGAACTTTGGATACGAGTCCACGAACCATATATTCTTTCAAAATCAGGCCAGCTTCTATCGTTTTGCCAAGTCCAACCTCATCGGCAAGAATGGCACGGCCTGACATTTCAAACAGTACTTTACGTGCAGTGTCCATCTGGTGTGGAAGAGGGGTGAGTCCCTGTAAATGCTTCAGACACTGGATTTCATCAAAGTTGGGAATCAGATTCGTCTCTTCGGCTTGAATGCCAAGTTGAAAGAGTCTGTAATCACCCCAAGGGCCGCCTTTATCAAGTCTGGACTCCAATTGGGTTAGCCAGCTGCGATCGAATTCAAGTGGAACGGGCAATTCTGCTGCAGGTTGATTGAGATGATGCGGGTTTTTCCGGTTCATGGTGCTTCCTCCCCTGCCATACGTGATGACGTTTTATTCGTAGGTCATAGTATGGACGAATGAGAGGCAGTTCATAACCAACCTTCGAATAAGGGGCGATTTTAATCAGGGAATCTGGAAGGGTTGTCAAATGATAGGTATTCACGTATGTTGATGAATAGTGACTTTACCTAAGTAGAGTGACGAGTTTATCTCAAGATAGATTCTGGTTATAAAGGGAGGAATCTGTTCATGCTTTCATTGATTTTTGATATGGATGGTACGCTATTTCAGACAGATCGAATATTGGAAACTTCTTTGCATGATACTTTTAATCATCTGAGATCAAAGGGTTTATGGGAGCAGAATACACCGATAGAAAAGTATCGTGAAATTATGGGAGTTCCTTTGCCCGTCGTTTGGGAGACTTTATTGCCCGACTACTCGGACCAAATCAGACAACAAGCCAATGAATGGTTTCATGAGAAGTTGATTGCGAATATTGAGTCAGGCCAAGGTGCACTTTATCCGTACGTAGAAGAGTTCTTTCAATACTGCAAAGAGAAGAGCATACCGATATACATAGCGAGTAATGGACAAATCGAATACTTGAGTGCCATCGTAAACTATTATCATTTGGATGAGTGGGTAACCGAAACATTCAGTATACAGCAGATTTCATCACAGAATAAGTCTGATCTCGTACGTGCCATCGTGGAGAAATATAAGATCACTAAAGGGCTGGTAATCGGGGATCGATTGTCTGACATTAGGGCTGCGAAGGACAATGATTTAATCTCCATCGGATGTAATTTTGACTTTGCTCAAGCCGACGAATTAGCTCAGGCGGATCAGCTTATTGATAACATCAGAGACTTGAAGGCCTTAATCGGTGTACTGTAAAAAGGATGCACAAAAAAGCGGCCACCTGTGCCGCTTTATTACTTAAAGAGTTTAACTCCAATATTTCTTGATAATTTCATCACGTCCGGAGTAAATCCGGGATTCTTTATAATATTTCGGATCTTTGCGATGGAAATTTTGATGATATTCTTCTGCCGGATAAAATACGGAGGCTTCCTCAATGGCTGTAACGACAGGTTTATCGAATCGGCCTGTTTTGCCCAGTTCCTCTCTTGATTTGAGGGCCAATTGGTGCTGCTCTTCATTATGATACAGGATGGCAGCCCGATATTGGCTCTTGCGATCATTACCTTGTCCGGTCGCATCTGTTGGATCGATCTGCGGCCAGTACAGTTCAAGTAATTTCTCATATGGGAAAAGGGCTGGATCAAAAGAAATTTGCACGACTTCCAAATGTCCCGTTTCTCCGGTCAATACTTGCTCATATGTAGGGTTTTCTACGGTTCCACCCATGTATCCGGATATAATCCCGTGAATGCCGGGCTGCTCTTCAAAAGGACTTACCATACACCAGAAACATCCCCCGGCAAACGTTGCTTTTTCAATCATTGCTAATCCCCATTTCTCAGTTGTGTTTAATCAAGATTACTATGAATGCTAGTCATAACGCAATCCATCGCGATATGTACTAAAAAACGATTTCTGTGTCTTTCTGACTGTAGACTTGTTATGAAGGAAGTAATTCTTTCTCATCCTTTACTTATATTGTATAATAATGGATGAGAAAGTGGTCTTTCACAGCTTTGAGGCTGATTGATAACGAAGAAGAGGTGATCAGGTGCGCAAACCGATAGATGAACCCTTGTTTTATTCATATCCCGGAATGGTAGCGGTAGTGACATCCCGTCATAAGGGATTGCAGAATGTCATGGCCTCAGGCTGGCATACCTATATTGGATCGTCTCCTGGAATTTACGGGATTTCGCTGCGGAAGGAAACGTACTCTTATGAGTTGATTGAGCAGAGTGGAGCTTTCGGAGTACATTTTCTTCCGGGTCATCATTCGGAGTGGATACAGGCTGCGGGAACCTTCAGTGGAAGAGACACAGATAAATTCTCGAAATTCGGGATTACATACGAAGAAGGAATCAAAGTGAATGTACCGATTCTAACCGAAGCTTACTTTGCTTATGAATGCAAGGTGATGGATATAACGACGTATGGAGATCATGAATGGATTGCAGGCGAAGTGTTACAACGGTATCAAGACCCCGAATACTTCCTGGACAATGGAATGGTTAATCTGGATAAATTGCAAATTCCAATGTACATAGGACGATCCTCTTATCGAATCCTTGATGGGGGCGCGGAAGAGAAGATTCATCCGTTTTACCTCTAGAGTCCTAGGCACCTAGATGCAATTATGAGCAAAACTTTCAATCCGGCAAGAGATAGGTTTATAATGGTTATTGGCTGCTGATCAAGTCGGCAGCCTTTTCCTATTGTTCGTTTATCTATTTCAGTCCCAACAGGGGGCTGCTCATATATGCAATAAAAGACAAGGTAATATTAGCCATTCCATGAAAAATGCTGTATTTAACAATAAAATTAGAGTATGATTTTACAGCTGTATAAGCTTGGCAGGAAAGGTTACATCGTTTCACTGGATTGTAACTATTACTGTAATTTGTGATGTTTCTTTCGGGCGTATAATGCTAAACGGGAGATAACGACAAAGATATAAAGAGATCGTACTCATAAAGCATCATGGTTAAGTAATACGTCTTCTTTATGTTGTAAATGAATGATGGAAGGTGCAATACGTATGTTAATGACAACCAGAACCACAAGGAGTTCTCGAACGCCCCAGACATGGATGATGTCGACTCACATTGTCAAGGAGGGGCTCGCATGTCACAATCGTTGAAAAGCAAGCGGCATATGAACGGACTGGATGGTTTACGAGCCATCGCAGTGCTTGCAGTTATAGGGTATCATCTGAATTTAGGTTTTATTCCGGGCGGTTTGCTCGGTGTTGGGATTTTCTTTGTTCTCTCAGGTTATTTGATTACAGACATTCTTTTGACACAATGGCAGGAGCATGGCCGGATATCCCTAGGAGATTTCTGGGTGCGAAGAGTAAGGCGCTTGTTACCCGGCATGATCACGATGACAGCAGGGGTGATGATTTGGCTGCTCTGCACAGATCCATCTCGACTCGCTGCCTTGCGTGGAGACATTGTCTCGGGAATATTATACATAAGCAATTGGTGGTATATCTTTCATAACGTTTCCTATTTCGAAAGTTTCGGCCCTCCATCACCCTTTGGACATTTCTGGTCGCTCGCTGTGGAAGAACAGTTTTATATCGTATGGCCCCTTCTACTGGTGGCAGCAATCGTTTTGTTCAAAAGAAAGGGATGGCTGGTCGTCTTTATTGTTGTAGCAGCTGAATTGTCTGCTGGTGCAATGGCCATCATGTATAATCCGGATCTGGACCCGAGCCGTGTTTATTATGGAACAGACACAAGAGCATTTGCTTTACTGGCCGGTGCTGCACTGGCCGTGGTATGGCCGAGTCGCAAGCTATCGTCGTCTCTTGCCAGCATGAATCGACTTGTTCTGGATGCGACAGGCTTAGCTGCGCTGGCTTTGTTAATTTACATGATGCTGAACACCAGCGAGTACGACCCTTCATTGTATCGAGGAGGAATGGTGCTTCAGGCCATAGCGACGACATTGCTCGTAGCTGTATTGGCTCATCCTTCATCCGTCCTGGCACGGATCATTGGCGCTAAGCCATTGCGTTGGATCGGGGAACGATCCTATGGATTATATTTGTGGCATTATCCTGTCATTATTCTAACGAGTCCAACAGTAGATACAGGTGGAGCGCATCCTGTCCGAATGGTTTTGCAGGTTGCAGCAACGGTTGCACTGGCCTCCTTGTCACTTAAATATATTGAGAATCCAATTCGTCATAACGGTTTTCGGGATACTTGGTCCCGGTTATGGGGAAGAGATCGCAATGCAACAGGAATACGTAACGTATGGTGGAAGCGCGCTGGATTGCTGATGAGCGTTCTACTGATGTCTTTTACAGTGTCACAGATGATGATTACGTCTGCTGCGAACTCTGACTCCCATTCGGTATCGATGTCGGCTACGCTGAATGGAGAACACTCCGTAACGGAGGAAAAAGGACAGGACGTCCTTCCAGCGACAGTGAGCACTTCCGGGACCGACCTACCTGCGCCACAGAAAAACGATAAACCAGCGGCGAACGCTGTAGATCCACCTGGTGAAGGAGAACAGCAAACGACGAAGCCGGAAAAAGAACCCGAACCTGAGAAAGCAAGTTCAGGTGAGGAAAAAGGATCAACTCCTGGTGACTCAAACCATGCTATTGGTAAATCAAAAGGCAGCATCGACAATCCGGGGAATCCAGAAGACAAAGGTAATGAACAACCGGATGATCCTGTCAATACGTCAGATTCGTCCACAGAGGAGGGGGAGACAGCCCCTCCAGCCAAAGACGGCAAGATTCATTATACGGTCATTGGGGATTCGGTTATTTTGGACGCGAAGCCTTATCTTGAACAAACCATTTCGGGCGTTCACGTGGATGGTCATATCGGCCGTCAGATGTGGGAGGCTGCCGATGTACTGGATGGCCTGAAGAGAAATAACCAAATGGGCAGTCAGGTTGTGCTGGAACTAGGGACGAACGGTTCATTCAATTCCAAGAGTTTGAATTCAGTGCTGGATTATTTGAAAGATGAAGAACATGTTTATCTGGTTACCGTGCGAGTTCCTCGCCCATGGGAACGAACGGTGAATAAAGCACTGAACGAAGCAGCTTCCGATTACAGCAATGTATCTCTTATTGATTGGCACACTGCAAGTGAAGGACACGATGAATATTTTGAAAAAGATGGTGTACATCTGACCAAGGAAGGTTCGGAAGCTTTTGCAGCACTTGTGAAAGACAGTATGAAATAAAACAGAAATAAAACAGAACAGAAATAAAACAGAACTTATCTATTCATTTATTTATAAGCATGAATGATATATGAGTCCAAATTTAACAAAGAGCTCTCATCGTGAGGGCTCTTTTTATATGGAAGAAAAGATTGAATGATCCACCAGGTATCCGATATTTTTCACCCCTTCATCCGTGCATCGTCACCTTACAAAATGACAGCGTCACCATTTACAATAAGTGTATTCAAATTGCCAAGGGGGACTATAAAGATGTTGAAAAAATGGCTTTCGGGAATGTTGGTAATGGCGTTGTTTTCCATCGTTCTGGCTGGTTGCGGCGGCGGGGAAAGCTCAGAAGGCAGCGACAGCAAGGATAAAGTAACCGTCACCATCTGGCACAACTGGACTGGACAAGATGCCAAAGCGGTGGCGATGCGCAAAATCATTGAAGACTTCCGTGGGTCGCACCCGGATATTGAAGTGGTGGATGAAGGTCTGCCGACAGATGGCCTCAAAACAAGGCTCCGGACGGTAGCAGCGGCTAATGAAATGCCGGATCTGTTCGTCATGTGGCCGGATGCGATGACCAAGGAGTTTGTGAAGGGGGATCTGCTGCAGCCGATCAATGCCGAGCTGGACGCGAAGCCGGAATGGAAAGACAACTTTATTCCGAACGCCCTGGATGGATATACGGTCGATGGGGATATTTACTCGGTACCGATGAATCTCGCACCCACATCCTTTATTTATTACAATGAAGCACTGTTCAAGCAGTACAACGTGAAAGTACCTGAAACATGGGCTGAGTTGGAGCAGGCCTTTGCTATATTTAATGAGAACAAAATCATACCGATCGCACTGGGGAACAAAGCCAATTGGGTGGCCCAATCCACCATCTTCAGTACATTGGCTGACCGGGAAACCGGTACAGACTGGTTCTTAAAGGCAGCAGCCCAGGATGGGGCCAGCTTTACAGACCCACAGTTCATCCAGGCGCTGGACAAAATGCAGGAACTCGGTAACAGTAAAGCATTTCAGGATGGTTTCAACAGTATTGACGAAACACAGATGATGCAGCTGTACTTCCAGGGAAAAGCAGCGATGGTGATGAACGGTGGATGGGCATTGGCCAACCTTGTCAACAACGCACCGGAAGACATTTTGAACAATACACACATTACAATTTTACCAGCAGTAGATGGAGGCCAAGGCGAGGCCAGAACGACATCTGGCGTTGTAGGGACTGGCTTGGGTGTAAGTAAAAAATTAAGCGGTGCCCAAAAGGATGCGGCCATGGAGCTGTTCTACGCTTTGGCAGGTCCTGACGGTCAGAAGGCAACTCTGGATAGCAGCACGCTGGTCAGCTATAAGATTGATCTGGATAAATCCAAAGCCCATCCATTGTTTGTGGAGCTCTATGACTTAATGCAGGAGGTAAAAATTACTCCGGTGTATGATTCCAAGCTAGGTTCTGCAACCGTTGAGGTTATCAATAATGGATTGCAGGAGCTATTAATGGGTGGCAAAGCCGCAGATATAGCGAATAAAATTCAGGCGTCCCAAGCCAATGCAGTCGGAAATTAAGTCATAGGTTGTCCTGATTTTGGAGCGTTAAGATGCATTACGGTAAGATTTAAACCCCTTCCCGCCAGGGGAGGGGTTTTACATTGATATAAAGAGTTGTATTTGTGCCAAAGGTTTGATGAAAGGAAGTGAGCAAAATGAACGCATTGCGCAGTCGACGTTTTATAATGCTGGGGCTCGCTCCGGCAGTAGTGATTTACGCTTTGTTTGTATTTGTGCCGGTTGTATGGTCAGCGTACTATGGATTCTTCAACTGGTCGGGGATCGGTGAATCAAAATATATCGGACTGGATAACTATGTGGAAATATGGCATGATTCCGTATTTTGGCGGGCCTTGAAAAACAACGTCATTTTTGTTCTGGCCTCGGTATTTGGGCAAATTCCGTTAGCGTTGATGCTGGCGGTCATTTTGCACAAAAGCAATCCGTTACAGCGTTTCCTGCGTTCAGCCGTATTTCTGCCGATGGTATTATCCACCGTAGTTATCGGTATGATCTGGCAATATATCTATCATCCGCAAATCGGGATACTGAACTTCCTGCTGGATGCATTGGGTCTGGAAAGCTGGAAGCTGCAGTGGCTTTCGGATGACAAAATTGCGATTTTCTCCCTGGTGCCACCACTGCTCTGGAGTTTTGTCGGTTTGTACCTGATTATTTTTATCTCGGCGCTGCAAAATATTCCGGGAGAAATACATGACGCTGCCAAGATTGACGGTGCTTCAGGAATCCGCAAGCTGGTTTCCATTTCTTTGCCCATGATCTGGGGAACGGTTCAGGTGGCGATCATTCTATGTATCTCGGGCAGCCTGAAATCATTCGATCTGGTGTACATCATGACCAAAGGCGGCCCGGCACATGCGACAGAGCTGCTGGCAACGTATATGTATAATTCAACCTTCACAACGTATCGCTATGGCTTCGGGAGCGCTATCTCGACCACCACCGTGCTAATTTCCCTGCTGCTTATCGGAACAAGCCAGTGGGCGACAAGTCGTAAGAAAAAAGAGAATTAGGAGAGAGGGGGGGAATGTAATGAGTGTTACACCTTTATCGATGCCAACACCAGGGAATACTTCTGGCTACCCGGTACGCCGATTCGGTAGTGGAATTGTTTGGACGCTGTTGACGGTCTATGGTATTTTAACATTGTATCCGTTCTACTGGCTTGTGATCAGTGCATTCAAAACGAATGAAGAGTTCTATAGCAGGCCCTTCGGGCTGCCGGGAAAATGGAACGTCGAAAATTTTAGCAATGCCTGGGAAAGCTCCAAGCTGGGAACCGCTTTTGGCAATTCCCTGGTTGTATCTGTAGGTTCGCTTATCTTAACGCTGTTTATTGCAGCGCTGGCCTCATTTATACTTGCGCGTTTCCAGTTTCGCTGGAAAGGGCTAATCATGACTTTCTTCGTTGTAGGCATGCTGATTCCCATTCACAGTACACTGGTCCCGTTATTTATTTTGATGAAACAGATGTCTCTGCTGAATACGTATTGGGCACTGATATTGCCGTATACCGCATTTGCATTGCCAACCGCGATATTTGTGCTGACAGCTTATTTAACCAGTATTCCACGTGATATTGAAGAGGCTGCTTTTATAGATGGAACAGGTCTATGGGGGCTGTTTACCCGGATCATGCTTCCCATGTCCGTACCTGCCTTGTCAACGGTCACTATTCTGAGTTTTCTGCACGCGTGGAATGACTTTTCGTTCGCACTCGTGTTTATTAACAAAACAGGTTTGAAAACGTTACCGCTCGCGATCGCCAATTTTGCCGACGGATATCAGACCGATTACGGCCTGACTCTTGCTGCCATGACCTTGTCTGTAATCCCGACCATCATTCTATATCTGGTATTTCAGGAACAAGTCATGAAAGGCATGACGGCCGGAGCAGTCAAAGGATAAACGAAAGCGCATCCAGAGGAGGGAAAGATGTGGGACGCTGGCTAACATCTTCATTGCAACGGAAGTTGTCCGTGGTGGTTACGGCTTCCATGATTGTACCGCTGCTGGCACTGGGGCTGTTCGCTTTTCTCATCTCTTCCCGCATCACAGAACAAAAAACAAAGCTTTCGGGCATGGACACACTGAAGCAGGTGGAAGCGAATTTGCGTTATATGCTGCAGGATGTCGAGACGCTGTCGATTTTTCTGATTGGAGAAAGAGACATACAGCAGTATTTAAGTAGCAATGAGGACGATGTGCAGGAGCGTGTGGATATTTTGGGCAGGATGACGAATCTGGCCGCTTCCAAAAAATATATTGCCAACATTGCCATCTATCCGGATCGTTTTGATGCGGTTCTCTCTACGGCTACTTGGTATGAATCATCCAATGTATCGTATCCTCCTGCTCCACATGGGGATGCAGTTAAAACTTGGACTGGCGTATATCCGGTTCAGAATTATGCCGGTATCCAAAATGTAATTACCATGGTTCGACCCATTCGCAGTATTCATGATTATCGCCCCATCGGATGGCTGGCGATCAGTCTCGATGAGAAGGCCATCTCGAAAGGATGGGCGGCGCTGGGACTAGGTAAGGGTGAAGGTCGGCTGGAACTGATCGGCTCCACTGGAGAGATTTTGTCTTCCATGGATAAATCCCGTCTTGGACTGTCATTGGAAAAGATCGAGCCTGAGGTACAAACGCTGATTCAAGAAGAAGGAAGGGGAACCGCTACATATGGCAGCGGCGATGAGAAACGTACGTTGCTGTATTATCCGGAACAGCTGACAGGCTGGACGCTGGCCGGAACGGTTCCCTATGATCAGTATAAGTCCGAAAACGGTTATATTCTTATCCTCACTGCCGTTGCAGTGAGCCTGTCTGCTGCGATCAGTGCAGGACTTGTCTGGTTTACGGTGCGACGAATCACAAGGCCGCTGCGAGTTCTTACAAGACATCTGTCCCGAATGGACCCGGATCGCCCGCTGCCCCTATTCCGATCGGAAAGTGATGATGAAATCGGCAAGCTGGGAGAGAGTTATAATTTGCTCGGTGCACATATTGAGATATTAAAAAAAGAGGTTATCCGTGGTGAAGCCCGCAAGAAGGAAGCTGATCTCAGAGCACTTCAGGCGCAGATCAATCCTCATTTTCTGTATAACACCCTTTCATCCATTCACTGGATTGCCTTGATGTCTGAGGAAAAGCGGATCGCAGAGATGGTCGAGGGATTAAGTGATTTTTTGCGTATCAGCTTGAATCAGGGTAGAGATTATTGTCCTGTAGGGCAGGAGATTACCCACATTCGCCATTATGTACGTGTGCAGTCCATCCGTTTTCCCGACAAGTTCGCCGTACATTATATTGTTGATCAGGCACTTGAACAGCGAATGATGCTGAAATTGCTGCTCCAACCACTCGTCGAAAATGCCATGATTCATGGAATTCAGCCGAAAGCAGGTATGGGCACAATTACGATCATGATTCGGCAAGAACAGGAACGAATGAGTGTGCTTGTTCTGGATGACGGGGCTGGCATGGGGCGGGACAGACTGGAATATGTCAGAAGCAGCCTTTTGTCATTGGATGAGGAAGAGCAGCATGATTCAAACCACCATCGGACGGAAAAAGAGCCTATGAAGCAAGGGGGCTACGGGCTCCGCAATGTGAACGAAAGACTACTGCTTCATTATGGAGCTGAGGCGCAGCTCGAAGTGGACAGCCGAGTCGGAGGTGGAACCCGAATTTCATTTTCCATTCCAATCTTGGAGGAATTGCCATGAGATTACTGATTGTTGATGATGAAGTCATTATCCGCACAGGGCTCGCCAGTGTAATCGCTTGGCAGGAACTGGGGATTGAGCTGCTTACACCAGCAGCCTCGGCAGAAGAGGCTTTAACACGCATGGCTGAGGAGAGGCCGCATATTTTGATGACTGATATTCGGATGGCGGGAAGGACGGGGCTTGAACTGGCAGAGGAAGGGCTGCATATGCTGCCGGAACTCGAGGTCCTTATTTTGTCGGGATACGATGACTTCTCTTACGCTCAGCAAGCGATTCGTCAAGGTGTCACAGATTATCTGCTTAAGACGAGTAAGCCGGAAGAAATTATCAAGACAGTGCTTCAGGCCAAACAACGGATTAGCGAACGTTGGGCTGAGAAATCAAGAGAAGGGCAGCTGCTGCGAGAGAACAAACAGCGCTTGTTCGCAGAATGGATCATTGAGGGAGACGTAAAATCTAGTCCTTGTCCTGTATTTCTCCAATCCGGAATGACTGGGCAATCCGAATTATCATCAGACATGGAGCATATGCAGAGACAGATTCTAATCTTGAAAGCTGCGGGGTGGAATCGTTCCTCGGCTGCTTTGCTAAACTTTGCCGTGCAAAATATGCTGGAGGATGTTCTGCCAGGTGCAGTTGCACACATTCAAAAGGACCGGATTATCTGTGTTGTAAAGCTGCCCCCATATGAACAGGATTTCCAATTTACTTTGAGCATTGCGTTAACACGGATAGAGCAATTGTTAAAATGTACTTTGCGTGCAGCAGTAGGTAGACCCTGCATGGAGGTCCAGCTTCTGCATGAGAGCTACCGAACGGCGTCCTTCGCATATCGTTACCATGGGTTACTTGAGGATAGGATATGGCAATATGAAGATGTTTTACACCGCACAGGAGGTAAAACCGTCCTTCAACATGAGGAAGAAACCACGCTGGGAACATTGTTAATGGATAATGATTCAATTATGCTGACCACATGGACACGAAAACTGGTGGATGCACTCCTGATGGACCCCGAAGTAACGCCAGAGTCTTTCAATGCCTGTCTGCATGCTGCGGTGAATGCAGGACAGCGTTGGTTGATTCGTACCATGCGTGCCATTGGAAGAGACGACCTGGAACGGTTCGAACCATGGAGGCCAGACTCGAATGCCGATGCTGGTGAACTTCGGGATCTGCTTTTTCATCATTTATATGAACTGATGCATACCTATCACAGCGAGATGGGGCAAGGACGGACTACCCATGTACAGAAGGCTATTACTTATATGGAATCCGGATCGGTACAGGATTTTAGCCTACAACATGTCGCAGGTCAGGTTCATCTGCATCCGGGTCATCTCAGTGAACTGTTTAAGAAGGAAACTGGCGTCACGTTTGGTGATTTTGTAACAAGTATGCGAATTCGGCGCGCGATGGACATGCTGGCGGTTTCCCCCGCGAAAGTAAGTGAAGTGGCCGCCATCAGCGGATACGAGGACGTTAAGTATTTTAGCAGGCTGTTCAAAAAACATACGGGCATGACTCCGAGCGAGTATCGTGAGGAGTCAGTGTCGTACAAGACTTCTGAACATTAAAGGTTAGCAGAGGAAAATAGCAAGCGCAGTCATATTTTTTTGCAAACGTTTTCGATATTTAATTACCAAGCAAACTGGGGAGTGAGGCAGGCGTGAAGATGAATAATTTAAGTCAGGATTTGTCAGGACAATGGAAGATTCAGCATTTCGAGGTCGGGGAAAAGCGGGCCATGGATGTTGCAGCAGCAGCGCTGGATGATCGATTCTGGATTGGAGCGGAGGTGCCAGGGGATGTGCACACTGCTCTTGTTGAACGCAGCATCATTGATCCGCCCTACTATGGGCATAACGATGCCAAGAGTCGTTGGATCGAGCAGAAGGAATGGTGGTATCGCACCAACTTCAATCTGGTGAAAGATGGGGAAGCGGAGGAGTATTTCGAATTGGTCTTCGATGGGTTGGATACGTACGCCACCGTATATGTGAACGGACATGAAGTTGGAAAAACGGCTAATATGCTCATGTCCCACACGTTCAATGTGACGACACTGGTTCGTAATGGCTGGAACGCCATAGCGGTCAAGTTCGACCCCCTTTATCTACATCACAGAGACAAGGAAACGTTCGACTGGTCTTCGTATACGAAGGAACGGCCTTGGCTGCGCAAAGCTGCGATGAATTTCGGTTGGGACTGGGGACCGCGAATGGTCACTCTAGGAATCTGGGGCAGGGTACGGCTGGAAAGACGAACAATCGCAAAGCTGGAGAACGTATTTGCACGTACCGAATCAGTGAGCAAGCAGCAAGCGACTGTCCATGTCACTGCGGATGTGAAGTCTGTATTGTCTTTTCGCAGCAGACACAAACGTGAAAAAGCTGTGGTTTTGTCATGTGATATACGTTTACTGGACGCGAGTGGTCAGGAAGTGGCACGGTCTGCTGAAGTCGTTGTGGAAAATGGTCTCGCAGATACAATACTAAAATTGGATTCACCGCAATTATGGTGGACGCATGATTTGGGTGAGCCTTACTTGTATAGGCTGGAAGTTACTCTATTTGCAGATGGAGTGGAAGTGGATCAATACAACGAGCCTTACGGTGTACGAACCATTGAACTAGCACTTCATAATGAACAGGGTGAGGATGCGTTTACGTTTATCCTGAACGGAGTGCGGGTGTACGCAAAGGGAGCCAACTGGATTCCAGCCGACCATCTGATTGGTGCCATCCCTGCCTCCCGGTATCGTGAGCTGATCGAGCTGACCGTGGAAGGGCATATGAATATGCTGCGTGTCTGGGCAGGCGGTATATATGAGAAGGACATCTTCTATGATGAATGTGATCGGCAAGGCATACTGGTGTGGCAGGACTTTGCTTTTGCCAACGCCTTATTCCCAGACTTCAATCGGGAGTTCATGAACAATGTACGAAATGAAGTTGAAAATAATGTCCTGCGCTTGCGCAATCGTGCTTCGCTTGCACTCTGGTGTGGCAATAACGAAATTGACTGGCTCTATGACATGAAGTCTGCCAGTGGAGATATTACCAGCCCCTTCTATGGAGAGCTGATCTACCATGAGCTGATCCCGGAAGTGCTGGAGCGTCTGGATTCATCTCGTCCATACTGGCCTTCCTCACCGTATGGGGACAGTCAAGGCAATGATGCCAATGATCCGGATGTGGGGGATCGTCATAACTGGCAGGTATGGCATGGTTCCGTCTATCCTCGTAAACACGGCGAGCCACCACTGCTGGACTACAGTATTGAGGGCGTGACTTTCAAAAATTATAAAAAGGATAATGCCCTGTTCAGCAGTGAATTCGGCATGCATGCCTCGGCCAACCGCTACACGTTGGAGAAAAATATGCCCGCAGGGCAGTTCTATTGGGGAAGCCCCGAAATGGCCTATCGGAATAAGGATACCAATCATCAGAAAGGCATTCTTCTAATGGAAGGATATACAGGCATTCCGCAAAATATTGAGGAATACATGAATTACTCGTTGCTGACACAGGCGGAAGGACTACGGTACGGTATTGAACATTTCCGGCGAATTAATCACCGCAATAGTGGAGCTCTTGTGTGGCAGCTGAATGATAGCTGGCCAGGCACAAGTTGGTCGATGATTGACTACGAGCTGCTGCCGAAGGCCTCCTTTTATTATGGAAAAGTATTCTTTCATCCGATACTGCTGTCTCTGGAACATGAACCGGGTGAGCCTCTTACGTTATGGGTCGTGAATGATACACGGGAGACGTTGAGGGGACAGCTTCGACTTAATGTCTATGGACTGAATGGGGAAAAAGTATATTCCAGCTCGCATCATGTAGAGACAGGTTCACAATGCTCTACTCGCATTGCCGAGATGAGCGAAGCGGAGGTATTGGGAGGTAGCTTGGCAGAAGAAGTATTGGTTGAATTGGTCGCAGAAGGTTTCACTGCGCCACTGAATCGATATTTCTTACGTGATCCGAAGGATGTTAATCTGCTTCCAGCGCAGCTCAGTGTACATGTGAACGAAGAAGAACAATCCGTATCCGTTACGGCCATTGGTGCAATTGCACGGTTGGTGAAGCTCGAGTTGCCCCTTGGTCGTGTTCGTTTCAGTGATAACTATTTCGATCTTCTTCCTGGTGAGAGCCGTACGGTGAGATTACGTCATCCCGAAAAGCTGTCTCTACCTATGAATGAGCTAAGGGTGAGCGCCATGAATGGTAGGGAAGCCTGATTCCTGTTACGTTTTTTTATAATTTTTCAGACATACCATTTGGAAATCAGGTTCACGGATGGATACACGCAGGTTAGCCCATAAAAGAAGAAAACAGCCGATTATTCCCCTCAGGAACAGTCGGCTGTTTGATTATAGGCGCTGTGAGTGAATACACGCTCTATTATAGAAAAGATTCGTACCGCTGCTGGAACGAAGACTCCATTTCCAGTTGTCTGGCCAACTGCTGCTTCACTTTTTCTTCACGGCTGGCCTGAAGCTCATGTAAACGTTCAGTGGAAGTGAATTGATCAGCTGCCATTTCAATGAGCAGTTCAGCGAGCGCATCCGCATCTTCCAATGCTGCATTTAATCCAAAAGCACCCGTTGGAGTCATGGTGTGAGCGGCATCGCCAAGCAAGACCACATTGTCCTGCACCCACGATTCAGCGAAACTGCTCTCTACGGATAACAAAACAAAATCACTCCAGGTCTGGATATGTGCAGCTACCGAATCAGCGAGACAGGGGAAGGCTGCCACCAGCTTCTGTACAAAGGGAGCGAAAGGCTGTTCACGCAGCTTGGAGAAGGACCCTTGCGGAATGTTCCATCCGATCTGCACGAAACCTCCGAATTGTGAGAATAACGCCAACTGCTGACCGTCCATACTCGCCATCCGAACAGCAGGTTCCCAGCCTGCTGGAGCAGGAATTCGAGCCCATAACAGGTCGTACCCATGTTTACGGGCCTCCGGGGTCAGACCAGCATGTCTGCGTACAGCTGAATATCTGCCATCCGCACCAACAATAACAGCTGCTTCAATGGAAGCAGGCCGTCCTTCTTGCCGAATGTTGATACCAATCGTCTTGTCAGCCTTATTTCGCAGCAACCCAGTCATAATCGTATTATAAAGAACTTGTTCGTTTTCCTGCTTCTGTGATTGTGACACGATGACTTCCAGCAGATGATCCTGCGGCACATGAATGCCCACATGGGATTCTTGCTCTCCAGGAAAAATGGTCTGAATGATCTGGCCATTCTCCCAATATTGAATTTGCTCCAGGGGAAGCACGCCACGCTGGGTGACAGCAGGGTATAACCCATGCTTTTTCAGTATAGCCTCACCATCTGCATTAAGCACTTCCCCACGGAACGACTTAAGCAGGTGCGGCTGGCGCTCGATCAAAATGGTGGATATTCCCTGCCTTTTCAGCAGGAATGAAAGTAGCGCCCCTCCGGGGCCAGCTCCCACAATACAAACATCAGTTTTTAAATGCGAATTTTGATTCATGTGTAAAATTCCCTTGCAATATAATGGATGAATATCGTATTACTTTATAATAACAGATTTATAAAAATCATTAAGTAACTAAAAGTAACTTTAAAGATATACGTTATTATAAACAAATCCAATCCAATTTTGCAATAGAATCATTCTATTTCTCTATAGTGAGGGGAGTTCAAGCCTGCAGTAATCCTTCACTGCTTATGTGCGCAGGCTTGATAAGGATAGCAATGGGGAACTACTCTCATTTCTATGTGATCAATCGATTGGTTATGCGAGCCACGCGTTCTCCTAGAGCTTTACCCAATGCTATGCCCTGTTCGCTCAGCAGATCATCACTGTCCACCGGACAAGTCACCCCAACACCATAATAGGAGCCATATAGAGCGTTATCTGCAAAGTTTCCAGGCAGGCCGATAATAATCATCCCCTGATGAAGCATAGGTGTCAGCAAATGAATCAAGGTTGACTCCAGTCCACCGTGCTCGGTGGCGATGGTACAGAACACCGCACCAACTTTGTCTACAAGTTTGCCTTCAGCCCACAGGTAACCCAGCTTGTCGATCCACTTTTTCAACCCGGAGCTGATGGAGCCAAAATGGCCTGGGCAGCCCCAAATAATGGCGTCCATTTCCACCAGCTTGTAGATGTCGGCTTCTTCTGTGGAATGCAAATGAACGGTTGCACCATGTACGCTGGCTGCGCCAGCAGCAATCGATTCGGCGAGCGCCCGTGTATGGCCGCCTTCACTATCGAAAACAATATAAATGTTCATTGCTTGATTCCTCCTTGTATGGTTATCTGTTCATGCTATAAGGTAGCTTGTCACATGAAACCGCAAAATAAGCATGAACTTTACAGACAAGTAAAGGGTTTTGGGAAACAAGCGCATTTTTCACAAACAAAATAGTACAAATATGTTACAATATAAGGTAGGTTAATGATCAAAGGTAGGAGGAACGTTTATGAGCCCGGACACGGAGCGAAACTCTCAATTGGCAAATGTCGATCAATTGTTGGAGGCCTTCTTCAGATATAAAAATAAGGTATTGGATCAGCAGCAAAAGAATGAAACAAACTGCAAATTAAATCCGACGAAAAGTCATATATTGGGCATGATTTTACGTGAAGAGCGCTGCATGGCTGTAGATGTGGCAAGACAACTTAGTCTATCTTCAGGAGCAACCACAATTGTGCTCAATCAACTGGAGAGCGAAGGTCTGATCCAGCGGGTGCGCAGCGAAGAGGATCGAAGAATTGTATGGTTGTCCTTAACGGAAGATGGGAAGCAGCTTGCAAGAACGTTGATTAATAATCGCGGTCGAATGACGTGGGAACTTTTGCAGGCGCTTACGGAAGAGGAACAACTGCAGATGTTCGGCATGCTGAAGAAGATTGAGTTGAAACTGCTGGAAAAAATGAAAGCACTGGAGCAAACGCATCGCTAAATATGGGTGTGTAAAGCGCCAGTCTTCAAGAATTTGAGTCCGTTCTGGGACTTGAAACCTTGAAGGCTGGCGTTTTATTTTTTCAATCAGAGATGGAAGCGTTGAATGTGGTCGGTCAGACCTTCCTGAATGAGAATTTCCTTTTGTTTTTTACCGAGCAGGTCAAAATGGGGGAAAGGCTGACGCCGATGAATGTATCGTGGGTCCAGTCCATGTTCCGTGCACCAATGTTCAAGCCGATTCAGATCCGCACAACCCACTTTGGTCACACTGGTAATGCCCGGAAAACGGTTGTCAATCCAAAAATGAGTGAGATAGGCAAGATCGCCACGAGATACACGTTCTTTCCACTCGGCCAGCTCCTGTCGTTTAATTCCAAATGCCATATACACCAAGTTCCTTTCCAAACGGGTATTGTCCTGTGCATATTGTAACATCTTATAAACAGAACCAATCAGAAATCTTCAACCAGGCTATTGGTCCAATCGCTTTGGGTTGGTATTGGAATATGACAATATTTTTATAATCAACTTTGGTTTATGTTAAAATAAGGCTATACAAAAAAGGTTTCACCACTTTATTACTCGGAAAGGGATTGTCATCATGGAACTTTTTATTGCCGTGCTTGTTTTGCTGGTACTGATCGGTTTATCGAATATTTTGAACCGGTTTGTACCCTTTATCCCTATTCCGCTAATTCAAATTGTTCTTGGTGTAGCCATAGCACTATTACCTGCGGGTGTGCATCTGCCACTGAATCCGGAATTGTTCTTCGTGCTTTTTATCGCTCCGTTGCTGTACAACGACGGGAAGCGAACGCCTAGGCACGAGCTGTGGAATCTAAGAGCACCCATCTTGTTGTTGGCCTTGGGCCTTGTATTTGTCACGGTTGTCGTTGCAGGGTACGCTATTCACTGGCTTATTCCAACCATTCCGCTACCTGCGGCTTTTGCACTTGCGGCAATACTGTCCCCGACAGACGCTGTGGCTGTAGGCGCCATGGCAGGTCGTGTGCATTTGCCCAAGAGCATACATAGGCTTCTGGAGGGAGAAGCATTAATGAATGATGCATCCGGTCTGGTTGCATTCAAATTTGCGATTGCCGCCACGGTGACGGGTGTATTTTCCCTGGCTCAGGCGTCATTCAGTTTTATACTTATCGCGATTGGTGGGTTGTTGATTGGTGCCTTGTTATCCTTACTGTTGATCCGACTGGGTGTCTGGATTCGCCGTCTAGGTATGGAAGATGTGACCATTCATATGCTGTTGCAAATCTTAACACCATTCGTTATTTATCTGGTGAGTGAAGAGGTCGGTGTTTCGGGCATTCTGGCGGTAGTCGCTGGCGGGATCATTCACGCCATTGAGCGTGACCGGACAGAGTCTGTACAACTGAAGATGCAGGTCGTGTCTGCCAGCACCTGGTCTGTGATTTTATTTATTTTGAACGGTTTGGTCTTTGTCATTCTTGGGGTACAGATCCCTGATGTGCTGAGTACCATCTTCGAAAATGTTTCATTTGATAACTTGCAAGTACTTGGCTATGTGGGCCTAATTTCAATCTTATTGTTGGTCCTTCGTTTCGTCTGGATCTATCTGTTCTGGAAAGGAAATGAAAATTCCGGTGAGGAGTTGTCGAGCGGGACGCCCCGGCTGAAAGAGATTACGATCATTACCCTTTCAGGTGTGAGAGGGGCTGTAACATTGGCGGGGGCATTCTCCATTCCTTATGTTCTCCAGGATGGGTCTCCTTTTCCTGAAAGGGATCTGATCATTTTCCTGGCGGCAGGTGTGATTCTGTTCACTCTGATTGCTGCAAGTGTGTTCCTTCCTATTCTTGCGAAGAACGAAGAGAAAGCGGAGGAAGGTGCGCCGCAAACGACGGAAAAAAAAGCACAGGATATTATGTTGAACGCTGCCATTCGCGCAGTCAAGTCGGAAATGAACGACGAGAACAAGGCTGCTGCGCTTGCTGTAGTTTCTGATCTGTCGAAATATATCAGGCAGGCGGCTGGCGAGCTTACTGCTGGAAAGCGCAAAGACATTTTGAAACAGGAAACAGCAATTAATCTCATCGCTACCCGGGCTGAACGCAAGGAAATCGAGAATATGATGGACGAAAACGTAATTGCTTCGGAAGCAGCCTTTAGATGTAATAGCTGGTTGGATCGTAAGGAAATGATGCTTGCGAATCGTACGAATACCCAGATGATGTTCTCACTCAGTGAAATTGGGCGAGTGTTTGGACATGTGTTTACCCATCGTTCACGGAAACCGGATCAGCCGTTTATGATCGAGAATGCGGAGCTGTTCCGTCAAGTGAAGATGCGAACCTCGGAAGCGGCGATCAAGGCGATCCGTGCCCATATGAACGACAGTAACCGGATTGTAGCTCTTTCGGTCATCTCCAGATATGAACGGGTCATTGCCAAATTGCGTACCTGGAATCAGGGCAAAACCGAAGATCCATTTGATCAGGATAAGCTTGAATTGCAAATGGTGGCGATGCAGGAGCAGCGTAATACCATACAGCAATTATACGAAAATGGCGAAATCAATCGCGAGGTGGCCGCAAAACTCCGCCGATTCATCAATGATGTGGAAGCCACTGCGCTGAAAAACACTTGATCATTAGAATTTGTACAATTGTGGAACGGCAGTTCATTCATCAGATATTTCATTAAATAGTTCTGGTGAATCGGGAGATGCTAACAGGGAGTTTACGTTTGAAGATAAAGAGAGGACATGAACATGAACCTGAAGGCAGCCCGATGCATCGGATTGTGTATGCTGATTATTTTGCTTGGCAGCAGTTCTGCCTATGCGAAACCTGTGCAGAAGAATCGACAGTATTATGAGGAACGGGGAGAGATTGTGTGGGAGGTTCCCACGCATGACAAACTCATCGCACTGACCTTTGATGATGGGCCAGATCCGGTCCAAACCCCGCAGATTCTGGCTTTGCTACAGCAGTATCAGGCTAAAGGCACTTTTTTTGTACTTGGCAAATGGGCCGAAAAGTTTCCTGATCTGATCAAGCAGGAGCAGCGGGAAGGACATGAAATCGCCAATCATACGTATGCACATACGTACGCGGTCAGATCTACAAGGGCGGATAAGTACAGCCATGAAATAAACATAGCGGAGAAATCCATTGTTGGAGCAGGGGCGCAGCGTCCCACGTTGTTCAGGCCACCGGGAGGCTATTACAATGACATGGTCATTCAGGTCGCCAAGCAGCAAGGCTATACGATCGTGTTATGGTCCTGGCATCAGGACACACGTGATTGGGCTTCACCAGGTGTATCAGCCATTGTGAACAAAGTGCTGAAGAACGCACGTAACGGGGATATCGTTCTGTTTCATGACAAGGTGGATGGCAAGTCGCAGACGATAACGGCGCTCAAAACGATTCTGCCCAAGCTCAAGGAGCAGGGATATCGTTTTGTAACCGTATCGGAACTACTGGCAGTCAAGGCGAGAGAGGCTGCCAAGGATGACAATTCATCCTTACCTCAGCATCCATAGTTCAAGCCAAAAACCGCAGGTTTCTGATGAAGAGACTGCGGTTTTTTTATCGTTTCAATATATAAATTGAACTAAAGAATATTTACACTTGCCACTCCGATGACAGAACAACCTTCCGTTCACTGTTATCCCCAGGTGTATATAGGGTATTGGGTTGCCAGTGAAATTCAGCGCTCAGGCTTGACTTTACGAGGACGAGAGCGAGCCCTCCGCAGGAACAGCGATAGAAACAGACCAATGATCGAAATCCAGGTTGCTACAATGAAAGCATCATTAATGCCTTCAATTGTTGACGTCTGAACAGCAATACCATAGAGCTGCTGTAATGCGAGACTGGAACCTTGCTCAGGCGGCATTCCAGCCGCAGTAGCCATCTGCGTACCGAGCATGCCGACTTGTTCGGTCAATGCTGCATTGGTTGTGGTGACCGTGTTGCTGTAATCCGCCAAATGAATGCCTGCACGTGTCGCCATCACGGTGATAAGCAAAGCGGTCCCGATTGAGCCTGCCACCTGCCTTACCGTATTGGACATGGCCGTCCCATGGCTTGTGAGATGAGGCGGTAATTGGTTTAACCCCTCTGTCTGGACAGACATCATAAGCATGGACATCCCGAAACTACGGAATGTGTATAGCATCATAATGTGACCGTAGGGTGTCTCCCCCGTCAACTTGCTAAACTCAAAGGTGGAGATGGCGGTAATGATCAAACCGACAATGGCGAGGGGGCGAGAGCCGATCCGGTCAAACAAGGCACCTGAGATAGGAGACATGACGCCCATTAACAATGCGCCTGGCAGGAGCAACAAACCGGATTGCAGGGGAGAGAATCCCCTTATATTTTGCAGATAGATCGGTAACAGCAGCATTCCGCCAAAGAGTGCCATGTTAATCGTTGCACTGACCAGCGTCGAGATGGTGAAGATATCGTATTTGAATACGCGAAATTCCAGCAAAGGGTTCTTCATGGCCGTCTCTCTGAGGACAAAGAAAACGATGAAGAGCACACCGATAATCAATGTCAACAGCACAGTCGCGCTGGTCCAGCCTTTATCTCCGGCAGAGCTGAATCCATAGAGCAGAAAGCCGAAACCAATCGTGGAGAATAACGCGCCAAACCCGTCAAATTTCGGTGAAGTAAGCTTGGACACATTTTTTAGCCAGATGAAGGCAAACAAAATATCAAGCAAGGCGAGCGGAATGACCATATAGAACAGAATCCGCCATGTATAATGTTCCACGATCCATCCGGATAAGGTTGGACCAATAGCCGGGGCAAACATCATGGCAATACCCATCGTGCCCATGGCCGTTCCCCGTTTCTCTGGAGGGAAAACAGTCAGAAACACATTCATAACCAAAGGCATAATAATCCCGGCCCCACTGGCTTGTACGATACGACCGATGAGCATGACCGTAAATCCAGGACTGATGGCACAGATCAACGAACCCAGCGTAAATAACAGCATCGCGGTCACGAATAATTTGCGGGTCCCGAACGACTCGATCAAGTAGGCGGTAATCGGAATGAGTACCCCGTTCACCAGTAAGTAGGCTGTAGACAGCCACTGCACGGTCGTTGCCGAGACGTTAAAGTCATTCATCAGATGGGGGATGGCTACATTGAGCAAAGTCTGGTTCAGAATGGCGATAAATGCGCCGAGCAGCAGGACAGCGATGGTTTTTCCAAGTGGCACTTGATTTTCCATCAGCAGCCTTAGATATGAACGCGCACGGTAGCGCTCATGCCGGGAACCACACCCAGTCCTTTATATCCTTCGATCGTAATGATGATCGGGATGACTTGTGTTACTTTGGTGTAATTTGCATTCGTATTGGACGATGGCAATAGCGAAAAGGAGGATGCAGTAGCAAGTCCGATCTGGTCTACTTTGCCCGTCAAAGTGGTGTCTGGAAAAGCGTCGACATACACGTCTACGATCTGACCGGTTTTAATCTTATCAATCGCGGTCTCGTCGACATTGGCTGTCACGTACAAATTATTGAAATCATAGGCCCGTGCGAGGGGCGTACCTGCGGATACGAGCGAATTTTCGACAGCGGTTTGTTGTACAATGGTGCCATCAACAGGCATCGTCACGGATGTTGATTTGCCCGCAGCGGAGACAGTGGCGACGGTATCGCCTGCATTAAATGTTGTACCTACCTTGCCTTTCCAGGATCGAAGCTCACCACTTACTGCGGAAGCCACGGAGATAGGCTGCCCGGTTACGAGCGCATTATCGGTTTTAACATAACTTGTGGATTGGTTGTAATAGTAGATCCCGGCCGCCCCGGCTCCCAAAATCACCAGTATAACGATGATATTGATCAAAATGGCACGTGAATTCATGCTGATCACTCCTCCTCAATTCGGTTTTCTTTGAATCTTCTCTTCAATCGGTTTTGCAAGTCTTCTTCTGTTGACAATCCTGTTTGGAGCATTCCCGCTACTTTGTCGCTCTATACGAAACAAGGTGAAATAATATTCGCAGAATAGGGCACCAATATATTGATTAAGGCTGCCTACAGGCGGATGATAAGGAGGATGCACACATGTTGATCATTTTGGCGGTAATCGTTGTTATTGGGGTTGTGTTTCTGATGATTTATAACTCCAGATCGTCCCGCAAGGCGGCAGAAGCACGAGCTTCCAAAATAGCAGAGGTGGATGAAGGGCCTGTCCTGCTCCATGAAGAAGATCATGCCCGGAAGGAAGACCGAATTAGCGAACAGGCCGAGCATACAGAGGTTTTAGAACATGAGGAGCGCAGGCAAACGGAGATTCACCAGATGGATTCCACGTTGGAAGTGCCTCCTTCACCTCATATAAGAGAGACGCAGACGACAGACGGTGATAAAGCTTACCGCCAAGCCTTGCTTCATTTCCGCAAACCTGCTGAAGTAGATGAGGAAGCGGTATTAACGGATACGAATAAAGCTGAAGAGAGTGCAGATGAAGTGTATCGATCAGCTCTGAAAAGGATGAAAAGCAAATCCTCTGATCCCTCTTCAAATACGGAATGACCGTTTAGTTCAGTTTTTGAACGTTGCACATGGCTTTCGTTTTCAATCCAAAACGTCTACAATAGATGAAGCTTTGTGAATTATGGCTGCATGACATGGAATACGTTGAAGAGGAGAGGGAAACCCATGAACGGACAACAACGAGTAAATATCAAACCGGGGCTTGAAGTGGATATTGTGCTCAAGCAAGATCAGCCTACAGGCAAGCTGACACGTGGAATCGTGAAGGATTTATTAACCAAATCGCCCACACATCCGCATGGAATTAAAGTGCGTTTGACTAATGGACAGGTGGGCCGTGTGAAACAAGTCGTTACAGGAGCGTCGGAATGAGCCGGTGCCCGAGGTTGTAACATGATTACAACTGCGGATGTAATGACACATCTGGCCTCGGGTAACGAGCGTCAGCAGGATGCTTATGATGTGCTGCAATCTAGCGGATTATTAAGCATATTGGGTGCTTACCAGCCTTATCCGTCTGGAACTGTGCCGATTGATATTGATATCCCTGGAAGTGATCTTGATCTATTATGTGAGGCAGCGGATTTGGAAGCGTTTGAAACCCTATTGCACCGTCAACTAAGGGAAATGCAAGGTTTTCGATGTGAACGGGGGGACGGCCGTGCAGGCCAGCTTCCTTATGTGACCTGTTGTGTGGATATTGGAAACTGGCCTATAGAGATTTTCGCTCAGTCCGTATCTGTACGCAGTCAGAATGCCTATCTTCACATGCGGGTAGAGTGGGAATTGTTGCAACTTTGGGGCGCAGCAGGACATCGGGAGATTCGCAAACTAAAGCTGGGAGGCTTGAAGACGGAGCCTGCATTCGCTGCAGTACTGGGACTTCAGGGAGACCCCTATGAGGAGATGCTACATCTGGCCGGAATGAGTAAGGATGAGCTTTGGTCCTGGGCTCACCTGCGTACGTCCTTTCCGTTCGAATAGCATGGTTTCCGCGATCAGATCAGAAAGATAGCCACAATTGTAGTCACTGTTAATCCCAGCAATACTGGCTTCAGATTGCGGCGTGCCAGTTCAAATGGACTGACCCCGCAGATGGCAGCAGCTGGAATCAAGGCCCATGGAATCAAGGTCCCACCGCCTACCCATATGGCGGCGACCTGACCCAGTGCCGTCAGTACAGGTGCGGAATCTGCCGAACCTGCAAACATAGACGCAATGGAGCCGACCAGGGATATCCCTGAGAACCCCGAACCATCCATTCCCGTGACCGCTCCGGTCACCGTCATCGTAATAGCGCCTACCGTATTATTCAGTGGAACCAACCCGGCAAGAGCTACCCCCAAATCATTAACAATACCGTGTGAACCAGCAGGCAGCGGGTTGTTGAACAGCTCTGTGATCGCAGCATCCCCCAGATAAAAGAAAGCGGCAATCGGTATGACTGGACCAAACACCTTGAATCCGAACTGGAATCCTTCAATTAAATAGTTTGTTGTTTCTTCCGGACCTGAATGACGATGCGCGGCAAGGGAGACGGCGATCAGAATGAGCACAGCTGTTCCACCAATTAAAGCTGTGGCATCCCCGCCTTGAAGTTGAAGTAAAAACATCAGAATGACATCCGCAGCGAATAACAACGGGATGATCAGAGCGAATGTCTTTTGCAGACGGCGCGGCATGGGTTGATGTTGAACAGAAGGTCCCCCGGAAACGGGCGCAGAATCTAATGAAGGTGGAAGGGCAGCTGCTGCTTCACCCAAGACTGGATCACCAAGTTTAACGGTAGAACCTGATTTCATCTCCTTGCGCAGCATCCAGAATGCCGTTACGGTAGACACCGTTCCCATCACTATGACAAGCGGGATACTTGCAGTCATGACGGAGGTAACGGGGAGTCCTGCTGCATCAGCCGTCAGTTTGGGTGCACCTTGAATGATGTAATCCCCTGATAAGGCGATTCCATGCCCAAATAGATTCATGGCAATGGCAGCGCCGATAGGTGGAAGTCCGACTCGTACCGCTACTGGAAGAAGTACAGCCCCAACCAGAGCAACGGCAGGTGAAGGCCAGAAGAACAGCGATACAATCATCATAATGAATCCGATTCCCCAGTACGCGACCTGTGGAGAATGGATGAACCGGGTGAGCGGCTTCACCATAACTTCATTGATTCCCGTCCTGATTAACACCCGGCTCATCGCGACAATGATTGAGATGATAAAAATAGTGCCGAGCAGCTCCTTGGCTGCATAGATAAAACTGCTGAAGATTCCGGATACCGATCCGCTTAATGTTTCAGTCGCCAGAAATCCGATGGTCATAATACCTGCGACACAAATGATGGTTGTATCTCTACGACGAACCATGACGGCGATAATCAAGACGATAAAAGCCAGATATACATAATGCAATGGGACGAGTTGAATATTCATCGGACATGCCTCCTTCCATCCCTGGTGTCAACCCAAGGAGTGATATATCGTATGCATGTCATCACCGGGCGTTCGTGGAGTAGGGAGCAGGATTTTTTTTACAGATGGAGAACTTATTAGAGCATGGAACCTTGTACACGTACTGTAAGCCAAGTGCAAGTCACCAGAATTGACACTAACAGGTCACGGAACTACATAGACAGACGCAACCAAGTATGACTACAATAAACATGCCATTATAAGGAAGAAGATGGAAGGAATACAGAGGTGGAGCATCAGAAGACAGGAGGAATTGCCTGTTTCTTGATAGCGGTTACAATGATGTGCAAAAGAAATAAAATCAGGTTAGACAAAAGGGCGGGAATTCATGAATTTTATCCGTTCACTGCGCTTTAAGTTTATTGTGGGTCTGACCTTGATCATGCTGCCACTATTCATGCTGCTTTATTACAACAACGTATACGCCATGAAAGTGGTACGTGATCAAGTTTCTCTCACCAATATGAATCATCTGGCGAAGAGTGTGGAGCAGAACGAGCGCGTGCTGCAGGAGACCAATCGTTATTTATACAGTCTGGGCGAGCGTGACCCGGATATTATTTCCCTGTTTTTTCTCAAATACGGCAGCGGGGATTATATTATTGCGAAGCAGCGCATTATGAACAAATTCATGACCGATATCGGATTTTATAATCTGATCGATTCATTTTTTCTGTACGATGCCGTAAATGATGATCTGCTGCTCGCTACCTCAGGCAATTATGATGTCAAAATGTCGATTGTTCAGGAGAGTATGCCGGTTCAGATGCAGCAACTCGAGGGGGAAATCCAGAAGCCGGAGTGGAGCATCGTTCGGGGGGGCACATGGAATGCCTTGGTCAAAACGGTACGGATCAACGCTCAGTTCTATGCAGGGGCGCTTGTAGACATGAATGCACTGAATCACCCCGAGCAATTTACGGAATCCGGTAACCGGGGAGGAGCCGTCATCGTAGGAGCGGATGGTGGGGCCATGTCCGATTCAGCCCTGAACTCGGCACAAATCAAGCTGGCCGCTGCCCATATCACTGGGTTAAATAATCCCTACCAGGTGATCTCTGAAGTGACATCCACTGGCAGTGCACGTCAGTACCTGATGCTTGGAATTCCCTCAGCCATGTCCGAGATGAATTATATTGTCCTGCTGCCCGAGGAGGACATGATGCGAAACCTGCCATTTTTTCAGCAGATCATTCGCCTGCTTCCGATTGGTGCAGCGGTCATCCTGATTACAGCGATGATTTTTCTCAGGCAGCTTTTGTTCCGTCCAATGAATGTGCTCATACGCGGGATGAGAAGGGTTAGCCGAGGGGAGCTTGATGTGAGGCTGGAGACGCCGGCTTCATCTGAACTGGAGTTTGTTACGCACAGCTTCAATCAGATGACAAGTGAAATCCAGCATCTGAAGATTGATGTGTATGAGGAGCAATTGCGGACGAGGGAAGCAGAGTTCAAACAATTGCAGATGCAGATCAATCCTCACTTTTATCTGAATTCCTTGAATATCATTCATAGCCTGGCTTCGTTGCAAAAGCATGAGCTTGTACAGCAGATGGCTGGTCACCTAGCGGATTATTTCCGGTTCAGCCTGCGTGCAGGCAAACGTGTTATTCGATTGGATGAAGAACTGGAACATATTAGTCATTATTTGGAGATTCAGAAGCTGCGGTTTCCAAACAAGCTGGAGTTCGCTCTGGATGTTGGCCCGGATCTCGGGCATTATGTGCTGCCGCCCTTAACGATTCAGCCTTTTGTGGAGAATGCCATCATTCATGGCTTTCAGCGGCGCACAGAGCCTTTTGTTATACGCATAACTGCCCGGAAAACGAAAACGTTATCTGGGTCTGATTCACATATCGAAAATGAAATTGATTCGGTACTTCAACTTTCCATTACCGATAACGGTGTTGGCTTTGAACAAGAAATACTGGAGCGACTGCAGCAGGGGCAATATGCCGAAGCTCCGGGTGGGCAGCACATTGGCATCTGGAACGTTATCCATCGGCTGTTAGTGAAATACGGCGAACATGCCGGATTGCAATTCAGGAATCAGACTGAAGGAGGGGCAGCAGTCGTTATTCATATGCCCGCCCAGACGGAAGAGGAAGAAGGGAGAGCCTATGCGGAACCTGTTGATCGTGGATGATGAAGTGTATGCCCTGCAAGCGATGGTGGAAGGGGTGGACTGGAGCCTGGCCGGAATTGACCAGGTGTTCAGTGCTGGGGATGCCGAAGAAGCGAGATTGCTGATAAAAACCCATCCCATCGATATTATGATCTGTGATATTGAGATGCCGGGTGAGACGGGACTGGATCTGCAGAGTTGGGTGTTAAAGCATGATCCCGGGATGTTAACTATTTTTCTTACGGGGCACGCCCTGTTCGATTATGCCCAAACCGCAATCAAGCTGAACAGCTTCGATTATGTGCTGAAGCCTGCTCCCGCAGACCAGCTGCTCAAGGTTGTGAACCAGGCCATGGACAAAATTAAGGACGGGGAGCTGCGTTCCCGCACCAATGAAGTATATGAGACCGTGTACAAACGCTGGCAAACTCATAAACCGCTGTTGACCGAGCGTTTCTGGAAAGATGCCCTCTCACAACGGGTAACCTTAACTCATCAAAAGCTTCAGGAACTGGCCGAGGTGTACGGAGCCGAGATTGATCCGCAAGCGCGTGTGCTGCCGATTGTCATATCCGTCGAAGAATGGGTGCGAGACTTCGACCTGCGTGATGAGGAGGTGCTGGAATATGCGCTCCGCAATGCTGCCAAGGAAATGCTGCTTGGTGACAAACCCGGCGAAGTGTTTCAGGACCACAGTGGACTGAATATTGTGCTTGCATACGAACAGGACGGTATCGTACCAACGGCGAGTAAATTGGCGCAAGGATGTCAGAGCTATATTCAGGAGTGCGGTAATTATTTTTATTGCCGATTATCCTGTTATGTTGGAGTTCCGGTGGCTGTTACGGATCTTCAGGGTATGCTGAATGAGCTGATGGACATGGAGCGTCGCAATATCAACGAGCTTGAAGGGGTCTTCATCTATGACGAAGTGGGCCGAGATACGGAGGATCGCTTTCTGCCCATACCGTGGTTTTCCGAGCTGTCCATCCTGTTCGAAACGGGGAAGTTTGATGACCTGCGCGAGCGTGTCGATGAAATCTTTGAATTACTGGCTGCCCAGGAGCGGCTGTCACCAGAAATTCTCCACCTGTATTATCATGCAATGCTGCATGTGATCTACCCGCTGCTCCATCAGAAAAATGTATCCGTACGCAGCCTGTACCCTGGCGAACGAGAGCCGGAAGAAAGCGTTGTGACACGTTCATTGCCCCAGCTGAAGCAGTGGACCTCAGACCTGATCAGTCGTGCCATTCCGGTATTGTACCCGGACGATCACAGTCCAATGACCATTGTGGACCAGTTGTGTATCTACATTGAAAATCATATTGGTGAAGAGCTGATGCGAGAAGAACTTGCGTCCTTTGCCGGATTTAATCCGGCCTATCTATCCCGCTTGTTTCGTAAAGAAAAGGGCATGTCGCTCTCCGAATTCATTCTCCAGCGCAGAGTAGCCAAAGCGAAGACCTTATTGTCCCAGTCAACCGTGAAGGTGACGGATATCGCAGGCAAGGTGGGGTACTACAACTACTCTCATTTTACGAAGATGTTTAAAAAGTGCACGGGTATTACACCCCAGGAGTTTCGCAAACAGTCCCGAACGGTACAGATTTGACGCAGCATGCTGCGTCTTTTGTTTTTTGACGCCTTAAAGTCATAATTTGATAAGTGAACAGGTCACCACAGCAGATAGTGGACGTGAACGCCCCGCCGTATACTTGAACCACAGGAGACACAGCGGTGTTTCATCCTGAGGATGAAATTCAAGAGGAGTGAGGGAGAACAAGTTATGAAGACACAACCCCAGGCGGGTAAGGGAGCACGTCTATCGGATGGAAGGGACATACCGGATATACCGGTTCGAAAACGAAAGTCTGTCCTGTACAATCTAGGTAAATTCAAGGTTTTGTATCTCATGTTTTTACCAGGCATTCTGTTTCTGCTGGTGAACAACTATATGCCAATGTTCGGCGTTCTGATTGCCTTCAAAAATGTAAACTATGCCGACGGTATTTGGGGCAGCCCGTGGAGCGGCTGGGATAATTTCAAGTATTTGTTTTCCACCAGCGATGCTTGGGAGATCACACGTAATACGCTCGCATATAACACCGTATTTATTGCGCTGAATTTATTTGTAGGTGTAGGGCTTGCCATTTTGCTGAATGAAGTGAAGAACAAGGCGATGTCCAAATTGTATCAGTCACTCATGCTGCTTCCTTATTTTCTGTCGATGATCGTAGTCAGTTATCTCGTACTCGCCTTTCTCGGCAAGGATTCGGGCTTCATGAACTCGACGATTCTTCAGCTCTTTGGCGGACAACCAATTGATTGGTATTCAGAGCCCAAGTACTGGCCGTACATTTTGCCGCTGGTGAATACGTGGAAGAATATCGGTTATTACGCTGTCATTTATCTGGCAGCCGTCGTAGGCATTGATGAGGAATATTATGAAGCGGCCGTACTGGATGGCGCGAGTAAGTGGCATCAGATTCGCTTCATTACCGTTCCGTTTCTCGTCCCGCTGATTGTCATTATGACATTGCTGCAGATCGGTCGTATTTTCTACGCGGATTTCAGTCTGTTTTATCAGGTTCCACTGGAATCGGGCGCATTGTTCCCGGTAACGAACGTTCTGGATACGTATGTATACCGAACCTTCCTCATTGGGGGAGATATCGGGATGTCCTCGGCAGCCGGGCTGTATCAGGCTGTTGTCGGATTTGTGCTTGTGCTTGTATCCAATACCATCGTAAGGAGAATGGACAAAGATAATGCATTATTTTGAGAGGAGGCAAGCCAGCTGTGAAATCACGTGATCCATTAGCTGTGTCGCGGCGTTCCGCGTCTATCATACACGGTATGTTTATCTTCTATGCCATTGCCTGCATCGTGCCGATCCTGCTTGTCTTCGCGATCTCATTCTCGGACGAGACGACGGTTATTGCGAACGGGTATAAGCTGATTCCGGAGAAGTTCAGCCTGACTGCTTATGAGTTTCTGTTCAAAGACATGGATCAGATCATCCATTCCTATGGCATTTCAATTATCGTAACCGTGATAGGTACGATAACGAGTGTAGCGTTGACTGCATTGTACGCGTATCCGCTTTCCCGGAGGGATTTGCCGTATCGCGGGTGGTTCGCTTTTTTCATCTTTTTCACCATGCTGTTCAATGGCGGGCTGGTTCCTTGGTATCTCGTTTATGTGAACGTACTGGATTTGAAAAACTCGATTCTGGCATTGATCATGCCGCTGCTGCTGTCACCGTTCTTCGTACTGGTCATGCGGACCTTCTTCGCCAATTCCATTCCGGTATCGATTCTTGAATCGGCACGGATTGATGGAGCAGGTGAACTGAGAACGTTTACACGTATCGTGCTTCCGCTTTCCCTTCCGGTGATGGCGACCGTTGCGCTGTTCAGCACATTGAATTACTGGAACGACTGGTATCTTAGCATGATTTTTATATCCGATAACCGAACGATCAGCCTTCAGTACCTCATGTACCGGACGCTGCTCGATATTCAATATTTAACATCCAACTCCAATGTCTCTTCACAGATTTCGTCACAGGGCGGATTGCTGAATCTGCCGAATAAAACACTGCAAATGGCGATGGCTGTTGTCGGTATTGGTCCAATTGTACTGGCATATCCATTCTTCCAGCGTTATTTCATCAAAGGCCTTACGGTGGGCGCAGTGAAGGGGTAACTCCGGTCGGTTAGCGGAGAGGGCAACGGATATATAACGAAGATAACGAAGATGGACCTGAGAGGGCATATACAAAAATCAGCGAGTAAAGACACGCCGGAGGACCGGCAAAGGAACGGACTTTGGCAGATTGAAAACATGGCGAATTGGGGCAATCGGTTGCAGGGTCCAACATAAGACGGGAGGGGTTCATTTGGTTAGAACGTTTAAGGTATGGCCGCGTATCGCGGCAGCAGTTATGGCGCTGAGCCTGGTGCTGGCAGGGTGCTCATCGGACAAAGGCGGAACAACACCGGCAGCAGAGGGTGGCGGTGCAGCGGAGAGTGGGGGTAAGCCTTATGAAGTGACGTTGTATTATCCGGGAACGCCACAGAAAGATGTAGCTCTGGTTGAGGCCGAGATCAACAAAAAGATGGAGCCCAAGATCGGGGCAACACTCAAGATCAATGCGATCGACTGGGGTCAGTGGGATAACAAGCTGAATCTGATGATCTCTTCCGGCGAAAAATCAGATATTATTTTCACGGCGGCTTGGCAAAATTATACCGTCAATGTGGCCAAAGGTGCTTTCCTGCCGCTTAATGAGCTGCTTGACAAGTATGGGCAGGATATCAAGAAAAATCTGGATCCCGCCTTTCTGGAAGGCTCCCAGGTGGATGGCGTAAACTATGGTGTTCCTACCAACAAGGAATTGGCAGCAACACGTGGTGTACTCGTACGCAAAGATCTGGCTGACAAATACAAACTGGATCTGACCGCAGTGAAAACGTGGGCTGATCTGGAGCCATTGCTCAAAACCATTAAGGAAAACGAACCGGGTATTACTCCGTTTTATATGTCCAATACCAATGGTAACGGGCTGCTGGAGAACCTAGACTGGGATTATCTCGGTGATGCATCCGTGCCGGGTGTAATCTCCAAAACAGCGGGTACAACGACGGTGCTGAATGAAGTAGAGACCCCTGAATTCAAGGAAGCCGCTGAGCTTGCACGCAAGTGGTATCAGGCTGGATACATCAACAGTGATGCGGCGACCTCCAATGTGTTCCCGAAAGATCAGGCGAAGGCAGGCAAGGCTTTCCTTTGGACCGATGGCATGAAGCCGGGCAAGGATAAGGAAGAAGAAGGGTATGTTGGTTATCCACTGACTCAGATTGAAATGACACAGCCTACGATTACAACCGGGGATGCTTCCGGTGCCATGCTGGCGATCTCCCGTTCCTCTGAGCAGCCGGAAAAGGTGATGCAAGTCATTAACCTGCTGCATTCCGACAAAGAGATTAACAATCTGCTCAATTTCGGAATCGAAGGCACACATTATGTGAAAAAAGACGGTCAGGACAACATTATTACCCTCCCACAAGGGGTGGATGCGAACAGTCGAACATACAATCCGGGCGCACAATGGCAGCTGGGCAACCAGTTCCTGAACTACCTCTGGGATAATGAAGATCCGCAGAAATGGGAAAAATTCAAGGAGTTTAATGCCAAAGGCGTCAAGTCACCTGCACTGGGCTTTACCTTCAACAGTCAATCGGTCAAAAATGAAATTGCTGCGGTCAACAACGTGAACAAACAGTTCAAACCGGGCATGACCTCGGGTGCAGTAGATCCGAATGAAATGATCCCGAAATATCTGGAGAAGCTGAAAGCTGCAGGTATTGATAAAATCATTGCAGCCAAACAAGAGCAACTCGATGCATTCCTGTCCAAGAAGTAGATTTGAGTTGCAAAATCAAAGACGTTTTCGGTCAAAAACCGAAGCGTCTTTTTTTATTTGGGTCACAAACCATAATAAGGAAAAATATGATATAATCAGGTGGTTGATTAGGGGGTGTTCGTGTGTCGAGAACCAGACTTGTGTTCTCTGCGATGTTATTGCTGTTTGGCATCATCTTTACGTTTAAGCATCACCTCGGTTTTTCTGTAGGGGACACGATGTTGTCTGCTATAGGAATGTCGCCTTACACCACTGCCTACGTAAGTGGTGTGCATATCACGTTATTTTTTGGAATGGGTATATTAGTGTGCAGCTACTATCTTACACGCAAAGAAATTATGCCCTTATATCCGGTTCTGGCCAAACGTCTCTGGCTGATCGTTCTCGCTATCGTTCTCAGTTACTCCTTCATGACGGATAAATTAATGTATGTAGCCAAATGGGGAGCTTCCGGTGTTCATGGTGTTTCCTATGTCCAAAATGATAGCTCCTGTACCTATGATGTACTGGATAATGGGATCACACGGGTAAATTGTGACCTGACACTCAAAAATTACACCAGAGAGCCTGTCGCAGCTGTGCTCTTGCCTGACCTGGCCCGTAGTTACAAACACCAGGATGATCCGCTCTATGAATCCCTGCAATCGGTCCAGCTAAAACCTGTGCATATAGAGATTGAGCCGCATGGAACCTTTAAGGGTCAACTGGCGTTTTCCGGATTGGCTGACTCCCCGCTGCAAGTGAAAGGAAAGTTAACCGATATTGTCCTAGATGTCGCCGTGGATGGAGAGAACACCGTGTTTGATTACGATATTCCATAAGAATATTGCGTTAGCAAGATAGAATGAATACATAAGAAGAGCTTTCAAGTTAGAAGAAATTAATCAATATGCTGCATTTAGAAAGGAGCTGACGGTTGTCGGCTCTTTTTTTGCGTGGAAGTTGCAATTAGTGCAGAAAAGTTGGCTTTGTCACCTTTATGCATGGATATGGTAACGCTTACGATATATAGAGAGTCGATTGTAATGGGATTAGGTTCGGAATAACGGATAAGCTGTGAAGCGGATTCACCCAGAAAAAAAGAGTTTATGTTTAATGCTTGCATCGTTAAAATTAGATTCACTGACTAATGAAGGCAAGGTGAGGTAAGAAGATGTCATACCGGACGAATCTATTTTCCAAAATGGTCATTTTAATTCTAATTATGCTGGTTCCAGTCGTACTGCTGTACTGGTATTCCAACCATAAAACAACAGCAGTTCTGCGGGATGAACTCAATCGCTCCAACAGCAACCAGCTCGAGTTTTTTCAAAATCAAGTGAATACCCACATCGAATTGTTATCCTCGTGGCCGAATCTGCTCATCCATGACCCCGATATTGCGAGCTTCCGGCGGATCTACGCCGATAGTAAATATTTCGATCTGGATACGATCAATCTGGTTAAACGCATTCAGAACAAGCTGAGCATCCAGGAAAGTTCATCGAACTGGACAACAAAATTATATCTGTATTCGCCGACGCTGGGCAGGGTCATCTCTGAAAGAGATGCTGGCTATTATGATCAGCAGACACTGCGAGGCAACATGTCATCCGGATGGAATGTTCGAAAGATTCAGGAGGGGGAAGATGAGAAATTCATCTTTAGCTGGATCACCGTATCTCCATACGGCATTAGCGACCCGGCAGCCAATGCACAGACCGTGATTAAGCTTGAATTCGACAGTGACAATATTCGGGATATGCTGGACAAATTTAAGGACGATGGCCGCCATGATCCGTTTTATTACCGGGAAGAGTCGGGGGTTATCTATAACCGAACTTCAGATCGTGCACTAACAGGTCAGCTGATGGACAAGCTGGCTATTGCTAAGCTTAAGGATGTGGATAACCGGACAGTCGTTATTGACGGCGAGCCGTACATGGTGAATACGGTAAAGTCCAGCACGACAGGCTGGTATCTGGTCGATTACATGCCACTATCGGCGATTCTGAAGCCAATTCATCAATCCAATATACTGTTTTATTCGGCCATGATCTGTCTGCTCTTGATGAGTTTTGCTGTGGCCTATCTGTTATACGTTCAGGTTCAGGTCCCCGTCAAACAGTTAATTCGTGGATTTCAACGATTGAAGCAGGAGGATTATTCAGTTCGAATCACGCCGAAAGGACGCAATGAATTCAGCTTTTTGTCGGAACGATTCAACTCCATGGTGGCGCAGATTCAGCAGCTGTTTGAACACGTGTATCTGGAACAGATTCATGTGCGCGAAGCCCGGCTGAAACAGCTGCAATCGCAGATTAATCCACACTTTTTCTATAATTGTTTCTCGTTTATTACGAGCATGGCAAAGTTGAAGCGTGTGGATGCAGTAGTTGCGATGTCGCATAATCTGTCCCGATACTATCGGTATACGACGAGGCAGGAGCGTGATGTCGTGCCGCTTACGGAGGAAATTGAATTCGTCACCTGTTATCTGGAAATTCAGCAGATGCGTATGGACCGAATACGTTTCAAAATTGACTTGCCGGAAGATATCCTGAGGCAGGAGGTGCCTCCGCTAATCGTACAACCTCTGGTGGAGAATGCGGTTATTCATGGAATTGAAGCTGATGCCGAAGCTGGAGAAATACGAGTTTCGGGAGAACAGAGAGATGGCATGATGATTCTTACCGTGGATGACGACGGGCAAGGCATGGATGAACTGGGTAGGCAGATGCTTCTGCATAAACTCACAGGTGGTATGGATCAAGAGATGGGATGTGGACTATGGAACGTCAACCAGCGTCTTCAGCTCAGGTATGGGGAGCAGGCAGGATTAAGTGTAACGGAATCACCGCTTGGTGGGCTGCGTGTTACCTTGTTCTGGCCTGTTGACGAGGAACATCTTCTTCAATAGAAAGATAGAAATAGAGACGCCATATGACTATAGCATGATAACGATGGAATGCCTTGCATAATTCAGCAGATAGGGAGTGAGTGTCTTGATAGATATCTTACTGGTGGATGATGAAACATATGTGACTGAAAGTCTGGAATTAACCATTCCCTGGGGAGAGCTCGGGGTTACAACGGTTTTCCGTGCGGCATCTGGCAAGGAAGCGCTGCAGATTTTGGAAGAGAATGCCGTGGATCTTGTGGTGACCGATATTCGAATGCCGGGCATGTCCGGACTGGAGCTGATTGAGGAGGTAAGCAGTCGATGGGCGCATATCCGCTGCATCCTGCTGACCGGGCACAGTGATTTTCAATATGCCAAGAAAGCGATTCAGCTGCAGGCTGCCGATTATATTCTCAAGCCGGTGAACGATGAGGAATTCATGGCTTCGGTCTCCGCTGCCATCACGTCCCTTCGGGATGAGTGGGATGAATTTGATAAATACCATCGGTTGTTATATAGCCGGAAGTCGGATTATAAAATTTTGCGTGAAAATCTGATGCACGATCTGTTGCTGGGCCGCGAAATTACAGCACGAGCACTTGGTGAACAGCTGGAGAAGTACGAGATTGTACTCCAGCCGGATCAACCGGCGGTCATGATGCTCATTCGCCTTACAGGTCGGTTCTCGTCAATGGATCAGCAATCACTGGATCTGATGGAGTTTGCGGTGGGCAATATCGCCGAGGAAGTATTCGGTCCCCATTTCAATGTGTGGTTTGGACGAGGTCCTCATGAGTGTCTGGTTATGATTATACAGAGTCAGGGCTGGACGGAGCTTGTTCAGACAAACGTGGATGAACTGAAGCAACCGGCAGGGACTTTCCGCGAGCATGTCATTCGTTATCTTCAAGGCAATCTGTCGATGGTGGTTACCGCACCGTTTCAATTTGCCGATCTAACGACCGCTTATCGTAAAGGTCTGGGATCACTTGTATTGTCGGGTCCAGAGGAAAATACGGTCATTTATATGGATAAAGAGCTGTCCAAACGCCCGGAGAACGATGCGGCGCAAGCGCTTGAAGAGCTCTATAAGCCACCCGTGCTGCCTCAGCTGCTTGAAACCAAACAGTGGGAGGCTGCGGCACGCAAACTGAATGCTGTATTTGATGCAGCGGACCGCGTATGTCTCTCCAGAGAGCATGTATATGAGATGTATTTGTCTGTAACGAATGCTTTTATGTATATCGCGCATAAGCAGGGGCATCTCGTGCATGAGATTGATCATGCGGGATTTGACCTGCTGCTCGCACACCAACTGATTCAATCGCCTGACAAGCTTCGCCGCTGGGCGACGGAGATGCTTGCCAAGCTGCAGGATGAGCTATCGGATCAGGAAGGTGTACAAAGTCGAAGACACGTCATCAAGCAGGTTCAGGAAATGGTAACGAGAGATGCAGGACAGGATCTGTCCGTGAAGATGATCGCAGACAAGGTATATTTGCATCCCGTGTATTTGTCCAAGATCTACAAAGCCGAGACAGGTGAAGGGCTGGGCGATTATATGATTCGCATGCGGATGGAGCGTGCATTGTATTTGCTCAAAAATACCAACAAAAAGATATACGAGATTACCAGTGAGTTAGGGTACCAGAATCCGCAATATTTCAGCAAAATGTTCAAAAAGCATTACGGAATGACACCGAATGAATATCGGGATCAGGCATAATTTCAACATCATTCCAACATATAGGTTGCCAAAGGTGCAGAAATCTTGTTTTCGTGACATAGGCTGAAAGACCCGGCAGGCCTATAATGAAAGGGTAACCAAAATGATTGAAGGGGGAACAACATTGAGAGCGAAATCCACGAAAAAGAGAGTACTGTCGCTTCTCGCTACGACGCTGTGTCTTACTGTCGTTCTTGCAGGCTGTTCAGGAGGCAATGGAGGCGGAGATAGTGCATCATCAAGCACACCTGCTGTTGAAAACGAATACAAAGAAAAATATGATCCGGCAGTAACCCTTACAACGGCATGGGGAATTGACCCTGAGCTGAAATTCAAAAATGGCGAATCGATGGAAAATAACGTAGCAACCAAGTGGGCCAAAGAGCAATTTGGTATCGACATCAAATCATTGTGGTCTGTAACGGATACAAACGGAGCGTTTGCTACGAAGCTTCGACTTGCGATGTCTTCCGGTCAGGAGATGCCTGATATTGTAACGGTTGGGGATAACCTGCTTGCTCAGGATCTGATTGATTCTGGCATGTATCAGGAAGTGGGTCCGCTGTTCGACAAATATGCTTCTGACACATGGAAAAAAGCGATGGAGCAGGACCCCAATGTATGGAACCAGTACAGCCGTGATGGCAAAAGAATGGGTATTCCCGTACTGGACTATGCCTACAACAATGATTACCTGCTGTGGATTCGCCAGGACTGGCTGGACAAGCTGAATCTGGAGGCACCAAAAACGATCGATGAGCTGGAAACAGTCATGGATGCGTTCAAAAACCAAAATCCGGATGGATTGGCTCCGGACAAGGTTACTCCACTAAGCATCGGATTCAAAACATCCATGAACACATGGATGGGAGATCCGTCCTGGATCTTCGGTGCATACGGAACACTGCCGTTCCAATGGAATGTGGCTGAAGATGGCAAGCTGGAGTATGGTTCCATCAATCCTGGCATGAAACAAGGTCTGACCAAATTGAGCGAATGGCTCAAAAAAGGATATATCCCGCAGGAAGCAGCATTATGGGATGAAAACAAAACAGCAGAGCCAGCGGTGGCAGGTACAGCCGGTATTATCCCAGGTCCTTACTGGATGAGCGGATGGCCGCTTCTGGATACAGTGAAAAATGTGCCAAGCGCGGTCTGGAAACCGATTCAAATCCCGTCCGGTCCAGAAGGCAAAGCGATGCGTCACGGTACACAGTTTGTCAACGGCGTTATTTTGATTAAGAAAGACATGGAACATCCTGAGGCGTTCTTCACGTATGAGAATTACCTGTTCGACAATTATGCAGACCCAGAACCGGGCAGCCCGTATGATAACGGACTGTTTGCAGGCTATGACTACCAATTGGATGCCAATGGTAAACAAATGCCGATTGATCAAATCGAAGGCGGATATGTGAACGTTGTACGTTATTTGCTCGTTCGTGATGGTGCTCGTATTCCGGATGCTCAGATGAAAGCCCTGCTGAATCTGGCAGATGGCAAAGAGCCTGAAACGAAGCTTGAGAAGGATGTTGCCGTTAACTATGGTAAAGAGACCCCTGCTGCTGCGAAAGTGCTGCTCAGTCAGGAAGAAATCTCTTACAAAAACATGTTTACTGGTCCTACAACAGCAACGATGAAATCGAAGCTTGATTACCTGAACAAAATTGAGAATCAGGCATTCAATGAAATTATTTATGGCAAAAACCCGGTAGATTCGTTTGATACATTCGTGCAAACATGGAAATCGGGTGGCGGTGACCAAATCACACAAGAGGTTAACGAATGGTATGACAGTGTGAAAAAATAAGTAACAGGGGCGCGCAGACTATATTAGTCTGTGCGCTTTTTTTGTCGTTGTGAGAGCGTGATTTGCTTGGGAGAGGTGCGAGTTAGCAGAGGAAGAATGACTAGAAAGACAGCGAGTCCAAACTGGTTGCTTTTGTGCCATTTATATTGCTTTTATGTGCTGTTTGACCTATGCAAACGGTTGATATAATCGCAGTATAAGCCACTCAGGGAGTACTTGAGTAGGAAGAATTACAGGGGGAGCAATCATGAGAACTTTAAAACGAACTTGGCCATTCCACGTAATGCTGCTGCCAGCCATCATCTTTCTGATCATATTCAGTTACATTCCCATGGGCGGCATAGTCATGGCATTTCAAAACTATAAGCCATGGCTCGGCATTAGCGGCTCCGAATGGGTCGGGCTGGATAACTTCCGATTTTTATTTGAGCGTCAAGACAGCTTGCAGGTGATCTGGAATACGCTGATCATTGCTGTGCTTAAACTGATATTTAATTTATTTGTTCCTTTTGTTTTCGCCATTCTGTTGAATGAAGTCCGCAAGATGGCTATACAGAGAACCATTCAGACCCTTGTCTACTTGCCTCACTTCTTGTCCTGGGTCATCCTGGGCGGGATTTTGATCGATTTGCTGTCCACTGGAGGTTTGGTTAACCGGGTTCTGGGAACCTTCGGACTTGGGCCATACTTCTTCCTCGGGGATAACAGCTGGTTCCGGTCTACGGTCATTCTGACGGATGTGTGGAAGGAATTTGGCTATAACATGATTGTTTTCCTGGCTGCCCTTGCCGGAATTAACCCGGCGTTGTACGAAGCAGCAGAGATTGACGGAGCTGGACGGTGGAAACAAACGCTGCACATTACGATTCCTTCGCTTGTGCCAATGCTGATGGTTGTAGGAACGCTAGCGCTCGGAAATGTGCTGAATGCCGGGTTTGACCAAATCTTCAATCTGTACAATCCGCTCGTTTATCAAACGGGTGACATCATTGATACATTCGTATACCGTTCTGCGATGCAAAATGGTGAGATGGGCTTTGCCACCGCTATCGGATTGTTCAAATCGGTAATCAGCATGATTTTGATTCTTGTGTCTTACAGTCTGGCTAAGAAATACGCCGGTTATCGCATATTCTAATCGAATGAACATAAGAAAGAAGGGACCACGATGTACCACAAATCATTGCCTTATCGCGTGTTTAATATAATTAATACCTGCTTTCTGATTTTGGTCGCCATTATGTGTATTATACCGATGATTCATGTTCTGGCTGTCTCTTTCAGCACGAAGGCTGCGGCCGATGCGAATCTGGTCAATCTTTGGCCCGTGGGCTTCTCGCTTGAGGCTTACAAAAAAACGATGAACAATCCGATTTTCCTGAACTCGCTCTGGATCTCCCTCCTGCGTACGGTCATCGGCACAGCAATTACGTTGCTCATTACCTTCTTGGCGGCGTACCCGTTGTCGAAAGAAAATAGTGAATTTAAAGGCAGAACGATATATTCATGGATATTTGTTTTTAGTATGATCTTTAATGGCGGACTGGTTCCCTTCTACATGGTTATCCAGAAGATTGGCCTGATGGATTCCTTCTGGGTGCTGGTCCTCCCGGGGGCGGTCAATACCTTCCTGGTCATTCTGATGCTGAACTTCTTCCGCGGCATTCCAAAAGAACTGGAGGAAGCGGCTCTGATGGACGGAGCCAACCATTTCAGAACGTTGTTCACGATCTTCCTGCCGATTTCCATGCCATCCATCGCAACAATTGCCTTATTCAGCATGGTGTTTCATTGGAACTCCTGGTTTGACGGATTGTTATACATGAACAATGCCAAGGATTACCCGCTGGCTACGTTTATGCAAACCGTCATTATCGGTCGGGATATGAGCAGCATGAGCATGAACCCCAAAGAAATGGAAGCTCTTTCTCAAACCACGGTAAGAGCGGCACAAATCTTCATCGGAAGCGCACCCATTCTGATCGTGTATCCATTCCTGCAGCGCTTCTTTGTCAAAGGTATGACCTTGGGTTCGGTTAAAGGCTGAGCCTGCAACTAAATTAAACGGAGGTTGATAAAGTGAGCCATTTAAAGGAAGAGGCATTCATTCTCGGAATGGATGTGTCGTTTATGGATGAAATTGAGCAGCATGGTGGGAGCTATCGTGATGAGCATGGGCAGCAGGCAGATTTGCTGACCCTTCTTAAGCTGGGTGATGCCAATGCAATCCGATTGCGAATCTGGAATGATCCTGTAGGCGGGTTCTGTAATCTGGAGCGGACGGTAGCGGTTGCCAAACGAATCAAGGAAAAAGGCCTGCAATTCTTGCTGGATTTTCATTATTCCGATCGCTGGGCTGATCCAGCCAATCAATGGAAGCCGAAGGCGTGGGAGAAGTTGTCCTATGAGGAACTGCAGCGTGAGGTATGTACCTATACGGCAGATGTACTGAGAACACTCAAGGAGCATGATGCATTGCCGGACATGGTGCAGGTGGGGAATGAAATTACACCGGGCATGTTATGGGATGAAGGGCGTGTCGGCGGAGAAGAACATGATACCGATGAACAGTGGGAGCGTTTTGCCGGACTTGTGAAGTATGGTATCGCTGCTGTTAAATCGGTTGATTCGGAAATCAAGATTATGATTCATATTGACCGCGGTGGTGACAATTCAGAGAGTCGCAAGTTCTATGATCGATTTGAAGCGCTTGGTGTGGAGTTCGATATCATTGGGCTCTCATATTACCCTTGGTGGCATGGAACACTGGATGCACTCCGGGATAATCTGCATGATCTGGCTAAACGATACGGCAAACCAATCAACGTTGTTGAAACCGCTTATCCTTGGACATTGGAGCAGCCTGAGGGTCACGAGTGGATTCTGAATCAGGAAGAACTGCTGCTGCCCGGGTATCCGGCTAGTGTGGAAGGACAGACACGTTATCTGAAGGATCTGCTGCAGATTATTCGTGAAGTTCCCGGCGGTCTCGGAGCGGGATTCTATTACTGGGAGCCTGCCTGGATTCCTAGCAAGGAAGAGTGGTCTGTTGGACATCCGAATAACTGGGGCAACCTGACGATGTTTGATTTTAAGGGACAGAAGTTGCAATCGTTTTCAGCGCTGAAGGCTGGAAAGGAAAACGACACCACATTAGATGAGCAGCCGAGTGCTGTATTGATCAAATAGATGCTTCTAAAATGAAATGAATGAAGGAGTTGTCAGCATGACATACACATATCCACCCGTAAGTTCCAAAGCACCTCATATGTTACATGGTGCAGATTATAACCCGGAGCAATGGCTCCGCTATCCTGAAGTACTGGAAGAAGATATCCGCCTGATGAAGCTGGCCAAATGTAATGTGATGTCCGTCGGCATTTTCTCATGGGTATCTCTTGAACCGGAGGAAGGCGTGTACACGTTTGAATGGCTGGATCAGGTACTGGATCGTTTTGCTGCCAATGGAATCTATGCATTCCTGGCTACCCCAAGCGGTGCAAGACCTGCCTGGATGTCAGCCAAGTATCCCGAAGTGCTGCGTGTTGGGGCCAACCGTGTTCGCAATCTGCACGGCTTCCGTCACAATCACTGTTATACGTCCCCTGTATACCGGGAGAAGGTTACGGCGATCAATACGAAACTAGCAGAACGTTATTCGGATCATCCGGCAGTCATTGGCTGGCACATTTCGAATGAATTCGGTGGGGACTGTCACTGTGATTATTGCCAGGAGGCTTTCCGGGGTTGGGTCAAAAACAAATACGGCACACTGGATGAGCTGAATCATTCCTGGTGGACGACATTCTGGAGCCATACCGTGACGGACTGGAGTCAAGTGGAGTCTCCTGCCCCACATGGAGAGACACAGGTTCATGCGATGAATCTGGACTGGCGCCGATTCGTAACGGATCAGACCGCTGATTTTATCGTGCACGAAACGAAACCGCTCAAGGCCAAAAATCCTGATCTGCCGGTAACGACCAATCTGATGGAATTTTATGAAGGATTGAACTACTGGAAGTTCGCCGACATTCTGGATTTCCTGTCCTGGGACAGTTACCCGACATGGCATGACGCGGACGAAGAAGATACGCTCGCATCGAGAATTGCTATGATGCATGATATTGTTCGTTCCATCAAAGGAGGACAGCCGTTTCTGTTGATGGAGAGCACACCAAGCTCAACCAACTGGCAAGAGACCAGCAAATTGAAACGTCCGGGTATGCATTTGCTGGCATCACTGCAGGCTGTAGCACACGGCTCGGACAGTGTGCAGTACTTCCAGTGGAGAAAGAGCCGGGGTTCCAGTGAGAAGCTTCATGGGGCGGTTGTGGATCATGTAGGACATGAACATACCCGTGTATTCCAGGACGTGACTGATGTAGGTAAGGCACTCGAAGGAATGCAGGCGGTTGTTGGAACGTCCGTTCCGGCAGAAGTTGCTATCATTTTCGACTGGGAAAACCGCTGGGCGGTAAAGGATTCCCAAGGACCGCGTAACATCGGAGTGAAGTACGAGCAGACGGTAGAATGGCATTATGATGCCTTCTGGAAAAAGGGTGTGCCTGTAGACGTCATCGACATGGATGCTGATCTCTCCAAGTACAAACTGCTCATCGCACCTATGCTCTATCTGGTGCGTGAAGGCGTGGGCGAACGCATTGAGCGATTCGTGGAAAATGGCGGTACATTTGTAGCTACGTATTGGTCAGGTATCGTAAATGAGAATGATCTGTGCTTCCTTGGAGGCTTCCCTGGACCGCTTCGCAAGACGCTGGGAATCTGGTCGGAAGAGATCGATGGCTTGCATGACCGTGATCTGAATGGAGTTGTACCTGTGAAGGACAACGAGCTTCAACTGTATGCCGAATATGATGCTTTCGAATTATGCGATCTGATTCATCTGGAAGGTGCAGAAGCGCTGGCGACGTATCGCTCCGACTTCTATGCCGGACGCCCTGCTTTGACCGTCAACCGTCTTGGTTCTGGTAAAGCCTATTATATGGCTACGCGTTTCAAAGCTCCATTTTACGACGATTTCTATGGCAGCTTAATCGCTGATCTGGGGATTGAGCGTGCCCTTGAAACTCAGCTTCCTACTGGAGTTACGGCACATATCCGTACAGATGGCACAGCGGATTATGTATTTGTGCAGAACTACACACCGGAGACGAAACAGGTGAAGCTGGACGAGCAGTCCTACACCGATTTGCTGAGTGGTGATGCTTTAGAGGGTAACCTTGATTTGCAGCCATATGACATCCGGGTACTGCGCAGAGCGGCTGAGCGTAAATAATAGAATATTACTCATTTGGCTGAAAAATCTGGGGATAAGCAGCGATCAGAAGGTTGTTCTGTCATCGGAGTGGCAAGTATAAATATGCTTTAGTTCAACTTATATAGCTTGCAGAGGGTCACCCTTAACGTCTCGATTAGACGGAGAGGGTGGTCCTTTTTGTCGTATTAGATCACGACAAATACTTTTTCTGGACAATATAAAGGAAAAACGTGTCCGCGCAGCGAAGACAAACAGGTAACACTGTAACTCAAGACTTGCAGTCTGGGAGGAATTGGAATGAATCAAAGAAATCTAGACGGTAACAGCTTTATTATTCGGCTGGAAATGACAACAAAAGATATCAAGTTTGGTGAAGTAGCCTCGGCCATCTCGGAAGCCGGCGGGGACATCATTGCCATCGACGTGATTTCGACCAATCAGGATGTAAGCGTGCGCGACTTAACTGTCGCGGTAACAGATGCACAGGATAACAGCAAAATTATAGAAGGGGTGCGCCAGCTCAAAGGAGCATCCATTATTAACGTATCGGATCGAACGTTTCTGCTGCATTTGGGCGGCAAGATTGAAGTTACACCGAAGACCCCGATTCATAACCGGGAAGACCTGTCCCGCGTATATACACCGGATGTGGCACGGGTATGTTCGGCTATATCAGAAGAACCTGGAAAGGCATTTTCTCTGACAATCAAGCGGAATACGGTTGCCGTAGTATCGGATGGCAGTGCCGTGCTCGGGCTTGGCAACATTGGACCGCGTGCTGCGATGCCGGTGATGGAAGGTAAGGCGATGTTGTTCAAACAGTTTGCAGGGGTTGACGCTTTCCCAATCTGTCTGGATACACAGGATACCGAGGAAATCATTCGAACTGTGAAAGCGATCTCACCAGCATTTGGCGGGATTAATCTGGAGGATATTTCTTCACCGCGTTGCTTCGAAATTGAGCGTCGTCTGAATGAGGAGCTGGACATTCCTGTATTTCATGATGACCAGCATGGTACGGCAGTTGTGTTGTATGCAGGTCTGATCAATGCGCTCAAGCTGGTTGGCAAGTCCATCACGGATGTGAAAATTGTCGTCTGTGGAATCGGCGCAGCAGGTGTGGCTTGCAGTAATATTCTGCTGTCCGCTGGAGCGAGCCGGGTTGTCGGGGTAGATCGTGAAGGTGCGCTGGTACGGACGAATACCTATGAAAATGAAGTGTGGAGCGATTATGCGGCTCGCACCAACCCCGAACTGGAGACAGGTTCACTTCGTGAAGTGATTCGTGGAGCAGATGTCTTCATCGGTTTGTCCCGTGGCAATCTGTTAACGCGGGAAGATGTGCAAACGATGGCAGCCGACCCGATCGTTTTCGCGATGGCGAATCCGGTACCGGAGATTATGCCGTCCGTAGTGGAGGACATTGTGGCTGTTATGGCGACAGGTCGCTCCGATTATCCGAATCAGATCAATAACGTATTGTGCTTCCCGGGTATGTTCAGAGCGGTTCTGGATTGCCGCGCCAGTGAGATTAATGAGGAGATGAAGCTCGCTGCAGCTCAGGCGATTGCTTCGGCCATTTCGGATGAAGAACGTACTCGTTATTATATTATTCCGAGTGTGTTTAACGATAAAATCGTTAAATCAATGCGTACTCGCGTGATTGAGGCAGCAGTCAAGACGGGTGTGGCAAGACGTATACCGCGTGAACAAGCTCGCGAAGGCGGGGAAGTGTAAGATGCAAGAGAAATCCCTTCAACATCCGAACCCAAGCGCGCAGCAATCGGGGCATGAGGATCATGTTGATGGAACGTTAACAGGAGAGGCCATTCTTCGAGGGGCCCGGGCTTTTGTTCAAGGAGACGCTGCCGCACATACGGATGGTCATGACTGGCCTCATATTGAACGGGTAACCACACTTGCGGTTGAGCTCGCACATCGTATGGGCGCCGATCCCTTCATCTGTGAACTGGCTGCATTACTGCATGATGTGCCGGATGAGAAGCTGAACGAAAGTCTGGAAGTGGGGATGGCAAAGCTGAATGCATGGCTGGATACCCAGCCGCTGGAAGCGGGTACGCGGGAAGCCGTAGTAAACATCATTTGTTCCATTTCCTATGCAGGAGGACAGCGCCCTGCCGTCACATCGCTGGAAGCTCAGGTGGTGCAGGATGCGGACCGCCTGGATGCGCTGGGCGCGATCGGTATTGCGCGTACGTTTGCTTTTGCCGGCGCGAGAGGTCGGGAGATGTATGATCCCGCCCTTCCCCCACGAGAGCAGATGACGCGCGAGGAATACCGGAATGGGCGCAGTACAACGATTAATCACTTCTACGAAAAGTTGTTCAAACTGAAAGATCTGATGAACACGTCCTATGGCAAGGAACTGGCAGAGCAGCGTCATGACTTTATGGTGCAGTTTGTGGAGCAGTTCAAGCGTGAATGGGAAGGAAGGTTTTCATAACTTTCTCCATTGGAGTTAAACATACAATACCCCCTACTTCCGAGAGTGGAGTGGGGGGTATTTGTTGCGTACACGGAGAAGCAGTGATAGATAATACTTCATCAACGAGATACAGGGCATGGTAACCCAATGGCTTCCATGATACAATAAATCGTTCTCCTGAATTGATTCGGGCAAAAAAAGAAATATGGGGTAATAATGATAATGATCATCAAACGAATGAAATCCGTTTTGAAAAAGAGGAGGGGTCACCATGTCATTTGGTGCACGTGTACTTAAGACAGGGATTGCGGTTACACTGGCCCTGTACCTTAGCAGCATGTTCCTGAACCCGCAATCTCCCGTTCCCGCCGCGATCGCGGCCATCTTTGCCATGCAGCCATCCATTTATCGTTCCTGGAAGTACTTCTTGGATCAGCTGCAGACCACTACACTTGGGGCGATTGTGGCCCTGCTGGGAGGCATGGTGCTATCCAATGAGCCCATTGCCGTCGGGCTCATTATTGTGCTGGTTATTATGATTTGTCTTAAATTGAATATGGGCGAAACGGTTGGCCTGACGCTGGTAACCGTTGTATCGATTATGGAAGCGTCGGGTGACTGGCATTTTGCATTGAACCGTTTCCTGCTGACACTTGTCGGCATTGTATCTGCGTTTCTCATTAATATTACGGTATTCCCACCCAAGCCGAAGATCCAGTTCGTGAAGCAGATTCAGAGTGTGTTCAGTGGCATGTCACTGCTGCTGCGTACATCCATCTCGGATGAGATCAAGGAAGTGGTGTTCCGGGATGAGAAAAATAATCTGGGCGGCTCCATCAAATCATTGTCGGATAAGTATAACTTGTTTGAAGAAGAACAGAAGAAGATGAAACGGTCCAAATTCAGTGAAACCCGGCAGATGGTTGTATACAAACAAATGCTGTTAAGTCTGCAAAAAGGATTCGATGTGCTGGATTCGGTAGAACGTCACTATTTCCAGGCACAGCGAACACCGGAAATGGATCAGTTCTTTGATACACATCTGGAGCTTGTTATCAAATTCCATGAACATGCGCTGCTCAAGTTCGAGGATAAGCTGAAACCAAACGGTGAGGAGGCGGCACAGTTTATTTTGGATAATGATCGTTTCATGGAGCAGGCCATCTCCCAGTTTGATATCGATCAGGAAGGGATGCTGAGGCTGTCCATCGTGGCTGCTGCGATCTACGATTACGGCTATCAGCTGGAGCGGCTGAATCGGCTTGCCGAACATGTGCACAGTGCCAGTGAAGACAAGGATTCACAGGATAAAATTCTGAATTGGCTTAAATGGCCGTAAACATGGTAGTACGGTTTGCGGTCATGTGGTTTCATAATATACAATGGAACTACAACCAGCCCGGACAGCGTGTCCGGGTTGTTTTGCATACATAGCACAGACCTTGTGCAACCAACTCAATCGAACCGAGGTAGATATACATGAATTTGACACAGCTTGGACCTGAATGGATGGAGTGGTTCAATGGAGAGAATCTGGAGAAGAAGCAGCACGAAGCGATGCAACTGCTGACCGTGTCCGAGGGAGAATGGCCGCATCAAGCGATGATCAGTATGGGAGAAGTCATTGCGGTCACGCCCAACCTGCTGAGACTGGCTTTATGGCCGGGAACACAGACAAGTATGAATATGAGTCGAACAGGCAAGGCTACCTTGATTGCTGTTCATCAGCAAATCTTGTTATCTATTCGTCTGGATGTGACTTTACTGCCGGTATTAAGGGAAGCTGTCCATCCGAGAGATCGTTTCGAGGCTCAGGTGATTAACGTTCGTGTAGATCATGCGCCGTATGCGGAGATTACTTCAGGGATCACATTTCAATTAAAAGACGAATCTGGGGCTATTACACGCTGGAGAGAGACCATTGAAGAATTACGACAATAAAACGGGGCGCGTTCTATATTCATCCCATTCGAGGGTAATAATAGAATAAAAACAACAAAAAACGCCTCCGCTTGCATCGGGACGTTGTCACTGGTACAATAAAAAATGGTTTTCAGAAAATTAGAACTAATTAACATAAAATAAAAATGTTTACTTTCTAATTAATTATACCATAGCCTTTTCGGGCTTGTCAAATGGGCTTTTGAGGACACAATCCGGGGAAAGAGGGGCGTATTAACATATGAGTACAGACCAGCAATGGAGCGAGGAGCAGCAGCGGGTCAACAAGGTAACGGAACAGATTGATCGGAAAATCGACATTCTGGAAAAAGAGGTAGGTTCCTTCCGGGATGAAGTTGTGGGAATGAGAAAAGATTTCTGGGACGAAGTCACCATGAACTTCAGCGAAGCGGATGATGTAGGGGAAACCTCCACCAGTATGCGGCAGCAATCACAGGTCCTGTCGGATCGGGAGCGCAGCCATCTGAATACGGCAGCAGCGCTGGATAAAATGAAACGGCTGCACCATTCACCGTATTTTGGACGGATTGATTTCAAGGAAAATGGCTATCCGAATGCAGAACGAATCTATCTGGGGATCGCATCACTGCTGGATGAGAAGGAGGAATCCTTCCTTGTCTATGACTGGCGTGCGCCCATATCCAACCTGTATTATGATGGAGCGCCAGGTCCGGTCACGTATCATACACCGAGCGGTGAGATTAGTGGAGATATTGAGATGAAGCGGCAGTTTGTCATTCGGGATGGACGTATCCGCTTTATGTTCGACACCGGAGTTACGATTGGGGATGAGCTGTTACAGGCCGTCCTCAGTCGAACCTCAGATGCACAGATGAAGAGCATTGTGGCGACAATCCAGAAAGAGCAGAACCGGATTATTCGTAATGACCGGACTCGCATGCTGATCGTTCAGGGAGCTGCAGGCAGTGGTAAAACTTCCGCTGCGCTCCAGCGTGTAGCGTATCTGCTCTATAAATACCGCGAGCATCTGCAAGCGGATCAGATGGTCCTTTTTTCGCCAAACCCGATGTTCAACAGTTATGTTTCCACCGTACTGCCTGAGCTTGGAGAGGAAAATATGCTGCAGACGACCTTCCAGGAGTATCTGGAACGCCGTCTGGGCCGTGAATATCAACTGGAAGATCCATTCATTCAGCTTGAATACGTACTTACGGGAACTGAGGACCCTCAATACGAAGCGCGTATGTCCGGCATTCGTTTCAAATCGTCTGAGTCCTTCCTTAAGGTTATTACACGATATAAGGACAGCATGATGTCTGAAGGCATGAAATTCAAACCGGTTCGTTTCCAGGGGCGGGCTGTTGTTACGGCTGAGGCTATGGCGGAGAAATTCTATAGCTTCGAACCATCCGTCAAGCTGGTGAATCGACTGGAAATACTGCGAGACTGGATGCTGAAAGAGTTGTCTGCCTTTGGCAAAGGCGAATTGGAAGCCCCTTGGGTAGATCAACAGCTGGATATAATGGAACCAGAGGATCTGCAGCGGGCCTTTCAGCGCCTGAAGCGAAAGCAAAAAGGGAAGTCGGACACGTTTGATGATTTCCAGCAGGAACGAGAGATACTTGCCCGAATGGTGGTCAGCGATCGGCTCAAGCCTTTGCGCAAATGGATTAAATCTTTACGTTTTGTCGATGTACGTCAACTGTACGCCCACCTATTCAACGACCGGGCACAGATGGTTCGCCTGTTGGGAGAGGAAACATTGCCTTCACACTGGGAAGAAATTGGTGATATGACACTTCGCAGACTGAAAGTACAGGAGCTGGCCTATGAGGATATCACACCCTATTTGTATTTGCGTGAGTTGCTGCTCGGTTTCCATATTAACTCCAATATCCGCCATGTAATCATTGACGAGGCACAGGATTACTCTGCCTTCCAGCTGGCCTTTATGAAAAGATTGTTCCCGAGATCGAAAATCACCGCACTTGGAGATTTTAATCAAGCCATCTATGCGCACTCATCCGTACTGAGTGGTACGGGGCCGCTGACTAACCTGTATGGACCGGAAAATACGGAAGTGATTGAGCTGACGAGAAGTTATCGTTCAACGCAGGAGATCGTGGAGTTTACACGGGGCATGGTTCCGGGTGGAGAAGAGATCGTTCCATTTAACCGCGGTGGGGAGAAGCCGAAAGTGATCGTTTCCGCCAATGAACAGGAGCACCTGGATGTGATTACAGCCGATCTCAAACATCTGATTCAGGAAGGGTATGAATCGGTTGCGGTCATCTGCAAAACGGCGGAAGAGAGCAAGGACATCCATGAAGCATTAAGCAAAATACTGCCTGTGGCACCGAAGCTGATCAAAAAAACAACTCTGGCCTTTGAACGGGGTGTGCATGTCATCCCGGCGTATCTGGCCAAGGGTGTGGAGTTTGATGCTGTTCTGATCTATGATGGATCTGCATCGCAATATGCGCAGGAACATGAACGTAAGCTGTTCTATACGGCATGTACCCGTGCCATGCATTTACTGCATGTTTATTGCATGGGCAAACCTAGCCCGTTCATTACATCCCAGTCCGAAGAGTTGTATGATATGGGCAAGGTGTCTGCCGCTCAAGCCGAATGACTGCGTCTTTCAAATTCATGAAGAAGGCTTCCGTTCGATGGGACGGGAGTCTTTCTATGTATTGCAGAATACGATGAGGGGAATAAGAAGCTTCATGAGGTTGGCCTTAGGTGTGAAAAGCATCGAGGAGATCATTGGAATTAGATATCTCTTCTGACATGATATTAGATGGATTAGGTTTTATGGATAAAAAATAATCCATCCTTTGTGTTCACGCACAATAGGTGTGAATTTTCTTTACACATGACGGTGAGACTCATATAATCGTAACAATCTATTTTTTTTGGATCGTTTATTTCATGAAGGAGGCAGCAACATGAACACACCATCTTTTGAACGCCCATTAATGGCAGATTGCGTACCGGATCTGGTGGCAACGGCACGGGGAGACTTGCCTGCAACCTTGGTCATTCGGGGCGGAACGCTGGTTAATGTAATTTCGGGTGAAATTTTGCCGGGCATGTCTGTAGCGGTACAGGGAGCTCGGATTGCATATGTTGGCAAAGATGTAAGCCATACGATCGGAGAGCATACTCGTATTATTGAGGCGGAAGGCAAATACATTGCTCCCGGATTGCTGGATGGGCACTGTCACATTGAAAGCACACAAATGAAAGTGACAGAGTTTGCAAGAGCCGTTCTGCCTTCCGGTACAACGGGAGGGTTCTTTGACCCGCATGAAATCTCCAATGTGCTTGGACTCAAAGGTTTGCGATTGATGCTGGATGAAGCTCGGACGACGCCCATGGCTGCTTATATGCAGGTGGCTTCCTGTGTTCCTTCCACACATCCTGGACTGGAGACAACAGGCGCTTATATTGGACCGGAAGAAGTGGCAGAAGCCCTATCCTGGGGTCCGGATATGATTGGTCTCGGTGAAGTGATGAACTTCCCTGGAGTTGTATACGGGGACGAGACGATGATTGGTGAGATTCAGGCGACGCTGAGAGCAGGCAAGGTGGCAGACGGTCACTTCACCTGGGCAGCGGATGACTGGCGTCTGCCAGCCTACGCCGCAAGCGGAGTGACGGGGGATCATGAATGTGTTACGAAGGAAGATGTTGTGGAACGTCTTCGGCTGGGCATGTACGCCAAAATGCGTCAGGGCTCTGCATGGCATGACGTGGCAGAAACGATCAAAGCCTGCACAGAGCTTGGCCTGGATACACGCCGCATGATGCTGGTGACCGATGACCGGAGTTCTGAATCGCTGCTCAAAGAAGGTCATATGGACTTTGTTGTTCGTTTGGCGATTTCTCAAGGGGTGAAGCCGGTCACTGCATTCCAGATGGCCACCATTAATACGGCTGAACGTTTCGGTGTAGCACGCGACATTGGTGCGGTTATTCCAGGGAATATCGCCGACATTATTTTGCTGGATGGACGCTTGGCTGATGTCCGTGTAGGCATGACGATTGCAGCAGGGCATGTCGTAGCAGAGAACGGCAAAATGACAGCGGTCTGGGACAGTTTCACGTATCCGGAAGAGGCGCTGAACACCGTGAAGTTGGAGGCCAATATCCAGCCGAAGGATATGGAGCTGTCTGCGCCGATTACCGAAGGTATGATTGGAGCGAAAGTCATTCATGTGACGGAGAATCATGTGGATACCAAGGAGAAGCATGTTAATGTCACGGTGGAAGATGGCAATGTAGTCATCTCAACGGCAGGTGAAATCTGCAAAATTGCGGTGCTGGAGCGTCATAAACAAACGGGAAATCGTACGGTGGCACTTGTTGGGGGGATTGGCTTCACAGGTCCTGCGGCCATCGCGATGACCGTTGCGCATGACAGCCACAATCTGCTCATTATCGGTAATGATGACGCAATGATGGCTGAGGCGGGCAATCGTGTCATCGGAATGCAGGGTGGCGTAGCCGTTGTGACTGGAACAGGTGTGACCGAATTCCCGCTGCGCATTGCAGGCTTGATGTCCACGGAATCATTCGAAGTGGTAGCAGCTCAATCTGCAGCTGTCAGTGAAGCGCTGCAGTCTGCTGGCTGTACGTTAAATAACGCATTTATGACACTGTCCCTGCTGGCACTGGTCGTTATTCCGGAAGTGCGCTTGTCCGATAAGGGCCTGGTACGCATTTCGGCAGAAGGCATTGAGCTGGTATCCCTGTTTGATGAAATGGTGGAGAATACACCGTCTGCTCCAGCCGGGAACTAACGAATAACAGGTATCCATTCTTCCTAGAAATGGGGAGAGAAGTATAGGTCGCCCTAGGGCGGCCTTTTTTGTGATGCGTGCCCAGAGGCACGCATGATCTTGTTGGTGAAAGTCCAACCCAAGGAGGGGCCAAGCCACCTTGGTAGCTAGGATGCTTGCATATGGCGAAATCCGTGTGCAAAAGCGCATCGACAAAAGTACCTGTCAGAGACAGGGCGAGCAACAAGCCAGGCCGCAACATAAAGTGAATCCTGCCGCGTCGTCAAAAAGGCCCTGCAAGGGGGAAAAGAAGGTGTCGAGTCTCGATCACATAGACGAAGGCCAAGGAAGCTGTGTAGAACTTGGAACAACAGTGAAGAACCTTCCGGCGTAGAGGGAGTGGCATGGCTTGAAAGATCATGCAGTGAACTGGGGAGACCCTCCCCCACTCGGATTTTTTTTTTTTAGGAATTCGTAAAGAGACACTCTATAAGTCCAAAAGACGAAGTGAAACGTCTGTGGGAAGGGAGTCCGAGGGGCTCATAGTACCGAAGAACCCAAGGACAACATAACCTTGGGGAGGGAAGGAGCCCTGCGTTGTTTATGCTTTTGGAGGAGGTACGAGTGAGTGAATGCCAATCGGCTAACAACACCAAAGGAAAAAAAAGTTCAACAACTCCAAGATAAGCTAGGTCATGTGGCCAAGGAGAACAGCAAGCGTAAATTCCATGCCTTGTACGACAAAGTCTACCGGTGGGATGTCTTGTACGAAGCCTGGAGACGAGTGAAAGCGAACAAGGGAGCGGCAGGTGTAGATGCCATAACGCTGGCAGATGTGGAGGAACAAGGAGAAATGAACTTCCTCAAGGACTGCGAACGAGCGTTGAAAGAAGGCAACTACCATCCGCAGCCTGTACGGCGGCACTATATCCCAAAGAAAGATGGGAAGCAAAGACCGCTGGGCATACCCACCGTGCGCGACCGAGTCATACAGATGGCAACGAAACTCGTGATTGAACCCATCTTTGAAGCGGATTTTGAGGACGTATCCTTTGGATTTCGCCCGAAACGAAGTGCGAAAGGAGCGCTGGAACGAATTCGGAAAGCTTGCAACCGCAAAGGGAATTGGGTAGTCGACGTCGATATCCAAGGTTACTTCGATAACATTAATCAAGAGAAGCTGATGAAATTGGTGCAGATGCGCATCAACGACAGGCGGATACTGAAATTAATACGGAAGTGGCTTCAGGCGGGAGTGATGGAAGAAGGAAACGTAAGGCGCTCCGATTTAGGAACGCCGCAAGGTGGTGTGATCTCACCGCTTCTGGCGAATATCTATCTGAACTATTTTGACCGACTATGGGAGAAACATGGAAGAGGTCTGGGAGAACTGACAAGGTATGCAGACGACTTTGTAGTAATCTGTAAAACCAAAAAGGACGCCGAGCATGCGTATGAACTCATAGGCAAAATTATGGAACGTCTGGAGCTAACCCTGCACCCGACCAAAACTCGCATTGTAGGTCTATGGACAGGAGACGAGGGATTCGACTTCTTAGGAATGCACCACCGAAAAACGAAAGCAGAAACTTCGCAAGGGAAGGTATATTATACCACGCAGCAATGGCTAACCAAAAAGGCGGAAGAACGTATTCGTGGAGTCGTTAAAGAGCGACTGTCTCCACCGAGTATGCGATCCAGATCGTTCGCGGAACATGTGAAATGGCTCAATCCGAAGATTCAAGGGTGGAGAAATTATTACTACACGAACTACAGCCAAAAGAGACTAGCTAAGCTGGACTGGTATATTTTGCAACGGTTAACACGGTGGTACGCGAAGAAGAGACAACGCAGAAAATGGATGGGTTCAGTATCTGAGGTTAAATATATCGCCGGCCAATATGGACTAAAAACGCTGTTGTAATTTGCATGCCCATGAATGACGAACATCGGAAAGCCGTATGAGGGAAAACCTCACGTACGGTTTGATGAGGAGGGGCTGGGTTTTGCCCAGCCTTTTACTCTAGGAATAGGAAAACGCTTACTAGGTCTTGAGTCGTCTGTTGTACATATGCAAAAAATGACCCATATTTAGTCGAAATGCAGCTAAAATTAAAAGATTTTTTATAAATGAGTCTTTAGAACTATAAATACAGAAGTGTGAATACCCGAAATAATGTTATATGATTCTTTCGTCGTAAGTCTAAGAGATGATGTTGCATATAAAAGCAATGTAAATAGTCGTGCTTTGAAATAGTGCTTAGGGAATGAATATAAAACGACAGAATGTCATCCGGGTTTGCACGTTAGAGCTGCATAACATTATAGGGAGTGTATAAATATGAAAAGAAAAAGAGGTTACCAATTCGTTTTGTTAATTAGTTGTTTCATGCTGTTTACAGGGAATGCGTATGTTTGCAAGGCTACTGCACTTGGTTCAGTCGACAGTTATGAAACCATCCATGGAACGGTACAAGGCTCCGTAAGAGCAACCTGGGTTTGGGACACCACGCAGATCCAAAGTAACCCTCAGCTAGTACTGAAGTTTGCCACAACGAACGACATCAATACGATTTACCTACAAATGAATCGGGATGTAAAGCTTCCGTACTATACGGATTTCATTCGTAAGGCCAGAGAGAAAAATATTGCCGTGGACGTTATGGATGGAAGACCTGCCTGGGGACTGACGGAGAGTCGGGGTCAAATTACAGATTTTCTGGACTGGGTTGAAGCGTATCAAAATCAAGTCGAGCCCAATGAAAAGTTTGCCGGCATCCATTTGGACATTGAACCTCATGTTCATCCAGAGTGGAAAACGAATCAAGCTAGTGTGATTACGCAGTGGCAGGGGAACGTTCAATATATTGTCGATCGGGCAGCACGGATGAAGATGCCTGTAGGCGCAGACCTTCCTTTCTGGCTGGACGGTTACAAGATTCCGGGTTCCACGATGAATGTAAGCAGCTGGATGATCCGCAAGTTTGACTCCATCACGATTATGGCTTATCGGGATACGGCAGCGGCCATCTATAATGTAGCGAAGGATGAGCTTCAGGAAGCGTCACTGCTGGGCAAAACCGTATCCTTGGCCGTGGAAACCAAGCAAAGCAAGGAAGGCGATTTCATTACCTTTTATGAAGAAGGCTCAGCGTATATGGAAGCACAGCTCAAGCTGGTCGAGAAAATGGCAAGTGTGCATTCGTCCTTTAACGGATTTTCGGTGCATGAGTACAGCTCATGGGAGACTTTGAAGAAGTAAGATGAAATTCCATTCATCAGCATGATAAAGAAGGTGCTTACAGCAGAACGGGCTGTGGCACCTTCTTTGCATCTGCTATCTGATATAAAAGGGAGAACAGTGAACGATCATCAGTTCGGAGTGCCGAGTGCTGTCCCTGACAGGAGCTTAATCTTAGACCAGTGCAGGTTCCACCGCCACTTTCTCATAAAACATTTTGCGATATTGGGACGGGGTAATGTTCCTGTGTTTCTTGAACGTTGTAATGAAGTAGCTCAAGTGCTCAAATCCGACGTCCATGGCAATATCCACAATTTTGTGATCGGTATTCTCAAGCTGAACACAGGCCTGCTGGATGCGATAATAGTTGATATAGTCGACCGGACTTTTCTGCACCATTTGTTTGAAAAAGCGGCAAAAGTGTCCTTCGCTCATATTGGCTTCATCTGCCAGTTCTTTTAACTTAAGTGGTTCAGGGTAACGCTTGTGAATATAACTTAACACTGATTTTAGGCGCTCCACTTTATCGTGACTGCCTGACGAAATGGTCCCTTTGAGTGCAGCGGGTCTCATATGTTCAAACATTTGTGCAAATATTAGATAGAGGTAAGCTTTTGTTGTCATCTCGCAGGTTGGTGTGCCAGCGGCATGATCGGCGAAAATTCGTTTCAAATGAAAAATGATTTCTTGCCCCCACGCTTCATCGGTTTGGATATGGTAAGGAGGGATTGCCGTTTTGTGTACGAGCGGGCCAACGAACTTCTCCTGCACAGCATCGAATGTCCGGCTGCCTAACAGCTCCGGGTTAAATACAATGGATGAAAAAACGCAGGGGACATCGCCTTTCAGATAACCTGCGTGAATTTCCCCCCGATTGATAAAAATGGCTTCTCCTGCCTGAACCTCTACCGTATTCATGTCAATTTGAAAAACAGCACTGCCCTGAGTCACCATGGTGAACTCCATCTCGTCGTGCCAGTGGCAATCGAGAATGCTGTCGCCATTCAGCTGCTGAATATCCGGGTACACACTGACTGGATACATGGCGTTGCCGTGAATCCGGTCTTCCCGTAATCGTTCACGTTCCATATAAGTTCTCCTTTTGCATCATTATTAATGTAAACGTTCCCATAGATTGGTGGTGTTTATAAAAAATCTGATAAGAAATATCAAAATCGTGATATATTTGGTCAAAATATGAGAAGAAATTCGTTATTAATGTCAATATTATTATAGTATAACCGAAGGGGGAAAGAAAACATGAAATTTACTGATGGATTCTGGATGACTCGTGAAGGGTACCACATTCAAAACCCGACTGACATTCGTGATATTGTGCAAAAAGAGGATTCTTTGACCGTATATGCGGCAACTAAATATATTCGCACCAAAGGCGACACGTTGAACGGTACATTGCTTAAAGCAACGTACAGCTCCCCTATGCCTAACGTTATTCGTGTAACCTTGAATCATCATAAGGGCGGAGTGAAAAAGGGGCCTGAATTTGAGCTTAACCATCAAGATGTGAACGTTGACATTTCGAAGAATGAACAAGGGGCTGTTTTGAAAAGCGGCAATCTGGAAGTTCAAATCGACAAAACGAATGGTTGGGACGTCAGCTTCCTGTATGAAGGAAAACGAATTACAGGTAGCGGCCAAAGAGCCGCTGGTTATATTACAGGTCCGAGTAAGGAAGCATACTTCCGCGAGCAGCTTGATCTCGGCATTGGTGAATACGTTTACGGACTCGGTGAGCGCTTCACGCCGTTTGTTAAGAATGGCCAAGTGGTTGACACCTGGAATGAGGACGGCGGTACAAGCAGCGAGCAGTCCTATAAGAACATTCCTTTCTATTTGTCCAATAAAGGATATGGCGTATTTGTAAACCATCCTGAACGCGTATCGTATGAGATTGCATCTGAGAATGTATCTAAAGTGCAGTTCAGCGTAGAAGGAGAGACGTTGGAGTATTTCATTATCGGTGGTGACAATCCAAAGGATGTGCTTGATAATTATACCCAATTAACAGGTAAACCAGCGCTTCCACCGGCATGGACATTTGGTCTGTGGCTGACAACATCATTCACAACGGATTATGATGAAGCAACGGTTAATCATTTTGTAGATGGCATGGCTGAACGTGATCTTCCGCTTTCTGTATTCCATTTTGACTGCTTCTGGATGAAGGAATACCAATGGTCTGATTTCGTATGGGATGAAGCGATGTTCCCGGACCCGGAAGGCATGCTTGCACGTCTGAAAGAAAAGGGTCTTAAAATATGTGCTTGGATCAACCCTTATATTGCTGAAAAATCCTATTTGTTCGATGAAGGTATGGAGAACGGTTATCTGGTTAAAACAGCGGATGGCAGCGTATGGCAATGGGATATGTGGCAAGCAGGTATGGGTCTGGTTGACTTCACAAATCCGGATGCTGTGAATTGGTATAAGAGTAAGCTGGAAGTCCTGCTTGATCAAGGTGTAGACTCCTTCAAGACAGACTTCGGTGAAAGAATTCCGACAGATGTCGTGTACTTCGATGGCTCTGATCCGGTTAAAATGCACAACTATTATACACAGCTCTATAACAAAGCTGTCTTTGAATTGCTCGAAGACAAGATTGGCAAAAACGAAGCTGCCCTGTTTGCACGCTCTGCAACAGCAGGTGGTCAACAGTTCCCGGTTCACTGGGGCGGAGACTGCTCTTCTACTTATGAATCCATGGCTGAATCACTTCGAGGCGGCCTCTCGCTTGGACTTTCCGGTTTCGGATTCTGGAGCCATGATATCAGCGGTTTTGAGAGTACAGCGACCCCTGACGTATACAAACGCTGGGTACAATTCGGACTTTTGTCTTCTCACAGCCGTCTACACGGAAGCACTTCGTATCGTGTGCCTTGGCTGTTTGATGAGGAGTCCGTGGACGTTGTTCGCGACTTTACCAAACTCAAAATCAGCCTGATGCCGTACCTTTACAATTCTGCGGTGGAGTCGACGGTAAGAGGTATTCCGATGATGCGCGCTATGCTGCTGGATTTCCCAGAGGATCCAACAACTTATAGCCTGGATACGCAATACATGTTCGGCGATTCCATTCTGGTTGCGCCAATCTTCAATAAGGAAGGCGATGTACGTTATTACCTGCCTGAAGGAACTTGGACAAACTATCTGACTGGAGCTAAAGTACAAGGTGGACGCTGGATCAGTGAAAACCATGATTTCAAAACACTGCCAATGATGATCAAACCAAACAGCCTGATCGCGGTCGGTGCTGTGGATAACAAACCGGATTATGATTTTGCGGATAATGTGTCCCTTCATTTGTTCGAACTGGCTGACGGCAACTCCGCTCAAGCGGTGGTTGTGAACCAAAGTGCTGAGCAGGAGCTGGTTGTTAGCGTATCCCGTAACGGCTCTGTTCTGGAGGTTCGTGCTGAAGGTGCGGGCAAACCATGGAATATCGTGCTGCGTGGCATGGAGAGTGTATCAAGCGTTGAGGGTGGTTCCCAAGCGTCGGGTGCAAATGGTGTTGTCGTTACGGCTGCAGCAGGTGCAAGCTCGCTTACCATTCAACTGTAATGTTTATAGCATAAACAAAAGGGCGGTACCGCAAGGTGCCGTCTGTTTGTTTACTGTCATGCCATGGAAGTATGGTTCTAGTAAGGTTTTCTGTCATCGAAGTGGCAAATGTAAATACTCCTTAGTTCAATTTATACAGCGACAGATAAAGATAGGGGATTATATCTTAAATGAGTACAACGAAGTCAGGTTTACATCAAACCATTACAGCAGAGATGCTGCATCGGTTAGTAGAGAATACTTTTGGAACCGCTACCATTGTGAATGATTTTGTACTTTTGCAGGGTGGGCTTTTTAATACAACGTATCGTATTCAGCTAGAACATGCATCGCATACGGATGTGATTTTGCGTTTGGCACCAGAGCGGGGAGATATGCCGTCCGGTTCGACAAGTGATCCGCTATTCTCGTTTGAGCGCTCGATGATGTCTGCTGAACCTATTGTTTATGAATATTACCGTAAGGCAGGCATTCCTGCTCCAAATATTATCGTCTGTAATGATAGCGGATCGGTCATTCCTAGAACCTACATGTTTATGGAGTTTATCCCTAGTAAGCAGCTGGACCACCCATCGATTTCGGTGGCCGACAAAGAACGATTGTATCATCAACTCGGCGTTTATACCGCTGCCATACATCGGATTGAGGGTACAGCGTTTGGCTGGCCGCAAGGCGATGGTACGATTAAAGGCTCGGATCACTGGTCCGAGGTGCTGCACTCTTTTGCTCAGGAAACGGCTCTTAAAGCCGCCCAGGTCGGGTATATGCCAGGTGTGGGGGAAGAGGTTGCAGATATGTTCATTAAGAATAAGGATTTATTTGATCAGGTAACTGTTCCGGTTCTTGTTCATAACGATCTGTGGGAAGCCAACGTGCTTGTTCATGAGAAAAATGGTGAGTTAACCATTGCTGCCATCATTGATGGGGATCGTTCCATGTTTGCGGACAGGGCGTTTGAAGCTATTTTATCGACTGAATCATCAACTGCTTTTCATAAAGGTTATGGTCAACCACAGGATATGTCCGATGAGGGACAGGCACGCCTTCTTGCCTACCGAATACTGTCCTCCTACTTTAACGCATATGTCCATGAACATCAGGTGCATCAGTCTGAGGCAGGACAGAAGTACTGTGAACGAACACGGTATCTATTGGACCAATGGAAGCAACTCAAAATTAACGAATAAGTAGGAGGGTTTAGTATGAATGAATATCATGAATATCCGATGTGGGACGCAACATTGCCATTGGAAGAACGATTAAATGACTTAATTGCGCGTCTGACAACGGAGGAGAAAATTCGATTAATTCCTACACGTGAAGCAGCAGTGCCCCGATTGGGAATCCCCGGCTACAATGTGGGAGGTGAAGCAGCTCACGGGGTTGCCTGGATTGGGGAAGCTACCGTTTTCCCGCAACCGGTTGGTTTGTCGAGCACCTGGAATACCAAGCTCATGCGTGAAATTGGGTCTGTCATCGGAGATGAAGCCAGAGCATACCATCATCGTGCACCCGAGCGTCACGGCTTGACCTTATGGGCGCCTACCGTCGATCTGGAACGGGACCCGCGTTGGGGAAGAACCGAAGAAGGCTACGGTGAAGACCCTGTATTGACGGGCGAAATGTCGGCAGCTCTTGTGAAAGGCATGCAGGGTCATCATTCATTCTATTTAAAAATGGTAGCGACGCTGAAGCACTTTTTTGCCAACAATAATGAGAAGGATCGGTTGAATTGTTCATCCAGCATCGATCCGCGGAACTTGCGTGAATATTATTTAAAAGCATTCGAGACACCTTTCGTAGAAGGCGGAGCCTTATCGATGATGACAGCGTACAACTCTATCAACGGCACACCAGCCATAGAAAGTCCGTATGTGAATGATGTGGTCAAGGGTGAGTGGGCCATGCCAGGTTTTATCGTGTGTGATGGGGGTGACTTGTCCCAGACGGTCAATTATCACGGTTATCATGCCTCGCATGCGGAATCAGCTGCAGGGGCCTTAAAAGCAGGCGTGGACTGTCTGACGGACGAGGTTGACTTGGTCGTATCTGCCTTGGAAGAGGCACTTGAGCGGAACTTGCTGGAGGTCGAGGATCTAGACCGGGCCATTCGTAATATTTTTGGCGTACGTATGCGACTGGGACAGCTGGATCAGACGGGTCTTAATCCGTATGCTTCAATATCGGAATCTGTATTGTGTGCGCCTGAACATGCCAAATTAAGCTATAGAGCGGCAGCGGAGTCTATCGTTTTGCTCAAAAATGATGGACTGCTTCCGCTCCAACCGGAAAGATTGCAGAAGGTTAGCGTAATCGGACCCCTTGCGGATGTGGTCTATACCGATTGGTATAGTGGAACACTGCCTTATCGTGTTAGCGTTCTGGAAGGATTGCGCAAGCAGCTTGCCGGTGCAGAAGTATCTTTTACAGACGGAAATGACCACATTAGCCTCAAGACGGTCGATGGAAAGATAGTAACACTCGATGCTGAAGGAAAGCTTGTGGCCGTGCCAGAGGGAAGTGCAGAGACAGCCGAGTTCATCCATCAAGACTGGGGCTGGGGAAGTCACACACTGCGCAGTCTGAAGAATAATCGATATGTTACGTTAACCGAACAGGGGATTTATCAGGCGAGTGCACCGGAGATTGGTGGCTGGTTTGTCAAGGAAGTGGTGCAGATTGATTCACAAGCGGATGGAAGCAGTACGTTGCGTACGTGGAACGGATTGCCGCTTGGGCTGAATGAGCATCAGGGCCAGTGGGTTCTGTCCCCAACGCCGGAACAAACAGACGAAGACTTGAGTTCATCTGGTCATCCGGAAGCTATAGTGGAGACGCAGCAACCTGCTGTGTTCAAGCTCGACGTTGTTGCGAACGGAATAGAGCAGGCGAAAGAAGCTGCGCAGAATAGTGACGTTTCTGTTGTTGTTGTCGGCAATAGTCCATATATTAACGGCAAAGAGGAAATTGATCGTCTAAGTCTGCTGCTTCCGTCGGATCAGGTTCGGCTGGTGAAGGAAGTCTGCCATGTGAACCCGAATACGGTCGTTGTCATTGTGGGCAGTTATCCATTTGCACTGCAAGATTTGAAAGATGTGGCTCCGGCTATCGTATATTTAACGCATGCTGGTCAGGAATTGGGAAATGCGGTTGCTGATGTTTTGCTTGGAAATTATGCTCCTGCTGGCAGACTGAACATGACATGGTATGAGGATGAATCGCAGCTTCCTGACATCATGGATTATGACATTATTCATAACGGTACAACTTATATGTATCATGAAGGTCCAGTTTTGTATCCCTTTGGTCATGGATTGACCTATTCGGAATTTGAGTATAGAGCGATTCGAGTGCGGCGAGCGCAGGGATCTTCTGGAGACGATGTACTGAAGATTGAAATACAGGTGGAGAACAAAGGGGAACGCGACAGCGATGAGGTGGTGCAGCTGTACGGGCATGCCCAAACTTCACGGGTGAAGCGCCCGCAAAGTCAGTTGATCGGCTTCCGGCGGATTCATCTTGCCTCAGGCGCAGTGGAAGATCTTTCGTTTGAAATTCCTGTTCAGAAATTGGCTTTCTGGGATGTCACTCGTGACAGATATTGTCTTGAAACCGCAACATGGTCGATCATGGCTGGACGTTCCTCGGCAAATATTCATCAAACGGCAGAGATCCACATCGAGGGTGAAATCATTCCTGCACGCGCGCTCAATCTGCCTACGTTTGCGGAAAATTACGATGCATATGCAGGCGTGCTATTAGATGAATGTCTGGAAGGACGATCAGCCGTCCGTGCCATTGCTTCAGGCGAACCGCTGTATCGTGAAGGAAGCCCATCCTGGATTTCATTCCACGATAATGCTTTCCGGCAAGCTAACGGATTTGAAGGTCGGGTGGCAGCCTTCGGAGAAGGTGGCGAATTGGAGATTCGAGCGGAAGGTCCCACAGGCCCGCTGCTCGGCACTTGTGTCGTTCCAGGTTCCGCTGGGACTGTAAACGAGAGGAATCTTCAATGGAGCACCGTCCGTTGTGCACTTGAGACAAAGCGTGAGCTAGGGCAGCTCTGCATCGTTTTCAAGGGCGGTGCAGCCCTCCAGCAATTTGTGCTGATTTAGCCTTTCATTTATAAACCTTCATGATGTATAGCCAAAAAGGCTGTCATGTCACTGATTTCAGTGAGACAGCTTTTTTGCGTTGTTATCCAAAGTGATCTTTTTTACATAAGCCGTATATTCAACTGCAGAACAACCCACAATAACGTTGTTGTTTTCTGATTCTGTAAAGGTGGTTGAGGTATGAACGATAAAAAGTGGGATCTCGTCGCACTCGCTTCCATCCCGGTCATTATGACACTGGGCAACTCCATGCTGATCCCCATCCTTCCGCAGATTGAGCGTGAATTGAAAGTGTCCTCATTCAAGGTCAGCATGTTAATTACGGTTTATGCGGTCGTCGCGATCCTGCTGATTCCACTTGCAGGATATCTGTCGGATCGTTTCGGCAGGAAAGCCGTCATTATACCCAGTCTCATCATTGCAGCCGCAGGAGGTGCGGTAGCAGGAGGAGCAGCCTGGATGCTGAATGGAAATGCGGCATACTGGACCATTCTCGGTGGCAGACTTTTGCAAGGGATAGGGGCAGCAGGGGCTTTCCCGATTGTCATTCCTTTGGTTGGAGATATGTTCGATGATGAAAACGAAGTGAGTAAAAGCCTTGGGATTATTGAAACCTCGAATACCTTCGGCAAGGTACTAAGTCCGATTTTGGGTGCAGCTCTTGCTGTCTGGATTTGGTATTTGCCTTTTATGGCTATTCCGGTACTCTGTTTGCTTTCATTGGTCTTGGTTATTTTCCTGGTGAAAACACCCAAGAGGAAGGAAGAACCACAGAGCTTTCGCGAATTTGTTTCTTCCATCCGCAGTGTGCTGAAAGAAAAGGGGCGCTGGCTGTATGCGATTTTTGCCATCGGCGGAATTTGCATGTTTGTTCTCTTTGGCGTGCTCTTTTATCTGTCGGAGACATTGGAATCGGAGTTCAAATTAAAAGGTGTAGTTAAAGGGCTTGTGCTTGCCATACCGCTGGCTGCCTTGTGTCTGGCATCTTTCTTTGCTGGAAAGTGGATTGGGAAGAACAAGACACGGATGAAATGGCTCGGGTTTATCGGACTTGCTGTTTTAACGGTATCTCTTGGTGTAATCGGGCTTTTTGACAACATTTATGTCGTTGTTGGTTTGTTCACTCTTGGCGGAGCAGGAATAGGTGCTACACTGCCATGTCTGGATGCTATGGTTACTGAAGGGGTTGACAAGGAACAGCGCGGTACCATCACGGCGTTGTTCAGCAGCATGCGTTTTATCGGCGTGTCACTCGGACCTCCTATTGTGTCACTGTTAATCGGGTCCCACCATTTTATTCTGTTTGGTATTCTAGCCGCGTCCGGGGCGGTGGGAGGCTTGCTTACGTTATTGGCAGTCAAGCCGGATAAGGGAAATCAGCCTACATCAGGCGGTGGCCAAAATCATCGTGAACCTGATTATGATGATGTGAAACAGCCAAGTGGGTATGTGCCAGGACGCAGAAAGAAAAGTCCACTCTGATTAAGGCTATAAAAAAACGCGTTTACTCTGGGGGAAGTATGGTTCCCTTACAGAGTAGACGCGTTCTAATGAATTGAAGTACAGCAGCGTAATTGCATCAGTTATTTTTTTCGTTGAGTAGGTGTGTCATTTTCACTTGCAGTTTCGGTATGCTCATGTCGTTCGGAGTCCTGCCCAGCAATATGTGTATGTCTCAATAGCGGATGGACAGGAACTGCAAAACCTCCACTTCGTTTTCCTTGAATCAGGTAGATCAGGAGAAATAGGATCATGAATATAATGGAATAACGATACATATCGGTATAACTGGTTATGGAAGCAATAGCGCCCAGCAGAAGTGCTCCCATAGCAATCCCTAAATCCAGCGTATTCAGAAACATGCCGTTAGCCATACCGCGCTGTGATGGAGAGACAATCTGGATCATCCAGGTCTGCATGGAGGACTGGATGGAACCATATCCGATCCCGTATAAAAATGCAGCAACAAACAAGATAGGCATAGAAGTAGCATATGAGAGAGTAATCAGTCCAGCAGCAATGAATATCGCTCCGGGAATCAGTAACGCTTTCGGACCTTTACTGTCATAGATCCGTCCTGCAAATGGTCTGACCAGCAGGACAGCGAGAGCATTAAACAAAAAGAACAGTGCAGGGTTAGCCAGGTTGGCTTCCTTTCCGTACAACACGATGAATCCAACAAGTCCGCCATATGTGATGGACAGCAAACAATTCAGTACACTTGGCAGAATCAGTTTGCGGTTGAAGGGCGTCTTTACCTTGGTGCCAGATATTGCAGCTGTTCCAGCCGGTGGAGTCGGTACCACCTCGTCATTGACCCTCCTAGCTTTTTTGCGAGTCAGTGAATAACTGAGTGGATAGATGACCACTATAACCCCCGCCGTACATAACATGAGAGTCACGAACCCAGCGCCCTGCAGCACGGTGACCCCAATAATGGGACCCATGGACATGGCTAAACTTGTGGACAGGCCGAAATAGCCCATACCTTCACCCATCCGTTTCACAGGCACAATATCCGATGCCATCGTCGGGAAAGCCGTGCTACCCATGCCAAATCCGATACCGAACACCATACGCAGCAATAACAGGACAGCAATCCCGGCAGCAAAATAATATCCAAGTGTCGCAAGCAAGGCAACGGTCAAGCCAATATAGATCATGGCATTACGAAGACCCTTCTCCAATGCTTTGGCTGAATAGAGCCGGGCAGCAATGGCGCTAAGGGCAAAGAGACAGGTGAAAAGGCTGACTTCAAAGGCATTGGCGTGAAAACGGTCCTGCACATAGGAAGGCAGTGGGGATACAATCATGTGAAGTTGCAGAAAGAGTAGAAAGTTACATAACATGAGCAGGATAAAATCGGTGGTCCACAGTTTGACTTGCGATGATTGTGATTTCATTTTTTGTTCATTCCCCCTGGTGTTAAATTCCTTACAGGTTGCTGTTCATGAGGGAAAGAGTATGTCTAAATGCTTCCATCTGGTCTTCGGGAATACCTTCAGTAAGATTTTTATTCATTTCTCTTTCGAGCGGAACAAGCTGGTCAAGCAATCGTTTTCCTTCTTCGGTCAAGTAGAGCAGGTAGGCTCTGCGATCCTGTTCGCTGGTCCGGCGATCGACCCAGCCTTTCTTTTCCAACAGATCAATAATTCGGGCAGTGGTGGGCTGGTCCTTATAAACGCGCGTCGCAACTTCCTTCTGATTCACGCCTTCGCCTTTACCGATGTTGAACAGAACGGAAAATTGCTCTGTCGTAATATCATAGGGTTTAAATCGTATGGCTAGTAAAGCCGACGCTTTGCGGTGTGTCATGCCCAGCATGAATCCAATGGATTGATCGAGTGAATAGTCGGTCCCCATAAAATCCTCTCTTTCTTTAAATAAAATAGTCTCAATTCATATACTTGTTATAACAACTATATGCTAAACAATTAATTTTGTCAAAACAGATTTATTGAACATAAGTGCATGATAAAACCCTTTTTATTTAAAATTGACAGTGGATTAAAGTTTTGATGCGCACATTGAAATATGCAAACGTTGGAAAATACTGATAAAATGGAAGTGCCGCTGTATTGCGGTAACTGGACTACATGATGGTGAGGTTACGAAGACGAATCTGCTCCATCTATCTATGGAGCTGACTGAGGAGAGCTGAGTATGCTGAAGAACATTCCCGCAATAATACCTCCGGAACTGCTGAAAATCATGTCTGAAATGGGTCATGGAGACGAACTAGTACTGGCAGATGGTAACTTCCCCGCAGCCAGTCATGCCCAGCGGCTGATTCGCTGTGATGCGCTGGGTACGGTCGAATTACTGGATGCCATTTTAAGTTTGTTTCCGCTGGATACGTACGCTGAGCGGCCGGCAGCCGTAATGCAGGTCGTCAAGGGGGATCAGGTGGTGCCTATGATATGGGAAGATTATCGCAGGCTGATCCTGGACCATGAGGGCATCACGGATGCCTTTGATCATGAAGAGCGTTTCGCGTTTTATGAAAGGGCTTCCCGCGCCTATGTTATCATTGCAACCGGTGAACGTGCGCAGTATGCCAATTTGATTTTGAAAAAAGGAGTCATTTTTCCAGATACTGATCTTTTTCCGCAATCAAAAAAAGTGGAATAAAACTGAATTTAGAGTTCAAGGCGACGAAGAGGCGGAGGTCTCGCTCGCCTTTTTGTTTTTCCCAGAACGCAGCCAGTAAACAATAACATATAGTATAGGCATACACTCGATAAGTACGGCATAGGTAGCGATGGCGTAAGAACGAATGGCTAATTCATAAGAAGCCGCGTCTTTTGCATATTGAAGCACATAAGTAGCAGCCGTTCCCGCGAGCAGATAGACTACCGTTCTATCCTTTCGAACTCCGGTAAGTTTGGCAAGACAAACCGAGGCTGCGTATAACAGAAACGAGCTGCGAGTAAACATGGTCGTAGACCAAATGGCAATCAGGAATGGGTCCAGGTTATCCAGAAAATCGCCGTAACGGGCAAAACGTATCATTTCCAGCAAAGGGTAGCGAAGACTGCTGGCTTCATAAGGTCCAAAATTCATTAAAGTAAACATCCAGAATACGATAATGAATAATGCAAGTGTAGAGCCTGCAAACAACATACTTCGTAGAAGCGGCCGCCTGAAAGCGATGGCAGGGGCAAGAAACAGGAACATCATCCATTCGGAAAACCAGGGCATGGTTGAAAAGGAGCCCGTGAAAATTTCTTTCAGATCATGATGAGTGAGCATGGCAAGCAGTACATCCGGATTCCCCCCGCTTGTTACAGCAGGCATGAGAAAAGCAGACGTAAAGATTTGCACCAAAAATATGCCTTCTGACAAATAGACAATGGTGATCAAACCTGAACGCGCGGAGAGGCTGATACATAAAATGGTTACGGTTGCTGTCAGCCATATAGGTGTCTCAGGTAAGTACATGGATTGCAGGAAAACGATGAAATTCTCTACGTCAATGGATATCAAATACAGGCACAGTAACACAATGAGACCGAGGAACAGCTTGTGAACGACCTTGCCCACAATTTCTTCACCAAAATCAACCCACGGTCGATCCGGGTGAACTGATCCCAATCTGTATGTGAAGAAGAGAAGAATCAGACTGATCGCAAACCCGCCAAGGATGGATATCCACCCCTGATAACCGCTCATCTTGAACAAGCGCTGCAGGAGGAAAGCTATGGGTTCGGAATACAGGTAGACAAACATAAAACGGTACGCTTGTCCGGCAGACAATTTGATCATGGCGTACTCCTTTCTTAGCCAAATAAGCGGTCTGCCCAGCCAAAGACCAGCCTGATGACATCATTGGGATTAGGCCAACCCGGTACAGAGACAGCCAGGGTATTCCACAGAAGAAATAGGCCCAGCAGAACGAAATAAGCCCTTTTTATTCCCTTTTTGCTTGACTTGATCATGGGCCACTCAAGTATGTACAGTACGGCAAACAAAACAACAGCAATCATTGGTTTACCTCCTAAAGTGGCTTGACACTTTCAACTGCTCCTATCAGTAGCTGGATTCCGATCCTACGAACTGGATGTTGATATTGGTATGCACGTTAAACTGCAAATCGTTTTTGACATAATCATTCCAAACGGGACGCAACTGTTCCCAGATGCGAGGATAGGCCCATTCCAGACGATAACCAAGCATCAGAATATCAGCTTTTTTTCGTTGTCCGGCCTTTATTGCGTTTGTTAAATATGCACTCGCCTTTTCATTGGCCTTTTGCTGTATTTGTTTAACGCCCACAACATCCTTGACCTTGAGAACGGGGATCACGGAATTCAGTTCTGCCTCACCCCTTAAAGTGATGTCAAAAAAAGGTTGTCCATTTACAAGTTTGACCTTGATTTTGGAATTCATATTATAGATGGTCATACTCGCTTTCTCGTCATCAGTTTCCACGGAGACGACCAAAGTATCCAAATTGCGATTGGCCCAGGCTACCGTTCTTGTTTCTTCGGGTGAGATCGAATCAACCATCTTCATCTGTTTGAAAAGAGCACTGCCCACCTGACTGGTCCATTGCTTTCGTTTGTTCTCCTCGCTTGCCATTGTGGTTGCTTTCGATTCCAGTAAGGGGGCAGCAAAGCCCTGATTCATTTTGTCAGCCATAAGTACAGTGAGCATTTGTGTCTTTAACATATTTTCTTCGGTTGCAAATTCTCTTAACACATCACTGGGTGTTTCTTCGAAAACCGGGGTCAGATTAGCCACGTCTCGGGCTCTGCCCTTGGCAACCATGACATAACTGCTAAGATGGAACAAAGGTTCACGTGAAATCCATTCCATCGTATCTTGAATTCCTTCTCTAGCATATGCTTCACCGAATACCACTACCCGTGTATGCCCCCAGGAAAGCTTTCGTGTGAGATCTGTTTGGATTTTCTCCATAGCATCAGCGATGGTGGATGCGGAAGCCGAAACGAGAGCATATGGATTTTTTCCGGGTCCTCCGGTTCCTTGCGGAGTGAGACGGTTCGGCAGCGGCGTACTTAGTGAAATATCGATTTCACCCGGTTTTTCTCCTTTATCCACATACATGGTTGTAATAAACGTACGTTCATTTATCTCCACTTTGGACCAGCAGCCACTGCAAAGTAAAACGCATATCAAAACGACACTCAGTTTGGTTGTAATGATAAACTTTTTCATGTCTTTTGCCTTTTTTTATTAGCATTTGCATAAGCTGTTGGACGCTGCTTCATCAGGAACCAGGGCACGCGAACGATAGTATCCTTGATATCACGAAGTACGAGAGGAGCAAAGGGCTGCATGTAAGGAACGCCAAATGAGCGAAGACTGACCATATACCAATAGATCAGATAGATCGAGATCACGATGCCGAACAGACCCAGTGTTCCGCCCATAAACAGCACTGGAAAACGAAGCAGCCGGAAGGCCAGTCCGAGCTCGAAGTGCGGGATGATAAAGGCGGCAATACCTGTGATGGATACGACGATAACCAATGGTGCTGAGACAATTCCAGCCTGTACGGCCGCCTGACCAATCACAATCCCGCCGATAATGGACACCGTCTGACCCAGCGGCTTCGGAATACGAATTCCCGCTTCGCGCAAACCTTCAAAGGTCACTTCCATAATGAGTGCTTCAATCAGGGCGGGGAAAGGAATGTTTTCTCTGGCAGAAGCAATCGTAATCAGCAGGTTGGTCGGAATAATTTCCGGGTGAAAAGTAGTAACGGCGACATATAAGGATGGCAGCAGGAAGGCTATAAAGGCAAACAGCAGACGAATAAGCCGGATAAAGGAAGCAGAATAAAATCGTTGATAATAGTCTTCCGAAGACTGCATTAAAGAAAAAAAGGTTACGGGAATGAGCAGGGAAAACGGTGTTCCGTCCTGCATAACCCCGATCCGCCCTTCAACCAGTGCAGCCGCCACCGTATCCGGCCGTTCGGTATATTGATATTGCGGAAAAGGAGAGAGCGGATGATCCTCCAGAAATTCAGATAAATAACTCACGCCCAAGCTGCTGTCCATATCAATATTACCAAGGCTTTCCAGCACGTTTTCCAAAATGTCCGGTTTGCATAACCCTTGAATATACACAACGAATACTTCAGTTTTGGTGTATTTACCAATGATGAATTTGACCATTTTCAAATCAGGGTGTTTGATTTTGTGCCGGAGCAGAGACATATTCACATGAATATCTTCGATGAAGGCTTCCTGAGGCCCGACGATCACAACTTCGTTGCTTGATTCCGTTACGGAACGTCTTTGATAATTTTGAAGAGCGAAGTGGATCATGCCCGAAATACCCTCGATATATAATGCTGCATTACCTGAAACGATATCATCCACAATTGTTGCTGCTGAATTCGAGTGGTGGCTGTTAAGGGTGAAAAATGATCCGGTCACGACACGGGTAATGAATTGATGATCTATTTCATTTCGTGAAGCTTCCTCAAGCAGTGGTTTGACGATGGCTTCCCGCATGGTAGGGGTATCCACAATGGACTGAATATAGATGAGTTCACAATGGAAAGGTCCGATTTGAAAAGGCTGATAGATTATGTCGGCAACACCCAACAGATTAGCCCTAACCTGTTCATAGATATTGTCTTTTTCCATTTCAGTTTCGCCTCCCTATGCTGTAATCCTGAGTCTCTAATCTGACTATAGTGTGCGACGCTTCCAATGAAATATACTTTTAAGTTTGGATTATCGAAATATATTACAAACTTTGATGCAGATGATGAATGGGGAAAGCGTCAAATTGGGCTTAGAATAAGAGGGTGAATGAGGCGGAGAGACGTTTTATATAAGGAGTTGATGGAAAATGACGTATCGGATTAGACGTGCCGAGCTTGGGGATGTTAATGGCGTGGCACAGCTGTTCAATGAATATAGGATGTTTTACGACCAGCTTACAGATCTGAACGGAGCGAATGAGTATATAAGAGAACGTATGGAACGCAATGAATCCGTTATTCTGATTGCAGAATTGGAAGTGAATACAGACAAGAGAGAGGAGAGCAGCTTGACGGATAAGCCTATATCGAGCGAGTTGGGTGGATTTGTACAGCTTTATCCAAGCTTTAGCTCGGTGTCCATGAGACCGAGCTGGGTGCTTAATGATCTGTACGTACATGCGGATCATCGCCAGAAGGGAATTGCGCGTAAGCTGCTGCAAGCTGCACGACGATTGGCAGATGAGAGTGGAGCTGTGCGAATCGTGCTCTCTACAGCGATAAGCAACAAGAAGGCTCAGGCATTATATGAGTCGGAAGGCTATACGCTGGATACCGATTTCATGTATTATGAACTTCATGTATAAGCAATTCATGGAGACCCCTGAACTTCAGGGCAAGGGAGGCATTAGCTCAAAATGATGCAATGGATAGCAATGATTACGATGTTGATCGATCATATAGGAGCCGTCTTTTATCCGCAGGTAACCGAGCTGCGAATCATTGGTCGGATTGCTTTTCCAATCTATGCTTTTGCCGTGTATATCGGTTATAAACATACGCGCAACGTACAAAAATACATATGGCGGTTGTTCTGGATTGCTGTTCTCTCGCAATTGCCGTTTATGGCGGCTTTTAATCATTTTTCGCTGAATGTGGTATGGACATTGTGGTCAGCCCTGCTTGTGTTGCTCGTACTTGATAAACTTCCAAACCGTATGCTGGGAATTCCGATTGTGATCGGGGCAGGCTTGGTCATGGAGATGACCCATATGGATTACGGCATGTATGGCTTGCTGCTTGTATTGCTGTTTCGTTACTTCCAGGGACCCATTCTGGTCATGGCTCATGTGCTCTTGAATGTTCTGTATATTTTGCTGTACAGCAGCTCCGTTCAGATGTACAGCGTAATCGCTACCGTTGGAATCGCAGTGGCCCAGTATTATAACGCAGGGTTCCGTCTGAAAGGTCCACGTTGGATTTGGCGTTATTTTTATCCTGCACATTTGGCGGTTATTGCCTTGATTCGCTGGATTTAAGGAGCTTTCTTGAAGAAAGAGCCTTCATGAAGAAAGAAGCCACCTCAACGTCATCACTGACGTTGGGTGGCTTCTTAATATTTTTCAGTGGATGCACTACATGCATTCACAGTATTGAATTTACTCCTTGGTTGAAGAAGTGCCAAAATGCGGTCGGACGGCCTTAGGAAAATAACCAATCTCAACAGCATGCTCTAGCATGTTTGAGATGAAACGATCATCCGTTTTGGCACAAGTAATTCCGGCTGGTTCCACATAGGCAGTTGTTACAGGAGAAGCATACACGTATGCAGAATCCTTGGCACCGTCTCCTTCAAGCTGTGCGATCGCCAGTTGAAGCGCCTCAGGGTCCTTGCTGACACTGCCATCGAACAACCAGTTGGTGTACTCTGTAAAGGGCAGAGTCTGCACGTCATAGCCGGCCCGATTCACAGAACGAATCAGATCATCGTAGCTGATCGGCTCCGGATTACAGATATGGAATACTCGTCCTGCTGTGTCTTGGCGCAATGCCAGATGAACAATTGCCTGACTTGCATAGTCAATCGGCGTAAAATCAACCATCCAGTCGGCTGCTGGAGCCTTACCCAGCAATAACATCGCTTTAATCATACGATAAAAGGCATTGCTATCGATGTTGGACTGGAAGCGTCCCGTTTCAGAATGACAGGTCAGATTACCAGCACGATAGATGCTCACAGGCACACCCTCTTCGGCAGCAATCATAAGCACTTTCTCGGCTTCAAGCTTGCTGTCCGAGTACAGGTTGTCCACGTGCAAATCTGCAGGGAACCGGTCATATTGCAATGAGGTCTCCCACTGTCCACTGAGTGCAAGGTCTTCCGGAATCCCCATCGTGGATACATGGTGGAAGGAAGCACCCGGCTTGCTGCGAATAAGATGGAGCAGTGCGATGGTTCCATCCACGTTGGTTTTGGCGAATTGTGCTGCATCTCCGAAATGTCGTACATCAGCGGCACAGTGTATCACACGGTCAATTCGTTCTTGCACATAAGTCGTCTGCTCGGCAGAAAGACCAAGATTCGGTTGCTCCAGATCACCTTCGATAATCTCGACACGGGATGCGAGGAGAGGCAGTAATTCTGGCCCGAAGTAACCCTTCATGACGTTACTCAGTCGATCCATCGCAGAGCTTCCATCTGCAGGGCGGCGAACAAGAGTATAGATGCGTGTATTCGAAGTTAGAATCAACTGCTGCAGCACATGGGAACCAAGATATCCGGTAGCCCCGGTCAAGAGCACATGCTCGGGATCCAGAATATCCGGGTAACCAATCTGGGATCTCAGCTCTACAGGATGTTCTGACAATTGGGTGATTACGCCCTCACGCACTGAGGAATGGGCAGTAACTTCTGTTATTTGAGCCAGCGTCTCCACATGCTGTGCCAAAGCACGAATCGTCTTTTCGGCAAAAAAGTCAGCAATTTTCAGCTGCGGATAATGCGGCTTCAGAATGACCAGCACATGGATGACCCGAAGGGAATCGCCGCCAATGGCGAAGAAGCTGTCCTCCACACCAAAGTCATCGTGCTGAAGAATTTCTTTCCATGCTTCCATAATAATAGCTTCAGCTTCCGTCTCCGGAAGTACCCGATCAGGACGATCTTCATGACGCTCGACGTGAGGCAGAGATACCATCGCTTTGCGATTGATCTTTCCTGTCGGTGCGATCGGCATTTCGTCGAGCTGACATATCCATTTCGGTACAAAATAGGAAGGGAGCTTAACCGTTAGCTCGGCTTTGATGTCCGCAACGGAAAGTGTACTGCCATCTTTGGACGTAAAGTATCCTACGAGCATGTTTTGACCATCCGATTCCTTCTTGGGAATCACGGCGACATTCTGGACCTGATCCAGGCGGGCAAAATGATCCTCAATCTCCCCGATTTCAATCCGGTGACCCCGAATCTTTAATTGCGAGTCGCTGCGTCCGACATATTCCAGTAGTCCGCTATCGAGCAGTTTGGCTATATCACCTGACTTATAGATTTTCTCATCGATGGCAAAAGGATTATCAATGAATGCCTGCGCTGTGCGCTCCGGCTGGTTCAGATACCCTTGAGCCAGGGCAGGTGTCGCGATATATACCTCGCCAGGGACGCCTACCGGGCAGAGTTGCTGTTCTTCATTGACGATATACACTTTATAGTTATGAATCGGTCTTCCGATTGGAATATTAACGACATTTTCAGGAACTTGCTCACTAATGCGATGGGTCGTTGTAGCTACTGTACATTCCGTGGGTCCATATACATTGACAATATCAATCTGGTTGCCAAACTTGCGTTGGAAGGCACGAACCTGCTCACCATAGAGAGCTTCTCCGGCCACGGTAATGATTTTGACTTTAGCCAGCTTGTGGAAGCCTTCATCTGAAAGGAAGGAAGCCAGCTGGTTGAAAAAGATGGTTGGCAGTATCGTAATAATCGTTGTGCCTGTGCGCTCAATTGCACTCGCAAACTCTTCAACGGATACACGTTCCTCCGCCGATAACAGGTACAATTCTGCTCCGTAGAACAAGGCGCCAATCGTATCCCACACTGATGCGTCGAAGCTGTATGTAGCAAACTGGGTTAATACGTCACCTGGTTTAATATCGCAATCCCGCTGCACAACACTACCGAGATTGGCAACACCCCGATGGGCAATAAGTGCACCTTTGGGCTTGCCGGTAGATCCTGAAGTATAGATAATATACGCCAGATCATCTGGTTGAATATCCAGATTGGGGTTGCTTGCTGCAAATCCGGCAAGGCGTCCGTCCACAGCCAGGATTTGGCGAACAGTAGTAATACCTGAGAATAACCGTGAAGCTTCAAGTAAAGAGGACTCTTTGGTCAGGACAAATGATGAAGCTGTATCTTCGACAATATAACTGTTGCGTTCTTGTGGATGCTCAGGGTCGACAGGAACGTATACTCCGCCAGCTTTGAGAATACCGAGCAAAGAAATAATCGTTTCCAGGCTCCGCTCCATAAAGATGCTGACAAATTCTCCTTTTTGCAATCCGTTGGATAACAACACACGGGCAACCTGATTCGCACGTTCGTTCAGTTCTCTATACGTGTAACGGCCGGTTGGAGACGTAATTGCCGGTGATTCAGGATATTGGGCTGCTGTCGCTTCGAACCAGCCATGAATCGTCTGATGCTCCGGTTCGAGCACGGTGGTGTCATTCATTTCTCTATATAACAACCGGTCTGAAGCGGACAAAATGTCCACTGTACCGATTGCTTTGTCTTGATTTCGCAACATGGCGCGAAGCAGGGTCTGATAATACTCTGCATATCTCGTGACCGTGGATTCACTCAGAAGTGAACTGTCGTAGAACAGATCCAGCATGAGCATATCCTGATCATCACGAATATTCCAATTTAACAATTGAGGAGCCTGAGGCAACTGGACACGATTAAACATGAACAGGGTTTCCGGGTTTCCTCCTGTTTGGAGCGTATGATGGTGCTGAAGTTGATCTGAAATCTGACGTACCAGCTCACTGAAGGTTAACTTGCCTTGAATCTGCAATAACACATGGGAAGCTGCCTGGTCTGGAGCCAACGTGCCAATGGCAAGTTCCTGTTCCCCTGACAAACGGAATAATAATGCTGCATACGCAGTCAGTAAAACTGGATACACGTTTTCTGAGTTGAACCTCTGTTGGAGTTCCCGCCCCAGAGACTTTTCTAGTGGTATATGAGCAGACTCATAAGAGAAGATTTGTTGACGGCGCCCATAATCCAGTGGAATCTGAAGAACCGGCAGGCCAGATTCCATTGTGTGGGAAGACGATGATTGATTTTTGACCACTTCAGTTTTTCCTCCTTGGTTCAAACCGTTCAATTGTGGATTGAATTATAATTTGCTTACATTAAAATGAGAAATCAGTTCTTGCAGTTCCTCAGACATCGTGTTCAAACGGGTAGAAGAATCAACAAGTGTAATCAAAGATGCTTTTTGTTCATCAACGGATGAAGAGATGCGTTCACTGTTATCAGCTGTCTTACTCACGCTGGCAGACAAATCATCCGCAGTTGCTGTCATTTCTTCTGTACCTGCAGAGATTTCTTCAGTAGCGCTGGATACTTCCTGAATTTGATTCGATACTTTTTTGGCTGCTTCCAGAATTTCCTCGAACAATTGACCGGTTTGATCAGCTACACTGAGGCCGGTATCCACTTCGGAAGTACCCTGTTCCATCGCACGAACGGCTTGTCTGATTTCAGCTTGAATCTCCTGGATCAGTACAGCAACCTGGCTCGTGGATTGTTCGGATTGCTCAGCAAGCTTGCGTACTTCACCCGCTACAACTGCGAATCCTCTGCCTTCCTCACCAACACGTGCTGCTTCGATGGATGCATTCAACGCAAGCAGGTTCGTTTGGCTGGATATACCTGAGATGATATTCAGAATATCGCCAATTTCCTGAGAGCGGCTCTCCAGAACCTCAATGGCAGAAGCGGTATTTTTAACAGATTCCGTAATTAGATTCATCTGTTCGGACACCTGACGAACAACACTGTTTCCTAGTTGTGAACGGCGTTCCATCTCATAGGCTTCGTCAGCTACGCTGGCTGAACTGCTGGCAATAGTCTGAATAACAATAGCCATCTCGGACATCGCACGGGCACTATCTCGTGTTGCCTGTTCCTGTGCACGAATATTCGATGTAATCTGAGTAACGTTGCTATTGATAGAATCAGCATTCTCGCTGTTTCTCTCAGAGACTTCATACAATTCCTTGGCAGACTCATTGACTTCTTGTGAAGTAATTTGCACTTTGACGATAGTATCGTTAATCTTGCGAACCATGGTATTGAACTTTTCATTCACAATTCCCAGATCATCTTTACCAGTTGGAATCTTGACATTCAAATTACCCCGACTTACGTCATCAATCCCTTTGATCAGGTGACGAATAGGGGAAAGCGTGTTTTTGACAACAAGATATTGGATAATCAGGAACAGCAGCAGGAAAGCTACCAGAATAATAATTCCGTTTTTAAGCAATTTGTTCAGTCCGGCCGGTACCGCTGATGCGTCTGCATCAACTGCAAAGTAGGAATAAATCTTGCCGTTACTATCCTTGATCGGATAAGCAATGGTGGTCCAGGTTCCGAAATCATCGGAATAAAATGTGGTGAATGTCGGGCGATCAGTATTCAACATTTCTTTGAGCGCATTTGCCACAACGACAGGCTGTTCATACATATCGCCGATATTTACATTTTCACTCTGGAAAGCTTCCTTTAGATTGGTTGGCATGGCGACAAGGGAAGTTAACCGCTTGTTATCTCCACCGAGCTCAACGCCAAAGATGTAGGCTTGGGCAATGTTGGGATAATATTGCTGCATTTCATCGAAATAGGCGCGCAATTTGGTTTGTGTTTTTCCATCATAACTGCCTTCTGTGATAGCAGCCTGTACATCAGTGGAATCAATACCTTCTGCCCATTTTTTGGTGATTTGTTCTACTTGACCATGTAACTGATCTACAAGAATCGTTTTTTGAAAATAGTAGCTGCTGGCAATAAGCGCCACGCCGATAATGATAATGTTCGTAAATGATAGTAACAGATTTTTTGAGAAAAATGACATACTTTTCCAACTTAATGATTTCACTAAAGTCCACTCCTGATCTTCTTTGAATTAAAAACATATATTTTGGTTGCTTTTATGACGCCAATTACATCATTTCTTAATCCCCTCCAAAGGCATAATGTGCGACCATGGTCTTGGGTTTGTAGTCGCTATGTAGAGATATTTTTACCTGGATACCTATAGGTGTCTAATTATTAAAACACATCTATACTTAATATGTCGTATAAAATGTCGCCAGATTGAATAGTTTTGTTAAAACTTTTTTAATATTTTACGTATTTATGGACATATGAAAGCAATATGTAGGTATTTAGAACTGTTTATTTAAAATAATTCCCATTTTTTAGTTTCATTCTGTATTCTATAACATGGTGGGTTAAAAAACATCCTTAAACTTTGAAGAAAATAAGGCAAATGACAGAGAAATGTTCCTATCATCTGCCTTTCCAATCGTGCACCAAGGGGGAGAATGTAAAGGAAATGATGTTTGGATTTGGACTTTAATCTAACCAAGAACATACATAAGCATGATCAATGATGCATGTGAAGCAGAGAAACAGGCCAAGTTTCCCAGTGGAATACCTCATTGCACAGATATACATCGGAAGCGGTTTTATCTATAATAACTACAGTATGCATTTCTTAAATCATGAGCAGCGGGGGTTTATAGATGAATCTTAAACAGATAGCAGCTGAGCGCGCGGCAGAATATGTTCAAGATGGAATGAAGGTTGGGTTGGGTACAGGTTCAACGGCGTATTACGCTATTTGTCGAATTGGTGAGCGGGTACGCGAAGGGTTAAACATTCAGGCGGTAGCTACCTCGGAAGCATCGGACAAGCTCGCCAAGGAGTGGGGGATTCCGATCGTTCCATTTGATCAGATTGGACGTCTGGATCTGACCATTGACGGTGCAGATGAAGTTGACCCTGAGTTTAACCTGATCAAGGGTGGCGGCGGTGCGCTTTTACGTGAGAAAATTGTAGCTGCAAACAGCGACAAGCTGATTATTGTGGCCGATGGCAGCAAAGCAGTACCAAAGCTGGGGAAATTCCCATTGCCGGTTGAGGTGGTTCCTTTTGCGTCAGAGTGGACTTTCGAGGCGCTTGAGAAACTTGGGTGTAACCCGGAATGGCGTATGGATGGGGATCAACGGTATCTTACGGATAATGGAAACCTCATTGCGGATTGCCGTATGGAAGCCATAGAACAAGCTGCGGAGCTTAACGTGCAGTTAAATATGCTGCCAGGTGTTGTCGATAATGGACTGTTTATTCATATGGCGGACACCGTCATTCTTGCGAAGAGTGATGGCAGCATCGATGAGCGTCATCGTTCCTGAACTGAAAGCGAGGTCAGTGTATAGATGAGGGAGAACCCGTTAGTGGATGGAGAAATTTCTCTTCGATGTGTGGAAAAAGAGGATCTGACTGAACTCTATGAATTAATCTACAGTGAAGATGTCCCGGAATGGAAACAATGGGATGCGCCATATTTTGCCCTTGAACACGAGAGCTACGAAGACTTTGAACGGAGCATGCTGAGACGACTTGAAGCGACTAAGCACAATTCTGACCCGGACTCCATTCGAATTGTTGAGTTGAATGGCCGAATTGTCGGCACAATCAGCTATTATTGGGAGCATCGTCCATCCATGTGGCTGGAAATGGGAATCGTGCTATATTGTTCAGCCCAATGGGGACGCGGGATAGGCACGCGAGTACTTCAGATGTGGTCCAGCCACTTATTCGAGCAATTGCCACTGGTCCGGGTTGGATTAACAACATGGTCAGGCAATGAACGAATGATGCGTTCGGCTTCGAAGGCGGGGCTTCAGGTGGAAGGACGTATGCGCAAATGCCGCATCGTGGATGGCCAGCATTATGATTCAATTCGTATGGGAATGCTGCGCGAAGAATGGGAGCAGATACGGTCCCAGACGCAGGTCGAAATGTAAACAACTGATGGAGGATTATAGAAATGCCGAACAACGAGGACAATCGGGAACTGTCTTTGCAATTATTTGTGGTTCTCGCTCGCGCATACAATTCCGTTACATCCAGGTCCAATCGGGATATCCAGAGTCATGGACTGAATACGACAGAATTTGGCGTGCTTGATTTGTTATACCATAAAGGGCCGCAGGCGTTGCAAAAGATCGGTGAGAAAGTGTTAATGTCCAGCGGTAATATCACGTATGTTGTGGACAAGCTTCAGAACAAAAATCTGCTGATTCGTCGAGCATCCAAGGAAGATCGGCGTGTTATATATGCTGAATTGACGGAGGAAGGAAGACATCTGTTTACACAAATCTTTCCTCAGCACCACCAGGTGATCATTGATGCGGTGGATGGACTTGAACCCTCGGAAAAGGCGGATGCAATTCGTTTGTTAAAAAAGCTTGGACTCGCTGCAGAGGGGAAAACTGACTTGCGTTAATTACGCAGGTCAGTTTTTTTATATCTGAAGAACAGAGGTCACTCGTTAGAACACTTACAGGACAATTTTAAATTATAGAAAATTAGTTGAGATTAATGATGGGCTGAACGCATGCCCATTCATCGATCATGTATAATGATAGATGGGTTGTATTTGAGCGGGAACGGTCCAGGCATTTGAAGCTGGTGAAAAAGGTAGGATGAATGAAGCCTTCCTATACGCAGTATGGCATAATTCGCGATTAGGAGAGTGATCATGTGATGTCTAATGAACATGGCGAGATGAAATTATTGCGCAGAACGGTTGAACCGATATCCAATCAGATGAATCGCAATAAGGAAAGTCAGGAGCAGGTGCATACCTTCTTACCGATATCGCTCTTGCTCGCTGACGATAACTCCATTAATCGGCAGGTTGTGCTGATGCAGCTCAAAAAGCTGGGCATAACCCGGGTGGATACCGTCTCCAATGGGGAAGAGGCTATCACGGCTTTTCTCAGCAAAGATTATAGTTTGATCCTGATGGATAATATGATGCCTCTAATGGACGGACTGGAGGCGACACGCAAAATCAGGGCCATAGAAGAGAATGTGCCGCGGCACTCCATACCAATTATTGCGATGACCGGAAATGTTATGGATGGAGAGAAAGAGAAATGTGTTGAAGCCGGGATGAATGATTTTATCGGCAAACCCTTCACGCTTGAAGCTCTAAGCAACGTGATCCAGAAGTGGCAACAATCATCCGTGTCTGGAAAGGCTGCCAAACGATAGATAATATACATATATGTTTCACGTGGAAGTTCGTCTGAAAGAGAGGGAATGTTCATGTTATTATACGGTCTTGCTATTCTGGTGCTAATCGTTCTTGCTCTATTATGGTTTGGTGGGCTTTACTTCTTCAAAACTGCCATTCGTCGTGCTCCAAAATCATTTCTGGTTGATAATCCGAATCTGATGCCCGAGCCGGATAATGAAATTATCAGCAGTGCGTCTGACGTGGCGTGGCTTAATTCGCAGCCAACCGAAGATATAGATATGGAATCCCATGATGGATTAAAGCTGCACGGGACATGGCTTCCTTCTCGAAGCGGATCGCAACATCGAACGGTTATTCTGGCGCATGGTTATTCGGGAAAAGGCAGGGAAATGGCGGGTTTTGCTCGCTTTTATGCGGAAAAACATGGCTATAACGTGCTGATGCCGGATGATCGGGGTCATGGTCAAAGCGAAGGTAACATCATCGGATTTGGCTGGTTGGACCGCAAGGATTATGTTCAGTGGGTCCATTGGGTTCTCGACAAGGTAGGCTTAGAAACGGAGATCATCTTGCACGGAATTTCAATGGGAGGCGCTACCGTACTGATGACAGGGGGTGAAGCTCTTCCCAAGCAAGTGAAGGCCATCGTGTCGGATTGTGCGTATACCTCAGTGAAGGAGGAGCTGATCTTCCAGCTCAAGCAGCTCTACAAGCTGCCCGCATTTCCGTTTATTCCTGTGACCAGTCTCATCTCCAGGTGGAAAGCGGGCTATTTCTTTGGGGAGGCGTCCGCATTAAATCAACTCGCCAAAGTTCAAGTCCCGGTTCTTTTCATTCATGGTGAGGCGGATACGTTCGTGCCGACGGAAATGGTTTATAGATTGTATGAAGCTTGTCCAACAGAAAAGGAACTGCTGACTGTTCCCCGTGCGGGTCATGGGACAGCGTTCCAAGTGGATCGTACCCGATATGAGGAGGTACTTGAATCCTTTTTGACGAAGAGCTTTTCGCATTCATCTGATTCCATTTAAGCATCCAGGGTATTAAGTAGAAGATGTACTTAAAGGGGAGGTGTGAGATGCCACGTACACCTAGAGTTTGTTCGTATTGTCATGAAGAAATGGCAGAGGATGAGTTCAAATGCAAATCCTGCGGCAATCTCGTTGTGACCAAAACAGCTGTGCCTGACTTACCATACATGACGGAATATGAAGAATCCGTGTTGGATCAATATTCAATGGTGCTGCTTGTTCTGATGACATTATTTCTTCATTTCTTCCTCCGGTAGCCATGGTCATTGGCGGCGTGATGTTATTTAATGACAGTATGTATAAGCGGGACACAGGTAAACTGCTCGTCACCGGGGCATTTGTAGTCATGGTCATTCTAACCATTATTCTGTTCGCAGGTTCGGGGACATTGACGATTAACTTCTAAGCCATGGAGGTGCTCTTATGGAAAATAAACAGTTTGAGGCTGCAAGGAAAGCAGAAGCAGGTTACCATTCCAACTTCTATCAGAATAATGAATTATTTGCGTCCGGTACCTGGATGTCAAGGCCTATGCCAATGGTTATGGACATGCTGGAGCGTCTGCTTGCTCATAAGACGGAGCTGCGTGTTCTGGATTTGGGATGTGGTGTAGGCAGACATACGATACCGATTGCACAGCGTCTCGGGCAAACGAACAGTGAAGTTATCGGTGTGGATTTGCTGGATGAGGCTGTAGATGGACTTCGCAAATATGCGAAAGAATATCAGGTTGATCATATTGTACAAGTAGAGAAAGCGGATGTTGAGCATTACGCTATCGAGCCGGATCATTTTGATTATATTGCTGCTTGCTCTTGCCTGGAACATGTTTCCAATAAACAAGCCTTGATAGAAGCTATAGAACGACTACAAGTGGGAACATGCAGAGGCGGCATACATTGTATTACGATGAGTACAAGTGTGGAGGAAATGGAAATCAATACCGGCCGAACAATTGAACCGTTGATTGAATTGAATCTACCTACAGCAGAGGCTGTCGCATTACTGGAGAATGCTTATACTGACTGGAATATTCTGCTCCAGGAACATGTAACACAGACGATCGAAGAGGAAAAATATGATGAACCGACACAGTTCCGTTGTGAACTGCTTCGTTTCGCTGCACAGAAGCAATAACAGCTCTGCCGGGATCGAGTAGTTTGGCCCCGGCAGACGTATTACTCGATAGCAATAGGAACATCGCAAGAAGCATCATGGGACATGGGAAATCATCACACCAGAACATGGGGGATAAGAATGAGTACATATGTGATTGGGATGGATGGCGGGGGAAGCCATACACGTGTAGCATTGGCCGATGTGCACGGAAGGGTTCTGTCATACGTGCAAAAGGGTGGTTGCAACCGTTATCATGATGCCAATGCAGAACAGCACGTATTGGACGGCATCGCTGAAGCCATTGCCGGAGCCGGGTTAGAAGCAGGACAGATTGCTTCCATTCAGGCGGGGATGGCTGGGCTGGATCGGCCTGAAGATACGGTCTGGGCTGAAGCATTGCTCGCCCAAACCGGTATCCTTGGCATAATCAGCGCGGTAAATGACACGCAAATTGCACATACGGCAGCCTTTGGTGGTGAGCCGGGCATTGTAGCTATTGGAGGCACGGGCTCTCTGATCCTGGGTAAAACGGAACAGGGGACCTGGCTTCGCAATGATCAGTTTGGCCACTATGCACCAACAGCAGCACGTTTTTTGGCTTATGACGTGGTGCATTCGATCCTTGCTGGTCGTTATGGGCGCCAGGATCAGCCTCTGATTGAGCAGATATTAGCCTATTGGAATGTAAATTCGGTTCCCGAGCTTGCTGCGCTGGGCGTATCAGGTTTTGCTGAAAATAAACAGGCCATGAATCGGAAATTTGGTCAAATGGCTCCCTTGGTGACTAAAGCCGCCGCCCAAAGTATCCCCCTTGCGGTCAGAGTAAGTGACTCAGCAGCGGATACGGCTGTTGTAGGTATTCTCTTACTTGCATCATGTTTTAAAGATCAGCAGGTATCCATGACGCTTACAGGAAGTTGTCTGAGTACACCGTACATGGTGGAGGCCGTCCGAAAGGGGCTGAATGCAGCCTATATACCGGGAGGACAACAGATTCATTACATTACCAGCAATGTGTCGGCAGTTGGAGGTGCGCTGCTGGATGCATATCATTTGGCAGGAATCCAGGTGCCGGAAGGCATGACGAATGTCATTCAATCGGAGCTGGAACGCTACACGACTTGAACTTTTACAGGCTAACGACTACAATACGATAACGGAAACAAGCAAGTTATAGGAGGAATCAGGGTGTTAATTCATTTGAAATCACGCATACAGGAGCCGGAAGTGCAAGAACTGCTGTCTTACTCGGTCTTTCCCGATCCGGATCATCTGAATCGTGCGTTACAACAATATGTTGACAAGGACGAGCTGCATTTGGACGGTTATGAAGACGAAGGCCAGCTGATAGGCCTGATTGGATATGAGAAAACAGGAGCTAGTGAGGTCACCATTCATCATATCGCAGTCCTGCCAGAGAACCGTTTTAAAAATTATGGTCGTGGCATGATTTCACAGGTGCTGGCCCAATATAATCCTGACAGATTGATCGCGGAGACCGACGTGGAAGCTGTAGAGTTTTATCGAAATACGGGATTCGTGGTGTATAGCCTGGGTGAATTATATCCGGGTGTGGAGCGTTTCCGTTGTGTATTAGAGAAGGACGAGGAGCAAGACGAAGACTAGTATCGGTCTACTACTGTGTAACATAAAGAGAGCATATCATAACAGGATGTTGGATTTGGCGAAGCAGCTGAGTCGGACGTCCTGTTTTTTTTGTCGTTTACTTAAAAAAATAGGAAAAACGTATTGCTTTGTAATATAGTTTCATTATAGAATAGTTTCATTGAAGAATAGTTCGATGTATGAACTATATTTGGGAGGAAGGAGAATCAAGGATGAACACACCGGATGCCAAAAGTTTGGTTAACCGCTATTTGGATGCTTCTTTCCTGGTAACCAAACGGTTTGATACCCAGATACGTGAACGCCTGGGCCAAACCATTACCACAGATCAGTTCTGTGCACTTCGTATGATTAAAGAGAAACCGCTTTGTACGCCCTCCGATCTGGCAGAGCTTCTGTGTGTGGGAAAAAGCAGTATCACCGCACTGGTCAACAAGCTGGTGGATCGGGATCTGGTCCATCGGGCGGGAGATGAGCGCGACCGCAGAGTTGTGTATTTAACCCTGACGGATAACGGACGGGAAGTATACAAGGAAACCGAACAGGAAATACAGCAGCTACTGGAGCCGTATCTGGTTCATTTTAAACCAGAAGAGGTCCAAAATTTCATTGAATCTTTTGAGAAGCTTGCCGCTTTGCTATCGCATGAAGGAGGACAGGAGAACGAATGAGAACGATTTTGAAAGCGCGATGGTGGTTGATGGGTCTATGGGTCGTTGTAGCTGCCGTATTGATGTTCACCGCCCCTAACATGAGTGAATTGATTCGGGAAAAGGGACAGTTCTCGGTTCCTGAAGGGCACTCGTCCACCCAGGCAGCGGCCATTCTGGACGAAGCCGCGGCACAAAAAGGAGAGCAGCAGGGCAGCCAGCTGGCTCTTGTATTTTATAATCCGAACGGTTTGGGTGCCGATGGTAAAGAAGAGGCAGAGCAGGCTGTTAAGAAACTGGAGGCCGAAAAAGAGAAACTGGGCATTCTGTCCATACTGGAGCCATTCTCTCAGCCTGAACTATCAGACAAAATGATTTCTGCCGATGGCAAGACGATCTTAACATCGCTTTCCATTGATCAGGGAGATCGTACAGTCAAGGAAATGCGCGAAGACCTCAATGAAGCATTGTCATCGGTCAATGTGGAGCATTACATAACCGGTAAAGGCTTAATTGATGAGGATACGGTGGAGAGTTCCCAAGAGGGGCTCAAGAAATCGGAATACATTACGGTTGTATTTATTTTGCTCATTCTGTTCCTCGTATTCCGCTCATTCGTAGCTCCATTTGTTCCGCTGCTTACGGTGGGGATCAGCTACATCGTTTCACAGCAGATTGTCGCGTTCCTTGTGGATGGACTAGACTTCCCGATTTCGACGTTTACACAGATCTTTATGGTGGCGGTCATGTTCGGGATTGGTACGGACTATTGCATCCTGTTGATTAGCCGGTTCAAGGAAGAATTGGCTCATCATGAAAATACGTGGGATGCCATCATCGCTACCTACCGCACAGCAGGCAAAACAGTATTCTTCTCCGCACTCGCCGTGCTGGTTGGATTCATAGCCATTGGTTTTGCACAGTTTATGCTGTATCGTTCCGCGGTAGCGGTCGCTGTCGGTATTGCCGTGATGATGCTGGCATTAGTCACGATTGTTCCGTTTTTTATGGCGGTGCTGGGCAAAAGGTTGTTCTGGCCTTCCAAGGGTTCACTGGAGCATGCCGAGAGCCGGATTTATGGTGCAGCCGGTCGTTTCTCCCTGAAACGTCCATGGGCAGCCCTGCTCATCGTTGCAGCGGTATGTGTGCCATTACTGGCGACTTACGACGGCAAACTGTCGTTTAACAGTCTCGATGAAATTGGTGACAAATATGATTCGGTCAAAGCATTCAATATCATTTCGGACAGCTTCGGTCCGGGTGAATCCTTGCCGGGTCAGGTCGTCATCCAGAATGATGAAGCAATGGACAACGCCAAATATATGGCGCTCGCCGAGAAGATCAGCCGGGAAGTGGAGAAGGTGCCAGGTATCTCTGGTGTCCGCAGCATGACACGTCCAACCGGTGATGAGATCAAGGATTTTGAAGTAACACAGCAAGTGGGGACATTATCTGATGGACTGGGTGAAGGAAAGACGGGTCTGGATAAAATCCGTGATGGTCTGAGCGAGGCCAGCAGTCAGTTAAGCAAAAATGAACCACAAATCAAAGAAGCTGCTGATGGAGCAGGAGAACTGTCAAAGGGTACTTCCCAGCTGCAGTCGGGTATTACACAGTTATCTGAAGGACTTCAGCAGATTGAAAAAGGAATCCGTGACGGCTCTTCAGGTGCCGGGGAACTGAAAGCCGGACTTCAGAAAGCCAAAACGAGTGCTGATCAACTTGCACAAGCGAACAATCAATTGCTTCAAGCCTATCGTCAGGCAGGAGCCGGTGTCGCTGCCCTGGGTGATGGCGTAGGTGAACTGCAACAACAGCTCACAGGTGTATCTACAGCGTTGACCAGCTTGAACGAATCGTTCACAGCACTTGAGGAGCGCTATCCTGATTTGCTGCAAGACGCCGATTATCAGCGTATCAAAGGAACCCTTGGTGAGACGGGTGCCGGAACGGCACAGCTCGCTCAAGGATTGGGCCAAATTCAATCCAAGCTGGGCGAAGCCGCGGCTGGAATCAATAAGGCTAACGAAGGCTTTGCCTCCGCAGCTTCCGGACAGAAGGCACTTGCCGATGGTCTCGGTCAGATTGTGACGGGAATCAGTCAGTTGCAATCCGGTCTCAAACAGGCCGCTGATGGTCAAGGTAAAGTCATAAGTGAAATTCCTTCCATCCAGAACGGACTTGGTCAGCTTCAGGGTGGTCAGGAGAAAATTCAACAAGGCTTCTCGGATCTGAGTGGTCAACTGACGCAATTGACGGATGGTCTTAATCAGAGTGTTGATGGAATCGAACAGGTTTCAGGTGGACTCGATTCAGCGCAGGACTACCTGACACAATTGCAAAATTCTCCTGATTCCGATCTGGCAGGCTGGTATGTTCCTGAAGAAGCACTGAACAGTAAAGACTTCACGCAGGTATTCGATACGTATCTGTCCAAGGATCGGAAAACAATGACGATTGACGTTATTTTTGCCGAAAATCCATATGGGACAGAAGCGATTGATCGGGTTCCGGATATCGAAGCTGCTGTACATCGTGCTGTACAGGGAAGTGCACTTGAAAAAGCGGATATCGCCATTGGCGGGGTAACCAGTACGTTTGCAGATCTGCAGGAAGTCTCCAACAACGACTATACACGCACGGTCATGCTGATGCTTGCAGGAACGTTTATCATTCTGGTCCTGCTGCTCCGTTCGGTCATTATGCCGCTGTATCTCATCATCTCGTTATTGCTGGCATATTTCACATCCATGGCCCTGACGGAAGCGATCTTTGTGAATATACTTGGATTCTCGGGCATCAGCTGGGTTACACCGTTCTTCGGCTTTGTCATGCTGATTGCACTCGGGGTGGATTACAGCATCTTCCTGATGGATCGTTTCAATGAGAATAAAGGCATGAAAGTGCAGGATGCCATGCTGTATGCCATGAAAAACATGGGTACAGTCATTCTGTCTGCAGCCGTTATTCTGAGCGGTACCTTTGCCGCCATGTATCCATCGGGAGTACTTTCGATGATGCAGATTGCGACGGTTGTACTCAGTGGACTTATCTTGTATTCTCTTCTATTCCTGCCATTCTTCGTTCCTGTAATGGTGAAAATGTTTGGCCGTGCCAACTGGTGGCCATTCCCGAACAAGGAACAGACAGATTCCGTTGAATCGGATCGTAATATAGGCATGTAATCAAATGATTAATGAACAGCTCCGCTGGCATTGCCGGCGGGGCTTTCTGTATTGTTTTATGCAAGAAAATCGTGAAACGACAAATAAATGTGTATGCCTACGGACACCACCCCGCGCTTTGTCTCCGGTCTTCTCATACGATATATAGGAATTGAATTGTATGTGGAATAGTTAATAACACAGCAGAGAGGGGCGGCGGGATGGTATATCGATATGTGGCTATAGGAGATTCATTAACGGTAGGTACAGGAGCGCTGCTGGGCACCGGCTTTGTTCCTTTATATCGGAGAATGGCAGAAACGAATGTACGTACGTTTGTATCGATGGATAACTTGGGTGTGAATGGACTTACGTCAGGGGAAATGCTGCAGATGATATCCAGCAATCCAAGAGTACGGCAATCGCTGCGTGAAGCAGATATTATTACGTTATCGATTGGTGGAAACGATCTGATTCGTACGTTCAAAGCGAGTGGCGGGATCCTGAACGCAAGTAAAATGACACAGGTGCTTGGCGAAACGCGTAGCAACGTGTCCCAGATTATGAGGCACATCCGGCAGTTGAAAGGGAACAGTGTATATATGGTTCGTACGATTGGGTTGTACAACCCGTATCCGCAAGCAGCCGAAGCATCATATTGGGTGCGGCAATATAATTCATTTCTCAATGGTGTGGGATCAGGGAACTATGCCTGTGCCCAGATCTATGACCGGTTTGAAGGGCGTGAACGTGAACTGTTATTTTGGGACAGGGTTCATCCAAATGCAAAAGGCTATCGCGTAATTGCAGAACAGCTAAATCGTACAGGATACTATCCTTTTGCCTGATCAGCAGGGGTTAAAGTTTAGAATGACGATTACCTTGAAACCGACTAGACCGAAAGAAATACTTCCGTTAAGATGAGGACATATAGAGGTTGTATTTACGTGAGATAAAGGAGTTATTTTTGGTGAAAATCATCGATTCAGATTCCCTAAACGATTCAGAACAGCAGCTGATATCTACAGTTTTATCCTCATATGGATTCACGTCCCATTGGAACGCTCAGCGCGGAAGGGGAGGAATGAACAACTCTACCTTTATGGTAGAGATAGACCAAGAATGTTACGTGCTTAGGCAGTATGAAACGCATAACGATCAAGAGAAAATTGCTTTTGAACACGAGGTGTTGTCTGCATTATTGCGTTCAGATTTGGAGCTTCATGTGCCTGCACCCGTTAGCCTTCCTGATGATAAAGATACGACATTTCTTACTGTACAGGATCGTCTAACAGGCCATACCAAAATCGTAACCTTGTTCCATTATCGTGAAGGCCACAATCCGGTCTGGATTACACCCGATCAACTGATCGGACTGGGCAGGGCGGCGGGGATGTTATCTTCTGTTATGGCGAGCCTTCCCATATCTCTGGCTCCCGTTTACCCGCCCTATTATCAAATTCAGGAGGCTTACCCGCTCTGTTCACCGGAGAAACTGTTACAACTATGTACTTCACCCCCGGATACGCTCATGGCATGTGCGGATGACCTGCAGAAGCTGAGGATGGTGTTGCCAGACTTGTTCGAAACGCTGCGAGGTATGGAGGTTTTGCCGCATCAACTGGTACATGGGGATTTGAATGCATCCAATGTATTGGCAGACTCTCAGGAAGGCATATGTGCCATATTGGATTTTGAATTTGCCACATGGGATCTGCGGGTGATGGAGCTTGCTGTTCCCATGTCTGACCTTCTGACGATGGACAAGGATGAAGCATGGATTTGGGCGGCTTTGGAGGGATTAATCCAGGGATTCAGACAACAGGTCAGCCTGGAACCAAAGGAGCTGAGCGTAATTCCAGAGCTTGTTTTGCTTCGAAGTCTGGATGTGGTCATGCACTTTATCAGTCGGTTGTTCGAAGGTACAGATGAGCCAGAAGTGGCTGTGCAGCAAATCAGAACGCTGAGAGAACGGGTAGACTGGATGAAAGGTAATGAGGAACGGCTGCGGGAGCTGCTGATGTAGCGATAACCATTGGAAGAATTTCGATGTGCAAAAAAGTGCACTGGACCTGCCTTGAGGCAGGAACCAGTGCACTTTTATTTGATGAGATCGTTTACCATGAGGGTTGTAGACACTCATTCACATAATATCTAGCTGCTAAAGCAAAGGAATTCAGCAGTCTACAGTCCGCGCTTGCGGAACCAACTGCGTACAGCCCAGCGACGCTCCTGGCGTTTCTTATATTTTGGCAGGGAGCGATATACGTTCAGTGATTGCTCGTAGGCTTGCTTTGCATCATCAGTACGCCCAAGGGAACGGTACACCGAGCCAAGCAGATAATACGCTTCACTGGATGAGGAATGAATCTCCTGGAACTGCTGAACGTATGCCAAAGCTTTGTCCCGGTGAGTATCCTTAAACGCACCTGCAAGTGTCAGATAAGGACGTCCATATTTTACTCTTGGATTAATATCCAGTGCCTGCAAAATATGACGCTCACCTTGTTCCGTTTGGCCCAGATGAAGTTCAGTTGTACCCAGCGCCTCCCAGTATTCGGCTGATTGCTCGTAAGGACGTTCCAGTTCCAGCAGTAAGGCATGAGCTTCACTATACCGTTTGCGTTCAATCAACAGACGGGCCAGATCCAGCTTGGAAGAGACTTCATTCGGACTCATGGCAAGCTGCTGCCGAAGCCGTGAGATGTTACGCATACGCTTAAGTGGCTTCATGAAGCTTGGCATCACCCCAACATAGCGACGATCCAGGAAATACAGAATGATGAGGAAAATAAGAACCGCCAAGAATGGATTGCCTACAATCCGCCACAGCAGGCCAAAGATTAGAAATTTAATCAGCACAACAAAGTCAACTCCAATTATGATGTAATCGCATTTCGAACACTTAAAATATATTTGGATTGGTCCAGCGGGTTAACGCCTCTGCGTTTCCGCGTGTGTGTCACATCCGAAGGACAATCCTGATACCCGGCAAAAGAAGTGGTCAGCACTCCACGTCCACTCGTCTCTGAACGCAGTTTCACCGGATAATCCATGGAGCTTGCCAGAGGCATACGTCCTTCGACGATGCATCGTCCGCCTCCGATGATCGGTGCTTCAAAGGTTGCCCGCATATGTACGAGATCACTGAGCGCCTTGCCTCCGTACTCCTCCGGGACTGTTAACCGGAAATTCAGAATAGGTTCCAGCAGGGTTGTACCGGTGCTTGCCAGTCCGTCCATGATTCCCATCGGCGTGGCTACTACAAAATCCAGTGGATGGGTATGCCAGACATGGTGCTCTCCCTCAATTAGCGTGATGCGCAGATCGGTAACTTCCCATCCTAGCAAGCCCTGAGATAATGCTTCGGGAATACGGCGCTCCACCTCATTCTGATAACGAAGCAGGAGATGATCCGTTCGGACGGTGGATGAATAGATCAGGCCGCTGCCACGGGGCAAAGGCTCCATGCTGAATCGAAGAATGGCCCAGCACGGCTTGGGCATCGTATACGCGATGAATCCCTCCCCGGAAGAACGGGGAGTTTCTTTATAGATGACGGAAGGTGGGTCGAATACGACATCCAGTCCGAAACGACTCATCAGCAGGCTGGACAGAATCTCAAGCTGAATGGTTCCCATGACTTTAAGATGCAATTCCCGTTCTTCAGGCAACCATTGCAGATCAAGCAGGGGATCTTCGTCTGTCAACTCCTGCAATGCCGCTACAAGGTCAGGATAACGTGCCGTGTCTTTACCATGGACCTGCACAGTCAACAAGGGAACAGCCATCTGTGGTACAGGCGGCACACCTTCAGGGCTGCCAATAATGTCACCAACATGGGTTTCGCTTAGTCCGTACAGTGCGGCGATTTGTCCGGCATGAACAGCACCCGTGTCTGCCCATTTCCGCCCATCCATCCGGCGAATCTGGGTCACTTTCTCTTCCAGCTCCCGAGTGGAGTTATAGATCGTATCCCGATTATGCACGCTGCCACCATACATGCGAACATAGGCTGTACGGCCCATCGTTTTATCCCGTTCAATTTTGAATACTACCCCGGATACCGAAGCATCTTGAGGCTGTGCAGGTGCAGGAAGAAATTCAATGATGGCATCCAGCAATTCAGTTACGCCGATCCCTTTGCCCGAAGCACCATAACAAATCGGGAACACTACGCCCTGATGTACCTGTTTGCGAAATGCTTCATCCAGCAAGTGAGCAGGCAGCGTTTCACCATTAATGTAGGCTTCCATCAGATCTTCGTCCAGTTCGGCAAGTAATTCAAAAAGGCCGGGTATGGATGAAGGGGAGCCCATCACCTCTGTTTGACTCGCGTTCCAGAGGGTGTCAATACCGTCAAACACGTCGTCATTCATACGATAGGATTGAATTCCGCATATGAAGGGAGAGAGGCTGGAGCGGATCTGATCGATAACCGTCTCAGCAGAGGCGCCAATCCGATCCATCTTGTTAATATAGATCAGGGTAGGAATTCCAAGCGAGCGGAGAGCATGCCAGATGGTCTCGCTCTGGGATTGAACCCCTTCTACGGCGGACACAATCAGAATGGCCCCATCCATAACACGCAGGGATCGCTCGACTTCAGAGCTGAAATCAATATGTCCTGGTGTATCAATGAGATCAATAATTGTATCTTTCCAGATCAAAGAGGTCATAGCCGCCTGAACGGAAATGCCTCGTTCCTTTTCAATATCCAGAGAGTCTGTTGCCGTTGTTCCATCATCTACGCGACCTGGACTACGTACGACACCGCTTTGGAATAACATATGTTCCGTCGTTGTTGTTTTCCCTGCATCGACGTGTGCGAAGATGCCGATATTTCTGCGGTTCAATTCGTTTAACATGGGATGTAAGGCTCCTCTGACAGCAGAAACATATCGTTTCCGACATTGTAATTCAGTATTATATCATACCACATGGAGTGTATGGAAGAATATGTTACACTCAGACAATTCTCTACATTTCAGGATGGTATGCAATCACATTTGATCCTGACTCTTCATGGTTTTACGGTAGGCAGCTGGTGTGGTGCCCGTCTGCTTCTTGAATTGTCGATAAAAATGGGGCAGACTCTCAAAGCCGCAGGCATCGGCAACAACGGCCATCGTGTCATCACTTCGAAGCAGATGCTCTTTCGCCATAATGACCCGGCGAGCCAAGGCATAGTCCGTTAACGTCATGCCAGTATACCTTTTGAATGCACGGCTGAAGTGAGCCGGAGATACGGCTGCCTGCCGTGCCAGTTCCGGCAAGGAAAGACCACTGCGGAGCTCTTCGTCCATATGGGCCAGTGTAGAGGCTAACCAGCCTGGTCCAGGAACGCTTTTGACAGGACTTGCCGGACCGGCTGCCTCCAATCGCTCCAAATCAATAAGTAAGAGCTGCAACCGCAGCAGTGCTGCGTGAGCACTCAAGTGATGGTCCAACTGAAATTCTGCATGAATGTCGTCAATGAGCGCAGCAACCTGGGTTTGTTCCTTGGCATCCAGATGCCTTTTGTACACCCTGCGCTTACGACAGCGTTCAAATAGAGAGAGCATGGCTGATGCACTGCCTCCCGCTGTGGAGGCCAGTAATCCTGGACTGAAGAACAAGGCCGACGAAGTCACCGGATTCCCGGCATCCGGCAATGCACGATGTACCGTGCTGCCTGGAATGATGAACAAATCGCCCTCCTGCATATCTTCAAGACCGGTATCAATGAAAATGGTGCCCTTACCCCGATATACATAAATAATTTCATGCCAGTCATGAAGATGATCCGGCAGCTCGTTCTGGGGGGACTTGGTATCTGCATACACCAGACGAAAAGGTATCCCCGATTCCGCCTGAATGGTCTTACGAACGGGTGAACGTTCCATTCGATCTCCTTTCGAAACATTGATCACAGAAATGATAGTACAGCTGGTCATGAAAGAGTACATTTACCGCAATATAAGCAATTAAATTTCCTTTTATTGATGATACAATGAATTTAAAGCGTTTTCAATGGAAGTATAGGGGCTGTATGGCGTGCAGCGGGACATCTAATATGACAATAAAACGATGAGGTGAGTGTTCATGTCGGCGAGCACGAAAAGACCAGGGCTAAAGCTAAATCTGCTCGGAAGTGATAGCCAGCGCAAGTGCAAAGAAGTGATGGAACGTCCCGTAAAGGTACTGCAGATTGGGGAAGGCAACTTTTTGCGCGGGTTTGCAGACTGGATGCTTCATGAGAGTGCGAGACAAGGCAAATTCCATGGCAGTGTTGCTGTGACCCAGCCTCGGCCCGGGGGAAAGGCAAAGCTGGAACAAATTCGTAATCAGGACGGATTGTATACGATGATTACCCGAGGTCTTTCACAGGGAAAAGCGGTGGAACGCACGGAAATGATCTCGATTTTTTCACAGTGTATTAACCCTTACGAAGAATGGCAGGATTTTCTGAAGCTTGCGGAATTGCCTTCCTTGGAGTTTGTCATCTCCAATACAACCGAGTCGGGATTGAAGTATACGTATTCGGAGTACTTGCAGGGTGAACCAGTACAATCGTTTCCGGGTAAATTGACGGTCTTTCTGCATCACCGTTATCTGCAGTTTGATGGGGACCCATCCAGAGGATTGATTCACCTGCCGTGTGAGCTGCTTGAAGGCAATGGGGATGTGCTGCGCAGTTGTGTACTGCGGCATAGTGAGGATTATGGTTATTCTGAAGGCTTTCGTTCATGGATTGAAAATCATAACTTGTTTTTGAACAATCTGGTTGACCGGATTGTCACGGGTGCACCGACCAAGGAAGAAGCCGATTCCCTGACCCATCGCTGGGGGTATGAGGACCAACTGATCAATACGGCAGAGCCGTATCATTTCTGGGCCATTCAGGCAGATGAAGCAATGGACAAAAAACTGCCCTTGAAGCAGGCGGGACTCAACGTACACTGGGTGAAGGACTTGAAACCTTTTCAGCTGCGCAAGGTTCGTATTCTTAATGGTGCTCATACACTCATGTCATCGCTCGGCATTCTGCAAGGCAAGGACCATGTAAGAGAGACAATGGAAGACCCGGAGTTTGGCTCATGGGTCAGAGAAGCGGTACATCAGGAGATTGTGCCTGCACTGGATATGCCGGATCATAATCTGGATGAGTACGCAGCAGAAGTGTTTGAACGATTTCTCAATCCGTATATTAATCACAAGCTGCAGGATATTGCATTAAATACAGTAGGAAAGTTCAAGGTTCGTGTGCTGCCTACACTTATAGCTTATAAGCAAAAACAGGGAAACTGGCCTATTCGGCTTGTGAAAGGGTTTGCGGGATTGTTGTGTCTTTATCGCCCGATGAACACGCCAGACGGTTATATGGGACAGCGACTGAACGGTGAGTCCGTCCTGCTTCGGGATGATGTCGATGTATTGGCTGCACTCGCCAAACACTGGGACAGTTATGAGCCACTGAAGAGGGATAAGCAGCAATTAGACCGCCGTGTTGCTGCCGTATTGTCTGATGTATCGATTTGGGGAGAAAATCTGGATGATCGAGAGGGACTTCGCGAAGCACTCGTTCACGAAATAGGTCTGTTGGAAGGTGAGAGTTGATGAACACAACCCATACAATTAATGACTGGATTGCAATTCAGCCGCAGGATGATGTCATTATAGCCCTTCGAGATTATGTAAAAGGGGAAAGCATCACGCTGCCAGACAGCTCTACTTTTACACTAAGGGATGATGTGCCTAAAGGCCATAAAATAGCTGTGCATACCCTCGCACCGGGCGAGGATGTGATGAAATATGGTTTTTCCATCGGGATAGCCAAAGAACAGATTGAGCAGGGAAGCTGGATTCATAGCCATAATCTGAAAACAGGACTTCACGGATTGCTGGAATATCAGTATCAGCCCGCACCACCTGTTCAGACGGACATGCCTCCGGAACATTTACGGTCCTTCGATGGTTATTTGCGACCTAACGGTGAAGCAGGTATCCGTAATGAAATCTGGATTGTCAATACGGTCGGCTGTATTAATAAAGTATGTGAGGCATTGGCTCGTATGGGTCAGTCCCAGTTCGGCAGCAGGGTGGATGGGGTTTACCATTTTCCGCATCCGTTCGGCTGCTCGCAGCTGGGAGATGACCTGAAATATACGCAGCAGGTGCTGGCTTCCTTGGTCGAGCACCCGAATGCTGGCGGTGTGCTGGTTATTGGGTTGGGATGCGAAAACAATCAGGTAGATCAGTTCCGCGAATGTATTGCACCGGAATATCAGGGGAAAGTACGTTTTCTCAAAGCGCAGGAAACGGATGACGAGCTTGAAGAAGGACTGCGTCTAATGGAAGAGCTAGTGGAGCTTGTTGAACATGAAGAGCGTCAGCCGCTGCCTCTGAGCAAGCTCAAAATTGGATTGAAGTGCGGGGGCTCGGACGGTTTATCAGGGATTACGGCAAATCCACTCGTGGGCTCCGTTTCAGATATGCTGGTTGCTGCAGGAGGCACAGCCATACTGACAGAAGTTCCCGAGATGTTTGGTGCGGAGACCATTCTGATGAATCGGGCGGCCAGTGAGCAGGTATTTGATGATTTGGTAGACTTGGTGAATGGCTTCAAGCAATACTTTGTGAACCACGGTCAGAATATATATGAAAATCCTTCACCAGGGAACAAAGCAGGGGGCATTACGACGCTGGAAGAAAAGTCTTTGGGATGTACGCAAAAGGGAGGGCGCTCTGCCGTAGTTGATGTGCTTCGTTATGGTAAACGTGTCACTTCAACCGGCCTGAATATTGTGGAAGCTCCGGGCAATGATCTCGTGTCAGTTACGGCACTGTCTGCTGCGGGTGCACATATTGTTCTCTTCACGACAGGTCGGGGAACACCGTTTGGAGGCCCGGTGCCTACGGTCAAGATTGCCACCCAATCGGATCTCGCGAATCGAAAAAAACACTGGATCGATTTTAACGCGGGTCAACTGCTGGAAGGAAAGACGATGGAAGATGTGAAAGTACAGCTGTTCAGCCAACTGATCGATATTGCTTCAGGACGGGCGCATACGCTCAGCGAGCAGCATGGATTTCGGGAAATTGCGATTTTCAAGGATGGGGTCATTCTGTAATCCAGATTCGGTCCGTTGCCATGCAATTAGACTCATCCATCATCAACGTATACCGCAAATCCCGGCGGCTTCTTCTTCGGCTTCCGGGATTTGTCGTATACACATATTTCAATCAATCAATTCATGGCAAAGGCTTTTTTGATTTTGGTCAGTGCAGCCGCAGACGCGTGTTGCTCCAATTGATGCAGCAGGAGTTTGCTCGCGTCTGCAACGCTTCCCTCAAACGGTTTAATTCCTTGACGCTTCATCCAATAGCCCGAGGTCTCATAAGCAGAGCTGTTCCAGGCGACCTTGCCTTCAGCTAGGCCTTCTTTTTCCTTGGTGCCACAGATGACAATGGCGCCAGCACTCTGGAGGTCCAGCAGACCCTGGTCAAATGCTTTTTTATCCTCTTTGGCTCCAAACCCTGCCTGTGAACGTAATTTACGACCATCTATACCTTCGTGCTCCTCAATTCGTTCATACAGTTTGAATGCTTCAAGAGAGATCAAACCCGCATCATACTGTTCTTCCATGACTCTGGAGTCCGCTAGCAGGCGGTGCACCCAAGGGAAATATTCGCGTGAGACCAGGATGGCTTTCTTTTTGACAAATTTTCCATAGGCAGCGATCCCTTCTTCGGCGAGACGTGAACGCCACAGCCAGGGATCAAGCGCGTTATCCTTGTGCCAGTTTTCTTTAGGCGTTATGGAGGACAGTGAAGGATATTCAGGGAATAAAGGTGCGAGCGGGAGCAGTCCCACAGCTTCTATTCGCTGAACAGCTTCTTCGTAAGTTACGATGGATTCATTCTCATTCATTGAATTCGGCAATCTCCTTTCTAACTTGTGCTGCAACGATTATGGTTGGAAGCGAGATACATCTGGCTTACTTCCTCGGCATGTTGGCGAATCTCAGAGCGAAGGTCCTCAGGTTCGAGTACTTCTGCCTCACGTCCAAGTCGATAAAAGAATCGAACGGCCCAAGCCCACTCACCGGGAGGGCAGAGAAAGGACAGCTCCCAGACATCCGGAGCGATTTCGGTCATTCGTTCGCCAATATGCTTGTCCTGTTCTGCCTCAATCATTCCGCTGTAACTCAAACGTGCCGTAACGCGCGTTGGAGAACGTTCGGGAGATTTCGGTTTGCTGCGCTGCCGTTCAGCCTTTTCAGTCAGTTGTTGTGACTCGCTCAGCTCAACCGGCTTAACGTCCAGAATGCGGTCTGCCCTGAACAGGCGCTGTTCACCATGCTCCTCCGAATACGCTTCACAATACCAGAAACCAGCAGAAGCATAGATTCGAATAGGGCAGATCGTAAGCCAGCGTTGACGAGAAGCAGATCGGTATAACATACGCAGCCACCCTTGTTCCGGGATACAAGCCAAAAGCGGTTCCAGATGATGAAGGACATAGTTCCGCTCCGGAACGTCATGTTTCAGTTGTTTGAGCAAGGGATCCATTCTTGCCTTGACATCATCCGGGATAATACTTTTGATCTTGTCCATTAATGTCCAGCGTTTCTCTTGAAAAGGGGTATCTGCGTAATGGCTTAGGCCTTCGAGAGCAAAGATGAGAGTAGCTGCTTCAACCGGGTCCAATTGCAGTGGGGGCAGTACATACCCCTCCATAAGTCTGAAGCCGCCTCCGGGACCGGAGATAGCAATGATCGGGACATGCATCTCGGAGAGTGATTGGATATCCCGCAGGATGGTACGACGGGAAACTTCAAACTTTTCCGCAAGTGAATGTGCCGTTTCGTGACCGTTCTGCAATGCCATAACGATGGCGGCAAGCCGATTTGTTCTATTCATGTCAGCCACTCCGTTTCGAGGGTTGCGCCGCCGGAAAGGATGCTGGAGTGTTCCTCTCATTGTAGCAGTGTATAAGTGACATTATGGTTGTCACCAATAATTTCGGAGCATGATATTATTATTCCATATACAGTGCAGCGCCTGCTTTCAGAGGGGCCGCTTCCTTTTCCCGGCGGGGCGTCGTTAAATTGTGTGTCTCGTCCAATTCGCTTCGCATCTCGGTATTTCCTTCTAACCGAGAACCTCACAAATAATGACAAAAACCCGTATCCGGTCTAAACGGATACGGGAAGTAGCAGATTGAAACAGGTTCAATCCTATAATACTTCAAATTTTAACAATTGACACTCATTTAAGCTACAAATATGAATCAACGCGATTTGCGTGTAACATGTTGTATCATCGGTTTTCCAAAATTATTTCATTTCAAGCAGCTGCACACCGCGGCCTTCAATCTCAATCGTACCTGAAAGGGACCGATCTGTAAGCAAATCATGAGCCTTAGCCTTGCCGAGATCATAAGATTGGGCAGTAGCATTGTGATTCATGACAAACAGGTACTGCTGTCCATCCTTGGTACGAGCAGTCACTTCAACACCTTCCGGCGTATTCAGAAGGGAATCAATATTTTTGGCTGCAGCCAGTTGTCCCAGTAAATCGTCCAGGAATCGGTCTTCCGGATCGGAAGCTACATACCAGGCTTCACCTTGACCGAATGTGTTACGTGTCACGACAGGCATACCTTTATAGAAATCGTCTCCATACTCGGCGATGACTTCAGCGCCTTCACTGTGCAGCAGGTCACACAGCATGCCACAACCATATTCTCCTTGAAGATCACCATAAGCTTCTTTCAGGACAATACTGTTTTTTTGCTCAGGCAGCAGGGCATCAATTTCTTCGACCCAGATCCCGAGCAGTTTGCGAAGCTCACCCGGGTAACCACCAGTTGTTACGATGTCACTCTCATTGACGATACCACTGAAGAAGGTTGTCAGGAATGTACCGCCTGCTTCAACGAATTTCTCCAGTTTGCCTGCAAAGCCCGGTTTCACCATGTAGAGTACTGGAGCGAGAACGATGTCGTATTTGCTGATATCCGTATCCACACTAACGATGTCCACCTGAATGTTGCGGCGGAAGAAGGCAGCGTAGTATTTGTGAATTTGGTCTACATAGTTCAGTGCAACGGTAGGTCCGCTTGATTTCTCAATTGCCCACCAGTTTTCCCAGTCAAACACAACTGCCACTTGGGCATCAACGGTGGCATCCAGCGTCTTGTTACCGAGCAGCTGCAATTCCTTGCCCAGCTCTGCGACTTCACGGAACACGCGCGTATTCTCATGGCCTACGTGTTCAATTACAGCGCCGTGGTACTTCTCGCAGGCGCCGATGGAACGGCGAAGCTGGAAGAACATGATCGTATCCGCGCCGTGAGCCACGGACTGGTAACTCCACAGACGCATGACACCGGGACGTTTCAGTGAGTTATAGGGCTGCCAGTTCTGTTGGCTGGGTGTCTGCTCCATCAGCATGAAGGGTTGACCGTCCTTCAGTCCACGCATCAAATCATGGGCCATAGCGGTGTAACTGACCGGAGTTGCCAGGCCGGGATAACTGTCCCAAGAAACGATATCCATATGCTTAGCCCATTTGAAATAGTCCAGTTGTTTGAAGAATCCCATCAGATTGGTCGTAACGACCGAATCCGGGATATGTTTTTTGATCGCATCATATTCCAGCCGATAACAATCAAGCATACTGTCAGAGTTGAAGCGGGAATAATCAAGCGAGATGCCTTGGAACGTAGAATTGTTGTTTCCCCAGTGCTCGCTCAGGTTGCTTGGCAGTACAATTTCGTCCCAATCATAGAATGTATGCCCCCAGAAATTGGTGTTCCATGCTTTGTTGAGCTGCTCCAGAGTCTGATAGCGTTCTTTGAGATACACGCGGAACGCTTTCTCGCAGTTATCGCAGTAACAATCGCCGCCATATTCGTTGGAGATATGCCATACAAGCACAGCAGGGTGATCCTTGTAACGTTCCGCCAGCTTGTCTGCAATTTTCTCGGAGTATTTGCGGTAGGTTGGGCTATTCGGACAGGAGTTATGCCGTCCACCGAATTTGCGTTTACGTCCATCAGCATCCACACGTAGTACATCCGGATATTTCTTCGCCATCCACGCTGGATGTGCAGCAGTACTTGTTGCGAGGCAAATGTAAACGCCGTTTTCATAGAGACTGTTAATGAACTGGTCCAGTCCTTCAAAATTATAAGTGACTTCATCAGGCTGAATTAGTGCCCAGGAAAATACGTTGATGGTCGCAATATCAATACCTGCCAATTGGAACATGCGCAGATCTTCAAGATGAGTCTCATGATCCCATTGTTCAGGGTTATAGTCGCCGCCGTAGAACATTTTGGGTAACTTGCTGCTAATCAAATGTGTTCACCTCTTGTATAAGAATAATTCTATACTATATGATGGATATGACTTTTAAAATATAAGAAAAGTAATGAAACATATAAGAATATGGAACTGTAATCTTGTTTTTTGTTCAAAGGAGAGAATCTCAATGCTCATCAAACCCGATCATCGGCGATATTTTATGACCTCACGGGATCGGCCGCTTCCGCTCTACATCGAGAGCATCGGATATAACGGAAATCAGGAGAGTGTCTCCAGACCAGCGGGCTATCCCTGCTATCACTGGCTTCAGACGGTGAAGGGGGCCGGAGAGTTCAGATTTGCAGGTTCAACTGTACTGCTGGGAGAGACGTCCGGCATTTTGCTGCCGCCGAATGAGCCGCACGAGTATGTACCCTCGCAGGGAGAGTGGCAGACACTTTACATTACATTTGGAGGTGCCCAGTGTCCGGCCATCACAGAATCACTTGGTTTGGGGGAGGCTGCCCTTCATCAATGGGATTCGGAGAGCCCGCTTGAATACTATGGGCGGGAAGTGCTGGGTTCCATCAGCAGTGATCAGGATTTATCCGGTTTGGAAGCGTCAGCGGACATGTACCGGTTTCTGATTTTACTCAAAAAGCATGGCATGACGGGTAGTCGTTCTTCGATCTCGCATGCTGTGGAACGGCTGGCTCCGTTAATTTCATTTATGAATGAAAACTACGCCGATCCCGATATTGGCCTTGAACAGATGGCCGCCATTCCAGGCATTACGCCAAGGCATTTGAATACCCTTTTCAAACAATCCTTTGGCATGACCGCCTACAGTTATTTCATACTCCTTCGTATCCGCAAATCGAAAGAATGGATGACAGGAAACAGCAAACTGACCGTCAAGGAAACGGCAGCGAAGGTTGGATTTCGGGATGCGAGCCACTTTGTGGCTACATTTCGGCGGATTGAGGGCGTAACTCCGGAACAGTATCGAACGTTATACTAATCATTGAGAGGTAATCCATGTGCTATAAAACACTGTTCAAGTAGGGACATTCGGTGTAACCTGTTACAAATTGAATAAAAAGTGATGCCAGGAAGGTATTGATGCGTATGGGTGCTTCCCGTTATGATGGTATCGATTCCTTAGATTGGAAAACGATTATACGGATCAATGCATCCGTTCAATTTAGAGAGGATGATAGAAGTGACGTCAACTATACCATTATGGGACCATGCAGCACCTTATGCGGCCAAGGGCCATGAGGATGAAATGCCCCATCTGATTCCATTTATTCAACCAGGTTCCGAGAGCGCTGTCATTATATGTCCGGGTGGGGGCTATGGATTTTTGGCCGACCATGAAGGAGCTCCAATCGCTGAATTGCTGAACCGTGCGGGAATTAGTGCATTTGTGCTGAAGTACCGCGTGGCGCCTCACCAGCACCCGGCACCAATGACAGATGGTCAGCGTGCAATTCGTTATGTACGGGCTCATGCCGAGCAATTTGGCATTCAGCCTTCCAAAATTGCGGTGCTTGGTTTCTCGGCGGGGGGGCACCTTACAGCCACGTTGGGAACTTTGTATGACGAGGGTCAACCAGATCATGAAGATCCTATTGAACGGGAGAGTTCACGCCCGGATCGGGTTATTCTTTGTTATCCGGTAATTACGATGGAATCCTATGGACATGCCGGTTCTCGTGAAAATCTGCTTGGGTCAGATGCGACTGCCGAACAGATCAAGGCCTTCAGTGCAGAGCAGCAGGTGAAGGCCGACGCCCCTGAAGCATTTATTTGGCATACGAGTGATGATCAGGCGGTCCCGGTGGAAAACAGTTTGCGTTATGCGCTTGCCCTGGGTGCGCATGGCATTCCCTATGATTTGCATGTTTTCGAAAAAGGTTCACATGGTCTGGGATTGGCAGAGGATAACCATGCCGTTCGTGCCTGGTCTGACCTGTGCCTGACCTGGCTTAAAAATCAAGGGTGGTAACCCTGCGCTGGCTGAGCTCTGTCTTTCCTGATTATGAAATTGAATACGAGTGATCTCACCTATTTTAACGCTTATGAGAGCGAAGGAGAAAACGACAATGAAATTGCAAAAGAATGATAAGCTGCTTTTTATCGGAGATTCGATCACAGATTGTGGCCGTGAACATCCTGTTGGTGAAGGCAGTTCTGGATTAGGGCATGGCTATGTGGCACAAGTGTATGCCCTGCTGCGTTCCATCTACCCGGAGTTGATGTTGCGGATTCAAAATGTGGGTAATAGTGGGAATACGATCCGTGATTTGAAGCAGCGCTGGGATCGTGATGTGCTTGATCTCAAACCGGACTGGCTAACCATCATGATCGGGATTAATGATGTATGGCGTCAATTTGACAATCCACTATCTACAGATTCGCATGTTTTCCTGGAGGAGTATGAATCTACACTGCGTGAGCTGGTTGCTTCTGTTCGTCCGGGGTTGAAAGGACTTGTTCTGATGTCTCCTTATTATTTGGAAGCCAACCCGGAAGATCCGATGCGGGCTACGATGGACGTATACGGGGAAGCTGTTCGCAGAGTAGCCGCTGAATATGATGCCATTTACGTGGATACACAGGCTGCATTTACACCGTTCTGGGATCATTTCTATACGTCCGTGCTGACGTATGATCGGGTTCACCCCGATGCAACAGGCCATATGGTTCTTTCCAAAGCATTCCTGGATGCCATTGATTTCGAATGGTCAGGCGGCGTCAAATCATAAAAAGGATGTGATGGCATGAGCAACTTGAACATTGCAGTACATACCCCGGCGTTGCTGGGCGAAGGTCCAAGCTGGGATGCAGAACACAATCGGTTATTATGGGTGGATATTGAAGGGTATAAGGTACACGTATATGATCCTTCTACAGGTGAAGATCAGGCTTATGATGTTGGCGAGCATGTAGGTGCGGTTGTCCCATACCATGGTGATGAGGTTGTCGTTGCTTTGCGCAGTGGCTTCCACGCCTATAACCTGCTCACGGGAGAGCTGCAGCCGATTGAGGATCCTGAAACAGGCAAGGACAACAACCGTTTCAATGACGGGAAATGTGACTCGCTTGGCCGCTTCTGGGCAGGAACGATGAGCATGAAGAACGAAAGCAAGACGGGGGCATTTTATTGTCTGGAGGAAGGAAAGCCTGTTCGAACGATGTTCAGGGATGTGTCCACGTCCAATGGATTGGGCTGGAGTCCGGATCAGCAAACGATGTATTACATTGATACGCCGACACGTTCTGTTGATCGATTTGATTTTGATCTGGCTGCTGGAGAACTTACGAACCGGACAAGTGCTATTGCTATCCCGGAGGAATTTGGCTTTCCGGATGGAATGACTGTAGATGGTGAGGGAATGCTGTGGATTGCCCATTGGGGCGGAGGAAGAGTCACACGCTGGAATCCCCATACGGCAGAGCTGCTGCAACAGATTGAGATACCTGCGGATCAGGTGACATCCTGTTGTTTCGGAGGGCCGGATTTGGAGGATTTGTATATTACGACTGCCCGGATTGGTATTAGTGAAGAGCGGCTGCTAGAGACTCCGAATGCAGGATCTCTATTTGTAGTCAGACCGGGTGTGAAAGGGCAGAAAACCTACGCGTTTGGCAATGTAATACAGTCGGATAGCAAATAAATGAAGGAACGAACAACCGTGTTACTGGGATTGCGTTTTTCTTTTATACAATAGCATGTCAATGGAGAAGGGTGCTGGATCAAGCAGCAGCCTTCTTTGTGTTGTGAAAGCGATATACTGAAAAAAATTACAAAAAATAGAATTCGAGCAGAAGGGGTTTTTTAATGGTTATCGAATGTTATGTATTGAAAGTATAATCCAGTGAATGGTTATCGAAATCGATTTATGAAAGCGTTTTATAAATTGGAGAGGAGGTGGGGCTGGTTGCCTGACCCAATGCATTAAATGTCTGACACTGCACTCATCAACAGGATGACACAGCGGGAGTTGACCGGATGCGATGAACATATTGAAGAGGAGGCTAAGTTACTATGAAAACGTTTTTGGGAAAGCTGCGGGTGATGAGTTTGACGGTTGCCGTTGCAGCAGTTTCATTGGGCGTACTCGTTGGAACAACAGATGCGGCACCGAGTGATTCATACCAGTGGAAAAATGTCGTGACCGGGGCTGGTGGTGGTTTTGTGCCGGGGATTATTTTCAATGAGTCAGAGAAAGATTTGATCTATGCCCGGACCGATATCGGGGGAGCCTATCGCTGGAATCCTGCGAATGAAAGTTGGATTCCGCTCACCGATTTTGTCGGCTGGGATGACTGGAACAAAAACGGTGTCGATGCGCTGGCAACAGACCCGATTGATCCGAATCGAGTGTATATGGCTGTTGGCACGTACACGAATTCATGGGACAAAAACAACGGCTCCATTCTGCGTTCTACGGACCGCGGGGATACTTGGCAGACAACCACTCTTCCGTTCAAAGTCGGCGGTAACATGCCGGGACGTTCCATGGGGGAACGCCTGACTATTGATCCGAATAAAAATAGCATTTTGTATTTTGGTGCCCGCAGTGGTAATGGACTGTGGAAAAGTACGGATTACGGCGTAACCTGGAGCAAAGTAACGAGCTTCCCGAATCCGGGAACGTATGTGGAGGACCCGTCTTATGAGTATACCAGTGACATTGTAGGCCTATCTTGGATTACTTTTGACAAATCTACAGGTTCTGCTGGACAGGCAACACAGACCATCTATGTCGGGGTAGCCGACAAAAATCAAAGCATATACCGCAGTACGAATGGAGGCGCAACATGGACTGCTGTCGCTGGACAGCCTACAGGCTATCTGCCTCATCACGGGGAAATGGATGCCAATGGCAATCTTTATATCTCTTACAGTGATGGTGCGGGCCCTTATGATGGGGAAAAGGGAGACCTGTGGAAATTAAATACGTCTACAGGGGTATGGACCAATATTAGTCCGGTGCCAAGCAGCAGCACGGATAATTATTATGGATACGGCGGACTGGCAGTAGATGCACAGCATCCTGGTACACTCATGGTAGCAACCCTTAACTCCTGGTGGCCTGATGCGAATCTGTTCCGCAGTACGGACGGTGGAGCTACTTGGACCCGTATCTGGGAATTTGAAGCATATCCAAACCGCAAAATGCGCTATACACAGGATATATCGGCTGCTCCTTGGTTGACCTTTGGGACAAATCCTGCACCCCCTGAAGTTTCTCCAAAGCTGGGCTGGATGATTGGTGATCTGGAGATTGATCCATTTGATTCTGACCGTATGATGTATGGAACAGGCGCGACCATCTACGGAACCAAAAATCTGACAGACTGGGATGAGGGCAACAAAATTAATATTTCTGTGATGGCCAAAGGCGTGGAGGAAATCGCAGTCCTGGATCTGATCAGCCCGCCAAGCGGAGCACACTTGTTAAGTGGTGTAGGGGATGTCTCGGGATTCCGTCATAACGATCTGGATCAGGCACCAGCTACGATGTTTACCAGCCCCAACTACTCTTCTACGGAAAGTCTGGATTTTGCAGAGTTAAGTCCAAGTACTATGGTTCGCGTAGGGAAAGCAGACTACACGGCTGATCCGAATGCAAAATCTATTGGTTTATCCAGCGACGGTGGGACCACGTGGTATAAAGCAAACGCAGAGCCTGCCGGAACAACCGGAGGAGGAACCGTAGCTATCTCTGCAAATGGTAACCGACTTGTATGGAGCACATCAGACAAGGGTGTGCATTATTCCACTGGCGGAAACTCATGGACCGCGAGTTCAGGTATACCCGCACAGGCCAAAGTGATCTCCGACCGGGTGAACCCGAACCAATTCTATGGATTTGCTGCCGGTAAAGTCTATGTGAGCACCAATGGTGGTGCCTCCTTCACCGCTTCTGCGGCTACCGGACTTCCGGTTGAAGGAAATACAGATCTGGACGCTGTTCCAGGTACAGAAGGTGAGCTCTGGTTTGCAGGTGGCAGTGAAGAGGGAGGGCCATACGGTCTGTGGCATTCCACCGATTCAGGAGCGACCTTTACCAAGCTTGCAAATGTGGAGGAAGCGGACAGCATCGGTTTTGGTAAAGCGGCGCCTGGACAGAACGGGGTCGCGCTGTACACGATTGCAAAGATCGACGGAACACGTGGATTTTTCCGTTCCGATGATGGCGGGGCGAATTGGGTACGGATTAACGATAATCAGCATCAATATGCACGTGTAACCACAATTACAGGTGATCCACGTCTGTATGGAAGAGTGTATTTGGGAACGAATGGACGGGGCATTTTATATGCTGACCGTATTGGCGGGAACAATGGCGGTGGAGAAGGTGGAGGCGGGTCTCCGGTAACCAGCTCGACCATCACACCAGTAAATGCTGAATTTGATAAGAATCCAGGCAACCAGGCCGATATTCCTGTCATGTTGACACTGAATGGAAACACACTTAGTACGATCCGTAACGGCAGTTCAACGCTGGTTGCAGGTACGGATTACACATTATCGGGCAATCAGGTAGTGCTGAGCAAAACCTATCTGGCTTCTTTGCCCAAGGGAAGCGCAGCATTAACCTTCCATTTCAGTGCAGGCAATGATACGATTCTGAATCTGACTATCAAAGACACGACGGTTGTACCCGTGGGCGCCATTCGAATCGGGATGTTTAATGGAACGACTTCAGCAACGAGTAACTCCGTTAATCCCAAGATCAAGTTAACGAATACAGGCACAACGGCGATCAATCTTTCCGATGTCAAAATTCGTTACTACTATACGATTAACGGCGCTCAGACCCAAAGCTTCTTCTGTGACTGGGCAACGGCTGGAAACGACAATGTTACAGGTACGTTTAGTGCGCTGTCGACCCCGGTGACCGGAGCGGATTACATGCTGGAGATTGGCTTCAAGGCTTCTGCCGGTTCACTGGCAGCGGGGCAAAGCACTGAAATTCAAGCCCGCTTCTCCAAAAACGACTGGAGCAACTACACGCAGACGGATGATTATTCCTTTGCACCGGCTCAAACCGCTTATACCGATTGGTCAAAAGTAACTGGATATATTGCGGGAAGTCTTCAATGGGGAATCGAACCTTAGACTTAAACTTGAAATGAAAGTTTGAGTTAATCTAAACGTACATGGATAAGAAGTCCTGGTTCGCCAAAAAAGATTCATGGCGGGTCAAGGCTTCTTATTTTGTCGAAATATAGTGTACACTAAAGAGAGTTTCCATTGATAAAACGTTCGTTTTGCGATATAAAAAGAAGTACAAAACTTTAAAATAAATGTAACCGCTAACACGGGAAGGCTATTCTATCCGATATATGATGGTATAACCTGTAGACATAGAAGAAAGATTAGACGAGGGGGTCAAGGGTCATGAACCGGTTGTGCAAGGTGCTGATTGTTGACGATGAGTTTCTTGTAAGGCAAGGCATTAAGCACCATATGAACTGGGAAGCTGAAGGTTTTCAGATTGTAGGTGAAGCTTCCAATGGAGAAGAAGGACTTGAGCAGGTACAGTCGTTACAGCCGGATATTGTCATTACGGACATCGTAATGCCTGTGATGGATGGGGAAACCTTTGTCCGGACGTTAAAATCCAGCCATCCGCAGATTGAGGTTATTGTACTTAGCAGCTTCAGTGAGTTCGATTATGTACGTTCAACGCTCCAGAATGGAGCAGCAGACTACATTTTGAAACCGAAACTGGATACCAATGAATTATTACAAGTGCTTCAACGTACCGCTGGCAAAATTCCGGAATTGCAGTTTGAGCCTACACATGATGGGTGGAGGCTCGGGCAACTGATGGAAAAGATGCTGTCCGGTTTTACATTGGATGAGAGTAACGAGATGGATATCATTAGCGAGACGTTTCCTCACCGATGCTTTCGTTTACTCGTATATAAGCCGCAGGATACACAGGTACATGTGCACAAGCTGGATAACGGGCAGTTGGAGAACAGGTTACGGGATTTGCTCCCTGACGTAGAGTGTGCAATCGTTCCGGCGGAAGGCATATCACCGGTGGTGCTCCTTAATGTAGACCCTTCGAAGGATGAATGGATGGTGCAGCAGATTAAGGAGTTGGCGAGCAAGAACAAGGAAGCCCAGGATGGATCTTGCTGGGTGCTGAGCGACAGCTTTTCTTCATTTGAAGAGATGGGAAACGTGTATCGAACGCGTCTGATCAAACTAATGGAGTATCGCTTTTATTATGAGGATCGCTCTATTCTGGTATATGGCGAACTTCCGCCTCTTCACCCTGCCGGGTACCAGTTCAACGTGAACATGTTTTTGCAGCATGTGAAGCGAAATCGAACAGAAGCGGCAAGAGAATATTTGCAGGAGTATGCCCTTACGTTGGGAAGGGATTATATTGCAGATGTGTTCGAAATCAAGTCCTTCTTGGGCAACCTGATCTTTAACGTGTCCATCACCCTGGCAGATATGGATGTTCAGTCTGCTGCGCTGGAAGAGGGCAAATATACCTATTTCAAACATGTGGATGGAGCTTCCAGCCTCAGGGAAGCCATGACTGTGCTGGACCAATTCATGACTGAGGTACAGGAATGTACTAGTGGAGAGGGCGGACGACGAAGTGATCCAAATATGAAAATGCTGCTGGAATATATGCATGAGCACTTTGATCAGCCGCTCGGACTTGCCGAAGTAGCGAAGCATTTTCATTTTAATCCCTCGTACCTGTCCAGTTATTTCTCTTCACACAAAAAAGAAGGCTTTAACGAATATTTGAACAAAATTCGAATCGAAAAGGCAGAGGAACTTCTCCGGTCGGATGACGTCACCATTTCCGAAATTAGCAGTATGGTAGGGTATTCCGACCACAGCTACTTTTGCAAGGTGTTCAAAAAATTTACCGGACTGTCACCCAGCCGATACCGGCGAAAATTCTGGGCATAACGTCAGAAGGAAGAAATAAATGAAGAAATGGATGAACGCATTTTCCCGCCTCGGGCTTTTTCCGAAACTGTTCCTTGTTATGGTGGTCAGCATCATTCTTGTTTCCGTACTCATTCTATGGACATCGATTCATATGTCGACCAAGCTGTTTACCGAGACGTTCAGTATTACGAACTCCAAGGTACTTAGCCAGATCAAAACGAACTTTGAATCCTTTAACGATGCGATCGCTGCTGTATCCAATAATGTTAGACAAAGCGGGGCGATCCGTGGTTATTTGTCTGAGGGGGAGGGTGACTCCCTCACTATGGCAAAATCCTATTATAATATGAGGGAAACGATGGACCGGATTCAGTCGATCACAGAGTCCTATGAAGTCGGTATTACGATTAGCGGTATTAATGGGCGTACGTATTCCACCGATCGGTCTCATCTTCGTTTATCAGCGGATGAATTGAAAGAACAGCCGATAACGCTGGAAGCAGCGGCAAGTCCGAATCGGATCATTTTTGACGACTATCAGACGAATGATGAGACTGCCGGGCAGATGATTTCAGCGACCAAGGCCTTGACGGATCGTGCTGAAAATCGACTCTACGGTACATTGTATGTGACTATGAGAGAGAACGCATTTCGTCAGTTCTATAGCAGTTTCACGAGCCGAGGCAACGATGTGGTTATCCTGAATGATGCGGGTGAGATTGTATCGTCCAATCGGGAAGAGTGGATCGGTACCACTCAACTTGAATTGCTGACCTATGCCAGAGAAATGAATAATAACGAAACTGCAAAAGGGTTAAATGCGCGAGTCATGGATCAGGACAGTGTGGTATTGTCCGAGTACTTGCCATTTTACCGTTTTTATATCATAAACGTCGTCGACAAAGATCTCGCAATGGGGCAGCTGATTGATATGAAGACCATTGCTCTGATTTGCGCTGGCATTGTGGCTGCTGCCCTCATACTGGTATTTCTAATTACGAATCAAATCACCAAATCACTGCGCAGACTCGTGAAGCAGATGTCCAATATTACCAAAAGTGATCTGGACAACTATATTCCGGTCAGCGGAAGTTATGAGAGCCGACAGCTGGGTCATGCCTATAACTACATGCTGGATGAACTGCATGACTATGTGGATCAACTGGTACTTACACAGCGAGAGCAGCGAAACGCTGAGCTGGCGGCGCTGCAAAGCCAGATTAATCCTCATTTTCTATACAACACTCTGGCTTCCGTTAAAGTTCTAGTGCAGCAGGGGAACAAGGACAGGGCTGCCGAAACCATTAATGCGCTAATCTCTTTATTACAAAATACGATTAGTAACGTGAGTGAGACAATAACGGTAGAGCAAGAAGTCGAAAATCTGAAAAACTATGTATTCATTAATCATGTCCGATACGGAGGACGCATTAAAGCGGCCTTTTACGTAGCTCCGGATTGTACGCATTATCATGTGCCCAAGCTGGTGATTCAGCCCTTTATTGAGAATGCCTTCTTCCATGGATTCATTTCCAAGGAAACAGGAACCATTCATGTGATGGTCTCCAGAGCCGGAGAGTCATTGATATGCGAGATTATGGATAACGGCGACGGGATCGAAGGATTCTCAATGGGTGAGTCGCTGCCTAATCCGAAGAATAATCGACAGTTGTTCAGCGGTATTGGTATACGGAATGTACATGATCGCATAGAGCTGTTGTACGGGGCACCTTATGGTGTAACGATAATGAGCAAACCGGGAGAGGGGACAAGGGTTACCGTTACACTCCCGTTGATTACGAGCTAAACAATAGGGCTTAAGTGAAAGCAAGGACGTTATTTAAGTGAAAGCAGCTTCAAATAGGAGGCCTTCCTGTCTTGTCAATGACAACACGGGAGGGTCTTTTTGGTGCGTAAAGCCTGAGAATGAAGCCTGACTTGTAAAATATTCAGATCAAAAAAGTACAAAATCAAAAGAAATTACAAAAAAACAAATTTAATGCAAGCGGTTTCTGTAAAGGTTTTCATTGTGGCAATAAGATGACAAATCCACACAAAATTATTACTAACGAATGAAGATTTGGGAATGATAAGATGAATATATCGAAAGCAAACGCTTTCAGAAAACGTAAGCAATTTACAAACAAAGAGGTTAAGGGGAGTTGAATGGTTTGAAAAAAATGTGGGTATTGATGCTCGTAACTGTTCTGTTATTGTCTGCATGTTCTTCCGGTGGTGGAGGAAATACGGCAAGTGAAGGTGAAAAAACCGCCAATGAAATTACGATTTGGGCTTGGGACAAGGCATTTAACGTTGCTGCAATGGAAGCAGCAAAAGAAGCATATCAGAAGGAAAATCCTGATCTGAAAATTAACATCGTTGAGTATGCTCAAGATGCTATTATTCAGAAGCTGAACACCGGCCTGAATTCTGGAACAAGCAGTGGTCTTCCTAACATCGTTCTAATTGAGGACTATCGGTCACAAAGCTTTTTGAGTGCATATCCTGATGCGTTTAAAGATATGTCCTCTACAATCAAAGCTTCCGATTTCGCAGAGTACAAACTGGGACCTACGGCTTTTGATGGTAAACAGTACGGTGTTCCGTTTGACTCCGGTGTAACAGGTCTCTACTACAGAACTGATCTGCTGGAGCAAGCAGGCTACAAAGCAGCTGATCTTCAGGACATCACATGGGATGATTACATCAAAATCGGTAAAGATGTGAAAGCCAAAACAGGTAAGGACCTGATCACACTTGATCCCAACGATTTGGGTCTGATCCGCATGATGATCCAATCCGCAGGTTCATGGTATTCCAAGGAAGATGGAAAAACACCTGATCTGGCTGGCAATGCAGCGTTGAAAGAAGCTTTTGTAACCTACAAAGCAATGATGGATGCAAATGTCGTTAAGCTGAACTCTGACTGGAGCCAATTCGTGGCAGCATTCAACAACGGTGATGTAGCTACGATTCCTACAGGAAACTGGATTACACCATCTGTTCGTCAAGAAGCATCCCAATCCGGCAAATGGGCGGTAGCACCGCTTCCTAAAATGGCTGGACAATCGAATTCTGTACATGCATCCAACTTGGGTGGTAGCTCATGGTACGTCATGAACAATGTTGCTGGTGCAGACCAAGCTGCTGATTTCATGGGTAAAACATTCGGTTCTGACAAACAATTGTATCAAGATTTGCTGAACAACATTGGTGCGATCGGTACGTACAAACCGGCAGCAGAAGGCGAAGCGTTTGATAAAGCCGATGAGTTCTTCGGCGGACAAAAAGTATTTGCTGATTTTGCAAAATGGACACAAGAAATTCCTAGCGTAAACTACGGTATCAACACATATGCCATCGAGGACATTCTGGTTGTTGAAATGCAGAACTTCCTGAACGGCAAGGCGATTGATGACGTTCTGGCTGATGCACAGAAACAAGCTGAAACACAATTACACTAAGATGATCCACGGTAACTTATAGAACCCAAGGAAGCATCGGAGCCGTTCCACTGTCTGGCGCAAGCAATAGCCGACCCGGACATGGTGGAAGGCTCCCTGGGTTCTATCTATGTTACACGGGAGAGAGAGGAGCCATACTGTGAAAGCCATGAATACAGGAGACAGTCTCCAAAAGAAAAATAATTTGACTGGATGGGCTTTTATTTCGCTCGCTGTGATCGGGATCGTTGCATTTTACTTCTATCCGATGCTGCAAGCGCTGCTCTTATCGTTCAAGTCTGGTGTAGGAGCCAATCTTGAATTTACGGGCCTTGATAATTATAAACGATTATTTAGTGACACCACGTTCCGCACTGCCGTATCCAACACATTTCTGTACTTGATCATTCAAGTGCCTGTCATGATTATTCTCGGCTTGTTTATTTCCGTTTTGTTGAATGACAGTACGTTGCGCTTCCGCAGCTTTTTCCGTACTGCCATCTTTCTGCCGTGTGTAACCTCGCTGGTTGCTTACTCGGTTGTATTTAAATATCTGTTCTCTTCTGACGGTATGGTGAACCAATTCCTGATGAATCTTCACGTGATTGCTGAACCGATTCAATGGATCACTGACCCGTTCTGGGCTAAAATTACGATTATAATCGCCGTTACTTGGCGTTGGACCGGATATAACATGATTTTCTATCTGTCATCCCTTCAGAACATTGATCAGTCGATCTATGAAGCTGCACGGATTGATGGCGCGAATGCTTTCACGCAATTTTTCAAAATTACTGTTCCATTGCTCAAACCGATTATCCTGTTCACCTCCATTACATCGACGATTGGTACATTGCAAATTTTCGATGAAATTATGAACATCACCAAAGGTGGCCCGGGTAACGCGACGATGTCCATCTCCCAGTACATCTATAACCTTTCGTTCAAATATTCACCGGACTTCGGATATGCGGCAACCGTTTCGTATTCCATCGTGCTGATGATTATCGTATTGTCCATTATCCAGTTCAAAGTGGCAGGTGAGAGAAATGGCTAAAGCAAAAGCGAAACGTATATTCACGTATGTCTTCTTGTCCATCGTTGCATTTGTGTCCATCTTCCCGTTCTTCTGGATGCTCGTCAGTTCGACAAACGCTTCTGTAGATGTCACCAAAGGCAGATTGCTTCCCGGCTCATTTTTCCTTGATAACTTCAACAAATTGCTGGAGCAGACGAACCTGGTACAGGCTCTGGGGAATTCGGCGATCGTTTCAGTCATTTCCACACTCCTGGCACTGTTGATCGGTTCTCTTGCCGGTTATGGATTCGAAGTGTACCGGACGAAATCACGGGATATCGTATTTAACATTCTGTTGCTGTCCATGATGATTCCGTTCGCAGCGCTGATGGTTCCTTTATACCGAATGTTTGCTACGATTTCCGGTTTTGCACCGTTTATTGGAATCAATACGCTGGCCGCCGTTATTCTGCCAACTATCACAACAGCGTTCCTGATCTTCTTCTTCCGTCAGAACACCAAAATGTTCCCGAAAGAGATGCTTGAAGCAGGCCGGATTGATGGTTTGAGCGAAATTGGAATCTTCCTGAAGATCTACATGCCAACGATGAAAACAACATATGCAGCTGCTGCGATCATCACATTCATGAGCAGCTGGAATAACTACCTGTGGCCTCTCGTGGTGCTGCAAACGCCAGACCAACAGACGATTCCGCTGTTAATCTCGAACCTCGGTTCCAGTTATTCACCGGATTATGGTGTTATCATGACCGCCATCGTCATCGCGACATTACCCACAGCGCTTGTATTCTTCATTATGCAAAAACACTTTGTCGCGGGTATGGTAGGTTCCGTCAAGTAATTTCAATTAATGCATCTTTTTAAAAGCGTCTGAATGGACGTCAATGCAGAAAAGAGAGGAGAGGACGCCTGAAATGGCGTGCCTCTGTCTTTCTGTTTGTTTCTGTTTGTTTCGTAAAAGGAAAATAAGGATTTGCACTGAATAAGTAATAAATATATTTGTTTCAAGAGGAGAGGGAGCCGAATGAAAGCAACACATGCAGATATCAACTGGCTGGGCGATGTGAGCGTATTTGAAGTAAACCGCCTCAACGCATACTCGGATCATCGTTATTACCGCACGATGGAAGAAGCGAAAGCATCCGGTGCAATGGCTATGCGCTACGACCTTAACGGAACGTGGAAATTTAATTACGCCATCCGTCCGGATTGCCGTCCCGAAGCTTTTTACAAGCAGGACTTCTCCAGTGCCGGTTGGGATGATATTGAAGTGCCGGGGCATATTCAGCTCCAAGGGTACGGTCAGATCCAATATGTAAATACACAGTATCCTTGGGACGGGTTAAATGAACTGCGTCCACCTGCATTACCTCAGGACCAGAATCCGGTAGGCAGTTACATTCGCACATTCCATTTACCAACAGGCTGGCAGAACAGTCCGGTATATATTTCGTTTCAGGGTGTGGAATCTGCATTCTATGTATGGCTCAACGGACAATTTGTCGGGTATGGGGAAGACAGCTTCACACCATCCGATTTTGATCTGACCCCCTTCCTTCAGGACGGAGAGAATAAACTGGCTGTGGAAGTGTATCAACGCAGCACAGGCAGCTGGCTGGAAGATCAGGACTTCTGGCGGTTCTCCGGCATTTTCAGAGATGTGTATCTGTATACTGTACCGGCTGCGCATATTCGGGATGTGCGGGTTGTTACGGATCTGGACAAGTCTTATACCAATGGTACGCTAAACGTGGATCTTAAGCTTGAAGGGAAAGCCGCTGCGGGGGCAAAAGTGGAGGCTGAACTACGGGATGCTGAAGGCAACACGGTGAAAACGTTTGGTGGTATTGAAGTTACCAATGGTCTAGCGAGTCTTCGTGAGGAGATTGGCAAAGTAAATCTGTGGAGCGCGGAACTTCCTTATTTATATCGATTGTACATTTGTGTATATGATGCAACTGGTGAGTTGGTGGAGGTTGTGCCTCAGTCCGTTGGTTTCCGGACATTTGAAATGATTGATAAAGTGATGCACATCAATGGTAAACGTATTGTTTTCAAAGGGGTAAACCGTCATGAATTCAATCCGCGCCGTGGACGCGCTGTAACCAAAGAAGACATGTTATGGGATGTTCGTACCATCAAACAAAACAATATGAACGCTGTTCGTACATCTCACTATCCAAACCAAAGCCTGTGGTATGAACTGTGTGACGAATATGGATTGTATGTAATCGATGAAATGAACCTGGAGACGCACGGATCATGGCAGAAGCTTGGTGCAGTTGAGCCGTCATGGGTTATTCCTGGTGATAAACCGGAATGGCATGACATCGTTATGGATCGTGCAGTGTCGATGGTAGAGCGGGATAAAAATCATCCGTCCATTCTCATCTGGTCTTGTGGGAACGAGTCCCATGGTGGTGAAGTCATTTATAAAGTGTCTCAATACTTTAAAACAGCAGATCCGACCCGTCTCGTTCACTATGAAGGAGTCTTCCACGACCGTCGCTTTAACGAGACGAGTGACATGGAATCGCGCATGTATGCCAAACCGGCGGACATTGAGGAATTCCTTAACGCTGATCCGGAGAAACCTTATATCAGTTGTGAGTATATGCATGCTATGGGTAACTCCATTGGCGGTATGCATAAGTATACGGAACTGGAAGATAAATATCGGATGTACCAAGGCGGCTTCATTTGGGATTACATTGATCAGGCTATCTACAAAAAAGATCGTTACGGCAAGGAATTCCTAGCTTATGGTGGAGATTTCGGCGATCGTCCTTCGGACTATTCGTTCTGTGGCGACGGGATTGTGTACGCAGACCGTAAAGTGTCTGCCAAGATGCAGGAAGTAAAATTCCTGTACCAGAACATCAAGCTGTTCCCCGATCGGGAAGGTGTGAAAATCGTTAACGGTAATTTGTTTGCGGACACGTCTGAATTCGAACTGGTATACAGTCTGGAGCATGAAGGTCACAAAGTGCAGCACGGAACACTGGACGTAAACATAGGCCCACAAAGCGAAACTATTGTGAAGATTCCACTTAATGTGGAATCTCTTGCTGGTGGGGAATATGCAGTGAATACCGCGTTTATCTTAAAAGCGGATACGCTGTGGGCGGAAAAAGGCGAAGAAGTTGCCTTTGGACAGTTTATATTTACTCAGGGCAAGTCAGAAACTACGGTGTCGGATCTGAATCTAACCAATGAAATTCAGGTAGTAGAAGGGGACGTTAATATCGGTGTAAGGGTTGGTCAAACCCATGTCCTGTTCTCCAAAGCTTTCGGTACAATGGTATCTCTGAAGCTGTCAGGCCGCGAGACGATTGCTCAGCCTCCAGTGCCATTGTTCTGGCGTGCGACCACAGATAATGATAAAGGTACTGCCATGGGCTTCGAGCTTGGGGCTTGGTATGCTGCAAGTCTGCTGCCTAGATGTGTGAACTGGAAAGCGGAACAAAACCCGGATCAATATCGGATCGAATTCACATACAAGCTTAATATTTCGGCAGATGTACAAGTAAAAGTGGCGTATACGGTGCGTGCAGATGGTAGTGTGCATGTGCATAATACGTATAAAGGAACGGCAGGTTTGCCAGATCTTCCGATTCACGCCCTTTCCTTCAAGACTTCACCGGACTATGAAAACGTAGAGTGGCTGGCGCTGGGACCGGAAGAAAACTATACGGACCGTGCATTTGGCGTACGACTGGGTATCCATAACAGCAAGGTAGCAGATACCGTTGCGCCATATCTTGTACCGCAGGAGTCCGGCAACCGCACCGGTGTACGTTGGGCGAAATTGACCGACAACGCGGGACGTGGCTTCAAAATTGAATCTGCTGCAGCTCCAGTTGAGCTGAATGTGTCTCCATATACGGCACTTGAGCTTGAGAATGCACAACATGCGTATGAGCTACCTCCGGTGCATTATACGGTTGTAACGGTAGCCGGCAAACAAATGGGCGTCGGGGGCGACGATAGCTGGGGTGCACCGGTTCATCCGGAATACCGCATCGCCTCGGACAGCGAGCTGCAATTTGAATTTGTCATTCGTGCGCTGTAATAGGGATAGGGATATATAAGATGTAGCTAAAGGACAGAGGTCTCTGCAAGTTGGGGGCCTCTGTTTATTTCTTATGAGCTGATGGCCAATGAAACCGCTACCTTACTTGTCTCGTACTGTACTGGACATGGATAGAAGGAGGGGCTTATTTTGAGTAGAAAAGCAAAGACAGGTGTATGGGTAACGATACTCGTCATATTGGGCATCATCGTGGGATGCTTCATCTGGTATTTCAACACGGCTTCAGGTGAGCGTGCGCTGAAAACGATGCGATCCAATAACTCCGGCGGTCTGGAACGGGTGGTTAAAGTTTACAGTGACTCGGGAGAGTTGATTCATACGTATGAAGGTAAGATTGATTTGCAGGATACAGAGTATGGGAATAAGGTACTTTTTGATCTGGATGGCAAACGGATTGTGATCTATAACGCGACCGTTATAAGTGAAGAGAAGTAAATGGGGGGCGGTGTGGAGAGTTTAGACACGAGTATTCCGATGACACTCTTTCGCTCATATGGTAAAATTAAGGAAATTAGATGATTGAGAGGTGAGAGGCATGTTCTTGGAGATGTTGTTGATCCTGATTGCCATACTGGGAATGGGCGCATTTTATTGCTTAATCGCTTATTTCCTGATTCGTCTCATTTCCAGAAAAGCATTCAAGCGCACGTTAACCAAGTATGAAGCCATTGAAATATTGGTATGGGTAGCTATGGTGTTCTTTGCAATCGTGATGGTTAAGAATCAGTCATGGAATATCTTTTTGCCTATAGTTCTCCTTATGATTACAATGAATAACTTGCGCCGTTCAAATCGGAAGTACATAGAGATGAGCAAAGAGATGAACAATGAGGGGACTTAATATAATACTTGCTTTGGTTCAAGTACATAATATGGGATAACAAAAAGAAGCCCTCTTTCGAGAGCTTCTTTTTCATGGGAGAGGAGAAACCGGACGAAGAGCTTATGGGGAAACGTAAGTCTTCTCCGCGGTTGTCTACGACACTTGTGATGTCGATAATTACAGGATGGCCTGGAAGTTTCCTTTTTATACATCTTCGTCAACAATTTGGTCAACAATTTTCTTGAGCGAAAGCAGACGGACTATTTTTCAAACTGAACCCGATTGTGGTACGATAGCTTTATCAATAAACTTACATAGAGAGAAAAGGTGACTCATCAGTGAGAGTGGTATCTGGGAGTGCGAAAGGCAGACCGCTGAAGGCTGTTCCTGGCACAGGAACGCGGCCGACCACCGACAAGGTGAAGGAAGCGTTGTTTAGTATGATTGGCCCTTATTTTGAGGGTGGTACAGCATTGGATCTGTTTGCAGGCAGTGGTGGTCTCGGTATTGAGGCGCTGAGCCGCGGCATGGACAAGGCTGTTTTTGTTGACTTGGAATCGAAGAGTATTGAAGTAATCCGTGCGAATCTGAAGGCAACCAAGCTGGAAGATCAGGCGGCTATATACCGGAATGATGCCAGTCGTGCATTGAAGGCGCTCGCCAAGCGAAGCACCCAATTTGATCTCGTATTTCTGGATCCGCCCTACCGTATGAAAAATGGGGACGAGTTAATGCTTACGATGCACGAGCTGGATCTGCTTGAACCGGAAGCGACCGTCGTGCTTGAATATGAATCCAAATATAATTACCCTGAGCAATTCGGCCCGTTTGAACAAACGCGCAAGGCATTGTATGGGGAGACAGCTGTATCCATCTATCATTATGCACCTGCTGCAGCAACAGAAGATGGAGAACCTAGCCCAGCGGAAGAGGAGGCTCCTCATGAGTGAAATGATACATCGTCAGGAACGAATTGCCGTATATCCAGGGAGTTTTGATCCCGTAACCATGGGCCATCTGGACATTATCGCCCGGGCGTCGAAGCAGTTTGATCGCGTCGTTGTGGCTGTATTGAATAATATGAGCAAAAATCCATTGTTTACGGTGGAAGAACGCAAGAGTCTCATTACGGAAGTCACGAGTCATCTGCCGAATGTGGAAGTGGACAGCTTCCGTGATCTGACGGCGAATTATGTACGGCAAAAAGATGCTCAGGTCATTGTCCGCGGCATTCGCTCGGTGACGGATTTTGAATATGAGCTGCAGTTGGCTTCCACCAACAGCAAGCTGAATCCGGATGCGGAAACCATCTTTATGATGACCAATCCAAAGTATTCTTATCTGAGCTCCAGCATCGTCAAGGAAATTGCCCACTACCATGGAGATGTCACCGATTTGGTCTCACCTGAAGTGGAAGCTGCGCTGCGTCAAAAAATTAGCGAGAAAAACGGCGGTTGAACCAGAAGGTCAGCCCGGACAGGCTGATCATGACGGTAAGCAGTAATGCCAAACCGACACAGGCAGCAGGAAAGCCGCTCCAGACAGCCTCGATGATGTCTGAGGTGTTCATGCCAACCAGGGATTGCTTGTTCAGAAATGGTGCCAAACGGTTGCCTGAAGTGGGCTGGAAAGTGGTCCAGACCTCGGAGCTGTAACGGCTGAATGGCAGCCACAGCAGCAAACTGATGGAAAATGCAACCAACGCATGAAGCAGACGGACTCCGGCAAAATACAGCATGGACGTTGTAGCAAGTCCGGCAGCTTTCAGCACAGCGGAGACTTGCAAAAGGGAGCACAGACCTCCCCAGCCGAGAACGGCTGCAAGCAAAGATATCAGGAGAACGGGTGTCAGTGGGCTCTGACTCAAGTGATAGGTCCCGAGATGGAGCTCCAGTAGTGAGGGCCAAAAAGTTACGGAAGTATCCGGGGTGATATAGAGCGTGAGCAGCCGAACAAATACGGCAAACACAATCATATATCCTCCGGTCATCATTAACGTTTGTACAGCTTGGGAGACCGTGTCACCAAGCAATTTGCCGAACCCGCGTCCGTCACGTTCCTGGGCGTCGCGGGCTGCAAGCATCATCTGGGACCACAGACTACGCTTTTTGAGTGAAGCAGTGTGGCTCGCAGATGTGAGTTTTTTTGGATCGGAAGCAACCTTATTGCTTTCCAAATCAGCAGATGAAATGGTGATACGGGTATTTTTTGATTTCACAGGCAGAAGACGTACTCCGATCATGGTAGCGATCCAGCCGCTAACCCAGTGAACGATCAGAAGGAAATATCCGGCCGCAGGCTGGTGGAGAAAAGCTGCACCAATGACAAGTATAATCATCAGTGGATTGGCGAAATGAGCTGCTGCTGCAACAATACCCGCCTGTTTGGCGGTAATTTGTTGATCCTGCGCTAATCGGGATGCGGTATCCGCACCTGCTGGAAAGCCGCCGCACATGCCGACAGCAATAGCCAGTCCGGCTTTGCCTGGCAGGCGGAACCAGCGCTGCATCAAAGGTCCTAGCAAGACGCCAAGCGCGTGGGTGAAGCCGAAAGCAGTCAGCATTTGGGATAACATCAGGAATGGAAGCATGGCAGGAAAGATGATTTTCCACCAAATATCCAAACCTTGGATAGATGCATCAAATGCATCTTTCGGAGATACAACTACTGCAACTACCAGCAATAAAGCGCCGGTACTCAGAAGTACTGTTCGTAACGGTCCAGAGCCCGTAACTTCGCTCTGCATTGTCATTGTTTCACCTCATATGGATAGTGCCGCATACACTCGGCCAGGATTGGTTGTGGACGGCCGAATGACGCCCGTGGGCGCTTCGGCCTTGACCGGATAGGCTACTGTAAACAGCGGCCTATCCGGCCTGTACCATTGTATGCAAAAGCATGAGAGTGTTAGACTTATAATTATTGAAAGATACGCAAAGAACGGGGGCTCATGCAATGAATCAGATTCGGAAATCTGGCGGATTCAGAGCTTCGATCTTTGTGATCGTGGTCGCTCTAGTCGTCTATGTTGCGGTATATATGCCAACGCCATATATCATTTATATGCCAGGCAGTGCCGATGAAGTAAAACCAATGGTTACCGTGAAAGAGGGGGATGAGGAAGAACGCGGTGTGTTTATGATGACGACAGTGTCGGCAACATATGCCAATGTGTTTTTGCTAGGAACCTCTTTGTTTAATCGAAATGCACAAGTGGATAAAAAAGAAGATCGACTGCGCGGCAAAAGCGAAGCGGAATACTCTGCCGAACAGGTCTGGTTCATGAGTGATTCACAATCCTCGGCAATGGAGGCAGCTTATGAGCAAGCGGGAGTGAAATACTCGATCGTTCCTGAGCATATTTTTGTATTTGGACTGTCTGAAGATCCAAAACCTAAGGGAGATATTGAGCCCGGAGATATTATTTTGGGTGTAGACGGAACGGCAACTCCAGACAATACGGTGCTCTCTGAGCTGTTGAAGAACAAAAAGGTCGGAGATACGGTTGAGATGCAATTAGAGCGAAGCGGAGAGACCATCAGCCGCGATGTTCAACTGATTGAAGTGAAGGACAGCAAAACGGGTGAAACTCGCCCAGCATTGGGTGTCATGATCGGTGCGGTACAGAAGGTCAAAGCAGAAGATCCGGATAAACAGATATCTTTCACGGATACTCAGGTAGGTGGCCCATCTGCCGGACTGATGTTCACCCTGGAGATTTACAATCAGTTGACTCCTGGAGATTTGACGAAAGGTCACCGAATTGCTGGCACAGGCACGATTAACAAAGAAGGTGTGGTTGGCGCAATTGGTGGCGTTGTACACAAAATTGTTGCGGCAGACCGGAAAGAAGCAGAAATTTTCTTTGTGCCGAAGGACAATTATAAGGAAGCTGAAACCAAGGCTGAACAGATTGGTACCAAAATGAAACTTGTCCCTGTTAGCACGGTGGATGACGCACTGGCTTATCTGAAAACCTTGTCCGTCAAATCATAAAACGATCATTATTCGTGAACTGGATGGCTAAAAGAAAGCTTGAATAATGTAAAAACCCCCTATTGCAACGATGTCGAATCGGTGTGCAATAGGGGGTTTTTGGTTGAATAATCCATATCATATAACGAATCATCAACAGAGTGTGATCACTTTTATATCGGTACATCTGGATTGCATTAATTCAGTTGGAAATTGGCAAAACCTAGTGAGTTGATCCGATTGAACAATAATGTTGAGGGCTTCGAATGGTTATGTTCATTCCGCTATGGATATGACTGGATGTAAAGCTAGAGCCTCACAGGCGGTTCATAGTAGTCGCTGTACATGATGCGCGTATCGACGTGTTCGCAGGCGAGTCCGTATGCTGCCTGAGCTTGTACATCCAGCTCCAGCTGGTTATGGACAAAGGTCGATGGTTTCATCAGCACAGGCAGAGAAGCCGTCTTTTTCATGTGTTTCAAGAGGCTCTGTCCTTGTGCATTAAACCCCAGCACCCGCAGATATCCTGGGCCTTCAGCCAGTTTCTCGGGTGAACACTCGGCCTTAGTATGGTTCAGCAGCAAATGGGTCAGCATGCGCTGCAGCTTTGTGCGTGTGTACCGTTTCGTCTTGAGCGCGTTCAGCAACGCTTCGACTGAAGGCTCCGGGAGCTGAGCAAGCGTGCGGCTCAGCCGGTGTTCGAGCCCTTCCGTGACCTCGGCGATCTGCTCCAGCTCGGAGGCACGGCGGGTGGCCGCGATGTGCAGCAGCGGCTGTGCAAAGCGCTCCCAGTGCACGGGAGCGCGCCCTTCCTGCCATTCGCGCCGCAGAATGGCAAGGGTTGCCGCCGGCACGTATGGCGCGGCGGCTTCGGGCCCGTCCGCCATCAGCAGGCGGCGGACGGCGGTTGCACTGGCGATCGCCCCCGGTCCGGGCGTCGCCTCGTGATACGCGGCACCGGTACGCGCCGCCGTAAAGGGCTTGATCGCGCTGCCCAGCCGTTGCAGCGCGATCAGGTAATGCAGCCCAAGCGAATTGTTGGGCTGCCCCAGCAGTGCAGCGGCGTCGTCCGCATCGACGCCGCCAGGCGCCAGTGCTGCCGCCGCACCTGCGTAAGCGGCGGGGTAGCTGGCGCCTTCCCGCAGGCGGCGCGCGATATCCTCGCGCAGCCCTGCGGGCTCCACAGCCAGCACGCGCGCAATGCGCTGCAGGCTGTCCAGGTCGCCGGACTCGCTGCCGAAGCAGAGCGAGTCCACAGCGCCGGTGCGATGCAGCAGCGACACCGCACCAAAGGCAAACCACTCTGCCGGTTGTACAGCATAGGCAACCGGCAGTTCAATCACAAGATCGGCGCCAGCATGCAGCGCCATCTCGGTGCGTGCCCTTTTGCCCACGATAGCGGGTTCGCCGCGCTGGAGGAAAGGGCCGCTCATGACGGCCACAACAACGTCCGCTCCACTGAGCCGCCTTGCTTCACTCAGATGGTAGACATGTCCGTTATGTAAAGGATTATATTCAACAATGACGCCAACGGCTTTCATATGGGAACGCGCTCCTTTCGGTAACAATACAATCGGAAAGAAATTTTTCACTTCCTGGCCCGATAACATACGAGCTCATCTTGTTCCATAATAGGCCATGGATATCCCTTTGTTCAAATCATGAAGCAATATAATTAAACGAAATAGACACGAATTCTTCTCATGGATAGAGCTCAAACCTGCTCACAAAATGCATGACTTGTAGTTTAGCCTATAGTAAGCCTATAATGTACCAGGGATTGAATGCGGTTCGGGATCTTCATTTTATAAAGGGTGTAAAGTTAAAAGTGTTGACAAACGTCTTGAAAAATCGGTATAATGATTTTTGTTTGTTAAGTCAATTTCATAATACTTTTAACGATGATTCGTCAGAATACATACAGTCAGGAATATGATGTGTTGCAAGAGTCAGGCTTGACCTGTATAACTGTCGTAAGGCGTTTAACTTTAATTATGAGATTGGTTTCGTTTGGAGTGATGGGAAATGTTAATGCCATTTCGCAAAGTGGCTACCAGTGACCGACCCCTGCAGTTCAATGAACAGTGGGATATCAAGGAACTGGTTTCTAACCGACAGGATATCACAGCCGTTACCCCGCTGACTGCGGATTTATCTGCAGAGTACAGAGAGGGCGACGTTGTGGATGTTCATGGCAAACTGACAGCAGGAGTGGACATGTTATGCTCCCGATGTCTCAAGCCGATTAATGAACATTTTCATATTGATTTTCATGAGCAATTCAAGCAGGGGAAACAGCCAGAGGAATTGCCCGAAGATGACGATACTTTCTACGTGGATGGAGAGAGCGTTGATCTGAAAGGTTATGCCGAGGAAGCTTTTCTGCTGGATCTTCCGTTTATACCGCTATGCAGCGATACATGCAAAGGGTTATGCCCGAAGTGTGGCCATGAGCTGAACGAAGGTGACTGCGGTTGTGATAACCAAGTTATCGATCCGCGGCTTGCAGGGCTCAAGGATTTTTTTAAATGAGCATGAGTGAAAATCGAACATTGTAACAACTACCTGCAAAGGTTGATTTTGATAAGGAGGTGGGAATAATGGCAGTACCTCAACGGAGAACGTCCAAGACGCGTCGCGACAAACGTCGCACTCACTTTAAATTGGCTGTACCGGGCATGGTGAAATGTGAACAATGTGGCGAACTTAAACTTAGTCACCACGTGTGCAAAGTGTGCGGAACGTACAAAGCAAGAGAGATCATCTCTCAATAATAGCTAGACATCAAGTAGCACTTCATTTCGATGAGGTGCTACTTTTTTTAGACCATAACATCGCAAGATGGACCACTTCTACCTGTATTCTATCTCCTTTGAATTGAATTCAAAAAAACGATTTTCATATTTTGGTAATGCACCGTACTGGCTGTGTTCGGGACTGTGAAGCCAGGCTCCGCAAGGCAGGATTGTTTTTGTTCAGCCAGCCTTTCTTTTTGACACGGGATGAGATATACTATAGTTTAGTACCAGGTTCTAAGATTTGACGTTACATAAACATGAACCATGATTCGTGTGAGAACGACCCTGCTGAACAGGGATGCAACTATAGAAGCACGTGGAAGAATGTTGAACTGACCGGATGAGGCGGTTCCTTAAACGATACAGCGGGGGGTGTCAGGCATCGAACGTGTACCGAAGAGACAGAGGCAGCAGCAGTTGACCAAAATGATCGAAGACAACCCGTTTGTGACGGATCAGGAACTTACACGCCAATTGAAGGTGAGTATTCAGACGATTCGTCTCGACAGGCTTGAGCTTGGGATTCCCGAGCTGCGAGAGCGGATGAAGCTGATGGCCGAGCGTTCCTACGATCAGGTGCGCTCCTTGCCCCTGCATGAGATTATCGGTGATATTGTGGACCTGCAGCTGGACAAGAGCGGGATTTCATTGTTTGAAATAAAGGAAGAACATGTATTTTCAAGAACGGGCATCGCTCGGGGGCACTATGTCTTTGCACAGGCCAACTCCCTGGCAGTAGCCGTTATCAATGATGAGATCGCTTTGACGGCTTCCGCAGACATTCGTTTTGTCCGTTCGGTTCATTTGGGAGAGAAATGTATTGCGAAGGCATATGTAAGATCGATCCCGGGTCAAAAGGGTAAAGCGAAAGTGGAAGTTTTTACTTACGTGGGTGAAGAAATGGTGTTTCAAGGCAACTTTGTAATCTACCATTCAGGTGGAGAAGACAGCGTAGAAGGAGGTCATATGGAATGAAAATCGTCATTGATGCCATGGGAGGCGACAACGCACCTGCGGCAACAGTAGAAGGTGCGATCGCCGCAGCTACGGAATGGGCGGATACACAGATCGTTCTGGTCGGCGATGAAGCCAAGCTGGAACCTCTTCTGAGCAAGTCAGGCGCAAAACCTGCCAATCTGACGGTTCGGCATGCTTCCGAAGTGATTGGGTCGGATGACGAGCCAGTTAAGGCTGTCCGACGCAAAAAGGATGCCTCCATGGTAGTCGCAGGCCGGATGTTGAAGGAAGGCGAAGCGGATGCCATGATCTCCGCGGGCAATACCGGAGCACTGATGACAGCCGGATTGCTTGTGGTCGGTCGTATGGAAGGCATTGAGCGCCCGGCACTTGCGCCCATGATTCCCACGATTGATGATGTGGGTGTACTGGCACTTGATCTCGGGGCGAATATGGATGCGAAACCGGAACACCTTGCACAGTATGGTCTGATGGGCAGCTTGTATCGGCAAAAAGTGCAGGGAATTGCCTCGCCAAGAGTTGGCCTGCTCAATGTGGGAACGGAGCCGGGTAAGGGGAATGAGTTGACCAAACATGCATATCCTTTGCTGGAGCAACTACCGATCCGTTTTGTTGGTAACGTAGAGGCCCGTGACGTGCTAACAGGTGCGTGTGATGTGCTTGTGTGTGATGGGTTTGCCGGAAATATATTGCTCAAATCGCTTGAAGGTACGGCAGGTGCCATTTTCGCTCTGCTTAAGGAACAATTCTCATCATCTCTCAAAAGCAAACTGGCTGCTGCTGTGCTTATGCCTGAGCTGCGTGGTTTGAAACGGAAACTGGATTATACGGAGCATGGTGGTGCACCGCTCCTCGGTTTGAGCAGACTTGTGGTGAAAAGCCATGGATCGGCTGATGGCAATGCCATCAAAAATGCTGTGCGCCAAGCACGGATTGCAGTACAGAACCAGCTGGTGGAGAGCATATCTAAGGAAATTAGCGGGAAGTGAGTGACGACATGAATAATTTGCGCCCGGTAGGGGTTATCGGTACAGGCAAATATGTACCTGAGAAAATTTTGACAAACAGCGATTTGGAGAAAATGGTCGATACGAATGATGAGTGGATCGTCAGTCGTACAGGAATCAAGGAGCGTCACATCGCTGCACCGGATCAGGCAACTTCAGATCTGGCATACGAGGCGGCTATCAAAGCACTTGAATCTGCTGGCATGACTGGTAGTGATCTCGATCTAATTATTGTGGCAACCATTACACCGGACTCTTCGTTCCCATCTACTGCTTGTATTCTGCAAGATAAGCTTGGTGCCAAGGGCGCTGCGGCATTTGACTTGTCTGCTGCCTGCTCGGGATTTGTATATGGTCTGGCGACTGCAACCAGCTTCATCAAAAGCGGCATGTACAATAATGCACTTGTTATTGGTGCAGATTGTTTGTCTCGTATTACCGACTATACCGACCGTAACACCTGTGTGCTGTTTGGCGATGGTGCAGGCGCGGTTATCGTGGGTGAAGTACCGGAAGGCCGTGGATTCAAATCATTCGATCTCGGAGCTGAAGGTGCGGGCGGAAGCCTGCTTCAAATGGAAGGCGGCGGTTCACGTCTGCCTGCATCCGTAGAAACGGTTGAGAACAAAAAACATTACATTTACATGAATGGCCGTGAAGTGTTTAAATTTGCAGTACGGGTGATGGGGACAGCGACAGTCGAAGTGCTGCGCAAGGCTGGCCTGGAACGTACGGACGTGGATTTGTTTGTTCCTCACCAAGCCAATATCCGGATTATCCAATCTGCAATGCAGCGACTAGAACTTCCAGAAGAGAAAGTTGTGGTCAACGTGGATAAATACGCCAACACATCTGCAGCTTCCATCCCGCTTGCTTTGGTTGAAGCCGCTGAAGAAGGTCGCATGAAAGCCGGAGATACTGTCCTGATGGTAGGTTTCGGTGGCGGACTGACGTGGGGCGCATCCGTACTTGTTTGGTAAACTAGACAGCTGGGAGAGTTGAATGGCATGGGTAAAATAGCATTTGTATTTCCCGGACAGGGATCACAGGCTGTAGGCATGGCTAAGGACGCGTATGAGTCCGTGCCTGCGGCAACAGAAATTTTTCGTACAGCGGACGAAACGTTGGGTTTCTCGCTGAGTAACCTGGTATTCGAAGGACCAGAGACCGAGTTGAAACAAACATCGAATACGCAACCGGCTCTGCTGACAGCCAGTATCGCATTGCTTGAGGCTTTTAGAGAAAAAGGAATTCAGCCTGATTTTACAGCTGGACACAGCCTTGGTGAATACAGTGCACTGGTAGCAGCGGGCGTTCTTTCGTTCGCGGATGCGGTAAGTATTGTGCGTGCACGCGGTCAATATATGGAACAGGCTGTTCCGGGTGGACAGGGAGCGATGGCTGCTGTATTGGGTGCGGATCGGGAAGCGCTGGGGGTGCTTTGCCGGGATGTATCCGAAAGCGGTCATGCAGTTGAACTAGCAAATATAAATTGTCCGGGACAAATCGTGATCTCCGGTGTGAAGGAAGGGGTAGCTGCTGTCGCTGAACGGGTCAAGGAAGCGGGCGGCAAACGTGCCATCACACTCGAAGTAAGCGGTCCGTTCCACTCTTCCCTAATGAAGGATGCAGCAGAGAAGCTGGCTGAGAAACTGAAAACTGTTTCGTTCTCACCCGGGACGGTCCCTGTAGTCGCAAATGTGACTGCAAGACCTGTGGAGGACGGTAAGGTACAGGATTTGTTGACAGCACAGGTCTATTCTCCGGTTTTATGGGAAGACAGTGTGACATGGCTTATTGAGCAAGGTGTAGATACCTTTATCGAGATTGGTTCTGGCAGTGTGTTAACAGGTTTGATTAAAAAAACAGATAAAACCGTTAAACTGTACAATGTAAACAGTCTTGAGACGCTCGAAGCAACGGCAGCTGCACTAATTTGATTAACCATGATTAGATTTGGGGAAAGGAGGAATGATTATGTCTAAACCATTACAAGGCAAAAATGCGCTCGTTACTGGTGCATCTCGTGGCATTGGGCGCAGTATTGCACTCGTTTTGGCCGAGGCAGGCGCCAACGTGGCCGTAAATTATGCGGGCAGTCAAGCGGCAGCTGAGGAAGTAGCGGAAGCAATTCGTGCCAAAGGTGTCGAGGCCATAACGATACAAGCGAATGTAGGCCAGATGGACGAAGCCGAGAAAATGGTCAAAGCTACGATTGAAGCGTGGGGCAACGTTGATATTCTTGTTAACAATGCTGGAATTACCCGTGATAATCTGATCATTCGCATGAAAGAAGAGGAATTCGATCAGGTGATCGAAACCAATCTCAAAGGGGTGTTTAACTGCCTTAAGGCAGTTACGCGTCCAATGATGAAGCAACGGTCTGGAAGAATTATTAACATCTCCTCGGTTGTGGGTGTGCTCGGAAATGCTGGACAAGCCAACTATGTTGCTGCCAAGGCAGGGGTCATCGGTTTGACAAAGGCTTCTGCACGTGAGCTTGCTTCCCGCGGCATCACAGTGAACTGCGTTGCGCCAGGATTTATTGAGACCGATATGACGAAGGAATTGTCCCAGGAGATCGTGGACAATATGTTGAACGGTATTCCGTTGTCCCGTCTGGGCCAGCCGGATGAAATTGCCGGTGTTGTCACGTTCCTGGCTTCAGAAGCTTCATCTTATATGACAGGGCAGACACTGCATGTTGATGGTGGCATGTACATGTAATTCTTCCCGGACTTGAACAATAGTCGGGGAACAGGCGCTGGACGATCCGAAATGCCGGAAAAAGGCCGGGTTCCCCGGCCGGGAGCCGCATATGTCTTCTATGGCATTTTGCCTGCGATTCTCGTATAATACCAAGGAGGAGGTGAACCGGATGTCCGATGTATTGGAGCGTGTAAAACGCATCGTCGTCGACCGCTTGGGCGCAGACGAAGCTGAAGTTACACTTGAAGCATCTTTCAAAGAAGATTTGGGTGCTGATTCTTTGGATGTAGTGGAATTGGTCATGGAATTGGAAGATGAATTCGATTTGGAAATCTCTGATGAAGATGCAGAAAAAATCACGACCGTAGGTGAAGTTGTAAACTACATACAATCTCATACCTAAAGTCAATTCAGTCCCGCTCCTGTTTTCGAACAGGCGGGACTTCTCATCATTCATTGGTTTTTCTCATTCCGCAAGCGGCGCTGGTCAAACGGATCTTCGGATCATGCTTGGCTAGACGTCTGCTTGCGGATATTCCCACAAAATACTTGCGTAATGCAGTCGATATAGAGGTGAGTTGGTTTGAAACAAAGAGTTGTAATTACCGGAATGGGCGTAATGACATCGCTCGGAAAAGATTTGGAAACGTTCTGGGGAAGTTTAATGGCAGGCAAGTCCGGAATCTCTCAGATTGAGGCGTTTGATGTAAGTGAATACACCACTCAAATTGCAGCCGAGATCAAGGATTTCAACCCGGAAGAGTACATGGATCGCAAAGATGCACGTAAAATGGACCGTTTTGTTCAATTCGCTGTAGCAGCTGGCTTCAAAGCCGTTGAAGACAGTGGTCTGAAAATTGACGAGAACATTGATGCAGAGCGCTTCGGTGTGTCCATCGGATCGGGTATCGGTGGATTGGGTACTTGGGAAGACCAACATAATGCATTGTTGCAAAAGGGTCCTAAACGCGTAAGCCCATTTTTCATTCCGATGATGATCTCCAACATGGCTTCTGGCCAAATGTCGATTTCTCTCGGGGCGAAAGGTCCTAACATCAACGTGGTAACAGCCTGTGCTACAGGAACACACTCCATTGGAGATTCCTTCAAGCTGATTGCAAACGGAGATGCGGACGCGATGATCTGCGGTGGTGCGGAAGCGACGATCAGACCAACCGGTCTGGCTGGGTTCTGTGCAATGCGTGCCATGTCTACACGTAATGATGATCCTGCCAAATCAAGCCGTCCTTTTGACACCGAACGTGACGGATTTGTTATGGGTGAAGGTGCGGGTGTTCTGATCCTTGAATCCCTTGAACATGCACAAAAACGTGGTGCCCGTATTTATGGTGAGGTTATTGGTTACGGTCTCACGGGGGATGCACATCACATGACAGAACCTGATCCGGATGGCGCAGCTCGTTGCATGAAGATGGCTCTGCGTAATGCTGGAATTGAACCGGAAGAAGTGGACTACATCAACGCACACGGAACATCAACTCCTGTAGGTGACAGATCCGAAACGCTTGCGATCAAAAAAGCGTTTGGCGATCATGCGTACAAGCTTGCGGTGAGTTCAACCAAATCGATGACAGGTCATATGCTTGGTGCTGCTGGTGGCGTGGAAGCCGTAATCTGCGGATTGTCGCTGACACATCAAACGCTTGCTCCAACAATCAACCTGGAAAATCAGGACCCGGAATGTGATCTGGACTACGTTCCAAACGTTCCACGTCAAACTAAAGTCAATATTGCCATGTCCAATTCATTTGGGTTCGGCGGTCACAATGCCACCATTATTCTCAAAAAATTTGAAGCATAAGGGGCTAGTTCGTTTGAGTGAAGATCTGAAGCAGTTACAACACAAACTTCAAATCAAATTTGACAACAGGCAGCTTTTAAAACAAGCGTTTACCCATGCTTCTTATGTAAACGAACACCGGTTCAGTCAGCATCAGGATAACGAACGTCTGGAGTTTCTGGGCGATGCGGTACTGGAACTGACTGTGTCGGAATACTTGTATCACTTGTTTCCTAACCGGCCGGAGGGTGAATTAACCAAGCTGCGGGCATCGATTGTCTGTGAGCCTTCCCTCGTCAAATTTGCTGAAGCGTTGGGTTTTGGGCAGTATGTACTTCTTGGTAAAGGTGAGGAACTGACGGGAGGACGAACAAGACCGGCTTTATTAGCGGATGTGTTTGAATCTTTCATCGGTGCATTATATCTGGATCAGGGATTGGCGCCTGTCCGGACATTCCTGGATCAGCATGTATTTCCGTTAATCGTTCTGGGTAGCAAGCTGCAAATGAGCGATTACAAAACGGAATTGCAGGAACTCACTCAGCATCACAATATGGGAGCTCTTGAATACCGTATCGTTGAGGAACGGGGCCCTGCCCATGAACGGGAGTTTGTCTCCGAGGTCCATATGGGTCAAGAACGGCTTGGCAGAGGTACAGGACGTTCCAAAAAGGAAGCCGAGCAACAGGCTGCATCCGCAGCACTGGATCGACTGAAGCTTCCGGAAGCCTGAGCTTTACCGTAAGCGCATAGACAAACGAAGAGCAAAGAGCAGCCCGCGGGTCCGCCTGGCGGAATTTATCGGCCGGACTGCTTTTTGCTCTTTTTTTTGTAAGGAGGATCAGGATTTGCTTTTCTTGATCGATAACTAGGCGCTGAATGCAACACTTGAAATTTGCAAGAGGAGGTGACGGGAAACCCTATGTTTTTAAAACGGATTGAACTGGGTGGATTCAAGTCATTCGCCGACAAAACGGAAATGGAATTCGTTCGTGGCATAACCGCTGTTGTAGGCCCGAACGGAAGTGGGAAAAGTAATATTTCAGACGGCATACGCTGGGTTCTTGGGGAACAAAGCGCCAAATCACTGCGTGGTGGCAAGATGGAAGATATCATTTTTGCCGGCAGTGATGCACGGAAGGCTGTTAATTATGGTGAAGTTTCATTGACGCTGGATAACGAAGATCATGCACTTGCTTTGGACTTTGGTGAAGTGACGGTAACGCGTCGTGTACATCGCAGCGGAGACAGTGAGTATTTTATCAACAAGCAGTCCTGTCGTTTGAAGGATATTACGGAATTGTTTATGGATACCGGGATCGGCAAGGAAGCCTACTCGATTATTGGACAGGGACGAATCGAAGAGATTCTGAGTACCCGTTCAGAGGATCGCAGGGGGATCTTTGAAGAGGCATCAGGTATTGTTAAATATAAATCACGCAAACGGGATGCTACTCGCAAACTGGATGAGACGGAACAGAATTTATTGCGGATTCATGATCTGGTCACCGAGCTAGAAGACCAGATTGGTCCGTTAAAGGAACAATCGGAAAAAGCGATCCATTACAAGGAATTGCGTGGACAGCTGAAATCCCAGGAAATTTCCATGTACGTGTATCAGATCGAACAAATTCATGCTTCCTGGAGCAAAGCAAACCAACGACTCGAATCGTTGAAACAGGAAGAAGTCGGGTTGGCTGCCATCGTCTCTACTCATGATGCCAAGCTGGAAAGTGATCGGATTGCACTGCGCACGTTGGAAACGGAGACAGAACAGCTGCAATCCGCCTTACTGCAATTCAGTGAAGCAACGGAGAAAAGCGAAGGTCTCGGGGAACTGCTCAAGGAGCGTTCACGTCATTTGCAGACAAACCAGGAACAGCTTAAAGTGACGCTTGCTGCTAGTGAAGAGAGACATCGGGAGCGTGAAGCCGAGTTACTTGCATTACGCGAAAAGTTTGCCAAACTTGAGCTTGAACTGAATGACGTGAGAAACCGTCTTTCCGAGGAAGAGGCCAAACTCATCGGCGTCACTGGCGGTATCAGCCAACAGCAGGAGGAAAGCCTTAAGGGCAACTTGCTGGAACTGATGAATCAGATGGCCCAGACACGAAACGAAATTCGTTACGCGGACCAACAGAAAGAGACGCTGGAACGGCGAATGAATCGCGCGACGGAGGAATCCGGCAAGTGGGAAGGCCAGAAGGAAACGCTGGAAGCCCGCAAAACGGAGATTGAGAAAAAAGTCGTTCGCTTGGGCAAGGAAATCAGTGATCTGCGCGGTGGATATATTACGGAAAGTGAACGTCTTCAGTCGTTGCAGAAGCTGCTCGAAGAAAGCCGGGGAACGGTCCGTAAGTGGGAGCAAAAACGTGAAGCTCAGGTCTCCCGTCGCGATACAATGAAAGAAATGCAGGATGATTTCGACGGTTTCATGCTGGGTGTCAAAGAAGTACTTAAGGCATCACGCAAGGGTACATTGAGCGGGGTTCATGGGGCTGTTGCAGAGCTCGTTAAAGTACCTGAGAAGATCGAACTTGCGGTAGAGACAGCGATGGGTGCTTCCCTGCAGCATGTCGTCATGGAGAATGAATCAGTATCCAGACAGGCAATTGCATTTCTAAAACAACGTCAATTGGGCAGAGCTACGTTCCTCCCGCTGGATGTTATTCGTCCACGTACCATTGGTGCGGGTGAACGTTCAATGATCGAAGGCATGGATGGATTTGTGGGCATTGGTGCGGATCTCGTACAATACGAATCCCGATATGCTTCGATCATTGGAAGCTTGCTCGGAAATGTCATTATTGCGGAAAAGCTGGAGGATGCCAACAAAATCGCGGCTCGCTGCCAATATCGTTTCCGGGTCGTAACTCTGGAAGGCGATGTGGTTAACGCAGGGGGTTCGATGACTGGTGGTAGCCAGCACAAGAAAAATGTAAGTCTGCTCAGTCGAAAACGGCAGCTGGACCAGCTGGATCAGGATATTGTGGACACCGAAAATCAAATAGTAAAACTGCATCGCGTTGTGGATGATGTAAAAACTCAACTAGAGCAGTGTCAGGATAAGCTGGACGAGCTGCGCCAGTCAGGAGATGACACCCGAAATGCAGAGCAGCAGGCTTCAATGGAAATGAAGCAGGTTGAGCATGAGCTACGTCACGTACTGGAACAGGTTGCGGTAGCCGGGCAGGAAAAGAGCGGGTTTACCGAGGAAATCAAAGAGATGGATACAGCCCGCGATGTCGCTGTGAAGAAGCTGGAGCAGCTTGAGGAAGAAGAGAAGGCGACCCATCGTGCCATTCATGCCGCAGAATTCGCGCGTAAAGCGAATGAATCCGCGAAGGAGGAATTGCAGACCCAGCTCACCGAACTGAAAGTTCGAGAAGGTAAACTGGATCAGGAGCGATTCTCCAACGAGGAGCAATTGCGGCGTCTGGAGCGTGAAGTGGAATCACTGGTGAAGGATCTTCGTCAAAATCGCACGCTGCTGGCCTCCATGGAAGCCGATCTGAAGAAAACAGAGACTGAGAGTGTTAAACAGATTGAAGATCTTAACCAATACAAGCTGAAAAAAGCGGAATCTGCACAGGAGCTGGATTTCAAGCGTGCTGCCCGAAGCGAGCTGTCGAAGAAGCTTGAGCTTGCGGAGAGCGAAACGAAGGAACAGCGCACACAGCTGAAAGCTGTGGAGGAACAGATGCGCCAAACGGAGATTTCCGTGAACAGACTTGATGTTGAGCTGGAAAACATCTTACGCAAATTGATGGATGAGTATGAGCTCGGTTATGAGCTTGCCAAAGAGCGTTATCCAGTGCCGGAAGATGTGGAGAGCACACAAGCTGAGGTACAGAAACTGAAGCGCAGCATAACAGCTCTTGGTGATGTCAATCTGGGAGCGATTGAGGAATTTCAGCGGGTTAATGAGCGGTATGAGTTCCTCAGCACGCAGAAGGACGATCTTGTTGAAGCGAAAACAACGTTGTATCAGGTCATTCGCGAAATGGAAGACGAGATGGCCAAGCGATTCAAAATGACATTTGATGCGATTCGCCGGGAATTCGGCACGGTCTTCACCAAGCTGTTTGGCGGAGGGCGCGCGGATCTGGTCTTGATGGACCCTGAGCGTTTGCTGGACACGGGTATTGATATCGTCGCTCAGCCGCCTGGCAAAAAGCTGCAAAACCTGCAGCTATTATCCGGTGGAGAACGAGCGCTGACTGCGATGGCGTTGTTGTTTGCTATTCTGCATGTTAAGCCTGTACCGTTCTGCGTACTGGATGAAGTCGAAGCCGCGCTGGACGAAGCTAACGTGGTACGTTTTGCCCAGTATTTGCGTGAGTTCTCGGAACAGACACAGTTCATTGTTGTTACACATCGCAAAGGCACAATGGAAGAAGCGGATGTGCTGTATGGCGTTACGATGGAAGAGGGCGGAGTATCCAAGCTCGTTTCGGTTAAACTGGAAGATGAGGAAGCTGTCATTGCCTGATCTTTGAGTGATTGTCACACATGAACTCATCTAATATCATTTAAACCAAGAAATGTACACGATGGAGGGGCTTTATGAGTTTTTTTAAAAAGCTGAGAGACAGCATTGCAAGCAAAACGGAGTCAGTTACCAAACAGTTCAAGGACGGATTGGAAAAGACACGTAAAGGCCTTGTGGAGAAAGTATCGGACCTCGTCATCCGTCGCAAAAAAATCGACGAAGAATTCTATGAAGAGTTGGAAGAGATTCTGATTGGGGCCGACGTAGGTGTTAATACGGTCATGAAATTGATCGAAGATCTGCGTGACGAAGTCAAAAAACGCAAAATTGAAGATGCAGCTGAATTACAGCCTGTATTGTCCGAAAAACTGACGGGCTTACTTCGTGGTGAGCAGAATAATGAACTGAAAATGAATCCGGATGGGATCACGGTCATTTTGTTTGTTGGTGTTAATGGTGTTGGTAAAACAACAACGATTGGCAAGCTGGCCCATCGCTTCAAACAGCAGGGTAAAAAGGTCATCATGGCAGCAGGAGATACATTCCGCGCCGGAGCGATTGAGCAACTCGAAGTATGGGGACAACGTGCTGGTGTGGAAGTTATCAAGCAACAATCGGGTTCTGACCCTGCCGCTGTAATGTATGATGCCGTACAGGCTGCAAAACAACGGGGTGCTGATGTGTTGCTCTGTGATACAGCGGGCCGTCTGCAAAACAAATCGAATCTGATGGACGAACTTAACAAAATCTATCGTGTTATTCAACGTGAAATTCCGGAAGCACCTCATGAAGTATTAATGGTGCTGGATGCAACTACAGGTCAGAATGCACTGAATCAGGCCAAACTCTTCGGAGAGAAGAGCGGGGTAACCGGATTAGTGTTGACGAAGCTGGATGGTACCGCAAAAGGTGGTATTGTTGTTGCGATTCGTCAGGAGCTGGATCTGCCTGTGAAGCTGGTCGGACTCGGTGAGAAGATCGATGATCTGCAGCCATTTGATTCAGAGCAATTCGTGCATGCGTTGTTCTCGGGATTGATCCAGGAACAGCCAGAGCAAAGCACAGAAGAAGAGGAATCCAATTCGTAGTCGTTAAATAAATCAATGTTTTTGACCGTATTGCCACTGATATACGTGATAAGTGTCACGTGTTATATCAGTGGCAATACGTGTATAATAAAATAAAACAGGCAATTCCTCAGGATTAGAAAGGACGGTTGAAATGGCCAACACCTATACCTATTCCCGCCGTGAAGAAGTCGCCAATGCGGTGACACATGGTATCGGCGCTGCGCTCAGTGTAGCTGCACTGGTGCTATTGATTGTAGTTTCCAGTATGAAAGGCACAGCCTGGCATGTGGTCAGTTTCACGATCTACGGGATCACGATGCTGCTGCTTTATACAAGCTCAACACTCGTGCATGCTTGGAAAGATGGCAAAGTAAAAGATTTGTTTGAAATTTTTGACCATTCTTCAATTTATTTGTTTATTGCGGGATCATACACTCCGCTATTGTTTATTGCTGTTCGCGGCACGCTTGGCTGGAGCTTGTTCGGTGTGATCTGGGCAATTGCATTATTCGGCGTGATCTTTAAGGCGTTTTTTACGAAAAAGTTCCTATTCATGTCCACGATTTTCTATATTGCGATGGGCTGGCTCATCATTATTGCTTGGCAACCGCTTGTGGCTGCCATTCCTACAGGCGGAATCGTGCTGCTGGTTGCTGGAGGACTGATGTATACGCTAGGTACACTTTTTTATGTGTGGCGTGGTTTTCCGTACCACCATGCGATCTGGCATCTGTTTGTGCTGGCAGGCAGTATTCTTCATTTCTTTATGGTATTAATATACCTGACTCCTCTTCGTTAGGGGCGGGAGGTCATGTGAAACGAATCGGCTCCACCTGGGGAGACGCATTCGTTTTTTGTTCTATATAAAGGACAAAGCAGGCTGTAATTTACAGTAGATGAATGGCTGAGATCAACCCTGTAGGCACGAAATATGAGCTCCAGATGCACGTTTTTATTGTGACAAGTATTTTTGCTTGACAACCTGATTTGTTTTAGGTATTATTAGGAACGTTGCAAGAGTGTAAAGTGTTTTTCCTTGACGAAGGGAGTGCCCCGTTATGAGTCAAGAAAACCGGCTTGAGAAGACAAACCGGATTAACTTGCTGTTTGCTTTCTATGAAAGCTTACTTACCGAGAAACAGCAGACTTTTCTAAAGTATTACTTTCATGATGATTTTTCGCTGGGCGAGATTGCAGCCGAGTTTGAGATCAGCCGCCAGGCGGTATACGAGCATATCAAGCGTGCCGAACAAATGCTGGAAAATTACGAAAGCAAGCTTGGCTTGCTGGAGAAGCACGAACGGCGCAACCGTAATCTTGAAGATTTGCAAAATGCATTGGAGCGCGCAGGCGTTTCCATTGATAACAACCAACAAATAAACGATATTGTTCATCAGCTCAGAGAATAGTTCGTAAGAGTTGAACGAAACGTATCAGTCCTGAAAACAGTATTACAGCTTAAGGAGGTGGGATCATGGCATTTGAAGGATTAACGACCCGATTGCAGAATGTGTTCAGCAAGCTGCGCGGCAAAGGCAAGGTGTCTGATGAAGATGTTGCCGAAGCTATGCGCGAGGTACGTCTGGCATTGCTCGAAGCGGATGTAAACTTCAAAGTGGTCAAGGAATTCATCGCCAAGGTGAAAGAGAAGGCTGTTGGCAAAGAAGTGATGGAGAGCTTCACGCCCGGAATGGTCATTATCGACATTGTAAACAAGGAACTGACGGATTTGATGGGTGGAAGCCAGTCGAAGCTGGCCAAAGCCAACAAACCGCCTACGGTACTGATGATGGTTGGTTTGCAGGGTGCGGGTAAAACGACGACATCCGGTAAACTGGCCAAGATGCTGCAAAAGCAAAACAGCAGACCGTTACTTGTTGCAGGAGATATTTATCGTCCAGCAGCGATCAAGCAGTTGCAAGTGCTCGGCGAGCAGATCAAAGCGCCGGTATTTACACTGGGAGATCAGACAAGCCCTGTAGAGATCGCACGTCAGGGTCTGCAGTATGCCAAGGATAACGGTAATGATTATGTCATCATCGATACAGCTGGACGTCTGCATGTCGATGAAGAATTGATGGAAGAACTTCGTCAGATTCACAGCGTAGTGAATCCGGATGAAGTATTGCTTGTCGTGGACAGCATGACAGGTCAGGATGCAGTTAATGTGGCAGAACACTTTAACCAGCAGCTTGATCTGACAGGTGTGGTTCTGACCAAGCTTGATGGAGATACTCGTGGTGGTGCCGCGCTTTCTGTTAAAGCCGTCACTGGTTGTTCGATCAAGTTTGCCTCCCTTGGAGAGAAACTGGACGCACTTGAGCCTTTCCATCCAGAGCGTATGGCTTCCCGTATTCTTGGTATGGGTGACATGCTCTCTCTGATCGAGAAGGCACAGTCCAACATTGATACCGAAAAAGCCAAGGAAATGGAACGGAAGATGCGTAATGCAGAATTCACGTTCGAAGATTTCCTGGAGCAAATGGATCAAGTGAAAAAGCTGGGACCAATCGATCAGATTATGGATATGATTCCTGGCATGGGCAAGATGAAACAAGCCAAGGACCTGAAGGTTGATGATAAACAGATGGGCCGGATCGAAGCGATCGTGTACTCCATGACGACCGAAGAGAAACGTAACCCGGATATGATCAACCATAGCCGCCGGAAGCGGATTGCTACAGGTAGTGGAACATCCCTGGCTGAAGTAAATCGTCTGATCAAGCAGTTTGATGAGATGCGCCGCATGATGAAACAGTTCTCGGATATGATGGGACCTAAAGGCGGCAAAAATAAAGCGATGAAGCAGCTTAAGGGTCTGGGTAAAGGAATGAAGTTTCCTTTCCGTTGATTTCAATTGCAGCTGAACGATATACAGATTTCATTGAAGGAGGTGAATTTTCAAATGGCAGTTCGTATTCGTCTGAAACGTATGGGTGCTCACAAAGCTCCTTTCTACCGCGTAGTGGTATCGGATTCCCGTTCCCCACGTGACGGTCGTTTTATCGAGGAGATCGGTTACTACAACCCGGTTGAACAACCGGCTGTTGTTAAGATCGATGAAGATAAAGCATTGCAATGGCTTCAAAACGGTGCGCAAGCATCCGACACTGTCCGCAACTTGCTGAGCAAAGCGGGCGTGATGAAGAAGTTCCACGAGTCTAAATTGACTAAATAAGGTGCTGATTCGGAGGGTCATCTATGGAAGAATTAGTAAGCATAATTGCTAAGGCTTTGGTCGATCATCCGGAAGATGTGGCGGTTCGGACGGTTGAGAAAGATCGGCTTGTCGTATATGAGTTAACCGTTCATCCTGACGATGTTGGGAAAGTGATTGGTAAACAGGGACGAATCGCAAAGTCTCTTCGTACGGTCGTCACATCAGCAGCAGTTAAGATGGATAAACGGGTAACCGTCGATATCATATCTTAAAGATATACGAAAGGGGGTTAGGATGCATGTCCTAGCCCCTTTTCGTGCATGCTGAAACTTAAATAATAGGATTGAAATAGCTCGTCAAGTATGATTATCTGCGGAAGTAGTGAAGGGTACGGAATCGATTCTGAAGAAGCGTTAAGATAACAGCGATCCGAAGAACGGTCCATAACCGGAACGGTCGCAGGGAGATCATCACATATGAGTACCAATATGAATGGATTGCAGGAGGAACTTATGGCAGAATTTATGAATGTAGGGAAGATCGTCAATACGCATGGCATTCGCGGTGAGTTGAGAATTATGCCTTTAACCGATTTTCCGGAAGTACGGTTCGCTAAAGATGCGGAACTGTTTCTTTTTACACCGGATAATCATCCCGTATTAGTTAATGTGGAATCTGCGCGTTTGCATAAAAATATGTACATTCTTCGTCTGAAAGAATACGGAAATATCAATGAAGTCGAAAAGTTCAAGGGTGGCATGGCCAAAGTATTGAAAGAAAACTTGGCTGAGCTGGAAGAGAACGAATACTACTTCCACCAAATTGTTGGGTGTTCGGTTATTACAGATGAAGGCGAAACACTTGGAACGATCACTGAGATTTTGACTCCTGGAGCGAATGATGTATGGGTTGTCAAAACACCAGCAGGCAAAGAAATTCTGCTTCCGGTCATTGATGATGTTGTTCTTGACGTAGACGTTGCTCAGCAGCAGGTCAAGATTCACCTGATGGAAGGGCTGCTGTAACATGAAAGTGGATGTATTAACCCTATTCCCGGAAATGTTTGAAGGCGTGTTTGGGACGAGCATTCTCGGCAAAGCCCAAACCAAGGGGCTTGTATCCCTGGGAGCAACAAACTTTCGGAATTATGCCACCAACAAACATAACACAGTCGACGATGCACCTTACGGTGGAGGTGGGGGTATGGTATTAAAGCCAGATCCAATCTTTGCTGCTGTCGAGGATGTATTGGAGCAACGTGGCGAAGCCGCGGCAACGATGAAACCGCCACGTATTATTCTCATGTGCCCACAAGGGGAGACGTTCACACAGGCAAAAGCAGAAGAACTTGTTCAGGAGGATCATCTGATTTTTATTTGCGGACATTATGAAGGCTACGATGAGCGTATCCGTGAGTTTCTCGTGACAGACGAATTGTCGATTGGTGATTACGTGTTGACGGGTGGCGAGCTGCCTGCGATGGTGGCGATTGACAGTATTGTGCGCCTTATTCCGGGTGTGCTGGGTAATGAGACAAGTGCTGTAACGGATTCATTCAGTACCGGATTGCTCGAATACCCACACTACACACGTCCTCCCGAATTCAGAGGCATGAAGGTGCCGGATATGCTGTTATCCGGACATCATCTAAATATTGAGGCGTGGCGCAGGGAGCAGTCCTTGCTTCGTACGTTGGAACGCAGACCGGATCTGTTGGAAACGGCGGATTTGACGGACAAAGAACGAATTTGGCTAAACAAGCTGCGTTCCGAACGTGAAAAGAGTGCAGAGTAATTTAATATCTCGTGTAAGCACGGAATAAAAACTAATGTAAAAGCTTGAAAGGTCAGCCTTGTGATATAAAGGTTGGCCTTTTTTGTATAGAACATTTTTGCCACATTGGACTTTTTTGCATGTTCCGAAATAGGGTTGTTTAAATTGGGAAATATCTTTATTGTAATCTCAGCTAGAAGCGTATGAAGACGATATGCTGAGGAGGAAGAAGATATGGATCATCAGCCTTATGAAATTGGTAGAGTGAATATTAGCAAAGCAGGAGAGCGCTGCAAGATGCTTCTGGGCGATCTGAATGGAGATGGCAGGCTTGAGATGCTGTTGGTGCAGGCAGATGGAGGCATAGACGATCGTTACGTTCCGCATCAGGTATGCTGTTTGTCGGCATATGATTTGGATGGAACATTAATTTGGCAGGTCGGAACACCGGATCCGGATGCAGGGGGTCCAGGGTCAGACTATCCTGCTCAGATCGCAGATTGGGATGGGGACGGAAATAATGAAGTGCTGTGTGTAATGAACAAGCAATTTCTTATTCTGGACGGAAGAACGGGAGAGATAAAGAAACGTCATGATCTGCCTGGAGAACAAGCGCATGACTGTATTATTCTTGCCAACCTCACTGGAGAGCTACACAGAATGGATATCCTGCTGAAGGATCGTTATAAGACGTTATGGGCATTAGACCATGATTTCAATTTGTTGTGGAAGCACGAAGGCAATATAGGTCATTTTCCGTGGGTTTACGATATCGATGGGGATGGCAAGGATGAAGTGATGGCCGGGTATGACATGCTGGATCATGATGGAACATTATTATGGTCCTGTCAGAATCTTGATGATCACGCAGACTGTATATGGTTTGGCGATGTGGACGGGGATGGGGAGGTTGAAATTGTTATCGGTGGCAGTGTCACAGTGATGATGGATCGGTATGGTAATGAGATATGGCGTTATAAGGATTCGATTGAATCACAGCATATCGCATTGGGGAAATTTTGTTCGGGAAGGCTAGGTTTACAGATTGCAGGCCTGGATCGGATTATTCGTGGCGACGAAAATGGCAAGGATGGAATGTTTATGCTGGATAGCGAAGGAAAAGAACTATGGAAAGAAGATCGTAAAACTCGTGGATGGTTAACGATTATCGAGCCTGTACAGAACTGGGATGATAGCGGGCCTGACTACATCTTGGCTTATCGTCGAGGTGGGGGCGTTTTACCATCTTTGGTCAATGGTCACATGCAAACGGTTGCAGTATTTGAAAAAGAGGGCTATGCCGTACATGCTGACTTGTGTCAGAGCGGCAGGGAACAGATCATCATCTATGATGCACATGAGGCAGTAATCTATTCCAGCTCAGTGATGGATATAACTACTCCAACCGCTTTGGACATAAAAAGAGCCCAGCTTCAGCCGAAAAGACTGTATAGCTCGACTCTTTATCCGGGCGGGGAAGTTTCAATCTAGCCTAATGACTGATCTCTACGACAGGAAGGATTTCCTGTTGGTTTGATTCAGGGTGGAGCAATGCAGCCAAGTCAGTTCCGGTCGTAACCGTTAATCGTGGGAGCTTCATGGGATTATCCCCGGGTCGAACAAAACCTGAACGTACGGAAAAGGCCATGCGATACCCATTTTTCTGCAGTTGATAGATCATCTGCGTGCTGGTATAACCGAAAGGATAGGCCATATACGGCGTGTCTATACCGGTTTCCTTCATTAGTTTGACGTCATCATTCAGCAGACTTGTGTCGAGTCCGACGGGCACGTTGTCACCGCAACGCATATATCCCTTGTGATGCAGATTATAGGTATGGCTATTGAACTCAAAAACGTCCTTAGCGGCCTGCATCTCCTGTTTGGAGATAAACGTTTTTTTGTCTGGATCAAAAGCCGAAGGCTGATCCTGAATTTTGCTGCCGATGACAAACAGGGAAGCATGGAAATTATATTTTTTGAGCACAGGGTAGGCTAAAGTATAATTGTTCTGGTAACCATCATCAAAGGTGATGACAATAGACTTTTGGGGCAGGGAGATCTGTCCATTCACGTATTGCTCAAGCTGCTCCAGTGTTATTGTGTTGTAACCTTCTTCATGCAGATATTTCATGTTTTCTTCGAAGTCTTCCAGATTAATGATCGATTTGTTGTTTTTTTCATGGTTGTTGATTTTGGGCTGTATGTAATGATACATCAGTACAGGTACTTCAGTAGCCGAACCTTGTGCGATGTGAAAGGTAGCCTGATCAAGTACAGGTTTGCTGGAATACTCGGAGTGAGACATTAGAAATGCCTTACGTTTTACCATATCCCAGGACGTGCATGCTTTGTGGGACATTGCATTGGTAGGATGTGTTACCGCATACGCATACATTGTAATGGAACAAGTGAGTAGAGCGAGTGCAGCAAGAGCGATTTTTTTGAAGAGTTTCATAAGTCAACAGGTTCTCCTTTTACCATTTCATTTCTTCATGGAATTACATTTTAGATGTATTAGCACGTAATCCAACAAGCTATATCATAGACGATCTTTCTTGACAGAAAGTTACAGTATTTTTTCCGTCTAATGCTTGACTTATTCCAGAATACTAATCATGACGATCCATCGCGGTGGAACTTCTAATTTGTTTATTTTTCCTTGTGTTTTGTTATGGTGCGTGATACAATAAGTCTGTTATGTGGAATACGGCGGTCCTCTATGGATAATGAAGGAGACAAGGTGTTCTCTGGAAGAAGTATGAACGCCTGTACGGAAGGAGGGAGTCATAGATGAATATCGTTCAAGCGATTACACAAGAACAACTTCGTAAGGATATTCCGAGTTTTCGTCCTGGTGACACTTTGAAAGTGCACGTTAAGGTAATCGAGGGAACTCGTGAGCGTATCCAATTGTTCGAAGGTGTTGTGATTAAACGCCGTGGTGGTGGAATCAGTGAGACTTTTACAGTTCGTAAAATTTCTTACGGTGTAGGTGTGGAAAGAGCTTTCCCGCTTCATTCCCCTAAAATCGATAGAATCGAAGTGGCTCGCCGTGGTAAAGTGCGTCGTGCGAAGCTTTATTATCTTCGTGAACTACGCGGTAAAGCAGCGAGAATTAAAGAAATTCGTTAATATAACGGATACCGGGGAGGGCTTGGAGACAAGCCCTTTTCGTTTTTGTCCGGGAAAAGTTGAACCGGAGGTGCACTTCCGAGTAAAATGGTATGGCGGCACATGCGCGAATAGTCCGGGAGGCTTGTGAAATCAGTTATTGAAGAACATTTGAATTGTGGATTAAATGTACTGGTAATGCTTGCGTGTAAGATTACATAACTGATGATGTGTAAAAACTGCTATAACATGTACTGTGAAGAGAGGAAGATCATTAATGGAACAGGAAGTTCAACAGGACCAGGGCAATGCTGCCGAAGAGAAAGGCAGTCGATCCAAAAAAGCCAAAAATGAAATTTTCGAATGGCTCAAAGCCATCGTGATTGCACTAGTACTTGTCATTTTAATTCGGTGGTTGCTGTTCAAACCGTTTGTTGTGGACGGGCCTTCCATGCAGCCGAATTTCCATACTGGTGAACGTGTGATCGTCAATGAAATTTTATATGATATCAGGGAACCACAGCGCGGAGAAGTTATCGTATTCCACGTTCCATCTGAAGGCCGTGATTTCATTAAACGTGTCATTGCTGTTGCGGGCGATACCGTTGAGGTTCAGGACGATACGGTTCTGGTCAATGGTAAGAAAGTCGATGAGACTTACATTCAGGGAGCCATCGATGCTGCTGAAGCGAACGGTGGAACCTACAACGTGAAGGACTTCCCTAATGAGCAATTCCCGGATGGGAAAGTACCTGAAGGTCATGTTTTTGTAATGGGGGATAACCGCCCGAACAGTACGGATAGCCGGATGATCGGTTATGTGTCACTGACGGATATTGTAGGTCGTGCAGATGTGATTTTCTGGCCGATCGGCGATATCAAGTGGATTAACCATTAATATGAATGCAGGATATACAAGCAAAATATAAAATATACACTAAAACGTAGAGGGCAGAGATAATCTGGGGATAATAATGACCGGAAGATTATTTTGCCAGCGAAGTGATGCGGTGTGGATGTTATAGTTAAAGCTTGTATATCAACAAATAATGAGGTGAAGACAAGGTGACGATTCAATGGTTTCCAGGTCATATGACCCGAGCCAGACGCCAGATTCAGGATAAGTTAAAGCTGATTGACGTGGTCATCGAACTGCTGGATGCCCGTCTGCCTGTCTCCAGCCGCAACCCGATGATTGATGAGATTTTACAGGGCAAACCCCGGATGATTTTGTTGAATAAATCTGACTTGGCGGATCCAAAAGTGACGCAAGAATGGATTGAATATTTCAAAAAAGAGGGAATCACGGCTTTTCCTGTAGATGCTTCAACAGGTACCAACGTGAAAGACATACCAACACAAGCGAAGCTTCTCCTTAAAGAAAAAATTGACCGTCAAATAGCTAAAGGGATTAACCCTCGAGCGGTTCGTGGACTGATTGTTGGTATTCCAAACGTGGGTAAATCCACGCTTATTAACCGACTGGCTGGACGGAGCATTGCGGCAACGGGAGATCGTCCTGGTGTAACAAAGGGACAACAGTGGATCAAAGTGGGTAAAGAAATGGAACTGCTGGATACCCCGGGTATTCTTTGGCCAAAATTCGAAGATCAAAACGTGGGTTATCGTCTTGCGGTAACGGGTGCAATCAAGGAAGAGATTCTGAATGCTGAAGACATCGCCTTTTTTGGCATTAGTTACCTGATGCGTTATTACTGGGATTCTCTTGAAGAACGATATGGACTTCAGGAGTTCTCTAAGGATGCGGATGATTCAGACAGTGTCGTTGCGATCATGGAACAGGTTGGCCGTATACGTGGTTGTGTTGTGAGTGGTGGGCGTATCGATTTGGAAAAGGCATCGCGAGCATTTCTGCGTGAACTGCGTGCGGGCAAAATGGGACGTTTCTCTATGGAAGCTCCTTATTAAATACGAAACAACTGCCGAAAGAAGCGGCCGTTACCGGATTACCGGGAGCGGTCGCTTTTTGTCATACTGGAATTCAAAATAAAGGAGTTTTGCTAGAGCTGGAAGGTGATTCTAGTAAATTGCACTTTATGGTATTGTTTTGTACGTATATCTGAGGATTGTAAATCATGCTATGATGAGTGATAAAGATTTAGCCTGCTCAATACTAAATATCTTCAATTTAAGCCATCAGATACCGATAAAATAATAACTCATCATCGTATTATCTATAGGCTTCACGGAAATTTATGTCTTGTTTAATTGGATTTGATAGAACAAAAATCGGGAATCTACGTCTATATAATAAATGATATAAAAGTGATGCGTTGAAGCAAGAGTGGGCAGAGGAGATGACACTGTAATGAATGATATGAATGAGATAACTGATTTGACACAGTTGGATGCCCTGGTTGAACCCAAAAAGAAGAAAAAGGAATGGGTCGAACCCAAAGATCTGCTAATCTATGAGCGTGAATATTGGGAAAGCGGATTTGAACGGATTGCCGGAATTGATGAGGTTGGACGGGGTTGTTTATTTGGAGATGTCGTAGCCGCAGCCGTTATTTTGCCTCGGGATCTGATTCTGGAAGGGGTTAATGATTCTAAGAAATTAACGGAGAAAAAGCGAGACGCATTATATGACATCATTATGGAAAAGGCATTGTCAGTAGGGATCGGATATGCTGATGCGGAAACGATTGATCAACTGAATATTAAACAGGCTGCAAGGCTTGCCATGAAACGTGCAGTAGAAGCGCTTGAGGGTGTGCCGGACTATCTGTTGGTAGATGCTGAAAAGGTAGATGTGCATATACCTCAGTTGTCCATTATTAAAGGCGATGCAAACAGTCAATCCATTGCGGCAGCATCCATTATTGCGAAGGTTACCCGGGATCGGCTTTGCAAAGAGGACTGGGATACGTTATATCCGGAATATGGCTTATCAATACATAAGGGATATGCAACGAAATTTCATCGTGAACAAATTATGGCTCTGGGTGCTACACCCATGCACCGTCGCAGTTTTCTCGGCAATTTGCTCGGAGAGCAGCACACTTTATTTTAATTAGACCACACAGGGAGGGAGGGTGAAGGGTTTGAATATAGGTTCCGTGATTCGTGGTTTGCTGGGGGATAGTAAACCGGGAAATGCCAAACCGCTGGAGTTAAAGGAAGGTCAGGTTGTACGAGGGTCCGTAGTTAGTGTATCCGATGATGGAGCAGATGCGGTTCTTCAAATTCAGGGTGTACAGGTGCGAGCAAAACTGGAAACCCCGCTTCGACCAGGTGAAACAACACTGCTTCAGGTCCAGCCTCCAGGTGAGAATGGAGTAACGGTCATGAAGCCGCTCACGGGCACATTGGCAGAACTTCCACAGGCTTCTTTGAACAATTTGCTTCAGGAGGTAGGTTTGCCGGATACCAAAGGTAATCGTGAACTATTGTTATCCATGCAGCGAAGCGGGTTACCTTTAACCAAGGATAATGTAGCTATGGTTCAAAATATGATGACAGCTAAACCTGCACAGGTGCCTGTCGAAGAATGGGTGCAGGCGACAGGTATTGCATTTCAGCGTGGTCTTCCGGTTACGGCGGAAACTGTAAAGGGCTTGCATCAGGCTGTATTTGGTCCGCCACTACATCAGTTGTTAAAGGGTTTGGCTGAACAGTTGGAATCCATGCTGACCCAAACAGCGGGCAAACCGGCAGGTAGTGGAGAACGGGCAGCCACGATGAGACCATCCGTTATGGGAGGATTGGCTGTACCGTTAAGCGTAGAGCAGACGGGAGAAACGTTAGGTCCGTCAGGCGGTGCGCGAGTGACAGGAGGAACGTCTGGCTTGACAGGGCAACTCGTGCCTGGGACACCTGCAGGTGCTGCTCCAGTGGCTGATGGATCAGAGGAAGCTGCGGGTAATGCGGTGAAAGGTAATGGGCAGACAAGTACAGGTTCGGTAAATGCGGAAGCTACTGGAATGAAGTCAGGGGCCAGCAATATTGAAACTGCTGGCAAGGTTGGTGCAGGTATTCCGGCGGGAACCGGAATACCTGGTGAGAGCCCGCGTGCATCTGATGCGGGCGTTGCGGGGAGCCGCCCGGGCACACCGGGGGCGGCTGTGGATACTGCGGCTGGCCGTGTGATTACGGTCCAGCCTGAGGGGAACGCGGCCGGTCGAGTGGACGGCCGCGGTGAAACGCCTGCTGCTGCGGTGCTTTCTGCCGCAGCAGGACAGGCGGCGCCAGCAGCTCCATCGGCAGCGCAGCTGGCGCCCAAGCTGCTGGCGCTGCTGGACGCGCTGCGCAGCGCGTCCACAGCCGCACCGGCACAGCCCGGTGCGGCGACACTGGCCGCCCCTGCATCGCAGGGCGGCCAGGCGGCTGCGGCTGCCGGAGGCGTGCCGCAGCCTTTGCCAGCCGGCGCGGATGCGCTGCCGGCTGGCGGTAGTGCCGCAGCACCTGGGGGAGCTGCGGCGGCGCCTGTCACCCACGAGGGGGATCCGTGGGTGGGGCGCGTGTTGAAGCTGCTCGGTGCAGAGCACGAGCAGCAGGCAGTGCACGGCGCGGCTGCGCAGGCGCGCGTGGGGGATGTGGCGAGTCCGGGAACCACGGACTCGCTGAAGGGCTTGCTGCTGCAGCTTGCCAGCAGCGACGGTGCACCGGCGGCGCTCAAGGATGCCGCCGGACAGGCCGTGCAATTTCTGACAGGTCAGCAGTTATTGCTGACAACGGATCGCAGTGCTGCTTTTGCCCAGATGCACTGGTTTATCCCCATTACGGGACCCGATGGAGAAGAGACAGCTTCTGTCCAGATACAGTCCCGACGGGGGCAACGCGGGGAGCTGGATGCTTCCAACTGCCGCCTGTGGTTTGATCTGGATATGAAAAGTCTCGGTCCAACGCTGGTGGATGTGCATGTTGTCAATAATATCGTCAGTCTTCGCGTCCTGAATGATCGTGAAGGAATGGGATTGCTTCTGGAAAGTGGGCGTGAAGAGATCCACCGGGCGTTGGACAAGCTGGGCTATCAGCTGCTGACCTTCAAGGCAGAACCATGGCCTGTGGGCCAGGAACCGGGTGCTGAACGGAAAATGACTGCCTCGGACTACAGTCCTGAACGATACAAAGGGGTGGACATGCGGGTATGAAAGAGGATTCGCAACCGGACCTGATCTCCAAAAAGGCCGTTGCATTAAAATATGTACCTGGTGAGAGTGAAGCGCCAGTCGTGGTGGCCAAAGGCCGTGGCAAAGTGGCAGAAGCCATCTTGGATAAAGCCAAGGAAAATGGTGTTCCTGTTCAGGAGGATGCTGCACTTGTCGAAGTGTTATCCAAGCTGGATCTGGATGAACAGATTCCGTCGGAGCTGTATCAACTGGTGGCCGAAGTGTTAACCTATATTTATCGAGCTGACCGTCTGGCTTCTGGACGAGAGGAAGAGGATTCATGGTAGAGCGCAGATCAGAAGAGGGTCCAGCTTCAAAACTGACACGTCAGCAAAAGGGACGATTGGGTGAAGAAGCTGCTTGCGACTGGCTTCGGGAGCATCATTATCGGATTCTCCGTCAAAATTGGCGTTGCCGAAGCGGAGAGATTGATATCGTTGCTGCCCATGAAGGCATGATCATTTTTATTGAAGTCCGGAGTAGAAGCGGAACTGGAAAGTATGGAACACCCCAGGAGTCGGTAGATATCCGTAAAATGCAGCAGGTACGTGCAACCGCATCTGTATATTTGCAAATGACGGGAGAGACCAATCATCAAATCCGTTTTGATGTGATTGCAGTAATGCTGGATAAAGCGGGCGAAACCGTGTCGGTTGATCATATTATTAATGCATTTTGAGTTGCTACTATATTCGCGATTTATTAGCTGTGTTAACCCACGAGAAAGACACTAGAGAAAGTGTCTCTCTCGTGGGTTATTTTGATTTGGAACCGGTTAGAGGTAAAAAAGAACTTAAGAGCAGCAATACATTACAATACATTAAAATACATTACATTTCATTTCATAAAATAAATACATTTTGTATCAATTTATTGGTAAAATTATTTATTTATCACCGTTGTTTTTACTCCCTTTTCTGATTGTAAACAAGCTATATCTATAAATAATTTTCTGAATAAAAGCTCAAACGATGTGTTTCAATCCAGTCTATGATACTAAGTTACCTGTTATAAAGTGCCCTCTTTCTCCTTACCATGTATATGTCCTATTCAAGTTCGTTTTAATTCTATAAACAATGCAGCTTCGTTGTGTTCTAACTTGTTTCTAGCAGACGAAGAGATTAAAGTTCTTAAAATAAATAGATACAAAATGTATCATTTATAATAAAATGAGAAAAGAAAATTAAAAAAAGAGGTGTGAACTATGAACGAAATTCAATCTGTCGCAGCAATGAAAGAGAAACTGGTGTGGGAGACCCCTCGCATGGAAGTGCTGGATATTAGCGAAACCATGAACGGCGGTGAAGGAATTTGGCAATATGTATGGGGCGGGGAGTTTTGGAAGCTCGAAATGCTAGTTAGTTAGATAGATATAACGATCTCATATTGCCTTAGGACTTACTACTATATTTGGATGAGGTGAACGATTGTCATGAGTAATCAATGGAAATGGATAGTTCGTTTAAGCGTATTATTATTATTTTCCGGAGTGTTTGGTCTGCTGCTTTCTGGAACTACATATGCTGCATCCAAAGATGCTTCTGTGGAGGGGCAAGTTAATCGTCTTGCTCAAACTTCGAAAATTTATGGGAAAATTACTGATAACGATGGTTTTCCAGTGAAAGATGCGAATGTAAATATTACGCAGCAAACTGGTGGGGCACAAAATCAAATAGTAAAGACCGATTCCCAAGGAGATTTTCGTTTTGAAACGGCTATAAGTGAAAGCACTGATTTCTCCATTAAAGCGGTAGCCAAGGGATACTTGGATTCAGGAATGAATTTTAGTTATGTTACCTTGAGTCCGGGGGATACAAAAGAAGTGAATTTAGTACTCTTTGAGCCAGCCACCATCGTAGGTACAGTGACTGACCAATCGGGAAAACCTATTGTGGGTGCGATTGTAAAAGCGACAACGGTAAGCCAAACAATTAAAACAGACAAGAATGGAAACTACGCTATCACGGGGATTAACGCATATCAGACCCAAAACATTAATGTTGAGGTCAATGCGAATGACTATGTTCCTTACACGAAATATGTGACAGTATCCTATGGAACTACGAATAAATTGAATTTCTATCTGCAAGAGGCTGCAGCTATAAACGGCTTGGTCATCGATGAGAGTGGAAAGGGGATCATAGGCGCCAAAGTGACAATCAATGGTTTACAGACAACAACAGACAAACAAGGGAAATATACGATGAAACAGCAGCTTCCGGGAACAAGCACAATCTCTGTTGAAGCGGATGGTTATATCAAGCAAACGATTAGGGTAACTTTGGTGAAAGGACCTAACAATGCATTTGATTTTATTCTCAAGAGCAATGTGGACAAAATCCCGCCTGTAACCAAATATGCTCTAGTTCCCCTGACAGAGGTATCCAGCGGGAAACAATATATTAATGGATTTAATTTTAAGTTAAAGGCAACGGACGAAGTTAACGGATCGGGCTTGAAAATGATCCAGTACAGAATCAATGGAGGGGAATGGCTCACGTTTACCATACCAATAAAAATTTATGCACCTGATGTCAAAACAGTGGAATATTTCAGTACAGATGTCGCCGGCAACCAGGAGAAAATCAACAAAATGGATTTTGTGAATGGGAAGTTTGAAGGAGCAGGGTCATACCCGTATTGATTAAATAGCTACTTATAATGAAGAAAGGCGACGTTGACTCTATGAATCCCTTCACGGGGTAAGAGTCGAAGTCGTCTTTTTGCATCTGAAATGACCAGAACGAAATAATGTTGTCAGCATTCCTTTGAATCCTATGAACCGATCAGTGTATAATCAAGATTGTAATCCAGTTTGCTGCACTATTTGTTTTTTTATAAATGAGTCGATTCACATCGCAGGTTTGAACTGCGGTCACGGATAATTTTTATAATCTGGGAGGCATGGTTATGAGTAAATCTACCCAAACGGGTAACGCTGTAAGAGAAGCCATTGAAAACCGTCGTACCGTCAAAAAATTTAAAAAAGAAGCTGTTCCCACACAGCAGATTGTTGATCTGTTGGACACAGCTGTATGGGCACCCAATCACAAATTGCGTGAGCCTTGGCGGTTTTTGCTATTTAGCGGAGATGGACTGAATAAGCTGGCAGACGCCATAGATGCAGAGATGGGTGAGGATAACAAGTTCTCTGCGAATATCAAGCAAGTCCCATCCGTTATGCTTGTAGTCATGGAAGAAGATCCGCGCCAGAATGTCTGGGATGAAGATTTTGCAGCAGTGAGTGCGTTGGTACAGAACTTCCTACTCGCGGCATGGAGTGAAGACATTGGTACCTTCTGGGTAACCAAGCCTTTCCTGTACGGACCCAAATTCCGTAAGTCCCTTGGCATTCAGGCTGGGGAAAAAATTATCGGCATGGTTTACATGGGGTATCCAGAGGTTATTCCTTCTGCCAAAGAACGTACACCAGCCAAGGACAAGCTGACTATATTTGAATAATTAATATGTTTTACGCTATACAATTCGAACATAATTCTCATGCAATTACCCCTGCACGTTCCCTCTAGTACGGAGGAGACATACTTGCAGGGGTATTTGTATTGTTTTAATTTATGAAACATTAGATTTAAAATCTACTGATATCGCGCTTGAACCCGATCATGGTGCTGAATGGTGATGCATGTATTCCCCTTAAAGCTTTTATTGCTGAAGTGACCTCTCTTAAAATAAATTCAAATCTAACTGGCGATACTGTATCGCTTCAGCCACATGAGCTGTCAAAATTACGCCATTATGGTCCAGGTCAGCGATCGTCTGGGCCATTTTAATAATTCGATCATGTGCACGCATGCTCAGGTTCAGTGCTTGCAGTGTCTGCTGGAGCAGATAGTCTGCTTCATCAGGCAGACGAATCGTTCGACGCAGAAGAGTTCCTGATAGCTGGCTATTCCAGCGAACTGAACTGTTCGCATATCGGGCAGCCTGAATACGATGAGCGTGAATGACTTTGGCCTGCATTTCCGAAGATGAAGGAGAAGCGCCAGCCTTGCGCCACTCACCTGGGGGTGGCACTTCGACCTGAAGGTCGATTCGGTCCAGCAGGGGACCGGAAATTTTGGCTCGGTACGCGGCCACGCGTGCAGGACTGCATATACATCGTTGTTCCTCAGACTGGGCAGAGAGATATCCACAAGGACAGGGATTCATAGAGCAGGCGAGCATAAATTGTGCTGGAAATGTGAACGCTGCTCGCGCGCGGCTTATGGTGACTTTGCGATCCTCCAATGGCTGTCTCAATACTTCAAGGACTTGCCGCTGAAACTCGGGCAGCTCATCCAGAAACAATATACCCCGGTGGGCAAGACTAACTTCGCCCGGCTTGGGAATTCCGCCGCCTCCAATTAGACCGGAAGTGGAAATTGTATGATGTGGTGAACGAAAAGGCCTGTCTGCAACCAGTCCGCGAGAGGTTTCCTTAAGTTTGCCTGCGGCACTTAGCACTTTGGTTACTTCCAGCGCTTCGTCTTCGGACAATGGGGGAAGAATCGTGGGCAGCCGTTTAATTAACATGGTTTTCCCTGTTCCTGGCGGGCCGACCAGCAAAATATTGTGCATCCCTGCTGCGGCAATCATGAGTGCTCGCTTCACATGATGCTGTCCTAACACATCACTATAATCATCCTCCAGGAATGAAGTGTGTTTCGAGCGCTCGTGGTTATTCAAATTTTCGTGATTTGGAATTCGAACAGAAAGGTGAGCGTAGTCTTTTATAACCACAGGCCCCTTATTTGGTATCGTTCCTTTCGTGCTCTTTGCAGCGGTTACACTCTCTGGTACGATATCTTGCAAATGACGAACCCCAAATACTTGAATACCCCGAATTAGCGAAGCCTCTTCCAAATTATCAGCGGGCAGAAGAACAGAGGTAAAGCCTTGCCGTTTTGCCAAATCTACCATGGATAAAATGCCAGGAACAGATCTCACTGAACCGTCCAATGCCAGTTCACCCACTACTAATGTCCGTTCTTGTACAGGAAGTACCAGTTGACCACTTGTCATAAGTAAACCAACAGCAATGGCGAGATCAAAGGAAGCTCCTTCCTTTCGCAGATCCGCAGGGGCCAGATTAATCGTAATCCGTTGTAACGGATACTGATAGCCACAGTTTTTTATAGCCGCACGAACGCGTTCAACCGCTTCACGAATAGCCGAATCCGGCAATCCAATAATAGACGTCTGGGGTAAACCATTCGACAAATCTGTTTCCACTTCAATTAATACTCCGTCAATTCCATATAAACAGGCACTATGCAGTTTTCCATACATAATACAAGAAACACCTCACTTCGTCCTTGGCGCGCATAGTACGGGCCAGTCTACGAATTAAGGTGCTTCCTCAGCTTCTACAAGCATTTTATATAAAAGAAATCAGGGCGTCAACCCGTCTCGTCATAGTACGGCTTATCTATCCCTTCTTCGGGATTGTATATAGATTTCCGCATGAAGTTTCCCGCAGAATAAAAAAATATTCACTTTCGTATCAATGTCGCGCAGTTGTGGAGGTGTAAGTAGAAGATGGGTGAGCTGTTCAACGTATCAAGAATTTTTGGTTATGTGGTTATATATTTTGATTATATCTATACCTGTTATTATATTTTAGGCAATTAAATTTAACACTATTAAATAGAATGGTGAAATCATTTGTGCTCAATTATTCTGTTTTTTTTCTAATTTATGATAAGATAGATGGAGGTTCCTTATATTCGCAAATTCTTGCGGTTATAACAGGGGGCAACCTCTATTATAAGGAATATAGAATGCTCAATAGCACAATAGGTAGGTGAGACAGATATATGCAGAATGAAAGTTTGAAGCTGGATAATCAATTATGCTTTGCCATATACGCTTGTTCACGTGAAATTACGAAGATGTACCAGCCCTATCTTGAGGTACTGGGTGTAACCTATTCTCAATACCTGGTCTTGATGGTGTTGTGGGAACGTGAAGAATGTACGGTTAAGGAAATCGGAGAGGCGCTTTACCTCGATTCGGGGACATTGACACCACTTCTGAAACGTTTACAGTCAGCAGGACTTATTCATCGCGAACGTTCAGTCCAGGATGAACGAAAAGTATTGATTACACTTACAGACGCCGGGCGGGAACTTCGCCATAAAGCTTTGTCTATACCTGAAGCGATCCAGGAAGATGCATGTCTGAACAGTTCAGAGTTTGAATCTTTACTGGGACAGTTCAAGGGCCTTCTGGAGAAAGTCCATCAGACGAACACCAAAGAAGCCAGAAAATAAATTGCATCGTCGTAATATTATCAAGAAACCTTGGCTTATTAGCTGAGGTTTTTTCCATTAATATCCAAGCATTCACAATATGGGATCATACTCATATCAAAATACTGTCTATTAACCATTACTTTTTTAAGGAAAGCGTTTTAAAAACATGTTACAATGAATTGGGTTTAAGTGAAAATAGTCAACATTTGTCTTTTGTTAGTCTACCAACCCGCCTTGTTGCAGTCATGTTGATAGGAGGATTCGAGAATGAATATCCATGAATATCAAGGAAAAGAAGTACTGAAACAGTATGGAGTCACCGTTCCAAACGGAAAGGTTGCTTATACAGTCGATGAAGCGGTTGCGGCCGCAGAGGCACTGGGCAGTCCGGTGACTGTAGTCAAAGCGCAAATTCATGCAGGTGGCCGGGGGAAAGCCGGCGGCGTGAAAGTAGCGAAAAGTATCGACGAAGTTCGTGCTTACGCATCCGAAATTTTGGGAAAAGTATTGGTAACACACCAAACTGGACCTGAAGGCAAAGAAGTGAAGCGTCTTCTGATTGAAGAAGGATGCGATATCCGCAAAGAGTATTATGTGGGTGTTGTTGTGGACCGTGCCACAGGCCGCGTCGTGATGATGGCTTCCGAAGAAGGCGGTACAGAGATCGAAGAAGTAGCTGAAGCTACACCTGAGAAAATTTTCAAGGAAATTATTGACCCTGCAATTGGATTGCAAGTGTTCCAGGCACGTAAACTGGCGTACAGCATTCGTATTCCGAATGAGTTGGTGAACAAAGCGGTTAAGTTTATGCTTGCGTTGTACACAGCATTTGTCGAAAAAGATTGCTCCATTGCCGAAATTAATCCACTCGTTGTTACCGGAGATGGAAACGTTATCGCGCTGGATGCAAAATTGAATTTTGATTCCAACGCCTTGTTCCGTCACAAAGATATTCTGGAACTGCGCGACCTGGATGAAGAAGACGAAAAAGAAATCGAAGCTTCCAAATACGACCTGAGCTACATAGCACTTGATGGCAACATCGGCTGTATGGTTAATGGTGCGGGACTTGCGATGGCGACGATGGATATCATCAAATACTATGGCGGCGACCCGGCCAACTTCCTCGATGTTGGGGGCGGTGCGACAACAGAGAAAGTGACCGAAGCTTTCAAAATCATTTTGTCTGACGCCAAAGTGGCGGGTATCTTCGTTAACATTTTTGGCGGCATTATGCGTTGTGATGTCATTGCCAATGGTGTTGTTGAAGCCGCGAAGCAGCTTGGCCTGACTAAACCGCTGGTTGTTCGTCTTGAAGGAACTAACGTGGAACTTGGTAAACGCATTTTGGGTGAATCCGGCCTAAATATCGTTCCTGCTGATTCCATGGCCGATGGTGCACAGAAAATTGTTGCCCTCGTAAAATAAGTTCATTCCTGGGCAAATTGCTGCCTTAGTTCCGGAGCTGTCCGGCACTTGAAAAATAACCGTAAGGATGTGAAGCAACGTGAGTATTTTGATTGATAAAAATACAAAAGTCATTACGCAAGGCATTACGGGTTCAACGGGAATGTTCCACACGAAGGGCGCATTGGACTACGGAACCCAGATGGTAGGCGGCGTTACACCGGGTAAAGGCGGTACCAATGTTGATATCACGCTGGAAGATGGCAAAGTAGTCAGTCTGCCGGTGTTTAATACAGTACAGGAAGCGAAGGAAGCTACTGGCGCAACAGCGAGCGTCATCTACGTTCCTCCGGCATTTGCAGCGGATTCCATCATGGAAGCTGTGGACGCAGAGCTGGATCTCGTGATCTGTATTACCGAAGGTATCCCGGTACTTGATATGGTCAAGGTTGACCGTTTCATGGAAGGCAAAGATACCGTTCTGATCGGACCAAACTGTCCAGGCGTTATTACACCAGGCGAATGCAAAATCGGCATCATGCCAGGTTATATTCATATGCCTGGTCATGTTGGCGTGGTATCCCGTAGTGGAACACTCACGTATGAAGCTGTTCATCAATTGTCTGCACGTGGAATTGGACAATCTTCTGCTGTGGGAATTGGGGGCGACCCGGTTAAAGGCTCCGAGTTCATTGATATCCTGAAACGGTTCAATGAAGATCCGCAGACACATGCGGTCATCATGATCGGTGAAATCGGCGGTACGGCTGAAGAAGATGCGGCAGAATGGGTACGCGATAACATGACCAAACCGGTAGTTGGCTTCATTGGTGGTGTTACTGCGCCTCCAGGGAAACGCATGGGTCATGCAGGCGCTATCATCTCTGGTGGTAAAGGTACAGCCAAAGAAAAAATTGCGAAACTGGAATCTTGCGGAATCAAAGTTGCTCCAACGCCAGCTGAAATGGGCTCGACTCTTGTGAGCGTACTTGAAGAACGCGGTATTCTGAATTTGTGCACGACACATTAATTCTTTTCCGTTATAATAGAAGAAACGGCTCAGGAATATAATTTTCTGGTGAACCGACTATTGATCATACGGAAAAGGTAAGCAACCTTTTGTCCTGAACAGGGCGAAGGGTTGCTTTTTTGCGTTTTTTTACTGGGTGAAAAAGAGAGTGATTGTTTGCCTGCGAGAGTAAACGCTTGCATTCCGTTGTCACATAACACACAATATGAGGGAAGATTTTCTTCCCGATATGGGAGGTTTTTGATATGGAAGAAAGATGGATTTTGATTGGACTGCATGAAACGGACGGTATTGGTAAGAAAACAATCTCCAAACTGCTCTCAGGACAAGATCAACTGATGGATTTGTTGGACTATAAAGAGGGAGATTGGATTGCTGCGGGATTACGCAAGGATCAGGCTGCCCGTCTAACCAAACAATTCAATATCGAATGGATTGAGCAGAGACAAGAGAGTGTTTATAAACTTGGAATTGAGGTCGTTACCTATCTGGATCAGGATTACCCCATATTAATGAAGGAAACCGTTCAGCCACCTTGGGTCATGTACGGGCGTGGAGATATGAAACTGCTGCACACGCAATCCATTGCAATGGTAGGAACCCGCATGCCCACAGTATACGGACGCAAAATTGGTGAGAAGCTGGCGGAGCAATTATGCAAGGCGGGCCTGACCATTGTAAGTGGGTTAGCGAGAGGAATAGATAGTGTTTGTCACGATGCGGCTCTTCGTGCACATGGTAAGACCATTGCGGTATTTGGGACAGGAATTGACAACATTTATCCTCCCGAAAACACCAGTCTTGCCGAACGAATTGCCGAAACAGGGCTGCTCTTGTCAGAATATCCTCCGGGTACGCGTGCACGTCAGGGATTGTTTCCGGAACGTAATCGGATCATTGCCGGGTTAACTTTGGGTACGTTGGTCGTTGAGGCTGATATCCGAAGTGGATCACTTATTACTGCAGATGCTGCGCTTGAAGCTGGAAGAGACGTGTTTGCCGTTCCAGGTCCCATAACATCTCCCAAAAGTCGAGGTTCGCATAATCTGATTCGTCAGGGCGCAAAATTGGTGACCTGTGCCACTGATTTATTGGAAGAGTTTCAATTGGACTTGCCAAATACGGAACAACTTCCTTACAATAGAGGACGTTCAACGGAAAGCAGTGAAACTTCCAATCAAGGAATATTCCCTGTCGTAAAACTATCTTTAGATGAACAACGTGTTATTTATTTGCTGGAGCGGGAAGAGCAATCCCTGGATCAACTTGTTGAACAGCTCAACTGGGATTTTGGACATTTGCATTCAGTTCTGTTATCTTTAATCATAAAAAAGCAGATTAGCCAATTACCTGGAACCAAATACGCAAGGGTATGACGATGCTGCAATCAAGGCAGCATGTGAAAATAGATTATTAGCGGAAGTTAGTCATGCTGCTAATGAAGTGAGAATCATTAAAACAAGCAGCAGTTTCATGACTGAGAGGAGGATGAACCTATGGCGGATGCACTCGTAATCGTTGAGTCGCCCTCAAAGGCGAAAACGATCGGCAAATATTTAGGCAGCAAGTTCATCGTGAAAGCTTCGATGGGACATGTACGCGATTTGCCAAAGAGTCAGATCGGCGTTGAGGTAGAGAATGATTTTAATCCGAAATATATTACGATCCGCGGCAAAGGTTCAATTTTGAAAGAACTGAAGGATGCCCGTAAGAAAGTGAAAAAAGTGTATCTCGCAGCTGACCCGGATCGCGAAGGTGAGGCTATTGCATGGCATTTGGCCCATGCACTTGAACTGGACGAAACCGCGGATTGCCGGGTTGTATTTAATGAAATTACGAAACAGGCTGTCAAAGATGCGTTCAAAACGCCGCGCAAAATCAATATGGATCTGGTTAACGCGCAGCAGGCGAGACGTATTCTGGATCGGCTTGTAGGATATAAAATTAGTCCGTTATTATGGAAGAAAGTCAAAAAAGGATTGTCCGCTGGCCGCGTACAGTCCGTGGCCGTCAAAATCATTTTGGATCGTGAAAATGAAATTAATGATTTTGAACCGGAAGAGTACTGGAGCATTACTGCCAAACTTACAGCGGACGGAAATCCGTTTGAAGCCAAGTTCCATCAGTTGAACGGTACCAAAACCGAACTTGGCAGTGAGGCAGAAGTACAGGCCATCTTAAAGCAAATCGAGGGAGCTTCTTTTACAGTCAAAGAAGTTAAAGAAAAAGAACGCAGCCGTAATCCTTCTGCTCCGTTTACAACGAGTTCCTTGCAGCAGGAAGCCGCACGTAAATTGAATTTCAGAGCTTCCAAGACGATGTCGGTTGCCCAACAGCTGTATGAAGGGGTAGACCTCGGAAAAGAAGGCACAGTCGGTCTCATTACGTATATGCGTACAGACTCTACCCGAATTGCAGCTTCGGCTCAGGAAGAAGCCAAGGAATACATTGTTGGCAAGTACGGTGAGCCATTTGCACCAGAGACGCCTAGAAACTATTCCAAAAAAGCAGCCAATGCTCAAGACGCGCATGAAGCGATTCGTCCAACGTCGATTTTGCGTGATCCGGATTCGATTAAATCGTTTATGAGCCGTGATCAATTCCGGTTGTACAAACTGGTTTGGGAACGTTTTATAGCGAGCCAGATGTCATCTGCTGTTCTGGATACACTATCCGTGGACATTGCTGCAGGTGATACGATTTTCCGGGCAGCGGGTTCCAAGGTTCGTTTCCAGGGATTCATGAAGGTGTATGTAGAAGGTAATGATGACGGTACAACGGAAGAAGATCGTCTGCTGCCTCCGCTGAAAAATGGAGATGTGCTGGAGAATCGGGAGATTGAGCCGAAACAGCACTTTACACAGCCGCCACCACGTTATACGGAAGCAAGGCTGGTTAAAACGCTTGAGGAACTGGGCATAGGGCGTCCGAGTACATATGCGCCAACGCTGGAGACCATTCAGAAGCGCGGATATGTTGCAATTGAAGAGAAGAAATTCATGCCAACTGAACTGGGCGAACTGGTCATCGAACAGATGGAGGAGTTTTTCCCGGAGATCCTGAATGTAGAGTTCACCGCGAACATGGAAGGTGATCTTGACCATGTGGAGGAAGGGTCGGAGGATTGGGTCAAGGTACTCGCAGAATTCTACGAATCTTTTGAGAAACGTTTAGAGTTTGCAGAAGAAGAAATGAAGGAAATTGAGATTGAAGATGAAGTCTCGGATGAAATATGTGAGAAGTGCGGCAAACCGCTCGTTTATAAGCTGGGTCGTTTCGGCAAGTTTCTTGCATGTTCCGGGTTCCCGGATTGCCGTAATACCAAACCGATTATCAAGGATATTGGTGTAACTTGTCCGAAGTGTAAGGAAGGGCATGTTGTTGAACGCCGCAGTAAAAAGGGACGAATTTTCTATGGCTGCGACAAGTATCCTGAATGTGATTTTGTATCATGGGATAAACCATCGGCGAAACCATGTCCAAGTTGTGGATCACTAATGATTGAGAAACGGAACAAACAGGGAACACGATTGCAGTGTACTTCATGTGATCATCAAGAGCCGGTAGAGGAACCGGAAGAAGAATGAGCGGATTAGCATAATGGGGGTAAATGATTTTGACGAATGAACAACAAGTAACCGTTATTGGTGCCGGGTTGGCAGGAACAGAAGCAGCTTGGCAGATCGCATGTCGCGGTGTGCGCGTAAAACTATACGAGATGAGACCGGTTGTGAAAACGCCGGCTCACCATACAGATAAATTTGCAGAACTGGTATGCAGCAACTCGCTTCGTGCCAATAGCTTGACCAACGCAGTCGGTGTATTGAAGGAAGAAATGAGAATGCTTAATTCTCTGGTCCTGGGTGCAGCAGACCGTCATGCTGTTCCAGCAGGTGGGGCACTTGCCGTGGACCGGGACGGGTTCTCAGGCGAAATCACATCTACTCTTCATCAGCATCCACTCATTGAGGTTGTCAACGAAGAGCTGACTTCTTTGCCGGAAGACGGAATCGTAGTTGTTGCAACCGGACCATTGACTTCGCCAGCATTGTCCGAGCAAATCAAAGCTCTTATGGGTGAGGAATATTTCTACTTCTATGATGCGGCTGCGCCGATTATCGAAAAAGATTCCATTGATATGAACAAGGTCTATCTAGCTTCACGTTATGATAAAGGCGAAGCAGCATACTTGAACTGTCCAATGACAGAAGAGGAATTCGATGTGTTCTATGAAGCATTGATCACAGCGGAAGTTGCTCAACTAAAAGAGTTTGAGAAAGAAATTTACTTCGAAGGCTGTATGCCGATTGAAGTCATGATGAAACGTGGTAAACAAACGGCTTTGTTTGGTCCGATGAAACCTGTAGGACTCGTCAATCCGCATACTGGAGAACTGCCACACGCTGTTGTTCAGCTTAGACAGGACAATGCGGCAGGAACGCTGTACAATCTGGTGGGATTCCAGACGCATCTGAAATGGGGAGAGCAAAAACGTGTCTTTTCTTTGATCCCTGGACTTGAAAATGCGGAATTCGTCCGTTATGGCGTAATGCACCGTAATACATTTATTAATTCTCCCAAACTGCTTCGTCCAACGTATCAGTTCAAAGAACGTCCAAACCTGTTCTTTGCAGGTCAGATGACAGGAGTAGAAGGTTATGTAGAATCTGCGGCATCCGGTTTAATCGCGGGTATGAATGCAGCCAAAGCAGCCCTTGGACAAGAACTGGTCGTATTGCCGGTGGAGACAACACTGGGCAGTATGGCACAGTATATTACAACAGCTGATTTCAAACACTTCCAGCCAATGAATGCAAACTTCGGATTACTACCGAAGCTGGAAACCAAAATACGTAACAAAAAGGAAAAAAATGAAGCACTTGCGCAGCGTGCACTGGATGGCATTGCTCGTTTTGCAGCAGCAGAAGGTCTAATCGTTCCAGAACGCGTGTAAATTAATCGTGGGAGGAGGCTGATATCATGGATATGTCATTTCATGCTACAACGATCTGTGCAGTTCGTCATAATGGCAAAGCAGCGATTGCCGGTGATGGTCAGGTGACCATGGGGCAAAGTGTTGTAATGAAAAATACAGCCAAAAAGGTAAGACGTTTGTATCGTGGTCAGGTTGTGGCGGGTTTTGCCGGTTCCGTAGCGGATGCCATTACTTTGTTTGAGAAATTCGAAGGCAAGCTGGAGGAGCACCATGGTAACTTGCAGCGTGCGGCGGTAGAGCTTGCCAAGGATTGGCGCCAGGATCGGATTTTACGCAAACTGGAGGCACTCCTGATTGTTATGGATAAAACGGGTATGCTGCTGATTTCTGGCGGGGGCGAAATTATCGAGCCGGATGATGACGTTATTGCCATCGGCTCGGGAGGAAACTTTGCCTTATCTGCTGCGCGTGCGTTAAAACGTCATGCGGTGGATCTGGAAGCAAAAGACATTGCTCGTGAATCACTCCAGATTGCTTCAGAGTTATGTGTATATACCAACAATAATATTATTGTTGAAGAGTTGTAAGGAAAAGCAATCTCCCGTGATGGAGCATGATGATTAAATCGGCTTCAGTTACTTCGTGGAGATTCTTTGTCCTTATAGGTCATTTTATAAAGTCATCTCATATACAAGGTTAGCATACTGATAGGAGGGAAGCTATATGCATACACAAGCGTTAACACCCAGACAAATCGTTGCAGAGCTTGATAAGTACATTGTAGGTCAAAAACAGGCTAAAAAATCGGTAGCGGTCGCCCTTCGCAATCGTTATCGTCGCAGCCTCTTGCCTGAGCATACCCAGGATGATATTGTGCCTAAAAATATCCTGATGATTGGACCTACCGGTGTCGGTAAAACGGAGATTGCACGCCGACTGGCTAAGCTGGTAGGAGCTCCATTCGTAAAAGTGGAAGCAACGAAGTTCACGGAAGTGGGTTATGTTGGCCGTGATGTGGAATCGATGGTACGTGATCTGATTGAAACATCCTTGCGGATGGTCAAGCTGGAACGTACAGAAAAAGTGAAGGATAAAGCTGAAGAAGCTGCCAATGAGCGAATTGTACATATTTTGGCACCTTCGCAATCCAAATCCAAAAATCAGCGTAACCCGTTCGAAATGATATTTGGCAACAATGGCAATAACACGCCAGAAGCTGATGAACCAGAACCAGATACGGGAGTAGCCGAGCGGCGCCGTAAAATCAAATTCGATTTGTTATCTGGGAAACTGGAAGATGATGTTATCGAAATTGATGTGGAAGATACCGCACCAAATATGATGGACATGTTCGCTGGTCAAGGAAATGATCAGATGGGGATGAACATGCAGGAGATGTTTGGCAGTTTATTGCCTCGTCGTACCAAAAAACGTAAACTGGCGATTAAAGAAGCTCGCAAAGTATTGATCCAGGAAGAAGCGGGCAAGTTGATCGATATGGATGATGTTACTCAGGAGTCCATCCGGCGGGCGGAACAAACAGGTATCATATTCATTGACGAAATTGATAAAGTGGCCAGTCAGGGACGCGGTAGCGGCCCCGATGTATCCCGTGAAGGTGTGCAGCGTGATATTCTGCCTATCGTGGAAGGATCTACGGTAATGACCAAATACGGCCCTGTCAAAACGGATTATATCCTGTTTATGGCAGCCGGTGCATTTCATGTTGCAAAACCCTCGGATCTCATTCCAGAGCTTCAGGGGCGTTTCCCAATCCGCGTAGAACTGAACAGCCTGACACTTGATGAATTTGTATCGATCCTCACGGAACCTAAAAATGCGTTAACCAAGCAATATGTGGATTTGCTGCGTACGGAGAATATTGAAATTGAGTTCTCGGATGATGCCATTCGTGAGATTGCCAAGCTAGCTGAGTCCGTGAATCAGAATACTGAAAACATTGGTGCAAGACGTCTGCATACTATTTTGGAGAAACTTCTTGAGGATCTGTCTTTTGAAGCACCAGAACTTACGCTGGAGCGTATGGTAATCACTCCGGAATATGTACGTGAAAAATTGAATGACATTGCACTGGATCGTGATTTAAGCCAATATATCTTATAACATAGGTGTATTGCTCAGTTCAGAGCGTGATTGAAGTATGGATAACGGTATACTATGGATGATTAAAGAGTAAAAGACTACACGGAAACAGGATATTCGGTCCTGGTCCTGACTATCGTAGACTTTATTCAATCCATCTGTATGCCGTTTATTTTTGTTTTAGCCTAATATAATGCAGTATTGTAACCGATAATAGAGTTGGAGTTCTATAAGACGAAAGACAATCTAGGACTTGTGCCGCAGAAATAATGTATTTAAACCCTAAAGACGTGCTTACAGCACATATTCAATAATGCTATAAATTCCAATAAAAGGATTTATTTTTTCCAAGTCTGGTGATCGGTTTAATTAGAGCTATTAGAAAAATTTGCATAAATGCGCAAAAATCGAAATTAATTGCATTGCAGATGTGACAAAATTTTATCGGTTCATTAAAATCTGCATACTAGGGGTAAATGTTAAAAAAGTGTTGGGGGAATTCAGTGAAATCAGATAATCTACTATGGATATTTTGTCAACTATCTATTTCATTGAAGATCAAAGAGTATCATTGAATTCATAAGAAAGCTTATTATATCGGTAAATATTTCTAACTGAAAACAGATTGAAGCCTCTCCATGGATTTCAGGTTTGTATTAATATGATGTACTCAATCGTACAGAAACATAGTATAAATTTTAAGAATGTTTAAGAGCTCATATAGAGTGCTTAAGCTTATTTTTGTTTTGGGCCCCGACATTTACGAAAAAATTCATAATTTGCAGAAAATACACAAAAAGCTCTGTCTTTCAGAAAAGATAGGGCTTTTTTCTTATTGTAATATATCCCAATCTCGAAGAAACTTATGTTATACGACAACATCAGAGTTAATTCTACTTAAGTCCTAGAAAACCGTGTAAAAGCGAATGTTTTTTGTCGAAAAAACATAAGTGTCCTGACGGAAAAAGATTGAATCTATTTCCATAATTTCTAAAGAGAGGAGGGCGATTATGAATCTTTTGAATGATATTAGTTTTCAAAGGTTACAAGGTGCGCTCGATGCCTCCAACATTAGACAACGAACAATTGCTGACAACATTGCTAATGCGGACACCCCGTATTTCAAGCGTTCCGACGTTGCTTTTGAAGAAATGCTGCAAGAACAAATGAATGGAGATATGCCTGTACTTAAAGGAAAAGTAACGGATTCAAGGCATTTTGTCATAGGTCCTTCCTCTTCCATACCTACACCAGTAGTTAATATGGACCAGTCAACTTCCATGAATAACAACCAGAACAACGTCGATGTAGACAAAGAAATGAGTCTTCTGGCGGAGAACCAGTTGCGTTACAACGCTTATATTCAGCAAGTGAATGAACAAATCAAAATGATGCGTGTTGGAGTCGAAGGGAGATAACTTAGGTGAACATCAGTAACAGTTTTAGTATCAGTGCATCGGCTCTGACGGCTCAGCGTTTGCGGATGGACGTTATATCTTCCAACATCGCCAATGCGGAGACGACGCGCGCGAGTGTAACTAACGGTGAGGCGGTCCCTTACAAGCGTAAGATGGTTGTGCTTGAGCCCAATAAAACTTCCTTCAACAGTTTGCTTCAAAATCAGATGAGAAGTAGTGGGTCTGGAGAGGGAGTTCGAGTATCAGAGATTCGTGAAGATCAGTCGCCTCTGAAGCCGGTTTATGACCCTTCACATCCGGATGCGAACGCTGAAGGGTATGTGTACATGCCTAACGTGGATATTGCGAAAGAAATGGTGGACATGATCTCGGCTTCACGCTCATATGAAGCAAACGTCACAGCTTTGAACTCAACCAAAGCAATGATATCCAAGGCATTGGAGATCGGAAGATCTTAATTAACGGCTTACAAGGTGGAAATATTCCTAAAACCAAAGAACAGATATGAAAGGGAGGGACATTAATGATTCAGAACAACATGTTCAGCACACAGGGGATTCAACCGCTTCAGATGCAAAGTACGGCACAAAGCAAACCATCTACACCAGCCGAAACCATTCAGAGCTTCGGTACATACCTACAGGATGCGTTAGGGTCTGTAGCTGCACAGGAGACCCAAGCACATGAAATGTCAAACCAATTCCTGGTTGGAAAAGTGAATGTTGATCAGGTGATGATCGCTTCCGAACAGGCCCTGTTGAGTCTGCAACTTACGACTCAAGTCCGAAACAAAGTAGTCGAAGCATATCAGGAGATTATGCGTACGCAATTGTAAATTGGTTTTACATGCGCTTCGACAACAGCGCTGATTACTACAACAAGCAGCTGCGATGCTGCTCCTGACCGTTAATCTTTAGAATCGATAGAGATGGCGGAAGGACAGACCAAGCAAAGTTTCGGATGGGGTGACAGAGTGAATGAGAGAATTGCCCAGTACAGGGAAAAGGCATCCCAGTATTGGAATAGTTTTAGCAAAAAGCAAAAAGTATTATTTATTTCCACCTTCCTGTTTTTAATTTTGGCTGCAGTTGTACTAACGATGCAATTGTCAAAGACGGAATATGAAGTTGCTTTCACGGATTTGAATGCAAGCGACTCGGCAGGCGTCATTAGTTATCTTGATTCATCTAGTATTCCTTACAAATTAAGTGCAGACGGCAAGACCATATCTGTACCGAGCACGGATGTTGCTATTGCAAAAGTAAATATCGGATCACAAGGGATTATTCAGAATGGTTCATTAGGATATAAGTCATTCGAGGAGTCATCATCTCCAATCGGGATGACGGATAAAGAGTTTGATGTAAAGTACAACAATGCATTGAACGGAGAAGTAGAGCAGTTGCTTCAACGAATGCAAGGCATACAGGATGCTAAAGTGCTTGTCAATATGCCAAAAGATAATATCTTTGCTGGCCTAGAAGAACAGGATAAAGCATCCGCATCGGTGGCCCTGCAATTTAAACCGGGTTATCACCCTAATCAGGCTGCGGTAGATGGATATTTTAATTTGGTTAAGACAGCCATTCCTAATCTACCTATTGAAAACATAACGATTACCAACACGGATGAAGCGGAACTGATTCCATCAGCACGTGGTGGCAGTGGTGGATTATCTACTGAAGTACAGGAAAACATGGCTTTGCAGAAAAAATTTGAAAATGATGTTCGGAATAACGTGAAACAATTTCTTTCCCAGATTGTAGGCGAGGATAAAGTCAACGTTCTTGTGGCTTCCAAGCTGAACTTTGATAAAGAAACTCGGAAAGAAAATCTGGTTACACCGGTCGATGTAGACAATATGAAAGGCATCGAAATCAGTGTACAGGAGATTCAAAAGAGTTACACGGGGGCCAGTAATCCAACAGGCGGTGTTGCGGGTACCGGCCAACAGGATGTTCCGGGTTATCCATCCTCGGATACATCAGGCAATGCGAACTCGGAAGAATCATCAAGCACCATCAATTATGAGGTTAATCGAATCGCCAAGGATATTATATCCAGTCCATATACTGTAAAAGACTTAACCATTAATGTCGCGGTTGAACCACCTGAAGGACAAACCGAATTGGCACAACCGGTCAAGGATGCTATTGAGAATATACTGGTTAATATCGTTCGGGCTTCGTTGGCCGACTCTGGCACTGTAATAAGTGACGCTGATTTGACCAAAAAAGTTTCTGTATTATCACAGGGCTTCCAGACTGCTGCGACAGCAAATACAGGTTTCCAGCTTTCCACCGGAATGATGTGGGGCATAGGAGCACTGGTGGCAGCATTGATTGCAGCGGTTGTGATTTTGTTAGTACGCCGTCGTCGCAAACAAAACGAAATAGAAGAAGAGGAAATTCCTCTTCCGGTAGCAACAGAGTTTCCGTCCATTACGTTGGACAGTGTAACGAACGAAAGTCAAGTGCGCAAACAATTGGAGAGTTTGGCTAAGAAAAAGCCAGACGAATTCGTCAATCTGCTGCGTACGTGGCTGGCTGACGAATAGAGGTGAACGCATTGGCGAAGGCAAGCAGTCAAGGTCTGACTGGAAGACAGAAAGCAGCGATTTTGTTGATTACATTAGGTCCGGAAGTATCCGCTCAAATCTTCAAACATTTGCGTGATGAGGAGATCGAACAACTGACGTTGGAAATTGCCAATGTTCGCAAAGTGGATGCTTCCGAAAAAGATATGATTATGTCTGAGTTTCACCAGATCTGTCTCGCACAGGAATATATCTCTCAAGGCGGTATTACATACGCGAGAGAAATTCTGGAAAAAGCACTCGGATCGCAAAAAGCACTTGAAGTTATTAACCGTTTGACGGCTACGCTGCAAGTTAGACCATTTGACTTTGCGCGTAAGGCTGATCCGAATCAAATATTGAACTTTATTCAGAACGAAAGCCCGCAAACGATTGCTCTGGTATTATCATATCTGCAATTTGAGCAGGCAGCAGCGATCTTGTCCTCGTTACCACAAGAGAAGCAGGCCGATGTAGCCCGCAGAGTTGCTGTTATGGACAGTACTTCTCCAGAGGTCATTTCTCAAGTGGAGCGGGTGCTCGAACAGAAATTATCTTCTACTGTTACGCAGGATTATACAAATGCGGGTGGTATCGAGTCCATCGTTCAGATCTTGAACGGCGTCGACCGTGGTACGGAACGTACCATCCTCGATTCGTTGGAAATTCAAGATCCGGAACTTGCAGAAGAAATCAAAAAACGCATGTTTGTATTCGAAGATATCGTCAATGTGGACGATCGATCGATTCAGCGTATTATCCGGGATATCGACAACGCAGATTTACAGCTGGCACTCAAAGTGGCAAGCGAAGAAGTACGGGATGCTGTTTTCCGGAATATGTCGAAACGGATGTCCGAGACATTCAAGGAAGAAATGGAATTCATGGGGCCCGTTCGGCTGCGTGATGTTGAGGAAGCTCAAACTCGTATCGTAGGAACGATCCGTAGATTGGAAGAAGCTGGTGAGATCATTATCGCTCGCGGTGGAGGAGATGATATCATTGTCTAATTTGATTAAATCTTTCCAGTATGTACCGGTCGATGACCGCAAACGACTTGAAAATCATCATCATTATGGTGGATCAGAGTCTGAATCGGAATTAAACGGTGAACGTGCTGAAGGTTCCGAAGCTGAAATGCTGCAGGCACGCGTGGACGAAGAAACACAACGTCTTACCGCGGAGATGCTGGAGGATGCCAAGGAGTTTGCAGAAAAGCAGGTACGTGAAGCTTCAGAGGAAGCGGAGCGATTGCTTCAAGAAGCCCGAGAACAGATTGATAGCTGGTGGCAGGAGCAGCGTCAGCAGGATGAACATCTGACTGAAGCACTTCGTTCACAAGGTTTTCAGCAGGGTTTTGAAGAAGGCAAAGTACAGGCTGAACTGGATCTCCAGGTGCAGATCGAAGAGATGATGAAGGAAGCCCGTGGGGTGCTTGAAGAAGCATACGTTGCCAAAGATCAGATCATTCAGGAAGCAGAGCCTTTCCTTGTGGATCTCGCCTGTGGTATCGCTGAGAAGGTCATTGACAAGCAACTCTCGGTTGAACCAGAACACACCCTTGAGCTGATTCGTCAGAATTTGTCTCGCAAACGTGAACAGGGGATGATCACCTTATGTGTGGCACCTGATCAATTTTCTTTTGTGCAAGCCGCACGTGAAGAGTTGGCTCTGGCCATTGACTCCCAGGCAGAACTGCAGATTTTGCCTGATGCGACGGTAAAAGACAAGGGATGTGTTATACGATCATCGTTTGGCAGCGTAGATGCCAGAATAGATACCCAGCTCGCTGAAATTAAAAAAGAACTGATCCGGATAGCACTTGAGGATGAGGGGCGAAAAAATCAACATGAAGATTCTTAGCTCACAGCGATACATGGATCATCTTAAGCAATTTGATCCTGTTCGCATTAACGGTAAGGTCACTCAAGTCATTGGTCTTATGGTTGAGTCTGAAGGTCCGGATGCTAGCATCGGAGATGTATGTTACATCTACCCGGGGAAATCTGCCAAGCCTCTTCAGGCGGAGGTAGTCGGGTTTCGGGATAACAAAGTGCTGCTCATGCCACTCGGTGAACTTCAATCCATTGGTCCTGGATGTGATGTGGTCGGAACAGGTAAACCACTCGGAGTTCAGGTTGGATCAGAATTGCTCGGTAAGGTGTTAGATGGATTGGGACAACCTTTAGACGGATCATTACTACCTTCCAGAATGCCGATGTACTCCACATCCAATACGCCAGTGAATCCGATGGATCGTCCACGGGTGCTCGAAACGATGAGTGTTGGTGTGAGAGCCATTGACGGGTTGCTGACGGTTGGCAAAGGGCAGAGGGTTGGCATATTTGCCGGGTCAGGTGTTGGTAAAAGTACGTTGATGGGCATGATCGCACGTAATACAGCAGCAGACGTCAATGTAATTGCTTTGGTGGGGGAGCGGGGGCGGGAGGTACGTGATTTTATTGAACGGGATTTGGGCCCGGAAGGACTGGAAAGATCGGTCGTTATTGTCGCTACCTCCGATCAACCTGCTCTGATTCGAATCAAAGGTGCGGTCATCGCAACTACGATTGCGGAGTATTTTAGAGACAGAGGCATGAATGTCATGTTGATGATGGACTCCGTCACACGTTATGCCATGGCACAGAGGGAAGTGGGACTTGCCGTGGGAGAACCTCCTGCGATGAGAGGATATACTCCTTCTGTTTTTGCGAGTTTACCCAAGCTGCTTGAGCGAGCGGGGACTGGGCCTACAGGTTCAATTACAGCTTTTTACACCGTTCTTGTCGACGGGGATGATATGAACGAACCGATCGCGGATGCGGTGAGAGGTATATTGGATGGTCATATTGTACTGAATCGATCCATTGCAAATAAAGGTCACTTCCCTGCCATTGATGTTCTTGCGAGTATTAGCCGTGTTATGAAGGATATTGCTCCTGAAGAACAGCTGGAAGCCGTTAATAATATGAAGAGACTCATGGCGGTATACAAAGAATCAGAGGATTTAATCAACATTGGTGCTTATCAAAGAGGTTCTAATGCAGCCATCGATGAATCGATAGACCAGATTGATAGCATCTGGAATTTTACAAGGCAGAAAGTCGATGAAAAAGTAACGCTGAGTGAAGTACAGGAACGTTTGATTCTTGAATTTGCAAGGAGATGAATGGGTAAACGATGAAATTTCGATATCATTTCCAGAAAGTTGTTGACCTGAAAAGCAATGAAAAAACGCAAGCGGAGTGGATGTTATCCACAGCGATCGGTAAACTTCAGACAGAGGAAGAGCATCTTTTACAACTAATGAATGATAAAAGGGAAATGATTGATGTCATTCAATCCGCTACGGAAAGTAGTGCTTCTGTATCCAGCCTGCAGGAGATGCAGCGGTATGTCCATCACCTTGATGAGTGCATTTCACGTAAAAGTAGTGATGTCAGACATGCTCAGGTCAATGTGCAACGGAATCAGACGTTTCTGAACGGCAGAATGATGGACGAAAAAGTATGGCTTGGGGCGAGAGACAAGGCCAAAATCAAATTTCAGCAGGAGATGCTCCTCCGGGAACAGAACGATCTGGACGAGATGGCTACTGTACGCTTCGCTGCCAAAGCCGGACGCGCGAATTGATGTGGGCCGGACGCGAAGTTGTCTCGTGAAGGAGGAATGAACAATGGCTGTTAAAGACACAGATATGGAAAAAGAGTCGAGCGGCGGTTGGGAAAAGTTCTTGATGATTTCAATCCCAATTGTGTTCACTGTGGTTTTGTTAGGTGTTTTGCTCACTCTATTTAATGTAGATATTCGCAACAACCTGCTTGAAGTAGCTAACAAAATTCCTGTCGTGAAAGACTGGGTACCTGATCCTGTGCTAGATCCGGAGAAAAAGAAACTGGAGAAGAGCGAGCAGCAGGTTGAAAGTGCAGAAGCGACAATAGAAAAGCTGAAGGCACAGGTAAATGCAAAAGAAACTGAGCTCAAGGCAGCACAGGAAGCCACAACGACTGAGGCCAAAAAAGCAACTGATTTGCAAAAGAAATTGGATGATGCGGAAAAAGCTGTTGAAACCGCTGCGACAACAACGCCGGAGACGGAGTCCGATTATCAGAAACAGATCAAAGATTTAGCTAAGATGTATGCGGACATGAGTCCGAGTAAAGCCGCGCCAATTTTGCAAAATATGACGAATGAAGAGATGGTCTTGCTTCTGAGCGCGATGCAATCGGCTGCACGGACTAAGGTACTGGAGAAAATGGACCCCAAAACAGCGGCTGATGTCACGATGATGATGAAGGATGCGAAACCATCCGGTGATCTGGCCCTGGATGCACTGCAATCCCGCTTAAAGAAAGAGACTGCAACGACATCTACGGCGTCTACGACTAACTCCAAAAATTTGGATAAAAATCAGCTTAGTCAAACGTTTGCTTCGATGTCGGCCTCTAGTGGAGCGAAGCTATTGCTCGAAACATACAAGCTGAGTCCGGATAAAACCTTGACCATTTTGAATTCTGTTGACGATGCAACGCGTTCTCAATTACTTGAAAATATGTCGACTGAAAACTCGGTTGAAACTGCAAAAATATTAAATAAATTAATGGGTAACAAGTAAGATTAGTAGCGTCTGTTTACTACGGAGAGGAGGTGAAAACAAATGTCGATTGTATATCAGATGACATCCACATCATCCGCCAAGACAACAGGAGCAGCTCAGACTGCTGGAACTGCATCCAAAGGTGCAACTGCTGGAAGCGGTGATTTTCTGCAAACTCTTGCCCAATCATTAAGCGGTGGGGCAACGGCGGAGAACAGTTCAGCAGCAGCAGGGAGTTTAACAGCGAATCCGCTAATGTTTACCTTTGCAACTAGTGAGGACGAAGAACCGACATCGATTACAGATATCTTGAGTTCGTTATTTGCAGATTTGGATTCGTTAGATGAAGCTTTGGAAAATGATCCGTCGCTACTAGGGGATTTACAAAGTTTGATTCAGCAGATGTATGCTCAATTAAACGCTGCTTCAGGTACTCAAGCTGAAGGTTCTGACGAGCCTGCAACTGAAGCGGGAAGTGCAGCATCAGCAATTGATTTGGCCGAGCATCCCGCAGCAGTGCGCTTTGTATTACAGGATGTGCTTACACAGCTGATTTCTGGAATGACCGAGCCGGATAGTACAGTTGCCAAGAATGCTCCAGAATTCAAGCACCTGCTTCAATCTCTTCAAAGTCAGCTGCAAGATGCTGGCGTTGACACCAGTCTTAACAAAGGGTGGACTGAACTTAAATCCATTCTGGATACATTAGTGGTCGCTAAGGATCAGGCGGTGCAAGTGGCTCCAACCAATCCCGTTCAAACGTCCAAGCAAGATTCTGTGGTACCACAAGTTCTTGTTGCGGCAGCTTCAAATGCTGGAACTAAAGTTACAGTTGAAACGGATTCAACACCTACTACAAATGAAGTTGGAGAAGTGGATCATTCCAGTATCATCACCGCAGGAGAGTTGTCCTTACGTTCATCAGGTACATCAGCAGGTAAACCGGCTGAGCCTGTCATGCAAGCATCCCAGTTTGCAAAAGAGATGACACAATTTGTTGTGAATAAGTTGGATATTGTGCAGCAAAAGGGATTCTCGGAGGCGACGATCTCACTCCGTCCAGAGCATCTGGGTAAGCTGGATGTACAGATTACTTTGCAAAATGGACAATTGGTTGCACGTTTTATGACCGAGCATTCGATGGCCAAAGACATGCTGGAACAGCAAATGATGCAGCTGCGCAGCTCGCTTCAAGCTCAAGGCATTCAAGTGGAACGACTTGAGGTTACTCAGAACAGTTCACTTGGTTCACAGATGTATCAGGATGGTGGTCGCCAGCCAGGAAGCAATTCTCAGCAGCAACGCCGCTCACGTGAACGTGAAGAACAATCGGATGATGCTGTAACTACAGCAACTCTCCAGGAAGAATTACGCAACTGGCGCAGTGAGCATGAAGAAGGTAATGACCAGCGAAGAGACACGTTTACAGCAGAGGCTTAATCAGAAATGAGGTGAAAAGATGGCTAATGAAGCGATTTCTACCAATAATACCTGGCCTAACTATTCGGCAGCGAATAAAGCTACAACAAGCGCTGCAACAAAGGAGTTAGGTAAGGATCAGTTTCTCAAAATTTTGATTACCCAGCTGCAGAATCAGGATCCGATGCAGCCGATGGAGGATAAGGAGTTTATTGCTCAGATGGCTCAGTTCAGTTCGGTAGAACAACTGGTGAATATCTCATCTCAGCTCAAGACTTTAAATCAGTCTCTTGGGACTGTGTCTGGCATGATTGGCCGCGAGATCAGTTGGCTTTCTTCTAATAAAGAGGATAACGGAACCCTGCGTCAAGGCATTGTGGATTCCATCATCGTACGAGATGGTGTTCAGTACGCAAAAGTAGGCAATGACGAAATCAAGCTGGATGAAATTATTCAGGTAACCAATCCAACACAGGCTGAGGAAAATGAAACTCCGGTTCAGAACGCTGCAGATTCTGCTGACACGACCGAAAGCAAGGAACCAGAAACATCAGTGCAGCCTGAAGACAATGGAAACACGTTATGAGTGAACGGATAACAGTAGGTCAACTGTACACAGGCCCAATTACACCTAGTTTGCTTAATCGCTCCAAAGCGGGAGAAGCGTCCAATGTACCTGAACGCCCTTTTGCACAGGTCTTGGAAGACAATCTTCTTAAATTGAGTAATCATGCTGCCAAAAGGTTGGAACAGCGTGGTATTGAGCTCAAGACTGAGCAGATGCAACAGATTGGCACTGCCCTGGATAAGGCTGCTGCCAAAGGAGCCAAGGAATCCTTGATTCTGATGAATGATATGGCTTTTATCGTTAATGTCAAAAATCGCACTGTCGTTACAGCCATGGATAGTGAAAGTATGAAGGATAATGTATTCACCCAGATTGACAGTGCTGTAATTATTTCTTGACCGGCTGGCCCTTCTCGGGAGCCGGAATGCCGCTGACCGACTGACGCGGTAACCAAATTAAGGCTGGGAGGATTTTTAAAAATGTTGAAATCAATGTACTCAGGCGTTTCCGGGATGCGGGGTTTTCAAACGAAATTGGATGTGATTGGTAATAATATTGCGAACGTAAATACGGTTGGTTTTAAAGGTAGTCGTGTCATGTTCAAAGATATTATGAGCCAAACCACTGCAGGGGTGACTGCACCGACTGATACTCCATCCGGTGGTGTGAATGCGAAGCAAATCGGTTTGGGTGTATCTGTAGGATCTATTGACACATTGCATCTTGCAGGAAGTCCGATGACTACAAACAATCCAACAGATTTGCGTATTAATGGAGATGGCTTTTTCCTGGTACGATTGAGCGAAGATCAGGAAGTTCCCTACCTTACTCGTGCCGGTGATTTCCACGTTGATGCGGCACGCAACTTGGTGACTTCAGACGGTCTGTTTGTAATGGACAGCGGTGGTGGTAACATTACCATTCCTGATGATGTTGTTTCATTTACGATTGGTCAGGACGGAACGATCAACCAAACCATGGCTGATGGAACTATCGAGCCAGGTGCACAGATTGGGATCGGTAAAGTTGTCAATCCGGAAGGACTTGAAAAAATCGGGGGCAACCTGTATCGCATGACTGCAAATGCCAATCCAGATGGTGCACTTGAACCTTTGACTGCCAATAGCGCAGAAGATGGAACAGGCTCAATTATTGCAGGCCAATTGGAAATGTCCAACGTGGATCTGACTGGAGAATTTACAGAGATGATCGTCGCTCAGCGTGGATTCCAGGCGAACTCACGAATTATTACAACGTCGGATGAAGTGCTTCAGGAAGTTGTTAACCTGAAACGTTAATAACTGATTAGTAATTTTTAATGCGTGGGGGAGCTTGCTCCTCCACTCTGATCGAGGGGGCTTAGCATGATTTCGGTTACGCGGTTAAATGGTTCTCCCATGTGGTTAAATGCGCTGATGGTTGAAATTGTGGAAGAGACACCAGACACGTATATTACTCTGGTAACCGGAAAGAGACTTATTGTGCTTGAAAAGGCCGATGAAGTCATTTCCAAAATTAAAGATTACAACCGTGAAATCGGGGTTCAGGCAGCCACTATCAAAGTGCAGCAAACGGAGGAGTCCTGATGAAAAAGATGTTGCCTTGGCTTGCAACGAGCTTGCTAGCTATAACACTCTTTGTGGTGGTTGTGTTTGTATTTATGCAAGGACAGAACGGGAATAAGGTTGATACACATACGGCAGCTACTGCAGAGAAGAAGATGACTGCGGATGAGATTGTCGAAGTTTCCTCAGAGCTTGGAGAAATTAAAACCAATTTGGCTGATATAGACCATGTTGTCGTTGTAAGTTTTTCTTTCAAATTATCCGACAAAAAGGCCAAAGAAGATTTTGAGAAAATCAAGGAAATTACGGTGAAGCCTATTATCATCCAGACGTTTGCGGATACCAAGTCTGATGAACTGGCTACAGCAAAAGGTCGTATTCAATTTAATAAAAAATTGACCGAGCTTATTAATGAAGCTTTGCCAGAAGGTAAGCTGGCCAGCACTAGTTTTTCTGCTTTTGTGATGGCGCCAATGTAATGAACAGGACACGCTGTAAATCTGTAAGGGGGTGAGAACATGGTGGATGTATTATCACAAAATGAGATTGACGCCCTATTAGCTGCCCTTTCCTCTGGTGAGATGGATGCTGAGGAATTGAAAAAGGAAGAAACTCAAAAGAAAATTAGATCGTACGATTTTAAGCGGGCGGTTCGTTTTTCCAAAGATCATATTCGAAGCTTGACCCGTATTCACGAAAACTTTGCACGCTTTCTCACCACTTATTTTTCAGCCCAACTGCGGACGTTCGTTCAGATCAATGTCGTTCAGGTTGAACAGTTGCCTTATGACGAGTTTATCCGTTCTATTCCGAAGATGACGATATTGAACATATTTGAGGCGGAGCCATTACAGGGACGGATGGTAATGGAGGTTCATCCCAACGTGGGTTATGCAATGCTGGATCGTCTGCTAGGTGGAACAGGAAATGCACCGACAAAGATCGCATCGATGACGGAAATTGAGACGACGATTATGGAGCGGATTTTCAGCCGTGCGTTTGAGAGTTTGCAGGAAGCCTGGAAGACCGTGTTGGATATTTCTCCAAGAATGGAAGCGCTGGAGACCAATCCGCAATTTATGCAGATTGTATCTCCCAATGAGACCATTGCTCTGATCTCGCTGAGCACCAAAATCGGTGACACCACAGGTATGATCAATTTGTGTATCCCGCATGTCGTTCTTGAACCTATTATGTCCCGGTTGTCGACTCATCAGTGGTTTGTTTCGGAGAAAAAGACGAGAGCTCCAGAAGAATATGATGCTCTCAAAGAGCGTGTGAACAAAGCCAAATTGCCCGTCGTTGCGGAATTAGGAGAATCCAGAATTTCGATTGCTGAATTTCTGGGACTGTCTGTTGGCGATGTCATTACGTTGAACAAACCCGTTGATGAGGGACTGTCCATTAAAGTTGGAGACAGGCTGAAGTATATGGGAAGCCCGGGAACGATCAAGGATCGTGTGGCTGTGCAAATAGACAAGATTGTCACCGAAGGAGTTGAAGAATTTGACGAGTAAGGATTATTTATCCCAAGAAGAAATCGATGCTTTGCTCAGACAATCGGAATCGATGAACAGTTCGGAACCGGCTGAGAAAACAGTTGATGATTTTTTGACCGAGCTGGAACAGGATGCCTTGGGAGAGATCGGTAACATTACATTTGGTAGTGCAGCGACAGCTTTGTCCACGCTTTTGGGCCTAAAAGTAGATATTACAACACCTAAGGTGTCCATCATTAGCCGGACACAGTTTGATGAAGCGTTTCCTAAGCCTCACGTTGCCGTCCATGTAAACTATGTAGATGGATTTGAAGGAATCAACTCGCTGGTCATCAAAAAACGGGATGCGCAAGTGATAGCCGATTTGATGCTTGGTGGCGAAGGGAATCCGGTCGATGAAGAACTGAATGAAATCCATATCAGTGCAGTACAGGAAGCAATGAATCAGATGATGGGTTCGTCTGCTACATCCATGTCCACAATCTTTAACCGTTTCGTGAATATTTCTCCTCCGGGAATTGATATTCTCAATATGGAAAGTGGTGAGGGAGTCAGCAATCTTCCAGAAGATGAGACGTTGATTCAAGTATCCTTCCGTCTGTTGATTGGTGATCTGATCGATTCCAATCTCATGCAGCTGCTTCCGGTACACTTTGCGAAAGAAATGGTAGAGATGCTGATTGGAGGAGCCCAAGAGTCTACTGCCAGTGCGCCAGTTGCGTCGACACCTGAGCCAACACCAGCAGCAGCACCTGTTGCCCCTCAGCAACCGCCTGTTCAGCAACAGATGCCGCCACAGGCGCAACAACCGCCTGTTCAAGACTATAATGGATATGGACAGGCTCCGATGGGGGCGCCTCAAGGAATGCCGCCACAGCAGCCTTACAGCATGCCTCCGCAGCAACCATATGGTGTACCGCAGCATTACGGCGGTGTGCCGAACAGGAATGTAAACGTACAACCGGTTCAATTCGCCAATTTGCAAAATGGGGCGTTCGGCCAGGTAGACGAAAACAATTTGAATTTATTGATGGACATTCCCCTTAAAGTCACCGTAGAATTAGGAAGGACCCAGAAGCAAATTAAGGATATTTTAGAACTGTCACAAGGTTCAATTGTCGAGCTGGACAAACTGGCCGGTGAACCTGTCGATATTTTGGTGAATAACAAGCTGATTGCCAAAGGTGAGGTTGTCGTCATCGACGAAAACTTTGGTGTCCGTGTTATAGATATCGTAAGCCAATGGGACCGCATTCAGAAATTACAATAAGCACAATTTAGGGAGGACTTGAATCAAGATGGCAAACCGAATTTTAGTCGTGGACGACGCTGCATTTATGAGAATGATGATCCGGGACATTTTGTCCAAAAACGGATACGAGGTCGTTGGCGAAGCACAGGATGGATCACAAGCAATTGAGAAGTTTAAGGAGCTTCGTCCTGATCTGATCACCATGGATATTACCATGCCTGAGATGGATGGTATTGCAGCATTGAAAGAAATCAAAAAAATTGACGCTAACGCAAAAGTGATTATGTGCTCTGCGATGGGTCAACAAGCGATGGTTATTGATGCAATTCAAGCCGGAGCTAAAGATTTCATCGTGAAGCCGTTCCAATCTGACCGGGTTATCGAAGCAATCAGCAAAACGCTGGGCGTTTAAGAGACATGATGATGGCTCAGGATAAGATTCCAAATGATGTAGGCGCGGGAGTCAATTATTATTTTCAGCTTGTATGGGTGATTGTTGTCCTGGCCGTCATTCTGGTTCTTATAGTCTACCTGATTCGTTTTCTAAACAAACGGAATCAGCGATGGTTCCGGAACGGCACAATTCGTATTTTGGGTGGAGTCGGACTGGGACCAAACAAGTCGCTGCAAATTATAGAAATTGGCGGTAGCGTTTATCTACTCGGTGTGGGTGATGACATACAGCTGGTGGATAAGGTTTCGGATCTTGAAGAGGCACAGCGAATCATTGATTCATTTGAACGGGATGCTTCAGCACAACAGGGAAGCCTCTCGCCACTCATTGCAAAGCTGGCAGCCCGCTTGCGCAAAGATGAACCGCCGCGGGAAATGGAACTTGAGGATACAACCTCTTTTCACGAACTGTTTGAATCTAAACTTCGGCAGATGCCTAACCGTAAAGAGAAGATGGAGAAGGTCCTGGAAGAAGACAATACTACAGATCGGTCGAGGGATTCATGAAGAAAAAGATTTGGTTAGCGTGTTTTTTCATAGGGCTCTTCAGTCTGGCCTCCGTCACTGCTGCCTTTGCCGAACCAATTCCGAATATTGACATTCAAATTGGAAACGGGGATGGGAGCACACCAAGCACGAGTTCACTTTCCATTATCCTGTTGATCACGGTACTTAGTATAGCGCCAGCTTTGCTAGTACTGATGACCAGTTTTACCCGGATTGTTATCGTTCTCGGGTTTGTGCGGACATCCTTGGGTACGCAGCAAATGCCACCCAATCAGGTACTGGTCGGTTTGGCGCTTTTTCTGACACTTTTCATTATGTCACCGACGTTGTCATCCATCAATCAGGTAGCGCTTCAGCCCTATCTCAAGGGAGACATCACACAAACCGAGGCGTTGGAAAAAGCTGCGGATCCCATGAAGAAATTTATGTTCTCCCACACCAGGGAGAAAGACCTATTGCTGTTTATGAAGTACAATCAAACCGAAAAGCCCAGCACATACCAGGATATTCCGATTACTGTGATGGTACCGGCATATGCAATCAGTGAGTTGAAGACAGCATTCCAGATGGGATTCATGATCTTTATTCCATTCTTGGTTATAGACATTGTAGTGGCGAGTACGCTCATGGCTATGGGGATGATGATGCTTCCGCCTGTCATGATCTCATTACCTTTTAAAATACTGCTATTTGTGCTTGTCGATGGCTGGTATCTGGTCGTGAAGTCACTGTTGCTGAGTTTTAACACTTGAGCCGGAATATTAAAGGAGGACGGTCATGACTTCGGAGTTTATTATCGGTCTGGCCGGGAAAGCGGTCTATACTTCACTGCTGGCCAGCGCACCCATGCTTATTCTAGCTCTGGTTGTAGGACTCATTATCAGTGTCTTTCAGGCAACAACTCAAATTCAGGAGCAGACACTGGCCTTTGTGCCTAAAATCATTGCCGTACTTCTGGCAGTACTTTTGTTTGGTCCTTGGATATTGAATATACTGGTCGATTTCACGTATAACATTCTCGATAATTTATACAGATACATAGGGTAGGCTGTTGCAGATGGAGACATTGTTGCAAAGTTTTCCTGTCGCTCTGCTTATGTTTTGTCGAATAGCATCATTTTTTGTAACCGCACCTGTCTTCTCGGCTCGGAATGTGCCGAATTCTATTAAAATTGGTTTATCGGCATTTGTAACCTTAACTGTGTATATGGTATACGGCATAGACCAGGTTGTACCTACGGATCTGAGTTATATCCTGCTGGTCATCCGAGAGATATTGATTGGCTTGCTGCTAGGCTTTGTTGCTTATCTGTTAATGACAGCTATACAGACAGCAGGAACTTTTATTGATCTTCAGATCGGTTTTGGTATGGCTAACGTATTTGATCCAATGACTGGTGCTTCTGCACCGCTTACAGGTAACTTCAAATATGCCTTTGCTATATTACTCTTTCTGACAATGAACGGACATCATTATCTGCTCGATGCCATTGTATACAGCTATCGCTGGATTCCGTTGTCGAACGCATTCTTTATACGATTGGCAGATGGAAGTATTGCTGAATTTTTGGTGCGTACATTAGGTGAATCATTTATGTTGGCTTTTCAGATGTCTGCACCGATTGTTGTTGCCCTGTTTTTGACGGATGTAGGATTGGGATTCTTGGCAAAGACGGCTCCTCAATTTAATGTATTTGCCGTCGGAATGCCGCTTAAGGTACTCGTTGGGCTTGCTATTTTGCTTTTGCTGGTTCCCAGTTTTGCCTTTGTGTTTAGTCAATTGTTCGAAGTAATGTTCAGATCCATGGAAAAATTGCTTGGGACCATTGGACAAAGGCCGGGCTGAGTGAAACGGAGGACAAGATTCAAATGAAATATCAACTCGACCTCCAGATGTTCGCAGGGGAAAAAACAGAGAAGGCTACCCCGAAAAAGAGGCAGGATACGCGAAAAAAAGGACAGGTTGTCAAAAGTATGGAGCTGTCCGGCGCATCCATTCTCCTATCCACCTTTTTGATCATGATGATGTTCAGTAACTTTTACAAAGAACGTATGGTTCGACTGTTTACAGACATCTTCATTAATCGGCTGAGTATGGAGGTCACTGGGGAGAACGTCGTAGCCTTATTGATGCGTTATGGCATCGAGGTGATGTTATTGCTTGCTCCTGTTTTGCTCGGTGCAGTACTGGTTGCGTTAATCGTCAATTACATGCAGGTAGGTTTCCTGCTTGTAGGAGAGGGCTTAAAGCCAAAACTGGAAAAGTTGGATCCGATTAAAGGGTTCAAAAACATTTTTTCTCTTCGTTCTTTGGTGGAGTTTGCTAAATCCATAATGAAAATGTCGATAATCGGCTTCCTGGTTTACAGTACCATCACAGGTTATCAGTCAGATATTGCTTCGCTTTCACATTTTTCATTAGATGCGATTCTGCATTTTGCGGCTTCAATCACCTTAAACTTGGGGATCAAGATTGCAGTAGCCCTGTTAGTACTTGCCGTACTCGACTATATGTACCAGAAGTATGATTACGAGAAAAACATTAGGATGTCCAAACAAGACATCAAAGACGAATACAAAAAAATGGAAGGTGACCCACTGATCAAGGGGAAAATCAGGGAGCGTCAGCGTCGTATGGCTGTTCAGCGCATGATGCAGGAAGTTCCCAAAGCGGATGTGATTATCACTAACCCAACTCACTTTGCCGTAGCGCTTAAGTATGAAGGGTCTGAGATGGAAGCACCGCAGATTATAGCCAAAGGTCAGGATTACGTCGCCTTGCGCATTAAGGAAATTGCCAAAGAGCACGGTGTCATTACAATGGAAAACAAGCCGCTGGCACGGGCATTGTTCCAGAGAGCCGAGATTGGTGACGCTATACCGGCTGATTTGTTTCAAGCGGTAGCCGAAGTGCTGGCTTATGTATATAAATTAAAGGGCAGAACGAAATAACAGGGGATCGGAGGCCGTACATCCATTGAAAACAAAAGATATAGCTGTCCTTGCGGGTATCATCGGCATCGTGTTGATGATGATTCTCCCGATCCCAACCTGGTTGTTGGACTTGCTGCTTGTCATCAATATCTCACTTGCACTGATGATACTGCTTGTTGCGATGAACAGCAAAGAAGCACTGCAATTTTCCATCTTTCCTGCGTTGTTGCTGATCACGACGTTGTTTCGATTAGCACTCAACATATCGACAACGAAACTGATTCTGGGACAAGGAAACGCGGGATCTGTTGTAGCCACCTTTGGTAGCTGGATAGCCGGTGGACAGATTGCAATCGGATTTGTTGTGTTCCTAATTCTCGTCGTTGTTCAATTTATCGTTATAACGAAGGGTTCCGAGCGTGTAGCTGAAGTAGCAGCACGGTTCACCCTCGATGCGATGCCTGGTAAGCAGATGAGTATTGACGCAGATTTGAATGCTGGACTAATTAATGAGCAGCAGGCGCGTGAACGACGTTCCAAAATTGAACGTGAAGCGGACTTTTACGGAGCCATGGATGGTGCGAGTAAGTTTGTAAAAGGGGACGCTATTGCGAGCATCATTATTCTCCTAATCAATCTGATTGGCGGCTTTATCATCGGAATGACAGTACATGGTCTTGCTTTTGCTGATGCGCTGTCCACCTATTCCGTATTAACTATCGGGGATGGATTGGTAAGTCAGATTCCTGCACTTCTAATTTCTACAGCAGCAGGTCTAATTGTGACAAGAGCATCATCGGAAGGTAACCTGGCCGATGACATTACGGGGCAATTGTTTACATACCCGACGCTCCTTTATATTGTAGCCTTTGTAATAGCAATGCTCGGATTTTTCACTCCGATCCATATTATCACAACGCTGCCTCTCGCAGGTTTGCTAGCTTATTCGGGTTGGCGAATGCAGAACAACCTGAATCAGAAGCAAGTCGCGGAGGAGCAAATGGAAGAGGAGCAACAGATAGAAGAAGTGAGAAGTCCAGAGAGTGTAATTAACTTACTTCAGGTTGACCCTATCGAGTTTGAATTTGGGTATGGTTTGATTCCTCTGGCTGATAATCAGCAGGGTGGAGACCTGTTGGATCGGATCATTATGATACGAAGACAGTGTGCTCTTGAACTCGGGTTAGTTGTTCCGGTAATCCGCATTCGGGATAACATCCAATTGAGACCGAATGAATATGTCATCAAAATTAAGGGTAATGTGGTTGGCGGCGGGGAACTGTTGTTAAATCATTATCTGGCGATGAGCCCGGGTTACGAAGAAGAGTCTGTAACAGGTATAGAAACGACAGAGCCAGCTTTTGGACTTCCAGCGTTATGGATTGATGAAGTAACCAAAGACAGAGCTGAACTTGCAGGATATACGGTTGTAGATCCTCCTTCCGTTGTAGCAACACATCTGACTGAATTGATTAAGAAACATGCGCATGAGTTACTTGGCAGACAAGAAACGAAAGCACTTGTGGATAATCTCAGAGAGAATTATGCTGCGCTGGTGGATGAACTCATTCCATCTGTCCTCTCTATCGGAGATATACAGAAAGTACTCGCCAAGCTGCTGCGTGAGAAAGTTTCCATTCGTGATATGGTTACAATCTTCGAGACACTGGCTGACTACGGAACGTATACCAAAGATCCGGATGTACTGACGGAATACGTGAGACAATCTCTCTCTCGTCAGATTACTCAGCAATTCTCTCAAAAAGGAGAGACGCTTAGAGTAATCACTGTTGGACCTGGTCTGGAGAAGAAAATTGCTGAGAGTGTACAGCAATCCGATCAAGGCAGTTACCTTGCATTGGATCCGGCCTCAACGCAGAGTGTTTATCAAAAGTTGACTGAACAAGTCAATCGATTAATCCAGTCTGGTCAGCAGCCTGTTGTATTAACTTCTCCAACCATTCGTATGTATCTGCGCCAGGTGATCGAACGCACCATGCAGGATATACCAGTGCTTTCCTATAGTGAGTTGGAGCCGAATGTTGAAATCCAAAGTGTCGGGGTGGTGAACTTATGAGAGTAAAACAATACGTCGTGGAGACCATGCCCGAAGCTATGCTTCAAATTCGCAAAGACCTGGGAAGTGATGCCGTCATTCTGTCCACCAAAGAAATCAAGGTGGGCGGTATGCTGGGGATGTTCCGCAAAAAAAGGATCGAAGTTGTAGCAGCAGTGGATAAGGAAGAAAAAAAACAAGCAACAAAGCAAGTGCAAAACCAATTCACACCCGTGCCTCGCGCATTTGTACCTGAAGCATATCGACAAACGGCTCATTCGTTTGTCGCCGCTTCTGATGAATCGGCTGTAAATACAGCCGACAAACATGTGCAAGAGAGATTGACGGATGCCCCTGCTGTGTCTGAATCGAGTAAAATCGGTTCGGACATGAGCAACGGCAGATCTTCTTTGAGTTTCGAGCATAAACCGCGACCGCAAGGGGCGGATTTTTCGGGTTTAACATCTGCCAGTGGGCAGCAGAAGCAGGAGATCAATCCGCAGCAAGACCAGCTGATGTCTGAATTGCAGGAGCTCAAACTGATGATGACCAAGTTGTCTAAGCAAGGAGCTTCGGCAGACCCGGTACCGGAGGAGCTTCATGCTCTTCGAGAAAGGTTGATGGAGCAAGACATTTGGCCAGAAGTATGGGAATCATGGTTTGACGTTGTTCAGTCGGTACTTGCTGAAAAAGGATTAACTGAAGTAGAAGCCGTTCAAGCCGTTCAATTGGAAATATCACAGTTTTTGGAGAAACGTATCGATGCAGGCATTTTGCCGACCACACGTATTGTATATGTAGCTGGGCCAACAGGGGTTGGTAAAACAACTACGATTGCCAAGCTGGCTGCTGAACAGATGTTCAACAAACAGCGAAAGGTAGGGTTTATCACCTCAGATACGTATCGGATCTCAGCGGTAGAGCAACTAAGAACGTACGCATCCATTTTAAATGTCCCGCTTGAGGTCGTACAATCTCCAGGTGATACACAGCGTGCGATCTCCCGTCTTGAAGAATGTGATCTGATCTTCATGGATACAGCCGGAAGAAACTACAGAAATGAGTTGCTTGTTTCAGAATTGCAAAGCTTACTCGCGCCTGTGGAAAATAGTGAAACCTTTTTGGTTATGAGCATGACCTCCAAAAGTGCCGATATGGTTCAAATTACAGAGCATTTCAGCAAATATGGGCTGGATAAGGTCATCTTTACGAAGATGGATGAGACCGGAAGCTGCGGCCCGATGTTTAATCTGCTGCACCGTTTTCCACTCAAACTTGCTTATGTGGCTAACGGCCAAAATGTGCCTGATGATTTGCTCAAGCCTGATGCGGATTCTCTGACCAAACAATTGTTAGGAGAGCTTGTACGATGAAGGACCAGGCAGCCTCACTCAGAAGTATGGTCTCCATGCCTAGCGGAGTGGAAGAAAGGGGACGTAATTCACGTTCCTCCAAGATCATAACCGTTGCCAGTGGAAAGGGAGGGGTTGGTAAATCCAATTTTACACTTAACTTTGCACTGAGTTTACAGGCATTGGGGCAAAAGGTATTAGTATTTGATGCAGACATAGGGATGGCTAATATCGATGTCTTAATGGGAACCTCTTCTCCCTATAATCTGTACCACTTGTTATACCGACAGAAATCCATACAGGAAATCATACAGCTTGGTGCAAGCGGGTTGCCTTATATCGCCGGAGGTTCGGGGATGCAAGAATTGTTCTCATTGTCAGATCGAGATCTGGAGTTTTTTGCTGGGCAAGTTGAAGAGATTGCTCAGGAGATGGACTATGTCATTTTTGATACAGGAGCAGGACTTTCCAAAGAAAATATGAAATTTATCGGTGCAGCCGATGAATGCCTGATCGTCACCACACCTGAACCAACTTCAATAACCGATGCTTATGCTTTAGTCAAAGTTATGCATGGCCAGGAAAATGCTACACCCTTTCGGATGATCGTAAACCGGGTTGAAGACCAGCAAGAGGCGGAACGGGTGGCGGAGAAAATAGCTGGAGTGGCAAAGAGATTTTTACAGATCGATATCCCGCTGCTTGGATACATTTCCGAAGATGCCCAAGTGGTAAAGGCAGTTAAAAGGCAAGTGCCATACAGTTTGGCATATCCGAATGCCAAAGCTTCCAGGGATATTGAGAAACTGGCACAACACTACTTGGCTGCACCTGCTGCTCCGGGATCGGGAACCGAAACCTTGACAGGAATCAGAGGTTTTATGAAAAAGTGGCTAAAGCGGACAACATGATCTCTGAATAAAGGAAACAGGGGTGGAAACAACATGGCGGTGTATCAAGTATTGGTTGTCGATGATTCCGCTTTTATGCGTAAAATTGTTTCGGATTTAATAGAAGCAGATTCGGAGTTTAAGGTTACGGCAACAGCATCAAATGGTAAGGAAGCCATTCAAAAAGCAATAGACTTGAAGCCGGATATCATCACAATGGACGTTGAGATGCCCGAAATGAATGGCTTGGATGCATTAAAATCGATCATGAAGCAATCTTTCGTTCCGGTAATTATGCTCTCGGGAATTAATGAACAAGGCATGAAGGAGACCATCATGGCGCTCGAGGCCGGTGCATTTGACTTTATTCGTAAGCCATCCATTGTGCATGATCAGGATATTGCCCAAGTAGGTAAAGCACTGATTGAGCGGATGCGAGCAGCTATGAATGAAATCAAGCGAAAAGCCGATCGAGAAGCGTCCATGAAGAAGAATCGGGATGAAGCGCAAAGCAAACTGCTGCATCAGTCCCAGCGAGTTCAGGTTGACTCACCTTTACAAGACCGCAAAGGTCTTTTGAAGAAAACGATAGAACCTGCCCAGTCAGGAACACGACTTGGTAGTGATAAATCTGAATCCTTGCGAGCAAAACCGAAGCAGCCAACTGCTCCACTGACGAATCAGAATGCGGGACGTTTGGACAAGAAGCCGGAGCGTTTACGAGATGCAAATGGAGCCTCGGATACGAGCACTGACAAGTTAGCAAAGGCGAACAAATCAACGCAGCTTCCCAAGGGAAACCATTTGTCCAATACGTCTCGATTGGCTGAACAGGAGACAGCAGCCGCTTCAGCCGAACCATCCAAGGATATTGCCAAGGTAATCCCGTCCCATAAGGGAGCAGGGGGAGCAGACGGTTCATTCAACAAGCTTGTGGCTATTGGTTGTTCAACTGGGGGACCGAGAGCCCTCAAGACTTTGCTGGAGCAGCTGCCAGGTGATTTACCGGCTCCAGTCATTATTGTTCAGCATATGCCCCCTAATTTTACCCGGTCCCTTGCCCAGCGTTTGAATACATTCAGTGAACTGCATGTGGTTGAAGCTGAGGAAGGAATGGTTCTACGAAAAGGGACAGCCTACATTGCTCCAGGTGGCTTTCATGTCAAAGTCAACAAAACGGCAGACGGAAGATTTACCATAAAGCTGACAGAGGAAGAACCAGTCAATGGTCACAGGCCCTCAGTAGATACGATGTTTGAGTCGCTGCTGTCGTACACGTCATTGCAACGACATCTGGTTTTGCTGACAGGGATGGGCAGTGACGGCGCTCGTATGATGAAAAAATTGTATGAAGCCGGTGTCACATCAACCTTTGCGGAGAATGAAGAAACTTGTGTTGTGTATGGTATGCCGCGTTCTGCTGTAGAGCTGCAATGCGTGCGTCATCTACTGCCATTGCAGGAGATTGCGCCTAAACTTGTTCAAGCTGTGAAATAAACGGAGTGTAACTCATGGAGGAGGTGCCTCACAATGGACATGAATCAATATTTATCTATGTTTATTGATGAGTCTAATGATCATCTGCAGTCCCTTAACGAAAATATGCTTCAACTCGAAGGCAGTCCGGAGGATCTGGGAATTGTTCAGGTCATATTCCGCTCCGCTCATACGTTGAAGGGTATGGCTGCTACAATGGGTTTTGAGGATCTGGCGTCATTGACGCACAAAATGGAAAATGTGCTGGATCTGGTACGTAATGAAAAGTTGAAAATGCAGGATTTCATTTTTGATACCCTGTTCAAGAGTTTGGATGCTTTGGAAACAATGGTTCAGGATATTACCGAAGGTGGAGAGGGTAAAGCGGATGTCTCTTCCATCGTAGCCTCTCTCCAAGCCATTGAGAGTGGTGAATGGACCGGAGGTACTGCTCCAGCAGCCGCAGTAAACCAATCATCAAGTACAGTAACACCAAGTGCGGTTGAACTGGACGAATTCCAGTACTCCGTATTGGATCAGTCCATAGCTGAAGGTCACCGTGTGCTCTATATTGAAGTTCTTGTCAGCGAGCAGAGCCAGCTGAAGGGCGTACGTGCATATATGGTCTTCGATCTGTTAGAACGCTCGGGTGAAATTGTTAAATCGTTCCCAACAGTACAGGATATCGAACAAGAGAAGTTTGAGCGCAGTTTTTCGTTGTATTACATAACAACCAAAGAGGCGCAGGAACTTGAAAAAGGCATTATGAGCATCTCTGAAATTGAGAGTGCCAAAGTCATTCAGCTGGATCAAGAGACTCTTCAGCAAATGACCAATCAGGCAGCGGCAACAGCTGAAAAGGAAGCTGCACCTGTTCCTGCTCCAGTAGATGCATCCCCGGAATCGGTTTCTTCATCGAAAGAAGAACCAAAGAAGCCGGCAGCGACCAAAACAGCTGCACCTAAACAAGCTGCTGCACCCTCACGTACCATCCGTGTGGATATAGAACGTCTGGATGTACTGATGAACTTGTTCAGCGAGTTACTGATCGATCGTTCCCGTTTGGAGCAGTTGGCCAGCGAGACGGGTAATAATGATTTGTCTGACACGGTAGCTCATCTGAGCAGAGTCAGTACAGATTTGCAAAATATTGTACTGAAATTGCGGATGGTTCCTGTGGATACGGTATTCAACCGTTTCCCTCGTATGATTCGTGACCTGGCTAAAACTCTGGACAAAAAGATTGATCTGGTCATTACGGGTGCCGAAACGGAGCTTGATCGGACGGTAATCGATGAGATCGGCGATCCGCTGGTGCATTTGCTGCGTAACGCTGTAGACCATGGTGTTGAATCGATCGCAGAGCGTGTGGCAGCGGGTAAACCGGAATTGGGGACAGTTAACCTTCGCGCCTTCCATAGCGGAAATCATGTATTTATCGAAATCGAAGATGACGGTAAAGGCATTTATCGCGATAATCTGTTGAGAACAGCTGTCAAACGTGGCGTTGTTACCGAAGAACAAGGTGCCAAGATGAGTGATGATGAAGTCAATCAGCTGTTGTTTGCACCAGGCTTTAGTACCGCAGATAAAATCTCGGATATCTCCGGCCGTGGAGTAGGCTTGGATGTTGTAAAATCCAAAATCACTTCCCTTGGTGGTAATGTAACCATTCATTCGACACCGGGTAAAGGTACCAACTTCTCCGTTCAATTACCTTTAACCTTGTCTATCATCGCTGCGATGCTTGTCCGACTTGGTTCCGAGAAATATGCCGTTCCGTTGTCCTCCATTGTGGAGACAGCTATTGTGCAGCGTGAACAGGTTCGCAACATTCATGGCAATAAAATGATCACGTTCCGTGAGTCTTTAATTCCGTACCTGTCCTTGAGCGAAGTTTTCGGGGTGCCTGATTTCAATGATGCGGACGAACAAGAAACTGAAATCGTCGTTATTCGCAAAGGTGAACGTCTTGCAGCTATAGCTGTTGAAGAATTTATTGGACAGAGTGAGATTGTTCTTAAATCGATGGGGACTTATCTTCCTGCCATTGAAGGGATCTCTGGTGCAACAATTCTGGGAGACGGACAAGTAGCTCTGATTCTTGACCCTAATGCGTTTATTAAGTAAGCACACAAGATAAATCTTACATTTAATAGGGAGGTTTTATCCATGGAAGAAGAGTTGAAAGTCATTGTCTTTAAATTAGGTTCCGAAGAGTATGGTATTGAGGTAGACAAGGTTCAGACGATTGAGCGTATGATGCCTATTACCCGTGTTCCCAAGACCTTCTCTTTTGTAAAAGGGGTTATTAACTTACGTGGGGTTGTTATTCCCGTCATTGACCTGCGTGGTCGATTCTCTTTGCCGGAAACAGAATATACCGATCAAACACGTATTGTTATTGTAGGCGTGGACGACATGCAAGTTGGCTTTATCGTTGACTCTGCCAATGATGTTATTGACATCAAGCGTGATGCTATTGATAGTCCGCCTGAAGTAGTTGGTGGAGTTAAAGCAAGATACCTGCGCGGTGTAGCCAAGCTGGAGGATACGCGCTTGTTGATCATGCTTAATCTCAACGAAGTATTAAATAAAAGCGAGATTGTACAGCTGGAAAGTATTGAGGGCTAACACCGTGGAACTGTTCAACCGATTTGAGGGATTCCAAATGGATGTGCTCAAAGAGGTCGGTAACATTGGAGCAGGCAACGCCGCAACGGCGTTGTCTCAGCTTCTCAATAGACCGATTGACATGGGTGTACCTACAGTACAGATGCTTCCTTTTGAAGAAGTTGCTGAGAAAGTGGGCGGAGATGAACGTATTGTTGTTACCGTATTTCTTCGTGTTGAAGGCGAAGCACCAGGCAATCTCTTCTTTATGATGGCACCTGAGGCTGCCAAAATGCTGCTGAACCGGCTTGCCGGTTTTGATCTGAAGGAAGGTCTTGCATTCACGGAAATGGAACAATCTGCTCTGTCCGAAATCGGGAATATTCTGGCGGGTTCGTATCTTTCTTCTTTGGCAGATTTCACAAAACTAGCTATGTATCCGACCGTACCTGGACTTGCTATTGATATGGCTGGAGCCATTTTAAGTTATGGTTTGCTGCAGTTTGGTGAAATGGGCGACGATGCATTATTGATTGACACTTCTTTCTTTGAAGGCGAAGATCAGGTAGAGGGTCAATTTTTCCTGATTCCGGATCCGCCTTCATTTGCTAAGATATTTGAATCTTTAGGGGTGCCACTGGATCATGATTGAAGACAAAAGCGTCGTTAAAGTCGGTATGGCGGATTTGAACATTGCTCATCTTCCCGGCGTAATCCGTACGACTGGCTTGGGCTCTTGTGTGGGATTAACGATGTATGATCCGCATTTGAAGCTTGCCGGAATGGCGCATGTCATGCTCCCCACTTCAGAGATTGCTCGTGAAGGAACGTTGAACAAAGCCAAATATGCAGATACGGCATTGCCGGAATTGTTACAAAGAATGATACAACTCGGTGCCTCTCGTTCACGTATTGTGTCCAAAATGGCTGGAGGGTCTCAGATGTTTGCCTTCTCGGGGGCAGGGGATACGATGCGTATCGGACCGAGGAATGCGGATTCTTGTCGCGAATGGTTAGAGAAGCTTGGAATTCCACTTCTCGCCGAAGATACCGGTGGGAATTATGGACGAACGATTGAAATGGATTGTGAAACTGGACTTTTGACTATTCGAAGTGTCCAAATGGGTGTAAAGGAACTATAAGACATGATAGGAAACTACCGCATTAATCTTGGAGCAGGCATAGTCGGATTTATTCTGACTTTTTTTGTAGCATACAGCAGCAATGTGTTGATGACCAGTTTAATTCGCGGGTTGATCGGCTTTGTAGCCTGGTTTGTCCTTGCTTATGGTTTGCGCTGGGGACTGGGATTGCTGCTGAACCCTCAGGTAGAGGGGGATGAATATGGTTATGATTCACCGGGCGCTCAAGAACTAAGAGGTTCACAGGTGGACATTAAACTCGAAGACGATGGACAAGAGCTGAACGACTTGCTCAAACATGGACAGAACGCTTCCTCTGGGGAGAACCTTCCACCATCTGAGACGAAAGCTCCAACGGGATTTGCTCCTTTGGATCCGCCTAAACTTGTCCGGACCAAGGAGCCGGAGGAGTTGGCGCAGGCCGTTCGTCACCTGACAGACAAATAAGGAGGGTGAAAGCAATTGAACGAGCGTAAAGCTTCGCATTTGAACCACGCTGACCTGTGGGAAAAGTGGAAAGAACAAGGCGATCTTGAAGCCAAGAAAAGTTTGATCGAAAAGTATCTTCATATTGTAAACTATGTATCCGGGCGTTTGGCTGTCGGTCTGCCCAAAAATGTCCCGAAAGATGATCTGGAGAGCAATGGTGTCATGGGATTGATTGATGCACTGGAGAAATTCGACTATGAGCGTGGTCTGCAATTTGAAACGTACGCCTCCTGGCGGGTACGTGGTGCAATCCTTGACGGTTTACGACAGGGAGATTGGGTGCCTCGTTCCGTTCGGGAGAAAGCAAAGCGGATTGAAGATGCTTACCAGCAGTTAGAGCAGACATATTTGCGTTCCGTCAGTGATGAAGAAATGAGTCAGTATCTCGACGTGTCGACGAAAGACTTTCAACATATGCTTCAGGAAGTGGCAGTAATGTCGCTTTGCTCTCTAGAAGACCCGATTCGGGAAGAAGAGTCTGAGACTCGACTATCCTTAATGGTCGACGAAAAAGCTAAAAATCCGGATTATAAAGTCAATGAGTTCTATTTAAAAGAAGCTTTGGTGCAAGGGCTTGATAAATTGACGGTCAAAGAGAGAACGGTTGTTTCACTTTTATATTATGAAGATCTGTCTCTTAGTGAAATTGCTGAGGTCATGTCTCTTTCTCCGTCACGAATCTCTCAACTGCACTCAAAGGCCATCTTAAGGCTACGGGGAACACTGGATAAACAGAAAGACTTGCTTATGCGTAAAGATTAATAGTTGAATAGAAAGTGTGAATTTTAGGATTTTTGGGGAGTGGAAAGCCTAAAAGGGGGAAAAAATGCATTGACACAGCAGACTGTTTTGGAACAGTGTTTGAGCATTGTTTTATCAGATGATAAAAGTACGGCCTACCTTGAATTTTCCAAACAGGAAGAAGGTTTTGCCTGTACACCGGAGGAACTCGAACAATATGTAGCAAGTCAGGGCATTAAGTACGGTGTGCTGCGCGAAGCATTGCTTGTTTTTGTGAGTCGTCCTGAGATGTATGTGAAGGATCAATGCAAGATTGCGGAAGGGATTAAACCAGTACAGGGAACGGATGGATTCATCAAAGTACTGGTGGGCATGGACGATTCCAATGAACGGCGCCCTCTGGAAGCGGAAGACGGGAAAGTCGATTACAAAGAAGTGACTCGTTTAAACAATGTTCGAACAGGTCAAATCATTGCCGAACGTATTCCTCCTGTGGATGGCACGGTAGGTAAGGCTGTGACAGGTGAAGAGATCCCTTTTCGTCCCGGGAAAGAAGCCCGTTTCAAAGTTGGGAAAAACGTTGTCGTTAATCCGGAAGGAACTGCGATGTATGCTGCTCTGGATGGATTGGTTACCAAAACAGATGGCAACAAATTGAATGTGTTTCCTGTATACGAGATCAATGGCGATGTGGATTATAACATTGGTAACATCGATTTTGTGGGTACAGTTGTTATCCGAGGTAATGTGCTCACCGGTTTTAAAGTAAAAGCGGCGGGGGATATTCGTGTTGTCGGAGGTGTCGAGGGAGCGGAACTGGAAGCGGGAGGCTCTGTCGAAATTACCGGCGGTATTATTGGTTATAACAAAGGACTTGTACAAGCTGGACATAACGTGAAATGTACCTTTATTCAAGAAGGCAACGTCGATGCGGCGGAAAATGTTCTGGTATCCCAAAGTATTATGCACTCCACGATTCGTGCGGGAAATGCGGTAATCTGTGAAGGCACAAAAGGACTTATCGTTGGCGGGTCGATCCAGGCCGGTGAAAAAGTATCGGCACGTGTTGTTGGCAACAGCATGTCTACTGTGACATCCATTGAAGTTGGTGTATTACCTAAGCTGCGTAATGAGCTGAATGACTTGCGTAAGGAAGTCAGGGAACAGATGGATGCCTTGGATAAAACGAAAAAAGCTTTGACATTATTGGATCAGTTAGCTGCTGCTGGGCAATTAAGCCCGGATAAAATGTCAATGCGAATCAAACTGAGTGCTACACAAAAATCTGCCCTTCGTCTTAGCGAGGAAACGAAAATACGTATCTTTGAAATTGAAAAGGTGCTTGAAGATACAAGCAGGGCTCGCGTCGATATCCATAAGATGATTTATGGTGGCTCTAGAATAGTTATCGGCAGATACACCAAATTTATTAAAGATCCGATAAGTCGAATATCTTTTTATTATCATGATGGGGATATAACGATGGTTCCATTCGTTTAAGTACAGCATTCAAACACATGAAGAAATCCATTCGATACCGTGAGGTGAACGTATGAGTTTCAAAGCGGTTGAGTTGCAGATTGCCGTACCTAGAACAAGTGAGGCCGGGCGTTATCAGAGTGAAGCTCAGCAGAGACCGGTGACGGACCAGAACTTGCTGGCAGAACAAACGGCCAAAGAAGCAAATGAAGCAAGGCAACGAAGCGAGGCGCTGGATGAAACAGCACACACCAATGTACGCGATGGTCAGTCCAGAAACCAAGAGCAGCAGAGCGGCTCCAACGAAACGGAAGCGACTTCAACACTGGAAACTGTCAAACCTGCCGAGCATCCATACAAAGGAAAACATATTGACCTGTCGTTGTAATGGATGACATGTGACTCACATGTAGTCTTGAGCATCGATGGCTGCATTAAAAGGAGAGAACCCAATTTGTCACCATGGATCATTATTGTCATATTAGGAGCCTGCGCTATTGCATATGCGTTTATCATGCCCAAGAAAAACAAGGTGCAGGAGCCTGGGCATCACCTGGTGCAAGAGATGGAAACTACGCTTGAACATTATATGGCTGAGATCGAAAACGACAATGATGCTCTCATCCAGCGTGTTGCTGAGATGAAGGGTGAGGCGACGGCTGCAGATCAGCGTATGCAATCTCAGCTTCAGGAATTACAGCGGAGGCTGGATCAACTCGAAGAAAGTAAAACGACACAAACAGACATATCCTCCAATATAATTCCGGTACATAGCACAAGCGGATTGCAAGCTCAGGCGCTTGTAGACAGTGTGCGAGCTGATTTGTCCCAACAGGCATCAGAAACAGTGCAGCAGGCGACTGAGCAAGAATCTAAGCCTGTACGTGAATCCATTAAGGATCGATATGCAGAGCTGTTTAATTTATATGCCGAAGGAAAGTCAGTCGATGCCATTGCCAAGCAGACGGGGATACAACGTGGAGAAGTACAGCTGATTTTACAGCTGGCAGAACGGGAGGAGAGCTAAGAAATGGACAAGCGCTCCTTATGGATTGGACTTGGAAGTGGCATGATTGCTGGTGCGGTATTGCTGCAGCTTGCAACGGTTGGACAAAACGCATTGTCTGAGAGTAATCTTGACCCGGATGTAGCTACAGCCAACCTGACCATGGAACAGCTTGAAGCGGCGGCGAAGAGTATGGATATGAAGCTTGTAGCTTCCGATGATGAGCTGTATACAGAAACTGAGTGGGTAGCGAAGAAGAAACAGGAAAGTAGCGAACTGCAGGGGAAAACGGCAACGGCCCCCGAAGCGGCAAAGTCAGCTGAGGAACCGGAGCAACCCGAGAATCCACAGCAACCTGCCACCAATGAAAGCGGAAACCAGAACGAAGTCAATCAGCCCAAGACGACTGAGCCGTCAACGCCTAACAATCCTGAAGCTGCGGCTACAGTATCTTTCAAAGTACGTTCAGGCAACAGTCTGGCCATTGTGGCGGGTAATCTGGAGAAAGCCGGGATTGTCGATAGTGCACAAGCTTTCATAAAAGCTGGCAGGGCTGAACGAATTAATACCAAAATACAAGTAGGCACCTATGACCTGGAGAAGGGCGAAAGCTTCAAATCCATTATTGCCAAGATTACAAAAGAACCGTCAAACTGAGTGCGCTCAGAAGGACGGTTTTTTATTTATAGATTGTGACAGGTTTTGCACCGCTACTACGGATATGAACTTGTTTGAAAAGAGCACTTTTTTGTACAAGGCATTTTAGTTTGAAAGACTGTTGCATCAGGCAATCAGTTATGCTATATTAGATAACGGTGTTAAAACACACGCATGTGCTAATTTTGTTGAGGGTGCTTTCCTGATGGAGAGTCTTGGCGAAAAATGATGCCGGCGGAGGACACAATAAAACCATATTAGGAGGTGTGTGAAGATGGCAGTAATCTCCATGAAGCAGCTTCTCGAAGCTGGGGTACACTTCGGTCACCAAACTCGTCGTTGGAACCCAAAAATGGATCGTTATATCTTCACTGAAAGAAACGGAATTTATATCATTGACTTGCAAAAGACAGTGAAAAAAGTCGAAGAGGCTTACAACTTCGTTAAAGGAATCGCAGGAGAGAATGGTACAATTCTTTTCGTGGGTACGAAAAAACAAGCTCAAGATTCCGTTAAAGAAGAAGCTGAACGCGCTGGTCAATTCTACATTAACCAACGTTGGCTCGGCGGTACCCTGACTAACTTCTCAACTATTCAAAAACGTATTGATCGTTTGAAACAGTTGGAAGCTTGGGAAGAAGACGGTACTTTCGCTGTATTGCCTAAAAAAGAAGTAATCTTGCTTCGCAAAGAGAAAGATCGCCTGGAGAAATTCCTCGGCGGTATTAAAAATATGAAAGGCCTGCCAAGCGCCCTCTTCATCATCGATCCACGCAAAGAGCGTATCGCTGTTGCGGAAGCTCGCAAATTGGGTATCCCAATTGTAGGTATCGTTGATACAAACTGCGATCCGGACGAGATCGATTATGTTATCCCGGGTAACGACGACGCAATCCGCGCCGTTAAGCTGTTGACAGGTAAAATGGCTGATGCCGTTATCGAAGCTAACCAAGGCGAAGAAACTTCCGCTTAATAGATTCGAACATATCTAATGAATTAAATGAAAAGGGTGGTTGGTAGGTGGATAACCTCTCACTGCCCTTTTTTTAGAGTGTACGTACAATTACTTATTTTTGGAGGGAATTAATAATGGCAGTTAATGCGAGTGCAGTAAAAGAACTCCGTGAAAAAACGGGCGCAGGTATGCTCGATTGCAAAAAAGCACTGGAAGAAGCAAACGGTGACATCACGAAAGCAGCTGAATTGCTTCGTGAAAAAGGTCTGTCAGCAGCAGCAAGCAAAGCTGGCCGTGCAGCAACTGAAGGCGTTGTAGAATCTTATATCCACGCTGGTGGCCGTATTGGTGTACTGGTAGAAGTTAACTGTGAAACGGACTTCGTTGGTAAAACAGACCAATTCAAAGATTTCGTTAAGGACATCGCTATGCAAATCGCAGCAGCGAACCCGAAATTTGTCACTCGTGAAGAAGTTCCTACAGAAGAGCTGGAAAAAGAGAAAGAAATCCTGAAAGCTCAAGCTTTGAACGAAGGCAAACCGGAAAAAATCGTTGAAAAAATGGTTGAAGGCCGTATTGGTAAATATTACGAAGAATTCTGCCTGTTGGAGCAAACTTTTGTTAAAGATCCAGACAAAACGATCTCCCAACTGTTGAACGAAAAAGTTAGCCAAATCGGTGAAAACATCTCCATCCGTCGTTTCGTTCGTTACGAGCTGGGTGAAGGTCTTGAGAAAAAAGTAGACAACTTCGTAGAAGAAGTTATGTCCCAAGTAAACAAATAAGACGGTTTTCAAACCGGCAAGCAGAAATGATTTTCGAAGATATAAGAATGATGAAACTTCGAAGCGCTACTCCCTTATATCCCAGGAAAACAATGCCTTACCGGTTGAACGTTTTTCCTAAAAGAGCGGAACACAACTGTGTTCCTTTCTTTTTAAGCAGGAGGCCATGCGCGAGAAGTTTTGTTGGTTGAACGCCCAGGGTGTTCAATTCAAAGTGGAGGGTGAATAATTGGAACAGCCAGTATTTAAACGTGTTGTCTTAAAGGTCAGCGGAGAGTCTCTTTCCGGTCAAAACGGCTACGGTATTGATGCAGAGACGATCTCGTCGATTGCCCAGCAAGTAAAAGAAGTGGTTGAACTAGGTGTACAGGTTGCTATCGTATGTGGCGGCGGAAACATCTGGCGTGGAATTGCCGGTAGCGAAAACGGCATTGACAGAGCGACTGCGGATTATATGGGGATGCTGGCGACGGTTATGAACTCGCTCGCACTGCAAGATGCACTGGAACAGATTGAAGTGCCTACACGCGTACAGACATCAATTGCCATGCAACAAATCGCAGAGCCTTATATTCGTCGTAGAGCTATTCGTCATCTGGAGAAAGGCCGGGTCGTTATTTTTGCAGCAGGTACAGGTAACCCGTTCTTCTCCACCGATACAACAGCAGCACTGCGCGCAGCGGAGATCGAAGCAGAAGTCATCTTGATGGCCAAAAACAAAGTAGATGGTGTGTACTCAGCAGATCCGTTTAAGGACAGCACAGCTGTCAAGTTTGATCAGTTGACTTACATGGATATACTTAACAAAGATCTTGGTGTAATGGACTCAACGGCGTCCTCGCTTTGTAAGGACAACAACATTCCGTTGATCGTATTTGCCATTACGGAACAAGGTAACATCAAACGTGTTGTTCTTGGTGAACGCATCGGGACAATCGTTAAAGGGAGTGTAGATTAATGCCACAAGCGGTTAAAAAACATGCCGAAGAACGTATGGATAAAGCGATTCAAGCGTTACGACGTGATCTTGCCACTTTGCGTGCAGGTCGTGCAACTCCGGCTCTTCTCGACCGGATTCAAGTGGAGTATTACGGTGCAATGACTCCGCTCAACCAATTGGCTAATATCAGTACACCGGATTCCCGGACACTGATGATCCAGCCATGGGATAAATCCTCCATGGGGGACATTGAGCGTGCAATTATGAAATCCGATCTTGGCCTTACGCCAGCGAACGACGGAACAATGATTCGTCTGTCCATTCCAGCACTTACGGAAGAACGCAGACAAGAACTAGTGAAGTTGACGAAAAAGTTCGGTGAAGAAGGTAAAGTAGCCATTCGTAATATTCGCCGTGATGCGAATGATGATATTAAAAAAATGGAGAAGTCAGACATTTCCGAGGACGAGTCCCGGAGACATCAAGACGACATCCAAAAATCGACCGACAAGTTTATTGCTGAAGTCGATAAGGTACTCGCTGCCAAAGAAAAAGAAATCATGGAAGTGTAAGACAAGCGCAGCCCCTCCAATACGGTGGGGTTTTGTCTCTTTTTCCAAGCTTCAGGTGAAGAAACTTCAGGGATTTTGGAGGAACAGGAATGATCAAACGGGTTCGGTCGTGGTGGAATGGGGCTGACAAGCAGGAAACGCTGACTATATCCGAGGATAATATCCCGCAGCACGTCGCCATCATTATGGACGGCAATGGACGATGGGCGAAACGTTTGGGTCTCCCGCGAATAGCTGGCCATCAGAATGGGATGAAGGCGGTCAAACGTGCGACCATCGCGGCGGATGAACTGGGCATCAAATATCTGACGATGTACGCTTTTTCGACAGAAAACTGGACGCGTCCAAAAGAAGAAGTGGATTTTCTGATGCGGCTTCCGCAAGAATTTTTGGCGATAGAGCTGGATGAACTTATAGAAAAAAATGTACGCATTCGTATGATGGGCCAGGAGGAGCATTTGCCTTCACATACCATTAATGCTTTGCGTGAAGCTATACGTCTTACGGAACATAACACAGGGCTTGTTTTGAATTTTGCAATGAACTACGGAAGTCGTCGCGAAATGACAGAATGTGTCAAACAGATTGCTCTGCAGGTAAAGTCGGGGGAACTATCGGCAGAGGATATTACGCCTGAACTCATTGACAAACATATGCTCACTGGGGATATGCCTGATCCGGATTTGCTGATCCGGACGAGTGGAGAGTTGAGATTAAGCAATTTCATGCTTTGGCAGCTTGCATATAGCGAATTATGGTTTACGGATATATACTGGCCCGAATTTGGCAAAAAGCATTTGCTTGAAGCAGTAGCCGAATATCAGCGCAGAACAAGGCGTTACGGCGGTTTGAAATAGATGGAGGATGAAGCCGTTGAAACAGCGATTAACGACTGGAATCATAGCAGGTGTGTTGTTTTTGGGTTTTTGCATGCTGGGCGGACCCTGGTACCATGGTTTGGTATTGCTTATGGCTCTCATCGGTTATTATGAATTTGTGAAAATGACCGGGGTACAGCCTTTTTCAGGTGTAGCCCTAATCGGTTATGCAGGTATCTTTGCAATTGTATTTCCTTGGGAAATGGTTTGGGAAGCCAGACCGCTAACGTTATTCCAGATTGGCTGGATTGTGATGCTGGTTTTAATGACAGCCTCTGTTGTAACTAAAAATAAGATTTCTGTGAACACAGTAGCTATGCTCTTTCTGGGAGTAATGTACATTGGAATCGGTTTTTATTACATTGCAGAATCGAGACATTTGCATCATGGATTGTTCTGGACATTCCTGCTGTTAGGTTCCATATGGGCAAGTGATGCTGGTGCCTATTTTGTTGGAAAACTGATCGGAAAGAACAAATTGTGGCCCTCGATTAGTCCTAACAAAACAGTAGAGGGTGCGCTCGGCGGGATAGTAATCGCGGTAGTCACTTCTGTTGTTTTTGCATGGGTGTCAGACGGGTTGTTGTCTTGGCAAAGAGCGGTATGGATTGGGATTGCATGCGCGGTTGTGGGACAGATGGGAGATCTGATCCAATCTGCTTACAAACGTGTGTATAACATCAAAGATTCCGGCACTCTGCTCCCGGGGCATGGCGGTATTCTGGATCGGTGCGACAGCTGGATTGTCGTTTTTCCATTCGTACATATACTAATGCTTTTGCCCTATTAAAGATGAGCACAAGCCACATGACGAGATGTTCGTCATAGGCATTGGATAAATAAAGATGAGGTGCGGCATGAAAAAAATTGCGATTCTCGGGTCAACGGGTTCCATTGGAACCCAGACACTGGATGTAGTCGATATGCATCCCGAACGCTTTCAAGTAGAGGGACTTGCTGCTGGGGGCAATATAGAACTGCTGATTGAACAAGCGAAGCGCTACCGGCCCAAAAAGGTATCCGTTGGCTCGAAAGAGCTGGCCGAAATCGTGGCTCCGCACTTACCTGCTGAAACGCAGCTTTTTTATGGTAAAGAAGGACTGGTGGAAGTTGCTGCCGGAACGGATGCAGATACGGTTGTTACTGCTGTAATGGGGAGTGTTGGGCTTGAGTCAACCCTGGCTGCTATTGATGCAGGCAAACAGATTGGGCTGGCTAATAAGGAGACTCTAATTACAGCGGGACACATTGTTACTGCCAGAGCGGCTGCAAAAGGGGTACCGATTCTGCCTGTAGATAGTGAGCACTCGGCTATCTTTCAATGCCTGAATGGAGAGCCTCGTGAACGTGTGATGGGAATTACGCTTACGGCCTCTGGAGGATCTTTCCGTCATTTGACTCGTGAACAGTTAAAGGAAGTTACCGTGGAAGATGCGCTCAAACATCCGAATTGGTCCATGGGCTCGAAGATTACGATAGACTCGGCGACGATGGTGAATAAAGGCCTGGAAGTTATTGAAGCGCATTGGCTGTTTGGTCTAAGTTATGATCAGATTGATGTGTTGCTACACCCGGAGAGCATCATTCATTCCTACGTGGAGTTTAATGATACGAGTATTATTGCGCAGCTTGGCAATCCGGACATGCGTGTTCCCATTCAGTATGCACTTACTTATCCTGACCGCTTGCCTTCACCTGCGAAACGTCTATCCTTAGCGCAAGCGAGCGAGCTGCATTTCCGTGAGATGGATATGGAACGGTTCCCTTGTTTAAGAATGGCGTACGAGTGTGGTAAAATGGGAGGAACCGCAACAACGGCGTTTAATGCAGCCAACGAGGTTGCCGTAGCCCGCTTCTTGCGTAAAGAGATTTCGTTCCTTAAAATAGAGGATATTATTGCTTCTGTGCTGGAAGCACACCGCAATGTGGACAAGCCTGATCTGGAGGAAATCGCAAGATGTGATCAGGAGAGCCGTCAATTTGCGTTCAGTCTTTGATCTCTTTTTTCAAGATAAAATGGAAGAAGTGATTCTCTTGTGCGGCATCAGAGAATAATGATAATCTAAAGGGACAGACTGCGGTTCGTGCCGTGAAGGAGGATGGATAGGGATTGGAAACCATACAAGTGGTATTTCTAACGGTGCTCATGTTCTTTGTCATCGTGACGGTTCATGAATGGGGACATTATTATTTTGCCAAACGCGCCGGTATTCTTGTACGGGAATTTGCGATCGGTTTTGGTCCCAAATTGTTCTCATATAAAAGAAACGAGACCCAGTTTACACTGCGTTTGCTGCCTTTTGGCGGATATGCACGTATGGCTGGGGAAGACCCGGAACTGGTAGAGATTCAAGAAGGTCAGACCATTGCAGTAAGAGCTGCTGATGACCAAGTCAAAATGATCTACCTCGATCAATTGGATAACCGAAAAAATGTAATTCGTGGTGAAGTGATCTCCATAGATATGGAGACTGCGTTGAAATTGCAACTCGATGTGGATGGCGAAATTCAGCAGTACCGGATACATCCGCAAGCGATGTTAGTAAGTCGAGGCAAACAAACCCAGATTGCACCGAAAGATCGCCAATTTGGCAGTAAAACGGTGGGGCAGCGGGCCCTGGCTATTTTTGCCGGACCACTCATGAATTTCATCCTGGCATTTGTGTTGTTTGCCGTATATGCGCAAATGGCAGGCGTTGTCGTTGAAAATCCGCAAAATCTGGAAATTGGTGAAGTGCTTGAAGGTGGAGCCGCCGACCAGGCGAATTTGCAAAAGGGAGATATCATTGAAACAATCAATGGTACTGCTATTGGTACAGATTCGCAAAAAATGGTGACGATGATTGCTGATTCCAAAGACAAACCGATGGAATGGACGCTGCGTCGGGGAAATGAAACGTTTAATATAACGATTACACCTCGTGCCGTAGAAGGACAAGAAGGCGGGAAAGTAGGAATTGTACCAACGTTACCAACCCGATCCGTTGGATTTGTAGAAACCTTCAAGGTGTCAGGGATAGCGATGGTCGATACAACCAAAGTGATCTTTGAGGGCTTCAAGCACTTGATCAATCAGTTTAACATGGATGATATTGGTGGTCCTGTGCGTACTTTTGAAGTTACAGGCCAAATTGCGAAGCAGGGGATCGAGCAGTTGACGAGATGGGCAGCTATCTTGAGTCTGTACCTCGGTATTTTCAACCTGTTGCCAATTCCGGCGCTGGATGGAAGCCGTCTTGTATTCCTCGGAATTGAAGGGCTGCGGGGCAGACCCGTTGACCCTAACCGTGAAGGTATGGTTCACTTTGTCGGCTTCGCCATGTTGTTTGTACTGATGCTGGCAGTAACATATAATGATATATTACGATTAATTAACGGATAATTATGGTTTGACTAGCTCTGACTATTCAGAGCTAGTCGTTATGGGAGGACGCTGGAGTCTTATGTCAAAGGAAAATGATAAACAGTTCGTGACTGAAATTACACCTCAGGGCGAGGATTTCTCACGCTGGTACATTGATGTTATTAAAAAAGCTGATCTCATGGACTATTCACCCGTACGCGGTTGTATTGTTTTCAAACCAGACGGCTTCGAAATTTGGGAGCACATCAAGGATGAGATGGACCGTCGTTTCCGTGAAACCGGTCATCGCAATGCTTACTTCCCAATGTTTATTCCCGAGAGCTTTTTCCAAAAAGAAAAAGAACATGTTGAAGGGTTCAACCCTGAATTGCCTTGGGTAACGGAAGCAGGCGGAGAAAAGCTGGAAGAGCGTCTGGCAATCCGCCCAACCTCCGAAACCATCATTGGTCATATGTACTCCAAATGGATTCAGTCGTATCGTGACTTGCCAGTACTGATCAACCAATGGGCTAACGTGGTTCGCTGGGAGAAGAGAACACTGCCTTTCCTTCGTACAAGTGAATTCCTGTGGCAAGAAGGCCATACGGCGCACGAGAACGAAGAAGAAGCACGCGAAGAGACGATGAAAATGCTTGGAATTTACCGCGAAGTTGTGGAAGAATATCTGGCAATTCCCGTTATTACAGGTCAGAAAACAAAATCCGAGAAATTTGCAGGTGCTGTAGACACCTTCTCCATCGAAGCAATGATGAAGGATGGACGTGCGGTTCAAGCCGGAACTTCTCATTATATGGGTACGAATTTTGCGAAAGCATTTGAGATCCAATATCTTAGCCGCAACAACGTACTGGAATTGGCTCACACCACTTCGTGGGGAACAAGCACACGTCTGATCGGTGCATTGATTATGGTTCACGGGGATGACCGTGGTCTGGTTCTTCCTCCTAAAGTAGCACCAACACAAGTGGTTATGATTCCGATTGGACCTCCAAAAACGCGTGATGCCGTTGTAGGCCGTGCGGATGAGTTGTTCGCTGAACTGAAACAAGCGGGAATCCGTGTGAAAATGGATGATCGCAGTGATGTTCGTCCAGGCTGGAAATTTAACGAGTACGAAATGCGTGGTGTTCCAATTCGTCTTGAGATTGGTCCGCGTGATATGGAGAATGGTGTGTGTGTTCTCGTTTCCCGGATTACTGGAGAGAAGAAAGTGGTTGAACAAGCGAATCTGGTGGAAGAAATCCAGACGATGCTGACTCAAGTGCAAGCCGATATGCTGCAACGTGCTCGCACGTTTATGTCGGACAACTTCTACTCTGTCGATACGCTTGATGAGATGAAGGAATTGATGGAAAACAAACGCGGGTTCACACTGGCTGGATGGTGCGGTTCAGAAGCTTGCGAAGATAAAGTAAGAGAAGTAACAGGTGCAACAAGCCGGAATATTCCGTTCCAGCCTGCGGAAGAAAAGCATACGTGCCTGGCTTGTGGTGAACAAGCGAAACACACGGTTGTGTTTGCAAGAGCGTACTAGGTCAGGAAGACATGACTAACTGCACTTATTCACCGTAAGAGTAAGGAATGGAGAGCTTCTGTCGGATAAAATGAGTCGGTGCGGGTTCGGATCGGGGACATTTTTGAATGCAGAGGCTTTTTCTGTTTGAAGGGGGTACAAGGAGGAACACGATGAGTGGATTCGAGGAGAAGAGAAAACGGTTTGAGTTGTTGATGAAACAGACGGAGCTTCCGGCTGGCCTGATAGAGCCCTACTTTTTGGATGGATGGATTGAACGGGTGGAGACAAGCCGTAGCAACCGCGATTGGACTATTGTGATTGCAAAGGATACCTTGGTTCCTGCTCCAATCTATCGTACATTTTGCCTGCATATCCAGGAGAAAATGAATCATATTTCCAAGATTACGTTTGGTTTCAAATATAGTGATCAGGTCGAGATTGGTGATATTGTCAGTGAGTATTGGAATCTGTTCCTAGAGTGGGTTACACGGGAGATTCCATCCGTGAATGGTTGGATGAATCGCACCAAGTTTGAATGTGAAGCAGATCTGCTGCAATTGACGATGAGTGATGCCATGTCGATGGAGCTTGCGAAGAAGAAGCAGATTGATCAGGCAATAACAACCTTTTATGATAAGTATTTTCAAGTGCCCTTGCGGGTCAAACTGCTCGTTGGTGAGGTTGAAAGCAACAAAGAGGCGATGGAGCAATTCCAGCTCAAGAAGCGGGAAGAAGAGCTTCAAGTAATCGAACAGATGATGAGCGAAGTGGACTCGGAAATGCCTGAAGAGGAAGAACAGGGCGATGTTCGCTTACAAATGGGATATGAGATCAAAGAACCACCTGTACCTATGCAGGAAGTTCAAGATGAAGAGAAAAAGGTTACGTTACAGGGAACGGTCTTTGGACTGGATCGCAAAGAATTGCGTAACGGAAATACGTTATTTACGTTTTATTTGACGGACTTCACGGATTCCATGCAAATGAAGATGTTCGCCAAAACAAAAGAGGATGTCAGAATCCTCAGCTTGCTTGCCAATGGAAAATGGGTAAAAGTCCGTGGACGTGTAGAATACGACCGGTTTATGCAAATCCCGGAACTTGCTATGATTCCGTCAGATTTGGTTGAAGTAAAGGCACCGCCATCCCGTAAGGATAATGCAGCTGAGAAACGGGTTGAGTTCCATCTGCATTCCACAATGAGTACAATGGATGCCGTAACTTCGATCGACAAATATGTAAAGACTGCAGCGGAATGGGGACACAAGGCAATCGCGGTAAGTGATCATGGCGGTGTGCAGGTGTATCCGGAGGCGTCCAAAGCGGCCAAGAAAAACGGAATTAAAATGATTTACGGCCTTGAGGCCAATGTGGTGAACGATTCGGTTGCTGTTGTTTTGGCGCCGCAGCCATTGGAGCTCAAATCAGCGACGTATATTGTCTTTGATATTGAGACCACAGGTCTATCGGTAACCCAGAACAAGATCATCGAGATTGCTGCAGTGAAGGTAGAGGACGGAAAAGAGATTGATCGCTTTGCTACCTTTGTAAATCCGCATGAGCGCATTCCATATAACATTCAGCAGTTGACCAACATTAACGATGATATGGTGAAGGATGCACCTGAGCTAGAACCGGTTATCCGTGACTTTGTAGAGTTTGCCGGAGATGGCGTATTGGTTGCGCATAATGCGCGATTCGATATGGGCTTTATTCAGGCTTCACTGAAACAGCTTGGTATGCCTGAGCTTCCGAACCCTGTCCTTGATACATTGGAACTGGCACGGTTGTTATATCCAAAAATGAAGAACCACCGTCTGAATACGCTGGCGGATAAATATAAAGTAGCACTGGAAAGTCATCACCGGGCGATTGATGATACGATTGCACTCGCAGGCATACTGAATGGATTGGTTAATGATGCTTTCCAGATGAAAGGCCTGACCATGCTTGATCGGCTCAACGATTATGTCGGTGTTGATCTCTCGAATACGCGTCCATTCCATTGTGGAATCTATGCTTTGAATGATGTCGGCAAAAAGAATCTCTATAAACTGGTATCCCTTTCTCATACGGAGCACTTCAAACGGGTACCATGTATTCCGAAATCGAAACTGATCAATTTGCGTGAAGGCCTCATTATTTTATCCGGTTGTGAAAAAGGCGAGTTTTTCGAGGCGGTGCTTAACAAATCACTTGAAGAGGCAGAAGAGATCGCTCACTTCTATGACATTTTGGAGATCCAGCCTCTGACGATGTATATGCACTTGGTCGACAAAGGGCTGGTAGCTACACCTGAGGAATTGAAGCTCGCGGTTCGCAAAGTTGTTGATATTGGTGCAAAATTGGGGAAACCGGTCATAGCGACAGGTAACGTGCATTATCTGGAGCCGCGCGACAAGCTATATCGGGATATTACCATTCATGGAATTACAGGCTTTAGCCCGCTCAAGGATCAGCGTAAACCGGATGCTCACTTAAGAACGACGGATGAAATGCTGGAAGAGTTCCAGTACCTGGGCCAAGACAAAGCCTACGAAGTTGTCGTTACAAATACGGTTGAATTAGCGGATCGATTTGAGGAAATCAAGCTGTTCCCGGATAAGCTGTTTACCCCAATCCTGGAAGGTGCGGACGATGAAATCCGCAATACCTGCTATAATACCGCCAAGTCCATTTATGGTGAGGAACTGCCGGAAGTCATTGTGGCGAGACTTGAGAAAGAACTGAAGCCAATCATCAAATACGGTTTTTCTGCCAACTATCTGATCTCGGAACGACTGGTTAAAAAATCAAATCAGGACGGCTACCTTGTCGGCTCCCGGGGATCCGTTGGTTCGTCTGTCGTTGCTACTTTCCTGGGTATTTCCGAGGTTAATCCGCTGCCAGCACACTATATTTGTGTGAATCCGGAATGCAAACACAGTGAGTGGTTCCTCGACGGCAGTGTACCGAGTGGATTTGACCTTCCGGAGAAAGAATGCCCTGATTGTGGAGGCCGACTAAAAGGCGAAGGGCAGGATATTCCGTTTGAGACCTTCCTTGGTTTTAAAGGGGACAAGGTTCCCGATATTGACTTGAACTTCTCGGGTGATTATCAGCCGCATGCGCATAACTATACTAAGGTGCTTTTCAGCGAAAAGAGTGTTTTCCGTGCGGGCACGATCGGCACGGTGGCTGAGAAAACGGCGTTCGGTTTTGCCAAGAAATATGAGGAAGAGCATCACAAGAAATGGCGCGGGGCTGAGCTGAATCGTCTGGCTTCCGGCTGCACAGGGGTTAAGCGTAGTACCGGACAGCATCCTGGTGGTATTGTCGTTGTACCAGACTATATTGAAGTGGAAGATGTAACGCCTGTACAATTCCCGGCCGATGATGTTAATGCGGAGTGGAAAACAACGCACTTTGACTATCACGCCTTCGAAGAAAATTTGCTAAAACTCGATATTCTGGGGCACGATGATCCAACCATGATGCGGATGCTGCAGGATTTGACGGGAATCGATCCAACGACGATTCCGATGAATGATCCTAAAGTCATGAGCATGTTCAACTCAACGGAGGCACTGGGCGTTACGCCGGAGCAGATTCGATCACCTGTTGCCACTTTTGGTGTACCAGAGATGGGCACGAAGTTTGTACGTCAGATGCTTGTCGAATCACAGCCTTCTTCTTTTGCCGATTTACTCCAGATCTCCGGATTGTCTCATGGTACGGGGGTATGGCTCGGTAACGCACAAGATCTAATCAAAAATGGAACGTGTAACATCAAAACGGTGATTGGTTGCCGGGATGATATCATGTTGTTCCTGATCTATAAGGCAGGCATGGACGCCAGTCTGGCCTTTAAAATTACGGAGAGTGTGCGTAAAGGGCGTGGTTTGCCGCAAGAATGGATTGATGAGATGAAAAATTGCAAGGTACCGCAATGGTACATTGACTCCTGTCTTAAAATCCAGTACATGTTTCCGAAGGCCCACGCGGCAGCTTATGTTATCTCGGCAGTGCGTACAGCCTTCTTCAAGCTGTATCACCCTATTGAATACTACGCGACATACTTCACAGTTCGTGCGGATGAGTTTGATATAGAATTGGTATGTCAGGGCTATGAGCCCATCTATCGGAAGATCGTAGAGATTGAACAATTAGGTTTCCAAGCACCGCCAAAAGAAAAAAATATGCTGCCTGTCCTTGAGATGGCACTTGAGATGGCAGCACGCGGATTCTCGCTCAAACCGATTGATCTCTATCGTTCGGAAGCGACGAAGTTTATCGTTGACGGTAATTCACTCATTCCTCCGTTCTCTGCATTGGGAGGAATCGGGGATAATGCTGCACGCAACATCGCTGCGGCAAGAGAGCATGGAGAATTCCTGTCGATTGAAGATTTCCAGCAGAAGTCCAAAGCAAGTAAAACGATTGTTGAGCTGTTGACTGGTATGGGATGCTTCCGTGGTTTGCCGGAAAGCAATCAATTATCACTGTTCTAAAATGGCATTTTGCGTATCCAATGTTGGTCTGTGATGTGATTGCGAAATTTTTCTTCATTAGTAACCAAAATGCCTGAATGATCGCTTACTTGTCACTATTACCAGACTATGTTATAATTTTTGAAGTGAACGAGATAGTACGAATTTCTAAAGAGTGGGGAAACCCACTCTTTAGTCTTTGGTATACAAGAATCTTGGGTAATGAAGAAATTGCCAGTCCTTATTTGCTGGTGTAACCTAAGTTGGAGGTTATCGGTTTTGAGCACAACGAACATTAAATCTACCGTGGAAGAAATGATCCAACCCTACTTGAACGAACAAGGCTTCGAGCTGGTTGACATCGAATACGTCAAAGAAGGCAGCAACTGGTTTTTACGGGTGTATGTCGACAAAGAGGGTGGCATCGACATCGATGATTGTGTCTTGATCAGCGAAAAGCTGAGCGCCAAGCTGGATGAGAACGATCCGATTCCAACCATCTATTTCCTTGAAGTGTCTTCTCCCGGTGCGGAGCGTCCACTGAAAAAACCAGAGGATGTTGCCAAATCCGTAGGCAAAAATGTATTTGTTACAACCTACGAGCCGGTAAATGGAATAAAGGAATTTGAAGGCAAGCTGCTTTCCTTTGATAACGGGGAACTTGTGATCGAAGCAGGCAAGAAACAGCATGCCATTCTTTATGACAAGGTTGCGAGTGCGCGCCTGGCCATTCTGTTTTAAGTGCCTTGTTCACTTATTAATGAAAAAAGACACATCTCACGATAACGGCAAGGTGCTCATGAGTTTAGAGCCTTTCGCCGTTTTACGTATGAGATGCCATGTTTGAAAGGGGGATCAACATTCATGAGTATGGATTTTATTGAAGCAATGAATGAATTGGAGCGGGAAAAAGGGATCAGCAAGGATGTGCTTTTTGAAGCGATCGAGGCAGCGCTTATCTCCAGCTACAAGCGTAATTTCAACACCGCCCAGAATGTGCGTGTTGACATGAACCGCAATACGGGTGTTATCCGGGTATATGCCCGCAAATTGATCGTGGAAGAAGTCCTGGATTCACGTACCGAAATTTCATTGCCTGCTGCACGAGAGATCAACCCACACTTCCAGCTGGAAGATATTGCGGAGATTGAAGTTACGCCGCGTGATTTCGGACGTATCGCCGCACAAACTGCCAAACAGGTAGTTACCCAGCGGATTCGTGAAGCCGAACGCGGCCTGATCTACAACGCTTTCGTAGATAAGGAAGAAGATATCGTTACGGGAGTGGTGCAGCGTCAGGATTTGCGCAATATCTACATCGATCTGGGCAAAATCGAAGCGGCTTTACCGCTGACCGAATTGATGCCGAACGAGAAGTTTGTTCATGGTGACCGTATTAAAGCGTACATCACCAAGGTCGAGAATACGACCAAAGGGCCGCAAATCATTTTGTCCCGTACCCATCCGGGCTTGTTGAAACGTCTCTTTGAACTGGAAGTACCTGAAATTTTTGACGGTGTAGTCGAGATTCGCTCCGTCGCACGTGAAGCGGGCTTCCGCTCCAAGATTGCCGTTCATTCCCGCAATGAGGAAGTTGATCCGGTTGGATCATGTGTAGGTCCTAAGGGAATGCGCGTGCAGACCATTGTGGGTGAGCTGCGCGGTGAAAAAATTGACATCGTTCGTTTCTCCGACCAGGTAGACGAATATGTGGCTAATGCACTTAGTCCTTCCAAGGTATTGGAAGTTCAAGTATTTGAGGAAGAAAAGATGGCTCGGGTTATTGTTCCTGACTATCAGCTGTCCCTCGCCATTGGGATCAAAGGTCAAAATGCCCGATTGGCAGCCAAACTGACCGGCTGGAAAATCGACATTAAGAGCGAGAGCCAGGCGGAACAGGAATTCGGCAGAGAGAAAGATTCTTCTTTGGAAATGCACCAAGATTCCATCTCCGTCGACTAAAGTAAAGCACGGGGGGGCGCTAACGTATGAAAACCAAAAAAGTACCGCTGCGCAAATGTGTGGCGTGTCAGGAAATGATGCCCAAAAAGCAGCTTATCCGTATCGTTAAAACGCCAGAGGATGAAGTGCTAATCGATTTGACTGGCAAAAAGTCCGGACGTGGTGCCTATTTATGCGGCAAAGAGTCCTGTTTTAAGCTTGCACTCAAAAACCGGTCTTTGGATCGGGCGCTAAAGGGCAAAGTCTCACCGGAAATTTATGAGCAATTGGCAGCTGATTTTGTCGCGGTAGAGGACGAATTCATAGCAGCACAGGAGCGTGAACATGATGAATAACAAAACATTGTCTTATCTGGGACTCTCCATGCGTGCAGGCAAACTTGTAACAGGTGAAGAAATTGTACTTAAAGCGATCCGTTCTTCCGAAGCTAAAATGGTTATTGTTGCGGGTGACGCCTCGGCCAATACACAAAAGAAATTTCGCGACAAATGCGGGACATATAAAGTTCCACTGGTGATCGGATTTGACCGGGATAGTCTGGGTTCAAGTATCGGTAAAGAAACGCGGGTTGTTCTTGCAGTAACGGATCGAGGGTTTGCAAAAATGATCTCCAAGCAAGTCGGTATAATGTCGGAGGTGGAGTATATTGAGTAAACAGGAAAACAAGGATAAATTGCGAGTTTATGAATATGCGAAGTCCCTTAATATGAGTAGTAAAGAAATTATAACCATTCTTAAAAAGCTGGATATTCCCGTAAACAATCATATGAGTGTCATGGAGAATGGTTCAGTCGGTAAGGTGGAACAATTTTTTAAAGATATAAAATCCACTGCGGCTTCCAAACAAAACAACGAAGCAAAATCCGTTGCTACTTCGTCAATGCGCAGTGACAAAACAGTGGACAGCAACAAACCGGCCGGCGGAGTGAACACGCCGAAAAGCAACAACACATCCGGTAGTCCCGTACAAACAAAAATACAACAGGAAAAGCAGGTAGGTATGAACAATAGACCAAATTCCAACAATAACAATGGCTCCCAAAGACCTAGCGGCCAAGACAGCCGCAACAGAACGAATTCTTCCCAAGGCTCAAGCCAAGGAGGACAATCAAGTAATCGTCCAAGACCAGCTCAAGGTGGACAAAGCAGCACAGCATCCCGTCCGCAAAGTACGGGTCAACGTCCAACGAGCAGTGGTGGCGGTCAAACAAGAAGTGCAGGCCCGAACAGCGGTGGCAACACTGGCACTGGTGGCAACCGTACTGGTGGCCAAGGACAGAGCTCGGGACAAGGCCAACGCAGAGGCGGCCAAGGTAATTCAGGCAATAACAACAGCAATAGCGGCAATCGTTCAAACAGCGGTGGCGGTGGACGTCGTTATGACGACAACCGTGGCGGCAACTTCCGCGGTAACCGTGGTGGCAAGAACAACCGCAACAGAAATCAACAACAGTACCAACAACGTGAGAAAATTGATAACACACCTAAGAAAATCATCGTACGTGGTGACATGACTGTTGGTGAAACAGCGAAGTTGCTCCATAAAGATGCTTCTGAAGTTATCAAAAAACTCATCGCAATGGGTGTTATGGCAACGATTAACCAAGAGCTTGATATCGAAACCATCCTTCTGCTTGCTGGAGAGTTCGGTGTTGAGGTTGAAGTGAAAATTGTCCTTGAAGATGACCGTTTCGAGACTCTGGAAGAGAATGATGAGCCTGCTGACTTGCAATCTCGTCCACCAGTAGTTACGATCATGGGTCACGTTGACCATGGTAAAACAACATTGCTTGATGCGATTCGTTCAACGAATGTAACGGGCGGAGAAGCAGGCGGTATCACACAGCATATCGGTGCTTATCAAGTAGAAATTAACAACAAAAAAATCACGTTCCTAGATACACCGGGTCACGAAGCGTTTACCGCTATGCGTGCACGTGGAGCACAGGTTACGGATATTACAATTATTGTTGTAGCTGCTGATGACGGTGTAATGCCACAAACGGTTGAGGCAATTAACCATGCTAAAGCTGCAGGGCTGCCAATTATCGTAGCTGTCAACAAAATTGACAAGCCGGGTGCAGATCCGGATAAAGTAAAACAGGAATTGACCAACTATGAACTCGTTCCAGAAGAGTGGGGCGGCGATACCATCTTTGTTAACGTTTCGGCGAAACAAAGAATGGGACTGGAAGGTCTGCTTGAAATGATCCTGCTCGTTGCAGAAGTGAACGAGTACAAAGCGAACCCGGACAAACGTGCCCGTGGTACAGTGATCGAAGCCGAGCTGGATAAAGGACGTGGCCCAGTTGCCCGTATTCTCGTGCAGCACGGTACACTGAAAGTCGGAGATGCTTTTGTCGCAGGTAACTGCTTCGGTCGTGTACGTGCGATGGTGAATGACAAAGGTCGCCGTTTAAAAGAAGCTGGACCTTCAACACCTGTAGAAATTACCGGTCTGACTGAGGTTCCAGGTGCTGGTGATCCGTTCATGGTGTTTGAGGATGAGCGTAAAGCGCGTTCCATCGCTGACAAACGTGCAATTACACAACGTGAATCCGATCTGGGTACTAACACACGTGTAACATTGGATGATCTGTTCCAGCACATCAAAGACGGCGAAATCAAAGATCTGAACGTAATCATTAAAGGTGACGTACAAGGTTCGGTTGAAGCATTGAAAGGTTCCCTTGCGAAAATCGAAGTTGAAGGTGTGCGCGTGAAAATCATTCACAGCGGCGCTGGTGCGATTACAGAATCCGACATCATTTTGGCTGCTGCATCGAATGCCATCGTTATCGGTTTCAACGTTCGTCCTGATAACCAGGCGAAATCGACTGCAGATCAAGAGCAAGTAGACATTCGTCTGCATCGCGTGATCTACAGTGTTATTGAAGAGATTGAACAAGCGATGAAAGGTATGCTTGATCCGATCTACAAAGAAAAAGTAATCGGTCATGCTGAAGTTCGGAGCACATTCTCCATCAGTAAAGTGGGTACCATTGCTGGATGTATGGTTACCTCGGGTAAAATTACCCGTTCCGCGGAAGCACGTGTGATTCGTGATGGCATCGTCCTTTACGAAGGTAAGCTGGATTCCCTGAAACGCTACAAAGATGATGCCAAAGAAGTAGCCCAAGGCTACGAGTGCGGTATCACGCTGGATAAATACAATGATCTCAAAGAGGGCGACGTTATTGAAGCCTTCATTATGGAGACCGTACAACGATAAGCAAGGAAGCATGAGGTGAACAACAATGGCTAAGGTTCGTACAGGTAGAGTGAGCGAGCAGATCAAGAAAGAATTAAGTCTGCTCATCCAATCTGAACTGAAAGATCCTCGTATCGGCTTTATTACCGTAACGGGAGTCGAAGTAACAGGGGACTTGTCGCAAGCCAAGGTTTATCTGAGTGTCTTCGGTGAACAGGAACAAAAGGATAACTCGCTTAAAGCGCTGGCCAAAGCAAATGGATTTTTGCGTACCGAACTGGGCAAGCGTATCCGTTTTCGACATGTTCCCGAGTTGATATTCAAGATCGACGAATCCATCGCATATGGCAGCCGGATCGAGAAGCTGCTTGGTGATATCGGTACCGACAAGAACGAATCCGAGTAACAGAATAAAGGAGACGGCAATGCACACTTATGAACAGGCGCTTCAGGACGGAAAGCAATTTCTGCTGGAGCATGATGATTACCTGGTCGTGTCGCATGTACAGCCGGACGGTGACGCAGTCAGCTCGACGGTAACGGTGGGCTGGCTGCTGTCATGTCTGGGTAAGACATTCACGATGATTAATGAAGGTGAAATTCCTCAGCGCATGCATTTTTTGTGGGAAGCTGGCAAGATCGTGAACATGACCGAACAACCACCGGAGCGGAAATATAAAGCGATAATCTGTGTGGATTGTGCAGATTTCTCCAGAGTAGGTCTGACTCGTCATTATTTCGAAGAAGATGCTGTCATTTTAAATATTGATCATCATCCGACGAATGACGCATATGGCACAGTAAACATCATTAAGCCAGACGCGGCAGCAACGGCTGAAATTCTGTTTGATTTCCTTAATCTTTTCCCAGTGAAATGGAATAAAGATGTGGCTACAGCAGTATATACAGGATTGCTAACAGACACAGGTGGATTCCGCTATGCCAATACGAGTCCTAATGTGATGACCACCGCATCCAAATTGCTTGAACATGGTGTGGACGGGCCTTATCTCGCACAAATTTTGCTAGAGCAGGTGACGCTTCCCCAAGTGCGTATATTGAATCAGGCACTCTCAAGTCTGCAAATGACGGACGATGGCAAAATTGCTTGGGTAGTCATTACACCAGAAGATATGATCGCTTGTGGTGCAGCCAATGAAGATCTTGAAGGGGTAGTCAATTACCCGCGCAACATTCAAGGTGTGGAAGTGGGTATCTTTTTCAAAGTAATCAATGACAATGCCGTAAAAGTATCTCTTCGGTCGGCGGGCAAGGTTGATGTTGCTTCGCTTGCACAGAACTTTGGTGGAGGCGGACATGTCCTCGCTGCGGGATGTCGCGTGGAAGGTAAGTTGGAAGATATCGTTGCATTAGTGCTGAAGCAGGTGAATACTCAATGGTAAAACCATTTGAAGGCGTACTTCCGGTGTACAAACCAGCGGGATTTACGTCTCATGATGTTGTGGCCAAAATGCGTCGCATTCTCAAAATGAAACGTATTGGTCATACAGGCACATTGGACCCGCAAGTTACTGGCGTACTGCCACTCTGCCTTGGACGGGCAACACGTGTGGTGGAGTACATGCAGGAGCTCCCCAAGGAATACCTGGCAACGCTACGACTGGGTCTGTCTACAGACACCGAGGATATGACGGGTGAGGTTATTGAGCGGTCAGAGAAGGCTGTTGAGGTAACACAGGAGCAGGTTCAGCAGGTGCTGGAACAATTCCAGGGCACCATCTCTCAGGTTCCACCTATGTATTCGGCGGTCAAAGTGGATGGGAAACGTCTCTACGAACTTGCTCGTGAAGGGAAAACGGTAGAGCGCAAGAGTCGTGAAGTTACGATCTATGAACTGGAACTGACAGGAATTGAGAAACAAGGCGACACCACGGATATATCGTTTCGTGCTTTATGTTCCAAAGGGACGTATATTAGAACCTTATGTGTGGATATCGGCAGGAAATTGGGGTATCCGTCCACAATGCTACAATTGGAGCGCACGATATCGGCTGGCATTTCCGCTGATCACTGCCTCCGCTTTGAAGAAGTGGAACAACGCATGATGGATGGAACGTTAGCCGAGGTGCTGATTCCGGTTGATGAAGCCATTTCTTCCATCCCGGCACATACGGTTGGTGCTGATCAGGCCAAGGGAGCACTTCAAGGCCAGAAATTGTCGGCGCGTTTGCTCGAACCGCCTGCTGAGCAACCAGGTCTATTGCGGTTATATGATCAGGATGGGACGTTTCTGGGGATATTTGAGCGGGATGAATTGAAAGCAACGGTGAGAGCTGTTAAAGTCTTTTTACCGGAATAAAGAGGTTCCTGGTTTGAGTGGTGGTACTCAAGCCTGGCCTATCAAGTGAAATGCAGGTGAATGATTGTGAAAACCGTAATGCTAACCTATCCGCAGACGTTAGATTCGGCTGTTCAGGGCACACAACCCCAAGTGCTCGCGATCGGCCAATTTGACGGGCTGCATCTCGGACATGCAAGTGTCATTTTGTCAGCTGTCCGCATTGCACGCGAAACGGGCATGCAGGCAGCGGTGATGACCTTTCATCCTCATCCGAAGGAAGTTATGCGCAAAGGGGATTACGAGGGTTATCTTACTCCCTTGAGAGATAAAGAAGACATCCTGTCTGAAATGGGTGTAGACGTACTCTATGTGGTAGAATTCAATGAGTCGTTTTCAAAGTTGACGCCGCAGCAATTCGCACATGACCTGCTGCTTCCGCTTCAGACTCGAACAGCCGTAGTTGGTTTTGACTTCCGCTTCGGTCACAAGGGAGCAGGAGATGAGCAGCTTCTTCGCACATTGGGAGAAGGCCAAATGACGGTGGAAACGGTACCTCCATTCCTGTTAAACGGGGAGAAGGTGAGCAGTTCTCTTATTCGTGGCCTGTTGAAGCGGGGAGAAATGGACGAAGCCAGTCAGTGGCTCGGACGACCTTACAGCATCAGGGGAACAGTGATTCATGGGGAGAAACGTGGACGGACCATTGGGTTTCCTACCGCTAACCTTGAACTCACGGATCATTATGTTACGCCGGCAAAAGGCGTTTACGCTGTTCGGGTGCAGTATGGGGAGCAGGAACTGCGTGGCGTCATGAATCTCGGTGTGAAACCTACCTTTCACGAAAGCGGGATGAAACCTACGTTTGAAGTGCACTTGCTTGATTTTGATGGGCTGTTATATGACCAGGAATTAAAGGTTGAGCTCGTTCACTACATTCGTGCAGAACGGAAGTTTGAATCCATTGATGCATTGATCAGTCAGATTCGTGAAGATGCATTAACCGCCGCCCGCCTGTTATCTTGATGTCCAGGATAAAATACAGGTTTACATTTACTTTGTCTGGGCAACTATGATATAATGTACTACGTTGTCGTTTGAGACAACAAATAACCTTGGCTTGGTTGCTTGCTCTCACCGGCGGCGACGAGGCTAATGGCGATTATAATGAAGGAGGTGAATAGGATGGCATTGACTCAAGAACGTAAACAACAACTGATCGACGAGCACAAAACTCATGAGTCCGATACTGGATCACCTGAGGTGCAAGTTGCTATCCTTACGGAAAACATCAAAAGTTTGACAGACCACTTGCGTACGCACAAGAAGGACCACCACTCACGTCGTGGACTTTTGAAAATGGTAGGTCAACGTCGTAAGCTTTTGGCTTACGTTAAAAACAAAGATGTTAAACGTTACAGCGCACTGATCGAAAAACTCGGATTGCGTCGTTAATTATCGTACATGTTTTCTAAATCAACCTGGCTGTTATCCGTCATTCCTTTGTCTAAAAGGACAAGCGGAGCTTACAGCCGGGTTGTTTTGTAGATGAACATGTTGCCATATATTTGTAGCTGACGGCTCCGCAAGGAGCTTTTGTTTTGCAAGTGAGCATGTTGCTGTGGAGTTAATGAATGCAGGACAAGCAGGAAATACTGTGAAAATGCAGAATCCATTGTGTTAGGAACGATTAAAAGGAGGGATTTCATGGAACAGCGTGTTGAAATGCAGCTTGGTGGAAGAACGCTTACGCTTGAAACAGGGCGTTTGGCCAAGCAGGCTAATGCTGCCGTTAAGGTAACATACGGAGATACCGTTGTATTGTGTACCGTAACAGCATCAAGTGAGCCTAAAGATCTGGACTTTTTCCCATTAACGGTAAACTATGAAGAAAGATTGTATGCCGTAGGTAAAATCCCAGGTGGATTTATTAAACGTGAAGGCAGACCGAGTGAGAAAGCGATTCTTTCGAGCCGTCTGACAGACCGTCCGATTCGTCCTTTGTTCCCGGAAGGTTTCCGTAATGATGTACAAGTTCTTAATATCGTTATGAGTGTGGATCAGGACTGCGAACCGCAAATTGCTGCCATGATTGGTACATCGGCTGCACTGAGCATTTCGGATGTTCCATTTAGCGGACCGATTGGTGGTGTGAAAGTTGGACGTATTGATGGCGAATTCATCATTAATCCAACGATTGCACAGCTTGAGATAAGTGAGATTGAACTCGTTGTTGCAGGAACCAAAGATGCCATCATGATGGTTGAAGCGGAAGCGAACGAAGTTCCGGAAGAAGTAATGCTTGAAGCAATCATGTTCGGACATGACGAGATCAAAAATATTGTTGCAGTCATTGAACAACTCGTACAAGTGGCTGGTAAAGAAAAAATGGCTGTGAAATTGCATACCGTTAATGCTGAAGTTAACAGCAGTGTACGTGAGTTCGCCAGTGCTCGTCTGGTTGAAGCTGTTAAAATTGCTGAGAAACATGCACGTCAGGATGCAATCGATGTTGTGAATGACGAAACTGTTGCTCACTTCGAAGAGAAGTATATTGAGACTCCTGAACTGCTCAAAGATGTAAAAGAAGTGCTGCACGATATCGTTAAAGAAGAAGTGCGCCGTCTTATCACACATGACAAAGTTCGTCCGGATGGACGTGGACTCGCTGAGATCCGTCCAATTGAATGTGATACTTCCCTGCTGCCACGTACTCACGGTTCAGGTCTGTTCACTCGTGGTCAAACACAAGCGCTCAGCATTTGTACACTTGGTGCACTGGGTGATGTTCAGATTTTGGACGGAATCAGTCTTGAAGAAACGAAACGTTTCATGCATCACTACAACTTCCCGCCGTTCAGCGTAGGTGAAGCTCGTCCACTGCGTGCTCCAGGCCGTCGTGAAATCGGACATGGTGCTCTGGGTGAGCGTGCTCTTTCCAAAGTAATTCCTTCCGAAACGGACTTCCCATACACGATTCGTCTGGTATCCGAAGTACTGGAATCCAACGGTTCTACTTCCCAGGCAAGTATTTGTGCCAGCACATTGGCTATGATGGACGCAGGTGTACCAATCAAAGCTCCAGTAGCGGGTGTAGCTATGGGTCTGATCAAAGACGGAGATCATGTATCCATTCTGAGTGATATTCAAGGTATGGAAGATCACCTCGGTGACATGGACTTCAAAGTAGCAGGAACACCTGATGGTGTAACAGCTATTCAAATGGACATCAAAATTGATGGTATTGATCGTCAAATTTTGTCCGAAGCATTGGCTCAAGCCAAAGAAGGCCGTATGCACATCTTAAGCAAAATGACTGAAGTGATGAAAACTCCACGTGAGCAATTGTCACAATATGCCCCTAAAATTACAACAATGCATATCAATCCGGACAAAATCCGCGATGTTATCGGTGCAGGTGGTAAAATTATCAATAAAATCATCGAGGAAACCGGTGTTAAAATTGATATTGAACAGGATGGACGTGTCTTTATCGCTTCTTCTAACCAAGAGATGAATGATAAAGCCAAATCGATCATCGAAGGGATCGTACGCGAAGTACTGGTCGGCGAGATTTATGTCGGTAAAGTAAAACGTGTTGAGAAGTTTGGTGCATTCGTTGAAGTGTTGCCGAACAAAGAAGGTTTGGTACACATCTCTCAACTGTCCACTGAGCGTGTTGCTAAAGTGGAAGATGTGGTTGCCATTGGTGATTCCATTACGGTAAAAGTAACGGAAATTGATCCACAAGGCCGTATCAACTTGTCCCGCAAAGCCGTATTGACTGCCGAAGCTCCGGCTCAATCCTAGGCTGCGTGCCATCGTTTTTTAAAAGATAGATTGAATGAAGAGACAGAATGTGAATTTCTGGCTCTTTTTTTATCGTTTAAATACTTTTTTTTGAAATCACTTTTTATCCATTAAAGCCTTTGAATCCAGCTTTGAAGATCGTTTACATGAACAGCCTGTTTTATTCATATTCTTGCCCTTGTCCTCATATGATGGGGACAAAGACGGCGGGAGGATGGAGCTGTGAAAAACCAATCCAAAATGCTGGCGGCTGTCATGGTAGGTATGGCAGCTGTCATAATGGTCGGACAAGTGGGCAGTGTACGTACATACATTACGGAAATTCGTGATGGGCCAGGCACGCAAAATGCATTTGATATGTTTAAAGAGGCAACCGGAGAAGATCAGCTGTTGTCGGCGATCCGGGATAAAGCAGCCGAAACGAAAATCGCTCCGGTAAATGCCAGAGTGGATCGGGTTTGGAAAGCGATACCCGGGTATAACGGGATAGAGATCGATGTGGAGGCCACGTATCGCAAGGCGCTTGGTGGGACGCTGAATACGAAGATAGCATATGTCTATCGGCAGACTGAACCTGAAATTCAGCTTAAAGATTTGGGTGCACACCCGATTTATCGGGGAAATCCCGAAAAACCCATGGTATCATTTATGATAAATGTAGCATGGGGCAATGAATTCATTATCCCGATGCTAGATACGCTTGATGCTGAAAAAGTCAAAGCTACTTTTTTTCTGGATGGCAGCTGGCTGAGCAAAAACGAGGAACTGGCCAAAGAAATCCAAAAGCGTGGACATGAGTTATCGAATCACGCATACTCACATCCGAACATGAGTCGGTTGAGTACGGAGCGGGCCAAGTTGGAAATCAGTAAAACCGAGGATCTGCTCAAAGAAAAGTTGGGTGTGCAGAACCACTGGTTTGCTCCGCCATCCGGTGATTTTAATCAACAAACAGTCGACATTGCTTCCGGGATGGGACTGCAAACGGTACTTTGGACTCTGGATACCGTGGATTGGCGCAAACCGAGTTCTGATTCTGTTGTAGCCAAGATCGCCAAAAACGTGGAAGCCGGCACATTAATTCTAATGCATCCTACGGCTGCTTCTTCAGGAGCTCTAAAAGGAATGATTGATTCCATACGGGCCAAGGGTTTGACGCTTGGAACCGTTAGTCAAACGTTGTCATCCGAGCGGTTGAAGGGTTCAGCGGTTGAGTGAATGATGTTTTTTTGTTAATATCAAACAGTTGGAACCAAATGTCGATTTCGATCTCGCGTTGAAATCTAGGCAATTATAGAGATGTAGGAGGGCCAACCGTGAAAAAAATTCAGCTGGGCAATGGCCTCAGAGTTGTTATGGAACAGATCCCGACCTGTCGTTCCGTGTCATTTGGAATATGGGTCAAGACAGGTTCTCGTAATGAGCAGCCTGCAAACAACGGAGTATCCCATTTTATTGAGCACATGTTGTTCAAGGGAACGGATCGTTATGATGCCAAGGCGATTGCGGAGCAGTTCGATGCAATTGGTGGTAACGTCAATGCGTTCACTTCGAAAGAATACACTTGTTATTACGCCAAAGTATTGGATGAACATCTGCCAATAGCAGTGGATGTGTTGTCGGATATGTTCTTCCGCTCCAAAATGGATGATGGTGAATTGCTCAAGGAGAAAAACGTCATTCTGGAAGAGATATCGATGTATGAGGATACGCCGGATGACATGGTCCATGATCTTATGGCTTTGGCTGCTTATGGTGAGCATCCGCTGGCTTATCCGATTCTGGGTACCGAAGAGCGCCTCAAGGCGATGGACTCCAGCCATCTGCGTGCATATATGAAAGAGCACTATACGATTGAGAATACCGTTATTAGTATCGCTGGTAATATTGATGACAGTGTAATCGATTTGATGGAAAAGCATTTTGGTGCTTTTGATATCAACGGTGTAGCTGAACAAGTCACGCTACCTGCGTTCCAGAGCGGACAACTCTTTCATAAAAAGAAAACGGAACAAAATCACATCTGTATCTCGTTCCCGGGATGTAAAATTGGAGATCCGCTTCAGTTCGCTATGGTCGTGCTGAACAATGCGATAGGCGGAGGAATGAGCTCCAGACTGTTCCAGGAAATTCGGGAGAAACGTGGTCTGGCTTACTCCGTTTATTCGTATCATAGTTCGCATGCCGATAGTGGACTCTTCACCATATATGCAGGTACAGCCCCGAAACAGACGAAGGAAGTGCTGGATCTGACCAAAGAGGTCCTGCATGATCTGGCTGTAAATGGTTTATCTGAAGATGAGCTGCGCAAAGGAAAAGAACAGCTGAAAGGCAGTCTGATCCTCAGTTTGGAAAGCACAGGCAGCCGAATGAACCGCCTGGGCAAAAACGAGCTGATGCTGGGCAGACACCATACGCTGGACGAAATGATTGCTAAAATTGAAGAAGTGACGATGGACGATGTTAATGCTGTGCTGGACCTGATGTTTGCTGAGCCGTTTGCGCTCGCTATGGTCGGTGCTTCGGATCGTACGATCGCTGGATTAAGAAGGGATGATTTTGTTGCATTACGTTCAAATTCAAAAGTTACCGGGCAATGAAGATATTAAATTGCCTCAAAAAATGTCAGAGCTGGCCTCCGGCTTTGATGTAGTTGCGGCATTGCAGGAAGAGGTAGTGCTGCAGCCGGGTCAGCGTACTTTGATTCCTACGGGACTCGCAATGGCGATGCCAGCTGGATTGGAGGCACAGATTCGCCCTCGCAGCGGACTGGCTTTCAAACACGGGATTACCTGTCTGAACACACCAGGCACCATTGATGCCGATTATCGGGGTGAAGTTAAGGTTCTTTTGATCAACCTGGGTCAGGAGCCATTCACAATTGTTCGTGGGGAGCGTATTGCCCAAATCGTCTTTCAAACCGTTCCAGCAGTTGAATTAACAGAGGTAGCTGAACTATCGGAAACGGTACGTGGAGAAGGCGGATTTGGTCATACCGGTAAATAATGGTTCCGAGATATAGCTGGTTCGGCGCATATGATGTAAAAAGAGTTTCATAATTTAATTTACTGAGCTTGCTCTGGAAGAGTCGTCCCCAATGGGGGCGGCTCTTTTTTTCTGTTTTGAACGTTAGAGGATATGTTTCTTTGGATGCTTGAATTTAATTGTTTCACCCCGCTGTGGGCCACTGCATACGATAAGGCATACATGTGGTGAAAGGAGTGACGTCCCGATGCTGACCGGTGTCCGGATTATAGTCATGGGCGGAGATGCACGGCAGCTTGAAGTCATTCAAAAGTGCGCAGAGCTGGATGCTACGGTAAGCGTGGTGGGCTTCGATAAGCTGGAGTATTCCATTCCGGGTATTGAACATCAGGAGTTGGAGGACGATGTATTTGCTTCGGCAGATGTACTGGTGCTTCCTGTAGTTGGGTGTGATGATCAGGGAAAAGTGAGTACTTCGTTCAGTAATACTTCAATTTTTTTGAAAAAGGAACATATTGCGGCATTGCCGGAGCATTGTATTGTGTTCACTGGCATGGCGAAGCCTTTTTTACGTGATCTATGCCGGGAAAATGGTCTGCGGCTTGTTGAAGTACTTGATCGTGATGATATCGCGCTCTACAACTCCATTCCGACAGCCGAAGGCGCCATTGGCATGGCGATTCAGGAGACGGACTTCACGATCCACGGCTCGGAATGCATTGTGCTCGGCTTGGGTCGAACAGGTTTCACAATGGCCAAAACGCTTCAGGGACTTGGAGCAAAAGTACGGGTGGGAATCAGGCGTGAAGAGGATGCTGCTCGAGCAGCGATAATGGGCTGGAAGCCTTTCATGACAACGGATTTGGCCGCTCAAACCGGGGATGTTGACTTGCTTTTTAATACGATACCGACTATGATAATCACAGCACAAATCCTGTCCAAAATGCCGCAAAAAGCAGTCATTATCGACCTCGCATCCGCTCCTGGCGGCTGTGATTTCAGGTATGCCGAAAAACGCGGTATCAAAGCGCTGCTTGCGCCTGGCCTCCCCGGCATTGTTGCTCCCAAAACGGCTGGCGGCATTATTGCCGACGTTTTAATCCGTTTGCTTTTGGAAGAACAAAACGCACGGGAGGTTGAACAATGAACTGGCAGGGAAAAACGGTAGGTTACGCAATTACAGGTTCTCATTGTACGTTTGAAGAGGTTATGCCGGTGATTAGCCGCTTTGTAGCCGAAGGAGCCAATGTTGTCCCGATTATTTCCAATTCGGTTCTGACTACGGATACACGCTTCGGGACCGCGCAAAATTGGCAAAAACAGTTGAAAGATATAACGGGGAATGATATCATTTCTACAATTGTTGAGGCAGAGCCGTTAGGTCCTTCCAAGTTGCTTGATGTGCTCGTAATTGCTCCATGCACAGGCAACACGACGAGTAAGCTGGCTAACGCGATGACGGACAGTCCGGTTTTAATGGCAGCCAAAGCCCAGATGCGAAATCAGCGTCCGCTGGTACTCGCTATTTCCACAAATGACGGTCTTGGGTTGAATGCTGCGAACATCGCCAAGCTGCTTGTGGCCAAATATCTGTATTTCGTGCCCTTTGGGCAGGATGACCCGGTGAAAAAACCAAACTCGTTAGTGGCTAAAATGGAGCTCATTCCGGAGGCATGCTGGAGCGCGCTTGAAGGCAAACAGTTGCAGCCAATGATTGTGCAGCGTTCTGCACAGGCTTAATAGTTTCTTAGGTCCAACGTAACATGTTTTCAGACATGATTCTGTACAGACTTAGTTACGGGGATAACGGTTATACGCTTGAAGAAATGAAGATGGTTCGAGAGACAAAGAAAATCATGGGGACGTTATGCTGGCATGAACAGCTACCTGTGCCCACGTTCCTTTCATCAAAAGGGCAATCCTGCTTGCAAACGATTAGGTCAGGCAAGCGGGATGAGTGCACGGGAAACGTGTGCGTCATGATCTCGATAACAACCGCGGCCTTCATTTGGGGATGGTTACACAAAATCTCCAAAGAGGAGCGGCATGAAATGCCGTATAAATTGCTGAAATTATCGCATCGGAACGCTCCCTAGGGTGATCCATTTGTTGAATTGACCCGTGTCCAGTCTTCTTGCGTACACAAATGGAGGAATAAAGATGCGCATCATGGTACAGAAATTCGGAGGTACGTCTCTCTCTACCGTTCAGGCGAGAGAGCATGTGCTCCGTCATGTTAAACGTGAACTTGAAGCAGGTTTGAGTCTGGTCATCGTTGTGTCAGCGATGGGTCGCCGCGGCGATCCTTATGCTACGGATACGCTACTGGATTGGACTGCACAGAACGGAAATGCACTATCTGCACGCGAAAAGGATTTACTGCTGTGCTGTGGTGAAATTATATCTGCGACGACTTTGAGCAGTTTGCTTGAACATGAAGGCATTCCAACTACAGTGCTGACCGGTGCACAAGCAGGTTTTGTGACGGACGACAATTTCGGGAATGCCCGAATTTTGGATGTCCGTCCTGTTCGTGTGCTGGAGCAGCTTCAGGTTGGGCGTGTTGTCATTGTTACAGGGTTCCAGGGGCAGACTGAGAACGGTGACTTTACGACACTTGGTCGTGGGGGAAGCGATACGTCGGCAACAGCTCTTGGTGCAGCATTACAAGCTGAGATGGTGGACATATACACGGATGTAAATGGGATATTGACAGCAGATCCACGGATCGTGGAAGATGCTCGCCCGTTAACTGTTGTGAGCTATGCCGAGATATGTAATATGGCTCATCAAGGGGCCAAGGTAATTCATCCACGTGCAGTCGAGATTGCAATGCAATCCCAGATTCCAGTGCGTGTACGGTCTACCTTTGCTGATAGCGAAGGGACGCTGGTTACGCATCCAGAAGGATTCCAGGACGTGCAGACAGGCATAATTGACCGATATGTAACAGGGATTGCTTATGTAAGTAATGTTACGCAAATAACGGTGGAAGTGCCGGGCGGTGCAGATCGTTTACAGCTGAAAGTGTTCAAAACGATGGCAGAGAACTCAATTAGCGTAGATTTTATTAATGTTACCCCCTTGGGAGTTGTCTATACCGTTTTCGATAGTGATTCCGAGAAAGCTATACAGGTACTGCAGGAAATTGGTCTTAAACCGCAAAGTCTTTCCGGTTGCGCCAAAGTTTCCGTCATTGGTGGAGGTATTAACGGAGTGCCAGGCATTATGGCACGGATCGTGGAATCCCTGACACTGGCAGATATCCAGATCCTGCAATCTGCAGATTCCAATACAACGATTTGGGTACTTGTGAAAAAAGAAGATATGGTTCAAGCTCTGAGGGCACTTCACGCCTCATTCGAACTTCACTTGTAGGGAGGCCGAAGTCAGCGAGCCGGACCTGTTTTGAAGGAGGAATCGAATTGGACTTTGGAAGATTGATTACAGCAATGGTCACTCCGTTCAACGAACAAGGGGGGATCCATTGGGAGGAAACTGCACGTCTGATTGACTATTTGATTGAAGATCAGAAGTCTGAGACGCTCGTTGTTTCAGGAACAACTGGAGAATCTCCCACGCTAAGCGACAAAGAAAAAATAGAGCTATTCGAATTCGCAGTAAAACATGCGGCTGGACGGTGCAAAATTATTGCCGGAACAGGTAGCAATAACACCGCCCATTCAATCCATCTGACTCAGGACGCTGAACGTGCTGGCGTAGATGGCGTTTTGCTGGTTGTTCCTTATTACAACAAACCAAGTCAAGAGGGAATGTATAGACATTTTGAAGCGATCGCTAACGCAACGAAACTACCAATTATGTTATATAACGTTCCTGGGCGTACCGCAGCCAGTCTTTCGGCTGCAACAACGCTTCGTTTGGCTCAGATTCCTAACATTGTAGCTACGAAGGAATGTGTATCTTTGGAGCAAGTCACGCAGATTTCTGCGGGGGCACCGGAACATTTTAAGGTGTATTCCGGTGATGACGCTGCTGGCTTGCCTGCCATAGCTGTAGGCGCTTATGGGATTGTTAGCGTTGCGAGTCATGTGGTAGGCGCTGAGATGAAACAAATGATTGATGCCTTCTTCGGTGGAGCGCCTGTACAGGCGGCTCAGATTCATCAGAAGTTGTTTCCGGTGTTCAAAGGCCTATTCGAGTGCCCGCAGCCTTTACCGAACCCTGTGGCGGTGAAATACGCTCTTACATTGCGAGGTCTGAACGTAGGATCCGTACGCCTTCCGCTTATTGCCCCAACAGAGGATGAGCAAGAGTTTATTCGTAGGCTGTTAAACGAGTAAGCATGCGGATATGGAACTAAAATTGTTAACTTTTATAAACTATAAAAATGACAGAAGAACCGCTCCGCGTTAAGAGGAGGCGGTTCTTTTTTTTGACGACAATTGTTAGGTTTCTTTTCACAACTGTGGGTAAACGTAGGGGTTAACGAGAGAGTGACTTGTTTTTTTTGTTTTTAATCATGTATAATGATGTCAAGTGACTGGGTGCGGTATTTTTTTGAAATTGAAAGCGACATCGTTTCTTGGTGTGGCTTTGTGGTGAAAAAGGAAGGAACGGCTAAGAAGGATCATTTCAGAATCCATCTTGTGGGTGAAGGGGAATAACTTCGAAGAACTTCTTCCAAATATCGTGAATAAAGGTGCTCTTTTGCATTCATCCCTATTTACGGGCATGGGTGTGATGGACTGCTTTTCTTAACTTACAATAAAATAATAAGGTACGACGTCCAACTACCATAGGAGGTTTAGATTCATTTGTCTAAGAAAAATAACAACGATAAACTGATGATTTTTGCTTTGGGCGGCGTAGGCGAGATTGGTAAAAATATGTACGTCATCCAATACGCGAACGACATTGTAGTCGTAGATGCTGGTCTTAAATTCCCGGAAGAAGATATGCTTGGAATCGACATTGTCATTCCTGACATTTCTTATCTGACTGAAAACCGTGACAAAGTAAGAGGGATTATTTTGACTCACGGACATGAGGATCATATCGGTGGTCTGCCATATGTTCTGAAACACTTGAATGTTCCGGTATACGGAACAAGGCTGACTCTCGGACTTGTGGAGAACAAGCTGAAAGAAGCCAATTTGCTGGGTGAAACAAAGCGCATCCTGATTGATGCGGATTCCGAGATTCAACTCGGCTCTGTATTAAAAGCAACGTTCTTCGCTACTAACCATAGTATTCCGGATTCCGTCGGCGTATGTGTCGAAACACCGGAAGGCGCAGTTGTTCATACAGGTGACTTCAAATTTGACCACACTCCAGTCAATGGTCAGTATGCAGATCTCCAGCGTATGGCTCAGATCGGAACGAATGGCGTACTTGCCCTCTTGTCCGATAGTACCAACGCAGAGAAACCTGGATTTACACCTTCGGAGAAAAATGTGGGTATCGTTCTGGAAGACATCTTCCGCAAAGCAAGCCAACGTGTCGTTGTAGCAACATTTGCTTCCAACGTACACCGGATTCAACAGGTTATCAATGCAGCTGAAGTAACTGGACGTAAAGTCGCAGTTATTGGACGCAGTATGGTAAATGTGGTGGGCATTGCTTCTGAACTGGGTTACCTTGAGATTCCAGACGGCATGATCATTGAGCCGGAAGAAGTAGGCAAAATGGCTGCTGACCGTGTAGTAATTCTCTGCACAGGTAGCCAAGGCGAGCCGATGTCAGCGTTGACACGTATGGCTCGTTCCACTCACCGTAAGGTAGATATTCTACCTGGAGACACCGTAATTATCGCAGCAACACCAGTTCCAGGTAATGAGAAATATGTAGGCCGTACGATTGACGAACTGTTCCGTTTGGGTGCCAACGTGCATTACAGCGGTGCAAACAGTGGCGTTCACGTATCTGGTCACGGTAGCCAGGAAGAGCTGAAACTGATGCTTAACCTGATGAAACCGAAATATTTCCTGCCGATTCACGGTGAATTCCGTATGCAGCGCCGCCACGCGGTACTGGCTGAATCTGTAGGCATTGATCCAGATAACATTTTCATTACGGATATCGGTGAAGTGGTTGAAATTCAAGGCGGAGCCGCTCGTAAGGCAGGTAAAGTTACTGCAGGTAACGTGTTGATCGACGGTTTGGGTGTAGGCGATGTAGGTAACATCGTATTGCGTGACCGTAAATTGCTGTCGCAGGATGGTATTCTGGTTGTCGTGGTAACGCTGAGCAAACAGGATGGCAAAATTGTTTCCGGTCCGGACATTATCTCTCGTGGATTTGTCTATGTACGCGAATCGGAAGGACTGCTTGATGAAGCCAATCGCATCGTCAGCAGCACATTGCAGAAGTTGATGAGTGAGAACGTTAACGAATGGGCTTCACTCAAAACGAATGTTAAAGATGCACTCGGACGCTTCTTGTATGAGCAAACTCGTCGTAGACCGATGATTTTGCCTATCATTATGGAAGTTTAAAATAAATCAAACAAAACAAAACAAAACATAAATTCAGGCACACAGTCGCCCCTTCTCTACGAGTAATATTGGACGGTTCCTCGTAGAGAAGGGGCTTTTTTTGTTGTTTTCTGGTTCTACACCAGATTAAGGAGAAATTGATGAGTAATCGGGTATAAGTCAGCTGGAACATTCCCCATACTAAGGAAATACATTACATGTTTCTGGAGAAGGGGAGTAATCGAATGAGCGAATACATGAAAAACAAGCAAACACCTAAATCGGAACAACCGAGCATCGAGGCACCAGAAGTACCTGCACAAGAGGAAAAGACCATGTCTCCTGTAACGGAAGCCATTCAGCAATTTGGACAGACGCAGTCCCCCGCAGCTGAATCGAACATCTACTGCATGACCATCATCGGTCAGGTGGAAGGACATTTAATTTTACCTCCGCAAAACAAAACAACAAAGTATGAACATATCATTCCACAGCTGGTTGCAGCAGAGCAGAACCAGCGAATTGAAGGCATTCTGATCATTTTAAACACGGTAGGCGGAGATGTGGAGGCGGGCTTGGCTATTGCTGAAATGATTGCTTCACTCAGTAAACCTACAGTTACGGTCGTCATTGGAGGAGGGCATAGCATCGGAGTTCCGATCGCGGTTGCCTCAACCTATTCGCTAATCGCGGGTAGTGCAACAATGACCATTCATCCGATCCGCATGAACGGACTCGTTATTGGTGTGCCTCAGACGTTTGAGTACATGGAGAAGATGCAGGAACGTGTTGTCAGATTTGTTACGTCGCACTCGAATATCTCTGAAGAAATGTTCAAGGAACTGATGTTTAAGACAGGCGAACTCAACCGGGATATCGGAACAGCTGTGGGAAGTGCTGATGCGGTCAAATACGGATTGATGGATGCCGTAGGCGGGATTGGTCAGGCCATTGCCCAGTTGAATCAGCTCATCGGAGACAAGAGACAGACGCTGCAGGCAGGGGGCTATACCCAATGACACTCTACACAGTGATGCCACCTGAACTACTATGGTCAGGGATGTGGAATGAGGGAGAAGACACCCGGGAGATCAAGATGAATGGGTTATTGATGCAGGTCAGACCTGTTAATGAACATGAGGCTGTCATTGTACGTTTACTTGAATGCCCCTTGGAAGCTTATCTGAATCCCGCCAATATGCCCGGATCTATCGTTCCGCTTTCGGGTAACCCGGGACCAACATAACACGACGAAATGAGACAAATTGAGCAGAAAAAGAACATATGTACGGATTATATTTGTATGGTATAATATTCTTCTGGGGGTGACCTGATTTTGGCCAGAAGAAAAAAGAGGAAAAAAAAGGCCGCAGCGTTTAGCGGCGTTTTAAAATATGAAATTTACGGCATTGTGCTTATAACCCTTGCCGTCATCGCTTTGTCGGGTGAAGCAACCGTAGGACGATCGCTTTCCAAGATGTTTGGATTAATGCTTGGGAAGTTTTATTTTGCGATTCCGCTTATAGGGATCTATTATGGCTTAATGGTGATGATTCATCGAAAATGGCCAAGCGGCTGGACAACGCGCAAGACAGGGCTCGTATTGCTGGTGTTCGCCTTAACCCTGATGAGCACCGTCTCTGCCATGCACCAGAAGCTTATACCGGTTGGAGCTCTTGAGCCTGGTGCTGTACTTACACAGATACATAATGATATGCAAACCGAGCTGCTCACGCCTGCTGCGCCAGGCGAAAGGGATTCCATGCTCAATAAGGACATTAGCGGCGGTTATATCGGAGCGGCGCAATTTGCCTTGTTCTTGTGGTTGTTTGGCAGCTTGGGTGCACGTTTGATTATGATCGTCATGTTCATTATCAGTTTCATGCTGATTACCAATCTTTCTTATGTCGATCTGATCCGCATTTTCAGAACGAAGATATGGGATGCAGGAAGTGCGATGTACAAAAGGCTGGAGGCTAGACCGGCAACTCGTACCGCTTCAAGCTCTGCGGGCAAGAAAAGTGGGAATGTCCGTAAAGTGGTGCCTGTTCCAGTAGTGGACGACGAGGAAGATGATGACGATGAAATGCATGATCAGCAGCTACCGAAACGAAAATCACCTATATTTTTCCAATTATTTGGAAAATGGGGTTCTGATCGGGAACGGATGAAGGCTGAGCGTGAGTTGGATCAGGATGATTCTTCAGACACGGAACATGTTGTCTACCGAGCAGAGCAGGAAAACCTTGCAGATGCATGGCAAGACGGGCCAATCACCGCATCTGATACAACGGCTCCAGCAGCTGTTGCTGTGCAATCAAGATCTAGTTCAGCTCCAATTATCCGTGACTTCTTTGAACACGTCAGAGCAGAGGATGCGAGTAAAGATGATGATCTGGATGATGCGTATCCTTTTCCAGAGGATCTAACGGCTAATATGCAGGGAGAAGAGCTTCCAATCAAGGTTTCAGATGAAATACTGGATACTAATGAGTGGGCTGAAACCGCGAATGCTGGAGCAGATGTGATGGATGCTGTGGACGGTATTTCAGACGTTGAGTCTACGTTGAGCAATGCGGCTCAAGGTTCGGATACGGAGGGGCAGGAAGTGCAACCTGTTAAGCCACCACCACCTCCGAAACCTTATAAGCTTCCGTCGTTCCGACTTCTTTCCAAGCCCAATAATGGAGGCAAGAGTGGCGACCAGAAGGATTATATGCAGACTGCTCGCAAGCTGGAAGCAACGCTGGAAAGCTTCGGTGTTCGCGCCAAAGTTCTTGAAGTGGTCAGAGGACCTGCTGTTACACGATATGAGATCCAACCGGATATAGGAGTGAAGGTCAGCAGAATTGTAAGCCTGACAGACGATATTGCTTTAGCCCTGGCGGCAAAGGATATCCGGATGGAAGCACCTATTCCCGGCAAATCTGCTATAGGTATTGAGGTGCCTAATGGAGAGGTATCCGTTGTAACGATGCGGGAGGTCATGGAGACAGCCACATTCCAGGATGCCGAATCCAAAGTGACTATCGCATTTGGACGAGATATCTCCGGACAGACGATTATCGGTAATCTGGCTCGTATGCCCCATTTGCTGGTTGCTGGTGCGACGGGTTCAGGTAAATCCGTATGTATTAACGGAATTATTACCAGCATCCTGTACAAAGCGAAGCCGGATGAAGTGAAATTTCTGATGGTCGATCCCAAAATGGTCGAGCTGAACGTATATAACGGTATTCCGCATTTGATGGCACCTGTCGTAACCGATCCCAAAAGAGCTTCACTTGCTCTCAAAAAGATTGTCGTTGAGATGGAGAAAAGGTATGAGCTGTTCTCCAAATCGGGTACACGTAACGTTGAAGGGTACAACAATCTCATGAAGGACAATCCAGCCGCAGTGTTGCCTTATATCGTTGTTATCGTGGACGAGCTGGCAGACCTTATGATGGTTGCCGCAGGTGATGTGGAAGACGCGATTGCCCGATTGGCTCAGATGGCACGTGCCGCCGGTATCCATTTGATTATTGCCACTCAGCGTCCTTCTGTAGATGTTATTACAGGTGTAATTAAAGCCAACATCCCGTCCCGGATTGCCTTCGGTGTATCCTCTCAAGTGGATTCCCGAACGATTCTGGATATGGGTGGGGCCGAGAAACTGCTGGGTCGTGGAGATATGCTGTTCATGCCAATGGGAGCTTCGAAGCCGGTTCGTGTACAAGGCGCTTTCATGAGTGATGAGGAAGTTGAAAATATCGTGAATTACGTGCGTGGCCAAGGTGAAGCACAGTATGACGAATCCATTGTGCCTGAGGTGGATGATTCCGTTCAGGCAGCAGATGAAGTACAGGATGAGTTATATGAACAGGCGGTGCAGATTATTTTGGAGGCAAAGCAAGCCTCGGTCTCTCTGCTGCAGCGTCGAATGCGGGTCGGTTATACACGTGCAGCACGTTTGATTGACTCCATGGAAGCCCGAGGCGTGATTGGTCCTTACGAGGGGAGCAAACCAAGGGAAGTATTGATCTCGCTGGAGCAGTATCAACAGAATAAAATAAGCTCGTAATCCACAGCGGATGCAAGCGAGTTTAAGCCCTTAACCTTATTGGTTAAGGGCTTTTTGCATGCCATTGGACTAAAGTTTTGCCATGATGTCCAATGATCGTCTGATTTGGTGCATAGGAACGAAGTATGCTTGTCATAATAACCTTAGCGATTCTGTTAATCCCACAAGAGAAAGGTAGAGCTCAGTCGATGCGAAAAATGAACATATGGCTTTTCACTGCTATTTTGCTGATGTCCGCATTGGGAATTCGTTATATGCTTCCTGGGAATACAGCAACCGAAAGTCTAAACCAAAGTACCCCGCAGGTCGAAGAGAAGTCCTTACCCACCTTTAGCACCAATGCTGTGAAATATGGAAGTTATGGCCAAGATGTATATGAGCTTCAAGGCCGACTGAAGTATTTGGGATTTTACAATGGTAAAATTGACAGTAATTTCGGCAGCACCACACTGAAATCGGTAAAATGGTTTCAATCTGAATTCGGGATGAAGGTAGATGGTGTGGTTGGAGCCAAAACCAAGCTGAAACTTTACAATGCTTCAAAACAGTGGTCGCCAACAGAAACGCCGTTGCATAAGGATCAAGGTTCAGGAAATGGTGGCAACAACAACAATACGGCAGACAAAGAGCAGGACAATATGGGCTCAGCCAATTCCATGGGGCTGTCGGAGAACGAAATCAAAATTATGGCTAACGCCGTATATGGTGAATCTCGCGGAGAGCCATTCGAAGGTCAAGTGGCCGTAGCGGCTGTTATTCTGAATCGCGTTAAATCGCCGAGTTTCCCGAACACACCGTCAGGAGTAATTTTCCAGCCAGGTGCATTTACCGCCGTTGCAGACGGCCAGATTTATCTGGAACCGAATGCCCAAGCTAAAAAAGCAGTTGAACAGGCGATAAATGGTTGGGATCCATCCGGTGGATGCCTCTATTATTTTAACCCGAAGACAGCTACATCCAAATGGATCTGGACTCGTCCTCAGGTGAAAACAATCGGGCAGCATATATTCTGTATGTGATGATCTTGGAAGCAACCAGAAGGCGTGACTTCGGTTGCTTCTTGCCTTTTGAATGGGTTAAAATGGTTGTTACGTTTAAGCTTCACTTATTGCACGACAAATGACGCCGTAAAGGGGTTTTGACATTTGAATACATCAGGATTTGAACGAGGAAATCGGAAAGAATTCCGCATACATGTTCTTCCTACAAAGCGGTTTAAGACATATGCGATATCACTTTACGCAGGGGTTCCTCTGCAAGAAGATACGGTTACCAAAGTAGCCTTAACACCTTTCGTACTTCGGCGCGGGACCGAATCCTATCCGGAAACAACGCAATTTCGTGAACAGTTGGAACATTTGTATGGAGCGGGTTTTGGCTTTGATGTTTATAAACGTGGAGATTACCAGATCGTACAGTTCCGTATGGACACCATTAATGATTCCTTTGTTGGCGGGGACGAGCAGTTGCTGGACCGTTCTTTTGCTTTCCTTGGAGAGGTGCTTACACGCCCTGCACAGGAGGATGGACATTTCCGAACCTCTTATGTACATGCTGAGCGGGAGACTGTTCGCAAAATGCTGGAGTCTATCGTCAATGACAAAATGCGTTATGCTGCTGAACGCAGTATTGAGGAGATGTGTAAAAACGAACCTTACCGCTTGCACCCGCTTGGTGAACGCAAAGATTTGCCGGGCATAGATCCAGAAACATTGACAGCTTCGTATCAGGAATGGTTGCAGCAGGCAAGTATGGACTTGTATGTGGTGGGCGACACCACGCTGGAAGAGGTAGAAAGCCTGGTCCAGCGATATTTCAATGTAGACCGTGTGACCTCTTCAGACTATCACACACGGGAAGCGGTTCGTGGAGATAAAGAAGTGCAAACCGTGGTAGAACGGCTTAATGTTAACCAAGGCAAGCTGAATATGGGACTTCGTACGTCAATCACTTATGGTGATCCGCAGTATGCAGCAGCTTTGATGTATAACGGCATTCTCGGAGGATATCCTCATTCCAAGCTGTTTGTTAATGTTCGTGAAAAAGAAAGTCTGGCGTATTATGCCTCTTCCCGTTATGACGGACATAAAGGTATTGCAACGATCCAATCCGGGATTGAAATTCCCAATTACGAAAAAGCGGTCAAAATTATCAAGCAGCAGCTGGATGAAATGAAGAACGGGAATATTACTGATTTGGAAATGTCCCAGACCAAGGCGATGATCCGGAATTTGCTTAGGGAAATGCAGGACTCTGCATTTGAGCTGATCGCTTATGATTTCAATCGGCAGTTGTCCGGCAAAGAGAGAACCGCCGAGGAACTGCTGGCCCAGGTAGAACAGATCAGCAAAGAAAATGTTCGTGAGGCGGCAGAAAAATTCCGTCTGGATACGATTTATTTCTTGCGTGATGAGAAGGAGGAATAGTCGGTGGAGAGCATAACTTACGATCGTTTGCAGGAAACGCTTTATTACGAAGTAATGGATAACGGGCTGCATGTTTATATTTTGCCTAAACCGGGTTTCCAGAAAACATATGCCACATTTGCAACCAAATACGGCTCGGTCGACAATCATTTTCAGGTTGAAGGACAGGAAGAAGTGAAGGTTCCGGACGGGATTGCTCATTTTCTGGAACACAAAATGTTTGAAGAACCAACGGGTGATATTTTTGCCACATTTGCTTCTCATGGAGCGTCTGCCAATGCTTTTACCAGTTTCGACCAGACCGTTTATTTGTTTTCGGCGACGGAACACGTCAATGAAAATATACAAACATTAGTTGATTTTGTGCAAAATCCTTACTTCACCGATCAGAATGTGGAAAAGGAAAAAGGGATTATCGCCCAGGAAATTAATATGTATGCTGATAATCCGGATTGGCGCGTTTATTTTGGCTTGATTGAGGCGATGTATCAGAAACATCCCGTTCACATTGATATCGCCGGAACCGTTGAATCCATTGGCACCATAACCAAAGAAACGTTGTATACGTGCTACAACTCTTTTTATCATCCAAGTAACATGCTTCTGTTTGTCGTGGGTGGAGTAGACCCGCAGGAAGTGCTGGATATGGTTCGTTCGAACCAGGCGGAGAAAAATTATAAGCCTCAAGGTCGAATTGAGCGGATATTTGAACAGGAACCTGAGCAGGTGGGGGAAGCGAGACGTGAATCCAAATTGGCTGTGTCCCTGCCCAAATGTTTGTTTGGTTTCAAGGAAACCGATGTGGGACTTACAGGAGAAGAGCTGTTACGTCGGGATATGACAACCAAATTGATGATGGATTTGCTCTTTGGTTCCAGTACCCCGCTATTTCAAAAACTGTATGATGAAGACCTGATTTCGGACAGCTTTGGACATGAATATAACAGTTCACCGCAATATGCTTTTTCTGCTATTGGCGGGGACACCAAAGACCCGGATCAGCTGCTTGCCCGCATCCGTGAAGAAGTTGATGCTATTGTGGAAAAAGGGTTCGATGCAACCGATTTTGAGCGCGCACGCAAAAAGAAAATAGGTGGATATTTGCGCATGCTTAATTCACCGGAAAACATTGCAAATGAATTCACGCGGCAGCAATTCCGCGGTGGTGATTTTTTCAATATGCTCCCGTTGTATGAATCGCTCACGCTGGAAGAGGTAAACCGCAGATTGAAAGAGCATATTCGTTGGGATCAGCTGGCGATATCGCTTGTCGTGAGTCCTTAATATGGAGAGGGGAACAGGACAATTGAAGCCAATCGGGGAAATGACGGTACTTGTAACAGGCGCTAGCGGAGGCATTGGAGCAGCCATTGCGGAGCGCTTTGCCAAGGTGGGCATGAATGTCGTAATTCACTATATGAAATCGCATGAAGCAGCTAATGAAGCTGCGAGAAGATGTATGGAACAGGGCAGTGGTAAAGTCATGACGGTGTCTGCTGATCTTCGCAGCCGGGAACAGATCGAACGTATGCGTGAGAAGCTGGAATCACATGGGCTGATGCCGGATATTTTGGTGAACAATGCAGGAATATCACATTATGGATTGCTGTCCGATGTTACGGAAGAGATCTGGGATGAAGTCATGGCGATCAACCTGAAAGGCACGTTCTTGTGTACACAGGAAATGATGCCTCACATGATCTCTCAAAGATATGGCCGAATCATTAATGTGTCGTCGATCTGGGGACTGTCAGGTGCCTCTTGTGAAGTGTTGTATTCTACGACCAAAGGCGGTGTAAATGCATTCACCAAAGCTCTTGCCAAAGAGTTGGCTCCCTCTGGAGTGACGGTGAATGCTGTAGCTCCGGGTGCCGTTCAAACATCCATGTTAAACCATCTGGATCAGGATGAACTAAAGATGCTGGAAGAGGAAATTCCTGCAGGAAGACTTGCCCAGCCAGATGAAATCTCATCACTGGTCTACTTCCTTGCACTTCCTGAGTCAGGCTATATTAACGGGCAGATTATAAGTCCAAATGGGGGCTGGCTCACGTAATAACTGAGTCAAATTCAATGTTGATTACTCTTCGGGGTAGTGTACTGATGGAAATTGTTGATTTGAAGCAGATCTTCGATGAATTCAAAAATGCTCGTATATAAAATGGCCGGGAAGCACATATTACAACTGTTGATTTTAAATCTCATGCGTCAGCAAAGGAGGATTTATCATGTCAACTGAAAAAACAGTGCTCTCAAGTTTTGACACATGGAAGAAGTTTTTGGGTGACCGCGTGAAGCAAGCAGAAAAGATGGGGATGAATGAAGAAACCATCAACAAACTTGCATACGAAATTGGTGACTTCCTGGATGAGAAAGTTGATCCAGCGAACCATTCCAACCGGGCATTGAAAGAATTATGGGATGTCGGCGATGCAGATGAGCGTCGTACGATTGCGTGCCTGATGGTCAAATTGGCCAAACAAAACGCATAAGAGTTTCAGATGGAAAGCTCCCGCAAGGGGGCTTTTCTCTAATGATTACAAACGGATTACAGAGCTGTTCTTGTAATTCATTTTCATTTTATATATCATTAACGTGACCCATTTTTAGAAGATATCTCAGATTGTTGTCCAATGGACACGTTCTGATACTGTCGAATAATGTGGAATAATGCTTTACGGGGTGTTTAAATGGAATCTAAACAATGGTATATGGAGTATAAAATACATAAGAACAGACCTGGCCTATTAGGGGATATTGCCTCAATGCTGGGGATGCTTGAAGTAAATATATTGACCATTAACGGTGTTGAAGGCAAAACCCGGGGCATGCTGCTTGAATCGGACGATGACGAGAAAATTCGTCTGCTGGGTGAAATGCTTGGCAAAGTGAACAGCATAACTGTGTCTGCTTTGCGTCAACCGAAACTGGTGGATATTCTGGCTGTACGTCATGGTCGATATATTGATCGTGATTCGGATGATCGCAAGACATTTCGTTTCACTCGGGATGAACTTGGGTTACTTGTGGACTTTTTGGGTGAAGTATTTAAGAGGGAAGGCAATCAAGTTATTGGTTTGCGTGGAATGCCGCGTGTAGGTAAAACGGAATCCATTATTGCAGGCAGCGTATGTGCAATGAAACGGTGGACGTTTGTTTCCTCCACACTTCTTCGTCAGACCATAAGAAGTCAGCTATCCGAGGACGAATTGAACCCAAACAATGTTTTTATCATTGACGGAATTGTGAGTACCATTCGTTCAAGCGAACGTCATTATAATTTGTTACAGGATATCATGACGATGCCTAGCACCAAGGTCATTGAACACCCGGATATTTTTGTTCAGGAGTCCGAATATGATTTTAACGATTTTGACATTATTATTGAACTCCGCAACAGTCCGAATGAAGAAATTATTTATGATACGTTTACGGCCAGCTACACCGACGAACTGTAACGCTCCGTACGGGATCATGAAATAGATAAGCAACAACTATAGAGATAAACATAAGGAGGAGATGGCATGTCTGAACTGGGTCAGCAGTTAAGAGAGGCCCGGCTGCAAAAAGGGATGAGTCTTGACGATGTACAGGAAATGACTAAAATTCGCAAGAGGTATTTGGAGGCAATAGAGGCAGGAGACTACAAAGTGCTGCCTGGAAGCTTCTATGTGCGTGCATTTATCAAAACCTATGCGGAAACCGTGGGGCTGAATCCTGATGAGCTGCTGGAGGGACATAAGAAAGATGTACCTGCAGAAGAAACGGAAGCAACAATGGAGCCGGTTATTCAGAAGCGTTCAAGTCGTCCGGTAGAGCGCAGTAACCGCTGGATGTCTGTCGCACTGATGTGGACTTTCCCGGTGTTGATTCTTGTGCTGTTGTACGTGTACGTCGTGATGAACAAGGATGATTCCGATACACAAGGGCTGGATCAAACGAAGATCACAGACAGCCAGCAGCAGCCTCAAGATAAACCGGATGAGCCTACAGATAATGGTCAGGCTTCTAATCCTCCGGCTGAATCAGGTAGCGAAGGCCAGGCCGGTGGTAACGGTGGTGGAACGGCAGAGGGACAGGCCAATGAACAAACGGATGGTCAGACAGATGGACAAACAGATGGGCAAACGCCTGATGAAAATCAGGGGAACCCAACGGATGCGCCATCAACTGCTGTAACTGTTGCTGAAGACGGGAAATCAGGCAATATTACCAACTTTAAAGTGAACGGCAGCGCAGGACAGCCTGTGACGGTTACGATTAAAGCAACGGGGCATAGTTGGCTGGAAGTATACAAGGGCGAGAACTCTAGCGGAGAAAAGTTGGAGTACGGCAACACCGCTGAGGGAGACAGCTACACCTTCGAATTGGATAGTGCAGGAATGTACATCAAGTCGGGTTACGCTGCCGCAACTACAATTGAGGTTGCAGGGCAGGTTGTGACAGACGGAAAAGCGACGAACCGCATTCGGTTAAGACTTGGTGAGGATACGTCTTCCACTGGTACAACTGAAGGCACTACGACGAACGGAACAGGAAGCACTACCGAAGGAAGCTCTGGCACTGGCGGCGAATAACCAAAGTTTCTGCGGGAGACACTAACCTTGTCTTAACTTGCAGTCAACTTTTGGTGAAGTGAGGTGGATGGCTGTGACAGTCAGCTGGATCGTAACAGGTTTGGGGATCATTGTCAGCCTCCTGGGTTATTACTTGACTCCAACTGCCTGGGGTTACGGAATTTTGGGTTTTGGACTTGCACATGTGCTTCTGGGTGTGCTCGACATGTTCAGACAGCCTAATCGCAGCCGTTATTAGAATGGCAGCCGCACGGAAAGCATTTTTGGCAACCATCTCAAGTGGCGGCCAAAAATGCTTTTTTTTAATTTGAAAACCCTCATAAAATTAGACTTTTGCTTGGCGTATCCTCTATAATGTTACAGAACATATGATTACTGAAAGGGTGACTGGTTTGAGTTCAGAAAATTCATTTGATATCGTGTCCAAAATGGACTTGCAGGAATTGACAAATGCCGTTACACAAACGGAAAAGGAAATTGGCACGCGTTATGACTTCAAGGGCAGCAAGAGCAGTCTGAAACTGGATAAGGATGCGTTAACGATCGTATCTGATGATGAGACCAAACTCAAGGCTGTTATCGATGTGCTTCAATCCAAGATGGCTAAGCGGGGTTTACCTTTAAAAAACATTGATTATGCAAAAGTAGAGCCGGCTTCTTCAGGCACAGTCCGCCAGCGTTTGAATTTCAAGCAGGGAATTGATCAGGATATCGCTAAAAAAATCAATATTTTGATTCGTGACTCCAAGATGAAAGTGAAGAGTCAGATTCAGGGAGATCAACTCCGGGTAACAGGTAAAAGTAAGAATGATTTGCAAGCTGTGATGCAGTTGTTGAACGGCGCCAATCTACCTCTGGATCTGCAATATACAAACTTTAAGTAATATTTCCTCATTGTAGCTTGCATGTTTTTTGACACTGCAATTGGCGTATATTATACTAAGTGTGCATTGCTGGCAGATAAGCATCAAAGCCCAGTCATCATCGTTTGCTGACTTTGTGAAAAGCAGTACATCTTCTGAAAGTCACCGGAACGTTTAAAACGGTTTTGCGTTTGAACGGTTGACTTTATTTTTGCGTTTTTACATAGTGAGAGCACTTTAGTGCTGATTTGACAGTGAAACTGTAAATTTCATGTTCCGGATGATGAACACGGGATTAAGATGAATGTTTGGAGTAATGGAGGATAAGAGGGAGGGCGTCTTGTGAATTTACCCAACCGGATTACGCTTGCACGAATTTGCTTAATCCCTTTTTTGATGGTGTTCCTGCTCGTAGATTTTCCGTTCTATCCAGAGCCGTTGCAATTGGGGAGCTTATCGCTTCCGTATAATCAATTAATTGCTGCTGTTATTTTTATCATTGCGGCAAGCACGGATGGAATTGACGGCTATCTGGCGCGGAAAAATAATATGGTCACCAACCTGGGAAAATTGCTTGATCCGCTGGCTGACAAATTGTTGGTTACTGCGGTGCTGATTTCTCTTGTAGAAATGGGTAAGTTGGATTCCTGGATTGCCGTGGTCATTATTAGTCGTGAGTTTGCGGTTACCGGCCTGCGTCAGATTGCATTACTGGATGGTTCGGTTGTTGCGGCAAGTGCCTGGGGCAAACTGAAGACTGTCGTGCAAATTGTCGCGATTGTGCTGTTGCTGTTGAATAATTTCCCGTTCTCATTCACGGGTATTCACATGGACATTATCGCCGTTTGGGCAGCAGCAATTATTACGATTTGGTCTGGTATTGATTACTTTATCAAAAACAAAAATTTGCTTCATTTATCAAAGGTGTAACGGTTTGCGGTTAAATGGGGAAGCATGAAGAAATCATTTGTACGAAGGGCAATAGGAAATTATCCTATTGCCCTTTGATCACTCACCACGTGTACAGGAGGATGCTGAATGAAGGCAGAAATCATTGCAGTTGGCACAGAATTGTTGCTTGGACAAATTGTGAATACCAATGCCAGATATCTATCCCGTGAATTGGCTGCGATCGGGATTGATGTATATTTCCAAACGGTGGTTGGTGATAATTTAAATCGACTTAGTGACGCGATACGCATCGCTCAGGGTCGTGCAGATGTCATTTTATTTTCAGGAGGCATCGGTCCTACACAGGATGACCTGACTAAGGATGCGATCGCGGCGGTCTTGAACCGCAAACTGCATATAGACCGAATGGCTATGGACAAAATTGAGGGTTTCTTCCGAGATCGAAATGTAGATATGACGGAAAACAATCGTCGGCAGGCAATCGTTATAGAAGGCGGGACACCGCTGGCGAATGAAACAGGCCTTGCCGCAGGAAATGCGATCTCTGATAATGGTAAACATTATGTTGTGATGCCTGGACCACCGAAAGAGCTGATTCCCATGTTTGAACAGGAGGTTAAGCCTTGGTTGTTCCAGCATGTACTGACTGAAGAAATGCCCATTTATTCAAAAATGCTGAAGTTTGCAGGAATCGGTGAATCGGCATTGGAAGACCGGCTCCTTGATCTGATTGATACACAGACAGATCCTACCATTGCGCCGTATGCAAGTGAGGGAGAAGTTACGGTACGTGTATCCACAAAGGCTCCAAGTGAGAGTGAGGCGAAGCTGAAGCTGGATGCAATGGAAGTGCAGATCCGGGAACGATTGCCAGAGCATCTCTACGCGAACGAGGACGTGCCTATAGAGTACACAATTGTGACCATGATGTCTGATATGGGTCTGACCCTTAGCGCGGCTGAGAGCTGCACAGGAGGGCTCGTCATGCAGAGCCTGACATCAGTTCCTGGCAGTGCATCGATGCTTAAAGGCGGAATTGTATGTTACTCCAATGAAATTAAGGAAAAGCTGCTCCATGTGCCGCATGACTATCTGGAAGGTGAAGATGCACCGGGCGCAGTGAGCCCGGAGGTGGCCAAAGTGCTGGCAGAGCAGATTCGCATGATTGGGGATGCAGATTTCGGTTTGTCAGTTACAGGGGTTGCGGGACCTGGTTATTCCGAGCGCAAACCGCCAGGACTTGTATTTATCGCTCTGGCGGAGCGTGGTAAAGAGACAGAAATTCATGAACTGCGTATTAATGGCAATCGCGAGACGGTTCGAATCCGTTCAGCGAAAGCGATTCTTTACCGTTTGTGGCGTAAGCTTGTGGAGATGGACTAGTTCACAGCTCGGATTGCATTTGCTAAGCCAAGCAAGTATAATAAAGGAAGACGGAAGAACCGTAGAATCAGGCTTTACAGCCTTGTTTACGGTTCTTTTTTCTGTTTAATGGAAAGTTTCCTTGAGGAAGAGGCGCCTCGGCCTTCACAAAAAAAACGAATGTATGTTCGAAAAAAAGCTTGGCAAACGTGTTAAAACAAGGTATCATTATCTTATAAACAGTAAAGGGTGTGAGCTTATTGTCAGACCGTCGTGCCGCGCTTGATATGGCGCTCCGTCAAATAGAGAAGCAATTTGGTAAAGGATCCATCATGAAACTGGGTGAGTCGACTCACATGAATGTGGAAATTATACCCAGCGGTTCCTTGGCTTTGGATATTGCATTAGGAACAGGCGGCTTGCCTAAAGGCCGTATTGTTGAAATATATGGACCTGAATCATCTGGTAAAACAACTGTTGCATTGCATGCGATTGCTGAAGTACAAAGAGCGGGTGGACAAGCTGCATTTATCGATGCAGAGCATGCTCTTGACCCGCAATATGCAAGCAAACTGGGTGTTAATATTGATGAGTTGCTTCTGTCCCAGCCAGATACGGGTGAGCAAGGGCTTGAAATTGCAGAAGCGCTTGTACGTAGTGGTGCTGTGGATATTGTCGTTATTGACTCGGTTGCTGCCTTGGTACCAAAAGCAGAAATTGAAGGCGAAATGGGTGATTCCCATGTCGGTTTGCAAGCACGTCTGATGTCTCAGGCGTTGCGTAAACTGTCTGGTGCAATTAGCAAATCCAAAACCATCGCAATCTTTATCAACCAGCTTCGTGAAAAAGTCGGTGTTATGTTTGGTAACCCGGAGACAACACCTGGTGGTCGTGCCCTGAAATTCTACTCTACAGTACGTCTGGATGTACGTCGTATTGAGAGTATTAAATCAGGCAATGACATCATCGGTAACCGTACCCGTATCAAAGTTGTAAAAAATAAAGTGGCACCGCCGTTTAAACAAGCGGAAGTGGACATTATGTACGGTGAAGGTATTTCGAGAGAAGGCAGTATCATCGACATTGGTACAGAGCTGGACATCGTTAACAAAAGTGGTGCGTGGTACTCTTACGAGGGCGAACGTTTGGGTCAAGGACGTGAGAACGCGAAGCAGTTCATGAAAGAGCATGCAGATATTGCTCAAGTCATTGAGCAAAAAATCCGTGTAGCCAGCAACTTGACTACTGCAGTTCCTGTGCCTACTAGTGAAGATCAACAAAAAGAAGCGGCAGAAGAACAAGAATTATTTGAAATTAACGAGTAAGCCCTCTGGACTCCCAAAGCTAGCCTGATTGAGCTTGGCTTAATCTAGCTGCTAAGGTGTTGTGGTGTGTACTCTCGCTGTCCAACAGCCTCTGTCCGAATGGACAGGGGCTGTTGGCACGCTTACTTTTAGTGTGAGGCCGGACATTGTTTCCGGCCTTTTGTATTAGCGTTAGATGTCTTCCGTGAGATAGCAAAGCGTTTAGTGAAGCTGCGTTTCCATTGGAGACATGCTAGGCGTATGTGAAGAAGTCTTTTGTTTTGCTGTGTGCTTTCAATTAGGCCATGCAGTTCAGACACAAAATGATGTGGAAGGGGCGAACTGAATGGACCAACATGATGAGGAATTATATGAAGAAGCAGAACTTGAAGGAATATCGCAATTCCCGGATAACGAAGAACTTACCATTACACGGGTCGAACGAACGAAGAGCAGGGAAGCTCGTTACCGGATTACCTTTGGTTTATATTCAATCACGGTGCTTGAAGATGTAATGATTAAATATCGGATGACCCGAGGAAATACATTTTTGAAGAAGGACTTGGAAGATATCATTGTAGCGGATGAGCGACAGCGGACGTATGTGCAGTCTTTACGATATCTGGAACATAAACCCCGCACACGCCACAAATTAAGTCAGAAACTTCGTCAAAAAGAATTTGCTGCACCGTTGATTGAAGAGGCCCTGGATCGGCTTGAGAGGGAGAATTTGGTCGATGATGAACTGTTTGCGAAGGAATGGACTCGTCAGCGTATGGAGGGCCAGCGGAAGGGGAAACTGTGGATAAGGCAAGAGCTGCGTCAGAAGGGCATTGCCAGTGAGCTGATTGCTGAAGCGCTGGAAGGTATAAGTACGGATTCGGAATTTGAGACTGCTCTAACCGCCGGACGCAAAAAATGGAATCAGGTCAAAGGAGACATCAAGGAGAAGAAACGTAAAACGCTTCCCTTCTTGATGCGACGAGGTTTTTCCATGGATATGGTGCGTCGGGTCGTGAATTGTTTAATTGAAGAAGATGAGGCGGGGGACCCCGAAGATGACGAAGCATTGTTATGGGATTAGCAGACTGGACTCACTATACTGCATTCTCTTGACAATTTCTTTCGTCAAATACTAAAATGGACATGAGTCTGTAAGAAATGGACAACCCTTTTTCCTTCCAAAAAAGCGGTTTCTGTTTTTGAAGATTTATACCATTCATGATTATGGGTTTGCCGGAAACGGTGAATAGTGCGTGGAGACATGTACACTTGAAATGAAAATCGGCGGGGGATCGCCGTAAGTATTCGTTATTCCCAAAAATATGTAAGGTTTGAAAACTGCAAATTGACCCAAGGAATGCCTTGGAGGAACCAACGAGGAGGTGAACAGTATGCCAACTGCAATCATGATCGTTCTCGTTGTTGCCGCGCTATTCATTGGGTTCGGAGTAGGATATTTTATTCGCAAATCTCTTGCAGAAGCTAAGATCTCCAGTGCGGAAGAAGCTGCCGTACAAATCGTGGAGAACGCGAAGAAAGAGGCAGAAGCACTGAAGAAAGAAACGGTGCTGGAAGCGAAGGACGAAATTCATCGCATTCGCGCTGAAGCTGAAAAAGACACTCGTGAACGTCGGAACGAAATTCAACGACAAGAAAGACGATTGTTGCAAAAAGAAGAGTCGCTGGATAAAAAATTGGAATCGCTCGAACGCAAAGAAGAGCAAGTGGCTAACAAAGAGAAACGAATTGATGAGACACAGCAGCAGATCGAGATGATCTACAAAAACCAGGTGACGGAGCTGGAGCGCATATCCAACCTCACCATGGAAGACGCACGCAGTATCATACTGTCCAACGTAGAACAGGAAGTTCGTCATGAGACGGCTCAAATGATTAAGGACATTGAACAGCAAGCGAAGGAAGAAGCGGACAAAAAGTCCCGCGAGATTATTACACTCGCCATCCAACGTTGTGCGGCTGACCACGTGGCAGAGACAACGGTATCCGTTGTTACCTTGCCAAATGAAGAAATGAAAGGCCGGATTATCGGTCGTGAAGGACGTAACATCCGTGCGCTTGAAACCCTTACCGGGATTGACCTCATTATCGATGATACGCCAGAAGCAGTTATTCTGTCGGGCTTTGACCCGATTCGCCGTGAAATCGCCCGTACTGCCCTCGAAAAATTGGTGGCTGATGGACGTATTCACCCGGCACGGATTGAAGAGATGGTGGAGAAATCCCGCAAAGAAGTGGATGAGCGTATCCGTGAATACGGTGAGCAAGCTACCTTTGAAGTGGGCGTGCATGGTCTGCATCCGGACTTGATTAAAATTTTGGGCCGGTTGAAGTTCCGTACAAGCTATGGTCAAAACGTCTTGAAACATTCGATGGAAGTCGCTTATCTGGCTGGACTGATGGCTGGCGAACTCGGAGAAGACGTAACCCTGGCAAGACGTGCAGGTCTATTGCATGACATCGGTAAAGCGCTGGATCACGAAGTGGAAGGATCACACGTCGAAATCGGCGTGGAACTAGCGAAGAAATACAAAGAACATCCGGTTGTAATCAACAGTATCGCGTCCCATCACGGGGATTGCGAAGCGACTTCGGTTATTGCGATGTTGGTTGGCGCAGCAGATGCGCTCTCCGCAGCAAGACCAGGCGCACGCCGCGAAACGCTGGAAACGTATATCAAGCGACTGGAGAAGCTGGAAGAGATTTCGGAGTCGTTCGAAGGTGTCGAGAAATCGTACGCTATTCAGGCCGGACGCGAAGTTCGCGTTATGGTACAGCCTGAGAAAATCGACGATGCCGAAGCATTCCGCCTCGCGCGTGACATTACGAAGATGATTGAGAACGAACTCGATTATCCGGGTCACATCAAGGTCACCGTCATCCGGGAAACCCGTGCGGTTGAATACGCAAAATAGAGCATTACGGAAAAGTGGCCGCAGTAGTGGGCCACTTTTCCTGTTGATAGCCTGTTAAAGGCATTTTCATAATAAAATGATGAGCAAGAGATAGAGGTCCTGCGAAGTTTTGGATGCTTTGAAGAAGGCTGCGCTTGGTAGGGATTAAGGAGGCAGTAAAATGAAAGTTTTGTTTATTGGTGACATTGTAGGGAATGTGGGGCGTAAGGCATTAAAGGAAAACCTACCCTACCTCAAAACGAAGTATAAGCCACATGTAGTCATTGTAAATGGGGAAAATGCAGCGGCAGGCCGGGGCATTACCGGTGCAATTGCGAATGAATTTTTCAACTGGGGTGTGCATGGCATCACCCTTGGTAACCATACCTGGGACAATAAGGACATTTTTGATTTTATAGATGATGAACCTCGCATGATTCGTCCTGCGAACTTTCCTCCAGGAACACCGGGGCGCGGTTACACGGTAGTCAAAGGCGAAGGCAAGGAGCTGGCGATTGTCAATCTGCAAGGGCGTACGTTTCTGCCTGCTCTGGATTGTCCATTTCGCGTTGCCGATGAAATTGTGGATGAACTGCGTCAAGATCATAAATGCATTCTCGTCGATATGCATGCTGAAGCAACGTCAGAGAAGATTGCCATGGGCTGGCATCTGGATGGACGTGCATCGCTGGTCGTAGGTACACATACACATGTGCAGAGCAATGATGATCGTATTTTGCCAGGAGGAACAGCTTATTTAACCGATGCGGGCATGGTTGGCCCGCGTGACGGCATATTGGGTATGGAGCGTGAAGCGGTGCTTCGCAAGTTCTATACCCAGCTTCCGGTACGCTTTGTCGTAGACGATGGCAAGTGGCATTTCCACGGTGTTTTTGTGGAGATTGATGAAGCCACAGGTGCTGCAACGCGCATTGAGAAAATTCGTCTGATGGAAGACGAGTGGCGCATGGAATAGGGGTATTGTCTCATTTTGCAGGGAAACCCGCCTAAAAAGAAGGAATTTTTTTGCCTCCCGCGAATAACATCTAGTAAGTGGAAACAAACATTCAACATTCCCAGGGAGGTACTTACCATGGAAGTATTAAAAGTTTCAGCAAAGTCCAATCCCAATTCCGTAGCCGGCGCTCTTGCAGGTGTTCTTCGTGAACGTGGAAATGCTGAACTGCAGGCAATTGGAGCGGGAGCACTGAACCAAGCCATTAAAGCGGTAGCGATAGCCCGGGGATTTGTAGCACCAAGCGGAGTTGACTTGATTTGTATTCCAGCTTTTACAGACATTGTGATCGACGGCGAGGACCGAACGGCCATTAAGCTGATTGTGGAGCCCAGATAATACATGCACTTATGCATTGAACCTGTTTACGAAGTAGACAGGTTTTTTTGCGTTTTAATTCCATAACATAACCGAGTAGAAGGAGAGATTATGATGCACAACTGGCGAGTAGCCGATTTTCATTGTGATGCTTTGAGCAAAATACTGATGAACCCTAGCTTTCCATTTGAAAATGCTCCACAGCTGGATGTGAATCTGGAACGTATGAGGGCAGGTAACATTGGTTTACAGGCTTTTGCGGTCTATTTACCCGAAGTGCTTGGCAGAGGCAAGTTTGAACATGTAATGGGCCAGTTGGACATCTACCGAAAGCGAGTGGAGATATCCAAAGACCGAACGGAAGGCACGCATACATTGTTATGGCGAGAACAGCTTACGCAGGTAGGGCAGACGAACAGATCGTGGGGACTGCTTACACTGGAAGGTGTCGATGGGCTGGAAGGCAACCTCTTTTATCTGGAGTTATGTTATCAGATGGGTGTGCGGATCGTTGGGCTTACCTGGAATTATGCCAATTGGGCAGCTGATGGTGTATTGGAGAAGCGCGGGGCAGGGCTGACGGAGAAGGGCAGGGAGCTGGTTCACCTGTGTAACGAAATCGGCATGCTGCTGGATGTATCTCATCTGACCGAAAAAGGGTTCTGGGAACTTGCTGACCTTAGTAAGCGTCCTTTTATCGCCTCTCACTCCAACAGTTATGCCATATGCCCGCATGTCCGCAATCTGAAGGATGATCAGATTCGGGCCATTATTGCCCGGGAAGGACGTATTGGACTGACGTTTGTGCCTTGGTTTGTGAAGCAGGAAGGCGAAGTGCGTATCGAAGATCTGTTGCCACATATTGAGCAGATTTGTTCCCTGGGTGGGGAGCATCATCTGATGATGGGGTCTGATTTTGACGGGATATCTACGTATATTCATGAGCTTGAACATACCGGGCAATATCCGAAGCTAATTAATATGCTGCTCAAGCATTACAACGAATCACTGGTTCACGGTTGGATGTGGGGCAATGCGATGCGTTATTTAGGAGAAAACCTGCCGGAGAAAAACTTGAAGATGGAACATTCAAAATGATGAAGCTGTTGGTATGTTGGAGAGTCTTCTGAAGAAAACGGAATGGAAGCAGAAATGTCTATGTTACAGCAGTGAAATTACTAAATTCAGGATATAATGATTGCAAAATAAGTGTATTTCATGAATTTTCAGCAGTTCGTTTTCATTTCACTTCAAAAAGGGGTATAATACCATAGGATTGTTAAGAGCCTGTCTACAGGCCATAGATAAACAAGGAGTGAAATTCACAATGAGCAAAACAGTACCTGTGGGCGTATCTGCCCGTCACATTCATGTATCTCAAGAGCACGTTGAAATTTTGTTTGGTAAAGGCTATGAATTGACTGAGTTTAAACCTCTGTCCCAACCTGGACAATATGCTGCTAACGAAACCGTAGCGGTTATTGGTTCGAAAGGACAGTTTGATAAAGTGCGTATCCTTGGACCTGTTCGTCCTGAAACACAACTGGAAATCTCGATGACAGACTCTTTCGCTATTGGTGTTAAAGCACCTGTACGTGAATCCGGAAGTATCGAAGGTACTCCAGGCATCACAATTAAAGGACCTGCTGGTGAAGTTACCATTGACAAGGGGGTTATCGTTGCTGCCCGTCACATCCACTTCCATACTTCTGATGCTGCTAAATGGGGTATCGAGGACAAACAAATGTTGAAAGTTCGCTTGGGTGGAGATCGTGGTCTGGTACTGGAAAATGTACTGGCTCGTGTATCGGATTCCTTTGCACTGGACATGCATATTGATACGGATGAAGCTAATGCAGCTGGCGCGCGTAACGGCGATACTGCTGAAATCATCGACTAATCACATGGAACAATCTTCAGCCCTGACTATGGGGCTTGAATGAACGTATAAACCTGAGCATATCCACAGCGTCGCTACATTCGACCTGAGGATAGCTCAGGTTTTTGTGTGTTTTCGGGCTGTTCAGCAGACCTGCGCAGATTTCGGGATAGGCGAAGGGGCAGCGGCTTTGGATGTGGAACTACAGCCCAATTCATGTTATAATTTGCTGTAATGCTCTTTTGATGTATAAAGCGTGCAAATCACGTGAAACAAGATGAAATAACGATTTTTTATTAATAGAGGCTGTAAGGAGTGACCGAAGGAAATGGCTAAAGACTCAAAAAAGGATTACTCCCAATATTTTGATTTCTCCGATGCCAAAGTAATTTCGCAAGATGAATTCAGCAAAAAGATAAGAATCCGGGGCCGGGAGATTAACATCAAGTCGGAACCCAATCATCGTCAGGAGAAACAACGGGGCAAGGAAGACGTACAAGTGCTTTACGAAACGGCTGTTCCCGATGAACTGAAAAACGTGGGGAAAGGCAAACACTATATCGTATATACGTATGGATGCCAGATGAACGAGCATGATTCAGAGACCATCAAAGGACTGCTTGAATCGATGGGGTATCAGGCTACTGAGGATCGCAAAGAGGCAGATATCATTCTGTTAAACACGTGTGCAATCCGGGAAAATGCGGAAGATAAAGTATTTGGTGAGCTGGGCCACCTGAAAACCCTGAAAACTGAGCGTCCAGGCTTGTTGCTGGGTGTGTGTGGTTGCATGTCACAGGAAGAAGGCGTTGTGAACCGGATCATGCAGAAGCATGGCTTTGTGGATATGATTTTTGGTACACACAATGTACATCGGCTGCCACATCTGATTCAGGAAGCGCTGTTTAGTAAAGAAATGGTTGTTGAGGTATGGTCCAAGGAAGGCGATATCATCGAGAACCTGCCGAAAAAACGTGAGGGCATGCGCGGCTGGGTGAACATTATGTATGGTTGCGACAAGTTCTGTACATATTGCATCGTCCCGTTCACACGGGGGAAAGAGCGCAGTCGACGTCCGGAAGATGTTATTGCCGAAGTTCGTGAACTGGCAAGACAAGGCTTCAAGGAAATCACACTGCTCGGTCAGAACGTCAATGCCTATGGCAAGGACTTCACGGATTTGAAGTACAGCTTCGGTGACCTGATGGATGATATCCGCAAAATCGATATTCCACGAGTCCGGTTTACGACCAGCCATCCACGTGACTTCGATGATCATCTGATTGAGGTGCTTGCGAAGGGCGGGAACCTGGTGGAACACATCCATCTGCCTGTGCAGTCTGGCAGCACGGAAGTGCTGAAACGTATGAGCCGCAAGTACAGTCGGGAACACTACCTGAAGCTTGCTGACAAAATCAAAACTGCGATTCCGGATGTCGTGTTAACCACGGATATTATCGTTGGTTTTCCGGGAGAGACGGAAGAACAGTTTGAAGATACGCTGTCACTGGTCAAGGAAGTCGGTTACGACTTTGCCTATACATTCATCTACTCTCCGCGTGAAGGTACACCTGCTGCGGTGATGGAGGACAACGTGCCAATGGAAGTGAAGAAGGAACGTTTGAAACGCTTGAACGAGACGATCAATGCATACAGCCACAGCAGCAATGAAAAACAGCGTGGCAAGGTCGTTGAAGTGCTCGTCGAAGGCGAGAGCAAACGGAATTCCAATGTTCTGGCAGGGCGTACACGCAGCAACAAGCTGGTGCATTTTGAAGGACCTAAAGAGTTGATCGGTACTTTCGTACATGTGGAAATCACCGATCCAATGACTTTCTATATTCGGGGCAACCTGCTCTCAGAGCCAGTAGCCGCCAATCAGTAATACACAAACCTAATAAGATGAATGTCTTTTTGCACTTAGCGGGTTACGGCCTAGCGTAGCGAAGGTGACGGAATCGATTCTGCAGAAGCGAAGCGTTCGCCTTTGTCTCCAAATTTTAACCACAGACCATTACAATCTGAAAAATTTGGAGACAAAAGCGATCGAAAGAACGATCCGTAACCGCAGCGGTCACTCAAGCAGTCAACTAAGCTTAGTGCAACATCGAGTATTCATCTTATATCATCTCATAGAATGGAGCGATTTCGAGTGGCGCAGGAAGAAGTGCAGTACAACCAGTATGGAATGCCTACCTACGATACGCGCAATCTGGTCATACGCGACGACATTATGGGAAAAGCCAAAGAATTGGCTGATATGCTTGGAACGAGCGAGGAAGTGAAGCAGTTCCAACAGGCAGAGTCCAAAATTCGTGATCATGAACGCATCCAGCAATTAATCGCAACGATCAAGAAGAAACAAAAAGAAATCGTTGCTTTTGAAAGCTTCAAAAATGCAGACATGGTCAGCAAAATTGAACAGGAAATTGAGGATCTGCAGGAAGAGCTGGACAGCATTCCGCTGGTTACGGAGTTCCAGCAAAGTCAAAGCGATATCAATTATTTGCTTCAGCTTGTTATTTCTGTAATTCGGGATACCGTCTCCGAGAAAGTGAACGTGGAGGCAGGAACGGATTCACCTCCGACCAGCTGCGGGTAAATGAAGTGAAGGGTGCGGACGCAGTCCGTACCTTTTTTGATCATATCATGCTCCACGATGTGGGGTTATTTTGTGTGGTGGGCTGTTCAAGACAACTTCACTGGATAAGACCTGTTCCGTAAGAGCAGGCTTAATAATAATGACGAAGCACTTTAGACCAACTACGACGAGAAACAATGCTGGGAATCATCATCATAACAACATACATCATGGGCTTTATACTTAAAGTGCACTAAAGGGGAAATCAATAATGGGTATTTTGGACAAAATGGTTGAAGAAGGAAACGGAAGATTTTGGGGCTTTCTCGGTTGTCGTTTTATTAAAGGCGACGGAAAAGAAGTTCAGATCGCGCTGACAGCGGGCGAACACCACACCAACTCCATGGGGATTATTCATGGTGGTGTGTTGACATCCCTGATGGATCAGGCGATGGGCATGGTAGCTACAGCCGCAATGGAGGTAGACAGTTGTGTGACGACCAATTTGAATGTACATTTTTTGGCACCTATGAGACAAGGCGAATTAATCGTGACGTCCACAATACTGCATCAGGCTGGCCGCAGTGTAACGGCACAATCCGAGGTACGTGATGCATCGGGTACATTGGGATGCATGGCAACCGCAACATTCCGCGTAGTGCGGGCAAAAACGCCAAGCACGGAATCTCAAGGTTGACAAAAGATATTATTATGTCATAATGAAAATATCAAAATGAGAATAGTCGGTGGTGCCCATGAGCGAAAACTACGAACAATTCAATGCTGAAAGCGATGAACAGGCAGCACGTGCCTATAGTTCCAAGAAATATCGTACCCCCGATGGTGTTCCCGCAGATATCGTCATGTTTACCTTGACCAAGCGGGAGCGCAAGACGGTAACCAAGACACTTCCCATTCGGGAGTTGAAGGTGATGTTGATCAAACGCAAAGGTTGGCCTTTTGCCGGAAGATGGGCATTGCCAGGTGGATTTTGTCAGGAAAATGAATCCATCTATGGTGCTGCAAAGCGCGAGTTAATGGAAGAAACAGGTGTGGATGGCGGACATCTGGAGTATTTGAATGTATATAGTCAGCCTGGACGTGACCCCAGAGGATGGATTATCTCACATGCGTTTTTTGCGCTGGTAGAGGAATGGATGCTGGAACACCGTCAGGCTGCGGATGATGCCGAGGATGTGGGATTGTTTACAATTCAGGAAGCCTTGCAAGAGCTTGAGCTTGCCTTCGATCACCGGACAATTATAGAAGATGCGTACCGACGTATTCAGCAGCAAATGCTGGAAACGACGATTGCACGACAGTTCCTGCCTCGTGACTTTACACTAAGCGAGCTATACCAAGTGATTCAGAGTGTTGTACCTGATTTTGAAGAGCCAAACTTCATTCGTAAGATCACTTCAACTCGCAGTCGTAAAGGCATTGTGGAAGAGGTTCGGGATGAGGAGGGCAACCTGTTAAGCTCCAATCAGTACTCACAGCGTCCGGCCCAGTTATATCGCTTTACGGAGCTTGTACCTCGTCTTTCGATTTATACTTAATTTGCAAGGGAATCATAAAGGATTGAATCAGGATCAACCTATTCTCAAAAAGGGAGTGTGGACGATGAAAGCACTGATTGTAATCGATTTTACACGTGATTTTGTGACAGGTTCGTTGCCTGTAGGGCAGCCTGCTGTGGAGATCGAAGAGACGATCGCAGCAATAACGGAGGCTTATTGCAATAATAAGCATGAGGTTATTATGGCTGTGGACTTGCATGAAGAGAGTGATCCTTACCATCCGGAAACGGTCCTTTTTCCGCCCCATAACATTAGGGGTACGGAGGGAAGACAGCTTTATGGTCGTCTGGCTCAGGTTATGGAAGAACGGAAAGCTCAGATCCGATGGATGGATAAAACAAGATACAGCGCATTCTGCGGTACAGATCTGGAGCTGCGACTGCGTGAACGTGGAATAACAGACATTACACTGATCGGTGTATGTACGGACATTTGCGTACTGCACACGGCAGTGGATGCTTATAATAAAGGTTTTCACATAACGGTATATGAAGATGCCGTAGCGAGCTTCAATCAAGCGGGACATGATTGGGCGCTTGGGCATTTTCGTTCCAGCCTTGGGGCTCAGGTGATCAAAGCGAGCGATACCGTTCTCGCAGGCCTGAACCTGTAAACGAACCTTTGATCCTATCCCTCATATCCTGTTAAAACAACTGTTATGTTGCTGGGGAATATGGTGAATAGGAATAAACCGGAGACTTATGCAATGGTACGTTTACCAGAATCATGAATCATGAGCAATGAGTCTCCACATGTTGACCCGTGTCTGCAGGCTGGGCCTGCGGCACAAGCGGAAGTCAGAGAGGATGAGACAAATGCAGACGACTAGCCTGGCTTTACATACGGATAAATATCAAATCAATATGATGTACGCCCACTGGGTGAATGGAACTCACAAACGGAAAGCGGTGTTTGAAGCCTATTTCCGCAAGCTTCCTTTTGGTAACGGATATGCCGTATTTGCCGGATTGGAACGGATTGTGAATTATATCAGCCAGCTTCGTTTTACAATGGAGGACATCAAATATTTATCCAAACAAGAGGAAAATTACGATCCTGTCTTTCTGGAAGAGTTGCTCCAGTTTTCATTTCAGGGGACGATTCATTCCATGAAGGAAGGGGCGATCGTTTTCCCTGATGAACCGCTCATTCGGGTAGAAGGCTCCATTATGGAGACACAACTGGTGGAGACGGCGATACTTAACTTCATGAATTATCAGACGTTAATTGCAACCAAAGCTTCCCGGATCAAGCAGGTGGCGAATCAGGACACGTTGCTCGAATTCGGAACACGACGTGCACAGGAAGCCGATGCGGCCATTTGGGGCGCGCGTGCCTCGTATGTGGCCGGATTCCATGCTACGTCCAATATGCTGGCTGGAGAGCGCTTCGGAATTCCGACAGCAGGAACACATGCCCATTCATGGGTGCAAAGTTTTATGAGTGAGCAGGAGGCGTTTGACGTCTATGCCAAAGTGCTGCCAGATCAAGTGACACTGCTGGTGGATACCTTCGATACATTGAACAGTGGTGTTCCCCATGCCATCAACACAGCCAAGAAGCTGGAGAGCCAAGGCAAAAAGATGAACGCAATTCGTCTGGATAGCGGTGACCTTGCGTATCTATCCATTCAAGCCCGGCAGATGCTGGACGACGCTGGACTGGATTACGTCAAGATTGTAGCTTCCAACGACCTGGATGAAAATACAATTTTCAACCTTAAAGCTCAGGGAGCTCGCATCGATACATGGGGAGTGGGTACACAGCTAATTACCGCTTCCGACCAGCCTTCTTTGGGTGGTGTGTACAAATTGGTGGAGCGTGAAGTGGACGGTGTCATGCTGCCTACAATCAAAATCTCGGCTAATCCCGAAAAGGTCTCCACACCAGGTAAAAAAGAAGTCTTCCGGATCATTGATCCGAAACATGGCAAAGCGATTGCAGATTATATCTGCTATCCAGGAGAAGAACAGCCGCTACAGGGCGGTCCGCTCAAGCTGTTCAACCCGCTACATCCTTATTTGAAAAAGACGGTAACCCGCTACGAAGCAGTGAATATGCTGGAACCGATCTTTGTGAATGGGCGCAAAGTGTATGAACTGCCTACCCTGGATGAGATTCGCAGTTATCACCGGGAGCAGATGGATCTCTTCTGGCCTGAATATCTACGTAAACTCAATCCTGAGATTTACCGTGTAAATATCAGCCCTGCGGCCTGGAATATGAAGCAGAAGCTCATTGCTGAACACGTGCAATCCACCGAAGAATAAATCAAGTATGGGGCATAACCGGAAGGAAGAAAACCGGGTTATGCCCTTTTGGTTCCCACTTTCTCAGCATTGTGTGTCCAACAGGACGAGGGACGGTGTGTCAAACATCATGGACAGACTGCACATGAACTGAGGTATACTGTACCTTCCAACGGACGCAGGCTCACTAGGAAATGAAGCAATTATTTCTCGGGAAAGCGCAGGAGACGCCAAATCCCGCATCATTCCGAGCTTGCCTTTCGACATAATCCATCGCTGTGACTGTTTCAACCGTGTATCGGTCGGGGATGAAAGAAAGAGGAGATGCAAGGAACCTTGGCTCCTGACCGTATTTTCGTGGCTTGGGATTTATCCGGCGATTTTCGCTTGAAGAGCTTGAGTTTGACGGATTCCCCACTTATGTTGAGCTGAAGGCGAACAATTCACCAGGTGAATAGAAATATATGTAAATTACAACCAAGGAGAGGATATCAAATGGAAAATACGTTTCCGGCCTATGTCGTACGTAAAGAAGAACAGGGTGGCCTGAAGGCTGCTATGGAGCAGCTGACGAAAGAAGATTTGCCTAATGGTGACGTAACTTTACAGGTTCAATACTCAAGCGTCAATTTTAAAGATGGACTCGCCACAAAAGAAAAGGGTGGTGTGGTTCGAGAATATCCGATCGTGCCGGGAATCGATCTTGCAGGGATTGTAGAGGAATCCGTGAGCGGTCGGTTTGCCCCTGGGGATCGGGTGATCAGCACAGGCTTCGAGCCGGGCGTGTCTCATTTTGGCGGGTATAGTCAATATGCGCGTCTACGCAGCGAATGGCTCGTTCCTCTACCACATGGACTCAGTGAGAAGGAAGCGATGGCGATTGGAACGGCAGGCTTCACGGCAGCACTTTCGGTAGATGCTTTGCTGCGGGCTGGAGTGACTCCGGAGATGGGCAATGTTCTGGTGACAGGAGCTACCGGAGGGGTAGGCAGTATGGCGGTGGCTATTCTGGCGAAGCTGGGATTTGAAGTGACTGCAAGTACAGGCAAAAAGGATCAACAGGAGCAGCTGCTTCGGAATTTGGGTGCTTCTCATGTCATTTCCCGCGAAGAAGCGGATGCGCCAGCCAAGGGTGCAATGGGCAAACAGCTCTGGGCAGGAGTAATTGATCCTGCAGCAGGTCCTGCACTGGCTGAGCGTCTGAAACAGATTCAATATGGAGGAGCTGTCGCCGTATCAGGATTAACCGGAGGAGCTGCCTTCGAGTCCACCGTATTTCCGTTTATTTTGCGGGGGGTTCAATTGATTGGGATTGATTCAGTCTATTGTCCGATGGAACGACGGGAACGGATATGGAAGCTGCTTGGCGGAGAATGGAAGCCGGATCGTGCACTTGAGCTGGGGATTCAGGAAATCTCATGGGCACAGCTGCCTCAGACACTGGAGACGATCCTTAAGGGCGGTGCCGTAGGTCGTACTGTGGTCAATACAATGTCTGAGGTGCCTGCCGAATAAGATTCTTTTCCCCTAGACATGCTAACTCTACCTGAGAGCGTCACGGTGCATGTGGCGGGAAAGGAAGGATGAGTATGCGTGATAGCGGAAAAGGATTGCACCCTAACTCTGGACGTGTGAAGTCTGCCCTGTTCAGTGCAATTATGGTGATGTGTGTATTATCCCTAGTGGCTTGTTCAGCATCATCTGTTGAGCAGGAGCGGAAAATATATACCCGACAAGCGACGGATGAAGGCATTGTACGGGCAAAGAGCCAGGGCCACGGGTTAAACGGTCGATTGATTCAGGAGCTGGATGACGCTTTTGCTGCAAAAGGCATCAAATTGATGAATAACATGTTCGCAGACGACGGTGAGGGAGGAATCTCTTATGTGTATCTGTTGAATGGAAGTGGCAGGCATATTGTAAAGGTCCACATTTTCAGTGATGTCGGTACACGAATTGCCCGGATGAATGAAATGTATGGTAATGATAGCGATGAGGCTGTAATGGAAAATGTTCTTGGCAGAACAACGATTCGCAGCAAAGATTACGTTTCATTGGTCTATACGGCTTCAGGTGGAGAAAAGGATGATTATGAAGAGGATGTCATGCAGGTATTCCAGCATGTGCTCGAGCAGCTGAAGTAATGGACTCTCCTAAAATAAACCCGGAAAACCCGTCTGATCTTTCAGACGGGTTTATATATTTCACGCATGACATGCCTAAGTTCCGGCAAAATAAGCTTTTCCATTGCCAGTTTGACCGCTCCCTTGGAGCCTGGCATGGAGAATACGGCTGTGCGCCCAATCGTTCCGGCAACCGCCCGGCTAAGAATGGCAGCAGAACCGATATCCTCGGTATAACTGAGGAAGCGAAAAATTTCTCCAAAGCCCGGCAGCTCCTTATCCAGTAGTGAGGATACCGCCTCGTAAGTCGTATCACGGGGGGCTATTCCGGTTCCACCGCTGAGCAGCACGGCTTCGATATCGTCACGAACCGCTGCATCTTGCAGGATGCTTCGAATGGTTTCGGTCTCATCCGGTGTAATGATATAATCGACGATCTGATAGCCTGATTTAGTCAGCAGCTTATGCATAAGCTGCCCGCTTGTATCCGTGTCCTTGGTGCGGGTATCCGAAACGGTTACAATCATGCAGGATACCGTGTCAGGTGCTTCCTGACGATGTTGTTCCACTGAATTGGTCATAACCCATCCTCCTCCAATCAACATGTTCTCATAGCATAGACCATTCAGTAGATGGAGGCAATGGACGTATAGAGAAGAGAAGGTCAGGATTGCGCAAAGATTGCAGGATAGTGTACACTCGCTAGGATAGAGATAGACCAGTTTCATTGGACAAACAGAGAGGTGAACTATGATGAGTGAATTAAAAGTAAATGAATCATCCATACCTGTATATATATTGTCAGGATTTTTGGGAAGTGGCAAAACGACACTGCTTGTTCAATTGATCGAACATTGGCAGCAACAGGGTCTCCGACCCGCAGTGGTCATGAATGAATTGGGTGAGGTCAACCTGGATGGTCAGATGGTGGATTCTAGCGTTCCGATGACAGAAATGTTGGGAGGATGCATCTGCTGTACCGTGCGCGGTGACTTGGGGCTGCAACTTGCGGATCTCGTGCAGGAGGAATCGCCAGATGTCATTATCATCGAAGCAACGGGAGCGGCGAACCCGATGGAGATATTGGATGCAGTAACGGAAACTTCACTCTATATGCGACTGGAGCTGAAAAGCCTGATTACCGTGGTGGATGCCGCGCATCTGTCAGGACTGTACCAGGAGCAGAAGGGACAAACCTTCAAGCTGATGCAGGAGCAGATTCGCTGTGCTTCGGTACTTCTTCTGAACAAAACGGATCGGGTGAATGAGCAGCAGCTGGCAGATTTGAGGGACCTGTTAACACGCTGGAATGGTTTTGCTCCCGTCATCCCTACGGTGAAGTGTGAAGTCGATATGGATGTGCTGCTTCGTAGTGGAGATAACGTACATGCCTATCAATCTGTCGATGAAACGAGTAAAGACGCGAAAAAGGAACAGCACGTTCATTCCGAAGCTGGTGCAGAGCATGGCTGCAGCCATGAACATGAACATCATGAGCATATGGATCATAATCACGAAGCCCATCAACATTCCGTCGTGAATGTCCATGGTCATTCTCATGATCACGACCATAGTCATACACATCCCCATGCTTCGCACGAGCATGTCATGGTGTACACCCACTATTTCACCCAGCCGGTGAACAGTGAAGCTTTTGAGCGTTTGATTGCTGAGTTACCACGGGATGTGTACCGGGCAAAAGGGATTTTATCTTTTAGTGATACGTCCAGTCGGTTCTGGTTCCAATATGCTTATCGGGAATCGGATTATATGAAGATCACGCCTCAAGGTGATGTGCCGAACGTAGCTGTGTTTATAGGTGAGCACTTTGATCAAACGGTCATTCGCAACCAATTGCTGGAATTAGAAGCGATAAATGAGTCTTAATGATTCAAGGTTCCTCCAGACGGGGTATTAAGAAGCATAGCAAACTTAGTCTGGGAGGTAACTTTAAATGACACAACAACAATATCAGCAATGTATCGATGCTTGCCTGGAGTGTATGAATGCTTGCAACGTATGTTACATATCGAGTCTGAAGGAATATGATCTGGCAATGTTGCGTGATTGCATTCGTTTGGATCGGGAATGTGCAGAAATCTGCAGCTTTGCTGCTCAAGCCATGACACGCGGAAGTGATTTTATCTCCGAAATTTGCGAGCTGTGTGTGAAGGCATGTGAAGCTTGTGCTGCTGAGTGTGGCAAACATGAACATGATCACTGTCAGGCTTGCGCGGAAGCTTGCCGCAAATGTGCAGAGGCTTGCCGTATGATGGCCGCAGTAGCGTAAATATAAACTCAATTAAATTAAACATACAAAGCCGAGTAATCTGCATGATATTAGGCTGATCCCCTCATAGTAGGAAACGAAATAAGGACATCGGACGGATGGACTTCAACGTTGCCTGCTGGAGGGGATTTTTACGAATACAGCAGGGTAAGAATCTTTACAATTCGATGGTGAGATCAACTATCGCCAGCAGGGCCTTCATTGGCAAATGCATGTAACAGGTTGCCAAAGCAGATTGTGATCTGTATAATGATGGCAATGAATTGAAACGATGAATATCCGTGATCGGGAGAGTAGCCAGAATTCATGCATGACAGCGAGCCGGGGCAGGTGGAAGCCGGTATGACATGACCTGAGTGAAGCGCACCCGTGAGATGGTTGTCCGAAGCAATGCCTGCATTCTTGAGAGGGTGCAGAGCATGGACTAGAGGGCAATCCGGCAGGCGGCCGTTAATCGCACCGAGCGGAGCAGGCTGGGAATGTATATCAATGTGTATTCACGACCTGCTCACCTAGAGTGGTACCGCGGGAACTGTGAAGAGCAGCTCTCGTCTCTGATATAGAGACGAGGGCTTTTTTTGTTCTCGATATTACGGCTAAATACGATAATGAATAGGAGTGTTCAACATGTTGATGAAACAGGCAGCAGCACATATTGCTCCCTTAACGGGACTGGAGCAAGAAGAGGTGTTGAGATTATTGGAGGTTCCACCACAGGCGGAGCTGGGAGATGCGGCGTTTCCCTGTTTTACTTTGGCCAAGTCACTGAAGAAAGCGCCTGCAGTGATCGCGGCGGATATCGCAACTGGATTACAGACAGTTGGGCTGGATGCTTCACCAGCAGGACCCTATGTGAACATACGTTTCAATCGGGAAGATCTGGCTCCGAAGCTGCTGCAAGAACTGGGACATCAAGCATTTGGCAAGCTGCAGCTGGGTGCAGGTGCACGTGTCGTAATCGACATGTCGTCGCCCAACATTGCCAAGCCGTTCGGAATTGGTCATCTGCGCTCCACCGTGATTGGGGCAGCATTGTATCGGTTATATAACGAGGCAGGCTATACTTCGGTCAGTGTGAACCATCTGGGCGATTGGGGAACGCAGTTCGGCAAACAGATTGCAGCCTACAAGCGTTGGGGTAATGATGAAGCACTACAGGCTGAGCCGATTCGGACATCATTGGAACTGTATGTGCGTTTTCACGATGAAGCGGAGAATGATCCATCTCTGGAGATGGAGGCAAGAGATTGGTTCCGCAAGCTGGAGCAAGGGGATGAAGAGGCGCAGCGGTTATGGGCCTTTTTTGTAGAGGTGAGCATGAAAGAATTCAACCGGATGTATGAGCGTTTGAATGTACAGTTTGATCATACGCTGGGTGAAAGCTTTTATAATGACAAGATGGGTGCGGTGGTCGAAGAACTGAAAGGCAGAGGGTTGCTGGAAGAGAGTGAAGGGGCTTTGGTGGTACGTTTGGAGGAGGAGAATATGCCGCCATGCCTGATTATCAAAAAGGATGGGACCACCATCTACCCAACGCGGGATTTGGCAACAGCAGTTTATCGTCATGATGTGATGAAGGCGGATAAAATGTTGTACGTGGTCGGGGGTGAGCAGAAGCTTCATTTCCGTCAGGTATTTGCGGTATTATCCCGGATGGGGTACGCGTGGTCTGAGATTTGTGAACATATTCCGTTTGGTTTGATGCGTTTCGAGGGACGGAAGATGTCTACCCGCCGGGGTAAAGTCGTCTTCTTGCAGGAGGTACTGGATGAGGCGGTTGCTCGGGCATTGCAGATTATCCAGGAGAAAAATCCGAATCTGCCAAATCCGCAGGAGGTTGCGGAAGCGGTGGGTGTAGGTGCAATTGTATTTGGTGATCTGCGTAATAACCGGTTGAACGACGTCGATTTCTCGCTCGAAGATGCGGTGAGCTTTGAAGGGGAGACGGGACCTTATGTGCAATATACACATGCCCGGATTAACAGTGTTCTTGCGAAGGCAGCAGAGGTAGAACGCGTGGAAAATGAAAACCATTCGGAAGAGGCTAACAGCATAAATGCTGCAGCCATCACCGAGAACAAGCCAGTCATTGTCGGTGACACTTCTTGGGCATTGCTGAAACTGCTGGCGGATTATCCGCAGCATCTGGAAAAATCAATTCATCGCAACGAGCCTTCGGTCATTGCCAAATATGCGATCGATGTTGCCCAAGCCTTCAACCGCTTCTATCATGCAGAACGGATTGCCGACGCGCCGGCTGACGTGAAACCCTTCCGGGTGGCGCTAACAGAGCGTACGGCGGAGCGTCTGGCCTACAGCCTGTATTTACTTGGGGTCCAGGCTCCTGAACGGATGTGACACCTATGGGATGGATGGGAATTGGAAGATTCGATAAAGCAGGAAAAGCCGCAACGGACTCAACAGGACGAGATATATCACTTCAACGTGTGAGCAAACGACTTGGGGATGTGCAGGTACTGAATGATATCAATTTGGAAGTAGGCAAGGGAGAGTGTATCGTCCTGGTGGGCAGAAATGGCTCGGGCAAAAGCACGTTGCTGCGTGTGCTGGCTGGCATATTACTGCCTGAAGCCGGTTCGCTGCACAAGCCCATGCATGGACGGGTTATGTATGCACTTGATGGAATGCCACGCTTGCCCTTTACCTCAAGAGAGTACCTGTGGGAAATGGGACGAATACGTGGCATGCGTCCTGAAATACTGCGTCAGCGGATAAGTGAACTGAGCGATCTGTTATACTTGGGCACGGCGCTGGATCAAAACCTGCCACAGTTGTCCAAAGGTACCTTGCAGAAGGTGAATCTGATTCAGGCTCTTTTGCCTGGCCCTGATGGGTTATTGCTGCTTGATGAACCATTGTCCGGTCTGGACGTCCCGGCGCAGGAAGCGATCGTAGCCTTGCTCGGACAGTGGAAAAAGGAAGGAAGTCAAATCGTTACAGCTTGCCATGAACCCTTGCTTATAGAACGTCTCGCGGATCAGGTCATCGTATTACACAAGGGAACAGTGCTGCGTCGCTGGAATCAGGAAGATTTACAGCAAGCTGGAGAGCCCGCTGTGAGCATCCAAAGTGTGATGGAAGGACGGGAACAATCCGTTATTGATGCGCTGCTTATTGAACAAACGGGAGTCATTGCATGCCATCGCAGCGTAGTTCATCAGGATTATGGAGGCGAAGTATGGGATTGGAGGGTGTCACGCAGTTCGGCAGACCGGATCATTGGAAAGATTCTGGCGATGGGCGGTTCAATCGTGTCTGTGCAGCCGGAAGAGAGCCGATTACATATGGAAGGATTGATGGAGGGGCGTCATCCGGGTGAGGCTATGAACAGGGAAGAGGCAGAGATCCCTTCCTCCATGTCTAAGGTAAGAGGTGACCTCCAATGATCCACTTGACCCGTTATTTGTTAAAACATTACATACGTTCACAGAAATATGTTGCACCGGTGATCTTTTATATCATTACAATGCTGCTCATCTATTCCTACAAACCTAATCCGGTTGCGGACAGTTACAGCGTTACGGCCATGCTGCTTTTTTTTGGTGCGGCCTGGCTGGGATTAACGGTAATGAACACGGAACCTGCGGGGCAGTATCAATTGCTCGTTCTCCATGCAGGAAGCAAACGCAAGGTTGTCTTTGCACAATTGATCTGTGCGTTAATCATGCAATTCGGCCTGACAGCAATTACCGTGCTATATCCTGTTGTTACGGGCATGTTTGGAAGACTGCCGAGTGCTGGGGAGTGGATCATGGCTTGGGCCGGGCATCTGGCGTTGTCGCTTCTGGGTCTGGGCCTCAGTGTTTTCTTTCAAAAATCATACATTCCCATGCTGAGCCGCAGTATGCCGCCGTTCATTGTTGTACTGTTATTATCGTTAGTCCAAGGTTCATTAAGCGGACGTTTGCCTGAATCCATACAATGGGTTGTCAAGGTCTTGCCTCCGGCATTTTATCTAGTTCGTGAAATGATGTTATTTGAAGAATCAAAGCTGGGGGCTGTTCTTCTGACGACAATGTGGGCTATACTCTATGCCGTAGTTCTGCTCATCATTCATATCTGGCTATCGGGAAAAAGGGATTTGCGGAGTTAAAGGCTATTATTCCCCTTAACTTGAATGTTGCTCTGTGTTTCGTTACCATAGAGGGACGTTGGAATGCAAAGTATTGTACGGAGATAAAGGGGGCGCTCGCTTATGCAAAATACAGACATGCTGGACAGCGAACACTCCAGAGAATTGTTTGCCTACTACGGATTGGCTGTATATTATGGACAGGCGCTTGAACAGCAACTGGTCAATCTGATTTTATTAATGAAATTGTCTCAGGGTAAGGTTGTATCCGAAGAAGATCTGGAAGATCTGTATGAACGAAAGATGAGCAGTTCACTCGGGCAACTCATTCATGAGGTGCGCCATCATTTTACCTTTTCTGAGGAAGAGACTCGCCAGTTGAATGAACTATGGAAGCAGCGTAACAGCATTGTACATCACTATTTCAAGGAACGGATTCATGAGACATTCAGTCCTGAAGGAAGATCGCGCATGATTAAGGAACTGGAAGATTTCAAAGATCGTGCGCAGAAGCTGGAGATTAGTCTTCAGCAGTACACAGGTGCCTGGATTGCAGAGCTGGGATTGGATGCCGAATCCGCGGCAGCGTTGCACACACTCGAACGTATGCATGCAGTGAGTATGAACGCCCGGGCGCTGGAAGAGGATGAATGATTGTGATGGAAGGCAAGTCCCGAATTCGTAAAATAAAAAGCAAACACTGGCTGGCAATCTCCATTGCATCACTCGTGTTGATTGGAGTCATATGGACTATAACTACGGCGTTGCTCATCTGGACTTACACCGATGAGGAATCCTCTAGACAGAGTGATGCAGCCATTATCCTCGGTGCAGCCGTAGAAGGGGAGAACCCTTCACCCGTATTTCGCGAACGTATTGAGCACGCCATTTTATTATATCGCCAGGGGACGATCAGCCATCTGCTCTTTACTGGTGGTTCTGGCCGGGCTGGAGAGCGTTCTGAAGCCGAAGTTGGACGAGATTATGCCGTTGCAAATGGTGTAGCTCTGGCAGATATTCAAATCGAGACGGAATCGAAAATTACGGAGGAAAATCTGGTGAATTCGATTAGTGTCGGGGAACAGGCGGGGTTTCACACCTACACGATTGTAAGTGATCCGTTACATATGAAACGGGCGATGAAGCTTGCTAGCGGACTCGGCATGGATGCTGTCCCATCCCCGACACGAACGACGGCTTACCAGACCTGGCGCACCCAATTTCCTTTTCTGGCAAGAGAGACGATATTATATATGGGGTATATGGTTAAAGGATGGATAGACAATCCGCAGCAGCACGGAGAGTGACTGGACTGCGCGATTGTCTTTTTTTTGCGTAAGTTTCCCATTGTATCTATGTTCCGGGATAATTGATCGCTGCACTGACCAATGCGGCTATTCCAAAACCGATGAGCCACCAGGGCCAACGTCGATGATTTTTGCTTTTGCGTATGCTGATGAACAAACTGATGATCCCCGCAAGTAATACCAGGCTAGCCAAGCTGCTGCCAACGATCCAGCCGATGCTCATATATTTACCTCCTCTATGTGGCATGTAATAAATAGCTGCCTATGGTGAGCTTTCCACCTCTGACTTCAGCTTGAAATGGATACATTCCGTTACGATACGTGTGTTGATTATGATTGGAGTGAAGCGGAAAATCACTGCTAAATCGACCCCCGGCCTGCTTGAAGTCTAACTTGAATCCATCTTTATCTGGTGGGATGCGCACTTCAACGTTACAGCCTGTGGAGCGACTATCCAGAGATTGAAGCATCGTTGAGGAGTTTATGTTAAGCTTGCTGCCTGTTACTCTGGATTGAATATGTGAGAACTGACCGGATAACTGGATAGGTGAAGAAGTGGCTTTTAGTTGGATATGGTTTGCACGAAGGTCTGTTGCTGTAACCCGACCGCCCACGGATTGCAGACGGATATGTTGGGCATGCCCAGATAAGATGAGATTGCTGGATGTACAGTGGCAATTCCAGTGTTCGGAAGAAACGTTATCCACAACAAAGCGGGAACCCACCCCGTTGATCAACAGTCTTTGCAATACTGTAGGCGGCAGTACAAGGTGGAGCGATGTGCGATGGAAGTTTATGCCCACCGGAAAAGCTTGTTTTCGTCCATCGATGAGATGTAAGACACCATTACTAATTTTAGCTTCAAAACATCGAGTTCTTGGGAAAAGAGCGGACCCCCGTTGAGTAACGCGGATAACAGCTTCTGTACCCTGGCTAATATGCACTTCGCCTTGCATCCATTCCAGAGAAAGGGCTTGAATGGGATCTTCAGATAACCATTCTTTGCAAATCTTATGTCCATTAGGTTTCAAAACGGTTTTCCCTCGTTTCTGCCAATGTCTTGATCTTCCAACTCAGGATAAGCGCCGATCACAGCATGTTGGTTCAGAATGCGCTCAATGAGCGATTCGCTCACAATATCGGCACCGAGCATATTCATCAACCGCTGTAAAAAATAAAGACGCTGCTTCGTTTCGCTGGAATTGCGGCCGAACAGTGTGGGATTAATCCATATGTTGACCAGCATCATGAATACTTCTGCACAAGCATCGGGATCTTCAGTATGGATCGAACCATCTGAAATGCCTTCTCGCAAAATCGTTGCAATCACCGGAGCATCTATTCGCACGGCCTGTTGAATACCGCGTACAACAAATACCGGATTTTTGATTTGGGTTCGAAGTACGTGATCCAGGGAATGGGCCTGCTGATCAGAGACAACATGCTCCAGAATCTGAATTAACTTCTCTCGAGCTGTGGTGGCCGTTGTATTTGAAACTAATCGATCCAGCATTTCAGCTGAATAGTTGAATTGTTGCTCCATGACCGCGTCCAATATTTCCTCTTTGGATTTAAAGTGATGATACACAGCCCCCTTGGACATGCCTAGGGCAACAATGATGTCCTGAATACTTGTCTTCTCAAATCCTTTATCTGTGAACAACTGGGCAGCAACGTTCAGAATCTGCTGTACCGTTTGTTCAGGGTGCTTGTTTCTAGCCATAATACCCTCCTTTATTTAGATACCGACCGTTGGTATGTATAATACAGGCAGATGTTTCTATTGTCAATAAGAGGAAACGGACAAAATAAAAAACCGATCTGCCGCAGACCAAGAGGTCCGCGGGCATATCGGTTGGTTAATGTATTATATGTTCATTTATTCCCGTTTTACTTACACGCCGCCTCCAGCAAAGGAGGAAGTGGTTCGAATGGCCTCGCCCAATGGGTTGCTTCCACTTGTATCTGGTGCTGATTGAGCACCTAGCTGTAACTGATACATCTGATAATAGCGTCCTTTGAGTTCCATCAGCTCATCATGTGCACCTTGTTCCACAATACGTCCGCGGTGCAGGACCAGAATCTGGTCTGCTGAACGAATGGTGGACAGACGGTGGGCGATGATGAAGGTGGTGCGTCCTTTTTTGAGGACTTCGAGTGCATTTTGAATTAAGGCTTCCGTTTCGGTATCAATGTTAGCTGTAGCTTCATCGAGAATCAGAATCGCTGGATCGAAGGCCAGTGCTCGAGCGAAGGAAATTAATTGCCGTTGTCCGGCAGATAACGTGCTTCCCTTTTCGATAACCGGCTCGTCGAATCCTTGCGGAAGGTGGGCGAGAATTCGTTCTGCACCTACGTCTCGCAGCGCCTGTTCGATCTGCGCACGCGTAATCTGCTCATCACCCAGACTGACGTTGGTGGCTACAGTACCTGTGAACAGGTAAGGATCTTGGAGTACAATGCCCATATGTTCTCGAATCCACTGTTTAGGCAGGTCCTTAACGTTCTGACCGTCGATCGTAATCTTGCCTTTCTGTGGGTCATAGAACCGGAACAGCAGGTTGATGATCGAGCTTTTACCCGAACCGGTATGGCCCACCAGGGCGACCGTTTGACCTTGTGATGCTTTGAACGAGATGTTGTTCAGCACATAATCTTTTTTGTAAGCAAAGGCTACATCGTCAAACACGACATTTCCCTTGTATCTTGGCATCGAGCCATCGGTTACCGGTTCACCTTTCTCATCCATCAACTCAAAGACACGTCCGGCCGACACAAGGGAGGAATCCAGGTTAGCCAGTTGGTTCACCATACCCGTAATCGGCTGGAACAAACGCCCGAGGACGTCAACGAATGCATACAGCACACCCAGCGAGATGATACTTGTGCCGTCCAGCACACTGGAACCGAAGTACCACAGGACAACGGCAAACGCCATATTCCGCAGTACGTTAACCAGGTTGTGTGAGGTGAACGCGTTCAGATTGAGCATTTTATTCTGGTGTTTCATATAATCATCATTCAGATCCTCGAATTCCTGCTTGGTCTGTTTCTGATGACGGAATACCCGGATAATGGACATCCCCTGGATGGATTCATTAATAATGGCATTAATCTCACTCAGACGTGAACGAATAATCGTGTTGTAACGAGTCGCGATTTTACGATAAAGCACAATCCACAGCACCAGCATCGGTACAACGAACAATGAGATCAATCCGAGGCGGAAATCCAGCAGGAAGAGCGCAACGTATACGCCCGTAATCGTAATGATCCCTGAGAAAAAGTTCGACAGAACCGCAACGAACAGATCCTTGACGGCTTCGGTATCGTTGGTGACCCGGGAAACCACTTTACCTGCAGGCAGGTTATCAAAAAAGTGTACCGGCAATCGTTGGATATGTGCATACACATCGTTACGCAGTCTTTGAATGACTTTGTTGGCAGATGATTGCAGCCAGTATGTTTTACCAAACTCCATAATGACCGAAATGACAAGGAAGATCATGTAATACACAATCAGTTGATAGATACTTGGCATTTCCGGTTTGTAAAAGGCAAAGAGTTCACCAGCGGATAATGGCACCGCCGCATATTGACCCGTCACTTCGCCTGCGCGTGTAACCGTCAGTGTCCCGTCTGCATAGGTACGATCCCCATCGGGGGCACTAACGGGTTCATTCACAAAATAAAAACTTCTTCCGGCCTGCAGTACGCGTACCTCTGTACCTTTTGTTTCATTCGGTTCAAACCGGCCTTCACGTTTGTAGTTCTTTCCATTGAAGACCGCCGCTTCGCTTGAAGCTGTGGTCTCATAGAAAGGCTGCTCAATGGCGAGCAAATGATTGTCGATCATGGACTTGGCGATGAAAGGGCCGGCAAGCTCAGCCGCAACCCCGATTGTAAGCATAATTAAAGCGGCAATAAACGTACCTTTGGCTTTTAGGGCGTATTGAAGCAGCCGTTTGCCTGTATTAGACTTCAAAGCGTTGACCTCCTACGTGGACAAATTAGACTCCACCTGCTGCCGTTCATACTGTTCACGGTACCAGCCGTTCATAGCAAGCAGTTCTTGATGGGTTCCTTCTTCCGTAATTTTCCCGTGCTCCAGTACGATGATTCGGTCAGCGTGTTCGATAGCGGACAGGCGGTGAGTCGAGATCAGCGTTGTTTTGTTTGAGCGTTTGTTGCGTATATTTTCAATAATTTTGGCTTCGGTTCGTGCATCGACGGCAGATAAGGCATCATCCAGAATCAATATGTCCGGATCGGCGATAAAAGCACGGGCCAGCGATACCCGCTGTTTCTGTCCACCGGACAGCGCAATTCCTTTTTCACCAACGAGTGTGTCCAGACCATCGGATAATGTACCCAAATCTCCATCAAAGGCTGCGGTGCGAATCGCTTCCATAATCACGCCATCATCTGCACCCGGTTTGCCGAATTGAATGTTCTGGCGGACAGATTTGGAGAAAAGCACCTGTTCCTGAGGAACGTATCCAATCCAGCTGTGCAGGTCGTCTTTGGCGATATCCTGAATTGCATGACCGGAGATGCTTAACTTACCCGATCCGGCCGGGTATTCATGAAGCAATTGTTTGAGCAGGGTGGACTTGCCGCTTCCTGTACGTCCCACGATACCAAGTGTCTGCCCACGTCGAAGCGAAAAGCTGACATGACTGAGATTGTCGATGGTGGAACTAGGGTAACGGAAGGTGACGTCCTGCATCGCAATCTCTTCCGGATTCGTAATGTGAGCAGGCTGCTCAACATCTTTTACGGCAGGTTCTACAGATAGCGTCTCGTTAACACGATCGAGTGAGGCACTACCACGCTGCATCAAGTTAATCAATTCGCCAATGGCGAACATTGGCCAGATCATCATCCCCAGGTACATATTGAACGATACGAGATCCCCCAGGGTAATTTCATTATGAAAAACAAGATAAATGCCGTAGGCAAGTGCTATCACATAACTGAGTCCGACAAATAACCGGATGGTGGGTTCGAACAGCGCATCCATCTTGGCAACCGCCAGATTTTTGCGGTACACATCTTCGGTGACATCGGCGAATCTTTTCTCGTCCAGACGTTCCTGCACATAGGCACGCACGACTCGAATGCCGGCAATCGATTCAAGCACCTGATCGTTCATGTCCCCGAATGCATCCTGTGCCAGTGTGTATCTTTGGTGTACAGCTTTACCATAGATCATCATGGCGATGGCGATAAAAGGCAGAGGCAAAATTGCAGCCAGGGTCAGTTTCCAGCTAACCAGAAAACCCATGGCGAATAATACGGTTGCCAGAAAAGCAGTGGAGTCGGTTAACGTCAGCATGCCGAAGCCTGCTGTGGTGGCAATGGAACGAAGATCATTCGTAGCACGTGCCATCAGATCGCCAGTTCTGTTTTTCTCAAAAAAAGGCGGGGTCATCCGCAATAAATGGTCCATAAAGCGTGACCGCAGCAAGCGTTCAACCAGATTGGCACCGCCAAACAGTTTGTGCATCCATATGTACGTTGTCAGATAGATAATGATGACCGATCCTAGAATAAGTAAAATGTAACGTGTGAGTGAGGCGCCGGTAATGGAACCGCGTACAATCTCGTCAATGGCATTGCCCAGAAGACGAGGTGGCAGCAGTTCAATGATGCCCACCATAATAAGCAAGGCGACACCAATGAGGTATCGTTTGCGTTCCAGCCGGAAGAACCAGGCCAGATTTTTAAGTACAGAGAACAAGTGGTATCCCTTCCTTTCAAGTTCGTGAAATGCATGTTCCGTTCATGTTTAGCCAGCTGAACCCACAAAAAAAGACATACCGCACGCAGGCGGTATGTCTTGGGTATCATTCATACGGCAGCATGGCTCCGAGAGCAGAGCCACCACCGTAGATAAAGTTCGATTGTGAGAGTACAAAACAGCAAACCTGATTAGAGGCTTCTGTGATGCGGTCTTATGAACGGAATAACGATTTCATGGGTGCTCCGGTATTTAGTTGTGTGCTGAATTGATGTAGATCGTCATAGTTAAACACCGTAATCACCCTTTCTTTTTTGGTAATAAATTGTATGTGGATCTCGTATGTTTGCATCTTAACACCGACTTTTACAATCTGTCAAACGTTTTTCAAAACAGAAGATGCTGCGGATTGTGATGGAATAATGAGGCGTGAATCAACTTTTTTTATGTATTTGGGGTGGTTGAGGTTTGTAATCAGGCCATTCTAGCGATATGATGGAACATATATATAGAGAAGGAGCTGACACCAAATGAGTACCATACATGTATCTGACCGCGCTGCTCGCTGGTATAAGGAAGAACTGAATTTGAACGAAGGAGACAGCATTCGATTCTTCGCCCGTTATAGCTCCGGCGGAGGTCTTCATCCCGGCTTTTCCCTCGGGATCGCTGTGGAGGAACCGAGACATCCTGCGGATCAAACGAAGGTATCGGGTATCCAATTTTTTATGGAAGATCATGATTACTGGTATCTGAAGGGTCATCAACTTCATGTAGATGTCGTTGAAGAAGGACAGGATATCGAATATCGCTACACTGAGATTTAAAGTGATATCTCTGCGTATATAGAATGGCTCATCACCGGACGCACCAATTTTCGAACAGGAGGAGATACGAAGTGAATCCGCCAGCCCGAGATTTGGCCCAGTATATCGCGAACCGCTCTCATATTGTTGTAAAGGCGGCGGTTCGGGCCGAGAATGAAAAAGGTGAATTATTGCTGATTCAGCACGCTGAACACGGACATTGGCGTATTCCTGCGGGACAGATGCGCCCGGGAGAAGCCATTGAGGACACTGCGCACAGGGAACTGTGGGAAGAGACGGGGTGGACAGCCACTCATATGACACTTGAAGGTTTGCACTCCGGTCCGAATCTGAGACATTTGCATGCCAGTGGGGATGAAGAATATTTTGTTATTGCCCTGTTCAGGGCGCACATTGTTCAGGATTCGCTCGTAGAATCACGAGTGAATAGCGAAGCAGGACTTAAGTTTTTTGATCTCAAATCGTTGCCCAGGCTGAATGATCTTAGTCGCTTATTGCTGAGGTACTCCGAGATATAATAAATACAACAAAGAAGAAGCCTTTCCTCCCGGGAAGGCTTCTTCTTTGTTGTGGCAATCAGCAATCGATGGACCAATATTCATGAGTACGATGACCCTTATCATAAACTAGGATTTCCTACCTAGACTTGATCAAGTGGTTCTTCATCATCCATCGCAAAATCAAAATCGTCAATATCGAATACCTGCACAGGGGATGCCGATTCAATGATACGTGCAATCAATTCGACCTGATCAGTAAGGATAGGGGTATCCAAACGCTGTGAAGTGAGAAGCAGTTCGGTCTCAATTGGATCAAAATATTCACCATATTGTGCGGTATCAATCGCATTAATGATGGCAATGGAGACCTGATCACCAAACAGGATGGATGGACTTTTGGCCCAGGGAACAGCAAGGGCACGCTCTATTTTTTTCTTATTCAACGGTTCTTCAAAATAAGAAATGATTTCGTTAATCTTGGATTTCACATGCTGGTCATCTGCCGGGTTATCCATCAAAGGGTCAGGGCTGGTCTGAAATTCATATAACTCAAGGATGGTGGTATAAGGAACAATATATTCAACAGGCGCCTGCGGCGCGAGTAATTGACCGTAAATTGCCACCATCACGGCTTCTGTAACAAACTGACGTGACATGGGTTCCTGAATCCTCCTGCGGCCATTAATAGTTGCGAGGTGAATCAATTTAATAGTGAATGAAGGATCATTCAATTGATTTCTCTGCTATGGACTTGGGTGCTTGAATTGCATGAATAGAAGTATATCATACAACGGTGGGAAAAACAGCCAGTCGGCAGAAGGATGTCAAGTCCTAACTTTGATTATGATTTTCCCAGCAGTAAGGATAAAATTCCTGCTGCAATCAGTGGGCCGACCGGCACACCCTTGAACAAGGCAACGCCAAGCACAGTACCAATAAGCAGTCCGGCAACGACAGTAGGCTGTGTACTCATCAGCGTAGCTCCTCGTCCTCCCAGATGGGCGACAAGTAATCCGACACCAATGGCGAGCAATGATTTCCAGTGCAGAAAAGACTCTCCAATCGTCTGCAAACTGATCTTGCCGCTGGCGAGTGGTGCCATAACACCAATAGTCAGGATGATGATACCGATCGTGAGTCCATACTTTTCCAGCCAGGGAAAAGCCTGATTCAGGTTCAGTACCCGCAGCAACAACAGAAATACCATGGCTACGGTTACGGGTGTATTACTGCTGATAATACCTAGCGCCGCAAACACGAGCAACAGCAGTGAGGTCATATCCATTGATTTCATTCCCCTTCAGTCTGCCCGCGATGACGACCTACGATATGTTCTGCAATATATCTTCCATGCCAGCGCCCGGATTCGATAAACACTTCATTGGCGTTGCGTCCTGATGCGATTACTCCGCCAACGTATATACCTGGTACGCTGCTCTCCATCGTTTGAGGATTATATACTGGTTTATCCATATCCTCGGACATCTCGACACCCACGGAAGAAAGCAGTTTGCGGTCAGGACGGAAACCAGTCAAGGCCAGCACAAAGTCATTTTCCAGTTCACTTGTTGATCCATCAGAATGCAGCAAACGAATGGAATCGTCCAAAATTTCATTTACACGTGAGCCAAGATGAAGTGAGATTTTGCCTTTTTGCACCATACTTTCGAACAATGGACGAACCCACGGTTTAATGTGCTCTGAAACACCGTTCCCACGATAAATCATGTCGATATGTGCGCCGACACGAACGAGTTCCATGGCAGCATCGACAGCTGAATTACTACCTCCAATGATGGCGACACGTGTACGTGTATAAGGATGAGCTTCGCGGAAATAATGAGTGACTTTATCCTTGTCTTCTCCAGGGATGCCAAGATAGTTAGGGTGGTCAAAATAACCTGTAGCAACAACAACATTTCGTCCTTCATGAACGACTACCTGCCCACGACGATTGACTGTATGTACCTCGAACGTGCCATCGTCCTTGCGTTTGATTTCTTGGGCTTCCTCATAATTATGAACGCGAAGACCGAAATGTTCGGCTACCTTGCGATAATAGGCGAGTGCCTCGTAACGAAAAGGTTTGTCGTTCGGTGTGCTGAACGGAACATTCCCAATCTCTAGCAATTCCGCTGTACTGAAAAACTGCATATGGGTTGGATACAGATAAATAGATTGGACGATATTGTATTTCTCAACAATGACAGCGGACAGTCCCAGCCGCTCGCATTCAATGGCAGCAGACAGACCGCATGGGCCTCCGCCGATAATAATGACATCTTCCATGTTCTTAATCCTCCTTATTTCAAGCATTATAATCCTACCGTAAATACGGGTTCAATGCCAGTTCTAGAAGGATTCTGACGTAAAGATGTGATCTTGATCCTGGGGAATTGACTTAGAAGAGGTAAAAGACTAATATCAAATTAGATAATCATCTAAATGGAAGTGAGTTGAGTGAAATGCAACTGGAGAAGATTGTGGCTTACCATAAAGCCCTGGCTGATCCTACCCGGCTTCGGATGCTGCTGCTGTTGTCCCAGGGAGAACTTCACGGCCAAGCGCTTGCTGAGAAGCTTAACCTGTCACAGCCAACCGTTACACATCATGCATCCAAGTTAAGAGAAGCGGCGCTAATCAAGGAACGAAGAGAGAAAAATACGGTGTTTTTCTCTCTTAATCCCTATTTTATTCGGGAGCATGCACAGGCTTCAGTTGATTTTATTTTTAGACAAGAGGAGGTTGCCGATATGAGTGATGTGAATGAAACGCTGAAGGCATCCGTGATGCGGAATTTTTTCTCCAAGGATGGACGACTGCGCCAAATCCCGGCTCAACATAAGAAAAAGCTGATTGTGCTGGGTCATTTGGTGGAGCAGCTTGAATTCGGACGGAAGTATACAGAGAAAGAGATCAATACATTTATTCAAAATTATCATGAGGATTTTGCCACCATTCGTCGGGAGTTTATCATGCACCAGTTCATGTACCGTGAAGATGGGATCTATGAGCTGAATCCGAAGGAGATGTGGACACGGTGGGATCAAGTGAAATAAGTGAATAAATAATTAGACTTGACAAGAGCGGTTGAAGCTGTGTAACATGATGGATAATTCTACAAGGGAGGCGATGTTAAATGACAAATCTAATGGCAGTATACGTTAATTTGAATATGAACAGCGTCTCCGGAACGGATCAATGCATGTAATTTTACGGCAGTTGGCAATATTGTTCGCAATATTGTCCATGTACGTAAAATACAATAACATGCACAAATGAAGCCACGGGTGACGTACCCGTGGCTTTTTGTATGCCGAAAATGGGTTGTTTCTGGATAACGAGTATTGGATTGTCGTAATGATGCGTCCAATATGAATACCGTACAAACAATCATTTATTCGGCTAACTTCTAATTGTCGCGGGTTCAGTGCTGCTCGTGGCTTATTTGCTTTTGATGCCGGATCGGAGCGCTCAGTGTTGATCGTTGTCAATGTCAATGAAGGATAAAACACCAAATATCGGGAGGGATTTTTATTTTGAATAACACGATGGAGAAATACGGCTGGTCTGCAAAGTGGCAGGAGCTGTGGCAGCAGACGGGTATGGAAGAACAATCAAGAAAACCGGCAAGAATTATTGCGGATCACGGGCAATTGCTTCGGCTGATTACGTCTGAGGGAGAATGCTGGGGACGGGTATCCGGACGGATGCGTCATGACCATCTGGAAACGGGCATTGTGCCAGCCGTTGGGGACTGGGTTGCTGTTACAGGGCAAGCTGGAGAAGAAGCCATCATTCACAGCATTGTGCCACGTCAGAGCAGGGTATCCAGACAAGCCGCTGGTCCAGTGACCAAAGAGCAATTGATTGCGGCGAATGTGGATACATTGCTCATCGTTGCTGCTCTTAATCATGATTTTAATCTGAGACGGCTCGAAAGGTACATTATGATGGCCTGGAATGGTGGCGTCAGACCGGTCATCATTCTAAGCAAAAGCGATCTGTGTGAGAATGTGGAAGAACAAATTTCGCTGGTGGAGAGCATTGCTCCGGGGATTGAAGTGCTGGCACTGTCAGCTGTTCAGGATCAGGGCAAGTCTTTACTTGAAAAATTTCTGTCTCCAGGCACAACAGTTGCCTTAACAGGTTCTTCTGGTAGTGGCAAGTCGACTCTCGTCAATTGGATGATGGGTGAGAGTGTACAGCTCACACAGGCTGTTCGTGAGGACGATAGTCGTGGACGGCATACGACCACTCATCGGGAATTGTTCGTACTGCCGCAGGGAGCGGTATTGATTGACACGCCGGGAATGCGTGAACTTAATCTGTGGGATGAAGGTCAGGATGGTTTGTCTCACGCCTTTGGTGAAATTGAGCAGCTCGCTGCGGAATGCAGGTTCCAGGATTGCACCCATACCCGGGAAGCCGGTTGCGCAGTGAAGGAGGCCATTCAGGCAGGTTCATTGGATGAAAAAAGGCTGGCTAACTACTTGAAAATGCAGAAGGAACTGAAGTTTCAACAACGCAAAGAAGAGATAGCCTCCAAACGACGGACCGCTTCAAGCAAACCTGTCAGTTCCCGCAAACCAAAACATGTCGGCAGTACAAAAGACTGGGAAGAGGCCTGAGACCAGGTGGGCATCCCTCTGTATCCTGCATAGGATAGGTCAGGAGGGATGTCATCATGCCTGATTACAGCATCATCGTAGACCTGTCGGATCACATGTTATATCTTTTGGATGGCTCGCAGGTCGTTAAGGGCTATCCTGTCGCAATAGGCAAGATGCTTACGCAAACGCCAAACGGCGTGTTTACAATTATTAACAAGCAAGAGAATCCTGGAGGGCCATTCGGCGTTCTTTGGATGGGGTTGTCGGCGCCGCATTATGGAATTCATGGAACCAATGATCCTTCATCCATTGGCAAGTCTGTTTCCCATGGATGCATACGCATGTATAACTCGGATGTGCTGGATCTGTCTTCCAAAGTGTCGGTAGGCACACAAGTAACGATCCGGCCCTAGGGCCGGATTTTTACGCCAACGAATAGAAGCGCTTAGCGATATCCATAGAGAAGGACCAGACTCCTCCATTGATCTAGAGAATCAATTCGGATAATGGTCCATGTGGATGGATTTGGAATTGATACGCATTGCACATATACTATTGTAAAGCCACGGAAGTGATGAGAGAAAGTGAGTGATTACATGCGGATTAGACCGGCGCGTGAAGGGGATGCGAAAGCCGTAGCTCATGTACATACAGAGAGTTGGAAGACGACATATCGGGGGATCGTGCCTGATGATTTTTTGGATAATCTGACTACGGAATCAAGGCTGTCCCAATGGGAGCGAAATATTCGCTCTGGCGAAAAGGATCAGATTCCGGTGGTGGCTGAACAGGACAACGGGGAAATTGTCGGATTTGCCTGCGGTGGAAAGGAACGTGAAGGCAAGTTGCCTTACGATGCTGAGCTATATCCATTTATTTACTGAAAGAAGTGCAACAAACGGGGATTGGCCAGCAGCTGGCAAGACACGTCGTTCGTTATCTCCATTCCCTGAACATGGGGAGTTTGTTGATCTGGGCACTGGAGCAAAATTCAGCCTGTCGTTTCTATGAAAAGATGGGCGGAATCCCTGTCCAAACACAGCAAATCCGGATTGGCGGTCAAGATCTGGCAGAGGTTGCTTATGGCTGGGAGGACTTGACGCTATTTGGAGGAAAAGACCTGACCAGACAGTAGGATGATGAAAATATGGCTGAATATGTAGCTGAATATGTAGACCATTGATGCGCTTTTTCCTAGGTGAGGATGAAAGGATTCAACTGTTCTTCACGTTTGCGTAATCCTTAACAAGGTTAATGAACTACTACACCGCTTTGAGGTGTGACATTCAATCTTGATTGGGAGGCGTTATTCAGATGACTTTAATGGAGACAGAACATACAACATGGACGAAACAATTTATTAATGGCGAATGGGTAGAAGGCTCCGGCGAGAAAACACTGGAAAATAAAAATCCGTACACGGGAGAGGTCATCGCAACCTGGCGATCCTCGAACAAGGAAGATATAGATCAGGCATATGAGGCCGCCCAAAAGAGCTCGGTGGAATGGAAGAAATCCCTGCCAGCGGTAAAAGAAGGTGTACTTCGCAAAGTGTCGGCTCTCATGACAGAGCGCAAAGAGGAAATTATAAAGCTGCTGATTACGGAATCCGGAAGCACACGCATCAAGGCTGAGGCAGAGTTTGCTTCTGCGAAACGGATTGTGGATGAAGCTGCTTCGTTCCCTTATCGAATGAAGGGGGAAATTCTACCTTCAAATACACCAGGGAAAGAGAATCGAGTTGTGCGCGAGCCCAAGGGAGTCATTGGTGTCATTGGCCCTTGGAATTTTCCTTTGCACTTGTGTCTACGTTCTGTAGCTCCGGCTGTTGCTCTGGGTAATGGAGTCGTTATTAAGCCTGCGTCCGATACCCCGATTACGGCTGGTTGGCTTATTGCAGATCTGTTTGAGCAAGCAGGATTACCTGAAGGCGTACTGAATGTGGTTGCTGGAAGCGGGAGTGAGATAGGCGATTATTTTGTAGCGCATCCCATACCTAAAGTCATTTCCTTTACAGGCTCCACAAAGGTGGGGCAGGGCATCGGCAAACTGGCTGGTGAGCATTTGAAAGAAACTGCGCTTGAGCTTGGTGGCAACAATGCGATGGTTGTCCTGGAAGACGCGGACATTGAACGTGCTGCGGAGTCTGCGGTGTTCGGTAAATTCCTGCATCAGGGGCAGATCTGTATGGCCCTTAATCGTATTATTGTGCATGCTGATATTTACGACAAGTTCGTAGAATCTTTTCTCGCTAAAACAAAAAAAATTCAGGCTGGTGACCCTGCCGATGCCCAAACGCTGGTTGGCCCGCTTATTCGTGAGAAGGAAGTGGAACGGCTGCTTGACTTGATTAAAGGAGCCAAGGCGGAAGGAGCCAGATTGCTGCTGGGTGGTACAAGCAAAGGCAGTGTGCTGGAGCCCACCGTGCTCGCGGATGTGAAACCGGATCAGCATATTGTACAACAGGAACTGTTTGGACCTGTCGCGGTAATCATGAAAGCGCAGGATGAGCAGGAGGCCGTGCGCCTGGCAAATGATACGCCTTATGGATTAAGCGGCTCCGTATTTACCCGAAATCTCGAAAGAGGGTATCAAATTGCTCAGCAGATTGAATCGGGCATGGTGCATGTCAATGATCAATCCGTGAATGATGAGGCTCATGTCATGTTTGGTGGCGAGAAATCCTCAGGTATTGGCCGTTTCGGTGGCGATTGGGCTATCGAGAAATTCACGCGGACTCGCTGGATCAGCATTCAGCATCAATATCGGGATTATCCTGGAGTGCAATAGTTCGACAGCTAGCGTGGCTTAGAAACTACTTTGTTTTATAATCAGATAGGTTTCGGTAAAGCGTGACAAAGATCGCGCAAAACCCGCCTCAAGCTTGATGGGGCGGTCTTTTGCATGTTTTTACATGCTTGAAAAACAGGTGAGGAAATGATGTGGAAAAGCTGTTTGGAGCTTCTGAAATCTGGTTATTTATGGGTACACGGGCAGAAGAGATCCGTAAATCCAATAGGTAAAGGGGCCTGAACTTCATGTCCATTGACCGTTTCATTCTGAGAAAGCTGAATACTTGTCAGGAAGAAAATACACGTGATAATCTGGTTCGATTGTTTGTCATTCGAATCCAGAAGGCCGAGATGGAAGAAGAACACGAAACCGCCTATGTCGTCAGCAGATTGCATTAGAGATAGATAAAAGGAATCGATACACAAAAAAGGAAGCTTGCCCTCAACGGCAAGCTTCCTTTTCCTTATTTTCGCGAATGAATGAATTCGCAGTTTCCAAGTTGATGTAAACAACTGACTCATCTTAATAAAGTGATAAGGCGAGGGAGTCATTTTCGCTACGGCTGTGAAGAATGGCTTCACCACCGACAATCTCAATACTAATCAATGATTGCAGACATTTCTGTAAAGCACGTTTACCATTGCTAATCTTATGCTCAAGGGCACTGCTAAGCAATCGGAGTGTCTTTTGCACAGGTTGTTTGTTTTCTTGATTGAAATATACAGGGATTGATTTGTTTTGAAAAGTTATTAGTGTTCTCACTAGAAATCACCTCACGAGAGTTATTTCTTAATGGTTATATTAAATACCAATGCTTAAAATTACCTTAAAATCAGCTTATGAAAACATAAAGGTGGACAATGTTTGAAAAGTGTTCACAATTCAATTGTGGGCGAAGCAATAAAAAGTCCCGAAAAACCAGCTTGTCATTTCCATTTATATGGAAGGTATTCGTGTGGTTTCGCATCTTTGCAATAATTAACGTGACTACTGCCTCGAAAGTTCTGAGTCGAATGGACGATATTTTAATATATACGTGGGTCATATGTAACAAAATTACAGGTTGCACATTGCAAACAGGGTGTTTATGTAAGAAAATAGGGATGGAATAGCGTTTCATCTACTTTTTTTTGATTTAATTTGACACTAGGACAATTTACATATGAGACCATGGGAGGGATTATTTTGATTCTTACCGTGTATTCCGGCCGGGAGGAAGGCGAGTGGTTCGACATCGAGGTCCCGGATGAATGTACTATTGAACATCTGAAGACATTGCTGGGGGTTCGTATATTCGGCCAGGCACCAGGAGAGGGCATTCAGTACATCCTTGAAGCCAAATTTCCAGAAGGATTGTGGTTCTCACCACAGAACGCACAACAGTTAATGGAAACTGGGCTGCGTCAAGGAAGTTGTGTGCGAGTCCAGCGGGCATTCTCCACCACTTCTGAAGAAGCACCTGTCTATGGAAGACGTTCATTGTTTCAGCAGGACAGCAACGAATGAACGTTCTGAACGTATATATTGATTACGGCAATGAAATAAAGGAGGTCTTCTCTTCGTGAATGTGTTATATCAGCGTTCTCCAAGAATGACACCGGTTCTCAAGGAAGAAAAGCTGGAGATTCTAAGGCCTCCGGCTGAACCCAACAAACCTACATTTTCAATGATTTCTATTATAGTACCCATCATGATGACGATGGTTAGCATCGGTTTCTACGTATATCTCAATATGAGCGGCAAAATGGACAATAGAAATTATATGATGTTTCAGATGATGACGGTTATGATGATGCTTACGTCATACACCATTCCGTTTTTTGTGTATCTAAGCAACAAGAAGACATATCGCCAAAAGCTGGAAGAGCGTACAGCCATGTATCGTGCACAGCTGGAGAAGCACCGTGAAGAACTGAAGGAAGCCCAAGCGGAGCAAGTAAAAAGTCTGTATGAGATTCATGGGGATCCCAATGTATGTCTGCAAGTGGTGAAAAATCGCAACAGTTCGCTGTGGGAACGTTCGCCTGAGGATGATGACTTCTTGCAGGTGCGAATTGGCACGGGCGAAATTCCGTTTCGAATCAAACTGCAGGTTCCTCGTGTGGACGGGTATGAAAAGGATGAGTTGATTGAAGCGGCTCATGAATTGGCTGCGGAATTCGAAACGGTGCCTGATGCGTCGATTACATTACCACTATTTCAGTCCAAAGTGATGGGCCTAGTCGGTAATCGAGAGGAAGTGCTCGCTTCATTACGGGTGATTATCTCACAACTGACGGTTCGTCATTCACCGGATGAATTAAAGATTGCTGCCTTTTACGAAGAAAAGGAAACAAAGGAATGGGATTGGCTGCGCTGGCTGCCCCATATCTGGGATGAAGATCAGGGACAACGCTATATGGCCGACAGGCACAGCGGTGCGCATCAATTGGCGGACAGCTTGTTTTCCGTGTTGAACCGGAGGCGTAATAATAAGGAAGATCGCTATAAGAAAACCGTGCAAACGCCATGTTACGTGGTAGTTCTCTCGGATACTCAATTAATAGAAGAAGAACCGCTACTTCCCTTGCTGCTGGAATCGGCCCAGGAGATCGATGTGTGTACCATCATACTGGCAAACCGCAAGGAATCATTACCCATGCATTGTCAGTTAATTATGGAGGCTTCGAAAGGCAAAGGGCTTTATGTCAAAAAAACCGAGGATGCCGACGTGATCAGGCAAACGTACACGCCGGATGTGATCTCCAGAGAGTCCGCAGAGGCGCTCTCTCGTTATATGTCACCTATTCGTCTGAAACGTTCCTCGGCTTCGGATATACCACAAGTGCTCCCGCTGTTTGATATGTTGAGTACATCACGAGTGGAAGATCTGGACGTGGTTACACGCTGGGGCCAGACACGATACCCGGACACCCTGCCCGTACCTATGGGTGTGCGTGCTGGTGGCAAGAAAATTGCGATTAACTTACATGATAAAATTGAACGTCAGGGTCATGGGCCGCATGGTCTGATCGCAGGGACTACCGGTTCAGGCAAAAGTGAAGTTATCCAGTCGATTGTGGCCTCTCTGGCAGCAGAGTTTCACCCGCATGATCTGGCCTTTATGTTGATTGACTATAAGGGCGGCGGAATGTCGAATACATTTGTGGGCTTGCCTCACGTCGTCGGTACGATTACCAATCTGGATGGGAACTTGATTGAACGCGCAAATATTTCACTTCGGGCCGAGTTGGTCAGAAGGCAAAAAATCTTAAATGATGCCGGAAATCTCCAGCACATTGATGAGTATTACAAAATTCTGCGTTCCAGACATGAACAGCCGCTGCCGCATTTAGTTATCATCATTGACGAGTTTGCGCAGTTGAAGCGGGATCAGCCGGAATTCATGGATGAATTAATCAGCATAGCGGCCATTGGCCGGACACTGGGTGTACATCTGATACTGGCAACCCAAAAGCCTGCCGGTGTGGTCGATGATAAAATCTGGAGTAATTCCCGTTTCCGTATCTGTCTTCGTGTTCAAAGCGAAGGGGACAGCCGGGATATGATCAAAATTCCGAATGCGGCCTGGATCACCAAGCCGGGTCGGGGATATTTTCAGGTTGGCAGTGATGAAGTGTTTGAGGAAATGCAATTTGCCTGGAGTGGTGCGCCGTATAATCAACAGGAAGATACAAGCACGGTATTGCCTGTGATGGAGGTGCGTTTAAACGGGAAGCGTGAGCCACTGTTGACTGGAGAGCGCAGAGCTGTGCTTAAAGGTGAGGATGTGCCCAAGCAGCTCCAGGTATTTATTGATTATGTGGCAGAAGCGGCTGCAGAGGCGGGGATCACCCGATTGCCAGGACCCTGGTTGCCACCTTTGCCTGAGACACTGGAATGGGAGAGCCTCAGCGACTGGCAGGAAGAAGAGAATCGTGAGGCATTGCTTGACGGCGGTGCCAGCGGCCTGAAACCTGTGGTTGGCCTGCTGGATGATCTGCCTAATCAGCGACAGCAGCCGCTAGCGCTTCCGGTGGATCAGGGACATCTGGTTGTATACGGTATGCCTGGTCTGGGGAAAACGACCTTTGTTCAAACCTTGCTGATGTCACTGGCCCGTTCTAAGCGGACTGAAGCTTGGCACGGATATATCATCGATATGGGCCGGATGATGAAGGATTTCGCTGGCCTGCCTCAGATCGGTGCTGTAATGATGTCTGAAGAGGAGGATCGGATCAAGCGCTTGTTCCGCTATATCCTGAAACTCTCTGCACAGCGCAAAGATATGATCTCGGAAGCCGGGGTTAAGACGATATCAGCCTACCGTCGCACAGCCCATGCCGCCGTGCCGCAAATTGTAGTGGTTATCGATGGATATCTTTCCTTCCGGAATGCGTATCCTGAGGAGAATGAACTTCTGGAAACGATCCTTCGTGAAGGCGGCAGCCTGGGAATTACATTTATCCTCACGGCCAATCGTGTCACGGATGTATTTGAGAAATTCAGAAGCAATATTCCCAATGCGGTATCATTTGAATTATCTGATCCAAGCGACTATTATTACGCAGTGGGACGGCCATCCAAGGCACCTAGCCAGCTTCCGCCTGGAAGAGGACTAGTCAAAGGACAGGTTCCTCCATTGATGTTCCAGGCGGCACTGCCGTCATCCGGAGCAGATGAGGGCAAACGTTCTTCCGCTCTGCGCCGCATGATAGCAGAGATCAGAGAAAGCTGGAACGGAGAAGAAGCGCCGCAGATTGCACCACTCCCGGAAGAGGTGAAGCTCAAAGATGTGCTTATCCGTACAGGGACCTTCGGGCAAGTCGGAGACATCTCTTCTTTAACCGTACCCGTAGGTTTGCTGACCGATGATCTGGAACCCTTCCAGCTGAATCTGCGTGAAGGGCCGCATTTCATGGTTACGAGTCCGATGGAAGGCGGCAAAACGACATTTTTGCTGACCTGGATGTTATCACTTGCGTATCATGCGTCTCCTGAAGACGTGCAAATATACACGGTAGATATGCGGTATGGTTCCGGAGGACTGGGGGAAATCAGCAGTTTGCCCCATGTCCGTGGACATGTATCCCGTGAAGAACAGCTTGCACCTGTGATCCAACAGTTGTACGATGAAGTTCTAAAAAGAGGCGAGCTAACCGGTGGTCCGGAGATCGTTCTCATTATCGACGATGCGGATACGTTATCCAAGCAATTAAATGATTTTAATGTGAAGGATCAATTGGGAGCGATCGTTCGTCAAGGCAGGGATCGAGGCATACATGTGATTCTGTCAGGAGTTCCGGCAGACTTCCCAACCTTTGGATCTGACTGGGTGAACGATGTGAAGGCTTCCCAGAGCGGATTGTTGTTCGGGACTTTAGACCCTAATGATCTCTCGTTCTTCCGTATACCTTATTCGGAATCCGGGGGGAGTTCAACTGGGCTGAAGGTACTGCCTCCGGGTCAAGGTTATTATGTAAAACGTAAATATTCCAGGGTTAAAGGTGCAATTCCATGTGATGGCACCTGGAAAATGACCGATTGGATTTCTGAAATTCGTGACCGATGGCATGTTGTAGTTTGAGGGGAGGTGGCTCATAATGTTGACGGTTCATGATTCCAAGCAAAAGGTAGTCACTTTGCAAATAAAAGAGCTTTTTTTCCTGGCCGGTATTCTCGGTTCAGACCGCTTGCTTGGCGTGGAAGATCCGTTCCGCGGATATATGGCGGAAGACATTGCTTTGGAGTGGGAGCGTGTAAAAACATCCCTGCTCGACAAAGGATATCTGATTCAGGATCAGGACAGCAATGAGCTGATCATGACACCGACCGTTTTCTCCAGGGTAGCCATTGCGGGACTGTCAGACAGGGCTTGCTGGATTCGCTACACGCACAGCGGCAAGTCGTATGAAAGTTATGTGCACTGCACGGATGAACGTGTCGTTGAAGTATCCCGTGTTGCAGACGAACCGGATTCGTTCCGGCTGAGTGATTTGGGAAACGTTCGTGAAGCAATTGATTTTCTGATTCAAAGGATGAACTGGAGTGGTCATTCTCCGGCGGAAAAGCCGGCTCTAATGTGCTCCAAGAAAAAATTCTATGATGTGATGAATGATCTGAGGAACAAAGAATTACAGGCAGTGGCGGATGAGTTGGTACAGGAGACGAGCGATCCCGAGGGGTCGCTTGCGCTTGCACGCTGTCTGGTGAGCAAGGAATCAGAGGGAGAGCTACGGTTGCTCGTATGGAACGGAGAAGAATGGAAATCGCAGTCTGCGGCTTTCGCTGCAAGCGCGGTATCCAACTGGCTGTTTCGCATGAGTACTGCGGCTTCGGATGATTGGCTTGTTGCAGCACTGACGACGAGAGAACAGTTTCACGAGATGCTGCTGGACTGGCTTAAACAGCCTGCAGGGGAAGAGGAAAGGTGATGGTAAATGCGCATTCGTGTGGAACCGGATGTGCTTCGGGCACTGAGCAGGCAGATTCAGTATGCGGCGGAGCAAATACAGCAAAAGATGACAGTATTGGATCAGGCGATTCATTCGCTGGAGTGGGATTTTGAAGCCCGCGCCGCGGTAATGAATGAATGGAATCACAGCAAGCGACTCTGCGAAGCAGCGGTACGTCGTTTTATGGACTTGAGCGTACAGCTGGGACGCAAGGCCGTGTTATTCCAGCAGGTGGACATGGAGTATCGTACAGTGTTGAGTCATGTGAACACAGCCTATGGCAATGCGGTCAATATGTTGAATGTTCTTCAGACGGAGCGTGCAGGAGAAATTATGCCTGCGCATTCGGCAGCTGCTGCTGTTGTATCCGACCCGTTTTCCGCGGTAGCGGCAGTATACCGTGTCCAGGATGCTGCGCCGCCTGACGGCTCACCGGCGACTCTGATCCAGGCCATGCAGCCTGAACCTGTGGCATGGAGATTCACAGATCCCTCCTTTCGTGGAAGAAGAGGAACCGAACCTGTGGTTTCTTGAACCCACGGGCTACAAGGCTGAGTAAGCAAGACAGCAGAAAGTGAATTTTTTATAAACAGGATGTTAAGTGAAGTTTAGAATGCCAAAAATGGGGTAAATAGGATTAGGTCCTTCGGCTTTTGTCCGATCGATCCTTGTATAGTACAATTTGAACAAATGAATTTAATTGCACAAACCAAGGAGGAATTTACAAATGGCAGGACGCATTTTAGTTACCCCAGAACAGCTTGATCAGGTTTCCAACCAATTTAAACAAAGCGGTGAGCAAAGTCAGCAAATCGTATCTACATTGACTCAATCCATCACAAGCATGGAAGGACAATGGGAAGGTATGACGAAACAACGCTTCTTCCAGGAATTCCAGGAAGCCAGCAAACAAATGCAATCTTTCGTTCAAACGTTGAATAGTATCAGCGCGGAACTGACGGCTATTGCCAACAAATTCCGTACGGCTGACCAAGCTCGCTAATCTGCGATACATAGTTCGGGCAGGTTCCGTATCCGAATTCGCCCAGAATCATAAGCAGGAAGCAAGCTGAAGATTTACAACTACAGCAAAAACCGGGCGTTTTCACAACACCCGGTTTTTGTTGCACTATGACAGAATGACAGAGAGAGGGATGAGCATGTCTTTTCAACCAAATCCCGGGGATGAAGTGGTGATTAACGACATTGCCTATACCATTGGGCAGCATCCGGCTGCGCCCGGTCTGGCTTACGCCCAAGCCGGAAGGCAGGGGATCGTCTATCAATTGTTACCCCGTAACGGTTCCATAAGTGGGGCCAAAGCACTAAAAGTGTTTTTTCCGAAATTTCGTATCCCAGCTATGGTGTATCAGTCTGAGCATATGGAGTCTTATAGTGAACTGCCAGGTTTGCAGGTATGCAAGCGTGATGTGCTCACTCCGGAAAGAAACGGAGCGCTCATTGGAGAACATCCCGATCTGTTGTATGCGGTATTGATGCCGTGGGTGCATGGTCTGACCTGGTTCGATGTAATCAGCGATCAGAAACAGCTGACAGCGGAGGAAAGTCTGAAGCTGGCAAGAGCACTGGCCGGGACCGGTTCGGCCATGGAACAGCGTGGACTGGCTCATTGTGATTTGTCCGCACCCAATGTGATGATTCCGTTTTTTTCCGAAGTGGAGAACCTGCGAGGGATTTCAGCAGTTGAACTGGTAGATGTAGAGCAGATGTATGGCTCCAGAATGGATCGTCCGGATGCTTTGCTTGCCGGTTCACCGGGGTATGCAGCCCATCGGACAGTGCACAGTGGCTTGTGGAGTGCGTATGCCGACCGTTTCGCGGGAGCAGTTATCATCGCCGAAATGTTAAGCTGGTCTGATGCAGCGATTGTGGAAAAAGCATGGGGAGAAAGTTATTTTGACCAGCACGAAATGCAGACGGTAAATGAACGGTATTATGCTATGAGAGATTCGCTTCAGAAGCGCTGGGGCTCCAAGGTATCCGATCTGTTTATTCGTGCCTGGGAGAGTCATGATCTCAGCAGCTGCCCTACGTTTGGCGAATGGTTCGTAGCGTTGGCTGCTGTGGACATCCATCTGGCAAGCGCAGCATCAGTTGAAGAATCTGTAGTCAAGGCTTCAGAACAGACGGATGCGGTGGGGACGGATCAGATCAAAGGCACAGAAGCAGCAAGCGGTTCATTGGATAAGCTGGGAAATACGGATCTGAACATGTCCGCTGCCGAACATCCACCTGGTCAGGAAGCGGTTGTAAACCGTCTCTTCCTTCAGGCGAGAGCATTGGAGGATGAAGGCAAACCGGCTGCGGCGTTGGAGGTATACCGTTCACTGCATCATTTTATTCCGAATAACAGTGCGATGCAGATGGAAGTTGAGGCTGCGATTCAAGAGCTGAACGCCAAGCTGAATCCCACGAATGATGAGGCCGCACAGCCAGTCAAGGTTCCTTTTTACCGTTCCAAAAAATTAATGATTTCTTCGGCTGTGTTGATTGTTCTGTTGGCTGGAACTGTGCCGACTGTTAAAATACTGGCTGATCAGGCCGAGGTTAAACAGAAGGAGCAGGAGGCAGCTGCCAAACAGGCAGAAATGAAGGCTGCGGAAGAGGCTGAAGCTGCGAGGGCGACTGCTCTGAAGCAACAGGAAGAAAAAGAGAAGCAAAAAGCGGCAGATGCGGCGAAGCTTGATGCCGAGGAAAAGAGAAAGCTTGCTGAAGCGGAGAAAAAGCAGGCAGAGGCCAAGAAGAAGGAAGAAGAGCGTAAGGCGCTTCAGGCCAAGTACGACAAGCAGGCGAAATATGAGGCGTACCTTGCCAACCAGAAACAACAGAAGCTTGAAGCCGCCAAGAAGGCAGAACAGGAAAAGTACGACAAACAGGCAAAATATGAAGCCTATCTGGTCTGGAAAAAGGAGAATGACGCCAAAATTGCTAAGCAGGAAGCCGAGCGCAAGGCAGCAGCCGAGGCTCAGCGCAAGCAGGAGGCGGCCGAGAAAGCTGCGCTTAAGAAAAAACGTGCCCAAAATGTCGTCACTCTGATTGCCCATTACAATAAAACGTATAATGCGCAAAAAGGAAGAAAAATTGAGAACGCCGAATCCTACGCGCGTGATTTCAAAAATCTGTACAATACGGATGCAACCTATTTCAAAGGTGTCGGTAAAGTGGCAGCACGAATGAATGCGATCAATAAGTTCCTGAGCGATACTGATTATACATTGCCCAACTTGTAAAATAACGTGAACGACGGAGGTGACACATCCCAGATGAACTACACGATTCAAGCATCCCAGCGCACACCTGCACTGATTATCTATTTAATTGATATTAGCGCCTCCATGAACATGGTTCTGGACAATCGTCGGCGGATTGATGTCGTCTATGATGCCTTATCTCTGGCAATTCGCCAAATGGTATTTCGATCTACGAAGGGGAACCGATTGACACCTCGCTACAGGATTGCCATTCTGGCATACAGCGACGATGTATACGATCTGTTGAACGGGATTAAGGGCATCGACGAAATCGCTGCTGTGGGCTCCTTGCCCGATTTGACGCCGAAAAGATTCTCGGATTCAGCGAAGGCTTTCCTGCAGGCGGAGAAAATTCTGCAGGCTGAAATTCCGAATATGCAGGATTGTCCTGCGCCGTTAGTATGTCATATGACCGATGGGGTAGCCACAGGCGAAGATCCGGAGCCGATTGCCAAAAGAATTATGGGCATGAGTGTGCCTGATGGCAATGTACTCGTCGAGAATATTTTTATATCCGATCATCTGCTGGAAGGCTCTATTGCGGAGCCGAGAAGATGGAAGGGCATATCCCAGGAGACAACCCTTCAGGATGAACATGGGGAGAAGCTGCGAAATATGTCCTCAGTTTTGCCGGAAAGTTATCGTGAAATGCTGGTTGAGGCGGACTATTTGCTTGCACCCGGCGCCCTTATGATGCTTCCTGGTACTTGTGCAGAACTGGTATCCATCGGGTTTCAGATGTCCGCTGCTACGCCTGTGAGATAGGAGGGGAATCATGAGAGCGATGCGTTTGGCAACATTGTCTGCTGGAGATAAAGGGAGCCATGCCGACCACTATCAGGGGAACTTTCGCTATGTGAGTGTCCAGACAGGGGAACAGCCGCTGAGCCGTTATCAAGGTACATTCAAGTGCAGGTATGGTTATGGAAGAGCGGCGGAGACCGTTAATCAGGGAGACACCGGACAGGATTTTGCTGCTGTTCGCATGAATGGTAATGTGTGTACTTTCGTATTATGTGATGGAGTAGGCATGAGTTACCTGGGTGATTTTGCTGCACGCTTTCTAGGAAACGCCTTGCTGGAATGGCTGGATACAACTCAACATCCTTCTTTGGAAGCTATGGAGCGTCTGCTTCATGACTTGACAAGTCCGGCATCCGAACAGCTGGAGAAGTTGCAGCCTTTGGAAAACTCGCCGTTACTGCTGCGGGAAGTGCTGATGGAGAAGCGAAGCAGGGGAAGTCAGGCCATGTATGTGTGTGGACGCATCGAGCTCTCTGCGGGCAATCGAAAAAGCAAGGTGTGGCTGGCCTGGCAGGGGGACTCCCGTATCCGTCTCTGGCGTAACGGTCAGGAGCAATCGGCAGCATTTCAGGTGAACTGCCGTACGAATGAGCGTTGGTCTACCCTGGAAGGGCCGGTGGGTGGCAAACCGCATATCTATGAGGCGAAACTGTCTGCGAATGAAGCGGCTCGCCTTCAGCTGTACACGGATGGCCTGAATGACCTGGATGCCATTCAGGCTTATATTCCCGATGAACACATTCAGGTGCTGCTGGATGCCAGACATACGGGTGGGCTTGAAGATGATGCCGCTTTCATTGAGCTGGAATGGTGAGGTCGGAGGTAGTATTAGGGGATAGCTCTGATCAAGCTGCTGAAAATAGTGAGCATCACCTGCGAAAAAACTTGTCCTTGTTGATTTAAAAGACACTCTTTTTGGGTAATCTTGTGAAGAATCTACTTACAGATATTGCATGAACGTACATTCTTACATAATTACTGAGCGAGAAGGAGTGGAATGGATAATGACACAACATAACGGCAAGTCTCGGTTCGAAGGCAAGGTCGCTATTATTACTGGAGCTGGTTCGGGGATCGGAAAAGCGGCAGCGCTCAAACTGGCGAGTGAGGGAGCATATGTTGCGCTGCTCGATCTGGTAAATGATCGGATCTCCGAGACGGAAGCAGAAATTAATAAGCTGCGCGAAGGTGCGGCTAGAGCATTCGATGTAGATATCTCCGATCCGGCCCGGGTGGAAAAGGCAGTTCTGGAAACCATTGAATTGTTCGGCGGTCTGGATATCGTTTTTGCCAATGCAGGCATTAATGGCGTATCTGCGCCGATTGAAGAGATACAGGTTGAGGATTGGCAGCAGATTATGACGACGAATCTGAACGGAACTTTTTTTACGATCAAGTATGCACTGCCTCATATGAAGAAGCGCGGTGGCGGAAGTATCATTATCACCAGCTCCATTAATGGCAATCAGCGCTTCTCCAGCTTCGGCATGTCGGCGTACAGTACATCCAAGGCGGGACAGGTTGCTTTTGCGAAGATGGCTGCGCTGGAACTGGCGAAGTTCAAAATTCGTGTCAATGTTATCTGTCCTGGAGCGATTGCAACGAATATTGACCAAAGTACGATCAAAACGGATGAGCTGCATCAAATTGTCATTCCGATGGAGTTCCCTGAAGGCCAACAGCCGCTGGCTGACGGGCCGGGTCAACCTGAGCATGTTGCTGATCTGGTCGCTTTCTTGGCTTCAGCGGAGTCCCGACACATTACAGGTGCGGAAATTGTCATTGACGGTGCTGAGTCGCTGTTGAGTTAAATCGAAATAACTATGAAGTCGTTCCTCTGGAACGGCTTTTTTTGTTATAATGCTAACATTCGAATAGACACGTGGTATATCAATTAGGAGAGATGAGATGAAGACGGATTTACCGATAGAGCAGATTATTCCTGAGCTGAGGCAGTTATTTCAGGAGAAGGATACAGGTGTTTTAATTGCGGAGCCGGGTGCGGGTAAAACGACCGTAGTACCGCTGGCTCTGTTGGAGGAGCCATGGATTGCCGGACGGAAAATCATAATGCTGGAGCCCCGCAGACTCGCCGCTCGCTCGGCTGCTGCACGAATGGCAGCTTCACTTGGTGAAAAAGCGGGACAGACTGTAGGATATCGAGTGCGGATGGATACTCGTGTAAGTCAGTCCACTCGAATTGAGGTGGTGACGGAGGGCGTACTAACCCGGATGCTTCAACAGGATCAGGGACTGGAAGATACGGCGATGATTATCTTTGATGAGTTTCATGAGCGGCATCTGCAGGGTGACCTTGGTTTGGCGCTTGCGCTTGAATCCAGGGCCATGCTGCGTCCGGATCTGAAACTGCTGGTGATGTCGGCTACGCTGGACCCAGCTCCAGTCTGTGCGCTGCTTGGTGAGGGAACCAGATGGATTGACTGTCCTGGACGAACGTTTCCCGTGGAAACCCGATATGTATCCAAACCGGCATCCGAGCAGATCGAGAGATTTACAGCTCAGACCGTCGTTAAGGCAATAGCAGAACAGGAAGGGGATGTATTGGTTTTCCTTCCGGGTGCCAAAGAAATCCATCGCACAGAGCGAGAGCTGGCAAACCTCATGCTTCCTGCTCATGTTCAGGTTCATTCCTTATATGGCAGCATGCCTGCAGAACGTCAGGATGAAGCTGTGCGACCCGCAGAAGAGGGCAAGCGGAAGGTTGTGTTGTCCACGTCCATTGCCGAATCCAGTCTTACCTTGGCTGGAGTCAAAGTCGTGGTGGATGCAGGGCTGAGCCGTGCGTCCGTTTTTTCGCCGCGGACCGGCATGAGCCGCCTGGTCACCCTGCCGGTGTCCAAGGCGTCAGCCGATCAGCGGCGGGGGCGCGCGGGGCGGATTGCACCGGGCGTGTGTTACCGGCTATGGAGCGAAGAGGCCCATGGCGTGCTGCCAGATGCAGCAAAGCCGGAGATTGCCTCCGCGGACCTTGCGCCGCTGGCGCTGGAGCTTGCCGCCTGGGGCGTCCAGTCCCCTGCAGAGCTGCAGTGGCTGGACACCCCGCCTGATGCCGCCTACGGCCAGGCACAGGCGCTGCTGCGCCAGCTGGGCGGCCTGGACGACGCAGGCCGCATCACGCCCTTCGGGCGGCGGATGAACACGCTTGGCGTGCATCCGCGACTGGCCAGCATGCTGCTCCGCGCGGCGGAGCTTGGGCTGGCCAGCTACGCCAGCATGCTGGCGGCACTGCTGCAGGAGCCTGCCGGCCTCCGTGGCAGTGCAGGCGCGGGCACCGATCTGCGCCCGCGCGTGGAAGCGCTGCTGACTGCGAACAGCAGCGGTATACCGCAAGCGGCAGCGTCTGTCGCAGACGTCGCTGCCGTGCGGCGCATGCTCCAGGAGAGCCGCCAGCTGCGCTCGGCTCTCGGCCCGGCGGCCGATCCGGTACGGCCGGATGAAGACAGCTGCGGATGGCTGCTGTCCTTCGCTTACCCGGACCGGATCGGGCAACGCCGGGAGGACGGCCGCTATCTGCTGAGCAGCGGCCGCGGAGTGCGGCTTGCAGCGACAGAATCGCTGAGCCGTTCAGCTTATCTGGTCGCAGCCGAGGCCGACGACCAGGGCGCAGATGCGCGCATCCTGCTGGCTGCGCCAGTGCAGGAGAAGAGACTGCTGGAGCTTGGTCCACATCTGCTTCATGAAGAGGTACAGGTAGCCTGGGACCGAAACACTCGCAGTGTGCGTGCACACAGAAGGATGCGAATTGGAGCCATTACGTTGAAAGAAAGCAGCATTGCACAACCACCCGAAGATCAGGTACTGGAAGCACTGCTCTCGGGAATACGCATTGAAGGGCTGGATTGTCTGCCCTGGACAAAATCATCTCGGCAGTTAGCGGACCGGATGCGCTTTTTGCATCATCATTTGCCGGAATGGCCTGATCTTATCGAAGATCATCTGACCGAAGAACTGGCAGAGCATCTCAGCCCTTTTCTGACAGGTATGCGATCCGTTGTGGATCTCAAGCGACTGTCGATGCAGGATGTGCTGCTCGGCGGACTGAGCTGGGAACAGCGACAGCAATTGGATCGCGAAGCTCCTACACATATTCAGGTGCCTAGCGGTTCGCGCATTCCTGTGGATTACAGCCGTCCTGAAGATCCTGCGCTCGCGGTGAGACTGCAGGAGATGTTTGGTCAGCAGGAGACCCCGCGTATTGGCGGTGGTCGAGTACCACTGACCATACATTTGCTATCCCCGGCGCAGCGGCCTGTACAGGTCACACGGGATCTAGCCAATTTTTGGCGAGAGACTTATTTTGAGGTGAAGAAAGACTTGAAAGGCCGTTATCCCAAGCATTATTGGCCGGATGATCCGCTCGAAGCAATAGCGACTAACCGGGCTAAACCGCGAGTTTAGCAAGAAAAACGGGTCTTCCAACCTTGTTTGGAAGTTGGGAGTGAACACGTCCTGAACAGGTGAGGGTGCCGCTGGTTGATGAGGCAGTGGAGCGCTAACGAACCTGAGACGTGTTATACAGGGGCTTGAAGCACCTGCAGAAGTGTAGCGAACTTGAGACATGTTATATCGGATTTTGGGACCGTTTGTGGCGTTTTTTAGGGCGTTTTAGGGGAATAACGTGCCTGGCGTTCCTTACGTTTGATAAGGTCCAAATAAGACGTCCTGTGTTCTTTAGAAAATGTATGCTAATCCCACTTTGTCCGCCTGCCCGATTGCTCTGGAAAAAAAGATGCTAATCTTACTTGGCACTTGGTTCCTCCCACCTGATTGCTTGGCATAGGAGCCGACACCAGATCAGGATTGGCATATCACGGTTACATGACATGCTTGTGTTCAACATCGTTTCATACCGCCTGTAGTTCCCGGCGTGGTGTCCCGTTGAATATCATTGGTCGTCAGCCATCTAGGTCCTTCCAAGATATAATATTGCGATGGAAACGTTTGAAAGAAAACAAGGCGGGTAATAACATAGCGAACCACTCAATTCGATGAGGAGGAATTCACTATGCAGAAGAAAATCGTAGGTGTGTTTAATACAGAACGTGAGGCATCATCGGCAATCGAGGGACTGAAAGCGCAAGGATTCGCTTCAGACGAAATTTCGGTAGTCACGCAGGATCGGGATGAATTGAAGGCAATTCGTGAAGAGACGGGTACAAAAGCACCCGAAGGTGTAGCGGCAGGCGCGGCAACAGGTGGGGTGCTCGGTGGAGTAGCCGGATTACTTGCAGGCATTGGAGCATTGGCGATTCCGGGCATAGGTCCCATTCTGGCTGCAGGCCCAATTGCCGCAGCATTTACCGGTGCCGCTGTAGGTGCTGGAGCTGGCGGACTGGTAGGTGGACTCGTCGGTCTCGGCATTCCGGAGGAGGATGCCAGACAGTATGAGGAATACGTGCAAAGTGGCAAAATTCTGTTGCTCGTGGACTCTACGGATCGGGACACGGATGTTTATGAGGTGTTTAGCAATAACAGCTATGTGAACCGGAACAGTATTGATGTTCATCGAGAAGATGTGCCTGTTGAGCGTCCGGATCTGGATATGGAAGAGCGCAGACTGGAAGCCCAGAATAAGGCCGCTCGATTTGGCAACAATACTTTTCTATAATTCGTAACGAACAAAGACAGGATTCTTTCACTGGAATGACATATGTGAATCATCAAATGGTCATCAGCCGGTTTCCTTAGAGGAAGCCGGCTTTTGTACCTGTGTACATGCCTGAATTAGCAAGTGGGCAGGTGTTAATCCTGCCAGGCAGGGAATAACAATACATACAGTAATACAGCCAGGGCCAGCCCAATCACCAGCAACATCAGTGTTAGGAACCGGATCAATCCGGTGGATGCCTGGAACGTCTGTGAATTGATCTGATTGCGTTTTCGGTGGTAAGCGGAGGCGGAGCACAGGATAATCAAAATACCGCTGACCAGGGAAGTAATACCGATGATGATTGCTGCGATATGGGCTATCCGATCATATGCTGTTGAATTGAAGCCAAATCCGGCTGCAAGAAAGCCGACCCCGACCATGGCAATACCGGTTCGCACCCAGGCCAGAAAGGTTCGTTCGTTAGCCATATGCTGCTGTACATATTTGGAGTCAATGGTGGTTATGTCTTGGTCTGTGTCTGAGATGTGAATCACCCCGTTCATAATATATGGTTTTATTGTACGTTTTTTTCATAGCAAAACCAAGAAAGGGGGCTGTCTGTTTATGCCTCGTAAAGAACGAATTGCAGAAATTGAGAGTCTTAGGGGAATTGCTTTTGCAGCAGTCGTCCTTCAGCACTCCATTGCTCATTATTCCCTGGTCCCGGAAGCGGGACTGGAAGACGGCGTATTGCTCGCATTGCTGCTGATGCTGTCCAAATTTGCGGTACCCCTGTTTATTTTTATTACAGGCATGGTGCTCTTCTATAACACAGGAGACAAGCTGCACTATGGACGGTTCATGCAGAAGCGATTAACCGATGTAATCGTTCCTTATATCATCTGGTCACTGATCTACTTCACACTCGCGCCTCGCGGCTGGAACGGCTTTGGTTGGCAGGATATCCCTGACCTTGGCTTAAAATTAATTACGGGCAAAACGTCCTCGCATTTTTGGTACATTATTATGCTGATTCAGTTTTATTTGTTGTTTCCCCTGTTTTTGCGAGCAATCCGTTATGTCTATAATCGATATGAGGCAAAGGGGCGCACCATAGCTCTTCTAGTCTCCGGTGTGGTGTACCTTGTGCTCGCGGATCAATTGAGAAATATCGCCAAGTTCATGGAAGGGCTGAATATCCCGGTGCTGACCGATGCGTTTACAACCTATGCCGACCGTAATTTCCTGTATTTCTTTTTTTATTTTGTGCTTGGTGCGGCAGCCGGGCTATCGGTCCAACGCTGGAATGAGTGGATTCAGCATTTACGCTGGGTATATTGGGCTGTGTTTATTGTACTTGGACTTCGGTTTATATATATGTTAATGCAGGAGTTCCAGAAGCCGGAAGGTATACAGATCACGTTCTATACCGTCAGTCTAATTCGGCCGGATATGATCTTATTCCTCATTGCATCTATCATGGTGATGTACCAGCTGGCTGGCAAGCTACACAATAACCGAGTAACACGATTGCTGGCGTGGATTGGCGGGGTTTCGTACGGGGGCTACCTGATGCACATGCTGTTGTTGCGCTTCAGCTACATTCCGGATGAACAGTTTTATGTGGCACTGGGTTTAAACCCCGTAGTGCGCATGATCATCACCTGGTTGCTGGCACTTACATTATCCTGTGTACTCACATGGCTTATCTCCCGCGTAAGCTGGGGCAAGTGGATTGTGGGAAGCGTACCGAAGTCCAGACCTGATTAACAGGTGAATACATCATTATATGAAAAATTCAGAACAGTTCACAGCTTACAGCGATGCGTACGAAAAGGTCAATACTTACAACATATGATCTTGCGAGCCTAGCGAAGTTCTTAAAGTTCTTAAAGTTCTTTAAGTTCTTTAAGTTTCTATGCTCTCTCTAATTTCTCGTAATTCTCAGGCTCTCTAAGTTCTCTAATTTCTTTAAGTTTCTAATCTCTAAAAGTTCTCAACTTCTCTAAAATTCTCGAAGTGCTCTAAAAGTTCTAGATGCTCGTCCATTTGCAAAAAAAAGAGAGTTGAAGGTCAACAAAAACGAAGGCAACAATCTGAAAAAAGTGAAGCCTTGATCAAGAGGTTAACTTTCGAAATAAATTTTAAAATTTCACTACATGAAAAATTCATAACAGTAAACCCAATATCCTGCTCTATCTTACGTTCCTGCACATCCATTCATTCTCTTTCTTGCTCCCCTAAGCCCAAGGATTAAAGGAAGAAAGACGGATAAAGATGGCAGAAGGGGAACATAAGTTTTATAATACTAGATATATAGAGCTGACAGGAGGGGAATGAACGTGGCTTTTATGATTGCGCAGCGGGCATTTATTAAGCTGTATCTGATTACGATGGTTGAGCAGCACAGGGGATACGGCTATGAAATGCTGGAGGCCATGAAGCAGGAATTCAAAGCCTACGGTTATGTACCACCCCAGAGCGAGATTTACCGGGCGCTGCATGAATTGGTTCAACAGGGTGTCTTTTATCGTACGAAGAAGCTGAAAGGTAGTGATCCCAAAGTCGATTTTCAGGAAATCGTTTTATATCACTTCACGGATGATGGTGCGGAGAAAGCTGAATTATATAAAAAACAGGTCAAAACCGATCTTGATCGTTGTCTCGGCATGTTACACAAGGCAGAAGAGGACAATTACGGAGTGAAAGGAAGATAAGCATGGACAGACACCTACAATGGGGTGTACTCGGTACATCCACAATCGCGAAAAATGCAGTCATTCCGGCGATCCAGCAATCCGAACGTGGTGAGGTGCTGGCGATCGCCAGCCGCAGTAAGGAAAAGGCCGAAGCTCTTGCGAATGAACTCGACATTGCCAGAGCGTATGGCAGCTACGAAGAACTCATTGCGGATCCGGATATTGAAGCCGTATATATTCCTCTGCCGAACCACATGCACAAGGAGTGGACCATCAAGGCTGCTCAGGCTGGAAAGCATGTATTATGTGAGAAGCCGGCTGCGCTCAACGCGGATGAAGCAGCAGAAATGATTGAGGTATGCCAACAGCACGGCGTTCTTTTTGCAGAAGCGATCATGTATCGATATCATCCCAAGCATAGACGTGTGCAAGAGATTATAGCCAGCGGGGAGATTGGTACTGTCAGAGCCCTCCATGGCAATTTCACCTGTAATACCGCTGATGATAAAGACAATGTTAGGTTCAAACGGGAGATGGGCGGAGGATCATTATTTGATCTTGGCGTATATCCAATCTCGGCAGCCCGCATGTATCTGGGGCAGGAACCGGAAGCCGTAACGGTACATGCTTTATTCTCGGAAGAGCATGATGGCGTTGATATGATGGCGTCGGGACTGGTGGAATTTCCGAATTCGGTAGCGTTAACCTTTGACTGCGGCATGTGGGCCTCCGGGCGAGCCGAGATGGAGATTCTCGGTACCGACGGACGGATTGAACTGCCTAAGGTGTTCGGCTGGGAGAACAGTGATATTCCACCACAGATTATCGTGCATACGGATTCTGTAAGCCGTGAGGAACGTGTATCGGTATCCAACTCTTATGTTTTGCAGGTGGAAACCTTTGCAGCCGCGGTGCTTGAAGGAGAAGCGTTGCCGTTCAGTCCGCAAAATACCATTCAGAATATGCGTGTCATTGATGCGTGTCTGGAATCGGCACGAACTCGTCAACGGGTGCAATTGATTGATTAAAGCAGAAACATGATCGAAATAGTAGACTCCATCCTCCGGGATGTGAGTCTTTTTGCTGTATCTTAATGTCATATTTATGTATATTTACAAAAATAAACTTTAAATTTGATATTTCCTCCAAAATGATGTGATATAAATAGTAAATAGATGGCTTGTTCACTATAATCTAGCAGAACGCACATCCTGATAGATTTCACATCTCATATCAATTACATAGTGGCAACGTTCATCCATTTTAAATCATTGGGAGGCTGAATTTATGAAAAAGTTTTTGTCCACAGCTCTGCTCGCAGTTATGTTAACGATTGTCTTCTTCACGGGTTCACAGATCACTCCGGTTGGGCAGCAGAAGGCTTCGGCTGCAACGTGTACCATCATCAACACGTTCACTGGTGTGGCCAACTATCTGAGCGCCAACGGCAAACTGCCATGCAACTACATTACCAAGGCGCAGGCAACGGCACTGGGCTGGGTATCGTCCCAAGGTAATCTTGCTACGGTTGCTCCGGGCAAAAGTATCGGTGGAGACGTGTTCAGCAACCGGGAAGGCTTGCTTCCGGCAGCAAGTGGACGAACTTGGCGTGAAGCGGATATCAACTACACTTCCGGCTTTCGTAATTCTGACCGCATTCTGTATTCCAATGATGGCTTGATCTACAAAACGACAGACCACTATGCATCCTTTACTCGCTTGAAATAAGGAAGGACAACACAGACATGAAGAGAGTAATACTGAACGGTGAGGAATTTTCCAGCACGGCAGAGCTGCATGAGCTATTGAAGCAAAAGCTCGAACTGCCAGACTTTTACGGTGCGAACCTCGACGCCTTGTGGGACTGCCTTACAGGCATGATCGAGCTGCCGCTTCAATTAACCTGGACAAACTACCAGATTAGCAAGGAAAGACTGGGGAATGAGGCAGAGAAGGTATATCAGCTGATGTTCGAGGCGGAAGAAGAGGGTATTGGATTCCAATTGAAGACTGAGGACTAGTATATGGATCAAAGTTGCAAATTTGAGTACAAAGTGAACAGACCCTGGGGTCTGTTTTTTTGTGTTTTGTGGAGATGGTTAAGTAACCGTAAAAAAAGAAGGCTTAAACCCATCGTTAAAAATATTTTCACGAAAGGGTTGATTTTCGCATATCATCCGTTAAAATAAAATTAACATTAAAATTATTTTCACGTTGAAGGGCGGAGTAATCATGAGTGAAGGTACAGTGGCACAAAAGCAGGGGATCGGGGAATTAATTCGGATCAGGCCTTATATGCAATTTATGCTGAGCAAGATTGTTTCCAGATTCGGCGATTCAATTGATTCCATTGCCTATAGCTGGATGGTGTACATTCTCACGGGTTCAAAGCTGCTGATGGGAACACTGCTGGCTGTCAATTTTTTGCCGAGTATCTTTCTGGGGCTGTTTGTCGGCGCGCTGGTGGATCGCATGTCGCCCAAAAAGGTGATTGTACTGACGAATACGGGTCGAGGATTATTTGTTGGCATTACAGCCCTTCTGTTCGGTCTGGGTGAGCTTCAAGTCTGGCATCTGTTCGTCATCACCATTCTGAATTCCCTTCTGGAGTGTTTCGCGTCACCAGCCGAAGTATCCAGCGTACCGCGATTGCTTCCCAAATCAATGCTGCTGTCCGGTAATGCCATGGCCTCATCTGCAACCCGGGTTGCTGAACTTGCAGGACTTGCAGTGGCGGGTACGTTAATTGCAACGGCAGGGATCACGTGGACGATTTTGATCGATGCTGTTTTGTTTGCCTTGAGTGCACTTCTGATGAGCCGTGTGGGTTACCCGAAAGTTTCAACATCATCTAACAATGAAAATAAATTATTCGATTCTTCTGATTCTCCTCCAGCACGAAAAAGCATATTCTCTGAAATGACGGAAGCCTTTCATTTTATGCGTAAACATGTGTTATTGCTGATCGTCTCGATTCTGTTTGCCTTTGTTAACTTCTGTCTGATGCCATTCAATGTTCTTCGCACGCCATATGTCATTGAAACGTTGCACGCCGGAGCGGGAGGATTAAGTCTGCTCAGTGGGCTGATTGTGGGAGGCATGGTAGTCAGCGGATTATGGCTGTCTCACCGAGGATCGAATTACCGTAAACATGTGCTGGTCATTGTCGGGATTGTCATGTTGGGGCTCAGTTATGCGATGACTGCACTGCCGGCTTACATGACGTCCTACAAGCTGCCTGTTGCTGCTGTCTTTTGTCTGATGATGGGCATGGGAATTCCGCTCGCCACGACACCCCTTGCGTCCTATCTCATGGAAGTTACGCCTTCCGAGATGCTTGGCAGAGTGTATGCCCTTCAAAGTATGCTCGTCATGAGTGTGTCTCCAATTGGGAGTCTGATTTCAGGAGCACTTGCAGATTGGGTGGCATTGCCGATTCTATTTATGGTCTTTGGAGTTTTGCTTGCCATGTCAGCGGCTTTAGTGCTTTTGAGCAAGACTTTTCGCACCGTTCTATAATATGGCTTCCTGAATCTTGCGATCTTCAGCCTGTTTTGACCGAAACCCTGTTCGGACGGTATAATATACACATGATGGGCAACAGGTACCCCGGAAATGAGGATACAGGTATGCAGCGCAAAGTACTTTCAACAATTGAAGAAATTAAGGTCTACTCCGATCCGTATCGGATACAGATCATGAATATGTTTAATAGACAGGGCAGACCCTCTACGGTTAAAGAAATCGCAGACCAGATGGGCGAAGTACCAGCCAAGGTACATTATCATGTGAAAAAACTGGAGAAAATCGGTCTGCTCACCATCGTATCCACTCGTGAAATTAATGGAATTATCGCCAAATATTACGATCCCTTCAAGGGAGAAATCCAGCTTCGTAACGAAGATGAAGAGAATTCACCTTTGAAGGAGGTATTTCGCTCCGAAACCTTCAAATTGTTAAATGAAATGTATGAGCAGAGCCGTCGGCGATTTATGAATCAGGCGGAAAACGGGGACCGCATGTTCATCTCGGATATGACGTTGTATGCTAGCCGGGAAGAAGTAGAGCAGCTGTACAACGATATTACGAAGATGTGTGAACCCTATTTAACGAAAGACAGGCACAATACGGACCAGGAGGTCTTTCATTTATTCAGTTCCTTATCGAAAGATACGGTGAATAAGCCAGCTTCGGAAACCGATGGGAAATTGAAAAAGAAGGTTTCATCCGATAAGGGCAAGTCTGCTGCCAAAACGATAAGACCTGCTAAAAAGCGGGATGAATCCTCGTCTGGTGGTCAGTCGGAAGAGTAATCGGAGCATATTTCATCGCCATATTGACGTTATAACTGTATAAAGATGATATGCTGGACCAAGAAAAAAGCCGCCATTGGCGGCTTTTTCATGCGCAATTTGGCATGATGGAACACATGTATCTATTTTTGCGTAAACGACTTTAATTCGTTCATAAACTACATGTTTTCATCATAGTCTTTTACGTCACGCTTGGCTGCTGTTGCAGGAGAGTTCGATGTGCCATATTCCTCGACGGCTTCCCAGGCGTCAGCGTTATCGAACTTGCCAGCATTGCGCTGTCTTACTTCTCCAGCACCACTCGGCGGCATCGTCATAACTTCCTCTTCAACAGGCCGTTCGTTGCTTAACTCGCGGTTAGGCGTATCATCGATACAGTAGGCTGTGTAAGGGATCGCTTCAAGTCGTTCAAAGGGAATATCCTTACCACAGGTCACACATGAGCCATACGTTCCTTGTTCAATTCGCTCCAAGGCTTCATTAACCTGATTGAACTCGTCGGTTAACGTATCATCTATCGCCAAGTCACGGCTTCGCTCAAACGTCTCCGTACCGGCATCCGCCGGGTGATTATCGTATGATGACAGCTCGCCTGTTGAATCTTTCAGGGATTCGGCTGGAGCGCCGTCTTCCATGCTGGATTCAAAATGGCGCTGTAGGTTTTCACGTTGTTCCAAAAGGGCGTTTTTCAGCTGTTGAAGTTGATCTTTGGTTAATGTACTCATAAGGACATGCTCCTTTCCCGCAATGGGGTTGTAGTCAGTCCTTACCCGAATTTCATAAGAAGCAATCAGTTTTGTGTGCAAAGAGGGGCGTTGGATTTTATATCTGGCGGATAATGTGTTATAAAAAATAGAGAGAGAAAATGCGGCGGTATCGAAGGTCTACTTGATGCATACCGCGGCGCGTTTGATAATGGAGGGTTGTCAGTATGGATGAGCATATGAAACGAAGATTGGACAAACAAAGACAATTGTTCAAACAATTGGGCGTGCAGCTCGACGCTTTATCGATTCATGAAAAACAATTCAATTATAAACTTCGTGGTTATGATCCGGATGAGGTGGATGCCTATCTTGATTTGGTTATTAAAGATTACGAACGTTTCTATGCCAATATAGCGGATCTGATGGACAAGTGGCAAGAGCAGCAGTTAACGATTCGGGATCTGAAGTCATCGGCGAAGCCAGTGGAAGATCCAACGAAGATTGATCGCAAACAACTGGATGATATTGTGAAACAACTGGAATACAGCGTTCGGCAATTAAAAATCAGGGCACGCCCTGAACAGGACCTGTTCTCCGAATAAACCTGCACATCCGGGATGATATAAAATCAGCATTTTAATGCTCAACTAAAAGGTGGTTAATCATGAGTACTCATTTTTCGGTCAGTGTGCATTGTTTGTTGTTGTTGTCTTTCAGCGCGCCTGAACGAATCACTTCGGCACTGATTGCAGGTAGCGTGAATACCAACCCTGTTGTGGTCAGACGTATTCTGGGCGGGCTCAAAAAGGCAGGACTGGTAGACTCCTCACCTGGAACAAGAGGGTTCTATCTCGCCAAGCCTTCAAGCGAAATCACATTAGCCATGATCTATCAGGCTGCCAAGGACGAAGGCCCATTGTTTCCGATTCACGGTAACTGCAATCCAAATTGTGATGTCGGTCTTCGTATTGATAGTCTTCTGACCAATCTGTACCAGGTTGCCGAAGCTAAAGTGGAACAATTCTTCGCATCCATTACCCTTGAAGATATGGAGCGTTCCTGTTCCCAGATGGAAGTTCTTCCAACACATGTTGAATAAAGCGTAATGTAAGGGAAAGGGAAGGTGTGCTGTACTATGAACATTATTGTCATCTCGGACACTCATTTACCTCGAAGAGCACGTACGTTACCCGAACCCCTGCTTGAGGCGCTGGCAAATGCCGATCTGATTCTCCATGCGGGTGACTGGTCGGACTGGGATGTATACAAGCTGCTCAGTACTTATGCACCCGTTGAAGGTGTTGCAGGCAATACGGACCCGCCTGAAATAGGTCAAAAACTCGGGTTCTCCCGCATCGTTGAGGCGGACGGTTTGCGTCTTGGTCTGGTACATGGACATCTGGGAGCAAAGTCTACCGAGCAGAATGCAATTCATACCTTTGCAGGGCAGCAAGTGGATGCCGTGATTTTTGGACACTCACATATTCCGGTGATGCATACGGTCAATGATGTCTTGATCTTTAATCCAGGTTCTCCTACGGATCGGCGGCGCCAGCCCCAGTATTCTTTTGGTATCCTGACAACAGAGTTGGGGAAATTGCAGGCGGAACATGTTTTTTTTGATAAAAAATAGAAGTTAAAACAAGGCATCTCGAATCAGAAGGATCTTCTGTTATTCGGGGTGCTTTTTGTTATGTTTGTGTTCAAAAGGATATCTGCATGTTATCTCTGAATGGGGAATATGGTCTGCTGTTTATCTGTCATTCATCTCTTCGCGTTGACCCCTATGGAGGCCTTCGTATGAATGATACAATGCGTTTACAACCTTGAATTGAATACGTTTACATAAGGAGATGAATGTTGATGAAATTGTCTGTATTCACTGTAGCGACACCGGACTTGACGGCAGATGAATTGGCTTCAGCTGCAGCCGCAGCTGGCATCGAAGGAATCGAATGGAGATATCGCGGAATACCGGCAGATGCTTTGTCCGAAGAACCTTCCTATTGGAGACATAATCGTTGCTCGATCGATCCGGACCAGTGGGAGGAACAGGTACCTGTATTCCGTGAAGCGGCAAAAAAGCATGGCAGACAATCGATTGCATTGGTGCCGTATCTAAGCTGTGGGGATCTGCTTGCTACAGAGCAGGCGTTTCAATCCGCTCAAGCCTTGGGAGCATCCACAATGCGTGTTGGGGTTCCCGGTTATGATCGCAAAACCAGCTATCCTGAATTATACAAACAAGCTGTGCATTATCTGAATGAGGTTCAAGAAATGGCTCAACAGTATAAGGTAAAGGCTGTAGTGGAAACTCATCATCAAACGATTGCACCCACTGCATCACTGGCTTATCGGCTTGTGCAATCGCTGGACTCACAGCATGTAGGCGTTTTGTACGATCCAGGCAATATGGTGCATGAAGGGTATGAGAACCATCGTATGGGGCTGGAATTGCTGGGACCTTATCTGGCGCATGTACATGTGAAGAATGCGGGCTGGTTCAAGGATGCATCGAACATGAATTCAAATTCCAGTGTAAATGAACAGAATACAGAAATTTCGATAGCTTCAGCCTGGCATTGCCAGTGGACCCCGTTGACCGAAGGGGTGGTGAACTGGGTGCAGGTATTCCGTGACCTGAAATCCGTTGGATATGACGGGTATTATGGCATTGAGGATTTTAGCGGAGTCTTGGAATCGAAGGCGATGTTACAGCACTTTGCAGATGTTTTTGCCGAAATTGAACGTCGTGTGGACGAGGAGGTACAGGTATGAGTTTGGTTCGAGTAGCGGTCATTGGAATCGGAAATATGGGTGCAGCGCATGCCAGAACGTTGGTGGCAGGAGAAGTACCGGGTGCAGAACTGGTTGCTGTTTGTGATGTGAGACAAGAAATGGAGAGCTGGGTATCCAGCAACCTTCCGGCCTCAGTCACCTATTGGCAGGATGCGGAGCAGATGATGTCATCGGGGACGATTGATGCGGTCATTATAGCAACCCCGCATTATGACCATCCCGAAAAGGCCATTCAGGCTTTTCAGTATGGCTTGCATGTCATGATTGAGAAGCCTGCCGGAGTATACACCAAACAGGTACGCAAGATGAATGAAGCGGCTGCTGCCAGCGGCAAAGTGTTTTCCATGATGTAAAACCAGCGAACCAATCCTTTATATATCAAGCTAAGGGATCTGATTGCCTCGGGGGAACTGGGTGAGGTACGGCGCACCAACTGGATTATTACGAATTGGTATCGGTCCCAAAGTTATTATGATTCGGGTGGCTGGCGTGCAACCTGGGCTGGTGAAGGGGGCGGTGTCCTGATCAATCAGGACCCTCACCAACTGGATCTGTGGCAATGGACCATCGGTATGATGCCGGTTCGTATGCGTGCCTTCTGTTCATTCGGCAAATACCGGAACATTGAAGTGGAAGATGATGTAACGGCATATGTCGAGTATGAAAATGGAGCAACAGGTGTATTCGTGACCACGACGGGTGAAGCACCGGGCACCAACCGATTCGAGGTTAATGGGGATCGCGGTAAAATTGTCATTGAAGATGGTCAGTTGACCTTCTGGCGTCTTCGTGAACCCGAGCCTGAATTCAATCAGAGATTTACCGGAGGATTTGGACAGCCGGAATGCTGGAAATGCGAGGTGCCGATAAATGGTGTAGAAACCGGACATCCTGGACTGATTCGTAACTGGATCGATGCAATTCGAAACGGAACCCCGCTCATCGCTCCCGGAGAAGAGGGCATCCATGGTTTAACTTTATCCAATGCGATGCTGCTGTCGACCTGGACCGATAACTGGGTGGATCTGCCGATCGATGAGAATTTGTTCTATGAGCATTTGCAAGAGCGGATTGCCAGTTCAAATTCAAAGAAAGACAAGGCAGGGAGCGGTAATCAGCCTGCTGATCTGTCACAGACATTTAAGTAATGTTAATTTGTGAAATGCACGCAGAATCCAGAGAGTGATTTTCAATATTCAAATGCCCATAGGGGAAGGATGAAGAAGACATGGCAAAAGACGGAATGTTCTATGCTCCAAAGAGTCTGAAAAAAGAGGTCGTATGTGGTCCAGGTGAGTTTACCATTGCTGCTGTGGCGTTGGACCATGGACATATCTATGGTATGGTTGGCGGGCTGGTGGAAGCTGGGGCAACGCTCAAATGGGTATATGATCCTGACCCAGCTAAAGTCGAGGCTTTTCGGAAACAGTTCCCGCAGGCACAGATCGCCGAATCTGAAGCGGATGTCCTTGCGGACGATGAAGTGCTTTTGGTGGCGGGAGCAGCCATTACGTCGGAGCGTGCGCCACTTGGCATGAGAGTGATGGCCGCAGGTAAAGATTATTTTACAGACAAAGCCCCTTTTACTACACTGGAGCAACTGTCCCTTGCGCGTGAAGAGGTTAAACGCACTGGGAAGAAATATATGGTCTATTACAGTGAACGTCTGCACGTGGAAAGTGCAATCTATGCCGGACAACTGATCGAACAGGGAGCCATCGGCAAGGTTGTACAGGTTATGGGGACGGGGCCACACCGATTGAACGCGGGTGGTCGGCCTGAATGGTTCTTCCAGCATGAAAAGTATGGCGGCATCCTCTGTGATATTGGAAGTCATCAGATCGAGCAGTTTCTGACCTTTGCTTCTTGTACGGATGCAGAGGTAGGCTTCAGCAGGGTGCATAACTTCAATCATCCACAATTCCCTGAACTGGAGGACTTTGGCGAAGCATCACTAATCGGTAACAATGGTGCTTCCGGTTACTTCCGGGTAGACTGGTTTACACCGGATGGCCTGGGCACATGGGGCGATGGGCGAACGGTTATTTTGGGAACGGACGGATACATTGAGCTGCGTAAGTATATCGACGTGGCGAGAGAGCGTGAAGGCGATCAGGTGTACCTGGTTAATCATGAAGGGGAATATCGTTATAGTGTCAAAGGGCAGGTCGGTTATCCGTTTTTCGGTGAACTGATCCGGGATTGTCTCGATCGAACAGAGAATGCGATGACACAGGAACATGCGTTTAAGGCCGCAGAACTCTGCTTAATTGCGCAGCATAAGGCGATGAGTGAGAGAGAGGTATGGAGTAGTGGTATGAAGTAAAGGGTTTTATTTAATAGTAATTAGATTATGTAAGGAGAGAGCAGCCAGGTGTAAAGGCTGCTCTTTTGTTTGTTGTGGTACCTTCGCAAATGGAACAATATGGTTTATTATGAAAGTAGTTCAGAAACTGAGCTGAATATGTGTTATTTACGAAGTACATACATTAAATGTTATACGAAACACTTCGAAAGCAGGAAAAACATGAAAACAAATAAGGCGATGAGAAATTTATTGAATGAGCTTGCTAAATCAAAGGAATCGATCAGTTCGAATTTATTTAACCCTACTTTTCATGAATGGGACAATTGCATTTTAGTTGATGCTTCAAGTTTAAGAGAGACAGATTCTATTAAAGAAACCATTTATCAAGATCGAACAGATTTAGAAGCTTCAATTAATCATTACCATATAGAGGATTTAAGGACTGGAATAAAACTCATTTCGAATTGGAAAGAGAATATAAAGTTGAACTACCCTGAAAAAGACTTTATTTTAATTTTAAGTTCTACAATCGAAGGAGAAGATGTGGTAATTAGATTCTATCAATTTAGAGATCATGAACCTGAATGGATTAAACTAAACGATCTTGAAGGTTATAAAGAAGAAGCTATTTTAGTCATTGAGATTTTGAATGCAGTTCAATGAAGCGAAGTGCTTCGTATAACATAATATTCATTCTTTGGCTCCGATGGAGCCTTGGTCTGCTAGATGGATTTCGAGGAGGCAATTCGGCAGACAACCCCTTTGGGGTTCATGAATACAGAAATGTTATCTGAAACTACTGGAGGGAAATTATGAAAGAACTAAACCCAATAGAAAAACTAGATACTCTCATTCAGGAAGCATGGGAGATATTTATGGCTCAATTCATAGGAGGGCGAATTCATGTTGCTACAGAAGCACCTTTTCAACATTACTTGGCTAACGTGATTAAAAGTCTTGGAGACCTATATTGTTTTTCACGTACAGAAACATTTCTTGTAGACCTAGAAACTAGAGAAGAGAATATACGTGGACGCAAAAAATATATTGATATTACTTTTGGTTTTTATGATGGAGCTAAAGTATTGGCAAGAGGTGCGATAGAATTGAAATTTAAGAGAAAGGATCAGGGAGCTGATGACTTTGCAAGAATAGATTCTTATCAAGATATAGAATGCTTAGAGGTTTGTTTAGAACGCGATTATGATGTGGCCTTTTTTTGTATGATTTCTGACAATAAAATATATGCTAATCCATCAAGACAAGGAACTACGGGACAGATATTTTCAATGAGAAGCGAATATCAAACTCCAATAAATACTCTGATAACTAATCCTAATTGTAAGGGTAGACAAGATATAACTGTTTTATTAAAGAGAGAACATACTTTCAAGTGGGAAGATCATGGAAAGTGCATAAGTTTATGTATGCCTATACATCGTAGCATCAGATAACATAATATTCACGCTACGGACTTTCGTCCTGGGTCCGGCATTCGCCGGACACTCAGCACACGCTGAGTCGTGAATACAGGAACGTTATCTGAAATAATGCCTCAAAACAATTGAAAGAGCCACATTCCCAATCTCCTGTTGCATGATGAACTATATTAATGTTGATGATTATGAAAACAAATATCGGGCAGGAAAATAGCAAATGTATCGATGGTATGATAGGGAACATAGTTCAAGGTCAGGAAGGTGGAATTCTATTTTACCAGGGAGGAGTGGATTGAGGAATATGGGCAGTTCGAATCAATGGGATGCAGAATGGGAAGTATCAGAAGAATTAGCGCATAAATTAATAAGCACTCAATTCCCACAATTAGCTTCAAAGAGCGTGCGAAAACTGGGATACGGCTGGGATAACACGGTGTATCTTGTCGGGACCGAATATGTATTTCGATTTCCAAGAAGAGAAGTTGCAATTCATTCTTTAAGGATGGAAGGAAAGATATTGCCTAAGCTTAAAGACTATTGTTCCATTGCCTATTCGATCCCGTTACTTTTTGGGGTAGGGGATTATGGTTATCCAGCACCCTTCTTAGGCTACTCCTATTTATCCGGAGAATTTCCAATCGGATTAACTGACAAGCAGCGTGCGCTTTCAGCAAATACGCTTGCGGTATTTCTAAAAAGCTTACATGCATTCCCCGTGCAAATTGCCCAGGAAAATGGAGTTCAACATGATCATAGAAATCTGACTGATCTTGCGATGCGCAAAGAAAAGATGCATAAATTCCTTTCCGATATTGCACTACATCTATGTGATGAGGAGTATCGTGCTTTATCGAATTATATCGAACAGCTTAAAACTAAAAAAGTGAAGCAAAAGTATACATTCCTTCATGGCGACCTTCATTTCAAAAATATGTTGGTAAATGAGAGTGGAATCATTTCAGGAATTATCGACTGGGGAGATATCAACATAGGTCATCCTGCTTGTGACCTGAATGTTGTGTATAGCTTTTTACCACCGGATGCGCGTTCAAACTTTTTCAAAGTATATGGGGAAGTTGATGAAGAAACGAAGATATTAGCTCGATTGATAGCCATATATATCCCCACTTTGATCATACTACAGGCAATTGATCATAATGATATGCGTTTAATTGATGAAGCAAAGGCAAACATAAAACGTGCTCTCGCTGATTAAGATTTGTCATTCCGTAAAAAGAAAACGATTGTTGATTCGATTAATAAATATCTCTGAAAATATAACGAGGGTCGACGTTTTGTCTCTAATTCGAAGAAGTGGGGCATTCCATCAGATAACACCACATTCACGGATCAAGCCTGATGGCCCTCGGTCCCGGAAGTAGGGGAGAGGAAATGATTGTCGGGACACATCCGCACCGACTAACCGCATCGCGGCCGGCAGCAAGTTGCCTTAAGTCGATGGGACGTCGTGAAATGCAAGAACGTTATATGAAATCAGGGGAATACCCATATCAAGGAGTTAGACAGGAAGTTCTAATTTCTTCTCCATTAGATAAGTTGATTAGTAATTGTTTACAAAGGGGGTTAACATGAAAATCTATTCACCTAAAGTAACTATAGCTGGGGGAAGACGGCATACCGTTGCAGTTAAATCTGACGGAACGGTTATGGCTGTAGGTGATAATAAATGTGGCCAGTGCAATATAAATGGCTGGAGCGATATTGTATCAGTGGCGGCTGGTAACGTCCACATGGCGACGAACACGGGTAATTCTCATACAATCGGTCTTAAATCTGATGGTACAGTAGAGGCTGTGGGTTGGAATAAGCATCATCAATGTGATGTAAATGATTGGCGAGATATTCAAGCAGTAGCAGCAGGGTGGAGTCGTACCGTCGGACTTAGATCAGATGGCTCTGTGGTGGCTGTGGGTAGAAATACTGAAGGACAGTGCGATGTAGGTGGCTGGAGTGATATGGTGGCAATAACTGCTGGTGACTGGCATACTGTTGGTCTTAAATCTGACGGAACGTTGATGGCTGTGGGCAATAATCGGAACTCTCAATGTAATGTAAACGGATGGTTCGATATTATAGCTTTAGCTGCGGGTTACCTTCATACCGTCGGACTTAAATCAGATGGTACGATGGTAGCTGCGGGGACGAATAAGCATAACCAATGTAAGGTAAGTGATTGGCGCGATATAGTGGCTGTAGCGGTGGGGAGTTATCACACTATCGGGCTCAAATCTGATGGTACAGTGGCGGCAGTGGGTCTGAATAAACACGGCCAGTGCAATGTGCATGACTGGCATGACATTGTGTCAGTAGCAGCGGGATGTGCTCATACTCTCGGACTTAAATCAGATGGCACGGTAGTTTCAGTGGGTGATAATGAATATGGTCAATGTAATGTAGATGACTGGGGGTGTATTTAAATTCCTGGAAATTAAGCGTTGTAAGAATCTTCGAGGATACCCCTGACATCATATAACATCGTATTCAACGCTGCGGATCGGCAAGCCGATCCTTGGTCCGAAAGAGGCAATTCGTAGAAGCAGATTCACCGGACACATCACACCGCCTAACTGCCGCAAGCGGCAGCCGGACCTATGGTCCTTAAGGCGCTGGAACGTCGTGAATACAGGAACGTTATATGTAATAGCCGCAAAGAAATAATAAAAAAATTTAAATTACTTTGGAGGTAGAGTTTTCGAATACACACTTATGTATAGGAGGAGGCGAATGATATGACGATAATGCCTGTTATAGTAATGGTCTTTGTATTTATACCTACCATTGTACTCATGGTAAGCATGCCTTATTTAACAAGAGAGACGATTAGTTTTGGGGTCACCGTCAGCCCTGTACAATTCCACAGTGAGCCTCTGCGCCAGATGCGGAAGTCATATGCTAGGATTAGTGCTGCCTTGCATACCATCCTATTCATTATTTTTGTATCATTTGCCTAATATACGGTGATGAGCATTCCAAGCAACAAAGTTGGATTATTGTCACTTATTCACTCGTCATGGTCGTAATCTCCCTAGTCATAAACATTAGCTATCATTTCAAAATGAAAAGTTTACTACCTATGCTGCCTGTTGCTCCGGAACCATCGATCATAGCAGTGGACACTGGTTTTCGGAAAAGAAACATTGTCTTGTCTAGTAATTGGTTTCTCATTCATGTTTTAATTATTGTTGTTAGTATTGTAACTGTGCTACGCAACTACGATCTGATTCCTGATCAGATTCCGATCCATTTTAACAGCAGTTGGAACGTAGACCGCTATGCAGCTAAATCTTATAGTTCTGTGTTTATGCCTACGATAATGCAAGTGTTCATAACACTTTTGTTCATATTCGAGAACTGGAGTATTCGCAGAGTGAAGCATCAAGTTCAACCCACTGATCCTAATCGTTCCATCAGACAAGACGTAACATTCCGCCATACTTGGTCATATTTTATGATTACAGCAAGCTTCTTAATAGTTATTCTGTTTTCCGTCGTGCAACTAAACATGATATCTCTGCTTAACATCAATTTCGCTATCCCCATTATCCTAATCATAATAGCCTTTATCATCCTATACGCCTTTGCCTTATCGTTCTGGGCTGGTCAGGGCGGAAGCCGCTTGGAGCGATCTGCCGATCGCTCCAATGTCAGACCTGTCCATGATGATGATAAATGGATATTAGGTATGATATATTTCAATCGCAAAGATCCAAACCTAATCGTCGAGAAAAGGTTCGGAGTCGGCTGGGGATTAAATTTCGGTCACCCAGTAACCTGGCTGATTTGGCTCGGAATTATTGTACTGTTAGTTGTGGTGCGGTAACAAGGCTTTGAGGTTAATACTCACCGGAGTATTATAGCTTTCAACAAATAAATATTTTCGCTTCCAAATTAGACGCCATCCACATTAGACAAGCAGATTCTGTATATAGCCTTTCATTTTCTTCTTAGCTCGTTGAATTTTTTGTAACAGCAGCAACAGTATCATTAAAAGCATCAGCAATCTCCCTGCTCGTATAACCACAAATCACATTCAATATTAAATACTGTCGCTCTACGCCCCTTGGTCGTCCCGATGTTTAATCATAGGAGATAACTCGGCGGACGACACACGAGCCGACCTAAGATAAGAGCTATCTATGGTCGGCTCGCGTCGTGAATACAGGAACGTTAGGTGTAATTATTGTGAAAATGAAATGAGGGGCACTATGAAGTGGGTCATATGTTTAGCTGGAGATGAAAAGGAGCTTTATGAACTTTCAAAGTCACTCAATACCGAAAAGCTAACAATTTTTAAAGAAGAAGGTGAATATCGCTTAAAATCATCAGATATCTCCTCTACTGATGACTATAAAGATGTTTCAAAAAAAGTAGAAAATCTAGTGAAGCTAATCGATGGTGTGACAAAGTTAGTATTGGGAACCCATAGGGGAATTACTGTATCGGATATTTATCTTCTAAATGATTATGGCGGACGCACTTTCTTTATGAGTGCGGTGCTTTCTGGTTTTGCAAGTATGAAGGCAATTCCGCAAATAATAAAAGCTGATGGAACAATTGAAATTCCTAATCCTGCTGATTCTGTACCTGAATTATTAGTAAACGAGTGGTTAGACAGAAAATTGATGCAATTATTCGAGGGAGGCAATAACTCTACCTAATATAATATTCACGCTGCGGACATTCGTCCTTGGTCCGACATTCGCCGGGTCGTGAATACACCAACGTTATCTGAAATCTTCATAAATACTTTATTTTTTGGGGGGCATCTCAAGAATGAGTAAAAAAACAATAATTATTGAAGATTACAACAATGAATGGCCTGAAATGTTTTCTGATCTGAAATCCATCATAGAACATAGACTCGGGGATCTAGTACTTGGATTCGAGCACGTAGGTAGTACAGCAGTACCTGGACTAGCGGCAAAACCTATTTTAGATATTGATGTAGTAATTGATTCTATGGATTTGCTTCCAGATGTAATTCAAGGATTAGAAAGTTTAGGTTACTATCATGAAGGGAATTTGGGTGTTAAGAACAGAGAAGCTTTTGCAAGAAAAGATGCAAATGTTCCCTATAGTATAGTAAAAAAACAGAAACCTGAACATCATTTATATGTTTGTAATAAAGAGAGCAAAGAGTTATTAAGACATATATCCTTCAGAGATGCATTAATTAGCAATCCCGAATTTGTAGTCGAATATGCCAGTCTAAAGAAAGAACTGGTTATTAGGTATAGAGAAAATCGCCAGTCTTATACGGATGGGAAGACCGAATTTGTAAATAAAGTACTTAATGAATGTGGAAAGACTTTGTAGGTAGCTCAAGGGAACGAAGACATCGGATAACATTGTATTCACGCTGCGGGGCTAACGACCCTTGGTTTGCCAGAGGGATTTGGAGGAAGTCGTATCAGGCAGACAACTCCTACGAAACTAAGTCTTCGACCCAGTCCCTGATGCTCCTTTAAGCCTCTCGGGTTCGTGAATACAACAACGTTATACGCAAGTTTGTGAAACCTTTATGAAATAACTAATTTCTCAAAATCTATTTTTAAACCATATTTGTAAAGAAAATCGACACCTAATATTGCATCGAAGCCATATGGTTCTTTGGTAAGTCCTAGTTGGATAGTAAAATCTTTAAGCACAATACTATTGATAGAGAGATCTGAGACAATCTGCTGATAACATAATTCACTTGAACCCCCTACTCCATACATCCGTACCGATTTTCCGTTGATAAAGTCTATATCTATGCCAATTGGTTCTACAAGATCAGTATCAAAAATAGTTGTGGAGCATCCGGTATCTAGATGGACATTATTCAGAAGAGTTGATTTATTCTTGTAAGATAGAGGAAGAGTAACAATAGGCAAACCATTTACAAGATGGATTTTAATCGAAGGCCTCTAATCCCGGTAAAGGGTTGCTCGATGACTTCAATAAATTCATTTCCGGTGTAAAAGACATAGAGTTCTCTAGTTGGTTCTGACAAATGAAGTTTCTTATAGGAGGCCCAAGCACGCTTAGGGTCGTCATAATCAGAAACAACTGACATTTCTTCAAGCGTTCTTATATGGTTATTTGATTGAGTGGCAAGAGCTTCAACTAGAACCCAATGATTAGGGTAGATTTCACGGATATGACTCCATTTCATACATGAACCCCTCCGAAAAGAATTATATTTTCATTGTACAACCCCATTTTGAAACATTCAATGATAGTGATTTCGAAGGAACGAACCAGCGTATAACAACGTTTTCTTACTGCGTCGCGTTCGCTCCTAGATCTGGAGAGGATCTTCAATGAGGATAATCAGGCAGACAACCCTGCGATGCTAAGTGGCGGAGCCACCCAGTCACTAAGCTCTTTTAAGCCTCTCGTGTTCAGGAACACATAAACGTTATGCGCCATTACCGATAAATATTAAAGATAATATTTAAGGAGGAAATTTATGGGAAGTAAAACACTCTTATTATTTTTTATTACGATAATGTTTTCATCTTGTCAAAATATTAGTCAATCGACTACTTTGAACAGCGAAACTAAATCAAAAATGAATTGGATCAAAAGGATCGGTAAGCCTAGGCACGGTTATACGGGAGAGAATTAGGGAAAGAACAATGCAATTATTTGAATATCGATATTTGCTAGATGGTGAAGTTGAGTTTTTATACCAAAGTGAAAAATAGAGGTGAATCTTAGGTTTTTAGATGATGCTTCGAAGACAGTAACGGCGCATAACAATGTATTCATGTTGCGGGGCTACCACCCCTTGGTTATCAGATGTATAATCATGGAAGAACACTCAGACAACAAACGAGCCAGCTTAAGATAAGAGCTATCTAAGGCTGGCTCGTTTCGTTATACAAGAACGTTATATGTTTCGGAACGACGAAAAAAAGAAAAAACAATAAAGGAGATTACCTCAATGTGTACTAGTTTCGCTGTTCATTTAGACAAGACATTTATTGGTATGAACTTCGACATTTCTCGAAGACCAATTAAAATTGTTTTGATTGGTGAAGATCAACTATTAGTTCTTCAGAATGATGATGGACAATTTTATCCAGCATTCGGTTTGAATAGTAATGGTACATTTATGAACTTATTAATGGTCGATCCAATTGAAGAAGGCAAATATAGACGTGGAAAGAATTGCGTACATATTATGAAATTGTTTGATGAAATTCTTTCAGGACGGATTGAGTTATCTCAATTAAGTGAATATTTAACCAATAACGTAATTGTTAATGTCCCGAGTCATAGTATCCACAGTTTGATAGCCGGGAGAAATCGGAAGACATTTATTGTTGAACCTGGAAGAAAGAACATTGATATTAACTCTTCCGATAGGGACTTCATGGTACTAACTAATTTTCCTGTATCGGATAATTTCGATAATGAATATAAAACTTTTGAAGGACCAGGAAATGATAGATATATAAAGGCCTACGAAGTCATTACAAATAACAAAGAAACATTTAATATCGCAACAGGCCTTAACTTGCTTATGGATACTGCTCAGCAAAGTGGGGATTATCCAACCCAATTTTCACTTATATTTGTTCCAGAAGAAAGTAAAGTTCATTTTACTTTGAATGGAGATTTTACAAAGATATTTGAATTCTCATTTATCAATAAGCAGATTCAGAGTATTGAAGGTTTTACAAGGAATAATAGTCTTAAACTTACCAAAAAAGGTGTGTTGCTTTCAGAACTTGAAGATTGGTAATGACTGTACAGATATAGGAATAGGATTTCGAGAGTTATTCAATGAAGTACGAAGTATCACTAACAATATATTCATGCTTAGGGCCATTCGGTCCTTGATCTGTCAGAGGTATTTTCAATGAAGCATAATTAGGCAGATAACATCGATTTCCCTAAGATAAGAGGAATCTAAGGGGTAACGTTAGATGAATGGTTTGAAAGGTGGTGAAGTTCTAGATCATGAAACCAGAAATGAAGTATAAAATAATGATATTTCTTTCAAGTATAATTTTCCTCTCAACCATGTATGGAATTCTATTTTTGATCGGCGTGCCTTTCTCAGTGCCAGCAATTATTGGAGTCGTAATTGGTACAGTTTACGGATCATTCGCGAAAACAATTGATTACAAGAGCAGAGATAAATATATAGGAATAATCTCTTTAATTGTATTGATAGCTATACTTCTTTTAATAAATAAAAATAATACTGAATTTGTATTGAAAATATTATTGATATCTCCATTATTATTTTTGATTATTTTAGTATATGACTATTTTAATAAGCAATCGTATTTTAGGTATTTAAAGAATACAGAGAACCAGAATAATGTTATGTAATTTTAGGAAGTTAGCCCCATCATCTGACACTATACCCACTCGGATTGGTCGACTCCGTCTTCTCTCGATCCGGGAGGAGCCAAATGTGGTTTGAGGAGGCATTTCATAACGGGGAGGCAGAAGCAACCGGACTTATCCGCACCACCTAAACGCATCGCGGTCGCCCTTCGGGCTTAAGGTGTTGGGACGTCGTGAACACGGGAAGGTTATTCGAAAAAACTCATACTATTATAGAATAGATTTAAATATATATTTTGGTAAAAGGTGGTGATTGTTGTGTCTCACAACAGACAACATACAAAATCTCAGAACGCAGCAATTGAACACATAAATAGTTGCGCGAGATCCCAAAAAAAAGAGGCTCAAGCATCACTCAAAGAAATTTTTCAGTTGTCCAATATTCCTTGGAATACCTTTGAAGAAGCAGTTGATAAGCTTAGATCCCATGCAAGGGTGGCTTTGCATTTTCATCCGGATCGTCCGGTTGTAGATATGAAAAGTGTGGCTCAATCATTATTAGAGCAGGGGATCTATAAAAGTCAGTTCGAGACTTTCATATCCAATGGGAGCGTATCGGCATATGTAGGTGGTGCACGGGACCTTTGGGAGGAAAAACTATTTGGCGGAGCTTATCAGATAGAGGGGGTAACCAACTTTGAAAGGCCAAAGTATGGGGCTCTTCATTTGTTGTTACATCCGGATGGACCGTCTCCACGATTCGGATCTTGTTATTTTCTTTTAAAACCGAATGTTTCACATCGTTGTACGTTCACTTACGGTGGCTCTCAAGATGCTCCAAAGGAAAAGGGGACATATGAGGAATTAGACGATATTCTATCTGCGCTTTTTACGGATGCTTTCTTCCGGGATTATGCTATTGGAGAAAAAGATCTTACTCCTAAAAAATTGATAGATCAGCTATTGTACAATCTGGAACGTCCGCTAGAGGATCCCTCAAAACTGGCCCCACATCGGAATCTTAACCATTTTATCGAAACTCAAGTTCATGGAGATATCGTTCTTGAAGATGATGTGGAAATTTTAGTTGCTGACCCATCGTTCAAAGGAACAAAAATAGGGAATTACTTAGAGCAAATCTGCATCAAATATTCCATTAAACTATTCTGGCATATGGGATTTGCGATGCGTGCGGAGGAAGTGCCCTCTGATTTTAGGGGTCCAACCATGCCCTCATTAGCTAAGCGAATTGCAAGGAATGGTAACATCGATGCAAGTCTGATCGGGAATGCAGTCAACGATTTGAAACGCAATCCTGATCTCTGGTCTGACAGAGGTAACTATGAAGAAGTGCTTCAGGAATTAAAATACATGTGGCATGTACTCGTTCGATATGGTAAATCGATGGATTCCATTTTCAGTAATAGCATCAGCGATAATAAAAACCTCTAGAAATTCTTATACGTTCAACCTAATTGATTTAATAGTGCATCTATTTGGTGGATTAATAATTACAATATTATTCTTAGTAATGACATTGAATAGATCTATTCTTTTCGAACGAAGTTATTATCTTTTACAAAATTGGTCTAGGTATTTAGTAATTCGAAGAAGTCGTAGACACACAAACATAACCCATGCAAAGGAAGATGAGCATATGGATAAAGGGAAAATTATATTTCTGAATGGCGTAACCAGTTCAGGTAAAACTTCAATCGTAGAAGCGATGCAAAATTACTCTGATCCCTTTTTTTATGTTGTGGCCAATGATCTTTTTGAAAATACGATTGGTGATAAACATTTGCAAACAGACTACTGGAAGTATTTAAGTGAAGCCATCATTATAATGTATCATACAGCAAAATTATTTTCGGATCATGGAAAGAATGTTTTAATCGATGGGATACTTGTTGAAAGACCGGAATTAAAGCCGCATTATGGTAAAGTCCAAGATATATTTGCTGGATATCCTTTGGATATCATTGAGGTGTACTGCCCGTTAGATCTTTGTCGTAAGCGAAATATAGAACGTGGTGACAGAAGAGAAGATCAATCCGATGAGCAAAATAAAATAATGTCGCCACACATCCGTTATAGCTATTCAGTCGATACGAGTTTGAATACGGCGGAAGAATGTGCAGAAATGATTATCACATCAGTATTCAAAAAATAATGATTGGACAGTTCAAGAAAGCAAAACACTTCAAACTTTCATTGAAGGGAGGAAGAAGTATGGGTTCAAGAATAATGCATCTGATTGTGGCGGATAAAATTGCAGATTCCTTATCAATAGTAGATAAGGCGCCTTTTTTACTTGGAAATATTGCACCGGATGCTGTCACAACAAAAGATTCATCACATTTTTTTGCTGGTGATATTCAGGATTATTCAAGAAACGTAGATTATAAAGGATTTTTACATAAGTATCGATCACAGGCAGAAGACCTTTATGTTCTGGGTTATTTCACACATTTAATTGCAGATGATATATGGTTGAAAGGTTTTAATTTACCTTGGTTAAGGAACAGAATGGAAGCTAATGAGGGACTATATAAACAGTATCATAACGATTTTAGATTATTGAATGGGAAGTTGCTTGAACATTATGGATATGAAGAGGAATTAAGAAACAAGCTCTATCACATTCCAACAATACCGGATTTAGAGGAAGTTAAATCTTCAGATGTCGAAAAATTTGTGCCATATATATTTGACGATTTGAATTATGACAAAGAAATTATGATTGAAACCCTTAATGTTTTTACTTTTGAGCAGATCATTGGATACTTAGAGACATCAGTCGATATGGGAATATTGAATATGAAGTATATAAAGATAAAGTACAATTTGTAAGTAAGTATATGAAGTCTGAGGTATCCCATAACAATTCATCCACGTATCTCACCGCATGCTAGCTGCTCGGTTTAGATATGAGAGAAAGTCAACCCGCAGTGTCATGTGGCTTGAAGTTGTAACTTTAATGAGTAATCTAAATGGACAGATTAGTGGAAAATGAAGGAGTAAACTATTACTCGGCGAATACTATTTAGGTATAAATAAGAAAAGGAGGATTTTATTATGTTGTTTTACTGTTATAAGAAACCGATAAAAATCCGTAATCTCCCTCAATATTAAAAATTGAGGAGGGTAAAAATGGAAATAAATAACAATTATTTAAAAGAACAATTAAAGCATGTGTATTGGTTAAATGGTGGTTGTTGCGCGGGGAAGACAACGATGACAAAGAAATTTGTTGCAGAGTTAGGATTTCAAACATTGGGCGATGATGTCTTGAAGTATAGACCATTCACTACTCAAACTGAATATCCTGCACTTCAATATCCCCATCCCGGTTTAAACTGGGAGGAGTGGTTTAATAGGCCTACTGATGTGTATTTTCGATGGCTTTGTGAAATCGTTGAAGAGATGATGGAATTTTTCGTTATTGATATATTGAAGATGCCAACGGATAAACCAATCATTATCGATATAGGGATAATGCCTGAACGCATCCTACCCTTTATTCCTAAAGAAAGAATGATGTGTCTTTATACATCTGATGAAGAAATAGAAAGGCTATATTACTTTAGAGAAGACCATAAGATGATTTTGGACGTTATTAACCTTACATCAAATCCAGCGGAAACGATTAAACATGGCAACAAAGCTATGGTGAAATTCTCCCATGAGATTAGAAATGCTTGCGTTAATAACTATATCAGAACACTTGAAAGAACACCTACTTTGGGGATTGAAGAACAATTTAGATTAGTTCGTGAGCATTTTGGAATATGATATGAGCATCCTTTGTTAATTTTATATGTAATACGGAACAGGCTACCGATATAAGGTAGCTTGTTTAAATAAGAGGACATGAGTAAACACATTCTACTTCGTCGGACATCGTGAATATAGGAACGTTATGTGAATCTCGGAGATATATACAAGGAGCGGAAAATGAAAAAATGTATAGTGTTGATACTTTTCATATCAGCCTTATTAATGGGGTGTAACAAAAATGAGCTAATATATAACGCCCCAACCAATGAACAAATCACTGATTATGTATCTAGTCATAGTTTAGATTTACAAGATAGTGTATGGATTAAGGACTCAGCAGTCATTTTGCTCGAGAACTCATTAATTACCCTTTATACAGATCAACATGGGAAAATATATGACCAAAAATTATCGTGGGGAATGAATTACTCCAATCCTGTGATTGTCGGTAATGGCGACCCGTATGTAGCGGTTCTGATTAATAACAAGATGTTAAGCTCAGGAGCTGATCGTATTTTAATTAGTTATTCTGATGGAAAGTCCTATTCAAGAGGGATTACGGGAAAGAAGGGTTATGTGATTCCTAATACTGGAGTTAATGAAGTAGAGAATTTAATAATATTTGATAAGGAGGGTAAAGAACTTTACAAGAAGCGTGAGTAACTAGGAAGAGGGTTTTTAAGGCGCAATAGTATTTTTGACTTGAAAAATAATTTATTTTTGGGGGATTAAAATGAAGGTTGTTTTTAGAAATTTCGATGAATCTTATTATGAACAAGTTTGTGATTTTTTGATTGAATTATCAAAAGATGACCGTAGGCATATAAATTGGAACTGGGCAAGGTGGGAGTGGATGTTTCATCATCCTGAATTCAATCGAGACTTAATGGATAAGATTGGCTTGTGGTATTGTAATGACGAGTTAGTAGGTATAGCAACCTATGACCACTATTTTGGTGAAGCATTTTTTGCTACTAAACAAGGGTTTGAAGAATTAGAACAAGATATATTAGAATATACAACTACAACTTTCAGTAATGAAAATGGCCTGGGGATTGCAGTGAATGACAAAGATACTCACACTCTAGATTTATTGCGCAGTAAGAAGTTTGTGGAGAATGATCTGACTGAATACATACTTAAACTTACACTAGAGAATGTTAGTCTTGATTATGTAATTCCTGAAGACATAATAGTAAAAAATATGGATGTTAAAAATGATTTATTTAAGTATCAGAAATTACTTTGGAAGGGCTTTAACCACGAAGGTCCTATGCCTGTTGATGAAGTCAGCATTGGTAGGAAAAAAAGAATGTTGTCAGCAAGAAATATGAATTCATTCCTACATATTGTTGCCGAAAATGAAGATGGGGAATACGTTGCTTATTGTGGCTTATGGTACAGTCAAAAAACGGATTATGTTTATGTAGAACCTGTATGTACAATTCCAGAGTATCGGCAGAAGGGACTTGGAAAAGCAGTGGTATTAGAAGCCTTGAAAAGAGGTCGCTCCTTAGGTGCTGAAAAGGCATATGTTATTTCGGATAGTTCTTTTTACAAGTCATTAGGCTTTCAACAGCATTCTCATTATATTTTCTATTGGCATAACATTTGATACTTTCTAAAGCCTTTCGGGTTCGTGAATGTAGGGAACGCTATCTAAAAGGGAATGTAGTGGAAGAAAGGATGAAAGCATGAACATTCAGGACCTCCCAATTGAGATAGTAGAAAAGATAGGAAAAGTCCAGAAAATTACTTTTCCCAAACAAGGTCATACTTCTATTGTAGCTATTCTGGATACGCTCGAAAAAAAGTACATAATCAAAAAGACAGAAAACGATCTCTATAATGAATGGTTATTAGAAGAATACAAGGTGCTTCAATATCTTTACCATACGGGACTACCAGTTCCGAGAGCATATTCGTATCATGTTGAGGATCAATCGAGATGGCTTTTAATGGATTATATTGATGGAATAAGTTTAAGGGAATTTCTATCTAAAGAGCCAAATCTCAAAGATAAAGAAACAGCTATTTTTAACTTTGGACTTTGTTTGAAGAAAATACATGAATGTTCCTGCCCTACTGAATTATTGGAAAATGATCATCCTTGGTTAGATACAATGCTTAATAAAGCAGAATATAATCTTAATCACTTTGCTATAGACGGATCAGAAGAATTACTTAAACGGTTGAAAGCAGTAAGACCCAAACCAATAGATAACACTTTAATTCATGGCGATTTTACAATTGATAATGTATTAATTAAAGAATGCAACATAGTTGGAGTTATTGACTGGTCAGGAGCGGCGTACGGGGATCCAAGATATGATGTAGCATTGGCTATTAGACCCAAATGTAATACTTTTGATAATGAAAGAGATAAAGAAATATTTTATAACGGATACGGCAAGTTACGAATAACGGATGAAGAATTTGACTATTTTGAAGACGGAATATATAGCTTCTTTTAGTATCACTTCGGAGCGTGCTTCATCAGATAACACTATATTCAGGCAGATACTTCTATACCACTAACCGCATTGAGGCTAGGAAACCACCCCTTTAGTCGGCGGAGGGTTCATGAATACAGAATCGTTATAAGCTACACATATTAGGAGGTCAACTATGTTAGATCATAAAGAAATCTTACCGATTATTAGAAGGTTTGAAGAGAATGAATTAACTTATTCACTTGGTGGAAGTGGATTGTTATATTATTTTAATTTATCAAATACAGTGAATGATTGGGATCTCATAGTTGATTGTCCAAAAGATATGCTACTTAAAGTTATAGATGGATATGATTGGATAGAACAGGATAGTGGTGACTACCCTTTTGCAAGTGAATACAGGATACATATTCCTTCATTAAGAATAGATATCATTGGAGGATTTGCTTTTTATGCTGAAGGAGAAGTAGTTTGTTTACCTACATCTCATATTCGAAATAGAGAATGGGATGGAATAAAGGTATCCAATCCTGAGATCTGGTATGTGGCGTATTATTTAATGGGAAGAGAAGCGAAATCGAATTTGATCTTAGGTCACTTACAAAGACATAAAGAAATTGTAGATCAACATGTAATAAGAGATTTATTAATGAAGAATGGTTTAAATTATGAAATTAAAGAAGAACTAAATAAACTAATTTAATGATGGTCCCTACACCTAAAGCATTAATATTTAATGTGTTCTTACAGTAGTGTTGTCTACAAGGATTGATTACAAAAAGCCATTAATTAACAAATGAACAGCAAACAAAATTTATACCAGATGAGGTGAACAGAATGAACAAGCATATGGTCTATGAAACAAACAGCTCCTATTGGAATAATCTATAGATTGAAAGCTAATGAATGGAGAACGAAATAGTGATTTTAAAGTCAGCAGGTGACATCATCTAAAATTAAATTCTTACGATAGGGTTTATAGGCCTTGTCGTTCAATCAACAATCAGGGAAGTGACTCTGTTGACATGCGAGCCGACCTAAGATAGTAGCTATCTAAGGTCGGCTCGCGTAGCGAATATGGGAACGTTATTTGAAAGACCATAAGTGTAAAGAAAGATGGTGCGAATCAGATGTCTCACGAAATCTTATTTCGTAAATTTGAAAATATTAAATTGATTGAACTTTCAGGAGGATATACCAACAGTACATTTTTACTTGAAGGTACAAACCCGCCTGTTATTGCAAAGATCTCAACTAATAACAGTATTGATGCTAGAGTAGAAATTAATTGTCTAACTCTCTTGAACGAGGCAAGAATCTCGCCTAGAATACACGATTATTTTGAAGATAACGGATTTTTGTACATTATTTTGGACTATTTACAGGGAGTGAATAGCCAAAAATATCTGGATGATAATGATGATGTCAAAGCTCAAGAAATTTTTAAGCTACTTGGAAAGCATCTAGCACAAGATGTTCATTCAATACAGCTTAGAGAGTTCAACTCCAATATACCGATATTAAACCTCATAAATGTTGATATAGATTCTATTGATTTCATACCAAGTGTCATAAAAGAAAAAGTTAAAGTTTTACTTAACATTGATATTGAAGAAGAGGAAACATTAATACATGGTGATTATGGACCTCATAATGCAATTAGCTTAGATGACACATTGTATATTATTGATTGGGAATGGGCCGGATGGGGGCATCCTCTTCAGGATATCGCATGGGTAATATGGTTTGTACATCTGCATTATCCAATGTTTGCGAAGGATCTTTCATGGATTTTTATAAGTGAGTATAGCTCATATTCAAATGTACAAATTAATGAAGAATTATTGAAAGCGTTCTCGATTTCTCGGATTCTAAATATTATGAATCGAATAAAAAATGCGAATATGGATGTAAAGAACGAATGGGTTAGAAGATTAGAATGGACACTTCAAACAAATTTTCTTAAGTGATTGAGGAGGGGATTATTCAGATTACAATGTATACAAAGCTGCTTCTCTTCATGGTTTTCATGAAGATGAAAGAGAGAAGTTGAATTAGCTCTCAACGACGAACATTAGACGAAAGCGCAAAAGGCTATTATATTGCAGTAAATTCAAAGGAGGCTACAACATGACAAGATCCGTTTACGTCATTTCTGGCCCTGCCGGTGTCGGGAAATCTACTACATCAAAGAAACTTGTTGAACATCTGGATCGCAGTTCATATATATCTGGTGATGATATTAGTCATCTACCTGTAAACGGGAGGGGAAAGCCGTGGATCTGTCAAGAAACTCATAAGCTAACGTGGATAAATATTATAAGTTTAGTGAAGAACCTAATTGAATTTAATTACGATGTTGTTATAGATTATGTGACGTTTCCAACGGAGGCTAACTGTTTAGCTAGTGAGCTGGAGAGTATAAATGTAAGGATTATTTATGTAGTATTTATGGTCGATGATGAAACAATTATTAGAAGAGATCAGTTAAGAGATCCAACGATACAAATGGGAGAACGAAGCGTAATCCTTTTGAATGAATTTAAAGAAGCCCTAAAAGACGAAAGACATATATTAAATACCCAAGAATATTCTGTTGACCAGATAGATGAAGTGATTGAAGAGATATTAAACAACAATAGATTTTTAATAAGCTAATTTGAAGAAGTGGTGACATCGTATAACGTATAATCAAGCTGCGGCTCCTGGGAATACCATTCAGCAAGATGGGTCTGGAAGAGGCATTTCATGCTAGTCTCACGAGAGCAGACTATACCTTCGAACTTCATTTTTCCACATTGAATTTGAATGGTTTATTGCGAGCAGAACTAAAAGATAATGATAAATTTTTACTGTATAAGAATATATGTTCTGGTATAATTGAACTGAGAATAGTAAATCTCTTCCTCTAAATTTGGTTTCAAATAAAAAAGTGAGGTGAGTGAGATGGAACAAAGGAATGCGCCAGAGGTAAGAATTGAACTGTGGGACGAAGAAGATTTAGATTTGCTTCGCCAATTAAATTCTCATGAGATGACACTACACTTCGGAGGGCCAGAGACTGAGGAGAAAATCCTAGCTCGCCATAAGCGCTATTATGAAATCGCCCAAAGTGGAACAGGGAAAATGTTTAAGATCCTTTTGCTTCCGCATTTTGAAGTCGTGGGTAGTGTAGGGTATTGGGATCAGACGTGGAAAGAAGAATCTATTTTCGAGATAGGTTGGAGTGTTTTATCTGAATATCAAGGTAGAGGAATAGCGACTGAAGCAACAGCAAAGGCCATAGCTTCTATTCGTTCTGAAAAGAAGAAACATAATTTTATTCACGCTTTTCCTAAAACTAAAAATCCAGCTTCGAATGCCATTTGTCGCAAGCTGGGCTTTTCGTATATTGGCGAGTGTGATTTTGAATACCCTATTGGGACTACCATACGATGTAATGACTGGAGATTGGCAGTCGAGGGGAATTAAGATCAAGAGCATGGAGGGAAATTTAAATCGGCTGCATGTCTTTCTCCATATTTCAGGGCAGATGAGAGACCATCTGCTTTTTTTTGCTTGATTTACTTCATATATGTAATAATATGGATTAGAACTGAGTGAGAATACTTAAACCATTAAGGAGAACTAAAATGTCGCAGTTTCCCGAATTAGAAACAAAAAGACTTGTATTAAGAGAACTACACAGAATGATTCCAGTGATATATTTGAATGTTTTTCATTGGATGAAGTTACGAAGTTTTATGATCTTGAGAGTTTTACAACCATTAAACAAGCAGAAGAATTAATTCAAAGATGGAATGAAAGATTTGAAGCAGGTCAAGCCATTCGTTGGGGAATCACTTTGCAGTCTGAAAACAAAGTAATTGGAACATGTGGCTTTCATGGATGGATGAAAAATCATTATAAAGCTGTCAGTGGATATGAACTAACACCAGAATATTGGCATCAAGGTTTTATGACCGAGGTGGTTGAAAAGGTCATTGAATATGGATTTAATACGCTTGGCTTAAACCGAATTGAAGCATTTGTAGAACCAGAGAATGTGGGATCAAGAAAGGTACTTGAGAAAATCGGCTTTAGAGAAGAAGGGATATTAAAGGAAAATTATTATTGGAAGAATCGATTTGTTGATAATACCATTTATGCATTTCTTAAGAAAGACTATAAAGTTCGTTAATTAATAATGAAAGAAGGATAACCAGATGATTACAATTAGATTTGTTTCAAATGAGGATATCCCACACATTCAATCCATAGCTCAAGAAACATGGAATTATACTTATAAAGGCATATACTCCGAAGGCTACATACAAAATTTTCTAAGTAGAGCATATTCAGATGAGAATTTAAGTCGATCTGTCGAGAGAGATCTTCAAAGTGCCAAACGGAGTTTTTTAATAGCAGAATTTAATGGCAAAGTCGTTGGATATGCTCAAACAAGACAAGTGAAAGAAGAAGAATATGAATTACTAAGAATTTATATACGACCTGAATATCACAAAATGGGAATAGGTAAAGAGTTTATTCAGAGATTCACTCAAGTTTTAAAGCCAATAAATAAAATGTTTGCCTGGGTAGGGAAAGAGAATCATATAGGAAGGGCATTTTATGAGAAAAGTGGATTTGAAGAAATAGAAGAAATGATCGAAACCATAGAAGGGCACAGTAAAACGCAAGTTAAATATGAATTGGAAATCTCGAAGGTATAGATATGCACTCATATTAAGAAAGGAGAGAGGACAATGAAACGAGTCAACGTAACATACACTCTAATTACAGATGAATCAAAATCGAAAGTCTTAATGGTCAAAAATGTAGGACGTTCAAGCTGGTCTTTACCAGGAGGAGCAGTAGAACCAGATGAATCATTAGAGCAAGCTGCTATCCGAGAAGCCAAAGAAGAGACAGGTTTTGATGTTAAGGTCTATGGCATCGTAGCTATAAATGAATGTAAATTTGAACATTTAAATGAACATGCAATTTTTATAGTCTTCAGGGCTGAAATTACTGGAGGTACTGAACAAATTGTAAGACCTGATGAAATCTCCGAGATTGCTTGGAAGGATATAGAGGAAGCAGATCAATTAATGCCATTTTATAAAGGTGGTATAAGGAACTTAATTAGCGGTAATGAGATCACTTACTTCAATGAAGGAACCAAGTGATATGTGATACATAAAGTGAATTGATGAAAACCTTACACACTGTGGCGTTCGCCCCCTGGTTTGACAAGTACTTTTCTAAGACTAGAAGAACTAACTGAATACGACCAGCTCCTTAAGATAAGAGAGCTAAGAGCATCTAAGGGTGAGAGGCGTTATGAGGAGTTCATAAAAAGTTATATGAGACGGGGGAATAATATCATTAAAATACTGAAAACGCTCATTATCACAGTAGTACTTCTTCTTGTAGCTTATTTCTTTTATCAATATCTCAATCAAGAAAATGAACAGCTGAATAAAGAGATTTCTATCGATCACATTAAAAGTACCCAAATGACAAAAGCAGTCTACTCGCACAAAACGCCTAACATTACATTTGTGGATATTAAATTGACAGATGAACAAATTAACCAAATTGTTGGCTGGATCAATTCTGTGCCTGAATCCTCAATTATCGAACTTCATCAAACGCCTTCAAACATCAGTGCTGGAATAGCATTTCGACTTCATTCAAGAAGAGATATTACAATCCAATATGATCTTGAGCAAATATATATTACAAGAACAGATATAAAAAATAAACAAGTGAAGTATTCCATTGTGCAGGATGATTTAAAATCATTTTTTAATGAACAACTCAAGGGATTTTATTATGGTAAGGATAAATTAAACGAATAAGCCCAAGAGAGGACTATCTATATCTATGAATCCACCAAAGCATATCGTTTCAGCGGTAGCGATTGTAATGAATGAGAAATTGGATATTATTTTAGATGTAAGGCAAGTGGAGAATTGTTAACCTGATATATGAAGGAGCGATTTTATCAATGTACAAACTTAAAACAAAAGAAACGGACAACAGTGTCATTGAATTTATTGAAAGTGTTGAGAATACCAAAAAACGTGAAGATGCGTATCAACTATTAGATATTTTTACTGAAACAACAGGTTATAAAGCAAAGATGTGGGGACCGAGTATTATTGGATTCGGCGCTTATCATTATAAATATGAATCTGGTCACGAAGGAGATGCACCATTGGTGGGTTTTTCTCCCCGAAAAGCAAAAATCAGTTTGTATTTTGCGACAGGTGATACAAAGCGAGAGGATTTATTAAAGGACTTTGGAAAACATACGACAGGAAAAGCATGTGTATACATCAATAAAGTTGCAGATATCCATATAGATGTATTACAAGCGTTGATCAACCAATCCATCAGGTTTTTGAAAGAAACCTATCCGGATCACTAATTGCCGTTGACAGATATTATTGGAGGTTATGTGATGACGGAAGAGAAAATGGATATTCGCTGGGCGAACGCAAATGATGCAGAGGACCTTCTAAAGCTCAATGATGCTTTTAATGGAGTGGGTACATCCGTAGAAGAAGTAAAAGATAGCTTTGCTTTATCTGATGAGCTGATTGCTCTAGCTGTTATTAACGATCAGGCAGTTGGATTTGCTTGTGCTCAATATTTTAAATCTTTTTGTTATCGTGGTTTCCAGGGAGAAATCACAGAAATGTATATTACCGAAGTTGCCCGGAGAAGAGGGCTGGCTACTTTGTTGATTGCTTTTATAGAGGAAGAACTCAGAGCACGAGGTGTGACCAGTGTGAAGATTCTGACAGGTCAAAGAAATGAGATGGCTATAAAGACATACGAAAAATCAAACTATGCCAGAACGGAAGAAGTATTACTTCAAAAGAAGTTATAAATCACAAAATTGGATGACTCCAGAGGGGAATTAAATGTGGATTACGGCTATGAACTAAAACTAAAGAAGGGGGATTTTGAATGAAATTTATCGTATCTGCAAGTGTAATTGTCCTTAATGAGAACAATGAAATCTTACTTATGAAGGGCGGAGAGGCTGGGAAATGCCTCAAGGCTGTGTAGAAGAAGGCGAGACCATCACACGAGCAGCCGTTCGAGAGGTGAAGGAAGAGACTGGTATCGATATTGAACTTATTAAGTTTTGTGGTCTATATCAGAACACTACCCGGGGAGTATGTAACAATATATTCACTGGAAAACCGATTGGAGGAACTCTAACTACAAGTAGTGAAAGTGATGAGGTTGGTTTCTTTACATTGGAACAAGCCAATGAAATGATAACATGGGGGAATTTTAAGGAGAGAATTCACAAAGCATTGGATGAAAGCACTCATCCCATTTTAGTTGAGTTTTCTGAATAACCTAGGGGTGAAGGTATCTTGGATAACATCATCGTGGTTGTGGTTGTATGACTATTTACCACTGACTATTATAAATGATTTTGGAAAATATAACGTAATAGAGACGATAGGAATGATAGATTGATTTATAGTATGGTCCATTTTAATCAAATAAGGTGGGATAGCATGATATACGATGATATCAATATAACGATGACTACAGAGAGGTTACTATTAAGATTATTTACGGAAGCAGATGCTGAAACCGTTACCAGACTATGTAATGACTACAACATATATAAGAGCACACTCACATTACCCTACCCATATACATTAGATTGTGCTATGTCATGGATAGAACATCATCAAGAAAACTTTGATGCGGATAAGTTATACGAATTTGCTATTTGTGATAGGGAAACAGGCGCTTTATATGGGGCAATCGCATTATCTAATCACCAACGTTACGATAATGGTGAGTTATCCTATTGGGTCGGTCAACCCTTTTGGGGAAATGGATATGCAACAGAAGCAGCCAAGGCGATCTTGGACTTCGCTTTTGATGTGAAAAAATACCATAAGGTATATGGTATATGCGCGACATTTTGCTTCGAACCCGGCATCCGGACAAGTAATACAGAAAATTGGCATGAAGAAAGAAGGGGTACTGATGGATCATGTCAAGAAAGACGACCGTTATGAGGATCTGATTTACTACGGAATAGTGAGAGATAAAATGAAAGAATAAATTTCAAATCCAACACGGAGGAATACATATTTGAATATTAAGCCGGACAAAAAAGTTTTACGGTCTTGGGTCGATTGCTATGTACCGGAAAAAGATTTATTTTTCCTATCGAAAGAGCATCTTGATTATGAATTTGACTTTACTGATGTACTATTCATGCCAAAAGATGAGTTCTATAACCACAGCACATATAGGCAAGTGAATTATGTAAATGGATATGAGTACTGGAATATAAAGAACGTTGATTATGTAATCATTGCTGAAAAAGAATGGATAGAAACTATCCCTGAAGATAAGAAACGATCTCTGTTAAATGCACAAGTGCAAAGTAAAAGGGGACTTGTTTTCCCCGTTGCATTTGTACATGATCTGGCGGAAATACCTGCAAGCTATTTAATTGATGGACACGTGATCCTCCAACGCTTTATGTGGGAAAATCTGGACATATCATGTAAAGAACAGATACTTACGACAATGGTTTACGAATGGTGGGATAAAGGGGAATGTGTGAAGCCACCTGAGTGGCTACCTGATTTTCTAAAACCATATGCCAATTCGTTTGCTAGTTCCCAAGGTGCAAATTGCCTCGCAGCAGTTTTGTTTGCAATCTCCAACGGAAAACAGGAATGGTTTATCTATGAATGGGTACATCAAAAAACGTTTCTTGAGAAATTAGAACAGTATCATTACGAGGAGCTAATAACAGAGGATCTGGTTCAAGGGGACGTTGTCATATGGACAGATAAGAATGGGATTATTCAACATGCAGCGTACCATCTGGGAGAACAACTATATTTCAATAAAGATGGGCAAACGATGTTTAATCCATGGAAGATACTCTCTAAAGAGCAGCTATATAAGGAGTGGGAGCATCTAACCATTGTAAAGTATAGGCAATGCAAAGAAGTTTTTTGATGGAAATTAAAATAGAGTTCCCATAATTTTATTTGGAGGTAAAGATATGAATCCACTGATTCCATCCTTAGATTTAATTAAAGAAATTGAAAACTCGGAAATCGATTATATGACAGATCGCATGCTTGCTATACAAGGTCGGGACAACAATCCGGAAGGAATTGAGATTCAACAATTTGGAAATGCCATCTGTTTCTACAGTAAGACCATGCCTTGGCCCACTTTTAATACGGTGAAGGGCTTAACAAATAATGATGTGGAACACATGGATGCTATCATTGATTTTTATAGACAGCGAGATCGAAAGGTTCAGTTCGAGGTCATTCCATCTATGGTGGATCAGAACTTTTTGAAACGCTTAACCGACTTAGGTCTGTATGCATCGGGATTTCATTCATCCCTGATCATCAAACCTGAAGACAAAAGGAATCAATCAGATCATATCCGAATTCAAGAACTTGAAGAGAATCAATTCGAGCTATATGCGACCATCCATTGCCGGGGGACCGGTATGTCGGATGACGGTATCCCTTATGTCGCGCAGAATAATAAGGTTCTTTATCATCGTCCAGGATGGAAGTTTTACATCGCATATGTCAATGAGATCCCCGCAGCGGTAAGTGTTCTGTTTATTAAAAATCAAAAGGCGTCCTTAACCTTTGCAGCAACATTACCTGAGTTTAGAAATCAGGGTGTACATCAGCAGCTTTTGAATAGAAGAATAACGGAAGCCATGAATAAGGAATGTAACCTAGTGGTGGGGCAATGTTCCTTTTTATCACAAAGCCATCGAAATATGGAGCATGTTGGAATGAAGTTGGGATACATCCGAACCGCGTGGTCTGAAAGATAAACCAGTTGACGAGGCTTGGCAATAAAAATGGATCATAATTATAAACGGAAATAGGAGGCAGCTCATGAACAATACAAATAAAATCCTGGGCGCGGTTCTTATGGTTAGCAGCGTTTTTATTTCAACCCTAGATAGAATTTCGGATAGAATATCCATAGCGATAGTAGAAGCTGGCTATGCTTCAGGTGGGAAAGCGCGTGAGTTAATACCAGCGAGTGATAATGGTTTTACGGGTATACTCGTATATTTCTTATTCTTCGTCGGATTTGTACTATTGGTTGCTGGTTTCCCGGGGAGTTCCAGAAAGGATAAAACCAATAGATATACCCAAAACAGACCATAGGAGGAGTTCATTTTGCGGGAACACGAGGAGATTCTGAACGGAGGCAATGTGAACAAGGTTGTAAAAGTTGGGAGCACCGTTCGGCGTGACGCAATACCGAATCCGTATGTATATGAATTGCTTTTGCATCTTGAAAAGGTGGGCTATGCGCATTCCCCTAGATATTTGGGAGCAGATGAGCAGGGTAGAGAGATTCTTTCTTACCTGGATGGTGTAGTGCTGGGAAATGATTATCCTGAGATTGAAAGTTATATGTGGTCTGATGAAACCTTAGAAGAAGTAGCCAAGCTATTAAAAAGCTATCATGATGCTACAGTGGGATTTATCACAAGTACCGAGTCATCCAATTCCTGTCCAAGGATATCTTCAGAGGAAGAAGTAGTCTGCCATAACGATTTTGCTTTGTATAACGTTGTGTTTAAAGATCGACTTCCTGTAGGAATCATTGATTTTGACATGGCAGGGCCTGGTCCGCGTATATGGGATATCGTTTACAGCCTTTATACCTCTGTTCCGCTAGCAGGCTTTTCACCGGGTAAAGATGAAAGGGAAGTCGTTCCATATCACAAACAGGATCATGCATCTGAGCGGAAAAGACGTATAGCGTTATTTTTTGATGCTTATGGTATGGATGGGCCGACAGATCTGAAGGAATGGGTGGTTTCTCGAATTCATTTCATGTGTACTACATTATCTGATCGGGCTGCGTCTGGGGAGACTGCTTTTATCAAAATGATCGAAGAGGGTCATTTGGCTCATTATGAAAATGAAGTAAGATTCCTTGAGAAGCATTTCGGTGACTGGAGTTAATCCAACAAAAAAACGGAATGAGTGATTTTATTGTGATCAGATTAATACCTACGACAAGAGAGAACTGGAAAGATGCATTAAACTTACAAGTTCAAGCTAATCAAAATCATTATGTTCCATCAGTAGCCGTGTCTCTAGCGAAAGTGCACATTCGTCCAGATGGGGATGAATACAAGTATCTGCCATTTTGTATATATAATACGGAGGATAGCTTAGTGGGTTTTGTCATGATCACATTAGATGAAACAACAACTTGGTCCTATTGGTTGAATGGTTTTATGATCGATGCAAGTTATCAAGGTAAGGAATATGGAAAAGCAACGATAGATTCGGTAATTAGATATATCAGAGAGAATTATGTCCATAGCAAGTGTTTGAATTTAACGGTATGTTCAGATAATGAAGTTGCAAGAAAGCTTTATGAAAAAATGGGATTTGCTGAGACCGGAGATGTATATGATGATGAAATTGTATATAGGTTCGTTTTTTAATTTATCGAGAGAGGTGCAGTGATGATATATCGGAGGAAGACATATGTTGTAGCTTCTTCATTCGTAGAAGAGTTTAATGCTTTATTTAATGATATTCTATTACCTACACAACTGAAGTACGGTGCGAGATTGATTGGAAGATGGCATACGATTATTGATGATGAAACCAGTGAGATTTTTGCGATGTGGGAATATGATACGTTGGAACAGTATGAAGAGATAGAGAAGAATATCAAGTCTGACAACGAACATGTAATTCGGGTACAAGAACGTTTTGATCAGATTGGAAGAAATAGATATAAGGAAGTATTTCGAAAAGATATTAAGCAAGAGTTCTTCGAATCGACCGTTGACCGAGTGAAGACAATCTTAAAGACCTCGTATAACTAATCGTAATAAATCAACTCCTTCTGAGCCCCGCCTGAGTAAAACCGTATGGAAAACATCTCGGCATGATGATAGGTTTTCTTGCGACAAGGATTGGGGATTCCTACACTGGAAAAAGGTTTCAACCAACGATATCCAACACTTGATAACCGATGTTCCATATTTAACTTAAAGGCAGCAATAATATGATGCATCAAGTCTTCAAGTGTGGCATCGTGTTATGTCTTTGACCCGTGAACGCCTCCCTTTCATTTGCATTTAGCAGATGAAAGCACTTGTAACTGACTTCTATTTCTGCTTAACCAGAACAACACCAATAATGATGACCGCAAGACCAACCCACGTTTTCCATGAAGGGATCTCCTTCATAAACCAGTATCCCATCCATATGGAGATGAGCACTTCCATGCATTTGGCAATAATCAGGACATAGCCCAGTTGGCTGGCGGCTTTCATACCAAACTTGATGCCATATCCGACACTCAGATTAGCTGCGAAGAATAAAGGCAGCATCCAAAGATGGAATTTAAACGTAGACCAGAATTGAGGGTCGATATGCTTGCTCTGATATGAAAAAATAATATTGATACAGGCTAAGCCAGTAAACATAAGCACTAAGCTGATAAGGTACAGCATCACATCACTCCCTGGGATAAGTGGTATAATTAATGTTTCCTCTGGCCAAAAATTTTATCCCGACGCATGAAATGTTGTTATCAATAATGATGAGAAAAGTTAAAATGAAAGGAACAAGATTCATGATAATTTTTAAAGCAACGAAAGACACATTAAAGGATTTGAATGTGAAACCTGAAATAATCGAGCATCCTGCAGATGCTTTCTTTAGTTGGCATGTCAATTTTTTTAAGCTATATGGCAAAAAACATTATGTGTTTATGAATGATTTTTCTAGATTGAGTTTAACGGTAACCGGAATTCGAACGAATCAAGCCAATAAACTAAAAGAGGTCTTTTTAAATCATTTGCAAGATTATTTTGCTGTTGAACAAATTCCTGAAGCGTTAGCCAATTCATATATAAAAGAATGTAGTGAAGAGGTAATTACAAAAACGGATAACAGGAGTGTTATAGGCACGATGAATGAAATGATGCTGATTTTGAATACGATTCAGCATGAAAACGATGATTTGAGAGACGAGGCCATGAGACATCAATGGAATAATAGAATAATCTACAAACCAATTGATTATAAGTATCCCATCGAGGTATTTGTTAAGGAACTGGAAAACAGATTCAAAAATGAAAATTAACAGCACTCTTCATTGGAGCGTCACGTGACGTCCAGCCAAAATGATGTGGAAAACATTTCTATGATGAATTTTACATAAAAGCAATATAGAATTCATTAAATTCCACAAGTCCTTTTATATACTTAGTTTGTTTGACTCAGCGAACTAAAAGGACTAGGTGGTCGTTTAAATGTTAAAAAAACGAGACTTGCACGAATGCCACTCACTGTATGATTTAATGCTGGACCCCGCAGTTTTTCCTTATGTTCGTCATAAGTGCCGATCTTATGAAGAATATTTATTCGTAACCAAGCAGGTGGTTGTTGAAGAAGAGCAAAACATATGTATTTCAAGAACGATCCTTAATGAGCTGGGCCATCCCATCGGCACCATTGATCTATATCAAATCGATAATAAGACGGGTTTTCTTGCCACATGGATTGGAGCTCCTTATTTTGGAAAAGGCTACAACCAACGAGCAAAGGAAGCCTTCTTTGCGGAATTGTTTCTGCAACATGAAATTGAAACGGTATTTCTGAAAATTCGCAAACAAAACATCCGATCCAACAAAGCAGTGGGAAAATTACCGTATGTCAAATTAGCAAATGATATATACCCGGAGATATATGAATCGATAAATTATGCCGAGCAGATCTATGATTTATATTATGTGGAGCGAGCAGGCTTTCTAACAGGCAGTGAAGAAATGCAGCATGTGGTAGCAACATAAGCCTTTTATTTAAGATATGGCTTGACTTGAAATGAAGCGAGGGTTCTTATAGAAGCACATGCCCCTTGGTTTACCAAAGAGAAGCTGGAGAAGAAGTTTGCAGTCCAAGGAGCCTTTTCCACAAGTTCATAGGGGCCAAGGGGAATAATAGCGACAAGATGAAAAAATAGAATAATTTGGTTTAAATTGAATTTACTTTAAATATACATATCGTTTATACTGTATCCATCTGGAAGAAACTGCTTACATACACGAAACGAGGCATACAATATCAAATTATGAAAGCGCTTTTTTCAGAGTTGGTAATCGTATGAAAGAGAGGAGGTCAACTTCCTAGAGTGTAGTAGAGAGGTTAAACGGTTGGGAGTGAAGCGAACAACGATATTGTTATTAAGTTTAAAGGAGGAATTTATAATGTTCAAAGCCAAACTGGTAAAGGCAGCAATGTCTGTTGCACTCTTTAGCACGTTGTTCTCCATACCGGTGATGCCTACCGTCAGCGCCGCCGATGCCAACTGTCCAAACGGTTATGTAGGCCTGACGTTTGATGATGGCCCCAGCGGCAACACAACAAACGTGCTCAATGCGTTAAAGCAGGCAGGTCTGCGGGCTACGATGTTTAATGTAGGGCAAAGCGCCCAAAATAATCAATCTCTGGTCAGCGCACAGGTGGCAGCGGGTATGTGGATCGGCAACCACTCCTATACGCATCCTGATATGACGACATTGAGCAGCTCCCAGATGTCGTCGGAAATCACCCGGACACAGCAGACCATCCAGTCGATAACCGGAAGTTCACCGAAGTTGTTCCGTCCGCCTTACGGTGCGACCAATGCTACTCTAAAATCTGTCCTCAGCCAAAATGGCCTAACCGAAGTGTTGTGGAACGTGGATTCTCAGGACTGGAATGGCGCCTCCACTGCCCAGATCGTAGCTGCCGTGAATAGAATGCAAAACGGTGACGTCATTCTGATGCATGACCAGTATCAAACGACATTGCAAGCGATTCCGCAGATAGCACAAAACCTGAAGAGCCGTGGCCTTTGCTCCGGTATGATCTCTTCGAGCACTGGTCGGGCTGTTGCGCCTGACGATGGTACAACCAATCCTCCAAGTACCGGGACGAAAGTGGAAGCCGAGAATATGACCAAAGGCGGCCAGTATACTGGTAATATTAGCTCGCCTTTTAACGGAGTTGTTCTTTATGCCAATAATGATTTGGTCAAATACACACAGTATTTTGCCAGCGGCACTCATAATTTCACACTCCGTGGTGCTTCGAATAATTCCAATATGGCCAGAGTTGATTTGAAGATTGGCGGCCAAACGAAGGGAACCTTTTACTTCGGAGGAAGCAGTCCCGCGGTTTACACCCTTAACAATATCAGCCATGGGACCGGAAACCAGGAGATTCAACTCGTTGTAACCGCCGATGACGGAACATGGGATGTATATATCGACTATTTAGAGATTAACTGAATAATCAGAGTGGTTAAACTAATCTGGAATTTTTGATTTAAGATAGAATATGTATTCAAATGAAATCCTGTCGGGTCCGACCCGACGGGATTTCAAGGTGCTCCTGGCGATGAATTATAGTAGATAGATGGGATATAAAGTAGAAATGCAGGAAAATGGAAAATTAAAGTCGAAAAAAGAGATATAACAGATATGTATAAAACAAGTTGTGTGCTGGTCGCTGAAATATATATTTCTGGGGTGATGTAATGGAGATCAAAAAAATAGAGACTCTATCCAATGAAGATTGGCTTCAACTTGGAAGCTTTGGATATAAATCCACTCAAAAATATGAGCTTACCAAAGAAGAGACGCAAGGCTCCTTTAGTATGCATTTAACGTTAATAAATTTGGATGACATCTACGAAAAAGAAGAATTGAACAGTACAGAAGATTTGGAATGGTATGAAGAAATCATAAAAATGGGATTTTCTTATGGAATATTTATAGAGGGGAAAATCATAGCGCTCGCCATTTCAGAACCACAACATTGGAATAATACGCTGATGATATGGCATTTGCAGGTTAATGAAACATACATAAGAAAAGGATATGGGAGGCTGCTGATCAATAAAGTGAATGAGATTGCTCAAGAACAAGGCTTCAGAGCTATTACGTTAGAAACCCAGAATACGAATGTTCCAGCCATTCATTTTTACATGCAATGTGGTTATCAAATAGAAGGAATTGATGTATCACTATATTCAAATAATCCGAGCGAAAACGAAGAAATAGCTTTGTATATGAGAAAAAAATTAATTAAAGAGTAGCTTGTCTGTATTTTGAAATTTTTGGAAGTAACAGAGCATGTTCAGACAAGCACATATTTCCACCAAACCGTGTTGGTAGTAACAAAAATAAAAAAGGGTGAATGCGATGACGGTTGGCAGAAAGGTTTTTGTTTTAAAGGATGAATCACGTATTGATCCCATAAGTAAGGAAACTAGAGAAGTGCTCATTAGCATATACTATCCTTCCGATTCAGTGAAAAATGAGTCGAAGTATAGTTCGTTATTTGAACCTAATACTTCTCTAGCTGTTGATATGCTCTGTAGTATGGGTGTTGATAGAGATTATATTTGTAAGCTGGATACAAAAATACATAATGATGTGAGTGTGGATATTACTGCTAAAAACTGTCCAATTATTGTTATAGCTCCGGCTTTTGGTGTAGTTAGAGATATGTATTCCTTTTGTGTAAAACATTTAGTGGAGTCCGGATTTGCTGTTATTACTGTAGGAGCGACTCATGAATCTATATTCTCCATTTTTCCTGACGGCCGCTTTGTCCAGCAATCCAATGAGATATCCGAAATAGACAGTTTAGATATCCATTCTTGGAAACGACTGTTGAAGCTTAGAACTGAAGATATTCGTTGGGTTTTGAGAAATGTAGATGAAGTCTTGGATTCAGTTAAGGATCTTAGGGCTATAGTCGATGTGAATGAAATGGGCATCATTGGTCATTCTTTGGGTGGGGCTGCTGCTTATGAATTGCTCAAAAGAGACAAGAGAATTAAGGCTAGTATTCTATTAGACCCTAGTTTCCATTTAATAACGGCGAGTAAAGAAGAAGGAATATCTGTTCCGTTATTGGTAGCTCGACAAGAAAAATGCTCGTTTGAAGAACTGGAAAATGAAATTTCACCCGAGCTGTTACCTTTGTTACTGAGTGGGTATGAGTCTCTATTTAACTCAAGAGATCTGAATAGTTCATTTATAAAACTAAACGGTGCTCATCATATGACTTTTAGCGACATCCCAATACATTACAATGAAAATGGGATAGAAGACAAGCATTCCACTATTAATAAGTATATTACTGCTTTCTTTGAAGAGCATTTAAAGAAGAAAGAAAATAAATTTCATGAACTGCTGAAAAATAAGTTTGAAGATGGAATTGATCAAATAAATAGTAAAGGACAAGTTATTTAAGGGGGACTAGAGATATTTAGATAACACACCTTAAAATTTTTGAAGGTAATTAGCATCGATGAGGAGGAATGACGCGTGGAATTAAATAATTGGTCTGAGGAACTTTATTCTTATGATTTATCTAATGAATATTCTATTCAAAAGGCTGATCCCGAAGAATGGGGAGTGTATTGTTCTGTCTATTATAATATGGCCTATACTGGATTTTTTAAAGGAGAAGGCTTCAATGTTTCGCGGAATAACTCTTTTTGGATTTATAAAGGAGATTCAAAAATCGGTGGGGTAAGAATGGCACCCAATACGTTATATCATCTATTCTTTATTTCCCCATTCAATGATTCATTTCAGGTACTGAAGCTTCTTAAAAAAATACTTATAAAATGGTCTGATCCAACTCAACGTATCAAGGTATATGAAATTCTCCCCGATCAAGTACATTTATTTACGAGGGCTGGATTCTGGCCAGATGAGTTCAGATGCCGCTGGATGCAGCGTCCTACAGATCATTTCAATGTGCATTGGGATCCTGATCTTATGATTAAGAGCCCCGAAATTATCGAAAATGAAACGGGGACTAAGCAATACAGTAATGAAGATGAAATCGCTCTGTGTGACTTTGAAAGCTTTGTAGGCGGTTTTGAAGCCTTACGCAGAAAGAAGACATCTCTTGAAGACTTTATTCCGAACGAAGAAGTCCATTTTACTAGTGAGAACCTAACTCAAGCCTCTACCCTGGTATATGATAAGGTTACTGGGCAGCTTGTAGCCAACTGTCGCCTATGTTTACAGGACAATCAAGCAGCAGTTTACAGCATAGGAGTCAACCCCGCTTACAGAGGAAAAGGACTTGCTACACGCATGCTGCAAAGAGCCCTGACTGAACTTAAAGACAAGTATCCAGTTCTACAGTTATATGTCATGGAAGGCAACGATGCTGAATCAGTCTATTTTAATCTTGGATTTGTTCCGGGCGTTCAAGAGATACAAACAATGTATCTACCTGTAAATGAATAGTCACGGTTCCTGTTGCTGTAGGAAAGGATGGATGGTAACTATTGGAGACTATCTTAATGTTGGTAGTGTCTTTGTTTCTTGGTATTTTTGTTGTGAAAATCGGAATGGATAATTCGAAGAGTAACCAGTACACCAAAGAAATATTGCAAGAATTAAGAGAAATCAAGGAAATTCTAAGAGATCAACGATGACGAATATTTCTAGGAGGAGTTAGGGTGCTTTATGATTTAAAAGGCGAAGTTAGTATGTCCCCTGTTGTTGGGATGTTATATGCAGCGGTTAAAGAAAACATCCAACGACTCCAACTTGTCACGGATGGTATGTCGCAAGAAGAAATAGATTATAAAGGACCTAATAACAACTTCAATAGTACCGCTCAATTAATAAAACATATTACGTACGTCGATCTGAATTGGGTTTATCGAATAAAGGGAAGACCACTTCCTCAGATCTTAAGAGAGCAACATGGCCCCATGATTGATGAAAATGGCAGACTTCCGATGGTTCAAGGGATATCATTGAGTACACTTATATCGACATATGAAGGTGTCATAACCATGTTGAAGGACGCGTGTGTACAATTAACGGATGATGATCTATCGGGGATTGTCACTTTTGGACATGAGAATGAGAAGCAAGCGACCATACGCTGGGGCATATGGCATATCGCTGACCATAGTCGTTATCATCAAGCTCACATTAATCAACTTCGAAGATGGTATCATGACACTCACTAAAAAACGAGAAAAACTGTCATAGGTAATAAGTTTAAGGCACAAAGAAAAGGTGAGAATATGGAAAATTCATTTGAACTGGATCATGTCAATACTGAGGGAAATACGATATTTGGACTACAAGCTGCCATGGAAAAGGGAGAGCTTTGCTCAAGAGATCTGGTTATGTATTACTTGAATCGTATTGCACAATATGACCAAAATGGGCCGAAGATCAATTCCGTGTTGGAAGTCAACCCGGATGCGATTTTTATTGCGGAGGCGTTGGATGCTGAAAGGAAATCCGTAGGGCCGAGAGGGATTTTACATGGTATTCCGGTTTTGTTGAAAGATAACATAGAAACCAAGGATGGAATGCATACAACCGCAGGAGCACTGGCCTTGGAAGCTCATATTAGTTCAAAGGATTCATTTTTAGTCACTAAGCTAAGAGAAGCTGGAGCAGTCATACTTGGAAAAACAAATATGACAGAATGGGCAAATGGCATGTCTACGGATATGTGGGCTGGATACAGCGCTAGAGGGGGACAAGTTTTAAACCCTTATGGCGATTTTTTCCCAGGGGGTTCAAGCACGGGTTCCGCTGCTGCGGTAGCTGCTAATTTTACGATGGTTTCCATAGGAACGGAAACATCTGGTTCCATATTAAGTCCATCCGTTCAGAACTCTATTGTTGGTATAAAGCCAACTGTAGGTCTAATAAGTCGTACTGGAATAATACCGTTCTCACACTCGCAAGATACTGCTGGTCCAATGGCAAGGACTGTAACAGATGCAGCAATCCTACTAGGAATACTTTCAGGAAAAGACGAGGAAGACCCGGCTACTTGGAAAATTCCGCAATCAACAATAGACTACACAACGTGTTTAGACCTCAAAGGGTTAAGAAATGCAACCATAGGAATCTTCAGAAAAGCTCCCATTACACGATATCGTGATAACGAAGAATATGATGAAGTTCTATTTGAAAACGCTGTAACCCAGATTAAAGAAGCTGGGGCTAACATTATTGAAGATATAGACATCCCATCGTTTGACCGAAAGTGGGAGTGGAACAAGTTGAATAATGAATTTAAGCATAGCATTGATCATTATCTGCAAAATCTTCCACCGCATCTACCTGTCCATTCCCTTAGTCAATTAATCGAGTGGAACAAACAAAATGCGGAAAGGTTTTTAAAGTACGGGCAAAACCTTCTCGAAGATAGAGAACAGTTGAATAATCCATTAAATAATTCGAATTACATCTTGGAGTTAATAACGGATTTATATCATTCGCAAAATAATGGCATAGATTATGCTGTACATACATTTGGACTGGACGCTATTGTTTTCCCTTCTTACGTTGGCGCTGATCTTAGTGCAAGAGCGGGATATCCATCAATCGCTGTACCTGCGGGATATAAGGAAAATGGAAGGCCATTTGGAATTACGTTTGCTGGTAAAGCCTTTAGTGAATCGATATTGATTCGTATTGCATTTGCCTTTGAACAGCTAACAGGCTATAGAAAAAAGCCGAACTTATAACAAGCGCCTAATAAATAGGTTTGTTGAAATTTCGGTCTTAGGAGTTATCGATTTGGCCTCTGCTTGCTCCCGTCACCAAGGAAATGAAAGAATAATATTGGGTGTTACTTTAAAAAAGTAAATATATCTTAACCAACCGTTTGCAAGTTGACCGCTGTATAGCCATTGGGCTTTGCAGCGTTTTTTTTATTTCCAACGTCCAGTCAGCATGAAATCCGCACTAATCATTTTCAACAATCCTGATCAACAATACAGCAATATTGTTCGGATTATATCGAAATAACTGTGATACAATTCATTGTAAAGCGCTATCATTGTAAATTATTAAACTATATTGCTTTTTATATTCTGAGAAGGGAGATCTTTATTGATGTTAACCATACACACCCCGACGAATATTGCTTTGCAGGAAAATGAAGTTTATGTGCGATCAGAAGCAGATAATTTTCAGGATGAATGGCCTGTCCATACGCATAACGGGTATGAGATTCATTATTTTATTCAGGGAGATGCAACTTTTTTAATCGGTGATCGAATATATAAGCCGCTGCCCGGTGATATGTTTATATTCAGAGGGGGCGTACCCCACCGGATTAATCCTTCAAGAGAAATAGTGTATAAGCGAAGTTTCGTCAATTTTACGGAATTAATGCTTTTGGACATGCTTGGTATGAGTCAATTGGATAATTTGATGTCCATATTCCGTCATGCCAATGGATTGTTGGTGCATTGGTCCCTGGAGGAGCGTGAATACATCATAGGTATATTTAAGGGGATCAAGGAGGAGATGGATGCCGGAAATACAGGGTATAAAACGATGGTTAAATTGAGTCTTACCCAATTACTACTGCGGATTTACCGGAAAATGAGCAGTGAGCGATCCGTCAATCCTAGTTTATGTTCTTCCCAGAAGCAGACAAGCGTAAGCCGGGTTCTTCATTATTTAAACCAGAATTATACGGAGAATGTTTCTTTGGATGACTTGTCCAAAACACTTCATTTGAATAAATACTACATTTGTCATTCTTTCAAAGAGACAACGGGATATACAATAAGCAATTATGTGATACGGAAAAGGGTGGCAGAGGCCAAAAAATTGTTGCTGTCTACGGATACACCGATTTTGTCCATATCAGAGACATTGGGCTTTAATACACCTGTATATTTTAGCAGGGCCTTTAAGCAATATGTGGGTGTATCGCCACAGTTATTCCGTAAAAATGAATTGCTTAATGAAGCCAAAAATCATTAATCCCTTTTAAGGAGATGTTGATATGACAAGAAGAACAACGTTTAAGCTTGGCACCAGTTTAGTGTTGATCATGTTGCTCATCATCCTGACTGCTTGCTCAAATACAGGTAACAACAGTGATTCGAAATCGACGACTCTTGATTTCTTGTGGTTTTCTGACGGGAAGGAAGGAGAAGTGATGAAGGAAATTATTAAAGATTACGAGCAGACCAATAGCAAGGTTAAGATCAATCTGATTGAGGTGGGCTTCAAGGATATCCAAACCAAATTAAAAACGATGTTATCTGGCGGAAAGCCGCCTGCTCTGAGTCGGGTCACGGATACGGGGTCTTTTGCTAATCAGGCTGTTGATCTTACACCCTACGTGGACAATGCTGATCAATTCGAGGATCAATTCATCGACTCTCTCAAACCTTACTATGTTATGAATGACAAGCTGGTAGCTGCGCCTATGGATGTCACAGCGAATGGGCTTATTTATAACAAAACCTTATTTGATAAAGCGGGCGTCAACGTACCTACTTCTCCTGATCAGGTATGGACGTGGGAGGAATATATCGCTGCGCTGAAAGAGGTTATGGACAAAGGCGGAGCACGATATGGCATGGTATGGGATGTCACTCCGCATAGATGGTCCACGCTTTTGTATCAGAACGGGGGAAGCATCTTAACGGAGGATGGCACTGCGGCAGCAATTAATAGTGAAGCCGGCATCCGAACGATGGAGATGTTCAAGCAGCTTCATCAAGAAGGGATTATGCCTGAATCGGTATGGCTCGGAGGGGAGAACCCGAACAACCTGTTCCGTTCCGGAACGGTAGCTACCCACTGGGCCGGTAACTGGATGATCAGCAATTACAAGGATATCACCGATTTCGAATGGGGGGTCACCTATATGCCAAAAGGAACACAACGTTCTTCTGTGCCAGGCGGAAAGTTTCTTATGGCATTCAAAGGCAGCGGTTATGAGCAGGAGGCGGCAGAGTTCATTGAATATTTAACGTCCAAAGAAGTGAATTCAAAATATAATCAGGAGTCGTTATTTATGAGTCCACGGAAGGATAGCTCCGTACTGAATTATGCATTTGGCAAGGAGATGTTTGAAGTTTTCTCGGATGAACTGAAGAACAGTTCGCCACTTGCAGCCAATGACTGGTCTAAGCAAACGCTTATATCCAAAATTTCAACGGATTTGAAAAATAATATTATGGACGTTCTGTCAGATAAGGCTACTCCGCAGGAAGCATTGGATCGGACGGCCAAGCAGATTAATGAAGCGATTGAAAGTCAATAAAACGTAAAGCCATATTGCTAATTCACACACGGGGGCTTACCGATTTCCTGTTAGGCCTCCCTTTCGATTAACGCATTAGGAAGGGGCAAGGAGATGAGTGAAGGACAACGATTAAATAGTAAAACGCTGGCAAGGCAGAACAGGAAGCTCGTTATTGCTCCTTATCTGTTTATACTTCCCAACCTCCTGATCTTTGGAACTTTTATCGTATTTCCCTCTTTATTGGGCCTGTACTATTCTTTCCATGTCTATGATGGATTGAACCCGATGAAGTTCAACGGGCTGGACAATTATATCAAAATTATAGGGGATCAGGAATTTTGGTCAACCATCGGACGAACGGGGATTTATGCAGCAATTGTTGTTCCGTTAATATATGCAGCAGCATTAGGCATTGCTTTGCTGCTTGCACGCGAGATTCGAATGCGTGGCTTCTTCAGGGCGATATTTTACTGGCCGACCATGATTTCTTACATTATCGTAGGATTGACCTGGAAGTGGATTTTTGGAGATTCATTTGGCATTTTGAATCATCTGTTAACGATGACTGGTGTGGAGCAAGTCGGCTTTCTGACCTCTTCCTTTTGGGCCAATACGGCTGTGATCATCGCGACGGTATGGTCACGTGCGGGCTTTTTCATGGTCATTTTTATTGCCGGCTTGCAGGCCATACCTACAGACTACTATGAGGCTGCACGCTTGGACGGTGCAACGGGAATAAAGGTGTTTCGCTATATTACGCTCCCGCTTTTGAAACCTACAAGCTTACTTGTTGTTATGCTGTCTCTGATTGACGCGTTCAAAGCCTTCCCACTTATGTTTGCGCTTACAGGCGGTGGGCCGGGCAAGGAAACCACATATATTGTTCAATATATTTATGAGATTGGCTTTAATAGGCAGGAGCTTGGCCTGGCCAGTGCCATGTCGGTGATGCTGTTTATCCTTATTGGAGGATTCTCGGCGCTGCAATTCCGTTTATCGAAAGGAGGGGCTGTCTGATGGTGATGAAGCCTCTGGTCAAAATCGTCATCTACAGTATGTTAAGTGTGGCCGCATTGTTGTGGCTCCTGCCTGTTCTGTGGGTCGTGATTTCTGCCCTGAAAACGAATAGCGATCTGTACAGCTTTCCTCCCAAGTTGTGGCCGCAGCCAGTCACCTTCGAGCATTTCAAGGAGGCATTTAGAAAAGGTAATTTCGGCTTGTATTTTATGAATAGTACGATTGTAACTCTGAGCTCCACGCTGCTGCTGTTACTGATCAATTCCATGGCAGGCTTTGCATTGGCGAAGTACCGCTTCCGCGGAAGCTCGATCATATTAATTGCTTTTATCTCAACGCTTATGATTCCAATTGAGGTCATTATGATCCCCATATTCAAAGTACTGAGCGCACTTGGGTTATATAATAGCTTGCTCGCGATTATTATCCCGCCTGCAGCAACCCCGACAGGTGTGTTCCTTATGCGGCAGTATTTGCTGACGGTACCGGATGAGCTGCTGGAAGCTGCCCGGATGGATGGAGCGGGAGAATGGAAAATTTACTGGAGCATCATTCTTCCCATAGCGAAGCCGATTCTGGCAGTACTCGCGATCTTCTCCTTCATGTGGAGATGGGATGATTTTGTATGGCCGTTAATCGCTATTAGTGATCCATCCAAATATACGATCCAGCTTGCACTCTCTAATTTTATTGGTGAATACAACGTAGATTGGGGCAGCCTACTGGCCATGTCCGTCATTACGATGCTTCCGGTGCTGATTGTTTTTATGGTTTTCCAGCGATATTTTGTCAGCGGTATGATTACTTCAGGGATGAAAGGATGAGTTTGGATGTCAGATACCATCAGTGGCAAGATGCACACCTTGAATTACAAGCCTATGAAATTAGGCCACAACCAGGTCATTAATCATTGGATAATTAGCGGCATATACACGAAGCCTGTTGCATTTGTTCCAACAACGATGGAGGGAGATATTAATGATTGGCTTATCGATGGTTTCTCCATTCATGAAAACCCTTGTAGACAGGAATTTGTAGAAAATAGGAGAACGCAGCCTGTGCCCCGATTTTTTGATCACTGGAGTGAGTTTCCAAGCCCGGGAGACCCTCTCAATGGAGAAGAGAACGGGATGCCATGGGAGTTGTATTCTCCTTGGGATAATCCGCGGGTGGAGAAATCAGGATTTTGGTTCGTACCGACACATCTGCGCAGTTACGCGGCGACACGTCTAGTCTCTTCGACTACCCATACGGCCTCTTTCCGGATAAAAACCTATGGCAGTCTAACATTGTGGATAAATGGGGAATTGGTGACGGACTTTGCGCCGCTCATTCGTAATAAGGAGCAGGAAATCATTATTAATGCTGAGCTAGTAGCTGGAATCAATGAGATCTATGCCTGCTGGGAGGACCTGGCTGAGCGTGATACCATGTATGCTTTTGCAGTAGAATACCTGGGAAACGAAGAATTGGATATTTCACTGCCACTTGTTGCTCACTTGGTGGGGCCTGTCCAATCCGCAGAGCGAGCCCTGGAACAGGCTTATTTTCCTTCAGATATCTTTAGAGGTGAGCAGATTAAGCTCAAGCTGCCGCTTCCATTGCCGGACATCGTTAGAGAGGCTGATATTCAATATGGCAATTTCTTTGACGGGACAGAAAACAAAACGATACACATAGCTGAGAGAGAAACGGATCTGGTCCTGGCACATACCAATGAAATCGGCCATCATTACGTATATTTCACACTGGCTATTTCGGTTTCAAACGTGGTACTGACGAAGAAGTTCGGCTGTCAATCCTACGATACCAGCTATGATGAGGCTGCTCAGCAAGCGGCGGATATTGAAGCCCGCAAATCCCTGGCTCTGCGATGTATTGCCGAGAAGGGCAGTCCCAACATTCATAAGGCCATCGCTATGCTGAAGACAGAAGGCAATCTGCAAGAAGCGGAGAAGTTATTGCTTGATGGCGTGGAAGGGATTGAGCAACGGAAGGATTGCAGTGACTTTTATTTGGTGGGGCTATTTCGCCTTTGGAGGGATGAACGAGATAGCGGTTTGTTCAGTGAATCGTTCTGGGATCGGGTAAAAGCAAGCATTCTGGGCTATCGGTATTGGATTGATGAGCCTGGCGATGATGTGATGTGGTTCTTCAGCGAAAATCACGCCTTGTTGTTCCATACCAATGAGCTGTTAGCCGGACAACTGTTCGGGAATGAAACGTTTGGCAACAGTGGTGAATCCGGTGAGGTTCATCGTCAAAAAGCAGAGCAGAGGCTTGCACTATGGTTTGAGCGCTTTTTGGATGAAGGATTGGCCGAATGGAATTCAAGTGCATACATTCCTATTGATGCGGTAGGTCTGCTGCATATCTATGAATTTGCACATAATGAACAGCTCAGACAGCAAGCGAAGAAGGCAATGGACCTGTTATTCTATTATATTACTGTTCAGATGCATCAAGGGGTCATGTCTACAACATTCGGCCGCAGCTATGAGAAGGAACTGTTGGGCAGTTATGCTGCAGGAACGACTTCAATGTGCTGGATTGGTTATGGCGTCGGTCATGTAAACAATTATTCAATCAGCAATGTTGCCTTGAGTTTATCGGATTACATTCCTCCTGCAGCGTATCAGGAGCATCTGAACCTTGGAGGAAATCAGCAATTGGTGTTTGCCAATCAGCAGGGCAAGGGAGGTTACGCCAAGCTCTATCATTGTCGGACACAGGAATACGCCCTATCTTCAATTATTCACTTTCGTCCTAGCAAGGCAGGTTATCAGGAGCATGTCAATCATCTGTCTCTGTCGCCTGAGGCGCAGATTTGGGTGAATCATCCAGCAGAAATATACAAGCACGGGGATGGACGGCCTTGCTATTGGGCTGGAAACGGGATATTGCCGGACGTTGTTCAGCATGAGGGGATTGCTTTGATGATGTTTGATATTCCCGCGAATCAGACGGCTGACTGGACACATGCTTATTTTCCCTCTTATTCCTTCACAGAATGGGTAAGGCATGAGAACTGGTATTTTGTCCGACTGGATAAAGGGTATGCAGCCATATATGCTGCCAATGGAGCATCAATGGAGACCACCGGGGTGACGAGAGAGCGTGAGCTTATTTCCCCCGGATTGCGCAACGCCTGGATTATAAGGGCAGGAAGTGAACAGCAATTCGGCTCATTTGACGCTTTTATAAACCAAATCCGTTCTGCAAGCCCGCAATTCGACAGTCAAGCGTTAACTCTTACCCTGACAGATCCGGTCTATGGTCCAATTCTTTGGGGTATGAACAAGCCCTTTCATATTCAAGGAGAGGAAATAGTACACGACGGTTATGGAGTAAGGGGACAGCTGCAGTTACTGGACATGGAGCGCTGAATCGTATGCAAGAAACCAAGGGAGTGAAAACCAACATGCCGAATCCAATGATGCTGCAGGAGAGAATAAGCAAGGTATCCCGTGCGATGGAGTCTATGAAAAACACAAGCATCAATGAACAATTTCCAATCGGACTGATCGACATTCACCTATGGGAATGGCCGCAAGGTGTCGGCCTTTATGGTCTGCTTCAGCTCTATGACGCAACGAAGGATGCCGAAGTGCTGGAATTTCTTGAATTATGGTACAATGCAAGGCTGATGGAAGGGTTACCGGAAAAAAATGTGAATACATGTGCTCCGCTACTTACTTTGATTTCACTATGCGAGCTGACCGGAAACCAGGAGTACGAACATGTCTGTGAAGAGTGGAGCAGTTGGATCATGAATGGACTGCTGCGAACCGGAGATGGTGCGTTTCAGCATATGATAACGGGAGATGCCAATGATGGACAAATACTGATTGATACCCTTTTTATGACGGTACTATTTTTGGCCAAGGCAGGGGTATACTTCAAGAAACCCGACTTGGTAGAAGAAGCCAAGCGACAGTTCCTTGTGCATATCAAATATCTATATAATAAGAGAACCGGGTTGTTCTATCATGGCTGGGACTTCAACGAAAATCATAACTATGGTGCTGTTCATTGGGGAAGAGGCAATGCATGGTATACAGCGGGGGTCATGGATTTTCTGAATATTATTCCAATCGAAGATGGGCTAAAGTCCTATCTGCTGGATACGGCGACCGCTCAAGTCAGAGCGCTGAGCAAGCTTCAGGATGAGGATGGCATGTGGCACACCGTACTGGATGATCCGGACTCGTACAAAGAAACCTCCGCAACGGCAGCGATTGGATACGGTATTCTCAAGGGAATCCGGTATGGATACCTGGATGAATCCTATCGCCAGACTGGCTTGAGAGCGCTTGAAGCGGTGTTGAAACAAATTGATGATAAAGGAGTTGTACAACAAGTATCCTATGGAACACCTGTGGGGCAGGATGCCCAGTTTTATAAGGATATTCCGCTTAGTCCGATGGGTTATGGACAGGCACTTACGTTGTTCATTCTGATAGAGGGTTTGCATACTTCAGCCTCCTGACTAATACGAGGAGGGCTTGTATGGAGAATATGGGCATGAATATGCCTGTGTTCTCCTTTTTGTAATAGGAATTCCCTTGCGGATTCGTTAAACTAACATATGGGTGCTCGAAAGTGTACATAAATAACGAAAGTAAAAACAAGATAATTCGGAGACCAGCATAAGAAACAAAGGAGGTGATTCCATTGGTAAACCAATAAAATGAGAAAATCTAAATGTTGATTCAAATAAGCATGCAGATTTTCTCTCTTATGAATTAAGAATTTACTATAGAGGAGAAATAACATGCTAAATCAATTAAGTGAAACGATCTACTATCTATCTAACCAAAATGATAAAGAAAGACCGACATTAGGGTTAGTGTGCGGTGATAAATACAGCCTTGTTGTTGATGGTGGGAATTCGGTTCAACATGCCAGGGATTTCTTACATGAAATAGAGAAGTTAAACGTTCCACCCGTTAAATATGTGGTCATCACGCATGCCCATTGGGATCATTTTTTAGGCATGAATGAATACGGAGCTACGATTATTATGAATAGTCTAACTAGCCAAAAGATGAATGAGTGGCGGAACTATTCTTATGATGACCGCTCTCTTCAGGAGTATGTGGATTCCAAGAAGATGACTTCACATTGTATGGAGACGATACAAAATGAAATACAGGAGAGAGAGACATTTCAGTTGTGTCCCCCGGATATCATTTTTGAAAAGTCTCTCCATCTGGACTTGGGCAATAAAGTTTGTGTGCTTGAGACCATTCAAAGTACGCATACGGATGATTCAACAGTTGTGTACATTCCGGATGAAAAGGTGATATTTCTAGGGGATAGTGTGTATTGCACAACGACAAAAGATTTATATCATTTTAAACAGTCTCATTTATTGCCTATGATAGAAGATATTCAGAAATATGATGCTACACATTTTCTTCTTGGTCATGAATCGATCTGTGACTTGGAGGAGATGGATAAATATTATAAAGAGCTCATCTTAGCCAATAATGCTGTGAAATCAACATCCTTAGAGGAAGCGATTGAGCGATTTGAGGCAGCCAATGAACGAAAAGCAAATGACGATGAGCTTTTTTTCTTACAAGGATTTGTGAATGATCAGATATTACAATTAAATGCAACGAAATAAAAGAATATCCATGAGGTCTCATTTCAATTGATCCGTCCGAAATTCTCTGATATACTTTTCGCATGATATTTGATTGGGGGTTACTCAGATGGCAATGCTGAATTGCTCGTTAGCTAGAAATAACTCATGCAAAGCCTGATCGGGGGCGATACTTTGCGTGGGGTGCGATAGTCTGGATTCTTTCGCCCAAACTTAACTTTATCGTTTCTAATAACAGGCTTTGCCCTTATTGAATTTTTATGAATAATAAGGAGCTGAAAGCTATGAGTACATCATTTATTAGAAACCACCAATATAATCTGATTAAAAGACAAGCTGAATTTGTTCGCAAAACGTTTCAATCCGCCGCGGACCGCAGGGTCCTGGAGACTGTGAGATACAGCGCTGCAACAAACATCATTGCAGCATTTACGGAACTGACAGAGAATCAGCAGCAACTGCTGGAGCAAATATCGTCACTGGGGACAACAGATGATTACCAAAGGTATTTGAAAACGTTAGAACCTTACCTGGAGTTGTATCCACCGATTACGTTGAAGCAAATTCAGAAGTTATTTCCGAAGAACAAAAAGATGAAAATGCCTGATCTACAATCCATTGATTTTCGTTATGTAACGTATCTGAGCTGGGTAGATATTGCTACAAACAAATTATTCATTGTATATCCGTTTGAAGGACAGTTTATCGGTATTGAGGGAAGAATAACGCCGACACACAAGAAGGGGTATTGCCTATTCTGTAATCGGCATCAAGAGCTTGCTTTCTTCACGGTTAAAACCAAGAACGCTTTACCGGATAATTATTCTGCGATTGGTCAATACGTATGCATGGATAACCAAGGATGTAATCACAGCATTACCAATACAGAATCGCTGGAGAAGTTCATTCTCTCCGTTCGTAAGTAAGGGTTATAACAAGTAAAGGGCTGCCTGCAAAGGTGGCTTTTTTTTTGCTTACGTATGTTTCCTCAGAGGTGTTCGGAAAACATTGGAAAAAAAGGTTGATCATTGTTATTGTTAACATGTAGTCATACATAAGAATCTCAAAATCATTTATATAACGCATACAAAGGAGAAACAATATGACGGTCGTTGGAATATTGGGGACGATTCATAATCCAGAATTAAGAGAGAAATATAGTAGCTCACTTACCTTGTATGAGGAGCTAATTACAGAATTCAACCCGGATATTATCTGTGGTGAAGTGCATCCCCTAAGTTGGAAGAAGTATAACGTGGATAAACAGGATAAGGGATACTGGGGAGAGCCGGCCAGTGAGTATTGGGAGCTTGTCTTTCCATTGTGCGAGGAACGGAATATAGAGTTTGTGCCAATAGACTGGTTTGAGTTAGATGTCTGGAATGATTTTGATCCCTTTAACGGCTTCTCAGAAGAGCAGCGTAAAGCGTTGGAGAAGATCGATGATGAATGGTTTGCTAAACAAATGAATACACATGACGTTGGATCGATTCCCTTTAACTCGGTTGCGTTTGATACTATGACCAAACAAAAATATGAATGGCTGGATCAGATTAATCCAAAAGCCAATAACTTTAGATGGATCGTACGAAATCAGATTATGATTCAACGTGTGAAGAACACATATCATTCAAATCCGGGTAAGAAAATTTTATGTGTTGTGGGAGCAGATCATAATTATATTTTTAAAGAGGAATTGAGTAATGAACCGATTGAATTGATATATCCTTTACGATAGTTCAATCGATATACTATGAACCTTTAGGAGGCTTATGCCATGATCAGATTGTGCAATAGCATGGATACGGATGCAATGGTTGAGATCATTAATGATGCAGCAAAGGCATACCATGGAGTGATTCCTGAGGATCGCTATCATGAACCCTATATGTCATTGGAAGAATTGAAACAGGAAATCCGTGATGACGTCGTATTTTGGGGTTTTGAAGATGATCATAGATTATGGGGCGTTATGGGAATTCAGGATAAAGGCGATGTTGCTTTAATTCGGCATGCGTATGTAAGAACTCACCAACGGGGGAGCGGAATAGGCACAAAACTATTGGCTCATCTAGTGGCCTCAACCGATAAACCGATACTAATAGGAACGTGGGATTCAGCAGAATGGGCTATCAAATTCTATTTGAAGAATGGTTTTAACCTTGTTTCATCGGAGGAAAAGAAGCAGTTATTAACACAATACTGGAACGTCCCCGAAAGACAAATCGAAACCTCTGTTGTTTTGTGTGACGGGAAGTGGAACGCTTCTCGGAATTAGAAAGCATTAGTCGGAGATTTAATCGTAACTAAATGATGAGAGGTGCTTGTATGCTTTATCATTTTAGCGAGGTTTCAGATATCCAAGTCTTTGTTCCGAGGGAGAAACAAAATAGACCTGAATTCCCTGCAGTGGTGTGGGCCATTGATGAAGAGCATGAATATTCATATTACTTTCCAAGAGATTGCCCCAGAATCATCTGTAAAAAGACAAACACGATAAGTGATGAGAATAACGAGAAGTTTTTCAAACATTCTAACGCCAATATCATAGTTACGATTGAAAGTTCATGGTATCCAAGGATTATGAATCAGATCATGTACAGGTATCATTTCGATGACACCCATTTCGAGCTTTTTGATCCAACGGCGGGATACTACATTTCTTATCAGGTTACCAAGCCTCTACATATAGACCGCATGGATGGTTTAATAGAGAGATTATTTAAGAAGGGAATTGAACTCAGATTTACTCCAAATCTGTACCCGCTGAGAGAGGCGATACTTGCATCGGATTTCGATGAATTTGGAATACATAGATTCAATAATGCAACTGAAATGTAGAGAGAAAACTTTTCACCAAGATCCATCATGATAAGCTGATTAAAAGAAAGAGGAAATTGATCATCAAAATCAGCCCGTAATGAGATTGATGTGTTCGTAGCGTTGCAGTAGTTATAGACTTTTTTTTCCGATACAGAATCTTCTATTTCGTATATAATAGAAATTCATATGAGTCTATATAACTACATAACATCGCGAGGTGCACTAATCTTATGCCAACCATCTATGACTTTAGCGTAACCAAAACGAGTGGTGAACGTTTCCCGCTCTATCAATACGAAGGAAAACCTGTACTGATCGTGAACACAGCGAGCAAGTGCAAGTACACACATCAGTTCGACGACATGCAGAAACTGTACGATCGTTATAAAGAGCAAGGGCTTCAGATCATTGGTTTCCCATGTAACCAGTTTGCGGAGCAAGAGCCGGGAAGTAGCGAAGAGGCAGAGTCCTTCTGTCAGATTAACTATGGCGTGAAATTTCCCATGTTCTCCAAAATGGATGTCAACGGCGAAGCAGCGCATCCCTTATATGACTTTTTGAAGAAGTCGGGACCTTTTGCAGGCTTTGATGAGTCAGATATACAAGCGAAACTGCTGAAGCTGATGGTGGCAGACAAAGCACCGGAATGGCTGCATGGGGATGCAATCAAGTGGAACTTCACGAAGTTTCTGATTGATGCCGAAGGAAATGTGGTTAAACGTTTTGAACCTGTTGACTCGATCGACGAGATCCAGGCGAGTATTGAACAGCTACTTTAATTTATCTTTCACAATCTCAAGGGGCCATGACACGTACCGTGCATACAAACGGATATGTGCATGGCCCTCTATATTTCAAAACTCCGCCGAGTACTATCCGACATGATGTGAAACGGGTAAAATGGGAAGAAACCTCTCCAGAACAGGAGGTGCTTGAACGTGCCAAGTATCATGCAAATTAGTGGTCCAATGGAATATAACTATCGCTCCACCAGAGCGTATGACCCTGGAGTGTCGGACGGATTTCATTCGCATCCGCATTACGAGGTGTATTATTTTCATGATGGAGAATGCACCTACCTTATTGGAGATCGAGTGTACAACCTTGAACCGGGTGATCTGGTCCTCATGCATGGCATGACCCTTCATCGACCACATCCAATGCCGGGCAGGCCGTATGTGCGAACGACGCTGCATTTCGACCCTTCGGCTCTCCGCAGCAGTCTGCACCCGGATCGGGTCAGCGATGTACTGAGGCCGTTCGAAGAACTGAGAAACTGCCGCATCAATTTGACAGGGAATACCCGCTCCGAATTCGAAACCTTGCTGCTGAATCTTCATGAGCTTATGGTGAATCCGGGGGATTTCAAAGAGGAGCGCATGAACGTTCGATTATGTGATCTGCTGTATGTTATAGCTGGCATCTGCCGAGGCAGGGTCGAGGACCACAGTCCCTCTTCCGAGAAGGAGCGGCATGTACAGCATATCATTCGTTATGTGGACACCCATTACATGGAGGACATCGGTCTGGATGATCTGGCAAGTGAGCTCCATCTGTCCAAGCCTTATCTGGCAGGGCTGTTTAAAGAGATGACGGGCAGTACCATCTTTAAATATGTGTATGACCGCCGCATCAATCAGGCCAAGCTGTTATTCCAGTTTCAGCCGGAAATCAGTGTAACAGAAGCCAGCCGGTTGGCCGGGTTCAAACGGTTATCCCATTTCAGCCGAATGTTCAAACAAAGTGTAGGGTGTGCACCTGATCTGTACCGCAGTCGTTTACATCGATCGCTTGATTAATGTAGGTTATGGTCCAGATATTACATACTCCACAGCCTGAGGAGGTTTATTCAATGCAATCTGAACAACCATTCAAGCTTCATTACCGAATTGGATCAGCTGATGCCGATTACCAATCTCAATGTCGTCCATCTGCCTTACTGGAGCATATGCAGTTGGCAGCAGACCGCGATTTAGCAGGCATGGGCGTTACCGTATCGCAGATGCTGGATCAGGGATTCGGATGGATGCTGTTAACGACAGATGTCACGATATTACGTCCAGCTCAATTGGAAGAAGAAGTCTCATTGCAGACGTGGCATAAAGAAAATAAAGGTGTGACCTGGTTAAGGGATTATATCCTTACAGATCGAGACGGAACACATCTGGCTGAGGCTCGCACGGCTTGGGCATTGGTCGATCTAAAGAGACGCAGGGTCGTTAGACCATCAGCTCTGCCTTTAGAAGTGAAATCGCATCCCGATTTATCATTGGGCGAACCCCCTGCTAAAGTGACGGTTCCCTCTGAACTGAGCTTGCAGGAACAAAATCGTCTAACTGTACAATATAGCAGCACAGACAGTAATGGACACATGAATAATGCCAGATATGCAGACGTGTGTTGTGATGCGCTAATACAGGAGGAGCTGGCCGCAGGTATAATCCGTCTGCAAATATCATATCACCGTGAGATTCGCATGCAGGAGCAAATGATCGTTGAGCGTTCAGCGGTTACGGATGGAGCTGTGTGGGTCCGAGGAAGATTGGCAGAAGAGAATGAGAGTGTTATTTTTGAAGCCAAATTGAGCTTGGGGGATTTCACCACACCGCCCCTTGTTGAATGAATTACAGTTGAATACAAGTAGATCCAAGTCAACTAGTCTGTTCCGGTTGGCTTTTTGCTATTTTGCCTCGTGATGCACACATGGAATAACCTTTTACGTTCATCTCATATGTACTCCGTGTTTAGAAGGCAGACAGAAAAGGTAAGAGAAGGGTAAATGAAAATAGAGGAGGAATCACGAATGAAAGAGTGCACCCCGGATCAAAATAACAAGGATACACATCAGGATCGTTCCCATGATAATCCGGAGCAGTATCCGACAGAGAAGGAAAGTTTGCTTGATCGGCATGAAGAAGAGCAGACGGTGGACCCCATTCCGATGGAAGATCTGAATATGGAGAAGCAGGAAGAAAAGAATAAGGATCAAACGAAGAGCAATTCCTCAACGGAAGAAAAATATCGAGCGGATTATCGCGAGTCGCAGTGATCAGATTCATTCTAAAGAATAAAAGTACATGTAGTGAAAATAAAATAGTTTGTTGACTAATGTATGTTACTATATTATAGTTACTGTGTTGGCAAATTAGGAAATACCATTTTGGGAGGCGAATGTTTTATGTCTACATCTTTCTTTGAAGCATTGAAAAACAGAAGATCTTATTATGGAATCAGCAAAGAATCCACAATCTCGGATGCTAAGATCCAGGAAATTGTGGAAGAAGCGGTGAAATACACTCCGACTTCATTCAACTCACAAACATCTCGCGCTGTAGTATTGCTTGGTGAACAACACGACAAACTGTGGAATCACACGGAAGAAATTTTGCGTGAAGTAGTTGGCAACGAAGAAGCATTCCAATCTACAGCTGAGAAAATGGCCGGATTCCGCAGCGGATACGGTACTGTACTTTTCTTCGAAGACAACAATGTGATCGCACAGCTTCAACAAAACTTTGCAGCTTATGCGGATAACTTCCCGATCTGGGCGAACCAATCTAACGGTATGTTGCAACTGGTGATCTGGACTGCATTGGAGCAAGAAGGTCTAGGCGCATCCCTACAGCATTATAACCCGTTGATTGACGAGAAGGTCAAATCGGAATGGAACATTCCCGAGAACTGGAGACTGATCGCTCAAATGCCATTCGGCAAACCTACTTCAACACCAGGTGAGAAAGAATTCCAACCGATTGAACAACGTGTAAAAGTACACAAGTAAGACTTTCGCCCGAACACGAATATGACCTCGATTCATCTAATATTGAGGTACATCACTTCAGCGAATTTCCCAGTATTTAACCACATACGGCCTCGCTTCAATTTGATACGATTGTGTAGATCGTAATCCAATGAAGCGAGGCTTTTTGATGTGAATAATAGAATAAACAAACGTACCCGCCAAAAGCTATGGAATGCTGTATTGTGCGGTGTACTTGCAATAGGCTCAATCTCCATCGGTAACCCCACAGCTCAAGCAGCAGCAGCTCAGCAGGTGTTCCAGGATACAACCTCCAGCTATGCGAAGGATGCCATTGCACATCTGGTCAAGGCAGGAATTGCTGCTGGAACCTCAGAGAATACGTTTGAACCCAAAAAGGCGGTTACTCGTGCTGAATTTGCAACATTTGCCGTCAGACTGCTAGGGTTGAAGCCCGTTAAGAACAATATTAATCCATATAACGATGTCAGTATCAACGCATGGTATTACGGCAATGTCGCAGCCATGACGAATCTTTCCATTCTTGAGGGCAAGAGTCAGGGAGTGTTCCAGCCTAACGCCTCCATCACTCGGGAAGAAGCGGCTGCACTATTAGTGAGGATGTTGAAACAATCCTCCAAATCAACGAATCTCCTGTCATCCACGTATAACGACGCAGGGGAGATATCCGATTGGGCGCGTCCTTATGTGCAGACCGTATATCAGCTTGGCTTAATGCGCGGCAGTGACGGCAAGTTTCGGCCGCATGACCAGGTGACTAGAGAAGAGGCAGCAGTGATGCTGGATGCCATTTTGCAAAAGAAAACCTGGTCAGACCAGCTGAAAAGCGAAGACCAGCTCGGTATCCAGCTGGGATGGCAATATAACGCCTCTACTGCTGAGTTCAAGAAACAGATTGAACAGTCAGAAGCAAACACACTCGTTCCTCGTTGGTTCTTCCTGAACAGCAGCATGAAAATCACGGATCTCACGGACACATCGCTATTATCCTGGGCATCAGCTACAGACAGACAGGTGTGGCCATTGCTTGGCAATCGTTCAAACCCGGACCTTACCCATCAGATGTTATCCAGTTCTGCCAATCGGGCGGCTGTGATCTCACAAGTCACGTCATATGTAAAAACATACAAACTAGATGGTATTAACGTGGATTTTGAGAACGTACTGCCTGCTGATCGCGAAGGAATGACCGCATTTATCACCTCTCTGACAACGTCATTGCATGCCCTGGGAGCCGTCGTATCCGTGGATGTATCCCCCGATCTGGGGACAGACTGGACCGATGCATTTGATTATGCCCAATTGGGTGCCGTATCGGATTACATGGTACTGATGGGATATGAGGAACATTGGAACGGCGACCCACAAGCGGGATCAGTGTCATCTCTTCCTTGGCTCGAAAAGGCTCTGGATACGATGCTCGCTGAGGTCGTTCGCGCCAAAACAATTCTGGCCCTGCCCTTATATACACGAGATTGGTCTTCCGTTAATCCGGCAGCCAGTTCATGGGATATCACCCTGGCAGAACAGGGAACACGTGCACGAGCTTCAGGTTCTGTGAGACGGTGGGATGCATCTCTGGTCCAATATGTCATTGGATATAACAGTAACGGTACGCCAAGATATATATGGGCAGAGGACAGTCGTTCATTATCCGCGAAAGTAATGATGAGTGAAGAACGTAACATTGCTGGCTTAGCCTATTGGTATATGGGCGGAGAGACGGCAGATGTATGGAATGCCATTTCGAACGCTTCACGATTTGAATCATACATTTTCTGAATTCCGGAATTATCATTCTTTCTTAAACCGACCCAAACGCACCGTTATTCAGACGGATGGTTTGGGTTATTTTATTTTGGTAAAAGCTAAGTTGTAACAGATAACGTTTGATTCTGGTTGAATGGTGTAAATGGATAGAAGGATAGTGAACTGTCCAATAACATATAAGAGATAGAAGCATAGGAGGGAGATGGAGCATGCGAGAGTATGATTGCATTATCGTAGGTGGAGGACTCGCAGGACTTCAGGCGGCTATTCAGATGGGGCGATACTCTTCCCATCGGGTGTTGGTGGTGGACGCAGGAGAAGGCAGATCAACGTTATGCCGAACCTATCATAATATTCTTGGTTTTCCTGATGGAGTATCTGGTGAAGAGCTGCGCACCAAAGGCAGAATGCAGGCAGAAGGGACTGGAGTAGCTTTTGAGAAAGACCGTATCATTAAAGCAGGACGCCGGGGAGAACAGATTCAGCTGTTCGGCTCTTCCGGCTCTGAATATATGGCAAAAACAGTCCTGTTGGCAACCGGACTAACGGACAGGATACCAGATATCCCGGGATTAACGCCTACGTTGGGACGAACCGTATATGTGTGCCCGGATTGCGATGGATACGAGATTCAGGATCAGCGCACGATATTGCTGGGTGCAGGTGAAGCGGGTGCAAACATGGCTATGGTTTTAATTCAACGTACCACTGAGCTGCTATACATCAACCATGAGCAGTCACCCATCTCCGCTGAGCTTCATCGCAGCATGAAAGAGGCAGGCGTTCGTTATCTTGAGGCGGCGGTCCAAGAAGTGCAGCAGATGGAGGATGGCCATATTACAGGTGTACTGACGGAAGATGGACAGATTTTTGAGTCGGAGCGTGGATTTATTGCGTTTGGAGGCAATCGTGTACATTATGAACTGGCAGAGCAGCTTGGAGCCGTTATCGCCGATAATAAACATGTGGAAGCCAACCCGCGCAGCATGCTGGCCGCACCTAATGTATGGATTGCAGGGGATCTCGGCCTGCACGCGGAACAAGCTACGGTTGCCATGGGCGAAGGTTCAATTGCAGCGATCTGGATTCACAAGGCATTACAGCAGATGAATAAGGAAAACGAAGTGAATCAGATCAAAACGCAAATTGTGAACGGACCGATTTCTCATTAATACAAACACCAACAATGCAAAAGTCCCCCCACCGTTATGACTTAGGCTGGAGGGACTTTTTGCGTTGTCGCAGACGGCTTGCCAAAGAATGATTCAGATTTACTTGCTGAGTGTATTGCGGGTCTCGTTTGTTTTGGCTTTGTGAGGGTGGGTGATGTTGTCGACAATATCTCCTACAGCTTCCTCGATCATGTCTGTCGGTCCAGGATTGTTAGGGTCCGGATGAAGAATGGTATTCACACCAGGTTCGAGATCCTTGTTTTTTCGCTCTTTTTTATGTTCACTCATGGAAAATTCCTCCTTATTCAGGTATGTTTAAGGTGTTCCTTAACATATCCAATCCTTGTAATGTATATGTAAACGATTAACCAATGGAATTAAATTGAAACGTTATGTTTTAGGAGAGGAGGAGTCCATTTGTTCAAAAAGACGAGCGTGCTCCTGTTACTTCTGATTTTATGTGTGTGGACATATTGGAGAACCGATAGTGATGATCAGAATCCGTATTTGATTACCGACTACAGCCGCCTGCATCCGGTTAAGGTTGAACGTATAGTGGAAGGGCGTGAAGAGCAGCAGCTCGTTGAACTGCTTCAGGATGCACGAAAGCGAAATCTGACGATATCTATTGCCGGGCAGCGTCACAGTCAGGGAGGGCACACCTATTATAAGGACGGCATTGTCATAGACATGACCTCGTATAACAAAGTGCTGGAAGTTAATGTCGATGCCAGAAAGGTACGTGTACAGGCTGGTGCAACCTGGGCTGACGTACAGCGAGCCATAAACCCCTATGGATTGGCAGTCAAAAATATGCAGTCCCAAAATATTTTCACCGTAGGCGGATCTATTAGTGTAAATGCACATGGTCGAGAGCTCCATCAGGGTTCCTTGATTCAAAGTGTCGATTCCTTTCGTCTATTGACGGCAGATGGTCAGATTCGGCAAGTGAGTCGCACCGAGAATGCCGAGCTTTTCCCGCTTGTACTTGGGGGTTACGGATTGTTTGGACTGATTCTGGACGTTACATTGACGTTAACGGATGATGAAGTCTATCGTCTCACGACGGAACAGGTGCAGGTTGAAGACTACCCATCTTATTTTCAAAAGAGCGTGCTTGGAGATCCGATGATGCAAATGCATTTGGCCCGAATTTCAGTTCAGCCTGGTGAAGGCTACTTTCGTGAAATGTACGCACTGAATTATGCCCTTGATCCAACGGCTTCATTGGATGATTATAATCATCTGGATGAACGTGAAAGGGGCGTGCTTCCTAGCAAACTCCTGTTCAACCTAAACCGTGAATTCGAGTGGGGCCGGGCCTGGTTTTGGCCGCTGCAAAAGCGTTACTTCGAATCGCAGGAGGGCAAAAGATTGAGCCGCAACAATGCGATGGCTTCTGCGTCTGCCTTTATGGAATATCATCAGCCGGGCGAAAATGATCTGCTGCAGGAATATTTTATTCCGGTGGATACGTTCCCGGCATTTGTGCAGGAGATGGGAGAGATCGTTTCCCGGGAGCAGTTGGATTTGCTTAATATTACTGTTAGATATGTGAAACATGATGAAGAAGCTGTGCTTTCATATGCTACGCAGGATATGTTCGGTATTGTCTGTTTGTTTCACGCTTCATTGTCCGAGGTAGAACAAGGAAAGTTCAAGGGCCATATGCAGCAGTTGATGGATGCCGTCCTTCGATATAACGGAACATATTATCTGTCCTATGCAGGTTACGCGTCTTCAGAGCAATTCGAACAGGCTTACCCACGGAAGAACGAGTTTTTTGCAGCCAAACAAAAGTTTGACCCCAATCATCTCTTTATGAATTATTTTATGGAGCAGTATGGAGGAAATCATCCATGAATATCAAGTGGCTTGTTCGATCTCAAAGCATCGTTACGCTCGCATCGGGCATGATTTATCCGTATTATCTTTTGTTTCTCAAAAATCTGGGTAACAGCTTCTCCAAATACGGACTTGCTTTTGCTGTATTTACAATCACCTCGGCTGCTGCTTCGCAATGGCTCGCTCCCCGAATGGATCGACATGCCAAGCAGTGGCTCATGGTAAGTTCGGTGGGGATGGCAGCAGCCATGATTGCCTTTCCGTGGGTCATTTCATACATCTGGGTGCTGTTACTGCAAATGTTGATGGGGATATGTAATGCGATGCAGCGAATGAGTGAGCGGGTGTTGCTCGCGGATTATACGGTGGCTGGACAACGGGGCCCAGCTGTAGGTAACTATCATTTCTGGACATCTGCCGCGTCAGGATTTGCCGTTATTGTAGGCGGTATTCTGATCGATTGGCTGACAATCGATGTATTATTTTATCTCAGTGCCATTTTATATATGTGGGGAGTACTGGCAGTATGGCGATTACGAAGTATTTCTGATGAAGGATAGAAATGGTCTGATTAATCTCCAGCGAGAAGTTTATATTATAGATAACACTGGTATGATTAAGCACTTTGCTTAGTCCCCAAAACGAATATTTTCAAGGAGGTTTTTCAAATGAATGAACATGTGATCCACAAAAATGGCCAAGTTTCAACTGACAAGGTTGACAATGCGATTGAGAAGATTGCACCTGAAGAAAGACAACAGATTTTACAGAACTTTGATTCTTTCAAAGAATATCTGGGCAAACGAATTGCAATGGGCGAATCGATTGGGCTGGGCGAAGAACAGATGGCCAAAATTGCTGAGAAGGTTGCCGATTATTTAGCAGCCCGGGAAGAACCGCGTAACCGTGAAGAAAAGTTGCTGCAAGAACTGTGGAATGTCGGGAAAGAGGAAGAGCGTCACATGCTGGCTCACATGCTTGTACGTCTGGCGCAAGGCTCAACCCCGAATCATTAAGATTAAGCTATAACTAAAAGCTAAGCCAATAGAGACTCTGGATGCCAAGGCATTCAGGGTTTCTTTTATGATGATGTTATCCTACTTTTGTTAAGATGCTCCCCACAAGGACTGATGACACCTATTGTAACTATTTTTCATCTGGCTGATACTTTTGCAGCGTCCACACCAAGTATGATAGGAAAAGTAGAAAACAGGATTAATTATTTCATATGAGCGTTTGAAGGGGAAGCCTTCAGGTTAAGGAATAGTAACGTTCATAATAAGGAGAGATGCTGCCTATGAAGAACGCGGCGAAACAATGGAAATTACGAATGCTGGGTGCGGCTGTTGCTTTACTTGGCATGATTGTGCTTGCTACATATTTACTTACACCAGCGAACGCTGAGGAGAGCATGGACCATGTTCAGGCATCTGCCAAAGAAGCTCAGGCTGCAAACTCCGAGATGTTTACAGCGTATGTGGATGATATACAGCATGAAGATGGTAAGTTATTCTTAATTGTAGACAAGATTGGCTGGTACCAGGGGACAGAGGCTGATAAAGTTTTTGAACAACGGAATCCAGACTCCGGTATAGATGGTGCTCCTGATGGATATTATATTGTCAACGACAGCAAAGAGCAGGAAAAGGTGGAAGTTAGTGCTAACGCTGAAGTGTTGATGCAGTTGTATGATCGTGACGGTACGGTGCAGGGAACCAACATTCAATGGAATGAGCCAGTGGCGCTCAGCAAGTTCGAATCCTTGTATGACAATACGAAACTGCTCGATCTGTCCATATTCCCGTATCACCTCACTGTACAAGACGGAAAAGTGATCAAAATTGTGCAGCAGTACATTCCATAAATTCAAATTCAACTTTTAATGGTTAAGCATTCCTCCGGTTCCATACCGGGAGGAATGCTTTTTGGTTATGACAAATTCATGAAGGAGATTGTAATTCATGGTATGTACAGGTATCATTATAGGAATGGTGTTTTTACATAGTTCAGGAGGCTTCTCATGCTTAAAGACATGATCGCATTAACGAAACCCGGACTTTTGCGGCTGAATGTGTTTGCGGTAGCCGTAGGGTTCTGGGTCGCTTCAAAATGGGATATCTCGTGGATATCGCTGCTCATGGTATTGATTGGATCAACCTTGGTCATCGCTTCGGCTTGTGTCATTAATAATTACTGGGATCGTGAATTGGACCAGAAGATGGAGCGAACCAAAAAACGGATTGATTACATCAACCATCTTAAACCCAACTTTGTATTGGGGTATGGAATTGTTCTCGGTGTGGTCGGTTTTGTGCTTCTATACTTCCTGGTCAATCCGTTGTCCGGTTGGATGGCACTGGTCGGATGGTTTGCTTATATCGTGATTTACACGATGTGGCTCAAACGCAGCTCGACCTGGAGTACTTCACTGGGTGGAATTGCGGGGGCGATGCCGCCAGTAATCGGTTATTGCGCGGTAACCAATCAGATTGATGTAGGTGCCTGGTTGCTGTTCGCGCTATTATTTCTGTGGCAGCCGCCTCACTTCTGGTCACTCGGTATTCGCAGAGTGGAGGAATATCGTGCAGCAGGTTTCCCGTTGTTGCCGGTAGTCAAAGGTGTGAAGCGTACCAAGTTCCAAATGATTCCTTACGTGTTTCTGTTGCTTCCTGCTGTATTTCTGTTGTATTACTACAACTACGTTGGTCTCGTGTTTCTGCTTGTCTCCGCTATTGGTGGTCTGATCTGGTTTGTACATACACTTAGCGGATTGAAAACTCAGGATGATGAGAAATGGGCAAAGGTTAACTTTCTGATCTCCGTCAATTATCTCATGGTTGTATTTATCGTAATGGTGGTAAACACAACCTGGTCCTGAGCGAATCATCACTTTTGTACATTACTTGAATATGAAGATGCCAATGGAGTTGGCACCTTACGAAGAAGCATGCTGCGAAGTCGGTTTGGACAACCTCTGGTTGCTCCAGCCTATTTTGCGGGGTGTTTTTTTGCTATAATAAATGAATGATTTCCATACTATGGAAAATGGGATTTTGGAAGGATGGGAAGTACCGTATATGAATGATTTGGAGCAGGCTATTCTCTTGAGACAAGAGGGGAAAATGCAGGAGGCGATTGAGCTATTACAGGAACTGGCATTACAGGAACCGGAGAATGCGCAGATATGGTACCAGCTGGCTTGGGCTCATGATTCACTTGGATTGGAGCGGGATGCAGTACCGCATTATGAGAAGGCCTTAAGTCTAGCGCTTCAGAGTGAGGACAGGGCAGGTGCCATACTTGGACTGGGCAGCACCTATCGGACTCTGGGGCAGTATGGGCAGGCGAAGGTTTGGTTTGAAAAGGGATTAAGTGAATTCCCGGAGAACCGGGAATTTGAAGTTTTTCTTGCCATGGTGCTCTACAATCTTGGTGAGCATGCAGAGGCAATGAAACGGCTGCTGATACAACTGGCTGACACATCAAGGGATAAGGGAATAACCGACTACAGCAGAGCCATCCGTTTTTATGCAGATCAGCTGGACCGGGTGTGGGAGTAAACTGAGTAACGGAGGACCGATTAGAGCGATGGAGTTAGCCATTCCTGTACCGCTTCAATGAAACGACGCGAAGCGGGTGACAGATTGACGAGAGACGGGCAGGCTATGCCAATCGTACGATAGGGATCTCCAGTGAGTGGAACGAGCGCCAGCTCATTGGTATGGTGTTGCAGAACCATTTCAGGCAAGAGGCTGATTCCAAGGCCGTTTCGAACCATTGCCATAATGGCCTGATCCTCGGCAACTTCATAGACGACATTCAATTTGGCTGCATGCTGCCGGATCAATCGTTCGATTTCGTTATCACCGCCCCATTTGGGCAAAATAAAGGGCTGTTCGAGCAATACATCAAATGAAACAGATCTCTGCAAAGCGAGTGGATGCTCCAGAGGCAGGATGCACATCATCCTGTCTTTTTGTAATGGAATGGTTTCAAAAGGCGAGGAATCCCCAAGAGAAAGAAAGCCGAGATCGATGGCGCCTCCGGCTAGCCAGCCTTCAATTTCTGCATAGTCTCCCTCCCATAGCTTAATTTCGATTCCAGGATGATGCAGGCGAAATTGCTTCAGGATACCAGGCAGCCACTGTGTGGATACACTGGCGAATGTGCCAATACGCACGGTTCCAATCTCGGCGCCGCGAATTAATGAAATTTCCTGGTTCATCAATTCCGTCCAGCGCAGAATTTCACGCGTATAGCCCAGAATGCGTTCCCCTTCGGCAGTCACTCGTACACCGGAGCGGTCACGATTTAGCAGCGAAAAACCACAATCGGTCTCCAGGCTGGCGATCGCATGACTGACCGCGGATTGGGTAATATTCAGTGCTTCCGCTGCTTTCGTAAGGCTGCCGTATTCGACTACGGCATTCAAAATTTCGTATTTGACCAATGACATGAAAGATTCCGTTCCTTTCCTCATTTCATACATGAGTTTATTTCATATATACTATTATAAATATTCATTTTTATAATGCAAAGAGATCGTTTATACTTGCCAAGGCGAGTTAGTTCGAGAGAGCCTCGGATCGATTACAATACATAGAAATGAAGGTAGAAGCAAGATGAACGGAGTACGTGCACTACAAGGTCAGGCATCAAGAAGAGCGGATTTGCAAATGCTGCTCGCAACGGTAATATGGGGATCATCCTACCTGTTTATGAAATCGGGACTGGAGTCCATGCAGGAGTTGAATCTGGTCGCTTTCCGGTTTGGCATTGCCTTTATCGCGGCAGCGGTCCTTTTCCATCGGCGACTGTTCAGAATAGATCGCAAGACACTTGTGGCAGGGGTTATCATGGGAACAGCGTTATTCGCGGCCTTTGTATTTATCACATATGGAGTCCAGCGCACAACGGCTTCGCAGGCAGGATTTCTGATCAGTTTGGCAGTGATCTTCGTGCCTATTCTGACGACAATTTTGCATCGAAGATTGCCGGATTTGCGGTTAACGATAAGTATTCTCGTGGCGGTAGCCGGGCTCGGATTGTTGACGCTTCAGCATCAGCTCAGTCTGCATATGGGAGATATCCTTTGTGTTCTCGCAGCATTAATGTATGCAATCTATATTATGATTGCTGGCAAGTATACGCCGAAGCATGATCCGCTAACCCTGGGAACGGTTCAACTGGGCGTTGCAGCTCTGTGGGGGTTGGCTGCTACATTCCTGCTGGAGACACCACGTCTGCCTGACACGCCGCAATCCTGGGCGGCCATTCTGGGTCTGGGGGTATTGTGCAGCGGCATTGGTTACATTTTGCAGACATTTGCCCAGCGGCATGCTTCACCAACGAGAACGAGCCTGATCTTTTCGCTCGAACCGTTGTTTGCCGCAGCATTTGCGTTTACCTTCCAAGGGGAGTCTCTTACGATGCAAGGGTATGCGGGTGCTGCATTGATGCTCATTGGTGTTCTGATTACGGAGATCAGAGTCCCTTATCCGTTATTCTGGCGCAGAAAGCGGACGGCATTACAGACCGAACTGGGAGATCAGGGAGCACCGGGCATATAGTTTTGAAATAAAGGAAGAGTTCTTCCATCATCTTCATCGTGAAGGTGGTGGAGGAACTTTTTTTATTACCATCGGGAGAGCTCCAAAAACCCAAGCAAAATAACCTAACAAAATGAAGTTTTTCATAACTTGTTTTGTTGAATTAGAATTTTTATGCTATACTTAATGAAAAATGAAGGAAAAACGGGTGAGTAGGATGGGCAAAAGAGTAACCATGCAGCAAATTGCTGATGCTGCGGGGGTATCCAAATTCGCAGTCTCCCGTGCGTTGACCGGCAAACCTGGTGTGAGTGAACATACCCGGGAGATGATTGTCAGGACGGCAGGACAGCTTGGATATTTCAAAGCTGAACCGAAGCGTTATTTGTTAGAACCCTCTGTTGAACAGGAGATGAGGCTGGATAGACAGGGCACTATTCTGATCTTGTTCCCCAATATCCGTTCACAGAATCGTTCCTCCCTGTACTGGGGTCCGATCTTTGACGGAATATCTGCACGGCTGAATGAGAAGGGCATGGATATCCTGACCTTGACGGAACCTTCCTCGGATCGCATGTTTTCGGTGCTTAATCCCGAAGCCATCAGCGGAATTATTACCGTCGGTTCCATTTCCACATCCGTATTGCTCGAAATCTACCGACTGCACATTCCGCTTGTGATGGTTGATCATGAAGACGCGGCGATTCATGGAGATACGGTATTTACAGATAACATGAAATGCATGAAGGAACTGGTGCTGATGCTTGTTGGAAAGGGCTACAGGCGGCTGCAGTTTGCTGGTGAATTGCCTGATGCAGCCAGTTTCAGAGAGCGATGGCTCGGCTATCGTTCGGTTTTGGAAGAGATGCAATTGCAAGTTACGCAGCAAACCGATTTGCTGGGACCCGATCTGGATCACATTCGGGAATCCATCGCCGCCATGCAGATGGAAGACATCCCCGAAGTGATGGTATGTGCGAACGATCACATGGCTGCTGTTGTGATTGGTGCACTCCAAGGCAGGGGCATCGAGGTGCCGGAGCGCTGTGCAGTAACTGGGTTCGACAATACACGTTCAGAAGAGCCTATTCTTGCTACGGTTCATATTGACAAGGAGAACATGGGCAGACGGGCGGTGGACCAGTTATTGTGGCGCATGGAGCATCCGGACGGGCCTTTTGAAAGAAAGCTGATTTATTCGGAATTAATCATTCGTGATGAGTACAATGCTATTTTGCAATGAAGTGAACAAACGCGGTTCTGGAAAGCCAAAAATAACAAGCACCATTCTATATAATTAAGGGGTGAAAAGACATGGAGAGATAAGGCTTCATGTCTTTTTTTGTTTGGATAAAAAGGTTTTTAGAAATAAATCACAAAACAGATTGACTGAATTGAGCATATCATGTTAATTTTGTTTTGTAAGTTATTTGTTTTTATAATAACAAAACATAACAAATTGTTTTTCAAACAACTTCAACGATAACGGAGGCTGTCATGAGCAAAATACAATCGCAGACATTTCAGAATTGGACGTTCAAAGCTTGTGAGGATCAGGAGTGGATGCCGGCTCACGTGCCCGGCTGTGTGCATACGGATTTGCTGAAATTGGGTAAGATACCAGACCCTTTCTATGGAACTAACGAAAAGGAAATTCAATGGGTCGACAAGAAAGACTGGGAATATCGTACCGAATTTGACGTTAATGAAGCACTGCTGTCACAGCAGTATCTGGAGCTGGTCTTTGATGGTCTGGATACGTATGCCGATGTGTACGTGAATGAACAGCATGTGTTGTCGGCGGATAATATGTTCCGGGTGTGGACAGCTGACGTGAAATCGGTTGTAAAGGCAAGTGGCAACATCCTCCAAATACGTTTTCGTTCCCCAATAAATGAAGACCTGCCGAAGCTGGAGAAGCTCGGATATGCTCTGCCTGCATCGAATGATCAATCTGATGTGGGGGGACTAGGCGACAAAAGAGTGAGTATTTTTGCACGGAAAGCCCCGTATCATTATGGCTGGGACTGGGGTCCACGTTTTGTAACCAGCGGAATCTGGCGCGAAGCGCGTCTCGAAGGATGGACCGACGTACGGATTAATGATGTTTTTATCCAGCAAAAAGAAGTAACCGCTGCTTCCGCTTCTCTGACTGCGGTCGTGGAAGTAGAGTCTGCGCAAGTAATAGAAACGGTTATTCGAGTAGGAACGGACGGACAGAGCTGGGAGCAGGCTGTAACGTTGAAACCAGGCGTCCAGACTGTGGAGGTTCCAATCTCCATAGATGAACCGAAGCTGTGGTGGAGCCGCGGACTGGGTGACCCGCATATGTATTCCTTCCTAACGGAAGTGATTCAGGGAGAGCAAGTTGTGGCTGAGTCCACGGTGAAAACGGGCATTCGTTCCATACGTCTGGTTCGTGATCAAGATGAAGCAGGAGCCTCCTTTTATTTTGAATTAAACGGAGTTGCTGTCTTTGCCAAAGGTGCAAATCACATTCCAAATGATAGCTTCATTACAGAAGTGACACGTGAGCGTTATCTGCATGAGATTGTGTCAGCTGCCGAGTCGAATATGAATATGCTCCGTGTATGGGGTGGTGGCTTCTATGAAGAAGACGTGTTCTACGAGTTGTGTGACGAATATGGTTTGCTCGTATGGCAGGATTTTATGTTTGCTTGCAGCATGTATCCTGGAGACGAGGCTTTCCTGAACAGTGTGAAGCATGAGGCGATTGATAATGTAAAACGTCTGCGCAATCATCCAAGCATCGTGCTGTGGTGTGGCAATAACGAGATTGATTCCGCATGGGCTCATTACATTGAGGATGGCGGCTGGGGTTGGAAGAAAGATTACAACGAAGAGCAGAAGGAACGCATTTGGGCAGATTACGAAGCCATTTTCCATGATCTTTTGCCTGAAGTTGTGGAAGCCTACGCTCCTGGTGTGGATTACTGGCCTTCTTCGCCACTCGTATCCCTGTCGGGAGACGAGAAACAGCATGCTCACCCATCCACATCAGAAGGGGATATCCACTATTGGGGTGTATGGCATAATGTGGAGCCATTTGAGAACTACAACGTTCATGTGGGACGCTTCATGAGTGAATATGGCTTCCAGTCCTTCCCTGAATATGATTCGGTTCGCAAGTATGCAGAGGAGGAGGACCTGGCGCTGGAGTCTGAAGTGATGCTGGCGCATCAAAAGAACGGGGCGGGTAATCGTCTGATCAAACAATACATGGACATGTACATGCATGAACCTAAGGATTTCCCTTCCTTCCTCTATATGAGCCAGGTGCTTCAGGCTGAAGCGATGAAAACAGCCATTGAGGCTCACCGTCGCCGCAAACCGTTCTGTATGGGAACGCTCTATTGGCAGATGAACGATTGCTGGCCGGTAGCATCATGGGCGGGGATGGACTACTTTGGCCGCTGGAAAGCATTGCAATATTACGCCAAACGCAGCTTCAGCGATGTCTTGGTATCGGTAGATGGCACGAAGCAAGATGTGACGGATATTTATCTGATCTCGGATCAGCTTGAACCTGTAAAAGGGAAACTACAGCTGCGCCTAATCGGCTTTGATGGCACGGTATACCGTGATGAAGAGCATGAAATTGCTCTGGCATCCAACTCTGGTCAACAGGTGCTGTCATTGAGTCAGGCTGAATGGCTGGAAGGTCGTGATGCTGCAACAACGTTGCTGCGCATTGATCTGAAGCAGGATGGGGCAGCCGACATCGTACAGGAGCATTATTTTGTACCATCGAAGGATCTTTCACTGCAACCAGTGCAAATTAAGGTAATCGAAGTGACTGAGAACGATGGCGTACATTTGGTCCTGCAAAGTGATGTGCTGGCGAAACAAGTTTGGATTTCTACAGAGGCAGAAGGGGTGTTCTCGGACAATTTCTTCGATCTGATTCCTGGCATTCCGGTGAAGGTTAAGTTCACATCCAGAGGGGAATTACAAGGATCTGATGGCGCTGTCTCCCAGGCTGGGGCCATCCAGGTTCGTTCTATGGCTGACTTTATCAAATTGTAATTCATCACGTACCCAACAGGCATAGTAGTCTATTATTAAACTCCAAAAACGTGCTGCCCAGTCTTACTGAGCGGCACGTTTTTACTATATATGACTGAACAGTAGGAGGGGAATGGGTGCAGGTCCAATGAGGTTATTTGTTCTGATCTTCGTTCTGGATTTCTTGCAGCTTCTCGATGCTTAGCGTGAGATCATTCTCAGGGTTGGCGCTCACAACAACTTCGGACTTCGATTGCTGCTCGCCGGGTTGAGTTAATTTAGCTGCGGGTTTGATCACATACAGGCTTTGAACGGAATTCAGCAGGCTGGCGGGAGTGTGCTCATACGTCTCCAGGAAGAGCACATAATCTTTGGTGGGGATGAATTTGATATTGTCATCGTTAATAATCTCGGTATTGCCCAGCTGTCCGCCAAGCTGCTTCACTTCAATGGTGTCCCCGGCTGTATGAATTCCCTTGAAGGATTCAGCAACCTTAATCGTATAAATCGTATAGATTTTATCAAAAGGAACGATGTCCTCACCACCCGGATTCAATTCTTCATCCAGAGCACTTTCATTTACAACCGGGGCTTGTACCATGTCATTCAATGCTTCAACCCGTGTCTGGATAACACTGCCTCTGACGATGGTATTGGCTCTCTCAGATAGATCACCGATGCTTGAATAATTGGGGAAGTCCTCGGAAGCAATCATGGTAATGGGTCCATCGTTGGTGGCAGCCGTATTAGTTGTAACTGAGGAGCAACCTATAGCAGACAAAATGAAAATGGAAGAGGCCAGCATCGTCAATACTCGAATTTTTTTCATGGGTAGAAATCCTCCTTGGATTTAAGGGTTTGAGAATAGTGGATTAGTACTTGGATCTGACATTGTTGATATCGAAGGTTTGAGGCTTAGTCAAGGTGTTCCGGTTGCGGGAGTACAGCATAATGGAAGGGCTGGTGGTGGTTGGGTTGTCTCCAAGCCAGACTGAATGTCCGAGCTCATGAACGAATACACTTTGAATAAAATTGGACAAGTTGGTTGCGTCAGCCGTAATGGTGGTTGCATTCAATTCAATGCGGAAGCTTACGACCTGACTGCCTGATACAGAAGCGTAGTTGACGCCATATGCCGTGTTATTGAAATTTCCGGCAGTAATGGTATTGGGGGAGCTGCTCGTTTTGGTAAACTGTACTTTGGCACCGGCATTGTTCCAATTGCTGAGGGAAGCGTCCATGGGAGCTTGCCACGTAGAGGCGTAATTGTAAGTGCGAATCGGAATTGTTGAGCTCGGGTAGCCGTAAGTTAGAAACGTTGCCGCATAGATTGTACTGCCGAACATCGCGATGGCTGAAAACAACATGATGCTCATGAGAAACTTCCTTTTCATACTTAAAACCTCCAATAATTGTATTTTTTCTCTATTATAGTAACAAGGAATAGAACTGTTGAAATGAGTCTTAAGTCTTTGTTTTCGTGATAAAAACAATGGATTCTGCTGAATTAGACCTTATTTTCGTCTGAAAAAGTCGATTGCTGTCCATATGTGCATGCATAATTTCCCTGCAATAACAAACAATACATTCAACTTCACACAGGGAAAGGAAGCGTTGAACATGTGTAACCGTTTTTCATTGGCAGCCGATTTGGATGAGGTCAGAGATCATTTCAAGATTGAACGGGTGATGTATTATTACAAAAACCGGTACAACATCAGCCCAACCCAGCACACACCGATAATTTTGCATCAGGACGGAGAACGGGTATTAGACGAGTTCCGGTGGGGATTCATTCCGTTCTGGGGTCGCGATGCAGTTAACGCCAATCTTATGACGGTGCATGAGAATCCAGCCTACTATAAGCTGGTAGAGACGAAGCGTTGTGTTATCCCATGTAATGGTTTGTACTACTGGCGTCAGGAAGGCAAGAAAAGCTATGCAGTGCGTGTGGTTATGCCGGATCGTGGATTGTTTGGCATTGCGGGATTATACGAGGTATGGAGAGATACACGCAAACAGCCACTGCGTACCTGCACGATGCTGATGGCGGGCGCGAACATGGTTACACGTGAGTTTGGCAGCAAAATGCCGGCGATTCTGTCTGAAGAAGAGATTAATACCTGGCTGGATCCGGCAAATACACGAGTGACGCAGCTGCTGCCGTTGTTGAAATCCTACAATAGTACTGAGATGAATCTGTATCCGGTCACTCCGATGGTAGCCAATGATGAGCATGACTGTTATGAATGTGTAGAAGAGATGGATCAGAAGCTGGCCTACGTACGCAGTTTCTAAGCGGATAAAGGGAGTGAAAGAGGCGGAGAGGCGGAGAGTCACAGGACACTCCGTCTTTTTGGGTTGAGCAACGAACTAAAATGTACTGAAGAAAATGAAAAGTTGCAATGTGAGCAAAACGTAACTATAATAATTACAGTAAGTGGAAACGTATATTCATATATCTATTAAAAGAGATGTTTAATCAGGAGGGAACCACGAATGAATCCAAAGTATAGCCCGATGTTTGAACAAGTTTCACTGCCAAGCGGCATTACATTGAAAAACCGGATTGTGCTCGCTCCCATGACTCATATGTCCTCGAACCCGGATGGTACTGTTTCAGACGCTGAACTTGCTTATTATGCACGTCGTACCGGCGGTGCGGGCATGTCCCTTACAGCGGTAACTCATGTAAATCCGAATGGAATCGGTTTTCCGGCTCAGTTCGGTAGTTATGACGACAGCTTTATTCCTGGTTTGAAACGTCTGGCCGCTACCATGAAGCAGCAAGGTTCCAAAGCCGTACTGCAAATTTTCCATGCAGGTCGACTCACGCCAGAACAAGCGGTTCCAGCCGGTCAAGTCGCTGCTCCAAGCGCTGTTGCCAGTGAGCGTCCGGGATCTCCTGTACCAAGAGAGTTGACTGATGACGAAATTACGTCCATCATCAAGGACTTTGGGGAAGCAACCCGTCGTGCCATTGAAGCTGGATTTGATGGTGTTGAGATTCATGGTGCGAACGGTTATCTGATCCAGCAGTTCTTCTCTCCGCATTCCAACCGACGTGAAGATCGCTGGGGTGGAAGCATCGAGAAACGTCTCACATTCCCACTCGCTGTAGTGGATGAAGTACAGAAGGTTGTAGCTGCACATACGAAACTGCCGTTTATCATTGGATATCGTTTCTCCCCGGAAGAGCCGGAAACACCGGGATTGACCATGGAAGAGACGTATGCATTGGTGGATTCGCTAAAAAATAAAAATCTGGATTATCTGCATGTATCCGTTAACGAGTTCTGGTCCAAACCAAGACGAGGTGAAGCAGATACACGCTCCAGAATTGAATTTATCCTTGACCGTGTGGCGGGTAAAATGCCTGTCATTGGTGTAGGTTCTATCCATACTGCAGACGAGGCAGCTGAAGCTCTTCAAAGTGGTGTGCCATTGCTTGCGCTTGGTCGTGAGCTTATCATCGAGCCGGATTGGGTTGAGAAAATCGAAAGCGGTCGTGAAGAAGATATCGAGACGATTCTTACCAAATCGGATCAGGAACGTCTGGTTATCCCTGACGGACTGTGGAATGCAATCATTCACACACCGGGCTGGTTCCCTATGGCTGATGATAAATAAGACACATGATTTCATTGAAATTGGAGGGAGCGGAAGCTCCCTCTTTTTTGCACCCACTGCGTCTCGATGAAATTCTACTTCCGGGAGCACTGTGGTATGATGAGATGAACAGGATTCATCTTGGATAATCAACGGTTTGGAGTGAATGAAGATGCTCGTGGCTGAACGTTATGAGAAAATTGTGGAATGGGTAGATGCGCAGGGAAGCATGCGTGTGACCGAGCTTAGTGAGCGCTGCGGAGTGACGGAAGAGACGATTCGACGTGATCTGGACAAGCTTGAACAGGCTGGAAGGCTCAGGCGTTCCCATGGTGGGGCTGTCAGCGTAAAATATAAAGAAGAAGGACAGTCGGAAATCCCTTATCCGGAGCGGGCTGTAACTCATGCAGAAGAGAAACGCAGAATTGCGGACGAAGCGGTAAAAATGGTAGAGCCTGGCGACCGGATAGCGCTGGATGCCAGTACAACGGCGTGGTATATGGCGGCAGGACTGCCGAACATCCCGCTCACTGTGTTGACCAACTCCATTAAGGTTGCGGCTGAGCTCAGTAACAAGGAACAGATTCGTGTGATCGCCACCGGCGGGCAGCTAGCTTCGAAGTCCTTGTCGTTTGTAGGACCGCTGGCTGAACGTTCGCTGGATGCCTATCATGTGGACAAAGTTTTTTTATCCTGCAAAGGTGTACATCTGACCAAAGGCATCAGTGAGTCGAATGAATTGCAGGCACTGGTGAAGCAGAAGATGCTCAGCATTGCGGATGAAGTTATTTTGCTGGCGGATTCAAGCAAATTTGGCGTGCAGGCTTTTACAAGAGTGGCGGAACTCAGCAGTGTGGCCAAAGTAATAACAGATCTGGGTTTAGATGAAGAACAGGTTAGCACATTAAATGAACAATCCATAACATGTGTCCGTGTCTAATTCGAAAGGAATGAATATAATGAAACATCCTTTTCACCTGAAAGCCGTTTGGAATGGTGGACGTAACAGTGAAGGGCATATTGATGCAGGCGGATTAAAAACAGTTATTTCGATTCCACAGGAGATGGGTGGTCCGGGTACCGGCACCAATCCGGATGAAATGCTGCTTGGTGCAGCGTCTACCTGTTATTTAATTACACTTGCAGCGATGCTGGAGCGATCGGATATTACACCGGATGAGCTGACACTGGAGTCCGAAGCAACGGTGGATGTGACCAATAATGTATTTACGTACGAGCGGATCATACACAGACCTCGAATTGTGCTCAAAGCGGATGCATCTGATGCTGATGTGACGAAGGCAGAGCGCCTGGCACATAAAGCAGAAGAGTCCTGCATGATCTCCAGAGCTGTAGCTGGCAATGTTGCTATCGAGACACAGCCAGTGATTATAACAGCAGGCGTTAACGCGGTGTGATATACTGAAGAATAGGCGGCTTAAGCCGTCATTTGTGTAAGATAAGGGGAAGTTCGGTATGAACCTACAGAAAAGCAAAAACTCACGTTTTGCACGTTTAACACGTGCTTTGAAGCTTAATTTTCTCAAATTGTTACGTGCTCCCGGCGGGGCACATAAAGTATCTACCGGATTTGCTTTGGGTTTTGGTCTGGAACTGATCGTTATCTCGACTGCCTCACTGGTTTATCTCGTGTTCTATCCGATTGTACGTTTGTCCGGTGGTTCGCTGCCAGCAGCTATCGTGGGCAATGTGGTCGGCAAGCTGACATTCCTGCCCATCATATTGATGCCGCTTGCCAAGCAAATTGGTTCATGGATCTTGCCGGCACATAGCATGGGGCAGGGACCTGTTCATGAGAGTGCCTTTATGGAGCTGTTTCGCGGTAACTGGTCCGCACTAAGTGAACTTTTGCTGGGTGGTTTGGATATTCTGGCAGGTATGTCCGTCTTTGGAGTTATCCTCGGCGTGATTTCTTACTTTGTCGTCAAGTTCTTCTATGTCAGAGCACTCAAACGCCGCTTTGAGCGCCGATTGGAGAAACGCAAGCAGGCAGCGATGTCTCCAACACCAGCTTCCGTGCTGATTAGGAAGACATCACAATCATGATCGGCAGAATAACCATTGACGCCGCGGTTGTCCACAGAATACAGCGGGACACAAACTGCGGAGAGGCATTGAATTGCTCGGCCAAAATTACTGCGTTCACTGCGGTCGGCATTGACGCCAAGATGAACAGCACACTGAATAACGTTCCTTCAATCTGAAGTGCGGTCAGAATCAGATACGAGAGTACTGGCGCTGCGGCAAGTCGTACCACGAGTCCAGTCCAGAATGCTTTGCGGACGTTGGGTTTCCAAGGTTCCACAGAACCGCGCGGTCTTAACATCTGCGCACCCAGAATGGCCAGTACGACAGGGGAGTATCCGGCTGCGAGCATGGAGATGCCTCCATCCAGTGCCTGGGGCAAGCTCAGATTGGTTGCGCGCAGGATGATGGCTATCGCAGCAGCATAAATGGAAGGCATACGGAAGACGGACAGGATCGCGTTTTTGATGGTAAATTCGGATCTGGCTGCAAAAAAGATTCCTACCGTGTTAACAATGATCATCTGTCCGATGACATATACCGAAGCCTTATCCAATCCAAGCTGTCCAAAAGCAAGTAATACAAGCGGGAGCCCATAATTCACGCAGTTTGTAAACGTGGATACAAGGGTGAGGCCCGCTTTTTCGCTTGCGCCAAGATGGAATATCCGGCTCAACAGTTCAGCCAGTGCCCATAGGGCGATTAAATTAATAATAGAAAACCAGAACGTACCGGTTACGTCTGTCCATGTAATCTCGGCATGCAGCAGTGTATCAAAGATCAGTGCAGGGCTCAAAATATAAAGGGAAAAGGTCGACAGCGGCCGGGTATCCCAATTTTTGAAACGTTTTAACAAAATGCCTCCAATCACCGGAAGGGATATCGGCAGAAATACATGATATAACGTGAGCAGAAATGAATTAAACAACCGAATTCAGTCCTTTCTGGATGAAAAACCTATTTTATCATAGCAGAAGTTGTCCTTCGTCGGGAGTGGATTTTGGTATTGTCTTACGTAGTGGGCGATGTGGATCCCGCTTCTTTGATGGCTGCGCAGGGGCGGTGGATTGCTATTTTGATATGGCAGATTTATTATAGAAGAGGTGCAACCAGATTACATACACATAGAGGAGGAAACTGTAATGAGTGAATCAAAACGCTTGCTCGTATTGGCCGGCTCTTATGCCGAAGCGGAAAATGAGGGCATTTACGCATATGAATTGAATGAAGACACAGGTAGCCTTTCCAAGCTTGACGGCATCTCGGGCGTGAAGAACCCAACGTTTGTAAACGTGGATGCTGAAGGTAATAAACTGTATGCGATCGGTGAAACGGCGTCTGCTGAAGGCAATAAAATGTCTGAAGCTGTTGCTCTGAGCATTGATCCTTCTACAGGAAAATTGTCTTTGCTGAATCGTCATGATTCGATCTCGGCTCCGCCATGTCATATCCAACGCGACCCATCCGGTTGTTACTTGATCCTTTCCAGCTACCACGGTGGTCTGGTCGGTCTGCAAGCTCTGACGGATAACGGTGAAGTTGGAGAACTTCTGGATGAGAAGAAACATGAAGGCAAAGGTGCGCATCCTGAGCGTCAGGACAAGCCACATGTGCATTCCGCATTCTTTAGCCCGGATGGCAAATACATGATGGTACAGGATCTGGGTGCGGACAAAATCGCAATCTACTCCATTGATGCAGACAAGAACGAACTTGTACTGCACAGTGAAACCAAAACACATCCGGGTGCAGGGCCGCGTCACCTGGCATTCCATCCGAACGGTCAATTCGCCTATGTCATTAACGAAGTGGATTCCTCCATTACATCGTTCCGTTATGATGCAGCAGCAGGCACGTTGACAGAGGTTTCCACCGTGTCCACATTGCCTGACGGCTATGACGGCAGTGAAAACACAACAGCTGAAATCGCCGTATCCAACGACGGACGTTTCGTATACGGTTCGAACCGTGGACACGACAGCATTGTTGTATTTGCAGTCGACGCTGAAACAGGACATTTGAAACTGGTTGAGCATGTATCAGCTGAGGGTAAACACCCGCGTCACTTTGCCCTGACTCCGAATGGCAAACTGCTGATTGCAGCTAACCGCGATACCAACAATATCGTTTCTTTTACAGTGGATCAGGAGAGCGGACGTCTGAAATACACAGGTCACAGCACAGGTGTATCCAAGCCGGTATGTGTGAAACCTGTTTATCTGTAAACCCAGGATTTGAATGATAACCGAAAGGTTTGAATAAGCTTTTAGATCAATAGATTTGAACTAGTTGACCTGAAATTTTGGGAAGACCCTGCCTTTGTGGCGGGGTCTTTTTTGATGAGGTGAGCATGGCGACTTCCGATGATGCCCGTACTTGATCCTTGTGGAATACAACATTTTTTCATGATATCAGTTCAGATAACAATGTAATTAACTCAATAGTATCGTGGAGGTAACTACCTGACTTCAAAGTGCGTACTTCCCCAATGGATAGTCAGGATCTACAATGAATGAGCAGCCAGGAAAAATAGTGCTTGCATCTAAACAGGTGGATTGGTGCAGGCTAAAGTTTTAAATAATCTTTACAGAAATACTACTCACACTCGAACAACAAAGGAGAAATGACTCATGAAATTGCAATTGGCATTGGACTTGGTAAACATCCCTGAAGGTATAGCACTTGTTAAAGAAGTTGAACAATTTATCGATATCGTTGAGATTGGTACCCCAATCGTTATTAATGAAGGACTACACGCCGTTAAAGCGATGAAAGAAGCCTTCCCTAATTTGCAAGTACTCGCCGATCTGAAAATCATGGACGCAGGTGGCTATGAAATCATGAAAGCTGCTGAAGCTGGTGCGGATCTGGTCACAGTCCTTGGAGTGAGCAATGACATGACGATCAAAGGTGCTGTAGAAGAAGCGAAAAAACAAAACAAACTCGTTCTGGTTGACATGATCAACGTGTCTGATATCGAAACACGTGCACGTGAAGTGGATGCCCTTGGCGTAGATTACATTTGCGTACACACAGGTTATGATCTGCAAGCGGTTGGACAAAGCCCGTTCGAAGATCTGCAAACGATCAAAAAAGCCGTGAAAAACGCCAAAACGGCTGTAGCTGGTGGCATCAAACTGGAAACTTTGCCAGAAGTAATTAAAGCACAACCGGATCTGGTCATTGTAGGCGGCGGAATCACTGGACAAGCAGACAAAGCCAAAGTAGCAGCTGAGATGCAGCGTCTGGTTCAACAAGGGTAAGAACAGATGAGCAGCCGACAATACGCAGCAGACATCTTGAAGGAGTTGGAACGGACGTTAAGCCAGATCGACGACTCGGAGATGCAGGCCATGGCGGAACATATTTTGGCTGCCGAACAGATTTTTGTGGCAGGCGCAGGTCGATCCGGTCTGATGGGAAAGGCTTTTGCCATGAGGCTGATGCAGATGGGGCTTCGGGTATATGTCGTTGGAGAGACCGTTACACCGGGGATCAGCTCGAAAGACTTCCTCTTGTTATGCTCAGGCTCAGGGGAGACAGGCAGTCTGGCAGCGATGGCTCAGAAGGCCAGTAAAGCAGGTGCTCCTGTTGGGTTGATTACGATCAAGCCGGAGTCCACAATCGGACAACTGTCTAATACCGTGATTCGTCTTCCGGCATCCGCCAAAGAGGATACGGCGACCACGGGAGCGGCAGTAACCATTCAGCCGATGGGCTCCTTGTTTGAACAGGGGCTGCTGCTGAGCATGGACGCCCTGGTGCTCACCATGATGCAAATGAAGAATATGACTGGAGCAGACATGTTTGGGCGTCACGCCAACCTGGAATAGTCCATACGTCATAGATTGATGAATTAAGAATAGATGGAAGACCGGAATTCCCTTGAGTAGCGGGAGTTCCGGTCTTTTCTGCTATCGTTGTCTATGGACTGATTTAGGGCAGCTTAACAACAGGGTTGTGCTGTAGTAGAATGTATACAAGCTGTATTAAACCAATGAACCCGTTATATGATACAAGGAGGCAGCATGCTCTTCTTGTTGCGGAGTGTTATTGTAATATGCGTATTGCATTTTAGCGATATAAGATGAAGTGAAAGAAAAGGGGGCTTGGAGCTATGGCGTCCGAAGTCAAGGAACGAATCAACTTGAAAGAGATTAACTGTGAGAAAGAATTGACCCTTGCTGTTATTGGCGGCAAATGGAAACTGATTATTTTATGGCATCTGGGTCTTGAAGGCACCAAGCGTTTCAGTGAATTAAAAAGATTGATTCCTCATATTACCCAAAAGATGCTGACCAACCAGCTGCGTGAACTGGAGGAAGACAAGCTAATTGAGCGCAAGGTCTATGCAGAAGTACCTCCTCGTGTCGAATATACGTTGACGGATCACGGACAGAGCCTGATGCCCGTGCTGCATGCCATGTACGATTGGGGTAAAAACTATGGTGAGAATGTGATCTGGAAATCAGAATCAATTTAAGTTAAAACGAACCGCTGGGTGTAGGGAATTTTTCCATCACCCAGCGGTTTTTCTTTCCCCTTAATTAACTAACAGTTTTACAAAAGTTTTCTTGAAACGTAGAGGGCAGAAATAGCCTGAAGAAGCGGAGCTAAAAGCATTCTGAAAGAAAGCTACATCGGAAGCATGCGCCTAGCCTTTATCACCAGATTTTCACCTTTGTAAAATTGAATCAAAAAATCTGGGGATAACAGCGATCGGAAGGTTGTTCTGTCATCGGAGTGGTAAGTGTGAATATTCTTTAGTCCAATCTATAATCCCTTGAATCTAAAGGCTCATTTTAGGAGATGTAAGGTATAAATGCTTCGAATATGATACGATGAGAGATATTGGAAATGCGAGGAGGAGGACATTTAACGATGGAAAAAATACGTACACGCGATGAAGTAAGCCAAGAGACTACTTGGGACTTGCGAGACTTGTTTGGGACTGACGATGAGTGGGAGCAGGAGCTTAGATCACTGCCTGAGGCCGCTGCCCATATCGAAACATTCAAAGGACATCTGGGCGAAGGCGCTGAGAAGTTACTCGCTTGTCTCGATGCCCGAGAAGCTTTGCAGGAACGCATTAGCAAAACGGCTTCGTATGCCCGGCTGAAACAGTCGGAGGATAGTACCAATCCCGCGAATATTGAGAATTCAGCCAAGGCGGGAGACATTTTATCGAATTTGTCGTCGTCCTTGTCTTTTGTGAATTCCGAGATCGTGGATCTTCCCGATGGAACCGTCAAACGTTATATTGAAGAACTTCCGGGTTTGCAGCCGTATGCCCGAAGTCTGGATCGTCTGATTCAGGAAAAAGCCCATCGTCTTTCGCCCGAAACGGAGAAAGTACTCGCCTCCCTTGGAGAGGTGCTGGATTCGCCGTACCGGATCTATCTGCGCGGTAAACTGGCAGACATGACGTTTGACGATGCACTTGATGGCGATGACAATAACCGCCCGCTGTCCTGGTCATTCTATGAGAACAATTATGAAATGTCATCGGATACGAAGCTGCGCCGCTCTGCCTATGCCGCGTTCAGCTCCAAGCTGAATGATTACAAAAATACGTTTGCTGAAGGTTACGCCACCGAAGTGAAGAAGCAGGTCGTCTTGTCCAGGCTGCGTGGATACGATGATGTTACGGATATGCTGCTCAGTCCGCAGCAGGTAAGCAAAGAGATGTACAACAATGTACTGGATATCATCCAGCAGGAACTCGCCCCTCACATGCGCAGACTGGCCGCGCTCAAGAAACGTGAGTTGGGACTGGACAAACTGATGTTCTGCGATCTGAAGGCACCACTGGACCCTGAATTCAGTCCTGCCATTACATACGAGGAAGCCTGCACGCTCATACGTGAGGCTCTTGCCGTGATGGGACCGGAATATGGCGATATTGTGGAACGTGCATTCAGTGAGCGCTGGGTAGATTATGCTGATAATGCAGGCAAATCGACAGGAGCTTTCTGCTCGTCCATCTATGGTTCTCATTCCTATATCTTGATCTCCTGGGCAAATAATATGCGCGGTGCGTTCACACTTGCCCATGAAGTGGGACATGCCGGACATTTCATGCTTGCCGGGCATTATCAACGGCTTACGAATACAAGACCATCCCTCTATTTTATAGAGGCGCCTTCCACGATGAATGAAATGCTGCTGGCAGATCATTTGTTGAAACGTTCTGATAACCCGAGAATGCGTCGTTGGGTCATTTTGCAATTGCTCAATACGTATTACCATAACTTTGTTACACATCTGCTTGAAGGTGAATTGCAGCGTCAGGTGTATGCACTCGCAACCAAGGATGAACCGATTACGGCGAAGACGTTAAGTCAGCTGAAAGGAAATATCCTCTCCGAGTTCTGGGGGCCTGATCTGGTGATCGACGAAGGGGCCAAGCTGACCTGGATGAGACAGCCTCATTATTATATGGGATTATATCCATATACCTATGCAGCAGGTCTGACGGCATCTACCGCCGCTGCACAGCTAATTCGGGAAGAGGGACAGCCTGCCGTAGATCGCTGGCTTGACGCATTGAAAGCGGGAGGAAGTCTTGATCCGCAAGAGCTGATGAAGCTTGCGGGTGTGGACATGTCCGGACCTGAGCCGATTCGTGCTGCTGTCGCCTATGTTGGCAGTCTTGTTGATGAACTTGAACGTCTGTATTCGTAATCAGGTTCATATAGTATACGGACAAGGCTTGTAGGGTTGTCTGCGTGCACCGTCTCCTTGGCAGGGGGCGGTGCATCTTAATTTGCAGGGAGAAGGGAACGATGATGAATGACGTCATTGAGCATATCTTCATCGCTGGGCTGGTTAAGCATGGACGGCTTCGGTATTTTTGATGACATGAATGATGTTCCGGGATTTGAGGGCAATCAGGGAGGTTTTTTTTCAGGAATCAATGAGTTCACTACGATGAGTACGTTTGGTTCGATTTTTATTGGCGGCATATTTCTCATTATTGCGGGTGTTATTGTCTATGCCATTATCTCAGGGGTGAGCACATGGTCATCGAACAATGCTTCAGCACTGTTAACCCTGCATTCAACGATTGTGGCAAAGCGCACAGAAGTCACAGGTGGGAGCGGGGACAGCAGTGCATCAACCTGGTATTATGCCACGTTTGAATTGGATAATGGGGACCGTGTGGAGTTAAATGTTGGTGGCAGAAATTACGGGATGTTTGTGGAAAATGACCGAGGCATGCTGACGTATCAGGGGACAAGGTTCAAGCATTTTGAAAGAGATGTACAGCCTCAGTCCGGTGCGAGCAATAACAGCTTTTATACGTAAAATAACAGGAAAGCGGCTCCTCCCGAGTGGAGAGAGTCGTTTTTGGCATGGGTAAAAGAAACGAATCACAGGGTATTCAAACGCTTACATTGGTGATATACTCATTAAATAAAACTAAACAGTACTAAACAAAAATAAACAAACAATAAAATAAAGAATAAAGTACAGAGCAGTCATGAATGAAATCAAGAAATGTTCAAGGGCGAATTTAGTATGGGATGAAAGGCTGGTGAAGAGTGGTGAGTGTGCTGGCGTATGATTTGGGTGCTGGAAGCGGGAGAGCACTGCTGGGTCATCTGAATGATCGGGGAATGGAAACGATGGAGATCCATCGGTTCAAGAATGAGCCGGTAAAAGCGGGGGAGCGGCTGCACTGGGATATATTGAGGCTTCACCATGAAATTCTGGAAGGGCTGAACCTGGTCAAACAAAAGGGGGAACTGCCTGAAAGTCTAGGTATTGATTCCTGGGCGGTTGATTTTGGATTGGTTGGAAGTCATGGTGAATTGTTAGGCAATCCGTATCATTACCGTGATGCACAGTTTAACGGCATGATGGATCAGCTGCGTAAGGAATTGACCTCTAAGCGGATTTTCGAACGCACGGGCATCCAGTTTCTTAGCTTTAACACACTGTACCAGTTGGCAACACTTAAGCGAAGTGGCTCCCCCCTGCTTAACGAAGCGGAGCGTTTCCTCATGATCCCCGATCTGCTTCGTTACTTTCTGACCGGTGAAGCGGTGAATGAGTTTACCAACGCCACCACAACGCAGCTCTATAATCCAACCATAGGCCATTGGGACGCTGAACTGCTCGCACATATCGGCATTTCGGAGACGTTGTTTGGAGAAGCAGTCATGCCAGGTACTCGTGTGGGACAGCTTCGCAGCAGAATTTGCAGTGATCTTGGCCTGTCTGCCATCCCGGTTATCGCGGTTGCCGAACATGATACAGGTTCAGCGGTCGTCGCTGTTCCGGCAACCGAGCGTTCATTTGCTTACCTGAGCTGTGGAACCTGGTCGCTTATGGGCACGGAGATTGACCATCCTGCCATTAGTTCCGAGAGTCTGGCGCTCAACTTTACGAATGAGGGCGGGGCAGGCGGTACGTTCCGATTGCTCAAAAACATCATGGGCCTGTGGATTTTGCAGGAATGCATGCGCGAATGGGAACGGCAGGGACAGGGAATCAGCTATGCGGAGTTACTGAGCAGGGCTGAACTTGCACCTCCGTTTGCAAGCCTGTTTGATCCCGACGATGAGCGGTTTATGGCAGCAGGGGATATGACCTCTCGTATACAACAGTATTGCCGTGATACAGGTCAGGCTGAGCCGCAAGATCAGGGAGCCATTGCCCGTTCCATTCTGGAGAGCCTTGCGCTGAAGTATCGAAGAGTGCTGGAGTGGACAGAACAACTGTCCAGACAATCTTTTAATGGATTGCATATGGTTGGTGGTGGCATCCAGAATCGCTTGTTGTGTCAATGGACTGCCAATTCCATTGGCAAACCGGTATGGGCGGGTCCGGCAGAAGGCAGTGCGATCGGAAACATGGCTGTACAGTGGATAGCAAGTGGAGCCTTCAAGGATATATGGGAAGCCCGCAGGGTCATCCGCGATTCATTCCCGGTTACTGATTATGAGCCAAAGGACAGAACGATCTGGGAAGAAGCATACGGCAAATTTCTAAGGTTGACCGCATTATCGGAATCACAAGCCGGGAGCGAGGTGTAACATGCTGGCAGCAGAACGCTATGACCGGATTGTCGAGATGGTTAATGTGAAAGGGAGTATACGTGTATCCGAGCTTAGTGAGCACTGCCGGGTAACAGAAGAGACCATTCGGCGTGATCTGGACCGTCTGGAGCAAGCAGGACGACTGCGTCGTTCCCATGGCGGCGCTGTCAGCGTAAAGGAAGAGCAGCCGGAGATCCCTTACCGGGTAAGGGAAACAACTCATGCAGAGGAAAAGAAAAGAATCGCTCAATCGGCCCTCTCCATAATTCGCCCGGGTGATCGAATTTTACTGGATGCCAGCACGACAGCAGGATACATGGCGGCCCATATGCCGGATATGCCACTAACCGTATTGACCAACTCCATACAAGTAGCCACCGAATTGAGCAGCAGGGACAAGATTGAAGTCATCTCGACTGGAGGGCAGCTAGCCCAACGCTCTCTGTCTTTTGTTGGACCGCTTGCCGAACGTTCCCTGGAAACATACCATGTCGATAAATTGTTCCTGTCTTGTAAAGGTGTGCACCTGGAGGGCGGCGGGATCAGTGAATCCAATGAGCTTCAAGCCCGGTTGAAGCAGAAAATGGTCGGCATATCCGACCAGGTTATTTTGCTTGCCGATACGAGCAAGTTTGGGGTTCGTGCATTTGCCCGGGTAACCGGGTTAGATGCGGTCCATGAAGTGATTACGGATCAGTCGCTTGACGATGATTTGATAGAACGTTTGAACGGCTATGATATCAAGATCACAAGGGTCTAAAACAATACGATATTCGATACTTATATGCGTTATAACCACAATTCATCAGTTATAGGAGCGTGTAATCATGAAGGTCTCCTTATTCATTACCTGCCTCAGTGATGCCATATATCCCCGTGTGGGGGAGGCGATGGTGAGATTGCTCGCCGCGCATGGCGTTCGGTTGGATTTCCCGTCCGTGCAGACCTGCTGCGGTCAGCCTTCCTACAACAGCGGGTATTGGGATGAGACACGGGTAGCCGCCAAAACGATTCTGGAAGCCTTTGATGACAGTGATTTTGTCGTCTGTCCCTCGGGCTCCTGTACGTATATGATTCATCATTATCCCGAACTGTTTGCCAATGAACCTGTATGGCTGGAGAAGGCTAAACGCTTGGAAGCCAAAGCCTACGAATTTACTCAGTTTCTTGTTCAGGTGCTTGGGATCACGGATTTGGGTGCCCGTTTTCCGCATAAGGTTACATATCACCCCTCCTGTCATGGCAGCCGTTTGTTAGGCGTAAAGGATGAGCCTATGGCATTACTTTCAGCAGTAAAAGGTTTGGAATTTGTTCCCCTTCCTTTCGGAGAGGACTGCTGCGGCTTTGGCGGAACATTTGCTATCAAAATGGCGGATATTTCCGGTGCCATGGTCACGGAGAAAGTGGATCATATCAAAGAAACGGAAGCCGAAGTGTTGGTGGGCCTGGATATGGCCTGTCTAATGAATATTGCGGGCAATCTGCGGTATCGGAATGAACCGGTGCGTGTAATGCATTTGGCCGAACTGCTGTATGAGGGGGTGCAAACAGGATGAGTCAGCCCGGTGTAATGGATGTTACCGTCAAAGAACGTGCAGAACTGGCGTTGAATGATGATTTCCTGCGCAAAGCCGTCAAATTTACGACAGAGCGATTGCGTAATGGCAAGAAGTCCGCATCCGAAGAACAGGGCAACTGGGAAGAATGGCGTGAACGTGGACGTCAGATTCGTCTGCATACGATCGCACATCTGGATTATTACCTGAATGAATTCGTCAATAATGCACGTGCCAATGGGGTTCATATTCATTTTGCCGATACTTCGGTGGAGGCAGCGGCGATTGCACTGGATATTGCGGCTCACAAGCAGGCTTCCACCGTGGTCAAATCCAAGTCCATGGTGTCTGAGGAAGTGCATCTCAACCATGTATTGGAGTCCGCAGGCATTGAAGCGATAGAGACCGATCTGGGTGAATACATCATTCAATTGGCAGGTGAAGCCCCATCTCATATCGTCATTCCGGCTATTCACAAGAACCGTTACCAGATTGCGGAGCTGTTGTCCAAGGAAGCGGGTGAAATTCTGGAACCGGACACCACCGTACTTGCCGGATTTGTACGCAAAAAGCTGCGCGAGAAGTTTCTTGAAGCCGATATTGGCATGACCGGCTGCAATTTTGCGATTGCGGAGACGGGTTCCATGGTCCTATTTGAAAATGAAGGCAATGCCCGCATGGTATCCACCGTGCCAAAAACACAGATTACCTTAATGGGCATGGAACGCATCATTCCATCCTGGACGGATCTCGAGGTAATGGCAACCCTGCTGCCACGCTCTGCGACAGGTCAAAAATTGACAATGTATATGTCAGGCATAACCGGCCCTCGCCGAACAGAAGACGGGGACGGGCCGGACGAAATGCACATTATTATCGTCGATAATGGACGCTCACTTCAGTTGGGTGATCCGGAATTCCAGGAGCTGTTGAACTGTATTCGCTGCGGGGCCTGCCTGAACGCTTGTCCGGTGTATCGTCATATCGGCGGGCATGCTTACGGTGGAACGTACAGTGGACCGATCGGAGCAGTACTTACACCTGCACTGAATGGCAATATCGACGAATGGAACGACATCGCGGGTGCTTCCAGTCTGTGCGGAGCCTGTTACGAAGCCTGTCCGGTCAAAATCCCGCTGCATGATATGCTCGTATATTTACGCAGACGCAAGGTAGAAGAGGGCCATGGCAACAAGCTTGAAAGTGCTGGCATGAAAGGGTTTGCAGCGGTTGTAAGCAATTCAAAACGCTTCGGCGCGGCTATTCGTCTCGGACAGATTGGCCAGAAAGCCGTTGTACGCAATAACGGAATTTCACTCAAACTTGGGCCTCTTAAGGGCTGGAACAGCTATCGGGTTGCGCCAAGCCTGGCGAAGCGTTCCTTCCGGCAGCAATGGAACAAGCTGGATCAGGAGCTGAATCAGGAGCAGCAAGAGATGGATTCCTCCGTGCGAAGCCGAATGGAGCAGATTCTTCGTGAACGCGAGGGAGGTGGTGGTCAACATGAACACTGAACATCAGGAATGGCTGGAGCAAATGGAAAAGAAGTCTCGTGCGAAGCAGGAGCACTTTATGAATGATATTGCATCCAAATTGAGAAGACCACGCCAGAGACATGCTCCGACCCAACCTTTTCGCGGTGCACCCGGGTTCTGGACGGACCTGGAGTGGGATATAGATAAGCGCATACAGGCATTCACCGATAATTTTGTGAGTGTAGGTGCTCATATTGCGCGGGTAAGAGATATTGGCGAAGCCGCGGACTTCATCGCTACTAAATCTCATGAATTGAGTGCGAAATATATCATACGTCAGAATGAACAGGCGCTAACGGAACTTGGATTGGAAAAGCAGCTCCCGGATGTGCAGATTTCAGTGTGGAACAGCCAGGCAGACGAAAACTGGAAGGCGAGGGCAGCTGAGGCAGACATCGGTGTAGTGATGGCGGATTATGCTACAGCATATACGGGTTCTGTCACAGTGCTTTCTTCGCCGGAGAAGGGGCGTTCCGTTAGTTTATTGCCCACTGTACTCATGATTATTATTCCTATCGAACGGCTCTACACCAGACTTGGTGAGACGCTTAATGGCTTCGATGAAGCGGGAAGAGAGAATCTTCCGGCAGGCATTCATTTTATTTCAGGTCCAAGTCGTTCTTCCGACATTGAAAATGATCTGACCATTGGGGTACATGGACCTGGCATTGTATATGGTCTTCTTATGGGGTAACTACATTTCGGAAAATTTGCATTACGAAGGACTGTTCGAACGCAGCTTTTTGTCTGCGGCGGGCAGTTTTTTCTATGTCTAGTATGCCTACAGCCCGGATGGTAACCCATTGGTCCTACGACTTTGAGACTGTTGAAGATTGAGACTGGAAATGTTAGGGTAAAAGAAAGATAACGAAGGAACCCATTTTTTTTATTCTAAAATGACCAATATACCGTTTTAGTCAGTTGGTTCCGTCTATGATTTTTAAGTTATCTGGATGAAATATGAAAATGTGCAGAAAATGAAGTCATGTCTATTCTTCTGAAGTCGTAGTTGAACGAAGGTATTATTTTTTTGTAGAACGTATTACTTGGAAGAGGAGTGAGTATCATGGCGCAAATTTCAGTTCCCCAACCCAAAACGTTTGGGCCTTTAGGAAACTTACCGCAGATAAATACCGATGAGCCTGTACAATCCCTGGTGAAACTCGCTGAAGAGTACGGACCCATTTTTCGAATGGAGTATCCGACACGAAGCGAACTGTATATCTCAGGTCACAACCTGGTAGCCGAGGTAAGTGACGAGTCCAAATTCGATAAACGTGTATGGGCACCGCTGGAGAAGGTTCGTGCATTTGCCGGAGATGGCCTGTTTACGAGTTGGACTCAAGAACCGAATTGGAAAAAAGCTCATAATGTGCTGCTGCCAAGCTTTAGCCAACGTGCGATGCAGGGATATCATAACAAAATGATTGATCTCGCTGTACAGCTCGTGCAGAAGTGGTCCAGATTGAACCCGGATGAGACGGTTAACGTACCGGATGATATGACTCGTCTCACCTTGGATACGATTGGACTGTGTGGATTCAATTATCGGTTTAACAGCTTTTACCGGGAAGAACCACATCCGTTCATTACGAGCATGGTTCGAGCACTGGACGAATCGATGAGTTCGTTGCAGCGTTTGCGTCTGCAAGACAAGCTGATGATCACCAAAAAGAAACAGTTTGAGCAGGATATCCGTTCGATGTTCTCTCTGGTGGATCATATTATTGCGGAGCGCAAGCAGCAGCCTCAGGAAGGGGCAGACGATCTGTTGTCCCATATGCTCAGTGGCAAGGACCCGGAAACCGGGGAAACGCTGGACGATGAAAATATTCGATACCAGATTATCACCTTCCTGATTGCTGGACACGAGACGACGAGTGGCTTGTTGTCCTTTGCCATCTATTATTTAATGAAAAATCCGGATACACTCGCCAAGGCTCAGGCTGAAGCAGACCAGATTCTGAAAGATCCGGTTCCGACATACAATCAGGTTCGCAATCTGAAGTATGTTCGCATGGTTTTGAACGAAGCTTTGCGGTTGTGGCCTACAGCTCCTGCATTCTCCTTATATGCCAAGAAAGACCTTGTTCTGGACGGGAAATATCCTTTGCAAAAAGGGGACAGTGTCAGTGTGCTCATTCCCAAGCTTCACCGGGACCGCGATGCGTGGGGTGACGATGTGGAAGCATTCCGTCCGGAACGGTTCGAAGATCCGAGCAAGGTGCCACATGATGCCTACAAACCGTTTGGGAATGGTCAGCGTGCCTGCATTGGTCAGCAGTTCGCCCTTCAGGAAGCCACACTTGTGCTGGGCATGGTTCTGAAGCATTTTGAACTCATCGATCATGCGGACTATAAGTTGAAAGTGAAAGAAACGTTGACGCTCAAACCTGATAACTTCACGATCCGTGTTCGTGCACGCGGAAATCAGCCGGTTATGGCTGTTCCGGGTGTTGCCATGGAGGAGCCGACTCCGGTTGCCAAAAGACAAGAACCGGATACAGCCAATGCCCATCACACCCCGATGCTAGTCCTGTATGGATCCAATCTCGGGACGGCGGAAGGCATTGCGCGTGAAATCGCAGATACCGCCAGATATCAGGGCTTCCGCAGTGAGGTGGCTACCCTGGATGATCGAGTAGGCAAACTGCCCAAGGAAGGCGCAGTCATCATTGTGAGTGCTTCCTACAATGGTCAACCGCCAAGCAATGCCAAGGATTTCGTCGAATGGATTGAACATGCGGATGCAGGGGAATTCAAAGGCGTGCGGTTCTCTGTTCTTGGATGTGGGGACCACAACTGGGCCAGTACGTACCAGCGCATTCCACGTTTGATTGATGAACAGCTATCTTCCAAAGGGGCAGAACGGTTATCACCGATCGGAGAAAGTGATGCCAGCGGGGACTTTGAGAAACAGGTTGGAGACTGGACCGAGCAATTATGGCCGGATCTGGCACGAACTCTGGGTCTCAAGTTAAATACAAGTTCTGGTAGCGAACGCAGCTCCTTGTCTGTACAGTTTGTCAGCGGACTGGCGGTAACACCGCTCGCAGATACGTATGATGCACATGTTGCCGAAGTGCTTGAGAATCGGGAACTTCACGATGCAGGCAGCGAACGAAGCACACGACATCTGGAGATTAAACTGCCTGAAGGCGCAACATATAAGGAAGGCGATCACTTGGGCATTTTGCCACAAAACCCGCCTGAGCTCGTAGAACGTGTACTGAAACGATATGGATTCACGGGTACGGAACATCTCGTTTTGGATGCCTCCGGTCGCAGCGCTGCTCATTTGCCATTACACCAACCGGTTAATTTGGTTGATCTGCTCAGTCACAGTGTGGAGCTTCAGGAAGCGGCAACTCGGGCCCAACTGAGGGAACTGGCTGCGTATACGGTGTGCCCACCGCATAAGAAGGAGCTCGAAGAACTTCTTGATGAATCTGTATACATGGAAGAAGTGCGTAAGAAACGCATATCCATGCTGGATTATCTGGTCAAATACGAGGCATGTGAGCTGCCTTTCGAGCGGTTTTTGGAGCTGCTACCTTCTTTGAAAGCACGATATTACTCAATCTCCAGTTCACCGCGAGTGCAGCCTGAGCAGGCCAGCATCACCGTCAGTGTAGTGCGTGCACCGGCTTGGAGTGGTCAGGGCGAATATAAAGGCATAGCATCCAACTATCTGGCGAACCTGAAGCCGGGTGAAGAGGTCGTTATGTTCATACGGACGCCTGAGTCCGGGTTCGAACTGCCAGAGAAGGCAGAGGCTCCGATTATTATGGTCGGTCCGGGAACAGGTGTGGCTCCATTCCGTGGTTTCCTGCAGGCAAGACGTGTAATGAAGGAACAAGGTCAGCAGGTTGGCGAAGCCCATCTGTATTTTGGATGTCGCAACCCGGAACATGATTATCTGTATAAAAATGAACTCGAAACAGCCGAGCAAGAGGGTCTTGTTCAGCTTCATACCGCGTTTTCCCGTGTGGACGGGGAAGAGAAGTGTTACGTGCAGCATCTGATGCGAGATGATGCCCACAAGCTGATTCCTCTGCTCGAACAGGGGGGACATCTGTATGTTTGCGGCGATGGCAGCAAGATGGCACCTGATGTTGAAGCAACCCTCAAGAAAGCGTACGCTGATGTCAGCGGCAACTCCACGGAGCAAGCCGATGCTTGGTTAGAACGTTTGCAGCAGGAAGGACGTTATGCCAAGGATGTGTGGACAGGTATCTGATGTGATACATCTTGATCCCTTTAATAAGTAGGCATCTGCGCGGTGAGACACAGAAGGGTTCTGTGCTCACCGCTTTTTGCTATGGCACAATATCCAAGCAGACCCATGCATGTATGAGTTATACTAAGAAAGAGAAACATGCATATTATGACACGAGGTTAACCCCGGTATGGATTATTTCTCTAATCGAGCTGTTGCAGGCAGAGACATGATTTAGCTATTTCTGGACTCCGTATTTCTTCTTTTTATTCGTTGGACGATAGATCGATTCAATCTGAGTTAAAGGAAAGAGAATACGTGAGGAGAATTTACCTTTTCCCTGTAGCTCAATGTAATCCAATCCAACACCAACAAGTCGGATATTTTTAAATGCATTTCTCGATGGGAATACCGTGCGAATGCCTACCCGTACGCCACGTCGTGCTCGTGGAATATCAAATACACGAATGGAAAACAAACTAAGTGGAACAAATAACTGCCGATTGACTTTGATAAAACTGCGCGGAAAAACTTTGCTGATTATTCCAGGTTCCAGACCGGACAATGGAGCATTCAATTCTGCCAGATGTCCCTGTAACTCGGCCAGGCGCTGCTGTAGTGTTTTTCCTGTATGAAGTTGGTGCCAATTCATAAGCAATCCTCCGTTCGCCATTTATACCTACTATATGAATGGACGAGGGCAAGAGGTGAGCAAAATGGCGCCCATGTTCTTTACTCATAACAATAGTACAACTTAAGATATAGGGAGTGTTTCAGATGATCGTGGAAATGTATAAAGACCTCATTCGGGATGAACGTGGCAACTATTATATCGCGATACAGATGGAGGGGGATGAGCTTACGCTCGTCAACGCCTTTGTTGAAGCATCGTTTACGCCGGAACTGATCTATAATGAAGAATTTCGGAATAAACACAAGGAGATGGAAGGCGGATTTGTGGGCAAAATCGCAATGGATCTTCTTCGGCATGACGTGGTCATGGGTTTGAAACAAATCGACCGAAAGCTGCTGGAGCTGTCGGAAGTCGAACAGAAGTACACGGTGAACTATATTGATACGATTGAATTCTATCGTCACCCTGCGTGGGAGCGGAAAGCGTAAACGAAAGGTTCGTTTGATATTAAAATTAAAGGGAGTCTACGGAACCAGCATCGGTTATTCATCCGTTGTGGAGAGACTCATCTCGATAGCAAATCACCAAAGCGCAAGTACAGGGGGAGGTCCCCTGTCACTTGCGCTTTTGGTGTTGTGCCTATTCATTGGGAATGGTCTTTTTAATGTTCCTGTAGAGAAGACACTTTTTTAACTCCCTATCGATAGGAAGGATAAATGATGCCGATATCTCGTTCTGATTTCAAGCTTCCGTCTGTATATCGCTGCATTTCATTTCCTTTGATTCGAACTGGAATGGACGTACCTCCATAAACCAGTTCACCCTCAATGGTGCGCACGCTCATTCCGATGATACCTTCCAAATGTCCACTGCGGTCCGTAATCAACCGGATTCCCGCTGGCCCCTCTATGAGAACGTTACCATCCTGATATACCTTTACCCGTTCTGGCGTGTTCACCAATTCAAAATGCAGCCCATTCACCGTGCGGCTATACGCCGTGTGGCCAGCGACTTCTTCGCCATGATCCATGTCGATGGGGAGAAGACCGGTAAACCACAGTTGGTCCGATCCAACCGGCATGATGCCGCATAACCGTTCCACATAATCAAGCAGGCAAAGCATGGAGGGGGAGTAGGTTTCGGTAAAACCTTCCTCCCCGGTCCAAGGGCTTAATGCCTGCGCAAAACGCTTTGCTTTGGAAAGGGACGACAGGATAGGTTGCATCACCCATGACAATTCCACATACCGATGATGATATTCAAATGCATGCGGTGCACGAATCAGGCTCAGGAAGTTGGACGCTCCGCCCCAGCTATTATAAGAAGAGAAGGGATCAAACCTTGGATCATCCATCGACATGGACGTAAACGGGTACTTGGCAAAAAACTTGCTTGTATTCAGCAAATACCTGCGCAGCATGTGATCAAACATTTCCCGGTCGCCCACCTCGCAGGCCATCACACGCAGCAGCACATCAGACTGTACTCTGACGAATTCGTCATTGCGATCCCGGTCGTAGAAGAACATGTCTTCTTCGTCATAACAGTAACGGAAGAGACTTTCCAGACTGGCTTCAGCTTTTGCTTTCCACTCTGCACCAGACTCCCCGAGCTCCACGGCCATACGGGATAAGTACATGCGCTGGCAATAAATATTGGCGGTTAAGTCTGGTGCCAAAAAAGGCAGAACCGGAGAATCCGGATGGTAAGACGCGGCATCATTCTTATAAGGCGTATCCGGAACATGCCAGAAGCGGGGGGACAGATCATGCCCGGTATCAAAGGTGCTAAATGCCTCCACACAGCCGGTCCCTCGGGTATTGCGATACGTTGCAATCCATTCGTCATAACGTACCATGGCCTTGTACATGGTCTTCAGGAACGAGCGGTCCTTTCCATGAAGCTGGTAGTGGTTCCATACACTTCGTGCCAATGGTGTAACGAGCTGAATCTGGCGAAAGGAAGGACCGTTCTCCGTGAGCTTATATGGCAGCAATCCATCTTCTCTCTGGTGTTGGGCAAAAGTGAGATAGGTCGCTTCCGATACAGAAGGAATTAGACGTGACAGCAGCTCCGCGTTAATGGTGCCGGTACTCTCCAGCCAGCAGCCCAGATAGATGCCACCTTCCTGAAGAAGGGGCTCACTTCCATTCAGGGGCACAATACAAGTGAGTAACTTCTCCAGGGCGGAATAATAAGTCGCTTCTAGTCGTCCGCCGGATGCCGCGAATCGAACACCCAACGCCTGCCATTCCTGTATTAACTTTTGATCTTCCGGTTTATCTGGCTTCACACCATTGTGGATCGAGATCTGGCGCAGCTTGTTCAGCACGGCTTCTGTCATGTCGACCTCCTTCTAGCGGTTATTTATTGATTGGATTCAAAGATTCGCACGGTGCCATTATAGAAGTCAGTTACAGCTTGCTCCACACTTTTTCGGCCAAAGCCGATTTCCTGATTGGTTGTCTGGGCCAGCTTGGAGAACTCAGCAAATCCCGGAGGATTATAGCTTACGTCGAAAGGCTCCGTTTTCGTAGCTTCAGATACAAAGCTGGTGTAATTATATACGATCTCTTCAACAGGTCCCGCTTCTTCCTGAAGCAGATTGCGGTTGGCTTCTGTCACAGACTTTTTAATGAGAAAAACATAGGGTCCTCCTTACGTAAATAGACTTCATGGCGACGTGAAATGTGAAAAAAGACTGCGTAATATACGCAGCCTTGGATGGGAATGTGGTTGGAGTGGCCTTGTGTTCCTAGAAACGAACCAGATTGTTGATGCGAACAGGCAAGCCAGTTGCGATGGCGCGATTGGCTGCAATTCCGGTGAGGATAGATCTTGCTCCATCCAATTGATTGGCAGCACGGTGGTATGGATCTTCCGCAGGTTCTCCGAACAGATCATTCAGAAGAACCGGATCGCCTCCGCCATGACCGCCTTCTTTTTCCTCCACTTGAACCTCGTACGGGGCATCGAACATGGGAAGTACTCGCAGTGTTTTCCCAATCAATGCACCTTCGAGATTTTTGTCACCCAGCGAATTAACGTAGGATTGTTCCACAATGTTCATCTCAATCCGGCCTTTGGTACCGTTAATGGCGATGCGATAGCCTTCCCACGGCTGGTATGCAACAAGCGAATAGGTCAAAATAGCTCTGTTCTGATACTGAACGAGCACGCCCATCGTATCCTCGATGTTGATGCCATCTCCGAATACGCTTTGATCCCGCTGGTAGCCATCTTCCGGCTCGGCATCCAGATACATGGCTTTGAGATGTGCATCCGAATCCAGGTGCAGGGCAAAAGGGTCCTCTTGTGCAAGTGGGTTGCCTGTTGCGCGAGTGTAAAACTGGGTCACGCCTCGCTCCTCGGCGTTCTCTCTACCATAGTACATGAGATCCCCGAAAGCGAAAACGGTCTCAGGCTGCGAACCGATCCAGAAATTGACCAAGTCGAAGTGATGGGTGGATTTGTGTACAAGCAGTCCGCCACTATTACGCTTGTCCCGGTGCCAGCGGCGGAAGTAATCGGCACCATGGCGTGTATTCAGCAGCCATTCGAAATGGACCGAAGTCACTTTCCCAATCGTGTCATTCTGAATTAGTTCCCGTATTTTGGTGTGGTGTGGTGCGTAACGGTAGTTAAAGGTGACGCGTATATTTTGTCCGGTCCGCTTGGCGGCATCAAGAATATCCTGACATTTGTACTCATCGATGGTCATCGGCTTCTCGGTTACGACATCACAGCCAAGCTCCATCGCGCGAATGATATATTTGTGATGGGTGCGATCGATGCTGGTAACAATTACGAAGTCCGGCTTCTCGTTCTCAATCATCTGGTCGAACTGATTCGCAGGATAAGTAGGCACCTCATTGTATTTATATTTTTCCCTCAGCAGCTGATTGGCGTAATTCATGCGGGTCTGGTTAATATCGCAAAAAGCAGCAAGCTCGGATGTTTCCCTGAAATTTTGGGCTAATGCTCCATAGAAAAATTCAGCACGGCCGCCTGTTCCGACCAATACGTAGCGTTTTTTGTGACTCATGTCTTTATCGCCTCCTTGAATATAGCTCTAGACTATAACAAGGGAGCACTTCTTTCGCCGCTTTTTGTGCGTAATCGCTTTCAAATGCCGCTTATTTTGCTATAATTCAAGCAAAGGGGGCAGCTGCATGGCACAGACATTTCGAGCGGAATACAATGATCCCACCGGTTATTTGAATATCGAATATGATCGTCGCATTGGATATTTCTCCATGACGGATGACCACCTGCATGACCATTATGAGCTGTACTATCTGTTATCCGGTGAGCGCATTTACTTCATCAAGGACCGTACCTACCAGGTCAAGGCTGGTGACTTCGTATTTATCAACCGGAATACCGTTCATAAAACGATGGAGAGTGGAAGGCCAGACCATGATCGAATTGTTCTGTATATCAAGCCAGAGCTGTTCACAGAATTGGCTATCTCTCCAGAGTTAGCTGAGGGGCTAAAGGAGCCATTCGGCTGGGATACTCCCATTCTCAGACTTCCTTCACAGATATGTGAGGCAGCAGATCGAATGGTCAGCGAAATGATTGATGAGATGGTTCATACGAGAGCTGGAAGCAGCCTGCTGCTGCGTCACCGATCCATTGAATTGCTGCTGTTCGCTTATCGGAACAAACATCTGGGCACCGTGCATTCGGCCGACAGTGAGCCGGTTCTGCATCCCAAGGCTCAGGCAGTGGTCCGCCATCTTAACGAAAACTATCATCAATCTTTAGCGCTGCCTGAGGTTGCAGCAATGTTCCGAATCAGCCCGCATTATCTCAGCCGTCTGTTCAAACAGACCACTGGTTTCACGTTCAGTGATTATCTTAATCTGCTTAGGGTGAAGGAAGCGCAGCGTTTGCTGCGTGAAAGCGAGGATTCCATAACGGAGATCGCTCTGCAAGCGGGATTCAGCAATTTTTCACATTTCGGAAAGATGTTCAAGCGGACGGTTCAGGTATCACCCAGAACATATCGGCAGGAGTACAGAGAAGCAGGTTCGATGGGAGCAGTGAAATAGGGTGAACTACGAGATAGAAATAAGTATAGATGTAGATCTGGAACAAGTCGTATCATGTTTATTTCAATCGTTGGAGTTCCTTAATAATGATGTTTGTTTTGTCACTTACCTTTTGAAGTTCTTCTAATGTAAGTTCCGCATAGTCCGGGGGAAACAAGTGCCAGTACTGATAGTAAAAATCACTTCTCTCCGTATATAACCTTTGTGTCGTTCCATCGACCATAATCGTAATGAGCCCATAGTGATCGAAAGCGTTTTTAATATTGTTCGTATAAAGAGTCAGTTTTGTTTTATCTGTTGTCTTGTTGCTTTTGATATATCGGTCAAGCTCTTTTTTATAATGAATACTTTCCAGTATAACACTGCGGTATGCTGAGTCAGCAGAGGACTCGATGCGATGTTTGAGTTCACGATACTTATGAAAAAAGATGGATGCAACAATTAGTATGATGGTGAATAAAATCAGAATAATATGCCGTGTTTTTGTACTCATAAGGTGTCCTTTTTATGTATTTGGGCCATTTCCATTTTGAGAATGGAGTCCTATATAATAACATAAAAGGACACGCTAAGCCTATAGGTAAATACAAGAAGTTGGTATTAGATAACTGGGAATCAGAAGCCAAGCATATAAAAAAAACTGAGAAATCTTGGCTAGGAGACATTGGATCAGGTCCTTTATTATGTTTCCCTTTTTATATTGCAGTTCAAGAGGAAGCGGCGTATATTGAGATTTATCTAAATTAGAAATAAATGGATAGATTGCAAGGACATTTTTATACATAAAGGAGACGCCGATGATACAGACCAGATTGGAAGAATTGGGCATTGTACTACCTCAGGCAAGCGCGCCATCAGCGAAGTATGCCAATGCCGTAATTGTAAACGGAATCTTGTATGTTGCCGGTAAAGGGCCGGATACGCAAGAACGCGGTAAACTCGGGGAGGATTTTACAACGGAGCAAGGATATGATTTTGCCCGAAATGCTGCCATTGAGGTATTGGCTGTCGTTCAGGAAGTGCTCGGTTCGCTGGATCGGGTGAAGCGGGTGGTCAAAGTGCAAGGATTCATCAATGCGACCGCCTCGTTTCAGGAGCACCATAAGGTGCTAAACGGTTGCTCGGATCTGATGCTGGATGTATTCGGAGAACAGGGCGTACATGCCCGTTCCGTATTTGGTGCTGTATCCGTGAGGGATAACTTGCCGCTGATCATTGATTCGATATTCCAGGTAGAGGAGTAGGGTTCATGACCAATTCGGATTCATTTAATCCGTTAATGCTGTCTTTTCCTGAAAGTTTTGATACACCGCGTCTGACCATCCGTGCCCCGAGGTGGGGAGATGGAGCCGCAGTGAATGAGGCAATTCGTGAAAGTGCGGAACAATTGCGTTTGTGGCTGCCTTTTGCCGAGAACATACCTTCACTGGAGGAATCGGAAGCGAATGCCCGCAAAGCCAGGCTGCAATTTCTGGAGCGGACCGACATGATGCTTCATTTACGTGACAAATTTACGGATGAATTCGTGGGCAGCAGCGGATTGCATCGAATAGACTGGAATGCACGCTGTTTCGAGATCGGTTATTGGATCAGAACTTCGCGTACCGGTGAGGGTTTGATGACGGAAGCAGTCAGAGGCATCGAGCAGTTCGCAATAAATTATCTGGAGGCCAACCGACTAGAAATCCGCTGTGATGCACGGAATGTCCGAAGTGCCAAAGTGGCTGAGCGTGCAGGCTATACCCTTGAAGGTATATTACGCAAGATGCGGCGTGACAGTACAGGTGAGCTGGTGGATATGATGGTGTTTGCGAAGGTAAGAGGCAATGAGTTTGAATAGAATAGTTTGAAATGAGATCAAAATGATTTGGAAAATGGTTTGTAAAGAAAGGATGGCTTGTTGAGGAATAAGCGAATGGGCTGTTCTTCCGGGCCATTTTTTGTGTGCACATTTTCTGGTTACTGTCCAGAAGCACATGGGTACACAAAAATTTGAAATGGATGCAGGAAGTGTACCATTTTAGGGGGAATGAAAAGTGAGACGGATTGGGCAAGGAAGAACGGCTGAGATCTATGAGTACGCATCAAATCAGATTATGAAGTTATACCATGCCGATTTTCCAGCCGAAGCTGTCCAGAATGAGTTTCGAATTACCGAGGCAGTATTCCAAAAGGGCTTACCTGTGCCACAGGCAAGGTTGTTTATGGATGATGGATCGCGCAAAGGGATTATATTTGAACGGATTGAAGGCAACACGATGTTATCCCTCATGTTTCAGGAGCCCGTGTTGATCGAAGAACTATCTCGTCAAATGGCAATCTGTCATCATAGCCTACACGTCGAGCAGGATGATGCAGGAGCACTCCCCACACAAAAGCAGATTCTTACTGGAGCCATTCGAAATACCTCTCTATTATCGGAAGAGGATAAGACGCAGGTAATTGCTTATCTGTCGTCTCTTCCAGAGCGACAGCAAATTTGTCATGGCGACTTTCATCCCGACAATGTTATGTTGAATGAAATGAGAGATCAATATTGGGTTATAGACTGGATGACAGGCATGTCGGGTGATCCGGCGGGTGATGTGGCACGCAGCTGGGTAATATTAATGAGCGGCACGTTGCCGGAGGATATGGACCCGGCTGTTCATAGGAAATTTGAATTGGCTCGCAATGTAATGCTGGATCATTATATTCAACATTATATCCAGATTTCCGGGATATCCCGCCAGGAGTTGGATGCTTGGATTCTGCCTGTCGCGGCTGCACGTCTGGACGAGAGGTTACCTGCAGTGGAAGCGGATCAGTTAATCAAGCTTGTGCAGGATCGTATTCGTCTGCTGAAATGACATATTTAGTTTAATAAACAAGGATAACGAGGTGAAGAGATCCATGCTGCACTCATTAAAGTCCATACAATCTTACAAGTCAAGCCAGCTACCGGAGGCGAAGCAACCCCAGTGGCTGCAGCTGCTGGCAGCGGCGGAACAGCCAAATATTAACCTGGAACGTATTCATTCCATAGCAGAGCTGGAAGGTACGAACCCGGTACTGGATTATGTAGAACGCACACTTCAGGTGCTGGATCAGCTTGAGGTTTCTTTTTGGATTCGAGAAATTTTGGAGGATGTGCTGGTCTGGTCGGAAACGGCAAAGGCGGGATCACTGAAACAGCGCAGAAGTTGGCAGAAACAGGGGGTTAACCTGTTCGTGCACAATGTGGGTTCAGCCCAGTTGTACGACATGTATGGAAGTGTTGGAGCTTTGCAAGGCAAGCAAGGTAATTGTGAGGAGAAAGATGCATCACGATCGGAATTCCCGAGTGATTTTTTAAATGATCTTCCAAGTGATAGTACACAAATTGCACAATCAGCACATAGTTCACCCACACCACGGGATAAGATCATTCGTACCCTTATTGCCACACACGGGCTTATTGGTCAGTACATAAGAGGAGAAATCCCGTTTGCTGAAAATGCTCCGCTGCATTCGTTCATAACGCAAGGGTGGCTTACCTCTGATGAATTGCAGGCCATCCTGATGGCGCTGAATGAATGCGTTATTGCAGGCGTTGACCTGGCGCTGTGGAATCAGGTTCAGTCTGAAGTGCAGCGTATCGTGGGCTGGATCATGACAGCTGCGGATCATACTGACTGGAATGTGAAGGAGCGGCTGTCACGCTTGCGGAGCTCGTCTATACGTCAAGGAGAAGCGATGGATGAAGCATATGCCAAACTTCAAGCCCAGATTGAGATAGAGAAACTTCTCGCTCCTCTGGCTCATCGGACCTTATGGTATGTGGAGTCAGCGATGCACGATTTTTCGTTGCAGGAGATGGTTAAGATCTTCCTTTTGACGCTGAGCAGTGAAGCTGTGGTGCTATCTGTAGATGATTCGATGACGAACAGCACTGGCAGAACAACGAAAGAATCAGACAGAAATTCGACTTCGCGGGAGCAACCATTGGATGTTGTAAGGCATATCAGCTTTGAACCATTAATGAACACGATGTATTACGACTACAAGGGTGTCAAGAAACTGAATATTTACAAGAAACGAATGATCGAAAAGTATTTGGAGCAGTATTCGTGGGCGCAGATTGAAGCAGGTGAGACGATCACTTACCCTCACTTGACACATCGAATTAAACGGCATCCGAATTTGCGGGATACGGTATTTGTAACATTTGAATTTTCCCCGGCGGCGGAGAAGCTCATAGCGTTCTGTATTGAGGCAGAAAAGTCTCCATTATATGAGAAGGCTGTGCTGCTGTTATTTGACCTGTTCGGATTGCGACGGGATGCGTATGATCGGTTCCATAATGAAGAGACGTATTTGGCGGATATGAACAGCTCAGGAGATTACAAGAAAGTGCTGCTGGATTATATGGTTGGCAAACGTGTGCTCGATATCGGTCCCGGCGGTGGAATCTTGCTCGATCTGATTGAGCAGGAACGACCTGAGATGGAGCCAATTGGCATTGATATTTCAGCGAATGTCATTGAGGCACTGGAGCGTAAAAAACAGCGTGAGGCACATCGCTGGCAAGTATTGAAGGGGGATGCTCTTCAACTGGATCAATACGTGCAGCCAGGCACGGTGGATACGGTTATTTTTTCATCCATTCTGCATGAACTGTATTCGTATATTGAACGTGATGGCCGGAGGTTTAACAGCGATACCGTCGCGGCTGCACTGAGAAGTTCGTTTGACGTGTTGTCCCCAGGGGGCCGAATTCTGATCCGGGATGGCATTATGACCGAACCCGAAGCACAGAAGCGCCGGGTTCGTTTCCTTGAAGCGGATGGGATGCGGTGGCTGGAGCGGTACGCACAGGATTTCCAGGGACGCAGCATTGAATTCGAGCGGATCTCCGGGAATGAGGCGGTATTGGATATCAACGATGCGATGGAATTTTTGTACACGTATACTTGGGGTGAAGAAGCATATGTTCATGAGATTCAGGAGCAATTCGGCATATTTACCCCGTCGGCATATAAGGATTGCATTCGCAAAGCGCTGGGTGATCAAGCAGAGATCATTACGTTCCGGCACTTTCTTCAGGAAGGATATACGGAGGCGCTTGGAGAACGAATTATCTTTATGGAGGAAAACGGTCAACCTGCACCTTTGCCAGACAGCACCTGCCTGATCGTCATTGAAAAGAAGAAAGGAATGGCGGACAGATGACGAATGAAGCCAACACGGCTTTATATTTTGTAAGACACGCGGAGTCTGAATATATGGAAGGGCAGGAACGCGAGCGTGGTCTGACGGAACAAGGCAAAGGGGACGCGGCCACCGTCGCGGGTTTGCTCCATCGGGAGCAGATCCAGTTGTTTTATTCCAGCCCGTATAGACGGGCCGTGGATACGATTCAAGGATTGGCCGAAGTGTCAGGCGGCATTGTGGTTACCGAAGAGGATTTACGTGAGCGTGAGCTGTCAGGTCCTGAAGTGAAGCATGAACATTTTCGGAAAGCCAAACAAAGACTCTACGATGATCCTGCGTTTGCTTATGCAGGTGGAGAATCCGGTGAAGTCGCCGTGTCACGGGCAATCACTGTAATACAACGAATTCTGAATAGGCATCCAGGGCAAAAAATAGTGATTGGCACCCATGGGGATATCATGACGTTGATTTTCAATTATTATGATCCGTCCTATGGTTATGACTTCTGGGTAAATACAACGATGCCGGACATCTACAAGCTGGAGTTTGATCGTGAAAGTAGGTTGGTTCAGGTAACACGATTGTGGGAAGAACAGGTTTAGTTTCTCTAGGTAACACGTTCTAACGACGATAGGAGGCAATCATAATGAACCTCAAGTTGATAGGGTCCGTTTTGGAGCAACAAATCCGTTTTAATGACAATAAGAGTTTATTTTATAATCGGGGCAAGTCTGCATTAGGGCCATCTCCGCGAACGTTGTACTGGCTATTGGAATATCGCGCTCAAGTGGCAAAAGCATTAGAATGTATTATTGCAGATGGATTATTGAATCATTATACAAATAAACTAGCTGAGCAAGGAATCCGCCAATTTATCCAGGTGAACCAGTTTATGCAGTTTACGAGCAAAGACAAGTTGCAACTGGCAGAATTATATAAAGATCAATTTATGCGGATCTGGTGTCTTTTGCAGGACGAGGAGGCTGGAGAAGAAGTAATGCAGCAGTTTTTTCAGAAGCATTATCAACAGTTAAAAACATTTCTAATACAGACCAACGGCGAGGAATTGTTTAAAAAATATGCGATGGATCCACATCTGTTCTGGGTGCCTTGTGAGGAGTACTCGGCGGATCTGCAGGTATCCTGGCTCGGCTTGGATGTAGAGGACCTGCATACGCCTGTGCTTGATCTTGGTTGCGGTCCGCAGGCCAATTTGGTCCAATTTTTACGTGGTAAAAAGATAGAAGCCTATGGGATGGACAGACAGGTGGAGGAATCGGAGGATCGGCCGTTTTTGCGACGTATGGGCTGGATGGAATCTTCTTTTGAAGAGGAACAGTGGGGGACAATAATATCCCATTTGGCATTCTCCAACCATTTTACACATCATCATCTCAAGGCAGACGGCGAACCAGAAGCATATGCTCAGAAATATATGGAGCTATTAAGAGCGCTAAAACCAGGAGGTTCCTTCTTCTATGCGCCGAGTGTTCCTTTCATAGAGTCATTCGTAGATCAACTACCCGAGTATTTTGTATGTCGAATCTGGATAACACCAACACAGCAAATGACGAGAATTACGCGGCTGGACTAGATGAAAAAGGGGAATCATTAGATTCATCATTCACTTCACTTGTACGTGCCTCTAAACCGATTCCAGAAGCGGTGGCGAAGTTAACGGGGATTTCAAATGAAGATATGATTCAGGCGCCTTCGTTTGCAGAAGCTTATTCGTCTTTTCTGGAATTCATCGGGGATAAGGTATTAGTAACGCAGGCGGGGTATGAGTATGATCTGCCCATGTTGAAACGGCATTGTGATATAAATGGGCTGCTGATGTTTTCCAATCCGGTTTTGGATACAAAAGCGATGTTCACTTATATACATCCTGAAATCTCCGAGGTCATCTCTACCGATTTCCTGATCCGGTATTACGACCTGAACACAGACGGCATTCACAGGCACAATGCCTTGGCCGATTGTGTTGTGATTGCTCGTATTTTTGAACATGTCCTGAACGAATATCAGGATCTTGCATTGGATCATTTTACGGCGGATGAGGAACATGTAATGAAGCGTTTTGTGATTCCTGAGATGTATTTAACAGCACCGGTTGGAGGAGAGAGGCCAGATGAGTAGGATTGTTATCAACAAGGTACATTGCCCCTGCGTTAAGCGGGGGGAAGGGTCAGTGTATTCTTTACGTTTGTATAAAAAAATAGCTTCAAATGTGTATTGTGGGTCTTACACAGCATAAGGTACAATTCATCTAAGCATCGAGTGAGAATGATAATCATTATTTATAAAAATGTGTTCTCACCGATACAACAACAGATTACATAGGGGTGAAGAGTATCATGGTAAGATCCAGTAGAGGGTTCAAAGGGTGGACGATCACCCTGCTACTCATGGTTGTAGTTATAACAGGATGTGGGGCAAACTCCGAGTCAAAGGCAGAACAGGCTCCTGCATCTGGGACCGCAGTATCGGATGGAAGTACATCTGAAACAACAGAAAAAGAAGCAGAGACGCGTGTCGTTCAGGATGAATTCGGTGATGTGACGATTCCGGTGCATCCGCAGCGGATTGCTGGTATCTATGTGGAGGATTATCTCAAGGCTCTTGATATCACACCTGTAGTACAGTGGTATAATCCGATGTGGGGTGTGCAGGAATATCTGGATCTGGATGTGCCGCAATTTGATACTACAGGTAGCATTGAGGCTTTGTTGCAGTATGATCCGGATCTCATCATTGTGGATGGTGGAGTGGACATGGAGAAATATGAAATGTATTCAAAGGTGGCGCCGACGTACCGTTTGCCAGAAGACATTTTGCAGGATTCCAATCAAATCTTGACGACCATTGCCGATGTTGTTGGTAAACCGGACAAGGGTAAAGAAGTTGTTGCGGCATTTGAGGCCAAGATTGCAGACGCTAAGGCGAAGCTTCAGGAAGCAGTCGGGGATGAGACCGTAGCGGTTGTCCGACTGAATATTAGCAATAATACATTGGCATTGTTCGGCGTGAAAAATCGATTTACCGGATTTATTTATTCAGAGCTTGGTCTAACGCCTCATCCACTGGTCGGCAACATGGAAGAATATCAGGAAATCCTTTCTGAAGAGGCTTTTCCAGAGCTTGATGCGGATCATATTATTGTATTTCCGTCCAATGGAGAATGGTCATCCCCCGAGAACAAGGAAGCTTTGAAGGTGCTAGATAGCAAGCTGTGGCAATCTCTTCCGGCAGTTAAAAACAACCAGGTGTACATGATGGAAAGGTCATATTGGCAATCAGGTGCGATTACGGCAAACACAATGAAGATTGATGATCTCTTGCAAAAAATGACGCCATAAGCCTTCTCCATAAGAAAGTTCTTCCCTCAGGGTTGAAGAGCTTTCTTTTTTCGTTTACACTAATTCAAATGATAACAATTCTCAATTAAGGAAGATGAATATGTGTCCCACGATTGTACAGCTGATTCCCAAGCCCTGGTTATGCATGCTTCGACATATAGAATACGTAGATCGCAATAAGCCCAATATACTGAAACGGCTCGCATACCCGATGTCTGACTCACATTCCTTATTCGTTGTGACGTGTGGAAATGGTTCAATGGCCTGCTCGGACAGGGAAATCCGTATGGAAAAAGGAATGATTATATTTGTTCCCGTTGGAAAATCCATTGTCATCGAAGATTCTACTGGGACTGAAAATGAATTGCAATTTTATAAACTGGATCTGACGGTGGCTGAGGTGAAAGAGGATACTTCGAACCGTATGAAAATTGGAGACACTACTGAGCAGCATGGATTTGTTAAAGGGATAGATATCCAAGGATCGTTATCTCTTACCGAGCTGAATTACAGTCCATGGAGTTCCTGTTTGGAACCCCTAGCACAATTATTACGCCAACAGACAACTTGTGATTGGCTGGAACAGTGGGAGGTACAACTACGCTTTCAGGAATGGTTCAGGACCTTGCTTCGGCAAAGTGATCCCGAGAACGAGGAACCGAATGATCGCGTACGACTTCAACGTTCCATTCGTTATATTCGCGAACACTATAATCAGGCCATAACGGTTGACGATTTAGCGGCTGATATCCGGCTCACCAGGGCCAGTTATACTCGACAATTCAAAGAAATTACGGGTAAACTTCCGCTTGACTATGTGAATGCTGTTCGGTTGGAACGCTCCAAACAGCTACTGCAACTGACGGATGATCGTATGCATGATATTGCTCAGAATGTGGGATTTAATAACGAGTATTATTTCGGCCGTCGCTTTAAGCAGTATGCTGGCATTTCACCAGGATTGTATCGGCGTCATCATCGTCAAGACGCGCGTGTATTTGCACCTTATCTGGAAGACTTTGTACTGGCCCTTGGAGTAAGGCCGATGTTGCAATATTCCCATCGTTCCTGGGGCAGACAACACTATTTAGGATTGGATGATGTACCGGAATTCGACGTGAGCCAGCAAGATGCCCAGTTTAATGTGGCGAATACCCCCGAATTTATTATGCTGAACAAGGGCTTTGAAAGATGGAATCTGGAGCGCTTCGAGCAGGTAGCACCGACGTTTTACCTGGAACATTGGGGTGAGGACTGGCGTTCCATTTTGAAATCCACTGCGGATGTGCTGGGAAAGGTAAGCCGGGTGCAGGATGTAATAGGTGATTATGAGGAAAAGGCGCAGGAAGCCAAGAAACTTTTGACACGACATATGCGTGGAAAAACCGTCGCTTTTTTGCGTATTTCTGCATCGGAAATTACACTCTATGGGAACCAGTTCGGTTACGTAGGTCCTGTATTGTATCAAGATCTAGGATTAACTCCGCATTTCTGTGTACAACAATGGGCACATCAAAGTAGAAGAATCAGCATTGAGCTGGAGCAGCTGAGTCAGCTTGAGGCAGATCATCTCTTTATCACATTTGATAATATGGATTCTGCCTATCCCCGAGAGGAACGGAAGCTCTTGGAAAGTGATGAGTGGAAGCGGCTGCCTGCAGTGAAAAGCGGTCACGTATATGAGGTGGATTTTATGACCTGGATGAATTATGGTGTCATCTCCCATGGGAAGAAAATCGACGATATACTGCGGTATTTGGGCTGAATTAGATAACACGGGAGGACTAAATTATTCTTAACTGACCTCTTTGATCAATTCCTCGTTATTATTTCGCACATTACCTACTGCAGAATCCACCTTGTATGCTATCATTTCATCGGCTTCATACGGGCTGAGAAGCCTCAGAACGCTTTCCTTGTCCGATTCCTTGTTTAGCCAATCCGCTTCATCTTGCGGCCGGAGAATGACTGGCATACGATCGTGGATGTCCGCCATAAGACGGTTAGGTTCAGTAGTAATGATAGTGCAAGTTGAAAGCTTTTTACCTTCTGGATCAATCCAAGTATCATATAGGCCAGCAAGCGAGAAGATGGAGTCATCTTTCATTAAAATCCGCATGGGTTGCTTTACGGATCCATCCTTTTTCCATTCATAAAATCCCGAGCATGGGATAATACAACGCTTGGAACTGATCAGGCGTTTAAAGGCTGGTTTCTCTGTGAGTGTTTCTGCACGGGCGTTAATCATCTTATTGCCTATTTTTTCATCCTTGGCCCAATTAGGAACTAGACCCCATCGGAGCGACCCCAATCGATTACCGTCTTTGCTACCGATAATTGTCGGGATGAATTGCATAGGCGCAGCGTTGTAATTAGGTTTGTACTCAAATCCTTCAGCAATAGAAGCATAGTACCTGTCCATAATTTCTTCGATTGGATCTGTAATCGTGAATCTTCCGCACATATCGAAGCCTCCTTTAAAACGCTATAGTATGTAATTTAACTCAAATCTTTAACGTTAGAAACGGGTAATATGTGGTGCTGCATAACCAATAAAAGTGAATATGCAATAAATTAGATGATTTTTATAAATTAGCATAAAACTGGATGCAGGTAGGTTTGCAATGGAGTAAAATATATAGAAAAAAAGCCTGTTCACTACTGAACGGGCTTTTTGGTGTGATACTCTCTTTGAGCCAGGAGATTTAGTTTTTCTCCATAACCGCAAAGTAATTGTTTTCATCATCTGCAAAGTTGAATACTCTTCCGCCAGGCATCGTTACAATCTCGCCAACCGTAACTTGTTTATTGGATAAGTGAGTGTAAAGTTGATCCAGGTTATCTGTGAAAAGCATAAGAGATGGTGTGCCAAGGTTTAATTCAGGGGACATTTTGGCAACGAATTCCTTGTCGTGGAGGATAATGGTAGTCTGAGCATCCTTCACAGGAGCAATCTCGATCCAGCGCATGCCATTTCCATTGACTTCATTAACAACATGGAAACCTGCTTTTTCCGTCCAAAATTGAAGAGCCTTGTCCTGATCGTTTACATACAACATAATTTGCCCGACTTGAGTAAACATTGATTTACACTCCTTATAAACGTAGTTGAATCATGGGTGAAGCAGGTATATCTTTGGGTGAAGCTTTTTAGATTGAGTCAAGCTTTATATTACCATATATGAGCACCCGCCATACAACTTCAATTCAGGCACAAAAAGAGGAAGCAAATGTCCTTGACTGCCGTATTGCGACATACCATTAGATAAAGGATAATTCGAGCGACCGAATTTCCTTTTAAGCACAGCCAAGTATTGGCAGATGGGAGCGCTGTAATGACGAAACGGGTAGTTCTATTGGAAGAAGGTACGGCAGAGATGAAAGGGCTGATGGGCAGTAAAGGGGCTGGACTTGCAGCGATGCTCCAGGCAGGTTGGCCCATTCCGGCCGGGTTCATTGTAACAGAGGAAGGCTGTCGCGCGTTCTGTACCCGTCGTGCACCTCTTTCAGCTGAAGGAGCCCAAGAGATTGGCAGCGCAATTCAGCATCTTGAGCAGCAATCCGGCAAATTCTTCGGCGATTCCTTAGCACCGCTGCTGCTTGCCGTCCGGTCAAGTGAAACGTGTTCCCGTAATACAGCTTCTCATGCTTTGCTTCATGTAGGACTGAATGATATGACGGTGGAGGGGCTCGCAAGGCAAACCAATGATCGTCCGTATGCCCTGAATTGTTATCGGATTTTTTTGCAGGATTATGGTCAGCTGGTACACGACATTCCGTATGCCCTTTTTGAAGAAAAATTGGAAGACATCTCGATACTCGATGAAGCGAAGCTGGAATTCGCCATCGCGGAATATAAACGTTTAATAGAAGAGAGAGGGTATCATCCTTTCCCTCAGGATGTACAGTTACAGTTAAAAGAAGCGATGCGGGTAATCTCTGATGCACATCGTGTTTTACGGCCCAATTCCCAACAAGAGCTTCTTCGGAAATCCTCTCATTTCTCGGATGAAACTCAAGGAGCAGCTGTTCTTATACAGATGATGGTCAATGGCGAGCGTGGTGACCACAGCGGGATCGGCACGGTATATTCCCGTCATCCGGGTACCGGGGAACGAGGCATGACAGGGGATTACGTTTCATCTGCTGCATCCGAAGGTTTTAATGAAGGACTGGATGAGTTGCGGAGAGAAGAGCCCGAACTGTATGCACTTCTGCAGGATGCTTGCGGTTATCTGGAGTCCCGCACGAATGAGGTACAGGAGATCCAGTTCGCTGTGGATTCAGGGGCGCTGTATCTGGTGGGAATCAGTGAAGCGAGGCTAACCTCGAAGGCTGCGCTGAGGAGTACTGTAGATCTCGTGGATGGAGGGATTATTACTAAGGAGGATGCAATATTACGTATCCAGCCATGGCATGTGACGGAAATGCTGAAAACATCTTCAACTTTATTACCAGAGCTGCAGCTTCTGCTCGAATGGGCTGATGAAATGAAGGCACTTACAATACTATCGAATGTGGATCATCCCAAGGACGCCATGAAGGCCCGCGCGTTAGGGGCTGAGGGCATTGGCTTGTGTCGAACAGAACAATTGTTATTGTCTGCTTCGAGATTTCCTTTTGTACAGAAAATGATTCTGGCAGACAGTGAAGCTGAGCGCAAACGCGGACTGGAACGTCTGCTGCCGATGCAGCAGGCTGATTTTGAACAACTCTTCGAAGTGATGGATGGTTATCCGGTAACCATTCGATTGCTCGATCCACCGCTGCATGAGCTGCTGCCTGATATTGAAAGGTTAAACGAACGACGTGAGCATTTGGCTCTCAGCAAATTAGAGGAAAATAACACCGAAGTGCAGGAGCTTGATCGTGTCATCCGCAGGGTGCTGGAATTGCATGAACAATATCCGTTGCTAGGACAGCAGGACTGTCGACTGGGAACCGTGTTCCCGGAAATCTACGATATGCAGCTTGAAGCAATCTTTCGTGCAGCGGTGAAGGGTATCCGCCAAGGGCTGTGGGTGCGGCCCGAAATTATGATTCCTTTGGTGGGGCATGCCAATGAACTTCAGGATATGAGAGAGCTGGTGGATCATGTAGCGGATCAGGTGCTTGGAGAGGAGAAGCGTCACTGTCTCTACAGAGTAGGCGCGCGAATAGAAGTTCCACGAGCGGCACTGACCGCAGCACATATTGCCCGACATGCGGACTTCTTCTCGTTTGGCACCGATGACCTGACACAGATGACGTTCGGTTACAGCCGTCACAATACGGAGAAGTCATTCCTTCATTTTGCCGAGCAGCAACGTTCAATGCCCAGCAATCCATTTCAGGTATTGGACATCGACGGGGTGGGGCAACTAGTAGAGATGGCTCTCGTTCAGGGCCGAATTCGGAAACCGCATCTGAAAGCAGGCATTTGTGGTGAGAATGCAGCCGATCCGGCTTCCATTGCTTTTTGCCACCATATTGGTCTGGATTATGTGAGCTGTCTGCCAGAACAGGTGCCGCTTGCCCGTATCGCTGCTGCACAGGCGGCACTCCTTGCCGAGAAGCAGAATCACAACGAAAACAGGCAGGACGTAGATATATCGACGATAGCTTAAGCTTTCTATATCCCCTCATGGAATACAAACCATAAAACTGTTATACTGAAATATGCGTTTTGTAAAATGAACGTAAAAATTTCAGATAAGGGTTGAAAGCGACCATGTTTAATTCCAAAAATGAGCGGACCTCATCACGGACCTTATTTATCGTGTTATTTATTCTTATGCTGCTGAAGTTGTCGCTTTTGCGGTATTTCTTTTTCCATGGACTTTCTGGCATCGGTTTCGTTACTGACGCATTGGGGGCCCTGACCGTGGTATGTATCCTCGATCTGATCGTGCCAAAAGGCTGGAAGCGTGCAGTGTACGGAGGCTTCAATGTGTTGTTCTCGCTGGTATTATTCGCGGCGACACTCTATAACGTACATTTCAGTTCGGTTCCCACATATACGGCACTGAGCGAGATCGGCCAGGTTGCTCAGGTGAGAGGAAGTATCGGACCTTTGGTACGACCTGAGCACTTCCTATTTTTTGTGGACATCGTACTGGCTGTACCGGTATGGTTTATCCTCCGCAGTCGTCGTACCTCAGGCCGTAATAGCAGCTATCGCGACAGTGGACTCCATTTCGGCAGAAGCCGGAGACGGTATTGGGGCAAGTTGGGAGTAGCCCTGACCGCTGCGTTCTGCATCACGCTGTCAGGCAGTTTCATTGTTAAAGGGGAAACGATTGATAATGAGCTGGTTCGTGCCGAAAACCTCGGTTTCCTGAATTATCAGGTGTCATCAGCGATACTGACGAGCAAAGAGAATGAAGCCATTGCGAATGGCAACATTAATGAGACGATCGACAAGATTAATCAACTGGTTAGCAAGTATCCGTACCAGGAGAAGTCCAGTCAGGGCACGGCGATTAAAGCCAAATATTTTGGTCAGGCCAAGGGAAGTAATCTGATTGTCCTCCAACTGGAGTCATTTCAAAATTTCCCGATCAATGCTTCCCTGGACGGTCAGGTATTAACCCCGGTTCTGAATGATCTGGCTAAAGAAAGCTATTATTTCTCTCATTTTTTCCAGCAGATCGGACAGGGAAATACATCGGATGCCGAGTTTATGTCGAACACTTCCATCTATCCAACCGGGGTTGTACCCATGTCAGCAGGGTATAGTGACCGTGATCTGCCAAGTCTGCCAAAACTGCTTGGTAAAGAAGGATATGAGTCGGAGACGTTCCACGTCAATGACGTCACCTTCTGGAACCGAAACAAAATGTATCCGGCACTTGGATTCAATCGGTACTTCGACAAGCCCAGCTTCGAGAATGATAAGTTTAATGATTTTGGACCATCGGATGAGGAGCTATATCGTGTAGGTATGGAAAAAATGAATGCACATCAGGCTGCTAATCAGCCATTCTATGCGCAGTTCATTACAGCATCCAGCCACTCGCCGTTTACGGTTCCTGCGGACCGAGCTAGAATTACCATCCCGGCCACAATCACCAATACGTTGCTGCACGATTACTTGCAAGCGATCAATTATACGGACTATGCGGTAGGTCAGTTGATCAATGACCTCAAGGCGAACGGATTATGGGATAACACAACACTTGTGATATACGGGGACCATTTCGGTTTGCCAGCAAACGATGAGATTACACAGCAGATCCAGACCAATCTGGGCGTGCCATATGACGGTAAAGTAAGTCGTTTCAACATCCCGCTCTTGATCCATACGCCAAAACAGGCAAAAGGGCAAGTCATTGAACAGCCTGGCGGTCAGTTGGATATCATGCCAACGGTGTTGAACCTGATGGGAGTTTCCTTGAAGGAAGAGAAATTTACAGCCTTTGGTCACGATCTACTTAACATGGACCACAATGCGTTCGGTATCCGGTATTACTTGCCGACAGGTTCATTTGTGAATAATGACATTATGTTTATTCCGGGTGCGGGCTTTGATGATGGAACAGCCTACTCGTTAAAAACGTATGAACCCGTCACGGATTTGGAGCCGTACCGTTCGGATTATGAACACGTGCTCAGCTTGATGAAGCTATCTGACGAGTATGTGAAGCTGCTGCCCAAACGTGCACCGTAATTAAATTTTTTATGTATGAAACACCATAACGTCACTGGCTCAGGAGCTGGTGGCGTTATTTGTTTATTCATTGTACATCCTAAACGTGTAATGAAAAGGAGATGTTCTTTGAAACTGTAATTAATAATGTTACAATGGAAGCTGCAGCCATTAACGCAGATAACGAAAGGAATGAATATAGATGAAACTTAGTGTACTAGAACATGGACATATTAATGAAGGACGGACGGTACAGGATACCCTTCAGGAAACCGTAACTCTTGCCAAGCATGCAGATGAGCTGGGCTTCTCCCGCTTCTGGATGTCGGAGCATCACGGCAGCGGGGCACTGTCATTTTCCAGTCCGGAAGTTATGATTGCGCACGTTGCAGCACATACAGATCGAATTCGGGTAGGTTCAGGGGGCGTGATGCTGCCTCATTACAGTGCATATAAAGTCGCCGAGAATTTTCGTTTGCTGGAAGCGCTGCACCCCGGCCGAATCGACCTTGGAATTGGCAGAGCACCAGGGGGAATGCCTATTGCAAGCAGAGCCCTGAATGAAGGAAAGTCATCGAATGTACAATTCTTCCCGCAGCAAATTGCCGATCTGGGTGGGTATTTTCATGAACAGCTGCCGGAGGATCATCGATTTGCTTCCCTAGTAGCTGGACCATCCGTACCCACTGTTCCCGAAGTGTGGCTGCTCGGCTCCAGTTCCGAAGGTGCGCGAATTGCTGCGGCACAAGGGACCGCTTATGCGTTTGCCCAATTTTTCGGAACGCCGGGTGGGGAGGAAGCAATGAAGCATTATCGCAGACATTTCAAGCCTTCCATCCTGAATGACCAACCCCATTCCATGATTGCGGTGTCGGCATTCTGCGCGGAGACTGAGGAAACGGCCGCTGAACTGGCTCGCAGCAATGAGTTATTCTTCTTGCGGCTTGGGCGGGGTCTGGAGCAGAACTCATTCCCATCCCTGGAAACGGTGAATAACTATCCATTTACGGCCATGGAGATGGAACAGATCCGTCAACGTCGTTCTTTTTCCATCGTGGGTACACCGGATCAGGTGAAGGACAAAATTACGGCAATGGCTGAACGCTATGAAGCGGATGAGGTTATTATTGCGTCAGCGATTCATTCCTTCAAGGATCGATTGCGTTCATTCAGTCTGATAGCGGAAGCCTTTGGTTTAAAGCAGGATTAATTGGTACTGAACGGGAATTAGTATTCTGAACTAGCTGGAGCCTTGTCTTACAAGGTTCCGGTTATACTCTTGCGTGATCAGGGAGAGGAGAGATTCATATTCGCAGATGTGTCATTAGTGATATTCATGGCTGTTACGACGAATTCAATACGCTGCTTGAGCTTGCAGAATACGATCCAGAGCAGGACGAGCTGATTTTGTTGGGTGATTATGTGGACCGCGGGCCGAAGAGCAAAGAGGTCGTGGAACAGATCATGCAGATGCATGAGAAGTACGACATTATTACGATCAAAGGAAATCATGATGCGATGATGGTCAAGGCGCTGAACCATGATGTCGAGGAGTATGACAAACACTGGATTCGTAATGGCGGTTTACAGACGCTGGCTAGCTATGTCGAGGTTTCTTTGGATCATGAGCAGTTGGACTGGGATGCTTATACTGAAGCCAAGCATAGGCTGCGTACACACTATGAGCATCATCTTCGTTTTTTGGAACAGCTTCCCCTTGTATACGAAATTCCTGGTTATATCTTTGTACATGCCGGAATTAATCCGGAGGTGGAGGATTGGCGGACCCAGTCAGAGCGTGACTTCATTTGGATTCGGGAGCCATTCTATTCAAGACCAACCTCGCTCAAGGAGACGGTGGTATTCGGTCATACGCCAGTCAAAAATTTGCATACTGAGCCAGGTGTCTGGTTTGACCCCAGCGGGGACAAGATTGGCATTGATGGTGGATGTGCTTATGGTGCTAGATTGAACTTGCTGGAGATCAGTGAAGACGGAAGTGTGCAGGTCTTTTTTGTGAAAAGAGGAGAGACCCGTCAGGGTCCCGAGATTTAATCCACGCGGCGAATTTCAAATAAAGCATTTTAAACAAAAGTATAAATCAAATCCTGTTGAAGCTCTGACTTTTTACTTTCTGGAGAATGTGGATTGGTTTACATACCGGCAATGGATCGAAGCTGGGGGGACGGCAGAGTTGTGCATTCGTTTTCGAAATGATAATCCGTACATAAGCCTAACTGAAGCTATCGAAAGGGCGGAACAGAATTTGTGCTCACTGTGAGTATAAAGGCAAGACCTTGACATGATTTTGTAATTAATTCGCTGTAAAGGGATTGGAATTAAGCCTTATTAACGCTATAATCAGTAAGGGTATGATTGAAACATTACATTTTATTCATCTAAATCAGAATTGACGGAGGGCTATTAATATGGAAAAAGCATTAATCTTCGGTCACAAAAATCCCGATACGGATACGATCTGCTCGGCCATTGCCTATGCAGACTTGAAAACAAAATTGGGTCAAGACGTTGAGGCTGTTCGACTCGGCGAAGTTAACGGCGAAACTCAATTTGCATTGGACCAATTCAAAGTGGCAGCGCCACGTCTGATTAAAACAGCAGCCAATGAAGTAAACAAGGTCATCCTGGTTGACCACAACGAACGTCAACAAAGTGTCAGCGATATTGAGGAAGTGACGGTTGTTGAAGTTATCGACCACCATCGGATCGCTAACTTTGAGACAAGCCAGCCTTTGTATTTCCGTGCAGAACCTGTAGGTTGTACAGCAACCATTTTGAATAAATTGTACAAAGAAAACGGCGTGGAAATCAGCGCACCGATTGCTGGTCTGATGCTGTCCGCGATTATTTCGGATTCCCTGTTGTTCAAATCCCCAACATGCACAGAGCAGGATGTAGCAGCTGCAAGTGAACTGGCTGCCATTGCTGGTGTGGATGCAGACAGCTATGGTCTGGATATGCTGAAAGCGGGCGCGGATCTGAGCCAGAAAACGATTGCTGAACTGATTTCCCTGGATGCCAAAGAATTCGTAATGGGTCAAGCTAAAGTGGAAATTGCACAAGTGAACGCGGTTGACGTGAATGATGTGCTTGTGAAGCAACCTGAGCTTGAAGCAGCGATTGAAGCGATTATTTCCAGCAAAGGTCTAGACCTGTTCGTATTTGTCGTAACAGACATCCTGAACAACGATTCTGTTGCATTGGCATATGGTGCTTCCACTCAAGCTGTAGAGAAAGCATACAATGTAACATTGTCGGATAGCAGAGCGGTGCTCAAAGGCGTAGTATCCCGCAAGTCGCAAATTGTACCGGTTCTGACCGAAGCTTTCAACTCGTTGTAAGACGAACAAGACGCACAAAACCGACGTATAACCATTACGTCCAGATATACGATGAATATTCAGTTCACAACATCCAAGCCTGCTCTTGATCTGTCATAGGTCAGGACAGGCTTTTGTTGTAGAGGAGGATGTACCATGATCAAAAATGAAAAGATTAAAGCGACTGAGGTCCAACTGACCGGCCTGAACGGTGAGGATCTGGGCATCATGTCTACCCGTGATGCGCTCGCACTTGCGAAGCAGTACAAAGTGGATCTGATCTGTACGTCTCTAATGATAAGCCCGCCGCCATGCAAACTGATTGGTGCTGGAGCAGCGAGACAGGAAAAGCAGCAAGAGAAGAAGAAAGCTGCGAAATCACCCGACAAACGCAAAGTGAAGGAGATTCGGCTGACCCTGCAGATGGAAGACCACGACCGGGAAACCAAGCAATCTCAGGCAGAGCGCATCCTGACGAAGGGTGACTCGGTGAAGTTCGTCATCCAAGTGCATGGAGCCAAGGAAGGAACAGCAGGCAAGGAATGGGCAGAACAGCTGTGCAAATCTCTGGCTGAGTATGGCAGTAAAACAACGGGGGTTCAGGTAAGCGGCAAACAGGTCGTTGTGCAATTGGACCCCATTGGATAATAACGATGAATGAAATTAGCTAAATAACAATGGAACGGTGGGGCTATCCAGTCGTTAATGAATTGGCTGTCCCAAATGCTCCAAAAACCCCGTGAAGCAACAGTGGAACTGCTGCTTCACGGGGTTTTCAGCATGGAATGTCGTTAAACCCTGCTGAACGAACTTCTAATGACCAATACACTTCAAGCTATGTTAGGTTCGCAAGTAACGGCTGCCGCCAATGCGCACATACAACTGTCCCGGCAGGACCGGGGTAGACGAGGCTGTCTGTGAATTTCCGTTGTTACCATTCTTGGCATATCGGGACAGATATAAAAAGTCTGGATAAATGACCGTATCCATTAAATAGGCTGATACTGTACTTCCAGGAATACGATTTTGGTTCAATGAACGAATGATTTCTTCCCCGCTTGCAATCCCGATTCCATGTCCATAATATGAATTTTCACGCAGCATAATGGTATTCTCTCCCTGCCACTCTGGTGTTTCAGGGGAAACGTCCGGATTTTTGAAGTACAATACATCTCCAGGAAGCGCAGAGTTACTTCCGTTCTTTTCCGTTAATCGCAGATCGCTGTCATAGTGCCAGTCATAGAGCAGCAGGTTGCGAAACAGGGAATTGAAATCATCTTCCCGAATGCTGTTCAATACACCGCCATACAGAACAATTACAGTCGCTGTTGCGCATTCAAAGGCATACAAATGACCATTCTTCCAAATGTCCCGGATTCCCTGCGCAGGCGTCACCTCACCCCTTAGCTCAAAGCCTCCTTGAGCATTTCGATTCCAATAGGCCGGGTTACACCTGGATTTCTCGAATGAGGCGAAGCTGACACCACTACGATCCAGTGCTTCGGCTGCATCAACCAGAGACTCCCGCAGCGTCCATTCAAAGTGAAGATGATCCATGGATTGATAGGTGTATACTGTGGGACTGTTCTGTAGTTGCTGTAACCAGTGCCATGCAAAAGCAGACCAATCCGAACGCACCAGCTCAATCGGTTGATTCGCAACAATAATCATATTCATAACCTCCAGTATCATTGGGATGTTCAGCCTTGTACAAACGGGGATGCACGCGTTATTCTGTAGTATATGACGCCAGTTGTGCGGTTTTGTATGTCTGCAGGTGCAGACAGCATGAACACACGATAAGAATGTCGATTATGGCCTGGATTTTTTGTTCAACTCGTTTATAAATCATTACATTTGGGGTACATCTCTTATAGATGAAGTTATGTTCAGGTCGATCTGTTCATACGGAATATATTCAGATTCCTAATAAAGGAGGATATGCGGTGTCGAATCTAATTGCAGAGAATCGCTCTCTGTTCGAACAGTTATACACACATGCACCGATCGGCATTGCTGTTGCCTCGCATGTGAACGGACGTTGGCTCCAGCTTAATCCGGCGTTTTGCGAGATGCTGGGATTCAGTGAAGATGAATTGATTAACGCCCCTCTCGTACATATGATTTATGAGGAAGACGTGGAAATGGGGGAATTTAGATCCCACTTCTGGGATATGACCAACGGATTAAGTCTGATGTATGAAACCGAGCTACGGCTTAAGCGCAAGGATGATTCTCTTCTGTGGGTGACGGTAAGAGCCTGTATCGTCAGGGACGAAGCGAGCGGTGAGCCGCTTTATTTGCTTGTGCAGGCAGCGGATATTTCAAAGCAGAAGGACGCGGAGAATCGACTGATTATACAGCGTGAGCAGTTGGAGGAGAGCAGCCGAATCTCAAGATTATTGGCCGAATCCTCGCTTGACCTGATTGCCATACACCATGCCGATCCGGAACGAACGTTCAAGTACGTATCTCCAGCCAGCACAAGCATGTTGGGATATGATCCGGAAGAAGTTATTGGTCAATCTGGCCTGTTCTGCATTCACCCCAACGATGTGGCTCTGGTCGAGGCTTACGTGGCTGCTCAAATCCAGGGTCTTGCCCCTGATCGAATTAGCTATCGGCTCCTGCATAAGGATGGTTCGGTTGTATGGGCGGATACCATCTCTCAGTATCTATATGACAAGCAGGGAAATCTGCAGGAAATAATCGCTGTTACCCGTGATATTACAGCGAGCAAGCAGCAGCAATTAAGTCTTCAGGAATACCAGTCATTGTTTGACTGCAACCCTCTAGGCGTTGCTTCATTAGATTTGGACGGAAACTTGATTAAGGCCAACGCAGGACAGGAGCAATTGACAGGCCATACCAGGGAGGAGCTGCTTAGCAGACCCTTTGATCATCTCATTGATCCGGTTGACCTGGATAAGACGAGGTATCACTTTGAAGAGACTGTAAAAGGAACCGCACAGCGCTATGAAGTAGGGCTGATTCACAAAGACGGGCAGCGCATTGAAACGAGTGTAATTAATGTACCGATTTTGCTCGAAAATCGTGTTGTTGGCGTCTATGGGATAACCAGTGATATTACGGAGTCCAAAAGGTATGTAGAGGAGATTGAAAATCTCAGTAACGAACGGGCGTTGATTCTCAATGCCATGTCTGAGGGAGTTATTGGCCTGGATCAGAACGGAAACCTGATATTTGCCAATCCGATTGCAACGGAGATGATGGATTTTTGTCCGTCTGAAATGAATGGAAAACCACTTGAAGAGATTATGTTACAAATGCAAAGTGAGGGTATTCCTTATCCGTCCAATGGTAATCCGATTCTCCAAGCGGTACGCGAAGGCCGAAGCCTGCCGCGATCAGAGTCAGTCTTTTGGAAGCAGGATGGCTCCAGCTTTCTGGCGGAGTTCCAACTGAAACCGATTATGGATCAGGGAGACAATCGTGGGGCTGTACTCGTTTTTCGCGATATGACATCGGTGAAGGACATCATTCGTGCCAAGGAAGTGGCAGAGCATGCGGACCGGGCCAAGTCAGAGTTCCTGGCGATTATGAGTCATGAGCTTCGTACACCATTGAATGGGATTATGGGCATGGCTCATCTGTTAAAAGAAACAGAGCTGGATGAGGAGCAGAACGGATTTGCCAATATTATCATCGACAGTGGTGAATCACTGCTGCATATTCTGAATGAAATTTTGGATTTCAGCAAGATTGAAGCAGGTAAAATGGATCTCGAACGCCAGCCAGTTGATATCAAAGCCCTTCTTGGCGGGGTCATGGAACTATTCGCGCTTAGAGCTTCCGAAAAAAATATTGAACTATACTGTGAAATGTCCGAACAGATTCCCGAACGCGTAAGAGGCGATGAAACACGGATTCGTCAGATTTTAATTAATCTGGTAGGCAATGCCGTCAAATTCACGGAGAAGGGAAGCATTCAGGTTCACGCGAACGTTAAGCCAGCGGAATTTTACGATGAGAATCACCTTCTCTTGTCAGTTTCAGTCAAAGATACCGGGATTGGCATTCCGTTCAACAAGCAGCATCAACTGTTCCAGTCCTTCTCTCAGCTTGATCCGGCTATCAATCGCAAATATGGAGGCACGGGCCTCGGGCTGGCCATCAGTAAGAAGCTGGTGGAACTGATGGGCGGTGCCATTGGTGTACAGAGTGAGACAGGTGAGGGAGCAGAGTTCCATTTCACTTTGTTACTTGAACGATGGCAAGATGAGTCCACGGATCGGATTGAAAAGGTGGCTGATCACGACCTGAAGCTGGATCGAACAAGTCTGGCAGCGGGCATTAAAATACTTATAGTTGAGGATCAGTCATTAAACAGTCATTTGCTGGAGGAAATGCTTCGGAAGCTCGGCGGTGTATGTGATATCGTGGAGAACGGTGCAGAAGCGGTGGAAGCATTGGAAAGGGAATCATACGACCTTCTGTTTATGGACATCCAGATGCCCGTTATGGATGGGATTGAAGCGACCAGCAGAATTAGGCAAACCCATCCTGAAATCCCGGTCATTGCTGCCATCACCGCTTTTGCAGGGGCGAACGACCGTGAAGCCTGTCTGAGATGCGGCATGCAGGATTTTATCAGTAAACCGTTCAGCTCTGCGGAAGTTAGTCGTGTATTAAACACATGGGTTCCGTTCATTCGAGCAAAGCACGAGCGCTGATGAGCTCCAAGTGCAACTTATCGAAAAAAATAACCTGCCCTGAAATTTCAGGGGCAGGTTATTTGCGTCTTTCATCGGTGTTGTTAATCTAATCGCCTGGCACAGATGTCAGGACCATCCTCCGATTAACCCCGAAAGGGTTACGCACTCGTCATCTTCCAGTTCTGCAATTAGGGTGAGTTCTTCGTTGTCACTTGGGTCCACCGAGAACAATTCACGGCGTCCGTCTTCGTGGACAACAATGACCAACTTATTACCGCTTTTTGTATCAAACTGGTACTTAACTCCGATACCAGGCAGTGGGCATTCCCGGATATTCATGAAATCTGTCACCTCTTTAGCAATTCCATAGTTAATTTAACCGTTCACACAGTACGGATGTATTCTACTATCCATAACACCGTTTGGCAAGTCGGAAGTGAAATAGTAGTCATATCATCCAAGCTTCTTGAGCTGTGGTTATATTTTCCGCGCCTTTCTGGTTCGTCTGCGACGGACTATAAACCAAATAAGTAATGCAATGAATAGCACCAAGGCAATGCCCCCCGTAATAATGATATTCCGAATATTTGGGACCTGTACGGTTAAATCCAGCTTATTCGTATCCAGTGGGGAGACGTGCCAAATTAGAGTTTTTCCATGATCTTCGACCAGATCTGCATTGGATTCCTGTGCCTTGATTGGAAGAGTCAGCTTGAAATCAAAATTCACATCTTTCAGCAGCAAGTTTTTGAGAAATCCAGGCACCTTGTTAATTTGGTCTTTGACCTCACCGTCGGGAACGGTCTGCAGCAGGTCTACTTCCGCAGCTATATGCAATTTGGAAGTGAAAAAACCAGGTGTAGTGGATTGCTCCACCTGGATTCCATCAGGCAGATCCGACGTGCTGAAGGTAGAGACGGTATTACTTTTCTCATAATGGGTCGTCGCTTTGAGTTCTGTGCGATCTCCCTGGTCCGAGACTTCAGCCTGGAAATTATTCTTTTTCAACGAATCTGCGAGCAATGTCATGAGATTGTCTTGTCCCATCATTCCCAGAGCAGAGTCGGTTACGCTGAGATTCAGATCCAGATCCGATGAACCGTCCATATTGACCGTGACATGAGCTTCACCATCAGCACAGGCGGATAGGATAGACAGCATAAGAGTAAGTAAAAAAGCGAATAATAGCTGACGATAATAGGGTATGCGAGTCGACATTCAGTTCAAACCTTTCTGCGTATAATCCAATTCCATTTCATAGAAGTATAGTATACACCGTAAGTATGACGGATGAAACTTTGTACCCTGCAAGGGCAAGGCGGGAAAATCAAATATCAATGCAAATCTGTTGAATTAGTGATATGACGATTGAAATTACAATGAAAAAGGACACAATATATGGAGTGAAAATGAAGATTTCGTATTTTTGTCAATGTTCAGTCAACTCAAAAGGGGTTTCACCGTGTAAACTGGTAGTAGTTTGAAGAAAAACGGAGCAGGGGGGTTACATTCATGACATATATCATTATTATGGGGATTATTATGGTTGTGGGAATGCTCGGAATGGGCTGGTTCTATAAGATTATGGACAACGATCAACACTAAGGTTATTAAAAGAAACATAAAAAGACAAGCCTATAAGCTGACTTCGTAACGTATTGCGAGGTGGGCTTATTTGTATATAATCCCAAAAAGTCTAAAAATAGCATGAAATAATGTCGGATTTAAGTGGTATGCTTGTACATGGAAATGTTTTACACTTAATGTTGTAAGCGTTTACAATAAAACTTACGGGAGGCTAACATTATGGGTTTGAAGTTGAAAAAAAGATCAGGCAAGAAAGCATGGATGCTGTTGGTTATGTCATTACTGATTGCAGCCGTTCCCATTACAGCCAGTGCAGCATCGGATTCCACAGCGTATGCCAAACTTAATTTCAGCAACAACAAGTATTATATATTCAACAATAGCTGGGGAAGTTCGAGTGTCAGTGGGTGGTCCCAGTCCGTGTATGTGAACAGTAATACAGACCTGGGTTACGTTTGGAACTGGCCAACAACGTCTGGTGGAGTCAAAGCCTATCCTTCTCTTGTCAGCGGCTGGCACTGGACAGAGGGCTATACACCAGGCAGTGGGCTGCCAACACGTTTGTCTGCAAACAAAAGTATCAATACCGGAGTAGGTTATTCTAAGGCGTCCAACACCAATGGAGAATATAATAATGCGTATGATATCTGGCTGCATGACATCGGGAATGCGACCTGGTCAAGTACACCGACCGAAGAAATTATGATCTGGAACGAATGGACTTCCGGTGTAGGACCCATTGGTTCCAAAGTATTTTCGGATGTATCCATTGGTGGACAGACCTATGATCTATATCGTGGCGAAATTACCGACAATGGGGTGCATCAATGGTGGGTATACTCGTTCCTCAAAAAGTCTCAATCCCCCAACAACTTTAGCATCAACGTCAAAAATTTCACCGATTATCTGATCTCCAAAAGTTACTTTACCAACAGCAAATATGTCAGCAGTGTTGAATATGGAACCGAAATTACGAAAGGAAGCGGCCAGATCAATTACTCCAATTGGTATGTAAACGTTCAGTAACTGCTCCATTTATCACGCATTATTCCTGATTCAATGAGATGCTGCTCGGAGGGAGATCCATTCCCTGCTGATGCAGCATCTTTTACATGCATGTCATACCTGACATTCAAGCGTAATATATGTAACGAGTGATGTTGTTCCATTTGACCGATGGACAAATATTTTTCGTAAAGATGGGATTTTTAGGCTGCTCTTTTGTATAATAGGGTTTAGTTCAACTCGGGGAATCCCGAAATATGCCTAATAGGAAAGGGTGTACATAAATGAAATTTAGTGAGTATACGTATACACGTCCCGATCTGGAACAAATCAAAACGTCATTCCGTGAGCTTCTGAGTGGTTTTGAAGCTGCGAATACGGTTGAAGAGCAGAGTGGATATATGGACAAAATTAACTCGCTGCGGAGTGATTTTGAGACTCAGGCACAATTGGTCTATATCCGTCATTCCATTGATACCAATGATACGTTCTATAAAGCAGAAAACGAATTTTTGGATGAAAGCTCTCCGATCATTCAAGAATACATTACCGATTATTATCGGGCATTGGTGAACTCCAAATTCCGTGCTGAACTGGAACAAAAATGGGGTTCGCAGTTATTCCAGCTGGCAGATCTGTCCCTGAAGACTTTCAGCCCGGAAATTATCGAAGACCTTCAGAAAGAGAACAAACTTTCTACGGAATACAACCAACTGATTGCTTCGGCCAAAATTCCGTTTGAAGGAGAAGAACGCACATTACCGCAGCTGCACCCTTTTGAGTTGTCCACGGATCGTTCTATGCGGGAACGCGCATCGGAAGCAAGATATACGTTTATGGCTGAACATGAAGCTGAATTCGATCGCATTTACGACGAATTGGTGAAAGTACGTACGCAAATCGCGAAGAAGCTGGGATATCCATCGTATGTGGAACTCGGCTATGACCGTATGAACCGTACGGATTACAACGCGGAGATGGTGTCCAATTTCAGAGCGCAAGTCCGTGATTATATCGTGCCTGTAGCTACGAAGCTCAGAGAGCGTCAGCGCAGCCGGATTGATGTGGATAACCTTTATTATTACGATCAAGGATTCAGCTTTAAGACGGGTAACCCTACTCCTAAAGGGGATGCGGACTGGATCATTGACAATGGTAAGAAAATGTACGCTGAATTATCACCGGAAACGGATACGTTTTTCCAAATGATGACCGAGAATGAATTGATGGATTTGGTGAGCAAAAAAGGCAAGCAGGGCGGGGGGTATTGTACCTTCCTGAACGATTACAAAGTACCGTTTATTTTCTCCAACTTTAACGGTACATCGGGCGATATCGACGTATTGACGCATGAAGCGGGTCACGCGTTCCAGGTATATGAGAGCCGTCACTTTGAAGTGCCTGAATACAATTGGCCGACGTATGAATCCGCAGAGATTCATTCCATGAGCATGGAATTCTTCACTTGGCCTTGGATGGAATTGTTCTTCAAGGAAGATACGGACAAATACAAGTTTGATCACCTGTCTTCCGGACTGCTCTTCATTCCTTACGGTGTAGCCGTCGATGAATTCCAGCATTTTGTCTATGCCAATCCGGATGCAACACCAGCGGAGCGCAAGCAGGCATGGCGCAACATTGAGAAGACTTATCTGCCGCATATCAATTACAAGGATAACGTCTATCTGGAACAAGGCGGATTCTGGCATAAGCAGGGTCACATCTTCTCGTCGCCTTTCTATTACATTGACTACACACTGGCACAAATCTGTGCATTCCAGTTCTGGAAACGCAGCAACCAGGATATGAAGTCCGCATGGGCTGACTACCTGACTTTGTGTAAAGCCGGAGGAAGTCTGTCCTTCACAGGATTGGTCGAACTGGCTGGTCTGAATTCTCCGTTTGAAGACGGCTGCGTATCCTCCGTCATCGGCGATATTGAAGCCTGGTTGGATGGAGTAGACGATAAGGCGTTGTAAGCTATATATATTGAACTAAACATTTACACGATAACGCAGAGAACAGAAATAACCTGAAGAAGCGGAGCGCTCGCCTTTATCCCCGGATTTTCCCTTTTAAAGAGGGAATCAAAAAAATCTGGGGATAACAGCGATCGAAAGGTTGTTCTGTCATAGGAGTGGCAAGGGTAAATATACTCTAGTTCAATAAAAATAAAGCTCGAAGAGGTGAAAGGGAACGAGGAATAGACCAGACGTTATCGCATTCTGAGGCAGGGCAGATTTGAATGTATTCATTTACCTACCCTATACAAAGAATGCGAGGTTATACCATGTTGGTTTTACTGAATCAACCGTCCCAAAGGAATCAATTGACACCCTTCATCTCGGGTACGAACGGGCATGTGGTCATGGGTGGAGTGCTTGCTGGGCTTCAATGCGGACGCGTCTATGCAGACCGGCTTCATGCTCCAAAAAGTGCACTGATCTGGGCAAAAAACGAAATGTTCTATCTGATCGGAAGATCGGATAATGAACAGTTCAACAGTCTTGTCAGAGAGGTACTCGTTCAGGAGCTTTTCCCTGAGGCGTTAAGCGCTGGCGAAGACATGCTGAATCTCGAAGTGTACCCCGACCCAGGCTCAGACTGGGCTCCAGTCCTGCATCACATGTTTAATGGGCGTTTGCGAGAAGGGGTGCGGGTTCCTTTTCAATTCAATCTTGCGAAGTATGAACAATGGCGGGAACGCAGTTCCAGCTCCTTGTTCGTTCCTCCTGGATATGAGCTTCAAGTTATCGACCAAGCTGTAATGGTAGAGGACAAAAGTGGTATCATTGAGCATGAAATTTTGAAATTCTGGCATTCAGTGGAGGACTTCTTCCGATACGGAGCAGGCACATGTACGGTTTATAAGGGGCAGGTTGTAGGTACGTGTATCTCGGTGTTTGTCAGTGGCATTCACCACGAAACAGGTATCAATACCTACGATCCGATACACCGGGGCAAGGGTCTGGCTACGGCCATGGCAAGCGCTTATGTGCAATTCGTTTTGGAACGGAATTGTGTTCCACATTGGACGACAGAGGATTTTCGTCATGATTCCATCGCAATAGCTGGTAAGCTTGGTTTTGAACAAGGCAGACCCTATCCCGTCTATTACATGCCGATTCAGGAGCTTCTGGATTGTGAATGATGAAGATTGAACGAATAAAGTTTGCCGGGTTCGTTAAACGTTTTTTTGCATGTTGAAGATTTGCAGGGGCTGTCCCAGAAGTCATGAAACATGACCTGGGATAGCCCCTGTTTTTCAATTTGATTTGTGAATCCAAGATCAACTTGTTTTTCTTTTCAAGCACTGATGAGCCAGTTGTTGAAGAGCAGACACAATCATTGGATGATTTCGTCCAGATGAAACATTTATCAACTTGGTTGTGATTTATTTCACTATATCTGAAAACGGATTCAGTTACAATAAAGACAGTAAATCAGGGGTAACAGGAGGCTGGTTCAGATGGCAACACACGCTTATTATGTTCCGCCCGTGAACTTGATGGGCAGAGGGTGTTTACAGGAAGCAGGCAAGTTGATACAGAATATGGGGATTCACAAGGCGCTTGTCGTAAGTGATCGTCGATTGATCTCTTGCGGCGTTGCTGAACAAGTGCTGTCTATACTAAGAAAATCAGGGTTAGACTATGTGATATATGATGAGGTTCAGCCCAATCCGACCTGTCAGAATGTACATGACGGACTTCAAGTATTTCAGGATCATGGCTGTGACGCCATTATATCGATAGGCGGAGGTTCACCGCAGGATGCTGCCAAAGGTATCGGCATTGTAGCAACCAACGGTGGACATATCCGTGAATATGAAGGATTACATCAATCGAAACACAAGTCCGTGCCGCTAGTTGAGATTAACACAACAGCGGGCACGTCGAGTGAGGTGACTATGAATTACGTGATTACAGATGAGGAACGCAAGGTGAAAATGGTGATGGTGGATCGAAACAGTCTCGTCGACCTGTCGGTGAATGACCCGGAACTGATGCTGAGCAAACCGGCCAGTCTTACTGCCGCCACGGGCATGAATGCGTTGACCCATGCGGTAGAGGCCATGGTGACGCCTGGTGGTTTTACTGTAACGAGCGCCACAGCGGCAGCAGCCGTTGAGCTGATCTTTGAATATTTACCCAGAGCCGTTAAGGATGGCAGTGATCTGGAGGCAAGAGAGCATATGACTTATGCGTGTTTCCTTGGCGGGATTGCTTTTAACAATGCGGGCTTGGGCTACGTTCATGCGATGGCTCACCAGCTTGGGGGAGTCTATGATCTGCCACATGGGGTATGTAACGCGATGTTGCTTCCTTATGTAGAAGAGATGAATGCCAAGCATGTACCCGGTAAATTCCGGCATATTGCCAAAGCGATCGGTATGGACGTGAAGGGCAGAAGTGATGAGGAATGCTCCGATTATGTGATTGAGGCCATTCGTCAACTTTCCAAGGAGGTTGGCATTCCCGAGAAACTGTCTGAATTGGGTGTGAAAGACCCTGATGTTGAATGGCTGGCGGATAACGCCATGAAAGATGCCTGTGCACCAAGTAATCCGTATGAACCCTCCAAGGAAGAAGTGATGGAGCTGTTCCGTAAAATTATATAGAGTATCATAGCAATTCGTATAATGGAATGGAAAGTCCCGCTGAAAACAGGGATGGGGATGAGATTATCCAGTGGATAAAAGGAGAAATAGGCCGGGAGGGATCTCGGCTTTTTTATCATATAGTTTTAAAATTTAATTACTTATTTTTCCAGTTAATGTTAAGAGCAAAACAAAAGGATTTTGAAGACCTATTATCGAATACAATATTTAATAACAGCGGCATATAGGGAGGGAGTGATATCCACTTTTACTTTTGTCGAAGTTTTCCAGCAAGATTCCTCAACCCGTTTCGTGTTTAATGTTATATAGGAGTCGTGTATTGCATTTTTCACGGGGTACACCTTAATTTGTACATCCACCTATCACCTCTACACAACAAGTCCAGGCAATTCTGCATGTATCATCTACTTTCAGACACTACAAGAATGACGTTCGGCTGCAATTTCGATGAAACATAGTCTGTACAGCATGCTCCTAATCATGACAAAAGTGTCCACACAACAACATATCGGATTATGGGCTCTGAAATGAATCAGAACGAATGCACATGGAGGAGGCTGTAATGATGGCAAAAAAAGAAGTTGTAGCGATGCTGCTCGCTGGAGGGCAAGGCAAAAGGTTAAAGGGATTGACCAAATCACTGGCCAAGCCCGCTGTTTATTTTGGCGGAACTTATCGTATCATTGATTTTCCACTTAGTAACTGCTCCAATTCAGGCATCGACACGGTTGGTGTGTTAACCCAATATGAACCTCTCGTGCTGCACTCCTATATTGGCATTGGCAGCGATTGGGATCTAGACCGCAAAAATGGCGGGGTATATGTTCTTCCTCCTCATGAACGTGAAGACGGCAGTAACTGGTACCGAGGTACGGCGGATGCAATCTACCGGAACCTGAATTTTATCGAACAATTCGATCCTGAGCATGTGCTCATCTTGTCAGGGGATCATATCTATAAAATGGATTACGAGAAAATGCTTCAATACCATAAGGAAAAGGATGCAGATTGCACCATATCGGTCGTTGACGTTCCGTTGGAAGAAGCCAGCCGGTTCGGGTTGCTCAACACCCACGATGATTATCGCATCTACGAATTTGAAGAAAAACCTCCTGAACCCAAGAGTACGCTTGCTTCCATGGGTATCTATCTCTTCAAGTGGGATGTGCTGAAGCGCTTCCTGATCCAGGACGAACAACAGGCATCCACCTCCTATGATTTTGGCAAAGATATCATTCCCTTGTTGCTTGAAAATGAAAAATCACTATACGCCTATCCGTTTGAGGGGTATTGGAAGGACGTAGGTACGATCCGCAGTCTGTGGGAATCCAATATGGACCTGCTGGATGAGGAGACACCGTTTAATCTGAACGACCCCGACTGGCGTATCTTTACCCGTAACCCCAATCAGCCTGCGCAATATATTTCACCTTCTGCGAAGGTGCGGAACTGCATCATCAGTGAAGGCAGTGTTGTACATGGTGAGGTTAATCACTCGGTGCTGTTCTACGGAATTGAGGTGGGTGAGAATAGCTCAGTCACAGATTCAGTGATCATGCCAAAAGTGAAGATCGGACAACATGTACGTATCCACAAAGCTATTATTGCCGAAGGACTGGTGATTCCGGATGGAGTGCATCTGTCGCCTGCCCCTGAGGATGAAAGTGATATATTACTGGTTGATCAGGAAGAACTGGAACGTCAGCTTCACGAGGGAATGACAAGCAAAGCCTAATCTAACCCCAAAGGACGGTGCATGCGATGAAACCATTGATCGGAGTTATTAACCTTGACCATGAGCTTGAGGAATTGAAGGAATTGACGTACTTTCGCTGCGGAGCCGCGGTGCCATATGCCGGGCGCTACCGTCTGATTGATTTTGTATTGTCCAATATGATGAATGCTGGCATTGAGAGTATCGGCGTATTTGTCCGTCGGAAGTATCGTTCACTCATGGATCATCTGGGAGACGGTAAGCCGTGGGATCTGGATCGCAAGCATGGAGGCATGTTTATTCTGCCCCCGGACTGGAACGATCCAACCGATACGTCACAAGGGGATTTGCAGCATTTTCACAATAATCTCGATTTCTTTCGTCGGGGTTCCGGGCAATATGTCGTTCATGCAGGCAGTCGGCACGTGACCAAAGCAGATCTGCAGGATGTGTACAGGTACCATATAAGCAAGGGCGCGGATGTGACATTGGTTTGCAAAAAAGTGGATCAACTTCTGCCTGAGCATGACGCCTGTGTCAAAGTTGAAGATGACGGGAATGGCAATGTGGTGGACATTCACCAAAGCGCCGATCACCCGAATATATATACAGAAATTTTCATTATGGAAAAAGAACTGTTCCTGCGCCAGGTGCAGCGCTGCATCGCTCATGGAGAAAGCCATTTCTTCCGTGATGTAATCCAGAAAAACCCGGATGGCTTGAACATTGCTGCATATGCCTATGATGGCTATCATGCCGTGATTAATTCAATCGACAGCTATTACCGCAACAGTCTGGAATTGTTAAATAGCGGACTATATGAACAACTGTTCAAGGAACAGCCTGTTCAGACCAAGATTAAGTATGAGGCTCCGGCCAAATATTTGGACACCGCTGAGGTGAAGCATTCCCTACTTGCAAACGGCTGTATTGTAGGCGGGGAAGTGGAAGACAGCATTCTGTTCCGTGGGGTGCATGTGGCGAAGGGTGCCAAAATTAAAGGTTCTATTATTATGCAAAAATGCTACATTGGAGAAGGCGCCGTTCTGGAGAACGTTATTCTCGACAAAGATGTGAAGCTAAGCGGTGGCCAGACGCTGATCGGCGACCCGTCCAACCCGTATATTTTGGCAAAGAGTACTATTATCTAATACCAACACTTAACCGATATCATCTATAAATATATATAAAATAAAAATCCTGTAGGATGGATTTAAGGTTCATGCTGCTTCGAAGCATGGGTGCCACAGCTAAAGCTACGGTTATACGTGCTAACGCAGTGGAGGTGACGAGATCGATTCTGAAGAAGCGTCAGCGTTCGCCTTTGTCTCCAAATTTCAACCTTTTATAATGTTCATCAAGAAATTTGAGAGACAACAGCGATCGGAAGAACGATTCGTAACCGGAACGGGCTCTTAGCCGAAAGTGCAGCTTTGAAAGGTGTAGCACTCATGTGTAAGAAACAAGTGTGAACCGCCACGATCCTACAGGATTTCACCGGGAGGAACCTTCTTTTGTTTGACAACAAGGAAACGTTCAAGAGTATTTTTAGGCGGAATCTGGTCAGCAAATTGGGCAAACCGTTAGCAGAAGCGACGCAGGAGGATGTTTATCACGTACTTGGAAGCATGATTCGTGAATATGTGGGTCAGGATTGGGCGGCGTCGAATCAGGGGTTTAAGCAGCGCCAGGATAAACAGGTTTATTACTTCTCGCTGGAATTCCTGATTGGACGTCTGCTCGGCAACAACCTGCTAAATGTGAATGAACTGGAACTGGTTCGTGACAGTCTGGCTGAACTGGGCTTCTCTTTGGAAGATGTGGAGGAGCAGGAGGCGGATGCAGGTCTGGGTAACGGAGGTCTGGGACGACTCGCGGCCTGTTTCCTGGATTCATTGGCATCGCTCGGTTATGCAGGACATGGGTGTGGAATTCGATATAAATATGGCTTGTTTGAGCAAAAAATCATCAACGGCAATCAGGTGGAATTACCTGATAATTGGCTTGATAAGGGAAATGAATGGGAAGTCCGCCGTCCGGACAAAAAGGTAGAGGTACAATTCTGGGGCCGGGTGGAAGCCCATGAACAGGATGGACATTACCAATTTGTTACCAAGGATGCGGAATCCGTTGTAGCTGTGCCCTATGATGTACCCGTCATTGGTTATGGTCAGCCCCATGTAAACACATTACGGCTGTGGAGTGCGGAGCCGAAGCGGGAAACATCGCAGGATACCCCTTCGAACTATTACGGATATCTCGATTACAGTCGTTCGGTTGAATCCATTTCAGAGTTTTTGTACCCCGATGATTCCCAATACGAAGGTAAGCTGCTCCGATTGAAACAGCAGTACTTTATGTGTTCAGCAGGTGTACAGAGTGCCTTGCGTACGTTTAACAAATTAGAGCTTTCCTATGATCGGTTGCCGGATAAAGTGGCGTTCCATATCAATGACACCCACCCAACACTGGTCATTCCGGAGCTAATGCGGATTTTAATTGATGTCAAAGGCTATGGATGGGATGAAGCTTGGGATATCACAACCCGCACGGTATCATATACAAACCATACAACATTAAGTGAGGCGCTTGAAAAATGGCCTGTAGCCATGATCAGTAAGCTGCTGCCACGTATTTACATGATCATTGAAGAGATCAATAAACGATTCTGCGGCATGCTGCTCGAACGTTATCCAGGAGACCCGGATCGTATTCAGCACATGGCGATTGTTGCGAACGATCAGGTGCGGATGGCTCATCTAGCGATTGTGGGCAGTCATAGCGTCAACGGTGTGGCGGCTCTGCATACCGAGATATTGAAGGAACGGGAGATGGCGCCGTTCTATGCACTCTACCCGGAGCGATTCAACAACAAAACCAATGGCATCACTCATCGCCGCTGGTTGATGCATGCCAACCCGAACCTGTCGAATCTGATCACCAATACGATTGGCGGGAAGTGGATTACAGAGCCGGGAAGGCTGAATGAGTTGGTAGGAGCTGCGGATGATGCTTCATTCCAGCAGCAATTCCAATCCATCAAACGCCACAATAAGGAGCGGCTAGCTGCGTATATCCTGGATCATACAGGAACAGCTGTCAATCCGGATTCCATTTTTGATGTACAGGTGAAAAGGCTTCATGGTTACAAACGGCAGTTGCTGAACATTCTGCACGTCATGCATTTGTACAACCGGCTCAAGAGCGATGCTTCATTTGATATCGTGCCACGTACATTCATCTTTGGAGCAAAAGCAGCGCCAAGTTATTATTTTGCCAAGAAAATTATCAAGCTGATTAACACGGTGGCAGATACTGTAAATCGGGATGCGGCCGTGAACGATCGTTTGCAAGTGTTTTTTCTGGAAAACTATTCAGTCTCTCTTGCGGAGAAAATCATTCCGGCAGCGGACGTCAGTGAACAAATCTCGACTGCAGGTAAGGAAGCTTCCGGTACCGGTAACATGAAGTTTATGATGAACGGTGCATTAACCATCGGTACGATGGATGGTGCGAATGTCGAGATGGCAGAGCAGGTCGGGGAAGACAATATGTTTATCTTTGGTCTGCGGGCAGATGAAGTCCTTGAGTATTATCGTTCCGGCAGCTATCGACCGGGTGAGATTGTACAGCAGGATGAACGGATTCGCGAGGTGGTGGAGCAGTTGGTACATCCAGGTGCGTTCTGTGAACGTGACGGTGAATTCTGGGATATCTATGATTCCTTGCTGGCGCATGGCGACGAGTACTTTGTATTACGTGACTTTGCTGCCTATGCCGATGCCCATGCAGCCATTGATTCAGCATACCGCGATGTATCGGGCTGGACACGCAAGGCGGTGCTGAATACGGCTCAATCCGGCATTTTCTCCAGTGATCGCACCATCAGTGAATATGCGACGGATATCTGGGGCATTCATCCGGTATCTGGACACTGGAAAGGTTAAAGAATTATTGTTTAACAAAGAAACCCCCTTGTACACTAGGTTTGATCTCTGTTGGATTCATATACATTCATCAGAGAGCGCTCCTTGTTGTACAAGGGGACTTTTGTATGAATTAGCCGACTGGTCGTGACACGCTTTGGGCCGTATCGCGCCGCTTTTCACGACGGAGGATGATCGGAACCGTGATCACTGCAGCGATCACCAACAAGGGAGCTAGTAAACCAGCGATGGGTAACGCCGATGCGCCATTCGCTGAGAAAACGCTCAAGTCCCAGAACCCGTGCAGGAATATGGAGGCCACGAGAGAACCGGTAGACCGCCGGGCGAGATAGAAGATCGAACCGAGGCCGAAAGCGACCACTACCTGGAACAGGGCTCCCGCTCCGATGCCCCAGAACATGTTTGGCAGATGGAAGACTGCGAACATCGCTGTTGAGAGCAGCCAGACCCCGGTTTCGCCGAATCGGCTGCGCAGAGCAACGATCAACTGACCTCGGTTGATCATCTCTTCATTGAAGCCGACCATGATACTGCCAAAGATGAGATACAGCCACATGAGGGGCGAGACACGGGTGAAATCGCCGGTCAGCATGTTCACGATCGCGATGACCATCATAATGATGGGAAGAGTCATTGTCCATCGAGAAAGACGCCGTCTTTCAACCAGGCTAGGGCGCCACCATCCGTAGATCGTGACCATTGTGATGGTCAGCACGGCACCGCCGGACAGTGGTGCTATATACCAGAGAAGCAGGGTCCGTTCACTTTCACCCACTCGTGTGTAGTCGATGCCGTTGAGCAAGAAGATCGCGTAGAAGACTGCGCTGTAGAGGAAATAGGTGAGAACACCCCATCCTACGCGGGGACGAACCCGAAGGGCAGGATTCAATGATTCTTGCAGCTTGTCCCTATTGATTGACATTATAAACACTCCTACAATAAATTATTTTTTTCATTTGCTAAGTGACGAGGAACATATTTGAATTGCTCCCTCATATACAATTCTAGTAGACCAAGTTGAATAGAAGCTAAACAAATGGATGAAAACCAGCTAAATTTAGGCTGCTGTCATTTAGGTTCTGTTTAGGTAACTATGTTTTACGGTGATCAGGGTGATCATAGTCTTTTCTACTTTGGCTTACTGAACAATAGTCAGGAAATGACTATGATCAACTGGTTTCGGTGAAATTTGAAGAAGGTGATAGGAAGGGAAGGACCGGATTTTGAGGTGCCGGATGTAGGGAAGTGTATGGAAGTCTACCCCTGAGCAACTGGACATGAAGATCTATATCCCGGTAAAATAGACCTTACCGCTCCGCGGAAAAAAGGACGGAGGAATTCAGATAATGAACGAAGGCTCGTGGCTCCACTCCAGACGGATGCTCGCTATCGTTGCCTGCATGGCAGTGCTGTACATGTTGATTATGGGGAACTTGCTCTTTGTCAACGGGAGAACGCCTAGCGTGAATTATCAATATAATTTAGTACCATTAGAGACGATCAAGCCTCTACTTTTTGAAAGAGACAGATACCACACGGAAGCCTGGGTGAAGAACCTGTTTGGCAACATTGTCTTGTTCATCCCGCTTGGCATATGGATACCCTGGTTATTCCGCAGGTGCCGAAAGTTTTGGCCATTTACAGGGGTTGTCGTCTTACTTTTGTTCGCTGTTGAGGTTACACAATGGATTACCCGCCTGGGTTCGTTTGATGTCGATGACATTATGTTGAATACAGTGGGGGCCTGGATTGGATACATAGGGTTTGCCTTATTCCTATACTCACAGGGAAGGGCTCGAGATTGAACTGCAACTAGCGGTCAATGATCGGGTCTTTTTGTGTTCCTGCACCTTCTTGAGTCTTTCAAAGTGTTTATAAAAGGGGCATTTCGGATAAAACATACTAACGGGTTATATAGTAATGAAGAATGAAGTAATGAAGGCGAGGTGGGCAATATCGTTTGGTGGAAAGAGAGTGTGGTGTACCAGATCTATCCCAACAGCTTTAAAGATTCGGATGGGGACGGTTTGGGTGACTTGCAGGGGATATATGACAAGCTTGATTATTTGACTGGGCTTGGCGTGGATGTGATTTGGATCTGTCCAATCTACGATTCACCTGGTCATGATAACGGATATGATATCCGGGATTATTACTCTATATTACGCAAATATGGCACGATGGAGGATTTTGATCGTTTGCTGGCCGAGGCTCACAAGCGTGGTCTCAAGATCATGATGGATCTGGTGCTGAATCACACGTCGGATGAACACGCATGGTTTGCCGAGTCACGTTCATCGAAAGTGAATCCGAAACGGGATTATTATATTTGGCGCTCAGGCAAAAATGGCCAGGTTCCAAACAACTGGGAGTCCTATTTTGGGGGTTCAGTGTGGAAGCATGATCCTGAAACGAATGAATATTATTTGCATCTTTATTCTGAACACCAGCCCGACCTGAACTGGAACAATGCAAAGATGGCAGAAGAGATGTATGAGATGGTGCACTGGTGGTTGCAAAAAGGTGTGGATGGTTTCCGGTTCGATGCGGTGGCGCATATCGCCAAGGCAGAGGGGTTACCAAGCGCGCATAATCCGGATAATCTGCCAGTCGTTCCAGCGTACCAGCTGTTTTCCAATCTCGAACAGGTGCATTCGATTCTTAACAAACTCAACGACATGATCCTGAAGCCATACGGTCCAATGACCGTTGGAGAGACTTCGGGGCTTGGACCGGAACAGGCGCTGGCCTATGTTGGGACAGATCGGAATGAACTCAATATGGTGTTCCAGTTTGAGCATATGTTTGTGGACGCCCAATCGTCCGGAATCGGCAAATGGAACTATCGGGAGTGGAAGCTGCCCGAGCTGAAAGAAATTATGAGCCGCTGGCAAACCGTGCTGCATGACAGAGGCTGGAATGCCAATTATATGGGCAATCATGATCAGCCGCGCCCGGTATCCCGCTTCGGTGATGATGGAAGGTACAGGGTGCGATCTGCCCAGATGCTGGCTACATGGATGCTTACATTGGAAGGTACGCCGTACATTTATCAAGGAGAAGAGATCGGCATGACCAATGTCGTCTTCTCGGATATTGAGCAATACCGGGATATCGAGACGAAGAATTATTACAATCATTATATTGGTCAAGGTAAAGCCAAGCATGAAGTCATGCAGGCGATCTGGCGCAAGAGTCGGGATAATGCTCGTACGCCGATGCAGTGGGATGATACGGAGCATGCCGGATTCACCGATGGCCAGCCATGGATTCAGGTGAATGAGAATTATACCGAGATTAATGTGGCCGATGCCGAACGTGATCCACAGTCCATTTTACATTATTACCGCAGGCTGATTGCACTTCGCAAACAATATAAAGTGCTCATCTACGGGGCATATGAGCTGTTGCTGCCAGATGACCCTGATATCTATGCCTATACCCGAACACTGGATGATGAGCAGATATTGGTCATCCTGAATTTCCGTGAGCATGAGCCTGAGATGCACTGGCCGGAAGGCTGGCAAGCTGAGCGTGCCAAACTACTCATCAGCAATGCAAGCAAACGTTATTCCACTGATGAAGGTGCAATTCTCCTTCAGCCGTATGAAGCAAGAGTTTATCAAATGCAGCGATAAGAGTACAATTTTGCTTTGGCGAAGAGGTTTGATTTATAATAAATGTTGAAATCAATCGAAAAGAACACATATGTCAGGAGGACAACAAGTTGCTGAATATTACCTTCCACGGACACTCCAGTGTACAACTGGGAACAGAAGAGAAGTCGTTGATTATTGATCCTTTCCTGCGTGGCAATGAACTTGCTGTCACCAAACCGGAAGATATCAAGACCGATGCTGTTTTGCTGACACATGCCCATATGGATCACATTCTGGATGCTGAACCGATTGCCAAGTCCAATCATGCCAAGGTGGTTGCCATTGTCGAGCTGGCTACATATATGTCATGGAAAGGTCTGGACACCATAGGCATGAACATGGGTGGAACGGTGGATCTTGGTTTTGCCCAAGCCAAAATGATTCAGGCTTTCCATACATCCGGCATCGTGCTGGAAGAGGAACAACGGATCATGTACGCAGGATTGCCTGCAGGATATATTATTAACATAGGTGGAAAAACCATTTTGCATGCCGGGGATACTAGCTTGTTCGGTGATATGAAAATGATTGGTGATCGTCATGATATCGACGTAGCGTTCCTGCCTATTGGCGGACATTTCACCATGGGGCCGGAGGATGCACTTCAAGCCGCCGAGTGGTTCAATGCGAAGCTGACGATTCCGGTGCATTATGATACATTTCCGGTCATCCGTCAGGATGCGGAACGTTTTGTTCAGCAACTGGCTGAGAGAGGTCTGGAAGGTCGCGTGCTGGCACCAGGACAGTCCCTTACTCTCTAATGATCTCTTAAGCACTGTTCAATACTAAAAGAAGTAACAGCTAAAGACGAATATCACGTCAAGATAACTGACGTGATATTCGTCTTTTTTCGGTTTCAAGTTCAATTTTGACCTGAATAGTTGGTACGGATCACAAAAAAATGCAATTGGCATTGTTGAAAACCTTCCCCGAATGTTATAAAAAATTACACGGGAATCAACCGGAAATCCGAATTGACCGAAAACAGGGGGAGCGTTCATGTCATTTGTGAAATCATTATTTTTTCAAATTATTGTAGCGGTTATCATCGGAATTGGTGTAGGCATTCTGTGGCCTGATCTGGGCAGTCTGCTGCAGCCGCTCGGAACAGGTTTTATCAAGTTGATCAAAATGATCATTGCACCATTGATCTTTATGGTGATCGTGACAGGCATTGCCAAAATCGGTGATCTGAAGTCGGTTGGCCGCATTGGACTCAAAGCGATTCTGTGGTTTGAGATTGCAACGACGGTTGCGCTTGTCCTTGGACTTGGCACTGCCAATCTGCTTCGTCCTGGCGCGAGCATGAACGTGGACCCTTCGACTCTGGATACCAGCGGCATCGAAGCCAAAACCAATGGTTCCGAGCTGCCGCATGTGGTGGACTTTATTATGAATATTATCCCGACAAGTGTTGTCGATGCTTTTGCACAGAACGCATTGCTGCAAGTGCTGCTCGTTGCCTGTTTATTTGGGGTAGCTTTGGCGGCGACGGAGAGTAAGGCAAAAGAGAATGTGCTGACGTTGATTGAAAATGTACTGGGTATTCTGTTCCGCATAATCGGATACATCATGAAGCTGGCGCCAATCGGTGCTTTCGGAGCTATGGCTTATACGGTAGGAGCCTATGGTGCTTCCACACTGTCATCCTTCGGGTTGCTGATTATTGCATGTTATGGAGCGGCGTTGTTATTCCTGGTGATGCTTGCCCTGGCTGCCTGGTGGATTACAGGACTGAACTTTCTGCAATTTGTAAAATATACCCGCTCCGAAGTCATGCTGGCGATTGGCACAGGTTCCTCGGAAGTCGTTATGCCCCGAATGATGGACAAGCTGACCAAAGCAGGCTGTGATCGTGCGGTCGTCGGGCTCGTAGTTCCAACAGGCTATTCGTTCAATCTGGACGGAGCCTCGATCTACCTATCGCTGGCAACCGTGTTTCTGGCTCAGGCGGTTGGTATTGATCTAACACTGGGACAGGAGATTACGATTTTACTGGTATTAATGCTTAGCTCCAAGGGCATGGCAGGTGTGCCTGGCTCAGCGTTTCTTGCTTTATCTGCTACTGCGGCGGCCCTGAATGCCTTCCCGGTAGCTGCAGTTGCCTTACTGCTCGGTGCAGACCGCTTCATGGATACCATGCGAGTATTCACGAATTTGATGGGCAACTGTGTTGCGGCATTTGTAGTGGCAAAATGGGAAGGGTTGTTGGACCAAACACGTATGCGGGCTGTGCTCTCTGGAGAGATCAGTGCCGAAGAGCTGGAAAGAGAAGATCAAGCGTCCTTGTCCTCGGTGAATTTGAACAAAAGAGAACAGGGTAAAGGAATCATTTCGACAGAAATGCTGTAAAAAACAGGAAGTGAACGGGCTTTGCTTGAGATGTTAACTCAACTAATTTTTAAATCTGAATCGTCTGTTTACCCCCATGAAATGGTGGGGAGACAGACGTCTTTTTTTGTTTTGGATACAGATATCATGGAGTTCACGAACGTATGCGGCAAAATAATTGTTACAGAGGAATCATTAATGGGGAATGTGTAAAAGAGGCAAAACATAGCATATTTAAGTTTCAACTTGTATATACATGTTTAGTTATGTAATATATAAATGAAGTTAGGCCAAGAGAACCATATAAGCAATACAATTTATTGGAGGCGTTAACATGAGTTCAACGAACACAACTTCATCATCGTGGTGGAAAACCTCCACGGTGTATCAGGTATATCCCAAGAGCTTCAACGATACAACCGGATCGGGTACCGGAGACATACGGGGATTAACCGAAAAGCTGGATTATTTGCAGCATCTCGGTATTGATATCGTGTGGCTGCAGCCGGTATATGTATCTCCGCAGCATGATAACGGGTATGATGTAGCGGACTATTATCGGATTAATCCTGATTTTGGTACGATGGAGGATTTTGACGAACTGCTTAAAGGTCTGAAGGCACGTGACATGAAGCTGATGATTGATATCGTGGTGAATCACTCCTCTACGGATCATGAGTGGTTCCAGCAATCACGCTCATCCAAGGATAACCCTTATCGTGATTATTATATTTGGAAGGACCCTGCGCCGGACGGTGGTGTACCGAATAACTGGCAATCCAAGTTTGGCGGACCTGCGTGGCAGTATGATGAGCAGACAGGACAATATTTCCTGACGTTGTTTGACAAAACACAGGCTGACCTGAATTGGGAGAACGAGCAGGTACGCAAGGCAGTACGGGACATGATCAAGTTCTGGGCGGAGAAGGGTGTAGATGGTTTCCGCATGGACGTTATCAACCTGATCTCCAAGGACCAGCGTTTCCCTGATGATGATGGTAGCGTTTCCCCAGGCGACGGACGCAAGTTCTATACCGATGGCCCACGTGTGCATGAGTACATTACGGAGATGTATGAAGACGTGTTTGGACCACACAATATGGTAACAGTTGGGGAGATGTCCTCTACAACACTGGAGCACTGTATTAAATATTCGAACCCTGCTTCCCGGGAATTCTCGATGACGTTCAACTTCCACCATCTGAAAGTGGATTATCCGAACGGACAGAAGTGGGAGCTTATGCCTTACGATTTCGAAGCGATGAAGCAGCTGTTCAGTGAGTGGCAGACAGGCATGCAGGCCGGTGGTGGATGGAACGCGTTGTTCCTGAACAACCATGATCAACCCCGTGCGTTGTCTCGTTTCGCTGATGATGGCGATTATCGTGCTGAGAGTGCCAAAATGCTTGCTACAACCATTCATGGCATGCAGGGAACACCATACGTATACCAGGGCGAAGAGATCGGGATGCCGAATCCGGTCTGGAACGACGTTAGCGAGTTCCGTGATATTGAATCGACAAATATGTATCGACTGCTTCAGGAAGAACGAGGCAAATCTGCTGAGGAAGCATTCCAGATTGTGAGAGAGCGTTCCCGTGACAATTCCCGGACACCAATGCAGTGGGATGGAAGCGAAAATGCCGGATTTACTACAGGTACACCGTGGATCAAAGTGGATGAACGATATCCGTCGATTCATGTGGCCCAGCAAATGGCTGACCCGAATTCGATCTATTATCACTATCGCAAGCTGATTGCTCTGCGTAAACAGGTTTGTGTGCTGACTGATGGTCTGTATGAACGTTTGGACGAAGCACATCCGGATGTATTTGCATATGCGCGGACCAATGGAAGCGAGACGCTCATTGTAGTATCCAACTTCAGCAAGCGGGACGTATCTTTTGCTTTCTCGGATGCTGTCTGGAATGATCACATTGCGGGTAAATCAGCAGAGTTGCTGATTGGCAATACAGAAGCATCGCCTGCACTGGAGCAAGAAATCTCTCTTAGCCCGTATTCATCCTATATGTGGCTTGTACCGCAACAGGACTAATTCACATCATATAAATGGGAAGTGACAATATGGCAATGGATAAAAAACAGGTTGAGGAGATCGTACGAGCGGTCGGCGGCAAAGAAAATATTGAAGCTGCAACACATTGTGTCACACGCCTCCGGTTCGCCCTGTACGACGAAAGTAAAGTAGATACGGAAAGTCTGGAGCAGAACGATCTCGTCAAAGGCCAGTTCTCCTCTCAAGGACAATTCCAGGTGGTCATCGGACCTGGGCTTGTAGATAAAGTGTATGATGAAATGATTCAGATTACCGGAGGCGAACGCGCTTCCAAGGATGACGTGAAGGCTGTTGCGGGTAAAAAGCAAAACCCAATCCAGCGTGCGATCAAAACGTTATCGGACATCTTCATTCCGATCCTGCCAGCCATCATCACGGCCGGTCTCTTGCTCGGTATTAATAATATTTTGACAGGGCCGGGCATTTTCTTTGATGGAAAATCACTGGTGGATGTATATCCAGCATGGAAGGATCTTGCATCAATTATCAATACCATCGCGAGCACAGCCTTCACCTTCCTGCCAGCATTAATTGGTTGGTCCGCTGTAACAAGGTTCGGCGGCAGTCCATTGCTCGGGATTGTGCTTGGTCTGATTCTGGTTCATCCGGATCTGCTGAGTGCTTATGGTTACGCCAATGCAGTGAACGAAGGCACCGTGCCTACGTGGAATCTGTTCGGCTGGCATATTGAGAAGATCGGTTATCAAGGGCAGGTTCTGCCGGTATTGGTATCAGCCTATCTGCTTGCCAAGCTGGAGATTTTCCTGAACAAAAGGGTGCATGATTCGATCAAACTGTTGGTCGTTGCTCCTGTCACCTTATTGATTACCGGGTTCCTGGCATTTACAATCATTGGTCCGGTTACATTTGCGATTGCGAATGGAATTACATCCGGCTTGATCTATATTTACGATTCATACGCGGCTCTGGGCGGTCTGATCTACGGTGGACTGTACGCATTGCTCGTTATTACAGGCATGCACCATACGTTCCTGGCGGTAGACGTACAACTGATTGGTAGCCAGGGCGGAACGTTCCTGTGGCCGATGCTGGCGCTGTCCAATATCGCGCAAGGTTCAGCTGCACTTGCCATGATGCTCGTGCTTCGTGAGAAGAAGATGAGAGGACTTGCGGCGACTTCATCCGTGTCAGCTTTCCTCGGGGTAACCGAGCCGGCGATCTTCGGGGTGAATATCCGTTATCGTTATCCGTTTATCTTCGGTATGGTCGGTTCTGCGATTGGCGGCGTACTGCTCACGATAAACAATGTTCAGGCCACCTCTATTGGTGTAGGTGGCGTACCTGGATTCCTGTCGATTTTCCCGAACAAATGGGGAGTATTCTTCATCGGCATGGCGATTGTACTGGTTGTTCCGTTTGTACTGACGGTTCTTTTCGGAAGAGCGAAATTGAGAAAAGAAGACCGCAATGCAGATCAAGCTACTGTAGCAGGCAGTCAAACATCTACAGCTAATTCAGCGTCTAGCACAACTACAACAAATACAGATACAGAGCAACGTACACGCAGTGCTGCTCAGGTGGCGGATGAGCCAGTGAATACGCTGGAAATCATGGCACCCTTAACAGGTACAGCCGTTCCGCTTGAACAAGTACCTGATCCGGCGTTTGCAGAGAAACAAATGGGTGAAGGCGTCGCGATTGAGCCTTCCGGCAATCAGGTGGTTGCTCCGTTTGATGCCCAGGTTGCCCATGTGATCAAAAGCAAACATGCGGTCATTCTTGAACACGCGAGTGGCTTGCAGATTCTGATTCATGTCGGGATCAACACTGTATCTCTCAAAGGCGAAGGGTTTAACATGCATGTTGAAGCTGGAGAGAAGGTAAGAGCCGGACAAACGCTGCTTGAATTCGATCGTAAAGTGATTGAAGCTGCGGGATATCCGCTTATTACGCCAATCATTATTCCGGACGGTCAGGATATGGTTGAGCGGGTGGAGGTCACTACAGGTGATGTTACATCCAATCAGAACGGCGTGCTTAAGGTTCATTTGAAAGGCTAATTTACGAACAATGGGGGAGCTGCGAATATCGCAGCTTCTTTTTTCATCTTGAGATTCAGAATAAAAGCTGAACGCATACCACTTGTGTGGTATGACTCTTTATGCAGTTCTTTTTTTTATTTGTATCGTGGTAAACTGTAACTAGAATGTATGTGCAAAATCTCATGTTCACAGCGATCGGAAAGCATGTTCAGGTGAAGAAGTTCATATGGTTCAAAGAGAGTGGCTAGTCAATGGACGGAGGAGGAGAGCCATGACTCGTGTTGCGGTAATGGTCATTCATGGTCTGGGTATGCAAAAGGAAGATTATGCGGATACACTGATTTCGCGTTTGCATAAGGAATTGGATCAGGTTATGGTGTTGCCGGGAGCAGCCAAGCAGGTTCTCGATATTGAGCCGGTATTTTGGGCGGATGTATTTGAGGAACGGGAAGAGGCGCTGTTTCAGCAGCTTGTCAGCTCTCAGAGATTGAACTATCAAGTGCTGCGTCGATTTGTTATCCATTATCTGGCTGATGCTGTCGCGTATCAACCCGTGGAAAATCAAGGTCATAACTATGATGCGGTACATCGTACGCTGAATCGGGCGATGCATGCACTTGCACAGCGGAATGGGCCAGATGCTCCCCTCTGTATTATTGCTCATAGTCTGGGGGCAGTGATTGCAAGCAATTTCTTCTATGATCTGCAATATCCGTCTAGTCGCACACCTTCCATCGTGGATGTGACTTCCGCATTGGAACGGGGAGATACCTTAACGAACTTTTATTCCTTTGGAACAACGTTGCCGTTATGGAGCTTACGATACCATGATTTTAGCCGTCCAATTCAGGTGCCTTCGCCGCTGGCAGAGCAGTACTTCCCTGGGTTGGAAGGCGAGTGGATTAACTTTTATGATCGGGATGATATTCTGGGTTACCCGCTGCGCCCCATTGATCCGGCATATGAGGCGGCGGTCAAAGAAGACATGGAAATCAACTCTGGCGGTATAATCGGGAGCTGGAATCCGTTGAGTCATGGCGGGTATTTCTCGAATGGTACCATGAATCGGAGAATTGCACAGGGTTTGGCCCGGACGTGGACGTGGGTGAATCGTGGATCAGGTTCAATGCCAGATATGGGGGGAGGACAATAATTATGGAATGCAGGACAGGCTGTGCCGCATGCTGTATCGCGATTTCAATCTCATCGCCGATACCCGGGATGGCTGACGGCAAGCCGGCAGGTGTGCGTTGTGTACAGCTGACGGAGGACAATCGCTGTGGGATCTTTGGTCAGAAAGAGCGCCCCGCTGTATGCAGCGGATTACAGGCTTCGGAAGAAATGTGTGGCAGCACAGATCAGGAGGCTTTTGAACGATTGAGCTGGCTCGAACAGGAAACTGCACCAAGTTCAGCGTGACAGAGTTGTTTTGAGTGAAAAGGATAATTATACTTAATATGGAAGGGGTTTGAGATAAGAAAGGGGTATCGGATGAATGGAACTTGCCAAACGGTTTATAATGATCGTTGTGAATATGATTGGAGAACTGTGGATGGGATTCTACAGGCGAAACTCAGACTTCTATGACAAGCAGACATCAGGGGCAAAAAGCAAACTTGGCTATTATGCATTTATTATTGTAGCGGCCGCTGTAACCGTGGGCATTGTAAGCTGGATGTATAGTCGGGTTTATTCATAACTTGAGCAGACATATAAAAGAGAGTATCCGCAGGCTGGAAATCAGGCGGATACTCTCTTTTATATGTACACTTTCGTTTTACGCGACCGAAGAGCGGGTACTCGCTTCTTTTTTCCTCAACATACGCATGAGAATCATCTTTAGGAGCGAAGAAACGATAAAGAATATAAATAAGATGCGAAACAACTGATATCCAGACACAACCGAGAGGTTAGCATTGACTTCATGAGCCATGATGCTCATCTGATCCATTCCCCCAGGTGCCATGCTCAGCAATGATGTAGCGGCCGAGAGGGAGAATATCTTCATTAATATATAGCTCAAGCCAAGCGAACCTGCAATGAGGAGAACACTGCTCGTAATTGCGAGTGTTACGGTCTGCATCTTGCGTTGCAGCTGCTGAGGACGAAGCATCAGACCTACATGGCTGCCAATCATTAATTGCGAAATGTTAAGTAGGGATGACGGCAGATTGGGTGTGTGCATCGTTGTGCTTAATTGAATAACACACATCACGATCATGGGTCCAAGCATAAATGCGGTAGGAAACCGAAGCTTGCGTGCAATCCATGCACCAGCGATACAGAGCGGGGCATAGAGCAAGATTTCGGGAAAGAGCGCTGCCCATGTTGCTGTCTCGATAATAGGCTGATTCGTTCCCCCACCTGCCGTTCCCCCGATCCATGGACTGAACAGTAGGAACGGAACACAGAATACAATCATGATGAGCCGGGTTACCTGCAAAAAAGTAACGAGCGTCAGATTGATGGATTTCATCTCTTCCGCTAGGGAGACCATCTGGGACAGTCCGCCGGGAATGCTGCCAACCAGCAGGGAAGGAAAGTCAAAGTCTGTCAGTTTAGAAGCAACATAGGCGGTTAAGGTACATAATCCGATTAAGAGTAAGGTCATGAGCAGCATCATGGGAAGCTGGTGCAAAATGCCTTGAAGCGCTTCTGCCGTCAGTGTTAATCCGATGGAGTAACCGACGATTAGAATGCCATAGTCCCGAATGGAAGTGGGCCACAAGAGCGGCAGCTTGGCAATCTGTGAACCAATCAGCATAAAAATCATTGGTCCAAGAAGCCAAGGGATAGGGGTATGGATCGCTGTAAATATGAACCCGCCAAGGACAGAGACACCCAAACTCAGAAAAAACCGAAAGCCAACGTGGGAACCGAGTTTGTGGATCAGTTCCATCTGCGTCGTCTTTCGGCTGCATGGGGTAGATTGAAGTACATGTAAGATCACTCCTGATGATAAGATACAATGATTGATCCTTGAACGGTGATTGGCTCATTACGAAGCAGAACAGGAGAGCAGGTCGATCCCGCTATCCTGCTGAATTGTTGTCATTTATCTGTTCGCCGCAATTACACGGGCAGAAGGCTTCGGTTCTTTGAACATCATATAGTACATTAGCGATGAAATCACGTATAAACTGCCTGTAATGCTGAACGTGATTGCATAACCCCAATATGTGCCATAAGTGGTCACGAGGTAAGATTGTACTGGGCCCATGGTTGCCCATCCAATCATAAAGGCAGTCTGCATCAGAGAATTGGCGATTCCACGGCGTTTATCCGATACTCTGTCCACCAGAATGGCGGATTGAATCGGATTGGCCGCATTCATCAGTGCTTGTCTGAACAAGAAACTCACCGAAGCGATGAGCAGCAGATTCGTGAAGCCGGTTAACAGCAGGAAGGGCAGCGACATGACCTGGAAGATGACGACAGCCCGAACACTTCCCACCTTGGCCGCAAGTGTGGGTCCAATCAGCATCGATACAATGGTCATGATCTGACCCAATGAAATTAGCAGACTCATGGCACTTAAAGACACCGAAAAACGGTTGGTAAAATACAGATTGAGATAAGGCACAACCAGTCCGGAACCAAATCCGATCAATAATTGGGTGATGACAAATTGTCCAATCAAACGGGAATCTTTCTTTTGGCTAAGGATATCGTTCTTGCTGTCTTGTTCCGAAGAATGAACGACACTCTGTTTACCATCACTTGCAGATGGTGCAGATTCAGTGACAGGTTGCACCGGAGTATCCGCTTGCGGTGCCTTCTTATCCTCGGATACAAATAACATCGGGATAAACGCAACCAGCGTGGCTGCCCCACCCACAAACAAAACCGTTTGCAGACCCGTGACTTTGGCAAGTCCTGCCGTATGAAGCAGGTCTGCAAACACGCCGCCACCCAAGCTGCCAAGGACCTGAGAAGCAAGCACGAGGGAGGAATAATAGCTGAACATCTTTAGTCGTTGACTCTTCTTCACATTCTCAGCGAGGAAAGGAATGGCCAGTACCTGAAATACGCCAGCGAAAAGTCCCGAAAATACAGCAAACCAGATCAGTCCGCTGGCAGAATAATCGAAGGAACGGCCAATCAGGAAGATTCCGCTGAACAAAGCGCCGGTAATCAGGAGCCGCTTGCGGCTGAAAAAATCGCCGCATAGTCCGATGGGAACAAACATAATCGCTGTCGCAAGTGATTGTATACTTACAATCTGGCCGTTCATTGTATCATTGTAGCCGAGACCCTGAATGTACAGATTGTACAAGACAGAGAACATGCCATTTCCGATCTGATACAAGATACTTGCCAGAAAAAACAATTGAATATTGCGGGACCAGCCCCGAATTTCAGCTTGAATCTGTTGTAAAAGTCTCAAGTGGTTTCCCCCAGTCTGCCTGTGCAGTAATTTCAGTTTAACAGGAATAGGGGATTTGCGGAAGAATTGACCATTGTTTATTTTGTCATAGGAGATTCCAGCACACGGGCAATCACGAATCCATCATAACCTTTACTGCCTACAGTCTGAAGTGCTGTCGCTTCAAGACACGGGTTATCCGCAATTAATTTCAGGAAAGATTGTACGCCCATAACTCTGCGGTCCGTACTGTCTGCATTGATAACTTCACCGTCCCTGACGATGTTGTCACCAATGATCAGACTTCCCGGGCGAGCCAAACGCAGTGCCCATCTCAGATAATCAGGATTACTTGGTTTGTCAGCATCAATGAAGATAAAATCAAAGGGCTCCCTGTATTCTTCCTGAACGTCGGGAAGAGTAGTCAGAGCTGGACCTACTCGAAGATCAACCTTGTGCATAAGTCCTGCACGCGTAAGATTGGTTCGTGCCATATCTGCATGGTGTGGCTCAGCCTCCAGTGTAACGATGCGTCCGTGTTCGGGAAGGGCCCTTGCCATCCAGATCGTACTGTATCCGCCAAGTGTCCCGATTTCGAGCACACGTGTTGCGCCTTGTATTTGAAGCAGGAGCTGAAGGAGTTTCCCTTGATTGGGCGTTACATCATGGGCGGGCAAGCCGGCTTCTGTATTTGTACTTAGAGCCTGCTCCAGAAGGGAATCTGAGGGAATTAATAAGGCGTTCAAATAGTCGTCGACTTGACTCCAGGTTTGCTGTTGAGCAGATACATTCAGATTGTTCATCGTCATCTGTTCCTTTCCGATTGCATGTATTGGATTTCATACTTCAACTATAAAGTGAACAGATATATAAATAAAATATATATTATGTATGTTAATATAACCTTAGATTATATATCTGATGTGAAGGAGGTGTAAGGCTTGAATTTGCACGGATTACGATTGTTTCATGCCATCGTGAGATTTGGCGGAGTTACGCGTGCGGCAGAAGAACTCAACATTAGCCAGCCAGCGGTATCCTCCCAGGTGAAGAAATTTGAGCGAGAACTGGGCATTCAATTATTCGCTTCGGAGGGGAGAAAACTGGTCCTTACCGATGCAGGAACACAATTAACAGGTTATGCGGAACGTCTGTTCATGCTGGAACAGGATGTCGAGAACTTTGTAGAGGATTTTCGGGCGGGCAAAAAAGGGCTGATTCGTCTTACCGCAACCTATTTACCATCCAACTTTCTGCTGCCGGGCTGGATTGCCCGTTTTAAGCAGATGCACGAGGATGTGGAGCTGGTGGTGAGTACAACCAATACCCGGAAGGCTTTTGACCAACTGCTGCGTTATGAGGCCGAGATTGCGGTGTATGGTGGAAGTGGCATTACACATTCAGGTATCCATTGGGACGAATTGTTTGAAGATGAGATGTGGTTTGTTGTCCATCCTGATCATTCTTATGCGGGGAAAGAAATTGAGCTTCGGGAGATGGTAGCGGAGCCCTTCATCATGCGCGAAGAGGGCAGCGCTACACGGGAGCGTCTGGTTTCTCTTTGCACCACAAATAACCTGGCTGCTCCCCGTATTGCGCTTCAGTTTAATGGATTGAACGAAACGATCAGTGCGGTGAAAGCAGGGTATGGAGCCAACTTTATTTCTTCTCTGGTCGTAAAGGAAGATGTCCAAGAAGGCAAGCTGGCACGTGTATTCGTTCGAGGTGTGCAGTTGAAAAACACGGTAGCCGTATGTACACGAGCTGGGGAAGTGTTATCTCCTGCCGCACAGCATCTGGTTGAACTTATCAGACAGGAAGCATCATTAATGTAATAAAATAGTAGAATAATCGTATAAGAGCTAGCTTTGCATGTCATCCGTCGCTGATTTGGCAGTTCTCCTGGAGTATAAACGGGCATATAGGGTGACACCACCAACGATGAGAACAGGGATCCAGACTGCCATCATAGGTACGTGGTGGAATAGAATCGCAGCTAGAATAACACCGCCCAAATAGATCACCACGGCGCCTGCGCGAAGGTACGCATCTGCTGACAGTGCTTTGACCAGTGAGCGAATATTGGCATGTCTCAGCCGCTGAAGAATGCTTACTGCATCTTCAACCACGGCGGCCAGATTATTGGTGAGCACGGTCGTTGAGATACCGGCAATCCCAATGCGGCGCGCAGCAGTCGTTTGCATCCCCATAGCCGCGGCCAGGATGGCAATGAGCAAATAGGACAATTGTTCCGAATAAGGACTGATCATCGCGATGGCAAAGAGCAGAAGCAGTATACTTTCTACAGTGAACACCGTTGTAACCTGGGAAGACCAGCCATTTTTCGTCTGCACACGTCCGATCATATGTGCCGCTATGGCATTTCCGGCAATAAAACCAATGAGGGCAAGCAGTGCACGCAGCACAACAAATTCCTGAGCACGGGCAATCGCAATCCCCAGCAGCACAATATTGCCCGTCATATTGGCTGTAAGCACATGCCCCAGTCCCAGGTATCCGATCACATCGACCATTCCGGCAGACAGGCACAGCAGCAGCATCGCGTACTTTTGGAGGGTATTTTGATTCATGATTATCCGTCCTTTCCAAAAAACGTAACCCCTCCAGTATACATCCACAACGCATGATCCTTCAAAATGAAGTTCATGATGCAATGCAAACTTCCCATATCAGCAAACATGTTTAAATCGTCTCTAGCTTAAAGCTAAGGTGCGGCAAGCCAGTCAAACATATTATTCACCGCCGCCTCATGCACCTTCTCCTGAAAACGATGATCCTGTCCCCCATAAGCGTGAAACGTAACGCTCACGCCTCTGCGTTTCAGCCAATGATACATCCGGGTTCCATGACTGTAATTCACCTGTGTATCCGACGTGCCATGCATGATCAGCACAGGACAGTGAAGTTTGTGTGCCTTCGACAAGGGAGAACGGGCGAGGTAAGCTTCCGGAACGGAACGTGGCGAACCGCCAAGCACTCTTTTCAATGTACGTCTCAAGTCGGTTCGTTCATGATAGGTGCGTTCCACATCGGCGACACCGCTCCAAAGCACCAGTTTATGTATCTGCCCAGGCCCTTCATTGTAGGTCGTTGCTGTATGTACGGCATTAATGGCTCCACGAGAAAATCCCATCATTGAAATTCGCTTCGTATCGGCAAAGGGCCACTCCTGAACGAGCCGGTAAGCGGCATGCACGTCTTCGGCATCTCGACCGCCATACTCGTCATGCCCTTCGCCACCCTCGTTGCCACGATAGGATGGAGCAAAGACGATATAACCTTTATGGACAAATTGCTCCAGCCAAGCAGTATTTACCCCACCATAGTTGCCCAGCCCGCCGCGGCAATAGATCAGAACCGGCCAACGTGCACCATTGCCGTCCAAGGTGTGTTGTTTTGCAGGAGGATAGCGGCTTGTGAGCTGTTGTACTTGCATGGATTGTTGCGATAAGGCGAAGCCTGAAAGGGCAGAGCTGGTATATGCTTTTTCATATGCTGAGAAGGCGGGGAGGGGGCAACCGTCCGGCAGGCCTAAATATCCTTTTACCCGGAGCGCATCGGACGAATATGTCACATGATAGAGCAGGGAGATCAACCTCTTTCATCGGAAATGGGATGCCAATGGATAATGATCCTTCTTTAGGATGCGCCTAAACGAGGTTCCCATACCTTGCAGTCAGCAACGACAATTCGTTGTGAGAAATTCGTTTATTGGCTCCATATGATTTATAATGGTTCAGGAGACATGTGGATTGACCGATGTCCTCTTATTCATAAAACTAACTTTAGTGTGCACGAAGAAAGGAAGAAAACCATGATGAACGCTCCACATCCGATTGATCAATTCAAGAAATTCAAATACGAAATTACGAGATTTATGATGATCTATAAATTTGCTTTGGATCAAATGGAGACCAAAATTGAGGTATTGAAGGAAGAATTTCAGTCCCTGCATGATTACAGCCCGATAGAACATACGAAATCCAGATTGAAGTCACCTGAGAGCATTATGAACAAGATGTTCCGCAAAAATCATGAGTTAACCTTTGAAAGTATCAAGAATAATATTAAGGATATCGCTGGCGTACGCATTACCTGCTCCTTTATTTCAGACATTTATCGCATTAAGGATATGTTGTGCAACCAAAGTGATCTGCGTGTGCTGGAGGTAAAAGATTATATCCAAAATCCGAAGCCAAACGGCTACCAAAGCCTTCATCTTCTGGTGGAGGTGCCTGTTTACATGTCTAATGGAGAAGAACGGGCGTGTGTGGAAATCCAGATTCGTACGATTGCGATGGATTTCTGGGCCAGTCTGGAGCATAAAATCTTTTATAAATACAATAAGGATGTTCCCGAGCGTTTGACCAAAGAACTGAAAAGTGCAGCGGACTCTGCGAACGCACTGGACCAGCAAATGGAGAGGCTGCACCGGGAGATTCAGGAAATCAAGGATGCCGAGAATGATCGGGATGAAGAAGAGCTGCGTCGTATTATCATTAACAATCAACAGTTCACACTGCCTTCCAACCTGCTCAAGCTGCTGGGAGACGGAGAACACTAAGGAAAAGAGAACTACCGCAGGGAAAGGAATATGTTATTCATATGAAAAGTACACCAGCCTCAATAAGCACCCATTCTACATCCCGGGTACGTATGGCACTGATTCTGGGGACACTGTCGGCCTTTGGCCCGCTGTCCCTGGACATGTATTTGCCAGCACTGCCTACACTGGCCGATGAATTCCAGTCCTCCACTTCTTATGCCCAGCTCAGTCTTACGGCATGTATGGTCGGGCTTGCGGCAGGACAGCTGTTGGCTGGGCCTCTAAGTGATGTGCGTGGTCGTCGTATGCCGCTTATTGCGGGTCTTATTCTCTATACTATCGCTTCCATACTCTGCCTGGTCAGCCCGACCATGGGTTCTTTTGTTGTGCTTCGTTTCATTCAGGGTGCAGCGGGAGCGGCGGGAATTGTCATCTCGCGAGCGGTGGTAAGGGACGTGTATTCCGGACCGGAGCTGACACGTTTCTTCTCGCTCTTAATGCTGATTAATGGCGTCGCACCGATAGCTGCACCGATTATCGGTGGACAATTGCTCGCGTATACATCGTGGCGCGGCGTATTTATTTTGCTGAGTATTATCGGTATTTTGACTTTAATTGCTGTGGTGGTTGGTCTTGGAGAGACCCTTCCTCCAGAACGCAGATCCAGCGGAGGGCTGAAGCAGTCCCTGGTTACATTCCACAAAATTGCGGGGGATCGCCAGTTCATGGGATATGCTTTAACCCAAGGGTTCGTAGCTGCTGGCATGTTTGCCTACATATCCGGTTCGCCATTCGTACTTCAGAAAATATATGGCATCTCCCCGCAGATGTTCAGTGTCTGCTTCGCCATTAACGGTCTGGGCATCATATTGGCAAGTCAGATCGCCGGAAGACTTGCAGGTAAAGTATCCGAAACCCGTCTGTTGATCGCAGGGCTGCTCACTGCTGCACTGGGAGGAACATCTTTGCTCATTGCCATTCTGGCTGGAGGCAATCTGATTGCAGTCCTGATTCCTTTATTCCTCGTGGTATCCAGTGTGGGGTTGGTTAATACGGCTTCCTTCGCCCTGGCGATGGCTAATCAGGAGAAATCGGCAGGCAGTGCTTCTGCTCTTATTGGGGTAATGACGTTTCTCTTCGGCGGCATTGTCGCTCCGCTCGTAGGTCTTGGAGGAGAAGGTACAGCTGTGCCGATGGGCATTGTTATCGCTTGTGCGGATCTTGGCGCGTTGCTAATTTACGTTGTAATGGTAGGCAAGAGTGGTAGACGTCAGGATAAACAGCGACTGGTGTAAAAAGTATTGTGTTGTTGCTTGGCAAAAAAGCGCTCCAAGTGGAAGGTTCTGTCCTTCAGCTGGGGCGCTTCTTCTATGTCTGAACGGGTTTAGCAAAGTGCAAACAAAATTTGCGTATTGAGCAGGATACCTGGAGTCAGAAACGGATAGAAGTAACCGATGACAAAACCGAACAGATTGGTGGAAGGCCACATTAAGTAAACGTCATTGTACGTAAATACAAGAGACCAACGGTTGTAACAGAAATTTTGCAGTACACGTTGCTCGGGATCACGAGGCGTTGCTACTCCGGATTGGGCAAACTGCACGGCCTGGGTCAGATTCTGTGGTTGTTGCTGGATGAATAGTGGTAGAAGGCCGGGACTGCTTTTGATCAGGTTATATAGGAAGACCATCTCTGAAGGGGGTTGACCTACTGGGCGAGGATAGGCGCTAAGCAAGGTGGGCAGATTGCCCTGTGACAGCTGAGCAGGAACACCCGGCGCCGTGCCAGGTACGCCCCCAGGAAAGTAGGGAGGTTGACCGCCTGTGCCTCCGCCTGGAGTGTAAGGGGGGTAAGAACCCGGTCCTCCCGGAATACCTGGCACGGGCTGACCGCCTGGAGAGCTACCTGGAAACAAAGGAGGGAGCTGATAGGAGCGATCTTCTCCATAACCTGAATATGTGTTATATAGGTAATCCATGTACGAACATCCTTCCTGTCGTCGTATTCTGGAATTAGCATATGGCGGCATTCGCCCAAATGTGAATCGTTCAAATGAATGCGCATTCGGCCTTATCGGACAAAAACTGCATTGACAACTACGTTGATAACAATTATCATTGTCAATGGAATTGGACAATAGTACATACAAGTATAATATGCATGAATAATGTATAAACGTCTAAGTCTGTCATAACAACTCAATCCATTGAGGTGTTCATTTCGAAAGGGGATAGTCACGTGTTTAAACAAAATAAAAAAATGATCATGCTTCTGATCACGGTAATGGTCATGTCTATTTGGCTGGCAGCATGCGGATCGAAGCCAGCAGAGAACGGTACAGCAGCAGGAGAGAACAATACTGCAGCGGAGACAGGGACACAGACAGAAGCTCCGGCAGAACGTACTCTGACAGATGCCATGGGCCACGAAGTGAAAATTCCGGCGAATCCCGAGCGTATTATCGCTTCCTATCTGGAAGACAACCTAGTTACCCTTGGTGTTAAGCCTGTCGCTCAATGGTCTGTAGCCAACGGAATTCAGGAGTATTTGCAAAAGGATCTGAACGGTATTCCTACCATCGCCTTCGATCTTCCTTTTGAAGCGGTCGTAAGTTTCAACCCGGATCTGATTATTATCGGTTCGGAAAGTGTGGTTGAAGGCGAAAAATACGCGCAATACAGCAAAATTGCACCTACGTATGTACTTGGTGATGAGATCAATAACGACTGGCGTAAAGCGTTGCTGAAAATCGGTGAGATTTTGAATAAAGGTGATGAAGCACAAAAAGCCCTTGATGATTACGAAGTCAAAGCCAAAGAAATCAAAGAAAAACTGGACACAGTCACAGGTGGAACGAAATCTGCTGCAGCCATTTGGCTGGTGAGTGGCAAGTTCTTCATCGTAAGTGACAACGTATCGAGTGGAGAAGTAATGTACAAGGACCTTGGGCTTGCAGAGCCTGAAGTGGTGAAAGAAATCTCTGCCAATGCGACGGGTAACTGGTCTTCCATCTCGCTTGAAAAATTGGCGGAAATGGATGTTGACTACCTCTTCTTTGTGAACAGTGATGAAGGTACTGGCGCAGAAGCACTCAAAGATCCGGTTTGGCAGAGCATCCCTGCGGTGAAAAATGGTAACTTGTTCGAATTTACCCGGTCAAGCAGCTGGTTGTATAGCGGAGTTCAAGCAAACCTTCAAATTATGGAAGACATCCAAAACAGTATCGTAAAATAACAGATATCAAATACGAAGTCGAATGTTTATACTCCTTGGTGCGATGAGCACCAGGGAGTTTTTTTGTGATTTCAACATTTTACGATATATAATATTAATGAAGAGAAGCTCTTGAGAGATGAGTATCGCTTCATGACAAGGAAGGGGACATTCTGAATGTTTACACTAGATCCACGCGAATTAACCGGAAGAGAAAATTATAAATTGATGAGCGGCTCGGTGGTGCCACGCCCAATCGCATTTGTGACAACACTTTCTCAAGATGGCAGCGTCATTAATGCAGCGCCCTTCAGTTTCTTTAATGTAGTCAGCTCTGATCCGCCGCTATTATCCATATCCATTGCTCGCAAGGAAGGCGTTATGAAAGATACGGCGCGCAACGTGCTTGCCATGCAAGAACTGGTTGTACATATTTGCGATGAAGCCATCGCTCTGGATATGAATGAGACAGCAGCCATGCTGGAGCCCCACGAAAGTGAGCTGGAACGGACCAATCTGACGACTGTGCCAAGTAGCGTGGTGTCCGTACCGGGGATACAGGAAGCGCTTGTTCGAATGGAGTGCATACTCTATCAGCATATTCCGATATCGAACGATGAGGGGAAACCCGTGAGTGATCTGCTTCTGGTTCGCATTGTACAGTATCATTTCAGTGAGAACGTGTATGATCCTGCCACCAAATATATATTAATGGACCAGCTGAAACCAATCAGCAGACTGGCAGGAAATGACTATGCCAAACTTGGCGAGAGATTTACGGTGGTCCGCCCGGAGTAGCATCGGTTCAGGCTGAACAGCCTGTAGATGGATAGGTCTATATAATAATCTTCGTCTAATAAGGCGGACAACTTATGTTTAATTCGCATATGTTGTCCGTCTTTGCTCGTTTCATGAACATAAAGGGGGCAAGCCCTGAATAGACTTGTACTATATCCTGCACATGTGACATGAACCTATTTTATATATAAGGGGGTTGGAGCCGATGAACCAACTTGATGGAACAGTAGTCGCAAGTATCATGGGAATAGGAACGGCATTGCCTAGTCACCGCATTGAGCAAAAGGATGTGTCTGCCCGGCTCGCACAAGCGCTGGAACATGAGCCGGATTCCAGACGATGGGCTAAGCGAATATTCAATCAGTGCGGTGTCGAGACGCGTTATACATGTGAACCGAACCTGCTGGAGCCTGTAGAGTCTTGTCGTTATCTGCCCTTTACCCAGGCGGAGAACGTTCCGACCACAGCCGAACGTATGACTAAATATAAGGCGGCTGCCGTTCCGCTTGGTATCAAGGCAGCACGACAGGCACTTGAGGATGCCGTCGTTTCAACTTCGGAGATTACACATCTCATTACCGTCAGTTGTACCGGACAGTTTCTGCCCGGGCTCGATGTTCGGCTGATTCAGCAGCTTGAACTATCGCCGCGTGTAAACCGGATTCCGCTTGTATTCCAGGGATGTGCCGCCGGTCTGAAAGCTATACAGTTGGCGAATTCGATTGTGACGAGTGAAAAAGACGCAACGGTTCTTATCGTATGTGTGGAGCTGTGCACCCTTCATTTTCAGCCCTCTGCCAAGCGGGATGACCTGTTCGCAGCGTCCTTCTTTGGGGATGGGGCTTCGGCCTGTGTTGTCGGCCTGTCCGGAACAGGGCGCAAGGAACTGTTCCGACTGGGGGAAGGACAATCCGTTTTGCTGCCAGACTGTTCGGAAGAGATGATCTGGGAAGTGGGCAATACCGGCTTCGATCTGTATCTCTCGCCACAGATTCCAAAGCTGCTCGGCTTGCATCTTGGTCCAGAAGTGGAACAATTGCTGAACGGCAGTGATCTACCTGAGATCTGGGCGATTCACCCCGGAGGCAGAGGCATTGTAGATGCGGTGCAGAAGCTTTACCAGCTCTCGGATAAACAGGTCGAATACAGCCGAAGCATTTTACGGGATTATGGAAATCTATCCTCCGTGACGATTCTATTTGTTTTACAAGCTATCCGAGAGGATTATAGCAAAAGGGAAGAGGCTTCCAGCGGAATTGCGCTTGCTTTTGGACCGGGACTCACAGCGGAATTGCTTCCTTTTACTTATGTTCCTGCATCCGTTGAAGTAAGAGAGCCCGTGAATCAAAGCGTGATCTGAAAAGAAACTGAATTACCAATCTGATATCAGAGGAGCTTGGGTATGGGTTATCGCAGCCTTGCTGTCCTCATTAGCCGATATCCGCGATTCATCATTCTCTGCTGGGTGTTTGTCATCGGGATGTCAGCCGTCTGGGCGTGGAGATTGCCCGGTAATGTTCAGGATCATGGATTGAACTTCAACCAGGGAGATGCTCATGCTGTAGAGCTTGTTCTTGAGAAAGAGTTCCATGTTCCTGCTGATCCGGTTATTCTTCTTTTTGAAAAAAAGACAGGCACTACCCTTGCCGAATTCCGAGGCTGGATTCAAGATCGACTGCAACAGGTTCGCACACTTTCAGGTGTAACGTCCATAATCTCTCCGCTTGAAGCACCTGGAAGCCAGATGCTGCGGGGGGATGTAGCCTACGCCTTGCTAGGGTTTGATGTACCCTCTCACAAGATGGGTCCAACCCTGGAACAGCTGCAATCCATGCTTACAACAGACGATTTGGGAATGATCCGAATAACAGGGGAATCCGTTGTACAGCAGGATGTAAACAATCTCAGTTTCCGCGATTTGGAACGGGCAGAGGTTGTGGGTCTGCCGCTTGCTCTCGTCATTTTGTGTTTTGCGTTCAGAGGGCTTTATGCGGCTCTGCTTGCTGTCATTATGGGGGTATCCGGTGTCATAACGGCAATGGGGGTTACTTCCCTCCTGGGTTACCACCTGGCGCTCTCCAACTTTGTGATCAACGTGATTCCAATGGTGGGAATGGCCCTCAGCATCGACTTTGCCCTGATTATTCTCAGCAGATATAGGGAGGAACTTCAGCAAGGTCAGAAAAGTGAAGAAACAGGTGCAGGAAAAGAGGAAGTCCTGCAGAGAACACTGCGTACAGCGGGAAGAGCGGTATTCTTTTCTGCGGCATGTGTGCTGTTGGGACTGCTCGGTCTGCTATGGATTAGACTGCCGATGTTCCTGAGTGTATCCCTGGGAGCCATTATTGTGCTCGTTATATCGGTCCTGCTGAATATAACACTACTGCCAGCGATTCTATCCCTTAATTCAGTGCACATCTTTAGACAAAGGTTCGAGTATTCCATTTCTTCAAAGCAGGTTAAGCACCAACAAACGTTGCAGTCAGGTTCAATCTGGGCAGTCTGGTCAGGCATGATTATGAAACGCCCAGTTCGCATGGCGCTGCTTGGAACGGGTGCACTGCTTCTTTTTGTTTTACCGGTTACCCGGCTGGAGCTGGCTATTCCAGATGCTTCATCCCTGCCTGCCAGGATGGAGTCTCGTCAGACGACGGAGCAGTTACAGCGCATTTTTGGACAAAAGAACGTCTCTGCTGTAGAGATTGTGATTGGTGGAACGGCAGAGACGTTGAGTGCTTCCCACTGGCGGGTTGCGTTGAATAAAATGCAAGAGCTTCAGCAGGATTCGAATGTGATGAGTATTGAATCCGCATGGGGAATCATGCTGCCGGACAAGTTCTCCTCCCAAACCGAATTAACAATGAACATTCTATCGTCATCTCTGCCTGAAGCGCTGAACGAAACCCGATCTCAGCAGCCTTCATGGCTGCGTTTATATGTGTCTGACCATTCCATTCGTATGGTAGCTACCATACACGGAGCACCCGGCTCAGATGAGGCTGCTTCCTGGCTCGATCAGATGAGGGACAAGGACGCCGCTAACCCCATTTCCTCAATACCGCTGCGTTATGGCGGAGAGGCAGTCAAGCAGTATGAAATCATGCAAGAAGTTTCAGGCCAACTGCCTAAAGTGCTGGTGTTTGTTATAGTAACGAATTATCTCGTATTGCTCGCAGCATTCCGGTCATTACTCATTCCCATCAAAGCCATTCTGATGAACCTGCTCAGCCTGGCTGCTTCATTCGGCGTCCTCGTACTGGTCTTCAATCAGGGACATTTGGGTATGGAGCCGTCCGCCATTGCGATCATGATTCCCGTGTTCATTGCCGGGCTCGTATTTGGTATCTCAATGGACTATGGCGTATTCATGCTGTCCCGCATCCAGGAGGTATACAGACGAACAGGCGATAGTGATCTGGCTGTACAGCAAGGACTCGCTTCAACCGGACGTCTGATTACATCGGCGGCGGCGATTCTGCTGGCAGTGACCGTGCCGTTTGCCTTTGCTGACGTGGCGGGTGTAAAACAGCTGGGGATCGGAATTACAGCGGCGGTATTCATTGATGTTACCCTTATCCGTTTGGTACTGGTACCTGCGCTCATGAAACTGATGGGCAGATGGAACTGGTGGCTACCTGGGTTCAGGGAATAAAAGGCCAGATCAAGAAGGATGTTCTCGGAGCCTGAAGTTCAGGTATGCGAGGATATCTTTTTTTCATCAAAATATGTGAATTCAAGTCCAAAACAGGCAATAATGTTCAATTCACGGGCTGTACGGTGATTTATAATAGACTGAACAAGTCCAACATAAATTTATAATACATCTATTTAAATTGAACAAAACATTTACACGAGAATGGAGAGGACAGAAATAACCTGAAGAAGTGGAGCTAAATAATTTATATATTATTTGAATGGACAGGAGGGATGAACGGTATGTCGGATATTGAATCCTATTTGCAAAAACAAACAAGCCCGCGCGGACGGTCCGCTTATCAGGCGGGTCAAGCCCTTGACCCATGGCGCAGTCAGTTGCGCACACGGATTAAAGAGCGGCTGGGCGGTTTCCCAACCGTGGCTGCGGAGCTGAATCCCGTACTCCTGGAACGCACGGCATGTGACGGCTATATCCGGGAGCGGGTTGAGATTACAACCTATGCGGGGTTGCGCATGCCCATCTATATGTTAATACCGGATGTAGTAAGCGCTACCAAAGAGCCGTGTCCAGCTATTATAGCTTGTCATGGACACGGGTATGGCAGCCGGGAAATCTGCGGCATGGAACCCGACGGTTCACCGCGTAGAGGAGAACCCGGCCTGCATAAAGACTTCGCCGTCGCTCTTGTACAGCGTGGATATGTGGTTGCTGCGCCTGAATTGCTTGGATTTGGTGACCGAAGGCTGGAGGAGGATCGGGATGCACCCCCAGGGGCAAGCTCATGTACCAAAATTGCGGCCCATCTGCTCATGACAGGGCAGACCCTGGCCGGACATCGCATCTATGAGACGATGCGTGTGCTCGATTACATAACCACCCGTCCTGAAGCTGTCTCAGCGCGTATCGGCAGTATGGGCATCTCGGGGGGTGGACTCGTGACGGCATTCACTGCTGCGTTGGATGAACGGTGTCGTGCAGCTGTTGTGAGCGGTTACGCCAATACATTTCAGGGCAGCATACTGGACAGAAATCATTGCCTCGATAATTATATCCCAGGAATTTTGAGGGAAGCAGAGCTGCCGGATATCATCGGTATGATTGCACCCAGGCCGCTGTTTATTGAAGCCGGAAGTGAAGATCAGGTATTTCCGCTGCCAACAGCAAAAGAAGCTTATGCCCGATTGACCAAAATCTATGAGCAGGCGGGCGCACAGAAATGGCTGGATGCAGACTTTTTTACAGGTGGACATGAAATTAGCGGAGCGAAAGCCTATGATTGGCTTGATTACGTTCTATAAGGAAACTATACAAATAGAAACCTGAGAGGAGTGTTTAGTCATGAAATGGTCAAAATCCGTGCGGTATTTGCTCTGTCTTACCCTGTTTGCTAGTCTGATTGGGGGTGCTCTGGCAGCTAATGGCGGACAGGTCGCTGAAGCTGCAGCGAATGAGTACAAATTTGATTTTGGTTCCGGTGCAGTTGAGAGCGGTTACACAGGTGTATTGGCAACGGATGCCTACACTTCAGCGAAAGGCTATGGATTCAATACACCTGGCAATATGCGAAATGTAACTGCCTCCGGAACGGGCGCTGCAAGCGATGCCGTACAGTTTGTTACCTTTGGCACGAAGAGTACGAATACGTTTAATGTGGATTTGTCCAATGGTCTCTACGAGGTCAAAGTGCTCCTGGGAAACACAGCCAGATCGAGTGTGGCGGCAGAAGGTGTATATCAGATCATCAATATGACGGGTAACGGGGCGACCGATCAATTTCAAATTCCGGTGACGGATGGACAGTTAAATCTGTTGGTAACAGAAGGTAAGGAAGGCGCGGCATTTACACTCAGCGCACTTGAAATCCGGAAAATATCGAATCAGACGGTGACGAACCGTACGATCTATATTGGAGGCGATTCGACGGTCTGCAATTACTATCCGCTTAACAGCAGTGTGCAGGGTGGCTGGGGACAGCTATTCCCTTCCTACGTGAATACGAGTACATTTCAGGTTCGGAATATGGCCTCAAGCGGTCAATTTGCAAGAGGCTTCCGCGATGATGGACAGATGGAAGCGATTCTGAAGTATATTAAGCCAGGAGATTACTTTATTTTGCAATTAGGGATTAATGATACGAATGCCAAGAATAATACAACGGAAGCGGAGTTCAAGGAGATCATGCGTGATATGGTTCGTCAGGCCAAAAATAAAGGAGCCACCGTTATTTTATCAACGCCTCAGGGTCGGGCAACTGATTTCAATTCAGCCAATGTGCATACTGCGGAGAATCGCTGGTACAATGCATCTACACGTGCACTGGCTCAGGAAGAGGGTGTGGCACTTGTAGATCTGAACAAACTCAGTTCGGCCTATTTCACTTCCATTGGACCGGCTGCAACACTGGCCTTGTACATGACAGGAGACACGCTGCATCCGAATCGGGATGGTGCTGCCCAGCTTGCACGAATCGTTGCTGCTGATCTGAGAAGACAGGGACTTGATGGATTCTGATTCGGTAAACTATAGTTTACTTCTGCTCCACGAATATGGATTGGACTAAGCTGAGTCTCATACAATCCAAATACCCCCGGGACGGCCACATCATGTGTGGCATGTCCCGGGGGTATTGGATTATGGACCAAGAGACTATTCCATCATGTCCTTGGCTTCATGGTTGACCTTTTTCCCCTTCAAGAGCGGTTCAAGTTCATCCTGCACACTCTGTTCCCATAGAGGGACATCCGTTCGATAGGCAGCCCGTCCGTTCAGATGTCCGGCTACCGGTGCTGTGATAAAGACAAACACAATGCCAAGCAACACCCGGGCACTAATATAGTTGTCGAAATACCAGAAGAAAAGAAACGTTCCGCTCAGTACACAAAGTACGCCGAGTGTAGTGTTTTTGGTGGCGGCATGCGCCCGTAGATATACATCTGGCAGTCGAATTAGTCCGAACGCGCTAAATGCGCTTAGTAGGGCGCCCAGCAGGACAATAAGCCCAATGACAATTCCGGCGGTTCCATCAACGATCTCCTTCATTTTTGAACACCGCCCCCCGTTCAATGTATCGTGCAAATGCAACTGTGCTTAGAAAAGCGAGAATGCCAATTAACAGAATAATATCCAGATAAGCTTGGGTATGAAGCATCATGGATAGTACCGCAACGATGGCAATGACATTAATACCGATGGTATCCAGTGCCGTAATCCGGTCGGCCATGGAAGGTCCGCGCAGCACCCGGTACAGACAACCCAGGATTGCCAGGGACAGAATAAGCAAGGATATGAACAATAGTGAGGATAACATTAACGTGTCACCTCCATAATGGCTTTTTCGAACGTATTTTTGATATCATCACTCATTTTCTGTTGATCTTTGATATCCAGCGCGTGAATATATAATTTACGTTGATTGCCCGAAATTTCAAGTGGAAGGGTACCTGGCGTTAGTGAAATGAGCAAGCACAGGAGTGTAACTTCCCAATCGGAGGACAGCTGAGTCTGATAGGTAAATATACCTGGCCGAATATCAAGCTTCGGCTTCACAATCTGGCGAATAACTTCAATGCTGGCCCGTACCAGCTCCTTGAACAGCAAGGCAATCAGCTTGATGATTGCCCAGACACGAACGATGTAGAAGCGCTGCGGAAAGAACCGCCGCATGCTCCCAATCAACAGCAGACCCAGCAGATAACCCGTGAGAAAGCCAACGCCATTCCACGCATTATTCAGAAACATCCATACAAAAGCAATGATCAGATTCAACACAATCTGAAAGGCCATACGCATCTACTCCTTCAATACTGCATCAATATAAATATTGGGATGCAGCAGAATGTCGCCTGCGCGGGAGGTCAGCTGGAACATGCCCTCAGCCCCCACACCCATCGCGATGATGAACACAAACAGAATTCCGGCAGGGATGAGCAGGCCGTTCACGGCATAAGGTCTTCTCACTGCGCCTGCTGGCGGTTCACCCCAGAACGCCTGTATGAAGATGCGTAGTACCGAATATAACATCAGCAGACTGGAAAGGACGGCAATGCCTGTCAGACCGTACAAGCCAGCCTGAAATCCGCCTTCGAACAGTAGCAATTTCCCAGGAAATCCACTGAAAGGCGGAATACCTGCCAAGGCAAGTGCACTGATGAAGAACATCCAGCCAAGCAGTGGATAGCGATGGATCAGACCGCCCATATTGTCGAGCTTGGAGGTTCCTGCGACCGCGATCAGAGCACCCCCGAGCAGGAAGAGCAGTGTTTTGATCAGCATGTCATGCAGCATGTAGAAGAGCAGACCTTCCAGTGACGGACGACTCGCTGCCGCCATGCCGAAGGCCACAAATCCCACACCTGCGATAACATTGTAGATCAGAATCTTATTGACGTCACGATAGGACATAGCCCCGATTACCCCGAGTACCATGGTCGCTCCCGCCATCCAGCCGATAAGTGCATGGAAGAAATCCGGATCATGATAGAAAATGAGTGTGAATGTTCGCACAATAGCGTACAAGCCAACTTTGGTCAGCAATCCGGCGAATAGGGCGGTGACAACTGCCGGAGGGGCTGCATAAGAGCCGGATAACCAGAAGAACAGGAACAAGCCAGCTTTAATACTGAATACGATCAGGAAGAGGACGGCAATCAGCGTGATGACTCCACTCTGTCCGACCTCGGCGATCCGATTGGACAAGTCGGCCATGTTTAGTGTGCCGGTAACCGAGTAGAGAAAGCCAATAGAGGCTACAAATAACGCAGAAGAGACAATGTTAATCAATACATACTTGATTGTTTCCCGTAATTGTCTCTCCGTACCTCCCAATACAATCAGTGCATATGAAGAGATGAGCATTAGTTCAAAGCATACAAACAGGTTAAACAGGTCTCCCGTTAGGAATGAACCGTTCACGCCTGCTATCAGGAAATGAAAGAACGGGTAAAAATGATGTTCTTCCCGTTCCTTATTCACGCTGCGGAAGGCATAGAGCAGACATGCGAACCCAATGATCGAAGCGGCAACGACGAGCAAGGCCGATACCATATCGGCAACAAGTACGATACCGTAGGGTGGTTCCCAGCCTCCCATATTCAGTGTTTGTATCCCGGACTGTGCCACTTGGGTAATGAGCACGGTTGAAGCGGCTGCCGTCATCAGTAAGCCAATGACACTTACAACCCGCTGGATATTTGTCCGTCGGAAGAACAGAAGGGCAATAACCCCGGTAATCAGTGGCAGCAGAATGGGCAGAACAACGAGATTATTCATAAGGACGCCCCCTTACTTCTTCCATATCGTCTGTCTTTAGCTTCAAATAGGAGCGATAGGAGAGTACAAAGAAAAAGGCGGTTAGTCCGAAATTAATGACGATGGATGTTAAAATCAGAGCCTGGGGGAGTGGATCGACGTATCGTTCAGCCTGCTCCCCGAGCAAAGGTGGTGCACCTGTTTTGAGACGTGACATCGTAATCAGCAGCAGGTGCACCCCATGGGTTAGTATGGACATGCCGAGCACGATACGGAGCAGGCTCCGCGATAAGATTAAAAAGACGGCGACTGCGAACAGAATGCCAACGGCCACACACATCAATATTTCCATATCAGCGATCCTCCCCGATCTGTAGAATGATATTCATGGTGACTCCCAGGACGGCAAGATACACGCCGAGGTCAAACAGCATCGCGGTTGCAAGTTCCGTTTCTCCCAGTATTGGAAGATCGAAATAACCAAAGGTCTGACTCAGGAAGGGTGCGCCGAACAAAAACGAGCCTGCTCCGGTCAATAACGCAATGCCCAAGCCAATGGCCGTCAAGGTGCGAAAATCGATAGGTAAAGCTTTGCGTACGGTATCCGTACTAAATGCCAGCGCTAGTAATACCAGTGCAGCAGCCGTCACCAGGCCGCCAATGAAGCCTCCACCCGGGTTATGATGTCCGGCGAAGAACAGATGGAGCGCGAAGGTCAGAATGATAAAGACAACAACCTTGGTCGTCGTTTGCAGTAATATATCGTTGCTTTGAAGGGGGACGGTATCCCATGTTGACGAGCTGCGTTCACGGTTGCCATACTTTTTCGTATTGTCTGCTTCGTCACCCGTCTCATTATCGGTTTCTTCAGTTTGTTCTTTCTTGCGGAATTTCAGTCTTGCACCGAGGTCCCTCGCTTCGAGATTGAGATTAATCATGGAGTAGATGGACAATGAAGCTACCCCAAGCACCATAATCTCCAGTAAGGTATCGAATCCTCGGAAGTCCACCAGCAGCACATTAACGACATTTTTGCCGCCAGCCAGATGGTAGCTCTCCTGAATGAAAAAGTCTGAAATGCTTTCCAGTGACGCAGTTCCGCTCGCTGCCAAGGCCACAAAGGTCATGACGACCCCAACAGCAATCGCTACGATCATATTGACACTAAGATAACGTCGGCTTGATTTGCCCCGTTGCAGCTCAGGCAGATGGTAGAAACAAAGCAGAAATAGTGCAACGGATACCGTCTCTACAATCATCTGGGTCAATGCGAGATCCGGTGCTCGGAACAGCACGAACAGCAAAGTGACGAGGTAACCAACCGCGCCTGTCATAATGACTGCCGATAGTCTGTTCTTGGCAAACGGAATCGAAACCGCAGCGGCAATTAATGCCAGCAGCAGTACTGCCTCATAGAAAGAGAAGGGGGCATTACCCTTGAAGTTCCAGGTGATATTTTCCCCTGAGCGGAAAAAGGCATAAACCAGCAATGCAACGGTGAACGAGAAAATGTATACCAGATAATTACGAACCGAGCCATTCATATAGGCTTCCGTCCATTTGCGTGCATAATGCTGAAGATTATCGAGCACGACATGGTACATATTGTTTATCGTTAAGCCTTGCGGATAGTGCTCATAAATCGTTCTCCAGCGCGGCAGCAGTTTGTACATGGTTATGCCTAGGGCAATTACACCGATAGTCATAATCAATTCAGGAGTAATGCCATGCCATAGGGAGAAATGAACATCAAAGTGTTCTTTTCCGTTCAGCAGTGATGGAAGTACAGCAGCCATCGCGGGTTCAATCAATGATTCAGCCAGCAGATTCGGGAATAGACCGAATATGATCACAAGTATCCCGAGAATAACCGGAGGAATCAGCATGCCGACAGGAGCTTCATGCTGCTTCTCAGCAGGAATCTCGCTGCGAGTTCGTCCAAGGAACGTTTTGAATACAATAATAAGCGCATAGATCAAAGTGAACACACTTGCAAGCCAGGCGAACACAGGCAAGAGTACGCTCCATGAACCGAGTCCAAAGATGCGGAGGTGTGTCACTTCCACCATGGCCTGAAAGAACAGCTCCTTGCTCAGAAATCCGTTGAACGGCGGAATTCCGGCCATGGCGAGTGCTCCGATGAGCGCTACCGTAAAGGTCACTGGCATAAACGAAGCAAGGCCGCCGAGTTTCCTTATATCCCGGGTACCTGTTTCATGATCCACAATCCCAACGACCATGAACAGTGCCGCCTTGAAGGTAGCGTGGTTGAACAGATGAAGCAAAGCTGCCGTAATGGCAACCGTGTACATCGCGGAGGATTCGCCATATCCGAAATAGATGGCCGTTGAGCCAACGCCGAGCAGGGACATGATTAGACCAAGCTGTGAAATTGTAGAATAGGCCAGAATCGCTTTGAGATCATTTTTTTTCACGGCGAGGAAAGATCCATAACACAGGGTGAGCAGTCCAACGCCGGTGACAAGCCAGAACCACAACCCCTGTCCACCGAAAATCGGTGTAAACCGGGCGACAACATACAGTCCCGCCTTAACCATCGTAGCCGAATGCAGATAGGCGCTGACGGGAGTTGGAGCTTCCATGGCGTCTGGCAGCCAGATGTGGAACGGGAACTGTGCGGATTTCGTAAACGCCCCGACCAGAATCAGCACAAGAGCTGGCAAGAATAGTGAACTATCCTGTATCTGCCCCCACTCTGTAATGGTTGCCCGGATGCTGAACGTGCCAGTCATGAGATACATCAGCATGAAACCGGCGAGCATGGCGAATCCGCCAAATACGGTAATAAGGAACGATTTTTGTGCACCTGAGGTGGACGCTTCGCGTTTGTAATGAAAGGCGATCAGGAGAAAGGACGTAATACTGGTCAACTCCCAGAATCCGTACAACACAATCATATTATCTGACAGCACCACGCCAAGCATGGCTCCCATAAACATCAGCAGGTACAGATAGAAGCGGTTCAAGGCTTCTTTAGTGTCCATGTAGAAGATAGAATACAGGACCACCATAGTTCCTATTCCGGTGATTAACAGTGTCAGCAGCAGACTTAGACCATCCAGATATAGATTGAATCCAATGTCCAGTGACGGAATCCAGGGGATATATCCGGATACCATATTTCGCTGGGACACGGCGGGTAAGAGACTCGCAAAATAAACAAATAATAGGGCCGGGACAAGTAAAACCAGCCATCCCATATGTATTTTACGGAAGAAACGATGCAGCATGGCAAGTACAACACCAGCGGCAAATGGCAGAATTACAGCAACATGAAGCAGGCTCAACATTACACCCCCAATGACTGAATTTCGAATGCTCTTCGTTGTGACAAACAGTGCTCGCTTGGCTCATACGAGCATGCTTGCTCTCTATATTCATAACCCAAGTATGTATATACAGAATCGTGACTATTCTTTGAATGGAAGAAACACGGTGCGAATATCCATCCAACATTGTATGGACATGTATAATAAAAAAAGACATGATTTCCGAAAGCTGCTGCTCAATCAGCTTCAAGATAGCTTTCCCACATTCTCATGGGTTGGATTCATGAATCTGAAAGGAAATGTGCTGGCATCCACAGACGGCATATTGCGCGGTGAAAATTTATCGGAACGGCCCGTGTATCAGGAGGGAATCAAGGGTAAGTTTATTGGAGATGTCCATGATGCAGTCCTTCTGGCGAAGCTGCTTCCCAACCCAACCGGTGAACCGTTGCAATTTGTAGATATCAGCTTTCCATTGAAATACAAGAACGGAGAGATTGCTGGTGTGCTTGCCGCGCATTTAAGCTGGGCCTGGGCGAAGGAAGTAGAGAAAAGTGTCCTGGAACCGTTGAAGCATGAGGAAAAGGACATCGAGATGTTTATCGTCAGTCAAAAGGAAAATACGGTGCTGCTGAAGATATCATACAGAACCTGAATAAGCCGTTTATTATCGAATATGGGCGGATTCATATTGGATGCAGCATTGGAGGTGCCGAATATCCTGCTAACAGTCGCAATCCGAGTGAAATTATTCGCATGGCAGATGAGGCGCTGTATGAATCCAAGCGTGCGGGCAAAAATAGAATGACATTCTATCCAGAATTGAAGAACACAGCTAAAGGATAATATACTATAGAGTATAAGGTAACTGATCAGTAGACAGGCAAGGAGCGATGAGATGTCTGGAAAATATACCAATGTACCCTATGGCTATGAACCGCCCCCAGCTGCCCGGAAAGGCACCCTGATTTTTTATGATTCATTTGAGCACGTAACGGATGAACAGCTTGAACGGGCAGCTGCTATTGCGGACACACGTGCTTTTGTGCAGCTTGTGCTTTATCCTCTACATGAGAATACGATGAAGCGAATGAGCAAGGAGGGGGTGCAGCCCTTTTACAAAAGGGAGGACCGCCTTCATGACTGGAGAAGGGAGCATGCATCCTCCCGCGTACGGGTCGAGGGCTGGGAAGGCAAGCGTAAGAAGTATACGCCGATCGAAGCAGCTCTGCGCCATATGGCAGAAGAATACCCCGCTCCTCATTTCCTGTATCTCACGGTTGAGATGGCAAATCAGTTCGCATCCTTTGACTCGTTCAAAGATTGGATTAAGGAAGTACGTCTGATTATTGATGGAGAGCCGGCTAAGCTCCACCCGAAGCTGGAGCAAAATACACATCGCTGGGAATGGGTAGAGTAAACCTAAAGGCTTTATAAAGACCCTAATAAAGAAAAGTTGTGCTGTTACACCGGCGTTCGGTGAGCAGCACAACTTTTTTAATTTTTTTCTTCAACGATTATAGACGATTCGAGGGATGTTACCGTTTTATTTTTCCCTGTCCGTTTGGCGGTATACAGGCACGCGTCCACTTCTTCAAACAATTTGTCCTTGGACAGATGGGGGCTGTAGCTTTGGAGTCCGACACTTACCGTAATATAAGCTCCTTCCAGCTCCGGATGAACAAGACGGGCGATTTTCTTACGGATCTGCTCCACTAATGCATATGCCTGCTCAAAAGACTGTTCGAACATCAGCAGTGCGAATTCCTCGCCGCCATAACGCGCAGCAATATCGCTTGATGTGACGTTCTCCTGAATGACCAGAGATACTCTCTCCAAAATGACGTCTCCAACCCGATGACCATATGTATCATTAATGGATTTGAAATTGTCAATATCAATCAATGCCAAATAAAGACTCATGCCATTCTTGGCATACTCAAACGCTTTTTCATAGTAGTCCTTAAAGGAGCTTTGATTATACAGATTGGTTAACCCGTCTGTCTTGGACTGCTTGCTCATAATTGCGTTTCGTACAATCAGATCCTGCTTGGCAAGCATACTGGCCTGAAGATCATCCAGTACCTCGACCCCGCTAATAACAATGAGTTGCGCAACATATGTACCTACAATGAGGAAAGCCGGAATGGAAACCATATCAAACGAAGATAAGTACAGCCGATAGGACGGGTCGCAGAGTACGATGACATAGCCAATCATCTGCATGAGGCATACCGCCCATACCCTTTTTTTGTTGAAGAACAGAACCGAAGCAAAGATTGGCAAAAGACATATGGCCAGTATAATGCGAATATCGTAATTGACATGAATGATGGCCCAGGCAATCACCGTGCTCGCCATGGACATGGAGTAGAAGGAAAACGAACTGAACCGGCGTTCCACCCAACTGGCGACCAGAATGGCTAAAGCGCTGGCTGATGTAGGCCAAACTAAAACATGGATTATGAAATCTTCCGGAGTTCGATCATAATCCAGAAACAGAAAGCAGCCGATTTGAATGACAACATGCGTTAGAACGACGATCCAATAAGCACGAAGCATTTTTTTGATCCATTTGGAATGCTTGAATTCGTACTCTGTTGGGATATGGCTGTTATTCGTATGGAAACTCTTCAATATATCACCGCTGACTGCATCATAATGATACGACAGACGCCGCTCTCGTATCTTTTAATTATAAAACACATTGCATGAAACGCAAATTATTTAATTTTGTTATATGAAAAAAAAGCTTACATAAGTGCAAAGTGCATAAAGTTCTTTTTATGGGACAAACAAAAGTCCGCATTAGGCTCATAGACTGTGTATAAAAGCTCCAATTCATATGATTGCAATTTTGATGAAGGGGAGGTGAAATTCATTCCTCTTGTCGTTCGTTCAACCGTTAATGCTACGGGAGCAATTACATTTACAGGTAATACGCTTGGACTAAGTCGATCGGAAGTAGCGGGGGCTCCTGGAACACAGGACAGTATAGGAGCTTTTACGACAACCAACGCCACCGTCCAGTACGGTACCTATCCTCTGGGAACCACGAGCCTTTATCAGAGCAACAGTTCAGCGGCTATACTCGTTCTTCCTGTTGGCAGCACCGTCTTGTATGCAGAGTTGATCTGGGGTGGAAGTTACATCAATGGAACAGTCAATCTGAGTGCTGCAATCAACAATCCGGTTACGTTTATTACACCCGCAGGAACTTTCAGTGTTACCCCTGATCCACTTACCTCCAATCAATTCGATCTGGGGAACGGCGCTTCCGGCTATGTGCGTTCAGCCAATGTTACTTCGCTTGTACAAAATGGGGGAGCCGGTACATATACCACCGGAGCAGTTGTAGGAACAATTGTCATTACTAATGATGCTACAGCCAATCATGCGGGCTGGACGCTCGGCGTCATTTACCAGAACCCCAGCCTGCCTTTTCGCAACATGTCCTTGCGTGCAGGCGGGGTACTCGTCCAATCCACCTCGGCGCCAGTTGTTACCACACTGACTGGATTTGCCACTCCGCTTTCGGGTGCATTAGGTGGGAGGGCATTGTTCAGTGCGCAGGAGGGGGACGCAAACCGGACCGGTGATCAGGCGCTATTCGGGCCGACCTCGGCAACTTCAGTTGCCTTGTCCGGACCAAACAATCTGGCTGCGAACTTTTTTGCTTCTCAAATCAACGGAGATACCGGAGCACTTAATACAACAGGGACTTTTGGTACACGAAACCAGACGAATGGCGCCCCAGGCACCAATATTATCGGCGGACGTCAAGGCTGGGATATTACCAACGTGGATGTGTCAGCCAGACTGATCAACAATCAGTCTTCTGCGGTATTAACGTTAACGACTTCCGGGGACGCCTATATTGTCAACGCCAATGCGATTCAGGTTGATATCAATGCGCCCAAAATTACAGTGGCGAAGGCATCCGTTGCCTCGGGTGCGGTAGCGGGGGATAGCATTCTCTATACCGTTACCGTCAGCAATGCAGGTACAGCCAGTGCGGCTAGCGTTGTGTTATCCGATTCGATGCCTGCAGGGCTTACCTTTATTCCCGGAAGTGTAACGGTCGCTGGTGTATCTCGGCCAACACTCGATGTGACCACCGGCATTCCGCTTGGTTCATTAAACCTATCCAACAGTATTGTTGTAACCTATCGTGGGCTCATTGGCCAGGATGCAAACATATTGCAGCTGGTGAATTCAGCGAATGCCGCGTTTACCTTTCAAAGTGTGGCAGGAGGGGCAGTGATTACGGGAGTTATTCCATCCAATAACTCTACACTTACTGTTTATTCACCCAATCTGTCCATTTTGAAGTCGGCGAGTACAACCAACGCCACAGTGGGTGATCAGGTTACGTATACGCTTCAGGTAAACAACGGGGGAAATGTTGCTGCCAACGTTACATTAACGGATAACATCCCTAGTGGAAGCTCGTATGTGGCAGGCAGCTTCCGACTGAATGGGAATGTGATTGCAGGCGCCAACCCTGCGACTGGTGTCAATTTGGGGAGTCTCGCGGCAGGGAGTACCAATACCGTAACCTTCCAGGTACTCGTAACAAGTCTGCCCACGCCTCCGACCCTTGTGGATCAAGCCACGGCCTCCTATTCCTTCAACTCGCCTGACGGTCGGACTATTAACGGAACAGTAGCGTCGAACACTCTGACCATTCCCGTTACCTTGCCTAATGTAACAACTGTAAAATCGGCATCTGTCACTGATGTTGCAGTTGGAGAGACGTTTACGTATACAATCGTTACGACCAACAGTGGCATCCAAGTGATTAACAATGTGATACTTACGGATTCTCTCCCAACAGGTACTACATTCGTACCCGGCAGTGTGACCGTCAGAGGAACTGTGGTACCATCGGCCAATCCGAGCAGTGGAGTTTCGCTGGAATCGCTGGCAGCCGGGAGTTCTGCGTCGGTGACGTTTCAGGTTAATGTGCAATCCCTGCCTGCTTCAGGTTCGTTAGTCAACCGAGCCGCAGCGTCGTATAGCTCTGGTTCGTTCACGGGGATATCGAGCTCCAATACCCTCACAACCCCTGTATATCAGGCGGTAATCGGCATTACCAAGTCCGCGAGTCAATCGAATGCGACACTGGGAGATCAGCTGGCATACACACTAGTGGTAACGAACAGCGGGAACATAGCTACCCAAGTGAATGTGACTGATACGATTCCGACAGGTCTGACGTTTGTCCCGGATTCAGTAACGGTGAATGGTAATGCGCGTCCCGGGACCAGCCCATTAACCGGAATAACGCTGGGCAGCCTCCAGCCAGGAGGAACAGCAACGGTTGTGTTCCGAACTTCACTCACTACACTCCCATCACCGCCAACGCTCGAGAATCAGGGGAGTGCTAGTTATACGTACCAGCTTCCGAGTGGACGTAATCTCTCGGGAAGCAGTGTATCCAATGTTGTTCGCATACCTGCATCGAACCCCAATATATCCATTAACAAAACAGTAAATACGCCAGACGCCACTGTAGGAGATGTGCTTACCTACACGGTCAATGCAACAAATGCAGGGAGCAGTGCAGTACAAAATCTGGTTATCTCGGATTTACCAACTGGTTCGGAATTTGTGTCAGGCAGTGTCACGATTAATGGAACTGCTGCAAGAAACGCAAGTCCAATTTCGGGCATTGCTGTCGGTACATTGAATAGCTCGAGCAGCGTAACAGTGACCTATCAAACAAGAGTAACATCCGTCCCGTCCACAGGTTCAGTCAGCAACCGGGCAAGTGCAGCATTTACGTCAGGCAGTTTTAATGGCGTTTCTTCGTCCGTCACGGTGAATACACCCATATTCCAACCGGTAATCCAAGTGGTGAAAACAGCTAGCACATCAAATTTGACGGTAGGGGATTCCTTTAATTACTCCATCCAAGTCAACAATTCAGGCAATATTGCCGCAACGGTTACCATAACCGATCCGATTCCTGCGGGAGCTGTATTCAGTACGAACAGCGTCATTATAAATGGGATACCTACACCGGGCGTTAGCCCGGCAACAGGAATTAATTTGGGATTGATTGCTGCAGGATCAAGCGCAACAGTCACATTTGTTGCAACAGTCACAAGTTTGCCGGATCCAAGGCAGTTGACTAACCAGGCAGTTGCATCATTCGCTTATACTCTTCCAAGTGGGAGAACGGTCTCCGGGTTCTCATCATCGAACACGATTACCATTCCAGTATCCCTGCCCAATGTAACGATTGTAAACAGTGACAATGTGGATTATGGCGTAGTCGGGGATGTCATTCGATACAGATCTGTTATTCGCAACAATGGAACAGTAGCAGTGAATAATGTGGTTTACATCAACCCTCTTTCTTCGAATACTCCCTTTGTACCCGGAAGTGTCATTGTGAACGGGAGTTCTTTCCCGCTCTCCAATCCGACCGCCGGCATTCCAATCGGTACTTTGGCTCCAGGAGCCGAAGTAACCGTAACTTTTGAGGTGACGATTACTATGCCGATTCCTTCACAGATTAACAATCAGTCGACGGTCAGCTTCACATCCGGTTCATTTTCGGGGTCATCATCTTCCAATACAACACAGACTCCGGTCATTCAACCGCAAATTTCACTCGTCAAAACAGCGAATACAGTGAATGCGACCGTAGGTGATACGGTTGTATACACAGTGTCTGTCAGCAATACAGGCAACCTGGCGGCAAATGTCACAGTGACGGATACCATCCCTGCTGCGACTACATTTGTATCCAACAGCGTTGTGGTTTCAGGAATACCACAGCCGGGAGCGACACCTGGAGCGGGCATACCAGTAGGAAATGTAGCTGCAGGAGCGACAGCTGTCGTCACGTTCGCGATTATAGTGGATTCCCTTCCATCTCCGCAGCAACTTAGCAATTTTGCTACATCTTCTTTTACATTTACACCTCCTGACGGGCGCACGTTAACAGGAACAGCTACTTCAAATACGCTGATATTTCCAGTCTCATCACCAAACGTAGCCGTAGTTAAAAGTACAGTTTCGACTGCGGCTGCCGTAGGTGATACAGTCACTTACTCCATTCTGGTAACGAACAGCGGAATAGAGGCGGTCAACAATATTCAGTTCTCAGATCCGATCCCTCCTGGAGCCTCCTTTGTTGCAGGCAGTGTCACGGTGAATGGGGTGGTGCAGCCCGGCTCCAATCCGGCAGGGGGGATATCGCTCGGTACGTTAGCTCCGGGAGCATCCGCTACCGTCACTTTTAGTATCAATGTCAACGCAATCCCAGCAAGCGGCCAATTAAGCAATCAATCCACAGTCAGTTTTACCTCGGGGGCTTTCTCCAGCACAACGTTCTCCAATACTGTGGTTACACCCGTCTTCCAGCCTATACTCACAGCACAAAAAACGGCCAGTACACAAAACGCTACCGTGGGGGACACCGTTAGTTATACGGTTACCGTGAGCAATCAGGGGAACTATGGTGCCCAGATTAACCTGACGGACAATATCCCTGCGGGAACCATTCTTGTTCCGAACAGTGTCATTGTGAATGGTCAGCCATTACCTGCCGCCAATCCCGCAGCAGGCATTCCGGCAGGCACAGTCGCTGCCGGGGCTACAACAACGATTACCTTTTCCGTAGTTATTGATACATTGCCCACCCCGCAACAACTGGTGAATCAGGCTTCGGTCGCTCTTTCCTTTACGCTGCCTGATGGACGCAGCATATCGGGTTCAGTTTTGTCTAATGTACTTACCATTTCAGTGTCGGCTCCAGATGTTGATGTGGTGAAATCGACGACATCTACGGCTGTATCTGTTGGGGATGTCGTAACGTACAGCATTGCAGTAACCAATAACGGAATTGCGACGGTCAGCAATGTGGTCTTCACGGATGCAGTGCCGACAAGTACTGTTCTTACAGCAAACAGCGTGTTTATTGATGGTGTTCTTCGACCAGGTGCTAACCCATCTACCGGAATAACGCTTGGTTCCATCGCACCTGGTGTTACCGTGACCGTTGTTTTCAGTGTGCAGATTACAGCGCTCCCGGCAAGTGCAGTTCTGAATAACCAGTCCACGGTAAGTTTTACATCAGGTGCGTTTTCGGCAACTACATTTTCCAATACGGTTACAACACCGGTCTATCAGCCGGTTCTGTCTGCAGTCAAAACGGGCGACCGGGCTATAGCTACGGTAGGGGATACCGTCGTTTACAGCATCGCGATCTCCAATGCAGGAAACTATGGGGCATCAGTCACGTTAACCGATACGATCCCTGCAGGAACAGAGCTCGTGCCGAATAGCGTCATTATTAACGGGGCATCTGCACCGGGTGCCGATCCTGCTTCAGGCATTCTGCTTGGCGTCGTTTCTACAACGACCTTGGTCATGTTCTCGGTCGTTATTGTTACCCTTCCGTTGAGCCAGTCCATTTCGAATCAGGCATCTGCGACATATTCTTATGCATTGCCTGACGGAAGAACTCTGGGGGGCAGTATATCGTCCAATACACTCAATATTCAGGTATCTGCGCCGGATGTACGTGTAGTGAAGACGACAGCTGCAGTGGATGCTGTGGTAGGAGATACGATTGTATATGAGATGGTTGTGACCAATAACGGAATTGATCCTGTTAATAACATTGTGTTAACTGATCCAATCAGTTCGGCTGTTACCTTTGTTACTGGAAGTGTCCTGGTAGACGGTGTTCCGCGTCTCTCGGCAAACCCTGCACTCGGCATAGCGCTGGGTTCCTTGGCACCTGGGGCATCTGTAGCGGTATCGTATGCGGTTCGGGTCAATGCGCTGCCTGCACCGCCGCAAGTGAGCAGTCAGTCATCGGTAAGTTTCACATCAGGTATCTTCTCGGGAGCAGCCTATTCGAATACGGTGGTTACGCCAATTTATCAACCAATTATTGCCGTAACCAAAACAGCAAGTACGTCCAATGCGACAATCGGTGACACCATCGTCTACTCTTTTTCCATCTCGAACAGTGGCAATCTGGCAGCGAATTTGACACTGACGGACAACATTCCGGATGGAGCAGTACTCCTTCCCAATAGCGTCCTGATTGATGGTGTTCCACAGCCAGGTGCGAATCCGGAATCAGGAATTGTGGTTGGCACGATATCTCCAGGAGGTTCCGTTAATGTGACAGTCACCCTTGAAGTTACTGTGGATTCTTTGCCGCAGAATCAGCAGCTGGTCAATCAGGCTGTGGCCAATTATACATTTAGTCCGCCGGATGGCCGTCAGTTGACCGGTACGGTATCCTCCAACGTTCTGGTGATTCCTGTCTCTGCACCAAATGTTGTCGTTGTCAAAAGCACAAGTGCAGTTGATGCTGTTGTCGGCGATGTGATCACCTATACGGTTGTGGTAACCAATACTGGCATCGAAGTGGTCAATAACGTGGTCATGGTAGACCCTGTACCAACAGGCACCGTATTTGTATCTGGAAGTGTTACGGTGGATGGCGTGGCAAGGCCTACCGGAAATCCGAATACAGGAATAACGCTCGGATCGATTGCTGCCGGTGCTTCAATTACCATTACATTCCGAGTAGAGGTTGTGGTGATATGAGCCAATCTTCCGGTCCGTTGTCCCACACGCTAAAGAATCAGTCACTGGTTCGATTCAGCTCGGGTGCGACTGAACTGGAACAGGTGGCTTATTCCAATACGGTAGTTACACCATGGATCGGCCCCAGGCTGCAAGTTCACAAGTTTTGCAACGTTGCTGAGGCTGCTCTGGGGCAGACGCTAACCTACCTGATCGAAATTATGAATTCCGGTAATTGTCCTGCCATGGTCCATTTGCTGGATTCGCTTTCATCGGAAACTTCACTTCTTCCCAATAGTGTGCTTCGGGATGGGACTCCGCTACCGGGAGTATCACCTGAGATAGGAGTTCCGGCACAGGAAGTCGCACCCGGAATGACGTTGCGAATTCATTTTCAGGTGATCATCGTCGGTCTCCCGCCGGCCCTGAAGCTGGTGAATCAAGCGAAGGTACATTATGAGTTTTTGACGCCGGAAGGGCGAACAGTTAAGGGAGAAGAGAAATCTAACGTGGTAGAAGTAAACCTGGTCTCGTCAAGTCTGTCGTTGGTTTTGAATGCAGATCGTGTTCAGACCTTTGTCGGGGATATCGTCACTTATAAGCTTTTGGTGAGCAATCCGGGTTTTATCATAGGAAACGATGCAAGTGTAATGATCCCATTGCCCAAAGGCATTGAATTTCTACCGGGAAGTGTCATAGTGAATGAGATTTTTGTTCCAGAGACGACGCCTGATTCCGGAATTTGGATTGGTGAGGTATTGCCGGGAAGAACGGTGCCAATTCAATTTCGAGTACAGATAACAGGAGGCAGCGTAGCCGAGGCCTTAACAATCCAGGCAGTGTTAGAGTATGTTTCAGGTGAAAATTTGGAGACTGTATACTCAAACGTAGCAACTTTACAAGTCGTTCAGCCCCGAATTTCGATTGCAAAAAGTGTAAAACCTCCCCTTGCTATTCCTGGGGATACCGTTCAGTATCAGATAACAGTACACAATGAAGGTTCATTTGCAGTGGATGCTGTCGTGACGGATTTTCTTCCGCCAGGCATGCGTTATGTCGAAGGAAGTCTCGGGTGGAATGGTGTAAAACGGCCTGGAACAAGTCTAGTCAAAGGCATCAATCTGGGAACGCTGACTGCACGATCTGCGGTTAATATCCAATTTGAAGTGATCCTTACAGAGCAGGAGCAGGATGCACCTGCAATCTTCGAGCTAATGAATCAGGCTCGCCTGATCTATACATTTCGCTTGCCCGATTCCCGTTCTGTGCAACGAATCATTTCCTCTAATTCGACATTTATTCAGTTGAAGTATCCTATCATCTCGGTCCATGTGGAAGTGAAGCCTGATCTGATTGAAAGGGGAGGAAATGTAACCTTTCATGTACATGTGACCAATACAGGGTCCTGGACTGCGCGGGTGCAGCTCGCTGATGTCCTTCCTTCAGGAGCCAAGTGGATTGGGGAAGCAGAAGTACGGGATCGAGCGACCATATCAGAGTATTCTTCACCAAAATATTTACATTTGGGTGAGATGGAACCTGGAGCAGAGAAAAGGGTCACTTACGTTGCACAGATATCCTCAGCCGAACAATTGGGAATCCAGCAGGGGTCCTTAACTGCAATGTATACTTACGAGTGGAACGGTCAAAGGCATTCAGGACAATCCACTTCGAATGTATATACTATTATTGTTGAAGATAGTGACGAATAATGGGAGACAACAGCTTCTGACTTGTATTCTGACTGTAAATGTAAGGGGTTTTTGCGTGGTTAAGGAGTCCTGACATTACACGAAGGTGAATGAATGGTATACTAATTAAATATGACCTCGGCAAATAACCCGTGGATTCGGGTCGTCGGATTAGCTATAGAGGAGGCCGCTACATTGGCAAAAGCAAAAGTTGCAAAAAGACCTACCCGGGATGAGTTTGAACTGGAAGAGCTGGGGAACCAACTGGTTGAAGCGTTTCATGAACGTTCGGAAGTGTTGCTGACTGTTTGGGGCAAGGAAGATCAGGTTCATGGGGTCATTGTGAAGCTGGATTCACGAACCCGGCTTGTGCATGTAGAGTATACAGAGGAAGAATTGACGGCCAAAGTGCCGTTCCTGGACATTATGCGGATTGATTCTCCACGGTACTGAGCGGAGATTATAAACAATATCTGAAACAGGGCTTCCGCCCTGTCAAATCCGTTCTCCCTGCATAAGATAACGCATACCTGTTGCAGAGGAGGTACGTCAATGAGCGAAGTATTAGGTGGAGAAGCAAGAGGCTACGGATACGGAGGTTTTACTTCTGTAGGTGCCATTCTGGTTCTGTTCATCCTGTTGGTTATCATCTCCAAAGCGTTCTTGGTATAATAATTATTCCAGATGAATAAAGGAAGCTCTGCCATAGCGGCAGAGCTTTTTTTGTTTATAGGCCGTAATGTCGTTTTCGGTTGAGTAGTCCGAACAGAACGACGATCACCACAGGGTAGAGAACGGCCCACCCGGCAAAAGGGAACACGATAGCTGTGGCCACAAAGGAAATCCAGCTGATGGTTACCCCAGTACGACTGCCCTTGAGTAATCGGATTCCTGCTGCGCATCCGCCAAGATAGGTGAGAATAAACGTTGCATTGGGCAGCTGAATGAGCGTGGTTAGCGACACCAGACCAGATCCATAGATACCCAATACGAGAGTGAAGCAGATGGCGAGGAAGCCGATTCCAGCAATTGGAGTATGGTACCGACTGGATAAACGGGACATCCATTGCGGGGCAGACCCTTGTCTTGCCAGGGCATAAGCGACACGTGAAGCGGCACCAGCGTATGCAATGACCGTAGCGGTGCAAATAAATATGCCAGTCAGCCCGGCAATTAATCCGCCCCAGGAACCCAGAGCCTGACTAATAATCCATACAAGGGAGACATCTGCTCCGCCATGAAGATAGCTTTGCGTTCCGACTGTCGCCAGAGCAGTCAGAAAATAGAGCACGCCTACAATGATAGCTGCAATCGTTACGCCTTTAATAGCTGCCTTGCGTGGATCAGTGAATTCTTCAGACAGGTGGGATACAGCCTCCCAACCAATAAAACACCAGAACAGAATGGCGCCAGCCTGACCGACACTTACCCAACCGTTCGGCATGAATGGTGTGTAATGTATGGATTCCATATTTGGAATAGCGAACACAAACGCCATGACGAGCACGATAATAATCGCCAGCACCACACCGATCTGTACCTTTCCGGCGACCTGCATGCCCACGATGTTAATGATCAGTCCAGCCGCGAGCATGGCAGCTGCGATCGCTGTTCGATACCCGTCACCAAGTTCAAGTGCCGCTGTCATATAACCTGCACCTGTAAGGGCAGCCACGGGAGCACCAATGGGAACGGACATCAGAAAGAACCAGCCAACTAAGGCTCCTGCCCGTTGTCCGAAAGCGAGAGTAACGAAATGGGACACGCCTCCTGCGTTGGGGTAGCGTGCCGAGAGTAGCCCCATGGATAGGGCAAGCGGGAGAATCAGCAGAACCATGCCTCCCCAGGCGAGGAGTGAGGCCGGGCCTGCCAGTTCGGCAGCAAGTCCGGGTACAATGAGGACACCTGAACCAAGAACCGCACTTATATAAAGCGCAACAGCTTGCGGCATGCCTATGGTTTTTTTGAGCTGCGTAGATGTGTTCATGAAATAAAAAGGCCTGCCTTCCAGAATGAAATGATTTTAGAGCGAGAACTATGTAATTATATAGGAAGAGAGGTAATCAGTCATTGGCGAATTTTGTAGAAAAATCAATGTAAGTCCAGTTGTTGTTATGGTAGAATAGGACCATCCCTAGAGAAAGAATGAGGTGTATTCCTGATGAGTAAAGAGTTGACAGAATCTCTAAATGAACAGATGAACTTCGAGTTTTATTCAGCGCATGTGTATCTTGCGATGGCTGCCTACTGTTCGAGCAAAAGCCTGGATGGATTTGCGAATTTCTTCATCGTGCAGGCGGAGGAAGAGCGGTTCCACGGGATGAAAATATACAAATTTCTGAATGATCGCGGCCAGCGTGCAACCCTCGCTGCATTGCCTGAACCAAAAAATGAGTATTCCTCAATGCTGGATGTGTTTGAACACGGATATGCACATGAGCAGCAAAATACGAAGAAATTCTACAATCTGGCTGATATTGCCCTGAATGAGCGTGAACATGCCACAATGTATTTCCTGAAATGGTTCATTGATGAGCAAGTCGAAGAGGAAGCTCTGTTTGACAATATCATTCAGAAGTTACGCCGCATCGAAAAAGACAGCAATGCTTTCTACATGCTGGACGCCGAATTTGGCAAACGTTCCTTTACTGCTCCGGCAGAGTAATCATGGACGTTAGCAATTGTAATCTGGATTAATTTGAACGGAAAGAAAATCGATCTACATATGAAAGGTCTGCTCTCGGGCAGGCTTTTTTGTTATATCATTTTAAGATTCCCTCGCTGGTTTCATATAAATTCCAGTACTAAATCTATCAGAAGCCACAATCTGGGTTAATAGAATATATGTCAACATTGATCTATCCCGTCGAATGTTCTTTTTCGAGCAAATCTATCAAATTCGTTTTATTTTTTTGGTTAATCTGACAAAAGTGTAACTCGAACGTAGCATTTGAAACGAGAATGGGACGCACTCTTTTTGATAGAATTAGGATTATCGCCAAGGGCTGCATTGAGAGAAACATCGACACCCGGGGAAATACAAGACATAAGGGAGACTTTTATTTATGCTACATATTCGTAAAACGTTCATCACCGCACTTGCTATTCTATTTATCATTCCATTGTTACTGCCGCAATCGGCTTCAGCGACATCATCCGCATCCAAGAATGCTGGAAATAAAGCGAGCTCCAAGATCATATATCTAACTTTCGATGATGGGCCGACCGCCCACACGGGACAATTGCTGGATATACTGGATCAGTACAATGCCAAAGCAACCTTCTTCATGCTCGGACCTCAGATGGAGAAATTTCAGAAGGCCACCAAGCGTATCGTTGCAGACGGACATGGACTGGGCTTGCACGGTGTAACGCATGTTCCAAGCAAATTTTATAAATCTGCATATAGTGGTTTGAAAGAAATGCAGCAGGCAAATGAAAGTCTGAACAAAGTGGCAGGCGTCAAAACGAGTCTCGTTCGCACTCCGTACGGTAGCAAACCGTATCTCAAACCTGCATACCGCAATGTTCTATTGGGTCAGGGTGGATTCCATCTGTGGGATTGGAATGTGGATTCCGAAGATTGGAAATACAAGAAGGATCATCAGAAAGTGTACAACAGCGTGATGAAGCAGATCCATAATGTGCAAAAAAGCGGAACCACCCCTGTGGTATTGATGCACGATCAGGAAGCGACATTAAAAGTACTTCCGCAAGTGTTAAAAACACTGAAAGCAGAAGGATACCATTTTGAAGTGCTGACGAAGAAAGTACAGCCCGTGAATTTCTGGAATGACAAACGTTAATATACTGGCTGGACAACAATGTAAGTTAATCTCAATAACGGCTTCAAGGAGGACAACAACATGAGTAAACCTAAATTATGGATGACGATTCCTGTGACAACAGCAGTGCTGCTTGCTCTTGCAGGGTGTGGTGGTCAGGATACCAAAACATCAACAGCGGATAACACATCCCCTGCGGTTGGCGAACAGACTCAGTCAGGAAGTGGAGGAGCGGATTTCTCCGGTGGAACGAAAGATAGCGGAACTGATACAACAGGAACAACGGGCACGGAAGGTTCGGCTGGCAGCGGGACATCAACATCGAATCCGGAAACGGGCAGTAACGGTCAAGCCCAGCAAAGCTCAAACGACATCATTCAGGACATCCGCAGTCAGCTGAAGATGAAAAACGCTTCGTTCCCTACTTCATTTTCCTTGGAAAAAGGAAAACATCTGACTGCATCGATTACATCGAATACTTCAGATGCGTTCCATATTAACTTTTATTCTACTGACCAGCCTGTTGCGGTGAATGATGCTTCGTTGACGGCCTCTGGCAGCAAGGTGCCTGTTCTGGCATCCTATGAAGTGAAGACGTATAAGGATCCGAACAGTACGGATATTTTCCCTGATACAGACTTGAATGACGTGCCGAAGGATATGACAGTGGATCTGGGACATGGCATCAAGGGCATGACTGAAGGCGCGGCGGGCAGTCAGTATCTCACTTGGACAGAAGGGAGATGGACGCTTCAGATTCGATCTGTTTCCCAGGATAACATGAACAATCCGGGGATTGCGAAGAGAATGGTGGAATATTTGGAGACCCATACACTGCCAGTACCAAAGGAAAAAGGATTCGTCAATGTGGAGTACCCAAGCGGTGGTAAAAGCGTCAATGTAACGATCTCCTGGCAAGAAGGCAAGCAGATTCATCAGCTCCAGACCGAGCAGGTGCCTCTGGAAGCTTTGGGCATGGTGGTTTCTGTAAAATAAATCGTATGGCATTATTATGAAGCTTCAAAAGGAAATAGGCTGGCCTGGAGTGAGTGCTCCAGACCAGCCTATTTTTGTATTAGCAAGGTACATCGTTCCATCGTCGTACCTTATTTATTTATGTTTCAGTGGGTTAAAGCGGTACTTTCATTTAAACCACCCTTTTTCTTTTGAGCGGGTAATGGCTTCAATGCGGTTACTCGCATTTAACTTATTGAGGATAATAGAGATGTAATTCCGCACCGTGCCGGTTGTAATAAATAGATGTCCAGCAATTTCCTTTGTATTTTTGCCGTCTGCCATCAGGCCGAGAACGGCATTTTCACGTTCGGTCAGCGGATTCTCTTGTACATAAGCCTCATCCACCAGGTCGGGGGCGAAAATACGTCTTCCATTCATGACCTGACGGATCGCTTCAGCCAGTTCTTCGATAGGGCTATCCTTTAACAGATAACCGCGTACACCGCCTTTCAAAGCGCGTTCGAAATAGCCAGTCCGGGCAAAGGTTGTCAAAATAATGACTTTACAGTTCATACCCTTAAGTTCCTCAGCGGCCTCCAAGCCACTTTTGACGGGCATTTCAATGTCCATCAGACAGATGTCAGGCATATGCTCACGGACAAGAGCAAGGGCTTCCTGTCCGTTGCTTGCACGCCCAACCACCTCCATATCCTCTTCCAGGTTGAGCAGGGAAGACAAGGCCCCCAGCATCATACGCTGGTCTTCGGCGATTACGATCCTGATCATTCTTCAACCTCCTTAATTGGTTTGCGGACTAGCTTGGGAACATGGATGACAATGCTTGTACCTTCCAAGCCTGTTCCGGAGCGAATATCCAGACATCCGTTAACAAATTCAAGTCGTTCTTTCATACCCAAGATTCCAGTACCACGCCGTTCTTGTTTGCGGGTACGTTCGATTCCGACGCCGTTATCCTGAACCGTCAGCACATTATCGGACGGTGTTTCCTCAATACGGATGGTGCATACAGCTGCCTGACTGTGTTTGACAACATTCGTGACAGCTTCTTTCAGACACATGCCGAGCACATTTTCATTCAGCTGGGACGTATCCTGCAATTTCGGATTGCCTTCCAGTACATATTCAATCGAGGCCGCCTTCAAAATCTGTTCGGCACGGAATAGCTCATCTACTAATTGTGTACCACGCATGGTGGTTACCATCTCTCGAACTTCCTTCAGGGCCGTGCTCGCTGTTTGTCTCAGGTCATTCAATTCGATCTCGGCCTGATCGGGATTGGTGCGAAGCAGACGCCTCGCCAAATCGGTTTTTAGACCGATAAGGGAGAGCTTCTGTCCAAGTGTATCGTGCAGATCTCGTGCGATGCGTTGCCGTTCTTCCATTTTCACCAGATCATCCAGCCGTTTGTTGGCATTCTCCAGTTGGCCTTCCAGCTGTTCCCGTTTGTTTTTGTTATACGTGCTGATCGGGAGCAGGATGGATGCCATAAGACTGATGAATACAAACGGAAACTGACTGAGCAGCAGGGTGCTCTGCTTGATGAAACTATAGTTAATGGTTAGAAAACTGGCTGCCAAATTCACCGAATAGAGGGTGAAGAAACCGGCTTTATTTTTAATATTCCCAATAAAAAAAGCAAGAAACAACGAGAAGTAGGCATAATCATAGGCGATGGTCATCGTAATCGATATGGCGATCAGAAGTCCAATCCACATATACACCTGCCAGCCCTTCGTGATGAAGGCAAGCAGATAACAGACGAAGAAGAACAGAATGATGAAAATTCCCGCCACCATGGGCCACAATTTGGAATATTGCGAAATATAATAGAAGGGCAGGATGAAAAAGACGAGCCATACATATGGATTTAAACCTGTATTTTTATAAAAGAGCTGCATCCACTTTTGAATGAAAATTCTCCTCCTCGGACTTGCAGTGTACTCAAACTTAGCCTGACTGTAGCATGACTTAAGCCTGAATACAAGAAAACGAATCCGACAGAGTTAAGGCTTCTCTGTCAGACCCGCTTGGTTGTTTACTCGGATAGGCGGTTGAACGTAAGGCTTGCGGGATAAGGTTTTGATCTCACCAAAGCTAATAAATTGCTTGGATTCTTCGTCCCACAGACGGAAGCGAAGGGCAGCCAGACTGGAACGAAGCGTAATCGTTGTAGCATTCTGCAATGGCGGTGTTGCGTTATGTGCTTCTTCCAAATAATAGTTGGGTACACGTGGGCTCAAGTGATGCACATGGTGGAACCCGATATTGCCGCTAATCCACTGCAACAATTTTGGCAGTTTATAATATGAACTACCTTCTACCGCAGCTTTTACATAACTCCACTCATCTTCATGTTCAAAATACGTATCTTCAAATTGATGCTGTACATAGAACAGCCAGATACCGAAGAAGCCGGAGAAGAAAAATACGGGTGCTTGCACCAGTACAAAAGCCTGCCAGCCGATTAACCAGCACATAAAGGCATAAAGGGCTACAATCAACACTGTAGTCAGGTGAGTATTCATACGTTCTTTACGTCTTGCACCTTTACGGTTAAAGCGGTAAGCGAACAAAAACACATAAATGGGTCCAATACCAAACATGACAAACGGATTACGATAAATACGGTAGAAGAGACGACCCCAAGGGGAAGCGGCTTTGTATTCATCAACGGTCATGACCCAGATATCACCTACACCACGTTTATCGAGATTGCTGCTCGTTGCGTGATGAATGGAATGCTCGTTTTTCCATTGCAGGTAAGGCGTCAGGGTTAATACCCCTGTAATGGTGCCGAGAATGTCGTTGGCACGTTTGCTTTTGAAAAATGAACCATGACAGCAGTCATGGAAGATAATAAATGTTCTAAGGACAAATCCCGAGGCTACGAGGGCAATCGGAAAAGTCAGCCAGTAGGACACGGACAGGCTATAGTACGCTGCGGCCCATAATAATAATAGTGGCAGTATGGAATTCACTAATTGTTGGATACTCAGGCGAAGATTATTTTTCTCATAAGGGGTTACTTCTTTTTTAAGCGCCATCTCTTTGGTTCTGCTCATAGACGTACGTCCTCCTTCAATGGTCGATAACTGTACTCAGTCATAACCTAACGCTTCCTGGGAAAATGTCTCCGAGTGAGGCGTTTTTATCATTGTATAAGAATGCGTCCAGTGCAGTAAGTCATAAACGTCAGCACTTTGTAATGATGAATATCAATGATGATCCATGACAAATGTCATGTGTGGACGATGGGAATCCGCTTTGTAGAGCTAAAAAAGCAGTATTTTCAGAATCCTTTGTACAATTCGCGCAACAATTTGTATTATGTATACAAATTTTGCTCATGGCATGGTAGAATCTATCATTGAGTGGTTATGACAACTTATGAAATTGGTTGATAGGTTGATTTTCTGATGGATTGGATGGAGTGAATGATGAAGAAAAGAATAACGGATATTCTATTTATTATGGCGGGTGCATTTCTGTTCGCACTTGCAGTAAACCTGTTCGTCATCCCGAATGATTTGGCTGAAGGTGGCGTTACCGGGATTACCATTATTTTGTATTATCTCTTTGAATGGTCTCCTGGACTAATGAACTTGCTTCTGAATGGTATTTTGTTGCTTGTGGGGTACAAGTTTCTGGACAGAACGACTACGGTGTATACCATAATTGCGGTGGTATTCAACTCGCTGTTCCTGCACTTGACCGAGAGCTGGACGATCGCCTCGGACGAGCTTTGGATCAATACTATTTTTGGTGGATTATTTGCCGGTCTGGGTATCGGCTTGATTGTTAGAGTAGGTGGCACAACGGCGGGGACGGTTATTCTGGCCCGACTTGCCAACAAATATCTGGATTGGAACATCAGTTATGGACTGTTATTCTTCGATCTGATCGTGGCGTTCTCTTCATTCTTCATTATAGGGCCGCAAGGGTTGATGTGTACGATTGTCATGCTGTTCGTTGGGACCAAAACGATGGAGTTCATTATTGAAGGGCTCAATCCGAAAAAAGCAGTTACGATTATATCTGCCAAACAGGATGCCATTGCTCAGCAGGTCATTGAGAAGATGGATCGGGGAGTCACCGTCCTGTCTGGTCATGGCTATTATACGAAGAACCCGAAAGAAATCTTATATATTGTCATTAGCAAACAAGAAGTTCCGATGCTGAAGAAGATTGTGCGAGCGGAGGACGAAATTGCGTTCATAACGATTCATGATGTACGTGACGTATTTGGTGAAGGATTCATTGAATTGTCCAAATCGTAATGAATGAAGCGTGTATATAAAGAAGTAAGGTAGCTGCGGTGTTTATCACTGCGGCTTTTTTGTTGTACATTTTGTAAATTCTTATACGCCAAGGAGCAAAGACAAAAAGCTGTACACTTGTGGAACCGATGATATATTGAATTCACTTCGTTAATAAGAACGTGGTATAATATGCATTAATCAGGCTATGGTATCCCTTCCTTCTGAACTCTTAATAGTACTAGGGGTACCGCTTCCCTGATTTTTTTAGTTTTTGGACCGCTTTATACATATGAAGAACCGTCACGAGATAGGCCAAGTATACCAATGCTGAATATATTATCGTCATGTGGGAGAGTACAAGTAATGGACTTATTCTCAATCTATTTCAGCAGGAATTTGAAAGTGATCATCGCAGAGCGCAAGGGCAAGCTGCCTGTGCGTATATTGGCGACTGCACTTAGAAATTTGGAATCGCTGGGATATACGTTTTCGACGAAACTGATAGATGTGCTGCGCACATGGGAACGCAGCGGATTCGTTTCCTGGTTTGAGCGACTGATGGGTGAGCTTCAACAGATGAAAGAAATCGATTTACAGGAAACCATCATGTATCCCAGATTTCCCAAGCAAAAAATGAATATTCAGGAGAGTCAGCTTTATCTGAATGTTTTGATGCACTCATGGAAAAAGCAGTTTCCTGAACATGAAAATGAACAGGAGCAGCGCATATTATGGCTGGACAAGCTGCGCCTGCGTGTAATTCAGCTTGGCAGTGAAGCGGATTTTTACCAAGTGGGAATAGACCTGCTTGCAGCGAAGGCTGCGTTAAAGCCAGCTGAAAGAGATCAGTTGATCTGGTTTGCAACAGAGTATGAGGGCTGGTCCGCATATGAGCCAGAGCCAGGGCAAATACCTGTGAGGGAAAATGCAGCCGTTTATTGTGCGGCTTTATTAAAGGCGGGGCGTGCTTCGTTGGAGCAATTCCAGCGGCATTTGCGGACAGCAACAGATATATTGTGCTTGGCTGTGGCCTGTTCCGATGGAGATGTCACTTTGAAGGAGACTACCCGCTTCCGTTCATTTAACCGATCTGAACGTCGGGTAATACTCGCTTTACTGGAGGCCGCTTCGGACCCGTTGGAAGATTTGTTTCGATATAAAGGGCGCTGGCTGAGATTGGCCGAGCGATTGCATCCGGGTGAGTATCAGCACCGTTATCCAAGGGCAGTAGCGGCGCTGAACGAGTTGCGACGCGGTAAACGACCGCTTACCTTTCATGGCAGGGTGGAACGGGCATTTGAACAGAAGGATAACCAGCTTATTCTGGTGACGCTCACAGAACGTCCAATAGAGATGGTCGGTCAGCTGGACCGAATGATTCGTTCCGGTGTTCCGGTACAGCATGTGATCGGCAAATTGGAAGTTGTGGAAGAAATGGTCTCGACTCGGGTGCTGCTTCGGGTGTTGGCCCACTTCTGCACAAGGAATGAGTTCCTGCCCAGGAGGAGCTTTTTCCCAAAAGGCAACACGGCAAATCTGTATGTCTCCACAAAACCGTTGCAGCCCATATCACTGGAGGATATTCATACGGTAATTTCTGCGGTAGAACATATACTGTTGAAACGATTTGCCGGGCTTCCCCCACTTGGTAATGTCTATATTGATGAGAGACTTCAAGACTTTACGGTTCCATCGGGGAAACGCCGGGCAAGCGAATCCATTCGAACTCTATCGCGTTCGTCATGGCTATCGTTGCCCACTGGAGATACGGTGCGCTTTTTCCTGTGGTGGAAAGAAGGCATGATGGGCGATGAACCAACCGGTCGTGTGGATGCCGATCTGTCGAGTGTACTTTATGATTCGATCTGGCGTTATATCGACCAGACATCCTGCACCTATCGGCAAGCGGATGAATATCAGGCTGCACATAGCGGTGAAATGGTGAAGGCACCTGATGGAGTGGCAAAGTATATGGATGTGCACTTGCCGTCGGTTTCCAGGTTGGGCGCACGTTATATGGTGATCATGGTTGACGCATTCAGGGCAGATGCCTTCAAGGACCTGCCGGAGTGTTATGCTGGCTGGATGATGCGTCAGGCGCCACAGTCGGATGAGATGTTTGAACCTTCAACGGTGCAGGAGCGAATTGAACTGACGGCGGATGTCCGTATTTGTATTCCGGCCATTATTGATGTAGAGGAGCGCCGCATTTTATGGTGTGATCTCGGCCTAAAGAGACATCCTAAAAAGCATCATACTGAGGAGAACAACAAGGCCGATTTGGCTTGGATAGCGCGGGCAATGACGGAGTTGAAACGACCGGATTTATATACCTTATTCATGCTTCACGCTAAAGCTAGGGGAACATTGGTGGAGACACTAGGGATGGCCAATCTCGTATTTACAGCAGAGCTGGAATCCAATCGAGTGGCTGAAGTGGCAGAGTATCTGACAGAAGGGCCGCCCGTGGATCGCACCGTGATTACACCTCTGGAGCAGGATTATATTACGAAGCATTTTTTGTAACGAGGATGGAGACTGGATGTAACGTTTGGTCATAGCTCATTGTAGAGGGGTATTTGTCACGTTAGACCTGTGCGGGTCATCATGACATATACCCCTTTTAAGTGCGGATTAATGAGCGTATAAGCTAAGCATGAGAGTGTACTGAACGGATGGGTTCAGGGTCATTCCATGTTTATTCGTATATTCGTTGTTCGACTTCAGCAAACGCGATATCAGGGCTCTCATCGGAATTATCGATATAAGCCACGGCTGAAGCAGGCAACGGCCAGGCGATTTGTTTTCGGGTAAGTGAAGCTGTGAAGGCATCCCAGTTTTCCAGCTTCCACTCATCCAGCGGAGATTGTCTGTCTGTAATCCGCTCACGATACAACGCTTCATTTGCCAGATAAATATAGGCTACACGTACATCCGTATCGTCGAGGGAACGTCCGATCCGTGCGAGTTCCTGCTCGATCCAGTCCGGAGTTCCGATTTCTTTGGTAAAGGGTCCAACAACAACCGTATCGATACCCAATTGCACGTTGTCCAGTGCAGCATCCATCGTAATACGATATCCCAGGTCACGGCATAACCGTTTGTATTCCGGTGAATCGCGATCGGATGGATCGAGTCCCTGTAGGGTCATTATTGCTTCGGCAGCAGGACGCAGCAGGATATCCATATCAAAAAAAGCAGCTTTATATTTACGGGAAAGGGCTTTGGCAAGGGTTGTTTTGCCGCTCCCGGCCCCGCCGAGAAAGAATATCAATTTGCTCATGGTTTGGATGGCCTCCTCATAATGGTTAGAACGAATATGTAATATGAAAACAAAGAATAGAGAGATTCAGTATAGTATCTCAGATGTGAAATGACTTGTTTATTTTATCATAAACGTATCCAATTCATAGCTGGATAGAAAAGGAAGAATCAGGTAATATAATACCTAGTTTTACTATGCATAGAATTCCGATGTATGTAGCCAAGTGATTTTATTAGGTTCACGTTTATTTTTAAGAAGTGGTAAAAGTGGTTGATGTTATTGGGTAGGAGCATGAACAAAAGGGAGTGACAGCTTTGCAGGTAAACAAACAAATGATTAAAGGCAGCACGGAAACATTGATTCTTACACTACTGAAGGAACAGCCGCTTTACGGTTATGAATTGATTAAGGAACTCCATCGTCAATCCGAAGGTGTGTTTAATTTGAAAGAAGGTACGTTATATCCCATTTTGCACGCGATGGAGCTTGAAGGGTGGGTGGAGTCCTACTGGATGGAGGTTGAAGGTAGGAAACGTAAATATTATTCAATTTGTGATAAGGGTGTTGAGGCGTTAAAGCATAAAAAAGCCGAGTGGCTTTTATTCCGCGGTGCCGTGGATCGGGTGCTTGGGGAGGGGGGGCTTACATGACGGATCGACATGAGAAGGTTAAACATTATCTTGATCAAATGTGTAGTCAGGTTAAGGCACGTGAAGTACATACGGATCTGCGTGATGAGCTTGGCAATCACATGGAAGAAATGATGTTGGACAAGCAGCAAGAGGGACTGAGCCAGGAAGAGGCAGCTGCATACGCCATTGAGCAGATGGGTGATCCCGCAGTTGTCGGCAAAAGTATGCACAGATTGCATCGTTATCGTATGCATTGGGGGCTATTAGTTGGATTACTTGGTTTGGCTACAGTAAGCCTGTTGTTAATGTGGATTTTTACGACCAATGTTACAGTGAAAATATATCAGGAACTGTATAGCAATCATGTAATATACACTGTTATGGGTTTCATATTCATGTTGTTCTTTATTTACTTTGATTATCGAAAATTTAAAGAAGCGGCTTGGTGGATCTATATTCTGCTTAATGCCATGCTTTGGATGAATCCAGTGCTATCTTCAACTTACAATGGTATAAATAGATTTTGGGTGTTACCATTCGGCTTTGTGCTAGATGTGACGACGGTTTCAATGTGGGTATTGCCACTTGCCATTGGCACAATTATGCTGGACAAGCTTCGTTCCAATTGTAATATGCTATCCATATTGACATACATTACGATGGTAACGTTCCCTGCAGTACTATTGTTTCAAATATCGGACTGGGTTCGCTTGTTTCTGTTTGGCATAATGTCCATTATTTTATTTGGCTGGCTCACGCGAAAATGGCTTTATACCGTCGTAGGTGCTGTAATAACAGGATGTGTTTTTGTGTTTTTATTGTTTTTTGCGGATCAATATGGACGTCTAGAGAGGCTCTCTGTCGTTTTGAATCTTCAGACTGACCAACAATTCCATTATTGAAGTTATTCGATCAGCGGGCTGGTGGGGCAACGGGATTGACACAACGTTCGACATGTTTAAAACGGGCTATAAGGATTACCCAGGTGTGCTGCTCATAGATGTGTTTGGCTGGTCAGCCGGGATACTGTTATTGGTGGGTATCATCTGGTTTGTTGCCAGTATGGTGAAGATACTTCCTCGTATCCGGGATGATTTTGGTCGTATGATTATTGTCAGTATCACCGCTATGTTTGCAATGCAAATCATCTATTCGTTGGCGCTGACCACAGGCAAAGCTCCGATTCTTAGTATTTCTTTTCCTTTTATAGGATACGGAAATCACCTGATTTTTGAATATGTTATGCTCGGTTTACTTCTTGGTGTGTACCGTCGTAAGGATACCATTTCAACAAAAAAATGAAAAATGAGGAAGAAGGTGGATGCGGATCCAATGATCAGTTCATAGGCATCCAAAATCATTACCGCATCTTGAAACGAAGATATAGTTAATCTCGTTAAATGATTAATCAAGGGAACCAGATGTGACGGAGGTTTACCCAACCCTGGCTGTTAAAGGAGAGGCCGCGAACGGAAGGCAGGTAGGCAGTCTCCACCGGTTTTTCAGTTAAATGGAACAATAGACTCTGCTGCACCAAAAATTGTTCGATCCGATCCAGCTCGCCAGTTCGGTCTGCGGATATTTGCGAAGCAACAACGGTTTGCAGCATCTCTTGAACGCTTTTCTTAGAAGAGTCGTCCAGATGCTCGGATAAGGTGAGATAAAGGTCGTATCTTCGCAATTCTTCGTCCCGGTCCCGAATCAGGGAGAAGAGAATCAGATCAGATTCCAGTCTCAGGTTCCCTTTGAATTCCTCCATCGTGCCTATGCGGACAGTACATGAAAAACCACACATTTCCAATGAAGATGCCAAACGTTTAGCATCCATCCGATATTGCGGAATGGTTGCGATGTGCAGGGAGATGGGGGTGGCTAAAGTGGAAGGATGAGACGAGTGAGTCGTCTCTTCCGCATGTATCAACTTTTGATCAGAATCTCCTGGATCACTTTCATTCATATCGGTACTATACAATTCAGCAATACATGCCTGAACATGTGCTCTTACATCCGGATCGCTTAGCGGTCCGGTTTTTTGCGTATTACAAGTTAGTAATTTGCACACCATCACGCCAGCACTAATCTGCGTCCAGTCTCTACCCGCAGACGAAGATGGATTATGAACAAGGTGAAAGAAGGGAGATTCGATCTCTTGCTTTTCATCCACATGTGCAGGGGCACTCCACGGAATTTGTAGAATGTCTACGCGGTCCAGATGGGCTCTGCCTTGAAAATACATCGGAAAAGCTTCTAGTCTGCACAGGTGATCATCCCAGGCAGTGACCTTGAAAGGCCCCGTTCCTATAGGTATCTGCATGGTATTCGATACGTCTGGGTCATTTTCTCCATCTTTATGTTGCCCGTATAGGGCTTGTGAAGCAACAATCGCTGCACGGCTCGTAGAAAGAAACGGCAAAAACAATTCGTGTGGGGCTCTGAGCTTGAAACATACGGTCAAGGGATCTACTGCTTCAATCGTTAGAATTTGTTTGCTCACATCGCGGTATAATGTCCGTCGTTCTGTGGATTGCAGTCGTTCAAATGTATACACCACATCTGCGGCTGTCAGCAGGCGTCCATTGTGAAACGTAATCCCTTTTCGCAAATAAAAGAACCATGTCTTCCGATCTGGACTGATATCCCAGGTATGAGACAGACAAGGAACAATCTCTCCATGTTCATTACGCTGAACCAGCCCATCGAACACATGACTGGTGACAAAAGATTCGGCCAGCAAATTGATATAAAGGGGATCAAGCGCGTGCAGCTGTTGGCGGATCGGTAACCTTAACGTATCAATTCGCTCATTATGAGTACCAGATTCTGTATGGTGTCCAGAATAACCAAGCAACCACTGATTCAGGTGATCCTGCATTGTCGTGGAACTGGAGAAAGCACCAACCTGTTCGGCGGCTTGCTGTAACTCGCGGCGATTCATGGCCTGCATCATGTATTCTGCCGCAATTAGATCAGCTGGAACCAGCAGGGTCAACATAGAACGCCGTCCACGTCCACGTTGGGACAACCACCGAATCCATTCATGGGCAACCATTTTTTTGACGATCGTTAACGTGTTACGGTGTGTACAATCGAGCAGTTCCGCGAGGTCAGAGAGCGTGACTTCATGTTCTCGTAGTTGACCAAACCGGCTATGGAGCAGCAAATATTGCTGATGTAATTTCAAAGTTTTGGTCCCTCCTGGAGGTTATATCTGATGCAATATATTAAAATAAGAAGTTTTATCCACTTTAGTTTCTATTTATATTCTTATTTTATCATCTAAAATGAAGCCTAGAAAGTTTAATGGAGGTTTTTCCCATGATTGATAAAATAATGACTTCACCCAACCGCCCTGTAATTACGCTACTTTCCTCATTCATGTTGGCTATCATTCATCAGTATTTGTTCTATGGCAAGGAGGTTGGTGTTTCCTATCCCATCTTTGTTATCCTCTTTTATGGCTTTATGGTCTTGTTTACCAGGGACCGCGTGCGGCCATTAACAATGATTGATGCTTTTATGGCTGGAGTGGTGTTGATGCTGGCGCTAACGTTTCTGTTATACGACAATGAACCGCTGCGCATACTTAATTTTCTGGTCGTACCGGGGCTTATTATCTTACATATGACTTATCTTGTCGGCAGAAAACAGAGACAATGGTGGGACATGGGTTTAATCGGTACCGCTATAGACCATTTGCTGCCACAATCCATCCGTCACTGGGGAACCGTCGCAAGAATCACTGCGAAAACAGGGGGACGTGGGTGGGGTAAAGCACAGAAAACGGTTGCTTTCAAAGTGTTCATTGGCCTTATAGCATCCGTTCCCATCCTCATCGTGGTCGTAGCACTGCTCTCCTCAGCAGATGGAATTTTTAATGAGTATTTATCCGGTTTTCCGGAGTGGTTGAACCAACTCACACTTACTCCAGGACTTCCCAGAGTGATCTGGATTCTCATCGCGGGTGTTTTATTGTTCGGGTACGTATGGGGATTTGTACAGCCGTTGCAATATGAAGCAGAGAAGAGAGAGAATGCACATTTGAAAAATGGAAAAGCTTTTGTGGCTGCTTCAGTAATCGAAAAGCAAGGAGACCCTTCCGTAAACCCGATAATGGAGGGTCAGGTAGCGAATGAGATCTTACCTGAGGCAATTCCTACTCAAGCTCATCGAGAACCTTTGAGATTGGATCCCGTCATTGTAGGCACGATGCTGCTGGTCATCAACTGTGTGTACGTACTGTTTGTACTTGTACAATTTTCTTACCTTTTTGGAGCGGGTGAGGGACGGCTTCCATCAGACTTATCCTATGCGGAGTATGCAAGAAGTGGATTTGCGGAGCTGGTTCTCGTTACAGGTATTAACTTTTTTATTCTGATTATTGCCCTGCAGTTCACACGTTCAAGCAGCAAAGTAGGTTCTGTTGTACATCAGGTATTGCTCTTTGTCCTGGTCGGTTGTTCCGCAATCATGCTGTATTCGGCGTTTATACGCCTCAACCTGTATGAAGAGGCTTATGGATATACCTACATTCGGTTTCTCGTGCATGCATTCATGATTTTTCTGGCACTGCTGCTTCTTATTGCAGCCCTTCGAATCCGTTATACGTCTATACCGTTGATCCGATGGTATATCGTACTGTCCCTTACAGCCTATGTAGCTATCAACTATGTGGGCATGGATCATCGAATTGCATCGCTTAATATTGAACGGTATCATCAGACAGGCCATATTGACGCATCCTATTTGGCAAATTTATCTTCAGATGCAGTTCCGCTACTGCGTGAATTTGCCGAGGAAGAGTATCCAGAATTAAAAGATGCTATGCTGGAGCGCTATGCGTATGTACAGACGGAAAAGGTAAACCATTCATGGACATCCTTTAATCTGGCAAGATATCGGGCCTCAAGAGAATTAACACCGTTGAGAACAGAGTGAATTCATGCAATTATCGTTTCCAACAATGAATTTATGCAAAATCAATATGTAAGTGTTATACTATAAAAACTAACCTATAAAGGGGGTGAATCCCTTGTTTGAACTTCATGAATTGATACCCTATATATTTACAATTGGACTCATTTTCACAGTAAGCTATGCCTATATTGCCCATCTTCACTGTGGTGTGACCGAGTTCTGGATGGAAGGCGGAGCCGGAGGCGGCCTGGAGCCTGGCTTGCCAGCCTTGTCCTTGGACGGACAGCACAGACCTGAAGCTTTAAGTCGAATCGTCAGACGGCGAGAATCACCGGATGAAGATGAACCAGATTGCAAATCCTCGTTGAATCCATTTTCTACAAATCAACGAGGAGGATATATATGGAACATAAGACAAGCAAGGGGTTCACTTTTACATCTGGCAAGGGACGGATCTATGGGCTGATTGCAATTCTATTTGCAGTTATGCTATTGGCTGGATGCAGTAACAACGTCTCAGAGATTAATTCATCAACACCGGGAATCTTTAACCATTATGTTGTATTTCCGTTGTCGTATCTCATTCAGCACATTGCAACGATATTTAATGGAAGTTATGGGGTAGCTATTATAGTGATTACCCTCGTTATCCGTCTTGCGTTGTTGCCATTGATGATGCGGCAAGCCAAATCTCAGCAAGGTACCCGAGTGATTATGAATGCTATGAAGCCGGAGATGGATGCGCTCAAGAAAAAGTATGAGGGCAAAAATGACCCGGCCGATAAGCAAAAGCTTTCACAGGAAACGATGGAGCTGTACAAGAAGCACAAGTTCAATCCGTTGAATATCGGATGCTTGCCACTGCTGATTCAGTTGCCGATTCTGTCAGGTATCTACACAGCTATCCGGCTTACGCCGGAGCTGTCATCCCACTCATTTCTGTGGTTCAAATTGGGAGCGCCTGACTACGTGCTTGCCGTTGTGGTTGCGGTAATTTACCTGATTCAAGCCAAGGTTTCGCAAGCCAATATGGCGCCTGAGCAGCGAAAACAGTTCGCAATTATGGGATATATCTCTCCATTAATGATGGCCTTTTTCTCTCTTTCGGCTCCGGCAGCGATGCCGCTGTACTGGACGATTGGCGGTTCATTCCTGGTCTTGCAGACGTTATTGTTCCGCAAATTGTACCCGGTTGAACACCCGCAGGAGCCTGTTACTGTACAGGTGAAGAACATTAAACCTGCCAAGAAGCCTGCCAAACCGGCCAAGTCTTAATTGTTCATTGGTGAGAACGGTATTGTAGGTTCACATGAATTAACGTATGTGTTGATATAGCTGATATTTCCTTCACCATCCTTTCGAGCAAAGATGCCTTGTCCAATCGGACAAGGCATCTTTTTTTCACGTCATAATCAGCACTTAAATCGCAGGTTCATCGGATAACTGGAAACGGGATACAAAATACCAGATCAGTTCACGGCGGGAGAATACATCTGTTTTGGCAAAAATGGATTTTAAATGATCCTGTACCGTGTAAGCGGAAATATGCATCGCTTCAGCAATTTCCTTGGAAGAGTAACTGCGCAGCACATAACCCAACAGCTCCCGTTCACGAACGGATAACCCATGACTCTCGGCAAGCAAAGGCAGCAAATCCTGCGGCATGGCCTGCTCAAGCCTAATCGCAATCTGATCCGGACCTGAATACTGTTGCATGCGGCTGGCATGAAGTACCAGGTAGCGACCATCCAGGAGTTGAATGCAGACTTTGGAAGGAGAATGATGCAGAGGAACTTGCGCAACCATCGAATCGGGATCTGTACGAGTCTGACGCTGGAGGTGGGAACTGACGGCACGGACGGGGCGTGGCAATATATCTGGCCCCACATGCTCCAACAAACGTAATTGTGATAACCAATATTGAGCGGGAGCGTTCACGGATAAGAGCTCGAAAGCGCCCGATGTAATCATAATACCTGGTTCCACGGGACTTCCGCTCTTGATCTCGTCCATAAGAGTCAGACTTGTGGATCGTAACATCAATGCAATAGAGGGAGTCCATGCCTGGATGATTAGTCGCTCCTCTTCTGTGAATACCAGTTGTCCAGTCTTGCGATACAGGGTCAGATACCCCCAACAAGCGCCACCACTTACCAGTACGGCCCGAAGTTCATCGCCGAAACCTGCTGGTTGAAGAATGTTATCATAGCGAGCGCTTGGTACAGTTTTTTTGCTAAGCGATGCATGAAGGGTCGCTGTATGCTCACCGCTGCGAATCAAATCAGCATACTTATGTATGTCTTCTTCCATGTATTCATTAACGAACAGCCGATCGTGAATGGCCTCAATACCATCTTCTGTCACGGCACCCGTGGAGAGAAGGGTCTGTGGATCAACCGTTGTGAAGCAATACGCATCATAGGCAACGCTGTTCTGGATTTGTTTCAGTACAGCTTCCCGGTAGGTGCGCGAGGTCCATGTTCCTTTTTCGAGAGAAGTAATGAGTCGCTGGTTTCGTTCCATACGTGATGTCATATAGCTTTCTCCTCTCCCCATGCAGATATCCCATTGTTCTGGGATTGTTCGCTCTGCGTATCCTTCTATAATGAAATTAGACAAACGAAGAGTCAAGTCTAACTTGAATTGATGAGGAGTGTAGTATCGATGAACCACAATCAACTACCTATGAGCTGGGATACGGCGGATGAAAACCGTTACGAACAATCGATAGTCCTGAAAATTCCGGGTTATTCTCATATGCATGATCTGATGGAGCGACTACTTGCCGCTTCTATCACAGGTAACAACGAAGCTGAAATACTGATTGTTGGAGCAGGGGGAGGCAAGGAGTTGGCTCTGCTTGGAACTCGCCATGCGGGATGGACGTTTACTGGAGTAGATCCTTCCCAGCAGATGCTTCAGTTAGCAGAAAGAAGAGTCCAAGAAGCCGCTATCATCGGCAGAGTGCAGCTTAAATGCAAGACACTTGAAACGCTGCCGGAAGAAGGTATATACGATGGGGCGACAAGCATGCTAATGCTGCATTTTATTCAGGGGATGGAGTCCAAAAGAAGATTCCTGTCCAACCTTGCAGCTAGACTCAAACCTGGAGCACCACTCATTATTGCAGCAGTGAATGCCGATCTTCGTTCGCCTGTATATTCAACCATGATGCAAGCCTGGCAGGATCACATGTTAAGTAATGGTGTCCAGCCTGAAGAATGGGAGCGGTTTGCAGCTTCCCTTGGCCGAGAGTCGGACCCCATCTCATCTGAACAGATGATAGAGCTTTTGGCAGAATGCGGATTCTCCTACATTACACGTTATTTCGGAGCATTCTGGGTGGAGGGATATTATGCGAAACGAAGCTAAAGTGGAGTCTGTGAAAGACCAGATTTGGGTTGTTGGTGGATATGGTCAAGTGGGGCAAATGATATGTACGCAACTGGCACACTCGTTTCCAGGTAAGGTATGGGCGGCAGGTACGCGGATGAACCGGGCTGAAGAATTCAGCCGATCTACAGGTGGTATAGTTCAGCCGCTCCAATTGGATGTACGAAAAGCGATTGATCCTGTTCTGCTTCAATCCGTCAAGTTGGTGGTCATGTGTGTGGACCAGACGGATACCCGATTTGTTGAGGCTTGTGCGAAAGCAGGGACAGATTATATCGATATTTCGGCCAATTATGATTTCCTGGGTCAGGTCGAACAATTGCATTCCAAAATGCAGCGTTTCAAAGCTACAGCCATGCTCAGTGTGGGACTGTCGCCTGGTGTGACCAATCTGCTTGTGCGTGAAGCGGGAGCTCATATGGAACAAGTGGACGAAGCAGACATTACCGTTATGCTGGGCCTGGGTGAGAAACACGGGAAAGCCGCTGTAGAGTGGACTGTGGATCAGATGAATGCTACCTATCAGGTCATGAAAAAGGGTAAACCAGCCGAAGTCCAAAGTTTTCACGATGGTAAATGGATTGATTTTGGCGCAGACCTGGGTCGCAGGAAAGCATATCGGTTTAACTTTTCGGATCAGCATGTTGTTGCTCGTACACTTCGTATTCCCACCGTGTCCACCAGGTTATGTCTTGATTCCCGTTGGATAACCAGATCCATGGCGATCTCGAAACGTATGGGACTGTTCACACTGCTGCGTATTCCTTCCTTTCGAAATGGTACCGTCAAGGTATTTGGCGTTATTCCCGGAGGGGAGCCGATGTTTGCAGTCAAGGTAGATGCAGTAGGTTGGACAAAGGGCAAGCCGATCCATGTCGAACAGCTGCTGGTTGGCGAGCGTGAAGCAGATGCGACAGCAGCTGTTGCTGCGGCAGTAGCAGATCGAATGTATCGGACGGAACTGCCGCATGGTGTTTTCCACATTGAACAGTGCTTTTCTTTGCAGAACATTCAGGATGCACTTCCTTTTCCATTGAAAGTAACAACGAAAATCAGCTAAATCATATATGTTGTTGGGTCATTTTTTTTGCTCAGACGCTCTGATCTGCTATGATGGAACAAATAATTATGGCTAGAACGGAGGGAGATCATGAACTGTATTGCTGTATTACCTTATTACAAAATACAGAGAGAAGTGACGGGTCTCGCACAGGAAGTACTGCAGAGTGATCGGTCCATGATACTGTATTCAGACAAGATTGTAACGAAATACCGCGAGTTTCATATCACGGAAGTGTTCGACATGTCTTTTCGGAGAATCGGCAATGAAGGTGGCTTTTTCTATCTCCATACAAGCACGGGAGTCTATCCTTACATGGTTAATATTGATCCCAAGCCTTTTATCCAAACATTCAGAACAATGACAACTCAAAAATTAACTTAATCTTGACCTTGACCTTCCCGTTACGTGAAGGCTTATCCTCGAATTTGGAAGTATGGCCATCCAAACCTAGAGGAGTTGTGAAACGAATGAGTATGTTAATCCAGCAAGCCACAATCTTAACCATGAAAGACGCCGATTCCCCCTTCACGGGGGATATTCGCATTGTAGGCGACCGCATCGCGGAGATTGCCCCCCACATTCAGGCTCAACCGGGTGATGATATCCTAGACGGAAAACACAAATTGGCAATGCCCGGCCTGATCAATGCTCACCAGCATACTCCAATGAGTCTGTTACGAGGATTTTCGGATGATCTGAAGCTCATGGACTGGCTTGACCGTAAAATGCTGCCCGCTGAAGCGCGGATGACTCCTGAAGATATATACTGGGGGGCACAATTATCCATCGCCGAGATGATCCGTTCAGGAACCACAGCTTACGCCGATATGTACATTCATATGAATGAAATCGCAGAAGCGGTAAAGGAAACAGGTATTCGGGCATCACTCACACGTGGAATGGTGTTCATGGAGGATGATGGAGGACGCAGATTACAAGAAGCGGTGGATTTGGTTCAACGTTGGTCTGGCAAGGCAGAGGGCCGAATTACTACGATGTATGGACCGCATTCTCCCTATACTTGCCCAGTAGAGCCTTTAAGGGAAGTAATTGAAATGGCGGAGCAAGAAAACGTACCCATCCACATTCATCTGGCTGAGACCAAAGAAGAAGTTGTAAAAATTCGTGAGCACTATGGCATGACACCTACGGAGTATTTGCAAGAGGCGGGCATGTTCGAACGTGCACATGTATTGCTCGCCCATGGTGTACACCTGAATCGTAGAGATATTGGCAGACTGAAAGGCATGCGTGGCGGCGTAGCGCACAATCCGGTCAGCAATCTGAAGCTGGGCTGCGGAATCGCTCCGATTACCGAGATGATTGCACAGGGAATTAATGTGGGTCTTGGAACCGATGGAGCGGGAAGTGCGACAACCGTCGATATGTTCGAAGAGATCAAGGCTGCGACCTGGCTGCAGAAGCTGGATCATGGTGATCCCGCCCGGTTGCCGGCAAAAACAATCCTCCAAATGGCTACCCGCGGAAGTGCAGAGCTCCTAAATATTCAGCACGATGTAGGGGTCCTGGAAGTTGGACATAAGGCGGACCTCATTTTGATTGATCTGATGAAACCGCATTTGCAGCCTGCTCACGAGTTGGAATCATTGCTTGCATACAGCGCAAATGGTGCCGATGTAGATACCACCATTGTGAATGGTCGTGTACTGATGAGGGGAAGGCAGCTGGTGACGATTGATGAGGAGGAGCTTTTCCGTCAGGTAGAGGTCCGGGCCAAGCGTATTGTTGAAGGGATATAGTGAGAACCGGACGGATCTGAATTAATTTGAGCTAAACAAACAAACTGAGTCCATATAAATAGGGCTCAGTTTGCTATGCTTACATATTGATTTTGACACCTTCAATTACTTGAAATAAGTCACTTCAAGCAGCTAAAGGTGTATTTTTGCAGGCAGACGAGGGTAGCCAGTTCATTATCAGTTCACACAAATTTGTTAGAATGTGAAAAGTAAATCAAACCAATAGATAGAGTGTATGACTTGGAGAGGAAGAGATCAGGATGAGCATATTAGAAGTTAAACATGTAAAGAAATCATATACGTTGTATGGTAAAGAAAAGGTTCCCGTGCTCCATGATGTGAATTTGAGCTTTGAGACAGGAGAATTCGTCTCGATCCTTGGTGAATCGGGTTGCGGAAAGTCGACCCTTATGAATATTATTGGTGGAATGGACTCCGATTTTGAAGGGGATATTCTCGTTCGTGGAAAGAACCTAAGTGCCATGACTGAGAAGGAAATGGATGATTATCGGAAGAATAATATCGGATTTGTGTTTCAAAATTTCAATCTGATCCCGCATCTGTCTGTACTGGAAAATGTTACGATCGCTATGCAAATGACGGATACAAGTGAGAAGGAACGGTATAAGCGCGCTATAGATATTTTGACCGAGGTTGGACTGAAAAATCATTTGAATAAACGCCCTAATCAGCTGTCGGGTGGTCAGAAACAAAGGGTATCCATTGCGCGCGCATTATCAAACAATCCAGACATTATTTTGGCCGATGAGCCAACAGGAGCGCTGGATAAGGAAAATGGAGATCAAATCCTGGCTTTACTGGACAGTATTGCGCAAAAAGGGATGCTGGTAATTGCCGTAACTCACTCGCAGAAAGTAGCTGATTCCGGTACACGTATTGTGAAGGTAGAGGAGGGACGGATTAAGGATGATATTCATTTAAAAGATCGTTCCTTGACGACCTATGAGGGTAGTAATGGGACTTCCAGAAACCTGGGCTTATTCGCTTCTTTCAAAATGGCTCTCCAAAATATGAAACTCAACGGCAAGCGTAATGTACTGGTAGCATTGGGTGGATCGATAGGTATTTTAAGCGTACTCCTGATGTTATCCTTGGGAAATGGAATTACGAGTTATATGAATAACGAAATTAATGCAAGCATGGACCCATTACTCGTGGACATCACTAAACCGAGTGAAGAAGCAAGCGACCTGCGCGGCCCGGAAGCTCTGATGGCAACAGGACAGGCATTTACAGATGCTGATATCGAAACCATTCGTAATCTTCCGAATGTGGATCATGTGGAGACGATTACCTCCGTGGATGGAAAATCGACTCTGGTGTATGAAGAACAGTCGGAGGGACTCACTCAGTTAACGACCCTTACAGATGCTTTTGATAAAGAAACGATTACGGCAGGAACTTTTCCAGAAGGCAATCAAATCCTGTTACCATTAAAAACGGCGAATAAATTAAGTGGAAATGATCAACCTGATTCTATGATAGGCAAATCCATCCATCTGTATATTAATGAAATGGATGCTACCCACAAACCGATCATTTTAGAAAAAGAAGTTACGATCTCCGGTATCTATGAAGCGGCGGGTCAACAAACACCGATGCAGCAGACTCCAGGGTATCTTCCTTCACAGACGCTGGAACAGATGTACACTGATAATGGAATGACCATTGGCCCGATTCAAGTTAATGCTTATGCAACCGATATGAAATATGTGAATGATATTAATGCCGCAGCTGTGGATGCAGGTTTCTCAGGCTCCCAAACGGCGAAAATCATGGAGCGTATCACGACCTATGTAAGCATGGCTACAATTGTTCTGGCTGGCATTGCCGGGATTTCATTAATCGTATCAGGGATTATGATATTGGTGGTGCTGTACATTAGTGTAGTGGAACGGACGAAGGAAATCGGAATTCTTCGAGCAATTGGAGCAAGGAAAAAGGATATTAAGCGAATATTCTTTTCCGAATCTGCCTTATTAGGTATATTCAGTGGTATTATTGCCGTTATCCTTGCAGCGATCATCAGCTATGTGCTAAACATCTTCCTGGACAATGCTTTTGGGGCAAAATTGATTAATTTATCTGGATATTATATCGTGTTTGGCATCGCTGTAAGTACATTAATCAGTATCATTGCGGGTTTGATGCCTTCATCCAAAGCTGCCAAGCTGGATCCAATGGAGTCCTTACGATATGAATAAATAAGATTATTGAAAGGATAATAGATGAATGAACACGATTCTTGTGGTTGATGATGATTCCCATATCCGCAAATTAATTCGTATATACCTTGAAACGAATCAGTTTTCCGTAGTGGAAGCGCCGGACGGTCAAGAAGCACTGAACATCTTATCTCATACGAAAATTGATTTGGTGATTGTCGATGTGATGATGCCACGTGTTGATGGTATTGAGCTGACCGAAGATATTCGATCTTATATGGATATTCCCATTCTGATGGTGACGGCCAAAGGAGAATCCAAGGATAAAGTCAAAGGATTTAATGCAGGGTCAGACGATTATTTAGTAAAACCTTTTGATCCTGTAGAATTAATCTTGCGTGTGAAATCTTTAATGAAGAGATACAACAAGGTATCCTCGAATGTGATTCATATAGGCGGTGTAACGATTGATCTAAGCAATTTGACTGTCGCTGCAGGAGCGCAAACGGTTGAATTGAAAAAGAAGGAATGTGAATTGTTGTTTGCTTTGGCGAGTCTGCCAGGGCAAATATTCACACGCACACAGCTTATAGAAGATATATGGGGACTCGATTATGAAGGTGATGAGCGTACCGTTGATGTGCATATTAAAAGGTTAAGAGAACGACTGGAACCTATACCGGAACTGATTATTTCGACGATCAGAGGACTGGGATATCGTCTGGAGCTTGTATGAAAATAGTGAGTAAAAGCCTGCGCCTACGAATCGTAGCTACCTTTATTGGTATTGTGATCATCAGTTTGATTCTCTCCTTCATACTAAACATGAGACCTCAGGAAAAGACACCGAATCATACCCTGGTTACCATTGCTGAAGATATCGCTGCGATGATAAACCTGATCGATGATCCGGAAAAGGTGAAAAACGGTTTGAATATTTTTTCGCGATACGGTTTGAACATAAATGCTGTGAATGAACAAAGTGAAGTGCTTGCTTCCTTTTCGGATGATAAAGTTCATGAATTATTCGACGAAAATACCACGGAAGCGTTTATTCTTTCCAATAAAGATGAAACAGCGTTCGTTGGTGTTCCCAGGCTGAATGATGAGAAAGATGCGCTCCTCATCACCATTAATTTTTCATCGATTTTTCATAATGTAAAACGCACACTAATTATATCTCTATTAACTGTCCTGGTTATAGGAAGCTTATTAATCATGTTTATGTCAGGGTACGTGGTGAGACCTATCAAAAAACTAACGGCTGCGGCCAAGAAAATGGCATCAGGCGATCTAACTGTACGGTTGAAACATCATAATCAAGATGAGTTTGGTGAGCTGATGGAGAGCTTTAATCACATGGCTAGTGAGCTGCAGAAAATAGACTCGGTTCGGGATGATTTTGTCAGTAACGTCTCTCATGAAATGCAGTCGCCACTTACATCGATAAGAGGATTTACAAGAGCGCTGCAAGATGGTGTCATTCCGCTGGAAGAGCAGAAAGAGCATCTGGATATCATCTATGAGGAAACATTACGCCTGTCCAGGCTTAGTGATAATTTACTCCGGTTAGCCTCACTTGATTCGGAGCACCATCCGTTTAATCTCACCACATTCCAATTAGATGAACAATTAAGAAGAACGATTGTATTAGCGGAACCTCAGTGGGCGCGCAAAAATATCAAGATTGAATTGGATCTATTGCCTTGTGAAATCACGGTGGATAAAGATCTGTTTGAGCAGGTCTGGCAGAATCTAATGAATAATGCTATAAAATATACGGGTCCTGATGGGTACATCCATGTTGAAATCGAGAAGTCTACTTCATTCGTGAAGGTAACGATTAGAGATTCAGGACAAGGAATACCGGAGGAAGCCATTCCATATATTTTCGATCGATTTTATATGGTGGACAAAGCACGGAGCAGCGCTCTAAGAGGGAATGGATTAGGGCTTTCCATCGTAATTAAAATTTTGAAATTGCATGATTGTACAATAGATGTGGAGAGCAGGGTTGGAGAAGGAACGCAGTTTACGGTTACGATCCCCAGACCTTCGACTACACCATAAGCAAGTCAATTAGCAATATTGAAGCAATTGTGGTCCTTATGAATATTGGACTCGGGTTGCCTAAATATTGCTTTTTGGTGAGTGCTTCGTGACAAATTGTATATATTGTTTTGTTAAGCGGCAGATCATTTGATAATATAGAAGAGACGCTAGCATCAATCATTTTTTTTAGGTGAAAAGTAGACAAGGTAGATTCTACGTTATATTCAACCCGCTACTTCACACCTATGTGAATATATGAACATAATCATTGATTATACAAAGAATGGAGCCATCCAATGAAATATCGCAATATGGAAGATTGCATTAACGATCTGGAGCAGCATGGACATTTGATTCGAGTGAAGGAAGAAGTGGACCCTCATTTGGAGATGGCAGCATTACATATGAAAGTACATGAGGCGAAAGGCCCAGCATTGCTTTTCGAAAATGTGAAAGGCTCGAAGTTCCAGGCCGTTTCGAACCTGTTCGGTACGCTGGAGCGAAGCAAATTCATGTTCCGTGGAACGCTTGAAGGCGTACAACGTGTCATGGCTGTCCGGGACGATCCAATGAAGGCACTCAAAACGCCATTTCAGCATATCAGCACAGGACTTGCCGCCTGGCAGGCTCTGCCCAAGCAAAAGTCGATCAGTCTGCCCGTAACCGCACAGGAGATTCAGATTTCGGATCTGCCATTAATCAAGCATTGGCCCATGGATGGCGGAGCATTCGTTACGCTGCCTCAGGTCTATTCCGAGGACCCGGACAAGCCAGGCATCATGAACTCCAATCTGGGCATGTACCGTGTACAGCTAAGTGGAAATGATTATGAACTGAACAAGGAAATTGGACTTCACTACCAGATCCATCGCGGAATCGGAATTCATCAGGCCAAAGCAGTCAAAAAGGGAGAACCCCTGAAAGTGAGCATTTTCATCGGAGGCCCTCCGGCACATACGCTCTCTGCAGTGATGCCTTTGCCTGAAGGACTCAGTGAGATGACTTTCGCTGGCCTACTTGCCGGGCGTCGCTTCCGTTACAGCTATAAGGATGGATATTGCATCAGCAATGACGCCGATTTTGTCATCACGGGTGATATTTACCCGGACGAGACGAAGCCTGAAGGACCGTTTGGCGATCATCTGGGATATTACAGTCTGACGCATCCATTCCCGTTAATGAGAGTGCATAAAGTGTACGCCAAGCCGAACGCGATCTGGCCCTTTACCGTGGTGGGTCGGCCTCCGCAAGAGGATACCGCATTTGGGGATTTGATTCACGAAATTACGGGTGATGCCATTAAACAGGAGATTCCGGGGGTAAAAGAAGTCCATGCAGTCGATGCAGCAGGGGTTCATCCGCTTCTGTTCGCAATTGGCAGTGAACGTTATACGCCGTATCAGACGGTAAAACAGCCAACAGAGCTGCTGACGATTGCGAGTCGTATCCTGGGTACAGGCCAACTCAGTCTGGCGAAGTATTTGTTTATCACAGCAGAGGATCAGCAACCGCTGGATACACATCGGGAAGTGGAATTCCTGACGTATATCCTCGAACGAATGGATCTGCAGCGGGACATTCATTTCCATACCAATACAACGATTGATACGCTGGATTACTCGGGAACCGGATTGAACAGCGGCAGTAAGGTTGTATTTGCAGCCTACGGGGACAAGATCCGGGAGCTGTGCCGGGAAGTACCGGAGACATTGAAAGATATTCGAGGTTATAACAATCCACAGCTCGTGATGCCAGGAATTGTTGCTATTCAGGGTACGCCGTTCACCAGTTATGCGGATACAGAACAGGAAATGAAGGCATTAACAGACATGCTGAAGGAAAAAGAAGATTTGTCTTCCTGTCCGATGATCGTATTATGTGACGATAGCTCTTTCCTGAGTGTAAATCTCAGGAATTTCTTGTGGGCGACATTTACCCGCAGTAACCCGTCTCATGATATGTACGGTGTGAACAGCGGCTACAACTATAAACATTGGGGCTGCGACCAGATCATTATCGATGCCAGAGTGAAGCCGCATCAGGCGCCACCGTTAATTCCGGACCCATCTGTTGAGAAGAGTATTGAACGCTTTTTTGTACAGGGAGCGAGTCTGAGTTCGATCAAAATATAGTGAAATTCAATAAAGGCCCAAAGATTTTTTTGGGCTTTTTGGTTATATTTGTGTAAAACAAGATACCAGTTATCTAAATACGGATTCAAACCGGGACTTTTTTGAAAATGGGAGTGAGAATAAAGTCTTATACGTTCGTATTTCCTTTTGTGATTAAGGTCGTTTGGACTATGGAGAAAAAGAAAGATTATATCGATATAAAGTAGTATAGGGATTTATAGGACCTGATCTAACGGGTACTGTTGACTATAAATGATTGTTCAGGGGGAATACCGATTTGAGAATCCATATTATGAACCTGCAAGATGGAGACCGTCTGACTGCGGATACTTTCAGCGAAGCGGGATTACACGTTCTGGGTCAGGGTACTGTGATCAAAAGTGAAGATATCACCTTGCTGATGCAGCACCGCGTGGACTATGTGGATATTGAACCACGCGAGGAAGAGATCACGGAAGCGGAATTCTTTGCTGCTGCGGCAAAATTTGCATCTGGAGCAAGCACAAGCACCAAGGAAGAACCGCCTGAAGAAGAAATGAAATCCCAATTTATACAAACCGTACATAACTATCAATCTGCATTTCTCGAAGCGCTGACTGTAGGCAAGTTCAACGCAACAATGGTGGATGATGCACTTCAACCGATGGTGGAGGGACTGGACGAGCAAAAGGATGTCGTACATCTCCTGATGATGCTGGAACGGGATGATGTCAATAACTACACGCATTCCATTCAGGTTGGACTGTTGTCATTTTACCTGGCCAACTGGCTTGGTTATTCTCAAAAAGAGAGTTACCAGATCAGTCGTGGTGGCTATCTTCATGATATTGGCAAGTGCAAAGTATCCCACCGGATTCGCAACAAGATGGAACCGTTAACCGCAGATGAACAGCTTGAATTGCAGCGTCATACGATCTATGGGCATGATATTATCAAAAGCTCCATGACGGATGAAGCCACTGCGCTGGTTGCTCTTCAGCATCATGAACTGGAGGATGGTACCGGTTATCCGATGCAACTTAAAAAAGAAGAAATTCACCCATATACACAGATCGTATCTGTCGCCGACATATACATCGGGATGAGATCCGGCAGTCACGGAACCAGCAATCCGAATCTGATCAACAACCTGCGTGATATCTATGCGATGGGATTTGGCAAATTGAATGAAAAGCCGGTTCAGGCCTTGATGCAGCATCTGCTTCCTAATTTTATTGGTAAACAAGTGCTTCTGAGCAACGGCGAACGGGGCGTGATTGTCATGAATAATACATCCGATATTTTCAAACCACTGATCAAGGTGGAGTCGGAACAATATCGTGATCTGTCCAAAGAGCGCACGCTTGCCATTAATGAGTTAATTATCTGAGTTTGAAAATAAATGAATTCATACGCAAAACGGGCCTCCTGTACGATGACAGGGGACCCTTTTTTTATCCTACCCCTGACGTTGTTCTTCGTGGGGACCAGGAGTATACTTTGCAAAGACCTTAATTTTCCTTTTTAGGAAAAGGAGAGATAGTCCTTGATTGAAGTGGTAACCGAGATTACAATACATGCCCCCATTGAGCGATGCTTTGACTATGCAAGGGATATTGATATTCATACCCGTACGGTCTGGAAACATACCCGTGAGCGGGCTATAGCAGGTGTTATAACGGGAAAAATTGGCGAAGGCGATACGGTAACTTTCGAGGCAAGCCATTTCGGGATAAGGCAGAAGCTGACTTCCCGGATCGCCGAGTACAATCGGCCGCATCTTTTTGTGGATCAGATGGAGAAAGGCGCCTTCAAGAGCATGAGACATGAACACAGCTTCAGTAAGCTTGGCGAGCAGACCACTTGTATGAGAGACACACTGAGATTTGAAGCTCCTCTTGGTGCTCTGGGATGGGTTGCAGAGCGTATTGTACTCCAGAGGTACATGCAGGCTTTCCTGGAGAGCCGTAATTTGAAACTTAAGGCGTTGCTTGAGAGCCACAGGTAGAGCCGATCTGTTAAGAGGAGATGATAGGTGATGGATAACGAATACGTTGTGGGTTGGGGCACGCTTGCCCTTATTAATGCCGGACTTGCTCAGGGAAAAAACAGAAGTGGACGTAACTGGTTTCTGATTTCCCTGTTATTTGGTCCGTTAGCCACTCTGTTTATCGTGGTGTGGAATAAGCTGGATTAATTTAGTGACCCGTATCCCGATGGATGTAACGATCAAAAACCCAGAACAGAAGCGCAGCGGCACTTACGCCTGCGCCCAGCCAGCAAACACCAGTCCAACCTGCCCAGGCGTACACTTGAGTGGAAGCGATGGAGCCGGTAGCACTGCCTATCGAATAAAAGATCATGTAGGCGCCCGTTAAGCGGCTCTGCGCCTCAGGTCGAACTTCATAGATCAAGCTCTGGTTGGTGACATGCACGGCCTGCACGGCAAGGTCCAGCATAATTACTCCGGCTACAAGCAGCCATAAAGAGTGGTTAACATAGCCTATGGGCAGCCAGGATAGAAGCAATATGACAAGGGCGACGCCCGTCGTCTTTTGTCCAAGTCCCAGATCAGCCAGTCTTCCTGCACGTGCAGCAGCCAGTGCGCCAGCAGCTCCCGCGAGACCAAAGGCTCCTATAGCAGTATGTGACAAGGAGAATGGTGCATCACTTAGGGGTAAAACCATAGAAGTCCACAAGGTGCTGAAGGCTGCGAAAATCAACATGGCAAGAATGCCGCGAACTCGAAGAACAGGCAGTTCACGGTACAATTGCAGGACAGAAACGATCAATTGGGTGTAGCTTAGTTTTTCTCGCTCCGGTTCGTGTTTGGGGAGTACGAGAAACAGGGCGATAATCCCCAGTAATGTCAGGCTGGCAGAGAAGAGATAGACCGATCTCCAGCCAATCCAATCATTTAAGGTACCTGCAATGGTTCGCGCCAGCAATATGCCGATGACAATCCCGCTAGTGACCAGACCGACAATGCGCCCTCGTTCAGACGGTGCAGCGAGGGAGGCGGCAAAGGCAACGAGTGTTTGAGTAATGACGGCGAGCAGCCCGATAGCCGCCATTCCAATGAATAAAATTTGGCTGGATGCTGAGGTGCCGACCGCAATCAGGGCGATTACGGATAAAAGCATCTGGATGATGATCAGCTTGCGCCGATTCAATAGATCACCAAGGGGAACGAGTAATAATAAGCCGAGGGCGTAACAGACCTGGGTTACGGTGATAACGATCCCAATGGATGAATGAGCGAGACTGAACTCCTCAGCAATGGAGTCGAGCAAAGGCTGGGCATAATAAATATTGGCTACTGCCAGTCCACTGCAAAGGGCAAATAACAGCGCCACAAGCCGGGACATGCTCGGACGTCCTTCGTTGGAGGGATGCGTTAGATAAGATGGATTTTGCATGAATGATTCACCTTTCCGTATTTCGAATGTGGTACGTTAGGAGCGGAATGAATACTGTTGGATTTAAATATACTGATCAGTACATTATGATTCGGAATAAACATACTTCATGCTTTGAGATGATGTCAAGAGTTGAAGGGATAAGACTATATTCTTTTTAGTATATTGAGATGGGTTTGACATGGGAATTCAGTATAGCTTAGAATGGTTTTATACTGAACGATACACAAAGAGGGTGAAAGTATGGTTAGACAACGGGAATTTGATACGGATAAGGCATTGGAAGCAGCAATGCAGACATTTTGGGATAAAGGATTTGAAGCGACATCCTTAAGTGATCTGACAACGGCCATGGGTATTCAGCGCCCCAGTCTATATGCGGCTTTTGGTGACAAAAAGGAATTGTTTGAAACGGCACTTCGCAGGTATACGACTTTGCATGCCGCTCAGGTCAGATCCAGACTTCAGCATACATCCTCTGTAAAAGAGGCCTTCCGTGCATTGTTTGAACATATTGGAGCGGAAGGGGATGTAACAGATCCTCGTCACGGCTGTTTTTGCATCAATACGATGGTTGAACTGGCTCCGCATGATCCCAAATTGGCTGTTCTTACACGGGAGCACCAGATGTATCTGGCGGCGATTTTCAAAGAGACGATTGAACGGGGACAGGAAACCGGGGAATTGTCTGATGATCTTGACGCAATTGCGCTCTCCAAGTCTCTGGTTGTATCGATGATTGGATTAACCGTTATGATGAAATCGGAGCCGGATCGCTCGTTTGTGCAGCAGAGTATGAAGGTTACGTTATCGTTGCTTGAGGCATAAGGGAAGAATTTCTTTTACAGAAGGGGTTTCATATGGAACGTTATTTTCATAGGGTATACCTTGTCGTTTTATACATTATCGGTGTGCTGCTAACGACATACGGCGGGCTGGGGATCATTGAGTTCAGTTTGATTGTGATTGGCATACTTGCTTTTATTGCTATCGTGGGTTCCCTGACAGAGAATGATCAATCGAAACTGGATAAAATGTTCTGGAAATTACGGTCTTTGTTTCAAGTGGCGATTGCGATTCTCATTACGGCGCTGCTTTTTAAACTTTTTTGAACGGTTAGCAAGAGCGGGAGCCTACTCCTGCTTTTTTGTGTCTGAGGGCATTGGGCAGATGGGGGCTGAGTTGATACAATACAGATAGGGTATAGATTAATTTAGGAATGTATATTATGAGTTACATATGCGGGGTAACATTTTCAAACATTTTTCGATGATGCACATATATGAGGGGGAGATTCAACCATGCAGACGAAGTTGCGTTGTGCCATATTGGATGATTACCAGAATGTTGCCCTTTCTTCAGCGGATTGGACTCCGATCCTGGATCGGGTTGAGGTTCAGACGTTTAATCATTACCTGGGATCAGAAGAGAAGGTTGTTCAGGAACTGCGGGATTTTGAAGTGATTGTGTTGATGCGTGAACGTACACCTTTCCCTGAATCCGTGATCACTCAATTGCCGAAACTCAAGCTTCTGATTACAAGCGGCATGCGCAATGCCTCCATTGACCTCCAGGCTGCGGAAACAAACGGTGTAATCGTCTGTGGCACGGAAGGAAGCTCCAATCCACCCACGGAACTGACATGGGCGCTTATCCTGGGCCTGTCCAGACAGCTGGTGACCGAAAATAACGCGCTGCGTTCGAATCGAAACTGGCAGAGTACAGTGGGCATGGACTTGTACGGAAAGACATTGGGACTGCTCGGATTAGGCAAGATTGGCAGCCGAATGGCACAGATTGCACAAGCCTTTGGCATGAAAGTAATCGCTTGGAGTGAGAATTTGACACAGGCAAGAGCAGAAGAACAGGGAGTTCAATGGGCAGAAACCAAGGAACAGCTGCTTGAACAAAGCGATATAGTTTCCATTCACCTGGTGCTCAGTGACCGCACTCGTAATCTGATTAGACGAGCCGAGTTCCAACAGATGAAAAATACCGCTTTATTAATCAATACGTCCCGTGCAGGCATTGTGGATCAAGAGGCGATGGTCGAGGCTTTACAGAATGAGTGGATTGCTGGGGCGGGTCTCGACGTATATGAACAGGAGCCTCTTCCTGTAAATCATATCCTGCGCACATTGCCTAATCTCTTGGCAACGCCGCACATTGGTTACGTGACTCAAGGCAACTATGCTATTTATTTTAACCATACTGTAGAAGATATTGAGATGTTCCTGAAGGGGACACCGATTAGACAACTGCTTCCGAAAAACTGAGTGCTCGTAGGTGGGGCTGAGCTAAAAGTGCGTGGGTGAAGATGAAAAAAAGGTGTTTCTCAGGACTGAAATTCATTCCTGGAGAACACCTCTTTTTGTGTTATTCGAATGTTGTCCAATAGATCTGTGTCTTTACGACAACGCTTAGGCGTGTGGTCCTTGTGAAGATGAGCGGATCATGGCAACACTGGACTCGCGCACAATTAACCTTGGCTCGAATTGAATATGCTCGTAATCGGTGATACTCATCTCTCGAATTCGCTTTAACAGCAATTCCGTTGCAAGTCTGGCCACTTCTTCGCCCATAATCGAGACTGAACTGATCTGCGGAGACGAAACGGTAGTAAATTGGTTGTTGTCAACGCCCACAACAGCAATATCTTCGGGCACACGAACGCCCAGTTCTTTAAACCGATTGACCAATCCGATGGCAACCATATCATTAATGGCGTATACGGCATCCGGCATGTGAGTCAGCCCATGAAAATAATCCGCTGCATTGGCTCCCGTATACAATGAAAAATCTTCTCCGAAATAAACGAGGGAGATATCTACATGACCTACGGCCTTCTCATAAGCCCGATAACGTTCCTCGATAATGTCTTTAGGGGCACCGGCGTAGGCGATGCGGGTCCGCCCAATTTTAATCAGATGTTCCATGACCAGTTTCCCTTCGGGTTGTGAAAGAGAAACGATATCTGCTTTCATGCCAGGCTCCAGCTTTTTACCGTAATTAATCATTGAAATGGGAAGGGGAGCTTTATCAATTAGGCCAGGCAATGTTTTGGGATAGGCCAAAGGCATGAAAATAAGCCCGTCCACATGCAGTTTTTTGATGTTACGAATAGTTTCCAGTTCCGTTCTTGCATTGCCTGCCGTATTGATTTGGACCACATGATAGCCATGCTGCTTCGCTGTTTGTTCAACAGACCAGGAAATCTCGGGAATAATGGCGTTGCGTATGTCAGGTACAACCAGTGCAATCTGATGCGTCTGGCGTATTTTTAAACTCTGAGCAGAGGTATTGGGGACAAAACCAAGCTCCTCAATGGCCTGCATGACTTTCTCACGTGTTTTGCTGCTGATACCTTCCGAGTTGTTGATGGCTCTGGAGACGGTAGCGATGCCTACACCTGCAAGTTCTGCAACGTCCTTGATCGTAACCTTCTGATCTTTATTCACGTTTAGTTAACCTCACTTCAATCGGAAACGATTCCGAATTTTGAAAATATGTACAAATGGAATGACCAAACTATACCTTGATTATAACATTTGAGCAAACAAGTATCCTGTGAATAGGATTGAAAGGTGATAGTTGTTTATTGTTCCAAAAGAGTTGATTATTCCTTTTGAAAAAAAGTATCCCAAAAAATCTGGGGATAATAGCGCTCGGAAGGTTGTTCTGTTCTCGGAGTGGCAGGTGTATTGAAGGCTGGCTTTACCCCAGAATTATCGGCGTAAAATTCATAATATAGACATAAGTGTGACAAATTATGTTTGACAGTCTATTTAAAATGTGACATATTTGATTTACGGAAACGTTTCCTATTATATCAAAACTTATGATCTGGGAGATGAAACAAATGAAAGCATTGCGTTGGCACGGAGTAAAAGATTTGCGTCTCGAAAATATTGATGAACCCCGCCCTGAACAGGGAAAGGTTAAAATAAAAGTGGAGTGGTGTGGAATCTGTGGCAGTGACTTGCACGAGTACACTGCTGGCCCGATCTTCATTCCGGCTCAAGCACCGCATCCGCTAACAGGGGAACAAGCACCTGTTGTGATGGGGCATGAGTTTTCAGGACAAGTCGTTGAAGTAGGCGAAGGCGTGACACGTTTTCAGGCAGGTGATCGCGTTGTGGTTGAACCGATCTATGCATGCGGTCATTGTGAAGCCTGCAAGCAAGGAAAATATAATTTATGCGATCAGATGGGTTTCTTGGGCCTTGCTGGGGGAGGCGGAGGTTTCTCGGAGTATGTAACGGCTGAGGAAAATATGGTACATGCCATTCCGGATTCCATCTCGTACGAGCAAGGAGCTTTGGTGGAGCCTTCCGCAGTAGCTCTTCATGCTGTGCGTCAGAGCAAACTGAAAGTCGGCGACACTGCGGCTGTTTTTGGTGCGGGTCCTATCGGTTTGTTGGTTATTGAAGCGCTGAAAGCTTCTGGTGCATCGGATATTTATGTCGTGGAATTATCCGAGGAACGTAAAGCCAAAGCGGAAGAACTTGGCGCTATCGTTATTGATCCTGCACAATACAATGTTGTGGAAGAAATTCATGCACGGACCCAAGGTGGTGTGAACGTAGCTTATGAAGTGACCGGTGTTCCACGGGTACTGCAGCAAGCGATTGATTCAACACGTATTGGTGGTGAATTGATGATCGTCAGCATTTTTGAACAGGAAGCACCGATTCTGCCAAACTCCATTGTCATGAAGGAGCGTACGGTCAATGGCATTATCGGTTACCGTGATGTATTCCCGGCGGTCATTAGTCTGATGGCTAAAGGTTTCTTCCCGGCAGACAAGCTGGTAACCAAACGAATTAACCTGGACGAAGTGGTAGAGCATGGATTTGAAGCACTGCTTAAAGAGAAAAACCAGGTTAAAATTCTGGTGAAAGCAGAGTAAATTCCAGGCCAATTACATCAAAATATAATAGAGTGGAAGTCAGCAAATGGCGATAGGCAACCCAGTTGGAGTTCAACTGGAGCTGATGCTCAATTAGCAGGCAGGCACTTGAATTATGACGAATAGACAACGCATCTCCGGATGCGATTGTCTATTTTTTTTGCACAGATCGGGCGGAATTTGTTGCAAGTAGGTTTCGTTTTACATAATATGAAAAGATACAATTTGTATCATTTTGGTGTAAAGGTGTTATCTCATAAAATGAAGGAGGAAGCGGACATGCAGAGGAATACGAAATGGGCAGCTGTGATTTTGACCCTCGTTGCAGGTATGGGGTGGCTGCTTATGGGCAATTCGAAACCCAAGAATAATACTGTAACAGAGCAGCCGACTGTCGAGCGGATGCTTGCCAAGGTGTCCAAGGCGCCTATCACATCCGCCGATGTGACGTCCAAGATCGAGCTGCTTGGAAGGCCTTTTAAGAAAGCGCCTTATGCCAACAATGTCTGGGATTTGCAATTGTACAGAGGAAAAATATATATGGGGCATGGGAACAGCAGTAATTTAGGTGTTTCACCCAATGCGGGCCCAATTCCGGTCATTTATTACGACACAGCCACCCCCAAATTTGTAACCCAATCCGTTACGAATAGAAATCCGAGCATCGTTCCTTCGACCAAAAAGTTTGTGGATGAGGAACAGATTGACATTTACAAAGTGCTAAATGACAAATTGTATATTCCCGGAAATGATTCGGATGGCGAGCAGTGGGATATGGGGAACTTCTACCGATTGGATGGAGATGTATGGACCAAGTATCGCAATCTGCCGCTGGGTGTACATGTGTACGATTTGGCGTCCTATCAGGGCAAACTGTTTGCAGCACTGGGTACCGAGCAGAAACCTACCGTATTAATCTCTCATAATCAAGGTGAAAGCTGGCAAAAATTCGCTACCATCAATTCATTTGGCTTCAGGGCGTATACGCTGTTTGAAATCAAGGGCAAATTATATGCATCCGGCATGATGTATCCTGCCAATAATATTTGGGGCGACAAAACGAATATATTAGAGATTAATGAGAAGCTTGAAAAGAAAGACGTGCTCATCTATGGCAGCAAAATGCTTCCAGGGCTACCCTATCAAACTGGAACAGTCCCCTATAATAAAATCGGGAAAAATATTAATTTCAAAAATAAGCTGCTCTATATTGCCGGAGGGGTATTCAATGATGGGCAGCTGTTACCCAAATCCTTGAATATCATGACTGATATTAATCAGGCAAAGCGCGTCATTTTGCCGGATACCCAGGCCCTTCCTACTGATCTGCTGCTGCGAGATGGTAAAGTCTATGTGCTTACCTACACACGCAAAAGTGCGAATCTCTATATAAACCGCGTATATCAATCGACGGATCTGAATAGATGGAATGAAATTCTCCGTTTCAACCAGGACACGTACGCCAGGTCTTTTGAAGAACACGAAGGTGATTTCTACTTTGGGCTAGGCACGGACCCCGATGTTCTATCCACTTCATCAGGCAAATTGCTGAGAGTTAATCGCAATGATATCCCTGCTAATTCTAATTAAACGTAAGGAAGATTATGGATATTATATACTATGCTGCATCCACATTTTTGGTTCCAGCGAGGGCAATTTAGGTTAAAAGTAGGGCAGGCCGAAATGGTAGAACTTCTTAGAAGAAGCTACATCAAGCTTGCTCTATTTTTGTGTTCAAAAGGCCAAAAAGGCCGTTAATGTTATTTGTAAAAATTTGAAAATAAAAATCAGAAACTATAATATAGAAAGGAGATATCTTAATCGACTCCTGAAAAACATCTGTGTAGTTATACAATAGCATGTGCTAGAACGTGTACATGTTTTCTTCCAATCTGATCGTAAAGGAGCAATACACAATGAATGTACCGACAGCTTTGTTTAAACCATTTACCTCGGACAAGCTCACCCTGTCCAACCGGATCGTCATGGCGCCCATGACTCGTGGATTTTCACCCGAAGGCGTACCCGGACCAGAGGTCGTGGAATACTATCGTCGCAGAGCAGCCGGAGGTGTAGGGCTGATCATTACCGAAGGAACAGGAATTAACCACCCTTCATCCATTAGTGGCGCAAGCATTCCGCTGTTCCATGGCGAAGAATCGCTGGAGGGTTGGGCGAATGTAGTCAAGGCAGTCCATGCGGCAGGTGGCAAAATTATGCCACAATTATGGCATGTGGGCACAGCCCGACGTTCAGGCGATCTGCCTAACGCAGAAGCTGAGCCAGTAGGTCCATCGGGACAAAGTATGGCAGGTGAACCGGAGAGAGAACCGCTGACAGAGGACGAAATCAAGGGTCTTATCCAGGCGTATGCACAGGCAGCAGCCGATGCACAGCGCATCGGTTTCGATGGTATTGAGCTTCACGGAGCTCATGGTTATCTGATTGATCAATTCTTCTGGGAACACACCAACCGTCGTACGGATAAGTACGGAGGCGATCTGGTGCAGCGCACGCGTTTTGCTGTCGAAGTTATTGAAGCATGTCGCGCTGCTGTAGGTCCTGACTTCCCGATCATGCTTCGTTTCTCCCAATGGAAAATGGGGAACTATGACGCACGTTTGGTGGAATCACCAGAACAACTGGAGCAGTTCCTTGCACCTCTGACGGCTGCAGGAGTAGATATTTTCCATTGCTCAACACGTCGTTTCTGGCTGCCGGAATTCGAAGGCTCAGAGCTGAATTTGGCAGGCTGGACACAGAAAATAAGTGGCAAACCGGCGATCTCTGTTGGATCGGTAGGGCTTGAAGCGGAATTCGTTGATCGAGGGAATGAAAACCAGGGGGCTGGCGATGCTCACCTGGATCAATTGAACGAGAAAATGGAGAAAAATGAATTTGATTTGATCGCATTGGGGCGTGTACTGTTGAGCGATCCGGAATGGCCGAACAAAGTTCGCGAAGGACGCCAGTCCGAAATCGTACCCTTTACAACAGAAGTGTTGCAAACACTCTATTAAGAGAACTTTTAAAAAATGTAAGAACAAACGCCAATGGCAACAAAAACTGAAAACAAACGTGAAGCCGCCGAAGGGCGGCTTTTTCAACTTCCTTCCATAATAATTTCATCATATGAAAAATTCACAATAGAAAACCGTTTTTCGCACCGCTGACACCTTTTCTCATCTCCCTCAATCACACACGCCCAAAGTAATAACACCATGAAATACCACACTTTAACCTCAAAAGGGGAATTTTTTTGTGTTATTCAGACTACGTCTTCATCATTTGTGCGCGAGCTGTCTCCATTTTGAAAATGAAGCACCTTATGATAAGGTTATGCCTGAACCATATTCAGTCTGAATGACAACAACGCTTAAGGAGGATGACATCCTTGTATATCCATAGTCGCAATTCAAAAAACAAACACATAAACACGCTTCAAACGCTGTTCCTTCTATTCGGAATACTCCTGCTTTTATCTGCATGTGGGCAGTCGCAGAAGCCTTCCTCGTCAGAGCAAAGTAACCATAATACCGGAACGAAGACAGATGCGAATTCAAACGCAGGCGCAAATGATCAGGGTGATCAGCAGAATACAGTGCCGCCGCAGGAGGAGAAAGATCCGGTACAAGAGCAGCTCGATCAATTGTCTTTGGATGAGAAGGTTGGACAAATGATTCTCGCAGGTGTTCAAGGGACCACTTTGGATGCCCAAGCGAAACAGATGATCATGGATCAGAAGGTGGGGGGCATTATTTTCTATGCCAATAACGTCTCAACCCTTCAGGGGACAGCAACGTTTGTGCAATCCATTAAGGATGCCAATCGTTCCAATCCGGTTCCGATCTTCATGAGTGTGGATCAGGAGGGTGGCAAAGTGAGTCGTATGCCGGAAACGGTAGAGTCCATTCCTTCTAATGGGAAAGTGGGTAAGACGAAGGATGCTGATTTGGCTGAAACGATGGGTAAATTGTTGGCAAGACAAATTCAGCTTGTTGGCTTTAACGTTGACTTTGCTCCAGTGCTGGATATAAACAGTAATCCGAATAACCCGGTAATTGGGGATCGTTCATTTGGAAGCTCAGCCAGTCTGGTGTCGCGAATGGGTATAGCCGAGATGAAGGGGCTGCGCAGCGAAGGAATTATTCCTGTGGTGAAGCATTTTCCCGGTCATGGGGACACGTCCGTGGATTCCCATCTGGATCTGCCTGTCGTGAACAAAACAGAAAAGCAACTTGCCGAACTCGAATGGATTCCGTTTGAAGCTGCGGTGAAGGAACAAGTGGAAGCGGTTATGGTAGCTCATATTCTGTTTCCGAAACTCGATCCCGACCATCCGGCCTCCTTGTCCGACGTCATCATCGGTCAACATCTACGTGGCAAATTCAAGTATGACGGTGTGGTCATCACAGATGATCTGAGCATGGGCGCAATCGCGAAAAATTACAAGCTGGACGATGCCGCCGTGGCTACGGTTCAGGCAGGGAGCGATATTCTGCTGGTAGCTCACAGTTATGAGAGTGCCAAGACCATTTTTGATACGTTGAAGAGCGCGGTGAAGTCAGGGAAGATTTCCGAATCTCGCATTGATGAAAGTGTCTATCGAATTCTGGCGTTGAAACAGAAGTATAACTTGTCTGATAAGAAGCAGTCGTCTGGAGATTTGAAGCAGCTGAACGCTGACATTCTGGATTGGCGCAAGCAGGTCGATGCCCGATAGTACCCACCTGTGTTATGATTTTGGAAAGAGAATCGCATATTCCATTATGACAGGTTAGAGGTGAGACCTTTTTTATGTATACAATAATGATTATTGAAGATGATCCGAAGATTGCGGGTCTTCTCAAATCCCATATCGAGCGATATGGAGACCGAGCTGTAACGGTTGAGGATTTTGAACAGGTTGTCCGGCAGTTTGAAGAACTGAAGCCTCATGTTGTGCTGCTGGATATCAACTTGCCAAGTTACGATGGGTTCTATTGGTGCCGCCAAATTCGTTCCATTTCCACATGTCCGATCATTTTCATCTCGGCCCGGAGTGGCAAGATGGATCAGGTCATGGCGCTTGAGAACGGTGCGGACGATTATATTACGAAGCCGTTCGAGCATGAAATTGTCATGGCCAAAATTCGTAGTCAGCTGCGCAGGGTGTACGGCGACTATGCTGCAAGTCATGAAGAACGCAAGGTGGAATTGGATGGACTGACGGTCTATCTGGAACGGTTGGAGATGCAGTTGGGTGACCGCAAGATACAACTGACTAAGAAAGAAACCATTTTGCTGGAGACGCTGCTGCGGCGCAGTCCCAAATTGGTTAGCCGTGAAACCATCTTGGAAAAGCTGTGGGATGATTCCTTTGTGGATGATAATACACTTAGCGTGAATGTGACCCGAGTGCGTAAACGTTTGACTGAGCTGGGAATAACAGATGCGCTGGAGACGGTACGAGGTTCGGGTTATCGACTCAACAGTAATTGGAAGGCATCGTCGCCCTCATGAAGTTGTTTATCAAAGAACATATCGTATTGACCTGTTGGGTTATCGTTGTGCTGCTCACTGTCGTTGCGGTCTTCTGGTACGACGGCTATGACCATTGGTTAACGGCCACGTATGCGGTATCTCTGGGGTTATGCCTTTACGCAGGTTATCTCATTTATCGTTATCTGTCCCATCGCATGTTTTATTCCCGGATGTCCCAACGAATGAATGATTTAAAAGAATTTGTTCCACTGAATGAGCCCGCACCTTTGCCGCAGGCTTTGGCGGAACTGCTGGATTCGCAGTATGGTCATTACCATGTCCATCTGCATCGTTTGGAACAGCGGCAGCAGGAATACCTGACATTTATGAACCAATGGGTACATCAGATGAAGACACCGTTGTCCGTCATTGAACTGACGGTTGAGGATCAGGAGGATGAAGATCCACGGTTCATTAGCATCCGAGAGGAAGCAGACCAGATGAGGCGGGGCTTGGAAACCGTGTTGTACGTGGCGCGGTTGGAGACATTTGAACAGGACTTCATTGTGGAGCCGGTATCACTCAAGGCTGCCGCAGAAGAGGCCATTCATGAACTGAAACGCTTCTTCATTCGTAACCATGTGTATCCCGAGATGGAAATTAACTCTGCGTTAATGGTCCACTCGGATGCCAAGTGGATTCGGTTTGTCCTTGTACAGCTGTTATCCAATGCCATCAAGTACTCTTCTGGCAGCCACGGGCAAAAGGTCACCATTCAGGCTTACGAATCCGCACGGTCCATCATCCTTGAAGTGAAGGATCAGGGTGTGGGCATTCCAAAGTCTGATCTTAACCGTGTATTCCAGCCTTTCTTCACGGGAGAGAATGGACGTCATTTTAAAGAATCCACGGGTATGGGACTGTATATTGTAAAGGATGTACTGACACGGATGAATCATCGAATTGATCTGGCATCGGTTCAGGGAGAAGGGACAACCGTAACCATTACATTTGAAACATGAAAACTATATTAGCAGGATGCAAATCAAAACGGGAAGACGTCTGGTACCCCTCAACAGGTATCGGCGTCTTTCTCTGTTCTACATAGAAGAGGGCTTTTTTAATCATGAGTGATAACGTAACCTTACAATAATGTCATGAAGATGAAAGGTTAATCCATAGGAGAATAGTCGAAACTTCGATAGACTGAAGTCAGAAAGTAAGAGAACGACATCGATTGGCAATGATGTTCAGCCCAACTTATTTTAATTCAAATTCAAATTCAAATTCGAAAAGGAGCCATCAACCTATGGAGATATGTTCAGTAAAACAGATTAGCAAAATTTATAAAGGAGTCGTGTCCTACGAAGCCTTGTCAGGTATTGATCTCAGTATTCAGGAGGGCGAATTCGTTGGCATTATGGGTCCATCAGGCAGCGGCAAAACAACGTTGCTGAACATGATTTCAACTATTGACCACCCAACTTCAGGAGAATTGCAGATTGCAGGAAAAAATCCGTTTGAACTGAATCATGATGAACTGGCCTTGTTCAGACGCCGAGAGCTGGGATTTGTATTCCAGTCGTTTAACCTGCTCAATACACTCACCGTAAAAGAAAACATTGTCCTGCCGCTCACGCTCGACGGAGTATCGGTTGAAGAGATGAATGAACGTGTTGATCGGCTCGCAGAGAAGCTCGGTATTGCAGATCTTCTGAACAAACGTACGTATGAAATTTCCGGCGGTCAGGCCCAGCGGACAGCGATTGCACGAGCTCTGATTCATTCTCCCAAGCTGGTTCTGGCAGATGAGCCAACAGGAAATCTCGACTCGAAGGCAGCGCGGGATGTAATGGAAATGCTGGAACGCCGCAACCAGGAAGATCGGGCCACCATGCTGCTGGTCACGCATGACGCTGTTGCTGCAAGTTATTGCAGCCGGGTTGTATTTATTAAGGATGGGCGACTGTACAACGAAATTCATTATGGAGATAACCGATCGACGTTCTATCAGCGAATTATCAACGTATTATCCCTGATGGGAGGCTCGGGTCATGAATTTTCGCCAGTTCGCCATTAATAATGTTGTTCGCAACAAACGAATTTACCTGGCCCATTTTCTGAGCAGTACGTTTTCGGTCATGATCTTTTTTACGTATGCACTGCTTTTGTTTCACCCGGATCTGAAGGAAGGATTAAAAGGTTCAAGTAATACAGTGACCATGCTTGCGAATCAGGGGTTTTTGATTGCAGAGATCATTATTTTCATCTTTTCGTTTCTGTTTCTGCTCTATTCCGTAGGTTCATTTCTAAAGACGCGTAAAAAGGAATTTGGCATATTTCAAATCATTGGCATGACTCGTAAACAGATGAACCGACTGTTATTTATGGAAAACATGTGTATTGGTTTGGCTGCCATTGTGACAGGCGTTGGATTAGGAATGATCTTTGCCAAGCTAATCCTTTTGATCTGCGGTTCCATGCTGGCTGTGGAAGAAAGTCTGCGTTTCTATTTTCCAGGAAAGGCTATTGCACTTACTGTCGGAGCATTTTTAATTCTGTTTTTTGTGATTGCGTTGACCTCATCCCTGCTGATGCGAAAAGGGTCATTGATTGACCTTGTAAAATCAGAGGAAAAACCGAAACCTGAGCCTAAGGCTTCACGTCTATTAGCACTACTCTCCGTCATACTCATTGGGGGTGGATATGCGGGTGTATTTACCTTTGTATGGATCACATTCTCCTTCCCTTTGCTGGTCGGCAGCGTTGTTTTGGTTATTGCAGGCACGTATCTGTTATTCACCCAACTTAGTGTATATGCCATTCGGGCGCTCAAAAGCAATAAGCGTTTGTTTTTCCGCAAAACGAATTTGCTATTTCTGTCCGAACTTACCTATCGAATGAAAGATAATGCGGTCATGTTTTTTATGGTAAGTGTGATCTCGGCTTCCGCCTTTACGGGCATTGGCACAATGCTGGCGATCGCTGATCCGGGCTTGTCATCCATGACGAATCCATATGCGTTTACTTACCAAAATTCATGGAATACATTTAGTGCAGAACGCCACATCAGAAAGATCGAAGAGACACTCATTGATCATGAAGTTCCGTACCAGAAAGGAAGTTATATTCCGCTTACGGATAACGAGGGCAACTATATGATCAAACTCAGTGAGTATAATCATCTTGCCAAGGCTTTAGGTTATAAAGAGCGAACGTTGGAGAATACCAATGACTCGTTTATGACTCCAGGTAATCTTACAAGTCGTAAAGCATTACGTGCAGAGGCAGGAGAGGGTTCCTCTCAGAATAACTTCGATTTGTGGGTCGGAGAAGCTCATGAAAAGGTTCGGTTAACAACACCTGAAACCGAGATCGTGATCCCGGCTGAATTTACAAGGGACGTATATGTGGTATCCAATGAGCTGTACGATAAAATGAATAAGGAATTTAAGAATGCAATCCAAGCGGATGAAAATTTTTATTTCGATAGAAAAACTCAATTTGTTGTGACCGATTGGATGGGAACGCGGAAATTTGCGCCTGATCTGATCGAATCCATTCAAAATGACTCGGGTAGTCAGGGCTACTTCGAGCTCAGCGCTCTCGTACTGGATTGGCTTAATTCCAAACAAACCAATGGCATCATCCTTATTCTGAGCGGCTTGATTGGCATCGTCTTTTTCACCTTTGCTGCAAGCTTTACCTACTTCCGGTTGTATGCGGATCTGGAACGGGATGAAGAGCAGTACCGCATGATTGGCAAGATGGGACTGAGTCGCCCTGAGCTTCGTAACATCGTAACCAGACAGCTGCTGTTAATGTTTTTCCTGCCAATCGTCTTGGCCATTATCCACAGCTCCGTTGCCTTTGTTGCATTGCAGCAGTTGGTAGATTTCTCAGTCATGGGTTATACCTTGCGTATTTTCTTGGTATTTGCATCCATGCAGATTCTGTTCTTCCTGCTAGTACGCTGGCGCTATTTACGTAACATGTATGCCAAATTGATCTGATATAAATCTACTACAAAAGGCACCGGACCTTAGGTTCGGTGTTTGTTGACTTTTTCCTCCAAAGCAAAGTACTATTTCGATAGATACAATATGTATCGTTCCGGCTACTGAGAAGGAGGATTACATTGAGCATAACGATGTCTCGTGGACAAGCTTATCTGCAACGGTTGAATGACGAACGCAATGTATGGCTGGATGGAGAACGTATTCGCGTTACGGAGCATCCTGCCTTCCGTGGAACCTTGCACACGATTGAAAGTTTGTTCAATCTGGTGGACGATGCGGATACGCGAGAAACAGTGGCTTATTGGGATGAGCAGACGGGGGGATATGTACATCAGGCTTTTCGTGTACCTCGAACTTCGCTGGATATCAACAACAGGGCGGCAGCCTTTCGATTGTGGTCTGATCGCACCTATGGGGTCATGAGCCGTCTATCGGATTACGCTCGATCCCGCCTGACTGGATGGTATGCCACGCGTGACGCCATGGCTGTATACGACCCGGCATTTGGAGGTAAAATCGCTGCCTATTATGAAGAAGCTAAACGAAAGGATGCCTTCCTGACCATTGTTCAGCGTGACCCGCAGATTAATCGCGCTCTGCCTGTAGGGGAAGATGAAGATGCCATGCTCCGAATCATGAGTACCAATACAGAGGGGGTTGTCCTCCGGGGCGCCAAGATGGTGGCAACTGCGGCTCCATATGCGGATGATATCATTGCATATCCAATTCAGCGCATTCCCGGACATCGCCCAGAACTGGCGCATATGGTTATCGTTGCAGCAGGCAGTCCAGGTTTACATATGGTATGTAGAGAATCTTTTGCTGCATCAGACTTAGATACCGCTCATCCGCTCAGTATGCAGTATGATGAGATGGATGCTGTATTATTTTTTGACGACGTATTCGTACCATGGGAGCGCGTACTGCTGCATAACAATCCGGAAGCGGTATGGCAGATTCGCTGCAACGCAGCATCCTCCAGTCTGGCTTATCATCAGAGCATTATTCGGCTGCATTCGAAGCTGGAATTCATCACAGCTATCACGTCTTCCATTGCCAAGGAGATTGGAGTGGATGCCTTCCTGAACGTACAGGAACAGCTTGGGGAAATGATTAGTCAGATGCACACGATTGAAGGACTCATTATTGCCTCCGAGGCACAAGCTGCGCCGGATGTTCATGGGAACTGGCTCCCATCATTCAAATATATCGAAACAGCCCGCAATTTGGGGAACCGTTATTATCCACGCGCTGTTGAGATTTTGAAGACAATCGCCGCCGGTGGTCTCATTCAGATCCCTTCCGGGAATCTGGAGCTGCAAAATAGTATCAGCCCCATGATGAACAAGTATCTTGGCGGTGTAACGATGCAGGCAACGGAGAAAATTCGACTATTCCAGCTCGCCTGGGAGCTGACGGGAAGTCCTTTGGGAGCCAGACATGATCTGTATGAACGTTTCTATGCCGGCGACCCGGTACGCAATCGGGCGAGTCAGTATATGCAGTATGACAAGGACCGATTATATGCACGGGTTGAACCATGGTTACATAGCAAGGGATGAATGAAACTGAAGAAACGCTGCTTATTTTTCTTTGGATTTAAAGCTCTGGCCTGATGCCCGGGCTTTTTATTTAGGTTATCTTTAGAAATGGTTTAGATTGAATTAAGAGACGTAGTATATAGTAGTAACGTATAGACATGTGAACCAAAGGAAACTGAAGTACGGATACGAATTCGAATGAGAACTGAATTTATTGAAATAGGAATGAGAGGATTCGCATGAGATACACACTATTAATTGCAGATGACGAGCCCGAAATTGTGGAGCTGCTTCAGCTGTACCTGGAGAAGGACTACAACATTGTGACAGCCGTTAATGGCGTAGATGCGCTGCAGTGTATCCGTTCAACTCAGATCGATCTGGTCATACTGGATATTATGATGCCCGTGATGGATGGACTGCAATTGATCAAACAAATCAGGTCCACACACCATATGCCTGTTCTGTTCCTGTCGGCCAAAAGCCAGGATCATGACAAAATCCTTGGACTCGGATTAGGTGCCGATGACTATATCTCCAAACCTTTTAATCCCTTGGAGATTGTCGCCAGAGTGGAAGCTTTGCTCAGAAGAGTCAATCAATTTGATGCACCGGACGTGCCTGCTGCCAAAGAGTTAAATCTTGTACTCGGTGAGCTCAGGCTTGATCGATCTCAATGTATCCTTTTTCGCTCCGGGAAGCCTGTGACGTTGACCTCTACAGAGTACAAAATCGTGGAGCTTCTGCTGGAGCAGCCAGGCCGTGTTTTCACGCGTAAAAAAATATACGAAGCCGTCTGGGGAGACTATTACGCGCACGAGGACAGCACGATCATGGTACATATCAGTAACATTCGGGAGAAGATCGAGCGTGACTCCAGGCAACCGGAATATTTAAAAACGATAAGGGGACTGGGATACAAAATTGAAGCGCCCATGGAAAGCTAGAGAAAAGAGACTATTGCAAACGTCCCTGACCCTGGACTTTTTGCTGTTCAACTTCTTTTTATTACTACTGGTAGCCATCGTGTACATTATCATTACGCTGGATGTGGTCGATTTCCGTATTTCGGACCAGGTGGTTGATCCCGATCTGAATGTGGAGGCGCACGTGTATGTGACCGAACTGGAGAACGAAGAGCTGTCCGGTAGTTCCAATGAGGCCAATAATACAGAGATTCAGCGTCTCAAGGATAGCGGAGGATGGATTGAAGTGCTGGATGCGGATCGCAGGGTCATTCGTTATATCGGGGACAAGCAGGATACGTTCACTCAATACAGTGAAGCCGAGCTGTATGAAGGACTCGAAAACCGAAATGAACAGCCTTACTACTACTCCATTAGTCCGCTATCGACAGATGGAACTGCTGAGTACGTTTTGCTAAAGATTCCGCGTGAGTTGGTCAGTGTGCGAATTAACGATAATCAACTGATTACCAATTTGAAGCATCCGTTATCGTTTTACATTTTGATTGGAATCGGGTTGGTCTTGCTGCTGATATTTGTATACAGTTATTGGGTCGCCCGAAGAATCAAAAAACCGCTGAGTATTCTTTCTCTAGGTCTTACCCAGATGATTCAGGGGAATTATAGTACACGCATGTCTATCTCGGCTGAGAGGGAATTTGTCCAGATTGGTGAAACCTTCAATTATATGGCGGACGTTATTGAGAATACATCTGCGGAGAAACGATATGCGGAAGAGAGCAAACAGCGACTGATTGTGGACCTGTCACATGATCTCAAGACCCCGATCACGAGTATTCAGGGGTACGCTCAGGCTTTGGTGGAAGGGCGGGGGGAAGACAAGGACAGACAGCAGCGATATCTGGGATATATCTACAACAAGTCCGTCCAGGTCGCGCGTATGATTCAGAATATGCTGGAATTGCTCAAAGTGGATTCACCTGACTTCCGTATGCACATTCAGCAGCGGGAAATCGGCGAATTTGTACGTGAAATTATGGCGGATACGTATGGGGAGATTGAGCAGAACCATTTTGGCCTGCATGTGCTCGTCCCTGATGAAGAGATCTATGCAAGATATGATCCGGAACTGTTGTCCAGAGTGATTCAGAACCTGATCACGAACGCTTTGTCCTACAATCCACGGGGAACCGAGCTGCGTGTGGAGTTAATTCCACTGGACAACCACGTGGTTATTGAGGTCGCTGATACCGGTGTGGGTATCCCTCAGGAATTGTGGGCAACCATCTTTGATCCATTTGTCCGAGGGGATGAGGCGCGTTCGGGAACCGGAGGGACTGGGCTTGGACTGGCGATTGCGCGGCGGAACACCGAGAAGATGGGTGGGCGATTAACACTTTCCCGGCGCGGACAGGAGACGACAGTGTTCACTATACAGATTCCGAAATAAAGAGCCGACATAAAGGATAAGGGTGACATAAACATTCTGTCATGCTGATCGCATTTTGCAAATTACTCATATAGAAAAGGTTAAGTGGAGGGGAAACTTTTTGTTCAAAGTAAATTCGTTTGTACGTTTCAGTATTGCACTGGCACTGATACTGATTAATATCTACCTGTTATCACGTGTCAGTTTCATTTTCCAACCGCTTGTTACCATGATTACGGTGATTACTGTGCCGATGATGCTGTCCGTATTCTTTTATTATCTGCTGCGGCCACTCGTCAATTACATGGAAAAAAAGAAGCTGAATCGCACACTTAGCATTTTGCTAATCTATCTGGTGTTTGGTATACTGTTCGCCCTGTTTATTATAGGACTATGGCCTTCTTTACGTGAGCAGCTGGTTAACCTGGTAGAAAACGCACCAAATCTGCTTAATTCACTAAGTTTACAGCTCAAAGAGCTCGAACAGAACGGTGCCATTACGGCTTTGTTCCCGGAAGGATCGACCCCGTTTTCTCAGATTACGGATTACATTAACAAAGGCTTCACTTTTGTAACGAACTATGTAAGTGGATTCTTCTCACTCATATCCAGCTTTGCGATTGTTCTGTTCACCTTCCCGATCATTTTGTTCTACATGCTGAAGCAGGGAGAGAAGTTCGGTCGTAAGCTGGTGCACATTGCACCCAAACGCTTCCAAAAAGACAGCCGTGAAGTCGTACTTGAGATCGATCAGGCGTTAAGTGGCTTTATCGTGGGACGAGTGCTCGTGAATCTGGCTCTGGGCGTGCTGATGTATATCGGTTTTCTGATCATTGGTCTCCCGTATGCACTGTTGTTAACCGTGATTGCGGTCATCATGAACTTTGTTCCGTTTATCGGGGCGATCCTGTCTTCCGTTCCTATTGTCATTATGGGACTGGTGGTATCCCCTTCGGTTGCAATCTGGTCACTCATTATTATTCTGGTAGCACAGCAAATACAGGATAATCTGGTTGCACCGTATGTATTCGGCAAAAAACTCGATATTCATCCGCTGACCACCATTATATTGGTGCTGGGTGCAGGGGATCTGGGTGGAATTATTGCCATTCTGATTATCATCCCTGTCTACATGATCGTTAAAATTATTTTGGTTCGAATCTACCAGCTATTCTTCAAGGACAAATGGCAGAATGCTTAAACATGGATAACTTATATAAAAGGAGTGGAAATCATGTCTGAAATCATCCCACAACCATACACTGAACCTGAGTATATTGAGCCGCAATCTGTTCAAATGGGCGCCATTCATATTTCCAACGATGTTGTATCCAAAATTGTCGGCATGGCCGCTCAGACGACCGTAGGAATATCCTCCATGTCGGTTGGGCTTACCGAAGGAATCGCCAAGAGCATCAGCGGGAAAAGCTTGCAAAAAGGGATTGATGTGGCGATCAAAGATGATCAGGCATCCATCCAGCTGCGAATTAATGTTCAGTATGGCAGCAAGATGCATGAAGTCTGTCAGGAGCTTCAACATAATGTGCAGCAAGCCGTGGAGCAATTAACAGGCATTATGGTCAATGAAATTAAAGTGCAAGTGGTAGGCGTAACCATGCAGGAGCAGATTTAAAACAAAACGAGTAGAATGAATGGAATCCAGCTATAAGCAGGTCATCATATCCTGTGTAAAAATAAAAACAGCACCTTTCCATTAGCTGCATAAATGGGAAGGTGCTGTTTTGTGTTTGCGATAATACGTGGGGGCTTCGCCCATGACTTTTTTGAACATTTTCGAGAAAAGCAGCTGGTCGGCGTATCCAACGGAACGGGAGATATCCCCAATGGTCAAAGCCGGGTCCAGCGTCAGTTCAGCCGCTCTGCGCATTCGGTAATTGACCAGATACGACTGAATGCTGGTGCCCATCTTGTCTTTGAAGAGGGAGCACAAGTAACTGCGCTGTAACCCAACATGAGACGCAATGGACTGTACGGTTATGGCGTTGGCATAATTAATCTCAATGAAATCCATGACCTGAGTGACATAGTTTTCTTTCGTGTAATCTTGAAACGGAATAGGTCTGTCCTCACTGGCCCGATCAATCAATATGGAGAAAAACTGAAACAGCAATCCCGTCATGCTGATCTCCCATCCTTTATGGGTATTACGAGAGCTGATCATGCGGTGCAGACAGGAGCGCAGCTCGTCATCGTCATTGCCCAGCTCAAAGATCGGATGGTGCTCAGACAGGCAGGCCTGCTGCAATAGCGAAGGACAGGTGCTTCCTTGGAAAGCTACCCAGCTGTACTCCCATGGGTCAGCCTGATCTGCTTCATAATGAACGACAGAATGGGGGACGATGAGAAATCCCTGTCCTTTGCGCAGCTCAACCTTTTTTCCTCCAACTTCAAAGGTGCCTTTTCCGTCCAAAATGTAATGGATTTTGTAGTAGTCCCGCATGGCCGGACCAAAGTAGTGACCGGGTGCGCAAGCTTCTGTGCCGTAATGAAGGAGCTGCAGCTCCTGAAAGTGATTATTTTTGCACAAATATGTAATCAAGGCTATCCACTCCTGTTATGAGGTCGTTATACCTTGCATTTTAACATATAAAAGGTGAAAAGGAATCGTTTTATGAATATCATTTGCTGAAGATAACAATCATTTTTCCATATCGTTGTAGTGAAATGCCATATCGTTTTGCTTTGGAACTGTCTAAGATGAAAGGGTATTCAATTACTTTTACAGGAAAAGAGAGAATAACGATGCCCTATACTGCGAATGAACAACGATACAGTGAAATGAAGTACGCACGCTCCGGCAAAAGCGGAATCAAGCTACCGCAAATTGCTCTTGGCCTATGGCAGAACTTTGGTGGAAATCGTACCCTTGATATTCAGGAAGAGATGATTCTGCGCGCATTCGATCTGGGAATTAACCATTTCGATCTGGCAAATAATTATGGTCCACCTCCAGGATCAGCTGAAGAGAATTTCGGTGTCATTTTCAAAAAACATCTGCGTCCTTATCGTGACGAACTGCTCATCTCGACCAAGGCAGGTTATCATATGTGGAACGGTCCTTACGGCGAATGGGGTTCCCGCAAAAACCTGATTGCCAGTCTGGACCAAAGTTTGGATCGTATGGGATTGGATTATGTAGATATTTTCTATCATCACCGTCCAGATCCGGATACACCGCTCGAAGAAACGATGACTGCGCTGGATCATATCGTTAGACAGGGCAAAGCGCTGTATGTAGGTTTGTCCAACTATGATGCTGAACAGACGAAGGAAGCCGTTACTATTTTGCGTCGTCTCGGTACGCCTTGTCTCGTTCACCAGCCAAACTATTCAATGCTGCATCGCTGGATTGAGGATGGATTGCAGGATGTGCTGGATGAGCACGGTGTAGGCTCGATTGCCTTCTGTCCGCTTGGCCGCGGTCAGTTGACGAATAAATATGTGGACAAGCTCAAGGAAGAGCGTACCAACCCAACAGGCAATTTGAGAAAAGAAGCTTATACGGACGAACGAATCGCCAAGTTCGAAGCACTTCAGACGGTTGCCGAGCGGAGAGGCCAAACGATCTCCCAGTTGGCACTGAACTGGATTTTGCGTGACAACCGGGTTACCTCAGCCCTGATCGGTGCCAGTCGTGTGTCTCAGATCGAAGAAAATGTAGCCGCCCTTCAGGCACCAGACCTGACGTCGGAAGAGCTGAATGAAATCGAAAGCATCTTGGATGGCATCGGAAACTATGCTTGGTAACTTGTAACGGAGAGATATGACTTTTGAGATTCAGAGTCATGTCTACCATGGGAAAATATAAAAACTATGCTATTAGATATATTGGGATAACTAAACGTGTCTTCCTGTAGTCAGGAGGACACTTTTTTTGTCTTACGAAACATTCTTTATTTTAGGAGAGGTACCTTAAAGGGCATCATTTAATTGACCTATGTTTATTTTTTTTCCTAAACTAGTTCATATCATAGCACCAGGTCCTAGGATTTAGGGTATAATATATAGATGCTATACATTTGAAATATGAAGGAGAGGCTCCATTTGAATTTTCAACAGTGGATTTCGCCTGAAACTTATAACCTGACATCCGAGATGGAGAATCACCCGTCGGATCGGGTTGCACTTAGATGGCTGAGCGATCATAAAGAATTGGAAGAGATCACTTATGGTGAGTTATTAAAGCAGGCAAATCGTCTTGCTGGAGGTTTGCGTGGTCTTGGTTTGGAGAAGGGCGACCGGGTGCTGGTCATGGTACCACGCCGGATTATTGCCTATGTCATTTACATTGCCTGCCTGAAACTGGGCATTGCAGTTATTCCTTCTTCCGAGATGCTGCGTGCGAAAGATCTGGAGTATCGTCTCCGGCATTCCGAGGCGCGGGCTGTCATTGTCTGGTCCGAGACGACCGCTGAAGTTGAAAAGATAGATGCAGATTTGCCAGCATTGGCACACCGCATCGTTGCTTCACCCAATGGTGATGTTCGCGTACCTGGAGAAGGCTGGGTTAACGTACACCAGTTAATGCAAGGCCAATCCGATACGATGGCTGCGGTGGAAACCCATCGTGACGATATGGCCATTCTCGCATATACCTCGGGTACAACCGGGAATCCAAAAGGGGTAGTACATAGTCATGGGTGGGGATATGCCCATTTGCGGATCGCTTCATCGTTATGGCTGGATATACAGCCTTCGGATACGGTCTGGGCAACCGCAGCACCTGGATGGCAAAAATGGATCTGGAGTCCGTTTCTGTCCGTACTCGGAAGAGGGGCGACCGGACTCGTCTACAATGGATCCTTCCAACCCAAGCGGTATCTGGAACTGATGCAGGAGCATCATATCAACGTCCTCTGCTGTACGCCGACGGAATATCGCTTAATGGCCAAGGCAGACGATCTTGGTAAGCATGATCTGTCCGCGTTGCGCAGCGCCGTGTCTGCGGGTGAGCCGTTGAATCAGGAAGTGATTGAAATTTTCCAACGTCACTTTGACCTGACAATCCGGGACGGATATGGACAAACCGAGAGTACACTGCTGATCGGCAGCTTGAAGGATGCTCCCGTACGAATCGGTTCGATGGGGCAGTCGATTACACCAGGCCTCATTGAGATCATCAATGAAGAGGGACAACCTGTACCTGCTGGTGAAGTAGGAGATATCGCGGTGCATAAGGACATGCCAGCCTTGTTCCGTGCCTATTATCAGGATGAGGGACGGAAGGAAGCGAATCAGCGTGGGGATTATTTTGTAACTGGGGACCGCGCACGCAAAGACGAAGAAGGCTACTTCTGGTTTGAAGGACGCAGTGATGATATCATTATCAGTTCGGGATACACGATTGGACCGTTCGAGGTGGAAGAAGCGCTGATGAAACACGACAGCGTGAAGGAATGTGCGGTTGTGGCAAGCCCCGATGAGATCCGTGGTAACGTAGTGAAAGCATTTGTTGTGCTGAGAGACGAGTCTCTCGCTTCACCAGAACTGGCGCGTGAACTGCAAAACCATGTGAAGGCATGGACAGCACCATACAAATATCCACGCAAAATCGAGTTTGTTGCCGATCTGCCGAAAACAAACTCCGGTAAAATCCGCCGCATCGAGCTGCGTGAGCAGGAAAAACGTAATGCTTAAATCATTGTGTGTAATCAAAGAGTTGGAAATGTCAGCATAAGTAGTGAAGGGGAAGGAATCGACTAAACATTCAAAATATGAATTAGGAGTGAACACAACCATGAGTAATTTTGAACAAACCTTTGAAAAGTCGTTGGAACAATACGCGGAGCTGGTTGTCAAAGTCGGTGTGAATATTCAGAAAGGGCAGGATCTGCTCGTAACGGCACCTATCGAAACACTGGAATTCACCCGCCTGATCGTGCAAAAAGCGTATGCGGCAGGCGCCAAGTATGTACAGGTTGATTTTGAAGACGACGATATTACACGCAGTCGTTTTCAACATGGCTCCGATGACAGCTTTGACTATTACCCGGCCTGGAAGGCGGAAATGATGGAGAAGTTTGCAGAAGCAGGCGGAGCAACCCTGACGATCAAAGTACCTGACCCTGAATTGTACAAAGGCATCAATTCTGACAACGTTTCGCGTGCAACCAAGGCGGCGGCTCATGCACGACGCGGATATTCGAAATATACACGTAACCACGAGATTAGCTGGTGTCTGATCAAAGCGCCAACCAAGGCATGGGCGAACAAAGTGTTTGCCGACATTCCTGAGGAAGATCGGATTAACGTTATGTGGGAAACCATTTTCAAAATGAACCGTGTCGATGGCGGAGACGCAGTACAGAACTGGAAAAAACATCTGGACACCCTGAATGCCATGAGTGATTTGCTGAACAAGAAAAACTATAAAAGCCTGCACTACCGCGCACCAGGAACAGATTTGAAAATTGAGCTCGTGAACAATCATATCTGGGGAGGCGGCGGTGGCGAGAACAAGCAAGGTGTGTATACCGTTGCGAATATGCCGACAGAAGAAGTGTTTACCATGCCGAAGCGCAGTGGAGTGAACGGATTCGTCAGCAGCACGATGCCACTCAACCTGAACGGACAGCTGGTAGACCAGATGAGAATAACTTTTAAGGACGGACAGGTCGTTGCTTTTACAGCAGCTTCGGGTGAAGAGCATCTGAAAAATCTGTTTGCCACCGATGAAGGTGCACGCTACCTTGGAGAAGTGGCCCTCGTGCCGCATGATTCCCCAATCTCTAACTTGAATCGTATCTTCTATAATACCGGTATTGACGAGAATGCATCCTGCCATCTGGCTGTCGGAAGTGCATATCCGTTCAATATGAAAGATGGTACGACGATGTCTAACGAGGAATTGCTGAAACATGAATGCAACGTCAGTCTGACCCATGTAGACTTCATGATCGGCTCCGCAGAGCTCGACATCGATGGCGAGCTGCAGGATGGTACAGTAGAACCTGTATTCCGCAAAGGGAACTGGGCATTTTAATTGGTAAATCATCTGTAAAAAGACAAAAAAGTGACTTCAACATTGAAGTCACTTTTTTTGCGTATGCGTATTGCACTAACTTTGCATTAGCTTATTGTAACTTTACGGGTACGCATATTTCGCAAACATCCAGAGGAAGGAGATCACCCGTATATCTTTCCAATATGGGTTTGTTGTCCATTGTGTAACCGCTACTCTCTAAATACGGGAAAATCTCAGTCCACGCTTGCTTCACATCTTCTGCGGTATGTTTGACTTTGCAAACCAGATACTGCCCGCCAGGAAGCTCAGCTTCTTCAAGTTGGGGAGTCGATTCATCCAGACAATAATCCTCCGATATGACAATACAAGCATCATACCTGCATTGAGAGGGGGGCGTGGTTTCCGGGTTGTCCTGGGGAATGCCGAACAAGATGGCTGTTTCCGTAAGCAGGTTTTTGGATATAGCCCAGTTCTTTAACGTTTCCATAGCCTGGCTGTTCGCAGGGCCATAAGGACCCACTTGTCGTACATAGGCAATTCGGGATGTTGGCAGGTTTTCAATGTGGAATTCCATTGGTTTTCCTTCCTCTCATTACGGTTATGGGGTACATTTCGAATGCTATCATGGTATAAAAAAATATTCATATATATTTTTGACAAAAGAAAGATCGTAGGACTTTATGTCTGGGGAGAAGAATTGTAATGGATATTACCAGAGATCTTACCGACGAACTTTTTAAACAATGGGTGCTGGTGCATCTCTGCGATTATCGAGGTTATATTCAGTCTAGCGACATCGATACCGTTACATCACTGTCAATCGCGTTATGCATCGTTTGACGATAAAATTGAAATGTCTGAAACGCTTCATATATGAAACGTATAAAAGCCACGAGATCGTGGCTTTTTGGTTTGCATCTTTTCGTTATTCGGCATGCATTTTGTTAAAGCTGACATATTCGTTAATCGGTTTGCGGTATCCGCGCGGACGTTGTTTGGCGTCTGATTTTTTACCGATCGTAATTAGCATGGCAGGTACATAATGGTCGGGAATATCCAAGCTACGTTGCAACTCTTCAGCGTCGAAGCCAATCATGGGGCAGGTGTCCCAACCACGATCCTGAGCGATCAGCATCAATTGCATCGCTGACAGGCTGGCATTACGAATTGCATCTTCCCTCTGGAAGAACCTTCCCCGCGTTTCGTAAAATTCGATGACGCTCTGCGATTCTTGCTCGTATTGGAACGGAGTAAGCGCGCCAAGGTTCAGCAGGCCCTCATTGATTGTGCGTATATGATGGTGTGCGTTGATATCGCCGAGGACAACGATGACCGCAGAGGCGGTTTTCACTTTATATTGCTGTGAAGCTTCGTATACTTTCTCTTTCTGGGTCGGGTCCGTCAGCACCAGATAGTGCGTATGCTGGAGGTTAAAGGCGGAAGGTGCGAATTTGTTCAGGGCAAACATTTCTTGCAGTTCCGATTCTGGAATCTCAATTCCTTCTTCAAAAATAATGGCGGATCTGCGGTTTTTAACTAGGTTCTCCAGTTCACTCATGGTTGTTTCCCTCGCTTATGTATGATTTAAACTGACTATAACACACTTAGTTACTTTATGTAAGTATTATTTAGTATTATTTTTGAATAAGACAAGATCTGCCTGCCATACGATAAAAATAAAACAGTAGAGGTGATTCATGAAAACACTCCTTACAAGGTATAGGGAGGGGAAGTCCAGAAATGAGTTTCAGGTCTATGTCATCGAATCCTCCACACTAAAACGTTTTTTAGTGGTGGAGATGGTGCTGGGTACCCTTGCGTACAATGTTGCACTTTATCTGTTTCATAATGCACTTCTTGCTGGTGTGGGTTCTTGGGCCGGAACGGAAAGCGTAAAGAGACTGCCAGTCGTTTTCAGGAAAATTGTAGGTCCTTAATCTAAAGAAGAATGATATTTGCTGCTTATTTATGTAGGTGTAGATGTGGTGCAGGAACGAAAGGCCCGATCCCGGGCCCCATCCTGTAAGCTCATCTATTCGTTTACATACTATAGTCATATGAGAGCGGAACGAATGTTACTTAATTGTTCAGGTTCCTGGTCTTTTATTTGGCGCGCTCCAGGTACTGTTCGAGTGTAAGGTTCTGGCTCGTAATTTCCCCAGCAATATACACACCAACATAACGCACATGCCATGGCTCATAAGAGTAGCCTGTCAGTTTCTCCTGATCTTTGCCATAACGTATGATGAATCCGTATTTATGTGCATTGGCTTTCAGCCATTTGCCTTCCTTGGTGTTCCCAAAGCTTTGCTGCAAGTCATATCCCGCTGATGCGCTGGAGATATCCATTGCAAGGCCGGTCTGATGTTCACTTTGTCCAGGACGAGCACTGGTTTTATTGGCAACAGCTTCGCCTTTGATACTCGCATTTCGATCGAAAATGGATTTCTGCGTCGCATAAGAGCGATAGCCGGACACAGCCTTAATATCAATGCCGTCTTTTTTTGCTGCTGCGAACAATTTCTCAATCGCGGTAGCAGCCACTTTACGCATTTGCTTTTTCGGACTGGAGCCAGAGAAACTGAATGGGATATTAGGAACAACCAGATCCTGAGGGGCATAGGTCGAAGGCAGATTTCTCTTTTTATTCACAAGCACAACTGTACTTGATAGATTCGTCACCGTTGCCAGACCACCGCTCGTTTTGATTGTACGTCCAGGTGCATTATCTTGCAGGAATTGAGTGAAGCTGGAGCTGGCAGCAGATGCGACCGGGTTCATCTCATTCGTGAAGGGCAGTGTTGTGAATGCTGAGCCTGCTACGACAGATCCTATGAGTATCGTGGATACGATAGATTTACGTGTGAAAGATTTCATGATGTGTGTTCCTCCTCGGGTTATATCAATCTCGTGCTTTGCTATATACCGAGTATACTAGAGGATTATATCCATAGATTCTCCAATTGTTTCCGAGTTGTAAACAAAGTTTGCGAGATTCATAGTTTTTAATGTTCTGTCGAGAAAAAAACACGAAAAAAGACTCTGCACCTTGGGTGCAAAGTCTTTGTGTGCACATAGATGCGAATCAAGTTCTCGTCTTACTAGAAAAGAAACTGTGAATTACAGCTCGCACGAAACAGAATTGCCGGAGCTTCCAGCAGCCACTGCGCGGGCATCCCGAACACGGACATTGCTGCTGAGTACGCCGGAATCGCTGCTTAATTTGAATGAAGGGTAGTTGGGTTCCGTGTCCAGCTTCATGTGCTGCTCCAGGTTCAACTGTTGCTTCGGATCGACATAGAACGGCACCAGATTGGTTTCAATCTGTACATCCAGAGTTTCGGGTTCATCCACGATGAGTATGGCAATAATTCCGTTACAGCCACAACCTTCCATGTCATAGATCACTTTGAAATAACCGGGCTGATCATTCAGGCTTTCAGTCAATCGCGCAGCAGCCAAATCTGTAATTTGAATATGCATATCGCTACACTCCTTTATATGTTGGCATGATCGTAATGGTAATTGGATAAAACGAACTTCTATAATCATTATACCACTCTGTCAAAAACCAAAGCATTTATTTTCTTGACTGATCAGTCTGGAAAGTGTACTTTCCTTTTTTATGATGTCCCCATTCATTATAAAAATATTGGAAGGAAATACTGCATAATAATAAGAAGATGGTGCCTGGATGCCCGTCTTTTTTGTTGATTGTTCAACCTTTGGAGGTATCCGTACATAACCGATTTCTATAGAAACAACAATGCCTCAGTCCAGCACGGTGATTATATGTCTATAATTTTGGGGAAATAGATGAGAATGAATGTTTCATAAAGGAGAGAAGTGAACGGATGATTCAGTTCGAAAATGTATCCAAGCAATACCCTGATGGAACCCATGCTCTGCGTCAGGTGAATCTCAACATTAATAAGGGAGAGCTGTTCGTCATGATTGGTCCGAGCGGTTGTGGCAAAACCACGATGCTCAAAATGATCAATCGCCTAATCGACCGGACAGATGGAACCGTGCGGATTAACGGACGACCCATCGATGAATATAACATTCATGAATTGCGCTGGAATATCGGATATGTGCTGCAACAGATTGCATTGTTCCCACATATGACGATTGCCGAAAATATTGCGGTTGTTCCTGAACTGAGAAAGTGGAAATCAGAGCAAATCAAGGAGCGCGTACATACTTTGCTGGACATGGTTGGACTGAAAGGAACCACATACAGTGATCGCAAGCCTGCTGAGCTATCTGGTGGACAACAGCAGAGAATCGGTGTATTGCGCGCACTCGCTGCCGATCCCGAAATTGTATTGATGGATGAACCGTTCAGTGCACTCGACCCGATAAGCCGCGAGAAATTACAGGATGATATTCTGGATATTCAACGTCAGATGAAGAAGACGATTGTATTTGTTACTCATGATATTCAGGAAGCGATGAAGCTGGGGGATCGCATCTGTATCATGAAGGATGGGCAAGTGTTGCAGGTGGGTACCCCGGAAGAACTGATCCAGCAGCCGGTCAATGAATTTGTACGTGACTTTGTTGGCAGTCCTGGTCCGGATAGGAGTTCACAGCCTGTATCTGGTGGGGACACGATGTATGAATTGCAAAAGGCTTCCGGAGAACAAGAACGACTAACTTCGTTATTTGATCTTGAAACAATCATGTCACCACTCGCACCCGGGCATGTACCTAAGTCAGTCAAAACGGCTGTTCCCGTATCGATTACACTGCCGGATTTTGTGGAGATCATGGCTTCCCATGATCATTTGCTGGTCGAGAAAGACCACCAGATTATAGGCCAGGTCAGTCGAGCCGATCTGATCCGGTATTGGTCCGGTCAGCTGCAGGAACGGGGTGAAGGACATGAGTAAATTTACGGAGGTGTTTAGCGAGCGCAAAGGACAATTGCTGTCTGCTCTCCTTGAGCATATTCAGATCTCATTTATCGCGTTGTTCTTTGCCGTTCTGATCGCTATTCCGCTCGGCATTTATCTAACACGGAAACCGAGAGTGGCTGAGCCGATAATTGGGGTTACGGCAGTACTGCAAACGATCCCGTCCCTGGCGCTTCTCGGATTGCTCATCCCGTTATTTGGCATCGGTACACTTCCTGCGATCATTGCCCTAGTGGTGTATGCATTGCTTCCGGTACTGCGCAATACATACACTGGCATATCCGAAGTCGATCCTTCCATGGTCGAGGCAGCGAATGCCATGGGCATGAACAGTCGTCAACGTCTGACCAAAGTGGAGCTGCCACTCGCGATGCCTGTTATTATGGCAGGCATTCGTACTGCCATGGTTCTGATTGTAGGTACAGCAACGCTTGCTGCCCTAATTGGTGCGGGTGGCCTGGGTAAATTGATTTTGCTCGGCATTGACCGAAACGACACTGCATTGATTATTTTGGGAGCCATCCCGGCCGCATTGCTTGCGATTTTGTTTGATGTGCTGCTGCGTCAGTTCCAGCGCCTATCGTTCAGGAAAACGATGATTACTCTCGGAACTCTTGCTCTGGTGGCCGTTTTGGTGATCACGATTCCCTGGCTCTCCCGTGGAGGGCAAAAGGATCTCGTTATTGCTGGCAAGCTGGGTGCAGAACCGGAGATTCTCATTAATATGTACAAATTGCTGATTGATAAAGATACCGATCTGAAGGTTGAATTGAAACCCGGATTGGGGAAAACCACATTTCTGTTCAATGCCCTGAAATCAGGTGATATTGATATTTATCCGGAATTCACGGGTACCGCCATTTCGGAATTTATGAAAGAAACCGCAGTCAGCACCGATCGCAAAGAAGTGTATGAACAGGCAAAGGACGGGATGCTGAGCCAATTCAATATGGTTCTTCTCAACCCGATGGATTACAACAATACGTATACGTTGGCTGTGCCTCAAAAGGTTGCGGATCAGTATAATCTGAAGACCATCTCGGACCTCAAGTCGGTACAGCAGCAGATTAAGGCAGGCTTTACACTGGAATTCTCAGATCGGGAAGACGGATATGTTGGCATTCAGAAGAAGTATGGCATCCAATTTCCGAACGTAGCAACTATGGAGCCGAAACTGCGATATGCGGCCGTTCAGCGTGGGGACATCAATTTGCTGGATGCTTACTCCACAGACAGTGAACTGAGACAGTATAAACTCGTTGTGCTGGAGGATGATCAGGAATTGTTCCCGCCATATCAGGGAGCACCGATGCTCCGCAAAGAAACGGCAGACCAATACCCGCAGCTGGTGGAGGTACTGAACCAACTTGCAGGTCGTATCACGGACGATGAGATGCGTCAAATGAATTACGAAGTAAACGTTAATGGAGCAAGTCCACAACAAGTGGCAACGGATTATCTGCAAAAGGCAGGATTATTATAGTTTGATATTCATGCGTTTGTATTTCACGGTTACACATGAAGAGGAGGAGCCAACATGACACAACAACCTTATGATTTGATCGCGATTGGAACCGGGAGTGCCGCAAGTTCTGTGATTAGCCGCTGCGCCGAAGCTGGGTGGAAAATTGCCGTAATTGATGAACGAAAGTTTGGTGGAACCTGTGCATTACGGGGCTGTGATCCCAAAAAAGTACTTGCAGGAGCAGCTGAACTTATCGACTGGAATGAACGAATGAAGGGCAAAGGAGTGGAAGGTAACGCCTCTATTCGGTGGTCGGAGCTGATGGCGTTCAAGCGAACATTTACCGAGAGTGTTCCGAGAGCCAGTGAGGATAAGTTCAAACAGGCCGGGATGGATACGTTCCACGGCAAGGCTTCTTTCGTCGACGAAGATCACATTCGTGTAGGAGACGAAGTCCTGCAGGGAAAACATATTTTAATCGCAACAGGTGCGCGTCCAGCCCCACTTCCTATTGATGGTGCAGAGCATCTGATATACAGTGATGATTTTCTTGATTTGGAACAGCTGCCGGATAAATTGGTTCTGGTGGGTGGCGGTTACATTGCTTTTGAATTTGCACATATTGCGGCCAGAGCTGGCACGGAAGTCCATATTATCCATCGAGGCGAAGAGCCGCTGAAACAGTTTGATTCCGAACTGGTGCACCTTCTGCTGAAAAAATCCGAAGAAGTAGGCATCCACGTGCACTTGAATGCGGAAGTGAAGGCGATTCGTCAGCAGGGCAACACGTATGTGGTTAGCGGAACCCGTAATGGGGCGGATCATCAATGGCAATGTGGACTTGTTGTCCATGGAGCCGGACGCATTCCGAATATAGAGGGGCTTGAACTGGAGAAGGGCAATGTCAGCTATACGAAAAAAGGTATTATCGTTAATGAGTATTTGCAAAGTGAAAGCAACTCAAGAGTCTTTGCAGCTGGTGATGTGTCCGCCACGGAAGGACTTCCACTAACGCCGCTTGCAGGCCAGGAATCACGCGCGGTATCCTTGAATCTGCTTGAAGGCAATCATCATAAACCCAATTATAAAGTGATGCCCTCGATTGTATTTACCGTGCCATCCCTGGGTTCTGTAGGCCTCGATGTCGAGCAGGCCAAGAAAGAGGGCTACGAGGTGAAGGTAAATGACATGTCGAAATGGTATACTTATAAACGTACGAATGAAAAATTTTCCATGGCCAAAGTTATTACTGATAAGGCAACGGGGCGTATCCTGGGTGCCCATGTATTGGGTGGCAAAACAGAAGAACTGATTAACCTGTTCGCGATGGCGATTCAGTTTGATTTGACGACCGATCAGTTAAACACCATGAATTTTGCATATCCTACAGCCGCATCGGACTTGGGCTCTTTAATTTAGATGAACTCACGTGTTGTAATTTGTGTCTATATAAAGTAGAAAGAAGACTACAGGAAACGGAAAGTGCTGAACCAATCTGAAGAAGCGGAGCGTTCGCCTTTATCCCCGGATTTTTCCATTTAAAAATGGATCAAAAAAATCTGGGGATAACAGCGATCGGAAGATGGTTCTGCAATTGAAGTGTCAGAGTGTCATAGACTTCAGTTCATTTTATATGGTAACGAAGATACAAGACGTGAAAGTGGAAGGAAGGGGAGAATCATGTCAGCTAATTTTCATCGGATTCATGATGCCGAGTGGACAACCGAACCGGCTCAGGCACGAACGGAAGGTGACCGTCTGATTGTGGAGGCACAGGAGGGCAGTGACTTCTGGGAGAAAACCTTTTATGGTTTCTGTCATCAGAATGGACATGCCATGCTTGCGCCATGGGATGGAACCAAGGCAGTTGAAGTCTCATTTGATCTGAGTTCATTCACGGAATTATATGATCAGGCCGGATTGATGCTTTGGCACGGCCAGGACCAATGGATCAAGGCGGGGGTTGAAGTAAACGATGGCGTGGCTCATGTAGGAGCTGTCGTAACGGATCGATTTTCCGATTGGTCGCTCTCACCTGTGCCAGAGTGGGGTGGGCGTATCGTTACCATTCGGGCTTCATATCATGACGAAGCGGTGGTCATTCGCGCCCGTACGGACGAGCATCCTTGGCGTACGATTCGGGTAGCGAGGTTTGCCTATCCGACGAACAAGCAGGCCGGACCGTTTCTCTGTTCTCCGAAGCGTGCCGGGTTCGAAGTTGCGTTTACAAAGTGGAAAATGACTGAACCGGATCAGGATCTGCACACCGACCCTCCCATTGCTGATTAAGATTGGTTCGATGTTGGGAAATGTGGTGAAAACGCAATAAATTAAACAAGCCAGTCTTCCTTGGTGGAGGACTGGCTTGTTTAGTTTGCCTTAGACAACGACATAGCCGCTGTATCAAAGCTACAACGGATGAGGGCGCAGATTATTAAAGTCTTGTTCACATAGTTGCCCTACTGCTGTAGTTTATCATCAAGATCTTATTTGCTTGAGTCCGTGTCCTGGGACGCAGAATCAATGTCATCAGCATCCTCTTCACCATCACTTGCTTCGTTCAACTCACGCATACGTTCTTCGTAATCATCTAGAAACCATAATGGGTCCATGTTATCTTCCTCGCCATTATAATTGATCAGTACTTCTTCACCGGCTTTGATATCTGTATAGGCATAGAAGTCAAAGGTATGGTTTTCGAAGTTGATATCATAGGTGGCATTGGGTTGATAGGAATGGTTGATCAGACTGCCATAACCCAACAGGATAGCCGTATGGTTGGCTCCGTATTCAAATACGTAATCTTCGAGAATTGTTTTCTCCACATGCTCGTGGTCTTCATTGGGATAAGGGACAACCGGAGCCTGATGGATCAGCTGGCCTTTTGGAATGTCTACGGTCGCAAATACGCCGCGGTTAAATTCCCCATCACCCAATTTGGATTGTTTCACTTCAATCATCATGTTCACCTGATGCTCTCCAAGAGAGCTCCATTCTTATAGTAGTAAGTCGTTTAAGGAAAAATTTTAACCCATCCATACATATAAGGCAAATGCCATCGGTTTCAGTTTGAGTGGATCGAGAGTCGAAATGCAGGACATTTCATTGAAAAATGGTGCTAAATTTACAATATGGCGTTGAGTTGTGCATGATATAACGATTATAATATACAAAGAATTAAGTCTATATAGAAAAGGTGTCATGAATGAGCATATTAAATGTCGAAAAATTAAGTCACGGTTTTGGTGACCGTGCTATCTTTAACAACGTTTCTTTCCGCCTGCTGAAAGGCGAACACATTGGACTGATCGGGGCCAATGGTGAGGGTAAATCGACCTTCATGAACATTATTACAGGTAAACTCCAGCCGGATGAAGGCAAAGTGGAGTGGTCCAAACGCATGCGTGTCGGATATTTGGATCAGCACGCCGTGCTGAACAAAGGACAATCCATTCGTGATGTACTTCGTGGTGCGTTCCAGTATTTGTTCGACATGGAGCAGGAAATGAATGATATGTATGGCAAAATGGGCGATGTAACTCCTGAGGAACTGGAGCAGCTGCTTGAGGACGTAGGTACGATTCAGGATACGCTGACCAATCAGGATTTTTACATGATCGATGCCAAAGTGGACGAGACAGCACGCGGTCTGGGTCTGACCGATATCGGTCTGGACAAGGACGTTAATGACCTTAGTGGTGGACAGCGGACGAAAGTACTGCTCGCCAAGCTGCTGCTTGAAAAACCGGATATTTTGCTCCTGGATGAGCCTACGAACTATCTGGATGAATTGCATATCGAATGGCTGAAACGCTATTTGCAGGAATATGAGAATGCCTTTATTCTGATCTCGCATGATATCCCGTTCCTGAACAGTGTAATTAACTTGATCTATCACATGGAAAATCAGGATCTCACGCGTTATGTGGGCGATTATGATCACTTCCAAGAGGTTCACGAGATGAGAAAACAACAACTGGAGTCGGCGTATAAGCGCCAACAACAGGAAATTGCGGATCTCAAGGACTTTGTGGCCCGGAACAAGGCCAGTGTGGCTACGCGCAACATGGCGATGTCCAGACAGAAGAAGCTGGACAAGATGGATGTCATCGAAATTGCCAAGGAAAAACCGAAACCACAATTCAATTTCCGTGATGCCAGAACGTCCGGCAAACTCATTTTCGAAACGAAGGGCCTTGTCATTGGTTACAATGAGCCGTTATCGAGACCACTGGACCTGCGTATGGAGCGTGGACAGAAGATCGCCCTCGTTGGTGCGAACGGTATCGGTAAAACAACCCTGATGCGCAGCATTCTGGGTGAGATTCAAGCACTGGAAGGAACCGTTCAGCGTGGTGAACACCTCGAGATTGGGTATTTCCAACAAGAGATGAAGGAAGCGAATTACAATACCTGTATCGAAGAAATCTGGCAGGAGTTCCCTTCTTACACTCAATTTGAAGTGCGTGCTGCACTCGCAAAATGCGGACTGACTACCGAGCATATTGAGAGCAAGGTTGCGGTTCTGAGTGGTGGCGAGAAAGCCAAAGTGCGTCTCTGCAAACTGATCAATAATGAAACGAACCTGCTTGTACTCGATGAGCCGACGAACCATCTGGACGTTGACGCCAAGGAAGAATTGAAACGTGCGCTCAAAGCATACAAAGGCAGCATTCTGCTGATCTCTCACGAACCTGAATTCTATCGCGATGTGGTTACGGAGACATGGAATTGTGAGTCGTGGACAACGAAGGTGTTCTAATTTCAAAGCCATCACTGGATGAAATATGAACCAGCATAAGACAGCGCCATGGTTAAATGGACGCTGTCTTTTTGCATTGCAACGGTTATTGGTAATGTCTGCCGAGTTGATACGCTTGCTCCAGCAAGCCTTCAATATGTTCTTTGGATTCCGATAACGTCTCGTAGAGGAATTCTACCTGTGACTCCTGTAATTTGGCATAGCCAGCGATCCCGTTATTCAAATAATTCGTGATCATGTTGTAATAATCGTATTTATGGAATGAAGCCTCCGTACCTCCAGCTAGAGCAATCCAGAGTACCTTTTTGGAGTTAACCCTGTTCAGCAGTCCCATGTTCCATACCTTGTCCAGATAGGCTTTGAGCATGGATGGGACGTTGTACCACCATATCGGAAAAACAAATACAATGGCATCAGCCGCAAGCACGCGATCCAGCTCTTTGCGAATCACAGGGGCATGCTGCTTGTCGGGATTTTGCCAATCTCGCTCATCTTCTACACTGTATAAAGGATCAAATCCATCACGATACAGATCGAGAATATCAATTTCGTGGTGATTCTCCTTCATACCTTCTATAAAACGATTCATCACGGCAAATGTTAGGGAATCCTGTCTTGGGTGAGTAACGACCAGTTTGACTTTCATGTAGGAGTAACCATCCTTTTTTTCTTCATTTTTGGTTTAACGTTCTGACCAATGTTATTATAAGGTTCATGACATCTTATTGAGAAGTACGCACCTTCGAGTGCTGTAGAAACCTTGAGGTTCTTCGGTTACTAATAATAAGGTAATAAGGGATATACATATATGTGATTTAAGGGGGATTACGAATGGAACATGAACTGAAAAAATATGAAAGCGGAGTGCAGGCGATGCTGGAACTGGTCGGTGGAAAGTGGAGGATTCTAATTCTGTATCAGTTGATATCAGGTAAAAAACGAACAAGCGAACTTCGCAGAGCCATTCCCGGCATTACTCAAAAGGTCCTTACCCAGCAGCTGCGTGATCTTGAAAAGAATGAAATTATCCACCGGATCATTCATCCCCAGATTCCGCCCAAGGTAGAGTATGAGCTGACAGAGTATGGCCTTACTCTGCAGAATATCATCGACCGCATCTGTCTGTGGGGAGAGAATCATCTGGACAGAGTATATGGAGATAAAAGCAAAGTGCTGGAGAATCATTTTAGCGAATATATTCCGCATAACCCTTCTACCTAAGCTTGCGGCCAAATGAATATTAAAAACAACAACCGTCCTGAATTGAAAAGGAGGGTATTTGTTGTTTAATTGTCCTTTATCAGCGAAACTGATAAATGCTATAAAATCATCGAAATTGACCCTTACCACCGGGTATGGTAGGTTCAAGAGAGTAGAAATTAATATGATCATTTTAGTAGGAATTAAAATTGAAGCAATGCGCGAGGTGGCAAATGGTGGAACTTCAAGTGACAAACAGCCCTTTTAATCAGGAACAGGTTGAGCTGCTCAATCGCCTTATTCCTACATTGAACGATGGACAGAAAACATGGTTAAGCGGATATCTGACAGCCATTCAGGGAACTGCAGCTTTAACTGCTGGTGTTGCACAAGTGCAACAGCCCGTAACTTCAGCAGGTATAACTACTCCTGCAAATACACCAGCGGTGTCCAGAGAAGTCACGGTACTCTTTGGATCACAAACGGGGAACTCCAGCGGACTCTCCAAGAAACTGGTGAAAAAGCTGGAAGAGCAGGGGCTTCAGGTGACCCTGTCGGCAATGGGAGATTTTAAACCGAACGGACTGAAAAAAATAGAGAATCTCCTCATTATTGTCAGCACACATGGAGAAGGCGAACCGCCGGATAATGCGATACCATTGCATGAATTCCTGCATAGCAAACGAGCTCCGAAGCTCGAAGGATTGCGTTACTCCGTATTGGCGCTGGGAGATACTTCGTATGAGTTCTTCTGCCAGACAGGAAAAGATTTTGACCATCGTTTGCAGGAGCTAGGCGGAACAGCGCTTGTACCACGTGTGGACTGTGATGTTGATTTTGATGAAGCAGCAGCGGAGTGGATGAATGCTGTACTTGCTTCACTCAGTAGCTCATCGGATGCTGCAGGTACGATAACCAGTGAAGCGGTTGTAGCTGCAGTAAGCAGCGGGGAATCGGAATTCAATCGCACGAATCCATTTAAAGCAGAAGTGCTTGAAAATCTCAATCTGAACGGAAGAGGATCGGACCGGGAGACCCGTCACATTGAACTGTCCCTGGAAGGTTCCAATCTGGAGTATGAACCGGGTGACAGCCTGGGTGTATTCCCTGAAAATCATCCACGCTTAGTCGATGAGCTGATTGCGGCCATGGAATGGAATGCGGATGAGCGCGTTACGGTGAATAAAGCTGGAGACCAGGTATCGGTACGTGAAGCATTGCTGCGTTATTTTGAAATTACAGCGGTAACCAAACCGGTTGTTGAACAGCTCGCGAAGCTGAATCCGGGAAGCGGGTTGCCCGCTCTGCTCGCAGATGATTCGGAATTTCGCAAGGTGATGAACAGCTGTGACTTGCTCGATCTGGTACATGACTATGGGCTTAAAGGTATTCCGGCTGCATCATTTGTAGCGGTGCTTCGTAAAATCCCGGCACGTCTATATTCGATCGCCAGCAGTTCGAAGTCTTTCCCGGATGAAGTTCATCTGACCGTTCGCACAGTACGTTATGATTCACGTGGCAGAGAGCGCTACGGTGTATGCTCTGTTCATCTGGCTGAACGAACCGAAATCGGTGATACATTGCCTGTCTTTATTCAGCAAAATCCTAACTTCAAACTGCCGGAGAACCCGGATGCTCCAATCATTATGATTGGGCCAGGTACAGGTGTTGCTCCGTTCAGATCGTTCCTTGGAGAACGTGAAGAGACGGGTGCAGGAGGCAAGACATGGCTATTCTACGGGGATCAGCATTTCTCCACCGACTTCCTGTACCAGACCGAATGGCAGCGCTGGCTTAAGGACGGCGTTCTTACGAAGATGGATGTGGCTTTTTCCCGTGATGCGGAAGAGAAAGTATATGTACAGCATCGGATGCTTGAACACAGCAAAGAGCTGTATCAGTGGCTGCAGGAAGGTGCAAGTGTATATATCTGTGGCGACGAGAAAAGAATGGCACATGATGTTCATGCTGCACTCGCAACAATTCTTGAACAAGAGGGTGGTTTAACACCCGAACAGGCAGCAGAATACTTGACACGGTTGCAACAGGAAAAACGTTATCAGCGGGATGTGTATTAATTTCAGAGTATATGCCAGATAAGGCATTCCGTAGATACGAGAGGAGAAAGCAGCATGGCTTATAATAACTTACTTAACCCGCAGCGCACGAACAGCGATGTGGAAGATATAAAGATCAAAAGTAACTACTTGCGCGGAAGCCTGACTGAAACACTGGCGGATCGAATCAGTGGAGCAATTCCCGAGGACGATAACCGCCTGATGAAACATCACGGAAGTTATATGCAAGATGACCGTGACTTGCGTAATGAGCGGAATAAATCCAAACTGGAGCCTGCTTACCAATTCATGCTGCGTGTGCGTGCTTCCGGAGGGGTTGTTACACCCGAACAATGGCTGATGATGGATCGTGTTGCTCATAAATACGCGAATGAGACGATTCGTCTGACGACACGCCAGTCATTTCAACTGCATGGTGTTCTCAAATGGGACCTCAAAAATACCATTCGTGAAGTGAATGATTCGTTGCTCAGCACCCTTGCTGCGTGTGGCGATGTCAATCGGAACGTGATGTGCAACCCGAATCCGAATCAATCGGATATTCATGCTGAAGTATATGAATGGGCATGCCAGGTGAGCAATCATCTTGACCCGCGTACCCGTGCTTATCACGAGCTGTGGCTGGATGGGGAGAAAATTATTGATTCACAGGATTCGGATGAAGAAGTGGAACCGATTTATGGCAAAGTGTATTTGCCGCGTAAGTTCAAAATCGGAATTGCCGTTCCTCCATCCAATGATGTCGATGTATTTTCACAGGATCTCGGCTTTATCGCGATTGTGGAGAACGGCAAGCTGCAAGGCTTTAACGTTTCAGTCGGCGGTGGTATGGGCATGTCTCACGGTGATCCGAAGACTTATCCTCAGGTGTCCAAAGTCATTGGTTTCTGTACACCAGAGCAAATGATTGATGTCGCGGAGAAGACGGTTATGATTCAGCGGGATTATGGGGATCGTGCAGTACGTAAACATGCCCGGTTCAAATATACAATCGATGACCGCGGCCTGGCCTGGTTCGTGGAGGAATTGACCAGTCGTCTCGGCTGGAAGCTGGATGCGGCGCGCGAGTTCCATTTTGATCATAATGGAGATCGTTATGGCTGGGTGAAAGGCAGCAATGGCAGATGGCATTACACCTTGTTCATTCAGAATGGACGAGTGAAGGATGTGGACGGTTATCCGCTCATGACGGGTCTGCGTGAAATTGCCAAGGTTCATACTGGAGATTTCCGTCTGACAGCTAACCAAAACCTGATTATTGGTAATGTTAGCAGCCAGAAGAAGAAAAAGATTGAAGCGCTGATTCAGCAATACAATCTGACCGACGGCGCTCATTACTCAGCGCTCCGGAGAAGTTCTATGGCTTGTGTGGCGCTTCCGACTTGTGGTCTTGCCATGGCAGAATCCGAACGTTATCTGCCTTCCCTGATCGACAAGCTGGAGCCTGTACTGGACGAAGCGGGACTGAGAGACGAAGAGATTGTCATTCGTATGACGGGTTGCCCGAACGGCTGCGCGAGACCAATGCTGGCTGAGATTTCGTTCATCGGCAAAGCTCCGGGGAAATACAATATGTATCTTGGCGGAAGTTTTACAGGGCATCGCTTGAACAAATTGTACAAAGAAAATATTGGCGAAACCGAAATTTTGGAAACATTGACTCCAATGGTGAATCAATATGCCAGAGAGCGCAATGATGGTGAGCATTTTGGAGATTTCGTCATTCGTGCCGGCTATGTGCCTGAAGTGCTGGATGGTCAGCAATTTCATGCTTAATTAGTTGAATTCGTGAAGAGAAGCATTCCTTATGGAATTGCTTCTTTGGCGTTTTTGGGTCGTTTTCTTTTGGGATTTCTAAACGGGGCAAGGTGAAATTGACTTGCCCTTTACCATTATTTCGTGAGTCTAAACTTGTTGAAGTACGCTCAACAAGATATAATGACTAGGTAGAAAGCAGATTATATGTTGAAAGTGAGCGGAAACGATATGGGTCGTAAGTGGAATAATATTAAAGAAAAAAAAGCTTCAAAAGATGCAAATACAAGCCGGGTCTATGCCAAATTCGGCGTTGAGATTTATGTAGCTGCCAAGAAGGGCGAACCGGACCCGGAAGCGAACCGCGCACTGAAAGTCGTGCTGGAACGTGCCAAGACGTACAACGTACCCAAAGCCATTATTGATCGCGCCATGGAAAAGGCAAAAGGTAGCGGGGACGAGAATTATGAAGAATTGCGTTATGAAGGATTCGGGCCTAATGGTGCCATGGTCATCGTTGATGCCCTCACCAATAATGTGAATCGTACTGCACCGGAAGTGCGCTCCGCATTTAACAAAAACGCGGGTAATATGGGTGTGAGTGGTTCAGTTGCTTATATGTTTGATCCTACCGCGGTAATCGGGGTTGAAGGCAAAACTTCAGAAGAAGTGCTTGAGCTCTTGCTTGAAGCAGATGTGGATGTACGTGATATTGTGGACGAAGATGAATCGGTTATCGTCTACGCTGAGCCAGACCAATTCCACGCTGTACAGGAAGCATTCAAAGCGGCGGGCGTTACCGAGTTCACCGTAGCCGAGCTGACGATGCTGGCGCAAAACCATATTGAACTTCCAGAGGACGCACAAGCCCAGTTCGAGAAGCTGATCGATGCGCTTGAGGACCTTGAAGATGTGCAGCAGGTGTACCATAACGTAGAGTTTGTTTAATGTGAATTAACGATACTTGCTCGTATCAATTGCCAAAAAGAGTGTCTGGCCAATCAACGGGATTGGACAGACACTCTTTTTATTGTTTTTCTAGGAGTCGGATTGCAACGCACTAGCAGATTTTTTCAATTTTGCAGACTTGCTGCCGCCAAACTTGAACAACAAGATACCGCCTACGATGACCAGAACCCCGAGAAGCTGGTTCCACGAGAATGGAATTTGCTCCAGTCCAAGCCAACCCATGGAATCAAACAGCAGGGCGAAACTTAACTGGGAGGTGAGTACGATAGAGATGGCAAAGGTAGGACCGAGCAGCTTCATTCCCTGTACGAGACAGAAGACCACCCCAACACCGATGGCTCCGCTAAGCCAATACCAGGGCTGCATGTGCTGGAAGCTGAACGTATTTTTCCCCTCCACCACCAAAGAAATCAGAAACGATGCAATAAACCCGGTGAAAAGCACCATCGTTGTTGTGGACCACGAGCCGGTACGTTCATTTACTTTACTATTAAAGATGGTCTGCAGACTGACAAGAGAGCCTGCCAGTAACGCTAGCAAAATACCTGTAATAATCATAGGATATAGATCTCCTTATTCATAGATGTTATGACCCGCCACTTCTGCCAGACCCGCTCGATCTTTGACCATAATAAATCCCTGATCCCGGATAATTAATCCATCCGCACATAGTTTCTGAATCACCCGATTCAAATGCCGATAACTCGTGCCGATGAGATTTGCGATATCTGTCAAATTGAAAGCGTCCAGTTCTTCGTGGACAACAGCCCCCGCTTCTTCTGTAGAGATCGAGAGCAAATAACTGGCTAATCGAACCTCAACCGGATACATCAGGTTGAAGTTGGAGAAGTTCGAATCAATATAAAACTTGTGAGAAATAATTTTGAGCAGAAATTTCAACAGGGGTGCGTAATCGCTGGCTAGTTCAGCCAACCATTGATAATGAATACGCAGCATCACGACAGGTGAGACCGCCTGTACGGTGTTCACGATGTCGCTCTCCCGAATGTACTCGACATCACCAACGACTTCAAGTGGTGTTTTGAAACAAAGAACGAGTGTTTTATCCTGTGGTGAGGTCGTGAAGATTTTGATTTTCCCCTCGACCAGCACGTATAAATATTCGGAAGTTTCGCCTTCACGGCAGATCAATTCGCACTTCTCGAAATGGCATAACGTCATATGCGTACGCAGGGGCTCGTGAAATACCGATTCGAGTTGATACTGCTTCAAATAGTGCAATAATTGATGCTCATTCTGGTATTCTTCCATAATGTATTTCACCCCCGACTATATACTCGACACCAGTTACAGTTTCATAATAATGACGCCCGTTACCATTAATGCTATACCCAGAAATTGCGGTAGTTTCATTTTTTGCTTCACGACGCCGAACCATCCGTTACTGTCGACCAGAAAGGTCAGGAACAGCTGTGCAATCAACAGGGCTGAGATCGTAAAGGTTACTCCGATTTGCTGGATTGCCGTGACTTCGCTGAAAATAATCACTGCCCCAAATGCGCCCCCCGCCAGGTACATGGGCTTCACTTGCTTCAATCCTTGCAGGTTGATGTCACGTACGAATACCAGGATCAGAGCCGCCAGTATGAACCCGGTGAGCTGTGTAATGGTTGCGGCTTGCCACGTGCCTATGTCCGTACTGATTCGGGTATTCGCGACCCCTTGCAGGGTGATACATGCACCGCCTAATAGTGCGAAAATAATTCCTCTCATGGTTGTACTCTCCTTGTCGCGTCATTACTTCTTCGATTTCTATTAAATGATATATCCACTCGAAAAGCCAAGGACAAATGTCCTCAGCTCAGAAGTTATAGCATTTAGAGTACAACAAAGGCTCCGCAAAATCCACACAGAATCCTGTTTAGAACATTATTATGACAATCAAAGTACTTGATATACCGGTTGCTCACCTATAAAATGAACAGCCAATTCTGGGAAAGCCGCAGCCAATCTATCAGACAGAAGCTTCATTCCCGAAGCCTCACTCTCGGCATGGCCGATCATAAGAAGAGCCTTTTGTTTTCCTTGCTGCACGGCATCACGTATGTACTCCGGTGTCTCCCATTCGAATCCTTCACCTGCAATAATGAGATCAAGATCTTCCTGCCCAAGCAGAGGAATGGTCAGATTGCCGTTCCCTCGAAAACCTACAAGCACCGCTGCGCGTCTGCATGCCATCTTTGGATCACCAGCTAGGCGTACATATTCGATCCCAAGCGAACGTTTAATATGTTCCGCAATAAGCTGAACTGTCATACCTTCCGGAAAAGATAGAAGGTCGACTTCCGGTTTACGCTGAACCACATAAGAGGACCATCCTAATGCCTGAACCAATCCTTCCGTAATGCCATCCGGTTGAAAACGGTGAATTGCATCATGGCAGCGATAGATTGCAATTCCGCCGTTCTCGATTAGCTTTCTCTTGGTTTCATAAACTGGATCATCAGCCAGCCAATCGGTATGACTATGATGGTTATAGAAGGGAGGTTCATGAGCAATAATCAGATTAGCCCCACGCTGTATGGCATGCTCAATCACATGTTGTGTAGGCATAAAGGTAAGGAAAACACCTGTGACCAATTGGTCGGGCGAGCCCATAATCAGTTGATCCACGGTGTTTTCCGGTAGTTTAACTTTGGCAGTGAGATGGTTTATAACATGTTGAATGGTTATACTCATATGGATCATTCCTCCAATGACAGGTATGCAAACAGTGTATCATTTTGAGGGATGAACAGCATTATCTACCTGATTCATATAGTTTTCTCTCACAAGAGAAAGTATACTTACATAGAGTCTTTATCTAGATTAAATGAAGTATCCATTCAAACCTACACTGAACATTTAGTTAAGTATACGTTTTAATTCTGATGAAGAGATCCGATATAGAAGGGCGATGATTACATGACAGCCAGTACGATTATGGAACGTCTGAAGAGTGAGACAGCTCATTATCACAGACAAGTGGAACAGAACGATTATGCCAAGGCTATTATGAATCAAACCGTTAGCTTGGAAGATTACAAGACATATCTGGAGAAATTCTACGGGTTCCTGAAACCATTGGAAGATCAGGCTGTACAGCAGCCTTTCTGGGAAAGTACGGGACTGGATTTCGAGATTAGAGGAAAAGCGAATTTACTTGAAAATGACCTGCGGAATCTGGGCGCCAGTGAAGAAGAAATCAGCCAGATTTCTTTATGTAAGGATCTTCCGGATATCTCGACTCCAGCAAGGTTGTTTGGCTATCTATACGTCATTGAAGGATCTACGAACGGAGGTCAGATCATGACGAAGCGCTTGTCACAGTTCCTGCCGATTGAAGCAGATCGGGGGCTGGAATATTTTAATGCCTATGGTACGGAAACCAGAACGAGATGGGCAGAGTTCACGGAGCTGCTGCGTCAATCCATCACAGCGGAAGAAGATCATGATATTATGGTGCACACGGCTTCGGAAACGTTCCGATTACTCGATCAATGGATTAATACAAATACAGATCATTTATAAGTTGAAATAAGAGTTATCACATCATGAGAGGGGATTTTTCAGGCTATGCCCGAATCGAAATCCAGGAAAGAAAATAATATGCTTAACCGTACATTGCTCAATCAGGGTACGTACACCAATGATCCAATTGATTTAAACAATTGCGACAAAGAACCCATTCATATCCCCGGCTTCATTCAACCTCATGGTGTGCTCTTGGCTGTGACCACCAACAATATCCCGACGATTGTACAATGCAGCCAAAATACAGAAGAACATCTCGGTCTTACTGTGCAGGAAGTGATTGGTCTGCCACTCGAGCATCTGATTGGCAAGGATAATATCAAACAGGTGCTGGCATGCAACTTCAGTGCCTCTGTAACATCAGACCTGCAATATATGGATCTCACGATAAACGTATCTGGAAAGGCTCAGGTCTTCACTTCTGTCATTCATGAAAGTGAAGGCTTGTTGATTCTGGAGCTGGAGCCTTCTTATGAAAAAGGGAACATGGAAGGTAATGATTTTGAGTGGATTTCCAGATTCTTCAGCCGCATCAAAAGTACGGACAATCGGGTGGAAGCGAGTCAGATTGCAGCAGAGCAGGTGAAAGACATGCTCGGCTATGACCGGGTCATGATCTATGAATTTGACGAACAATGGAATGGGAAGGTCATCGCAGAAGCACGCGAGGAAGAGCTCGAACCGTTTCTCGGACACCATTACCCCGCGTCTGATATTCCCAAACAGGCACGCGAGTTGTACCTTCGCAATTGGTTGCGCACCATTGTGAACGTGAATTATCAGCCTGTGGAGATTGTTCCCTTGCTGCAACCTTTGACGGGTAAACCGCTCAATCTGAGCTTGTCAGTTCTGCGCAGTGTATCCCCGCTGCATATTGAGTATTTGCAAAACATGGGGGTAGGCGCAACCGTAACCATTTCCCTGATTCATGACAATCAACTGTGGGGCCTGATTACATGTCATCATAATTCAGCCAGATATATACCTCATCGTGTTCGGAACTTGTGTAACTTCCTGGGCTCCTTCTTCTCAAGTGAATTGTTTCAACGTCAGCAGTTAGATGACTATCAGGCTGAGATCAGGTCACGTGAAGCAGCTACCCAAGTTGCAAATATCTTTATTGGCAATACAAGTCCAGCGAGAATTATTGAAGAGCTGCAGGGTGAAGAGCAGACCTTACTGAGCCTGATGGATGCTTCGGGAGCTGCGATCTGCTATCAGGACAAGTTGTTGTTATATGGCGATACGCCAGCAAGAGAGCAGGTGCGGGAACTGGCGGCATGGTTGGCAGGCAAGTCGGAAGATTACAGTTATCACACCTCCAAACTGAGTCTGGAGTATGATCCTGCTAAAGCTTACAAGGAAAAAGCATCAGGTATTGTGTATGTTGCCATATCCCCTGGGCAGCATCACTATATCATCTGGTTCCGTCCTGAAGTGGTTCAGCTTGTAGATTGGGCAGGGGATCCGGCCAAAGCAGTGATCAAAACCGATGATGGGATGCGTTTGTCTCCCCGGAAATCCTTCGAAAAATGGAGAGAGGTCGTTCAGTCTACTTCTTACCCGTGGACAACGAAGGAACTGAATGTGCTGCCATTGCTCAAAAGCATTGTGCGCCGTCAAACGGAGAACCAGCTGGCTCAGGCGGAGGAGCAATCTTTACAGAATGCACGTGTTTTGCGGCAAAATGAGCAGCGTTACTTGCAGTTGATGGAGTTTTCCCCGGTGGCCTTTTTTACGTTGACGGATGGATTCATTATTTATTGCAATAACAGGGCAGCTGAACTGCTTGGCTATGAAAACTCCAAAAATCTCATCGGCAAGGAATTTAGAGGGTTTGTGCCTGACAAGACAAGAACGATTTTGCAGCAAAATCTGGAGGAACTGAAGCTCAATAATACTCGTTTGTTTACCAACAAGGCGTACTTCACCACAGCAACGGGCACATCTTTGCTGCTTGAGATTACGCTGGCTTCTGTTACGCATGCAGGCAAACCTTCAGTGATGGTCCTTCTGAACAGTGGAACCTCCCATCATGATCAGGATCATTATACGGAGACAACCAGTCAGCTCCAGACCTATCTCAACACAGATTCGTTAACAGACATGCCGCTTCAGACGATATTCAAATCCCGGCTTCAGGATGATTGGGATGAATGTTTGCAGGAGAAATGCAGTTTGGGTCTATTTATTATCGATATCGATGATTTCCGTTCATATAATGCATCTTATGGACTTCAAGGCGGCGATCTGTGCCTGCAATGGATAGGAGATGTACTTACGGTTGTTAGTGAACAAAATAATGCCGTCATTTCACGTCTTGGGGGAGGAACCTTCATGTTGAAACTGAAGAGTGCGACATCAGAACGTTCAGTGGAGCTTGCCGAAGAAATTAGACAACATGTGCTTGCACTTCAAATTCAGAGGGATCTGTCCAGTCCAAGTGAAGTAGTCACTGTTAGCGTAGGCGGTTCGGTAATGGTTCCCGAAGAGACGCTGATGATGTCGGATCTAATTGAAAAAGCCAGTCAGGCCCTTGCTCAAGCCAAGAGTGGCGGGAAAAATCGGGCTATCGTGGTTTGACACGAAGTTGTACCAGGTCTTGCTGTAAAGAATACAGGTAAATGGTAAAGAGGGAAGGGATTTAAACTGGATATCAGTTTGAATTTCTTTCTTTTTTTCTGCTCAAAAGGAAAGTATTATTTTCATCACCGCAGGCACAGGACAAGTGTTATAATGTTCAATATGGATACACTTGTTCGCATTCACACGTAGAGGACGGTGAAACGGAATTCAATGAAAGAGGATTCAAGACAACTGGAATTTATGGAGATAGATCTGAGTGAAGAGCCCATCACAGCGGCAGTCCCGGTTCCTGATCGTTCAACGATTGTCTGTGCTGATTTTGATATAAGATTGCCTGGCGGCATATTGTCTTCGGAGAAAAGGTTTGTCGAGGAAGCAAGGCAACTCATGGAAGTGATAGGCGAGCAGGCTCCCTGGATTCCATTCATGAGTTATTGGCCGACCTATGGTGTAATGAACGAACCTCAGCGAAAGTGGTATATGTATTGGAGGACGGAAGTCCGGCAAGGACGTTTCCCTGATACGGATCTGTCCTATCTGTTTGTTCATATTTATGAACTGATTAACGGAATTGGTTGGCAGGAACCCCAGGAAGGTTACGACCAATTAAAACAGCTATGGATGAACTATCGTGAACGGCTCCCGCAGTTGGATGTATACATGCAGGAGTGGATCATTGATTATGGCTTGGTACACGAGTTGAACATGTCAATATCCGAGATGGTGGAGCTTTCGAGCGGGTATTTGCCACCGGAGATTCTCGACATGGAATTGACGCGGCTGTTAAACGGCAATGTATCAGATATCTCATTGAAGCTGTTACAGAGATACTATGACTATGACATTACGCTCAGCAAATTTTACAGGGATGGCGGCAAGCAAGTTCTGGAACAATACATTCCCCGAGTTATGGCTTTGGTGGATAGCTATCTGCTGCGTACACGCAAGGCAGGTATACTGGATCAGTTTCAGCTGAATCGTGAAAAGACTATGGAACGCACGTTGTTTCGAAAAGCCGTATATGACGACTCGATTTATGGAAAATCGGTTCGAATGTCATATGTTCCAATTGGAGAGCATGCAGATTTTATCCAGTTTGTAACCCGGGTTTTTCGATGCACGGAAAATAAATGCCGTGAACTGCTCGGTTTCAGAGGGCGGCTCCGCGGAAAGACCCTTGAACCTGAGCTTGCGGACGTGATTGAACGTTACCTGGACAAGGTCTTTGCCATCGAGCAAATGCCAGAAGTAGAGCAACCGATAGTCCGAATTGACACAGAGAAACTTGCTTCGCTGCAGCAGGAAAGCGAATATGTGCGGAGAGCACTCATGATTGAGGAAGAGCATGTGACTGAAGATAGGGATGCATACCATGCGACCGAAGTGAGTAACAGATCTGATGGGTTAGAAATCTTGGCAGAGATTGAACAGAATACGGGCAGTAGAGGCCCTATGGTCATTCAGAACTCAGTTGATAAAGCTGAAGGAGAAGATGCTAAGCGATCTAACCAGCTGGAGGCTGACGTTGAGAAGACAATTAATTCTGACCGAAGACAAGGAAGCGGAGATTCGGAGTCATTAACCCTTCAATGGGAAGAAACCGTTTCAGCTAATCTGGATGAAGAATGGAAAGTATTCTCGGAGCAGCTTTCTCCAAGTCATGTAAGGACAATTCATGCCCTGCTTGGAGATAATCCGGATACGGAGCTGATGCAAGTGGCAGAGCAATACGGTACGATGCCTGCACTTCTGTTGGATGAAATTAATGATATAGCCATGGAAACGATTGGTGACCTTTTGATTGAAGGCGATCGGATGGTATCGGATTATATGAATGTGTTTGAACATGTGAAGAGGTGATTGGGCAGTGGCAGAACTTAAAATACCAAAGCGGCTGACTACCGCACTAGTGAATTCGTTGACAGCGGGCGTTGTGCCACGAATCGGACTGGAGCAGATTGCTGTTGGCCGGAAGTCTGAAGTGGACGCGATCTTGCGGGATATGGACAATATTGCAGAAGGTGGGGCAGCCTTTAAGCTGATTACTGGAAGGTACGGGAGCGGGAAAAGCTTTCTGTTGCAGATGATTCGTAACTATGCGATGGACCGGGAATTTGTTGTGGCTGACGCCGACTTGTCACCTGAGCGCAGACTGGTGGGAACCAAAGGTCAGGGGCTTGCAACATACCGTGAGCTGATGACTCGCCTGTCCACTCGTACACGCCCGGATGGCGGTGCACTGGAATCAATGTTGCAGAAGTGGATCGCAGGTCTTCAGCAGCAAGCGATGCAGAGCCAGGGCTTACGCCCGGATGATCCCGCACTTCCCGCTGAAGTGGAGAAGCAGATCTATGCGGTGACGAACGAAATGCAGAATTTGGTACATGGATTCGATTTTGCCAAGGTGCTGGCTTCGTACTGGAACGGGTATAAATTGGCGGATGATGACCGCAAACAGGCGGCACTTCGTTGGTTAAGAGGGGAATTTTCGACGAAGACAGAAGCAAAAAAAGAGCTGGCTGTCGGCGTCATCATTGACGATGATAACTGGTATGACTACTTCAAATTGTGGTCCGAATTTACGGCACGGATCGGATATAAAGGACTACTGCTGTTCATTGATGAAGCGGTGAATCTGTACAAAATTACAAACAGCATTTCCCGGCAAAGCAACTATGAGAAGCTGCTTACCATGTTCAATGATACGATGCAGGGCAAAGCAGAACACCTTGGCATTTTTGTAGGCGGCACACCACAATTTGTGGAGGATGAACGGCGAGGACTTTTCAGTTACGAAGCACTTCGCTCCAGACTCATTGATGGCCGCTATGCAGCAAGGGAATATGCGAATTATACCGGACCGATCCTGAAACTTTCGATGTTGTCCCATGAAGAGATTTTGATACTGCTGCAGAAGCTGCGTCAGATTCATGCCCTGCATTTTGGATACGATGCAAGTCTGACGGATGAGGATTTAGTTGATTTTATGCAAATAGCTGTGAACCGACTCGGTGCGGATGAGCTACTGACCACACGTGAAGTGGTACGGGACTTTATGGATGTGCTGCATACGCTCCATCAGAATCCCGAAGTAACCTATACTCAATTGCTTGGAGAGCGAGCCAAACCACCGGAAGCGGGAAAAGCAACAGATTCTTCAGCATCTGGCGATGATCTGGATGATTTTCTGGCGGAGTTTGAATTATGAGTGAGAACCCTTTCTATCGACTGGCTCCTTTTGTACAGGAATTTATTTATAAAAAAAGATGGGAATCGCTTCGGCCTGCCCAGATTGAAGCTTGTAATATTTGCTTTCACACTCCGCATCACATGCTGATTGCGGCAGGCACAGCCTCCGGCAAGACGGAGGCGGCTTTTTTTCCTGCGCTGACCGAGCTGCATGAACGGCCCTCCAAATCCGTGGGCATCTTGTACATTGGGCCGCTTAAGGCACTGATTAATGACCAATTCGAGCGACTAAAGGACTTGTTGTCCGAGGGGAATATTCCGGTATGGCACTGGCATGGGGATGTGCCTCAGGCAGAGAAAACGCGTCTTATGCGAAGTCCCTCTGGTGTGCTTCAGATTACCCCTGAATCGCTGGAAGGTTTGCTGATGAATCGTCCCAATGCCATTCCAGCACTATTTCATGATCTGCGGTATGTCATTATTGACGAGGTTCATGCTTTCATGGGGGCGGATCGAGGCATTCAGGTATTGAGTGAACTGGCCCGAATTGAGCGCATGGCAGGATGTAAACCGCGAAGAGTGGGACTGTCTGCGACACTGAGTGATTATGATGCAGCTACAGCCTGGCTTGCTGCCGGAACAGGGCAGGGTGTCGATGTGGTCGCTTCTCCCGGTGGTCGCAAGCTGCGTCTGCGGGTAGAGCATTTTTCGTTTCCTGATGCGCGGGATGAAGAACAGGCGGAACATCTGCATAATGCACGTAAAGTCTATTACGACTTTATCTATGAAAGTACACATCGTAAAAAAGCTTTAATTTTCACCAACAGCCGGACGGATGCCGAAGTTACCATACTTGAGATGCGGCGTGTGGCCGCACGGAGACAGGAGCGGGATGTATTCCATGTTCATCATGGAAGCATCTCCGCCATGCTGAGAGAAGAGACCGAGGCTGCCTTGCGAACTGGTTCAGGGCCAGCAGTAGCTGCGGCTACTGTAACACTGGAATTGGGTATCGACTTGGGTGAACTGGAGCGGGTTGTGCAGCTTGGCGCGCCTTATAGTGCATCAAGCTTTGTTCAGCGTCTTGGACGATCAGGCAGGCGTGGGGATATGGCTTCCGAGATGCTATTTGTATGTCCGGAAGAAGAGGATGAGGAAGCTCAATTGCCTGCTCGTATGCCATGGACACTGATGCGGGCCATTGCTGTTATTGAATTGTATGTAAAGACCAAATGGGTTGAACCGCTTGAAGCCCGTAAAATGCCGATGGGTGTACTCTATCATCAGACGATGAGCATGCTGAAAAGCATGGGGGAGGCTGAGCCGAAAGAATTGGCTGAAGCCATGCTTTCGCTCGCACCATTCGTGCACATTCGTGCAGAGCAATATCAGCTTTTTCTAAATTATCTGATTGAGACTGATCATCTGCAGTGGACGGAAGATCGGACATTAATTATCGGGCTTACGGGTGAGAAAACCGTGAATAACTATCGCTTTTACGCGGTGTTCAAAGATGATGAAGAGCACAAAGTGCTGAACGGTTCCGAAGAGATAGGTTCCATAACAACCGTGCCACCCCCAGGTTATTGCTTCTCGCTTGCAGGCAAACTGTGGAAAGTGGAAGAGGTGGACCACAAGCATAAATCCGTGTATGTGAAGGCGGCCAAAGGCAAGGTGGATACGCTGTGGCTTGGTGCGGGTGGAGACATTCATACGACGGTCGTCCAGAAAATGCGTGAAGTACTGTCAGACACGGTGATATATCCCTATCTTTCCCCTCAAGCGGTAAATCGCTTGGAACGTGCTAGGCGACTTGCACGTGAAAGTGGATTACTGAAACAGGTGGTCATCCCAGCCGGTGGAGATTCCCTGTATGTATTGCCATGGGTGGGAAGCAAGTCTTTCCGCACACTGGAGCGTTTAATGAAGCACAACTTGTCTGACAAGCTTGCCTTGCGTTCTGTTGTACCGATGGAGCCTTATTATTTTGTCGTGTCAGGCAAGGTGGATGGTCGCACACTTTTGGCCGAGATCATGAGCGAATGTCGAACGGCCGAAGACGCATCTGCGTTGCTTTCAGAAGACGAAGCACCGTATCTTGGTAAATATGATGAATTCGTGGCTCCTCCTTTGATCCGAGAGGCTTTTTCAGTGGATGGATTGGATTTAAATGGACTCAAAGAAGGATTGCAGCAAACGTTAACATGGGATTCTTCATCTGCGAAATGACGTAATTACGCAATTCATTTACTTTGAATTTGAATTAGAAAAATTTAAATTGTGAATCAGGGTTGACACCCCCTCACCTGCCATGTAATATATGAAAAGTCGTCACATACGAATCGCAAATAACAAATGCATATTTCATCTCGTATAACCTCGCAGGCCGAAAGTGTACACAGGGCGAGGGTCTCTACAGGAAGCCTATACTTCCTAACTACGATGCCAGGGAATCATTGTATCCCTTGCTCGTAGTTAGGATTTTTTGCATTTGTTTGGAGTCTGTGACCTTGGCATGGATCAAACATGCGGACGCATTTTTCGATCATCAGGAGGTTTATCTAACATGAAATATTATCTGTCCGTTCTCGCAGGAGCGATGAGCTATGGCATATTATCCACTATTGTGGTTCTGGCTTACGGCGAAGGGTACAAACTCGGAGAGGTTGTGGGTACACAGCTGATCACGGGCTTCATTCTGTCCTGGATGCTGGCATTATACTCGAAGTTTAGAATGAAACGGAAATCACAGGCAGATGGAAAACCAACAGCAGCTGTGGCAAAAGCGTTACAGAAATTAACGTGGAAGCAGCGTTTAATATTAATGGCTGCAGGCACCCCGACGGTCATTACCGGCCTTGTCTATTATCAGTCTTTGCGGTACATTCCTGCATCTCTGGCCATTATTCTTTTGTTTCAATTCACTTGGATTAGCGTATTGATTCAGGCCATTAGCAAACGTCAGCGTCCTGACAAAGTAACCTTCTTGACGTTGATTATTCTGTTTGGCGGAACATTGCTGGCAGCAGGTTTCCTGGAACAGGGACTCGGGGAGTTTAACGGCTTGGGCATAGCGCTTGGGTTGATGGCGGCTGTAAGTTACTCGTTGTTTGTACTGTTTAGTGGTAAAGCGGTTCCATCGGCACATCCGGCTTTTCGCAGTGCCTGGATGGTCACCGGGGGTCTGGTCTTGCTGTGTATCCTGTTCCCGCCGACGTTCCTGTTTAACGGCTTAATTTGGAGCCAGCTGCTTGTTTTCGGATTGTTGCTTGGATTCTTCGGAGCTTTTATCCCGCCAGTACTGTTCGCAGTAGGTGTCCCTCATATTGGAGGGGACATGGCCGGCATTCTTGGTGCGGTTGAACTCCCAATCGCGGTGCTGCTCTCATCCATCGTGCTGCACGAGCATGTGAGCCCATTGCAATGGATCGGGGTTATCGTGGTGCTGATTGGTGTAGCGCTGCCAGAGATCTATAAGTTACGGATGAGACGAAGTCGAAATACACCTCTATATTCCTGAGTGGGGAATAAGATAGAGTTATAAAGATCATAGCTGTAGCTGAAAGAGTAAGAGCCTGAATAACGCAGGCTCTTTTTATATGATTACATTTAACTCAGTGACGCCCAGTCAATATGGCCCATGTGAGTCATTTTCATTTTTAACCGGATGGGGTATGCTGAAGAAGAGTTGCAATAGAATGGGAACATAGAAAGAGGAGCGTTGAGATGAAAAGCTGGATTAGCAAAACCTGGCCTTGGCTTACGCTGGGAATTACGGTAGTTGTACTGCTGGGATCTTTTATGGTGTATTTTATGGGCAAGGACATGTCACCCGGTTCAGGAAGTGCCGTAACGGCCAAAGCCGAGACGCCGGAGGATTTGAAGGGATATGAAGTTATTGATGTTAACGTAAGTAATGACGGTTTTGAACCAGATGTTATTGAAGTTAAATCCGGGGTCCCCACCAAAATCAATTTTATTCTTACCCGGCAAGTTACACACGTCAAATCAGTAGCGGCTGACAAGCTCGGTATGGATCTTTATATGCAAAAAGGAAACAACTACTATACTGTAGACAAGGATGTCCAACCTGGTGAATATGAAATTCACTGCGGTATGTACATGATCTATGGAACGATCAAGGTCATATAATGGTGAGGAGCAAAGATTCGTTAATTGAATCTTTGCTCCTCTTTGATGTGCGTGATATCATGGACTAGTGATCAAATTCATCTGGAGGTGGGCAAATATGAAAGCGCTTTTTATTGGAGGGACAGGTACCATCAGTACAGCAATTACCGATCAGTTTGCCAAGCAAGGCTGTGAACTTTATTTGATCAACCGGGGTAATCAAAACGATAATTTGCCTGCGCAAATCAAAGTGCTGCAAGCCGATATTAACGATGAAGCACGGGTTGCTGAGCTGATTGCCGACCTTGAGTTCGATGTTGTCGCAGACTTTATCGCATTTGTACCTTCACAGCTGGAGAGAAATTACCGTTTGTTCAAGGACAAAACGAAGCAGTTTATATTTATCAGTTCGGCATCTGCCTATCAGACACCACTTGCTGATTATCGAATCACCGAGGGTACGCCATTATCCAATCCGTATTGGGAATATTCACGTAACAAGATAGCTTGTGAGGATTATCTGATGAAACAGTATCGTGAAGAAGGCTTTCCGGTGACTATTGTACGTCCAAGCCATACTTATAGTGAACGTTCTGTTCCCCTGGGTGTGCACGGAGCCCAAGGCAGCTGGCAGGTCCTTAAGCGCATGCGTGAAAATAAACCGGTACTCATTCATGGAGACGGTACATCTCTCTGGACCATAACGCATAACCGTGATTTTGCCAAAGGATTCATTGGCCTTATGGGCAATATCCACGCCATTGGTGAATCGGTACATATTACCTCGGACGAGTCGGTAACCTGGAATCAGATCTATGAGATTATTGCAGGAGTGCTTGGCGTCAAGCTTCATGCGGTTCATGTATCTTCCGAGTTTTTGGCGGCGTGCAGTGATCAGGATCTTCGAGGCGGTTTGCTGGGGGATAAGGCGAACACGGTGGTATTTGATAACAGTAAATTGAAGAGACTGGTTCCGGAATTTGTGGCAACGATCAGGGCTGATCAGGGAATCCGGAGCACGATAGAATATATTCTTGCACATCCTGAATTGCAAACAGAAGATCCCGAATTTGATGCTTGGTGTGACAAGGTTGTCGGAGCATTGGACGAGGCATTGTTGAAAATTAGAGATGAGAAATGAGGCGAGCATATGTCCCAGACCGGGCATCGACTGGTAAAAGAAATCACCAAAACCGTTACATTGGACTATCTGCTGCACATTCCCGAGAGGGAGGAGCCTCTTTCCAATAATGAGAAGTGGCCTGTCATTTTGTTTCTTCATGGTGCTGGGGAACGAGGGAATGATTTGGAAAAGATTAAAGCACACGGGGTCCCCCTTATTGCCGAGCAGGACAAAAGTTTCCCTTTTATCGTAATTTCACCGCAGTGCCCGGTAGATGAATTCTGGGGTATGCATCGCGAAGCTGTTATGGCTCTTCTGGAACATGTGTTGGAAACCGAAGCAGCTGACCCGCAGCGGGTGTATCTTACTGGTATGAGTATGGGCGGATATGGTACATGGGATCTTCCGCTGTTTTACCCGAATACATTTGCAGCATTAGCTCCTGTATGTGGAGGAGCCGATCCATCCAAAGCGGAAGAATTGCGTAATATACCCGTCTGGGCATTTCATGGCGCCAAGGATGACATCGTTTACGTCTCTGAATCTGAGAAGATTGTTCATGCACTGGAAGCACTGAACGCGGATGTGAAGCTCACGATATACCCTGAAGGTGACCATGATGCCTGGACAGAAACGTATGATAACCCAGAGTTGTACAAGTGGTTTCTGAGCCATACGTTATAATCAATCATTCGTGAATGAAAATATTTTCAGCATTCCTAAGTATTTACTTTCGTTATTGGAATCGTTATAATCAAGAAAAAATGACACTTGTTAGGGGAGGCACCCCAACAGAGGACTTTGTTCCTTTGTTGGGGTGCCTCCTTTTTTGGTGTGCAGAAAAGGAGAGCAGACGTTGAAGAAATCGCGAAAATCTATTAAAAAACAAGCCGAGCAGCTTACCAAAGTGGTACTGGCAGTTGCCTTGCTGTCTCCCCAAGCCTTGTTGGTCGAATGGAGTTCAACGACCGTTATGGCTGAAGCTGTGGAGAGCATCAGTATTGTATCCGATACGGCCAGCATGAAGGCTGTTCAATCCTCCAAGGTGAAGGTGGAGATGAATAGTGATGGCAAATATAGAATTGTGTTGCTTCCAAACACCAACGTATTCTACGGTGGTGATACAGGGAATGTATCCACCATTATTGATCATAACGGCACGCCCGTTAATTTTAAGTCATTGCCCCTTAATTATTATCGAATTAATAACAACGTAATCGAAATGTCCAGGCAAAAAGACAATGTAGAGTATATTTTGCGAGTGTCCATCGTTAATGCAACATCTCAGGGAGGGTATATGAAGGTGGAGCTGGAAGCTGTTAACCGCAGCGGCTCTACGCTAAATCTGGGAGGCACATTCTACTGGGATACGATGGTGAATGGTAACGATGCTTCTCCGTTTGAAGTGATTGAGAACGGCTGGCGCAATTACAGCGGTGGTGTTCAGGTGACGGCTTTTTATGCCAATACGTATAATGTTGTGGACGCAGATCGTATTTTCATGGGGCAGTATAGCAGCCCGGACAGTGCGCAGCTAACAGGTGGTTCTTCACCATCTTCCTTTACGCCAGGACAGACGGTGACGGCGACGGATACCGCTGCGCAATTCTGGTGGAACGGCAAAGCAACCGCCAACGAGGCGTCACGCAAATTTTCGACGATTGTAGGAATTGGTCCCAAAAATGCACCACCCTCGTTTGCACTATCAGCCCCCTCCTCGGGTCAGACCTATTATAAAGGGGAACAGCTTCAAATTTCCGGTACAACCCGGGATACGGATGTGGGAGATCTTCTGACCGTCAAATGGTCAATCGACGGTGGGTCGGAGAACATTTTGACACAGATGACAGCTACAGGTTCCAATCAGTCCTTTAACACGAATTACACATTGCCGGATACACTCGCTGATGGTGCACATACGCTGCAGGTGTGGGTTATGGATGACAAGGGTGGGGTATCTTCAGCGGGGACCGTGAACTTCACGGTGAAAAGTTTCGTTGTTCCGGGAACGCCGACATTTACATCGGTTAATCCTAATAATCTATCGGTGAACTGGGACAAAAAGGCGAATGATACTTCTGTGACGTATGAACTGAAAAATGTAACGACAAATCAGATCTTTGATACAGGTACATCAAATAGTCGGCAAGTGACCGGACTTACACCGAATACCCCATATTCCTTTGCCGTGCGCGCCAAAAATGCGGTTGGTTCTTATACGGGATATTCAAGTCCAGCTAGCAAATTTACACTGGCAAATACACCTAATGAGGCAGCTGTGAGCCAGTTGGGTAACTCCGTTACGGCGAGTTGGAATAACAATGGCAATCCTGCGGGAACGAACTACAAAACGGAAATACGTAACTCGGTCGGACAAGTACTTCAATCCGGTACCACCTCATCAACTCGTACTGAACTCGTATTAACTGGACTTGCAGACGGATTGTATGACGTATATGTAGCAGCACTGAATGGAGAAGGCATACAGACTCCTTTTACCTCAGCGGGTCATATCACGAAGGATTCGACTGGTCCCACAGCACCCTCTATAGTGGTTAATCCTTCCTCTTGGACCAAGGAGGATGTCCTGGTTACGATTACAGCAGGCTCGGACGCCTTAAGCGGTGTGCAGAAGACACAATACAAGCTGGGGATCGGAGGAGAATGGAAGGAATACACAGTTCCTTTTAAGGTTGCTTCTGAAGGAAACACACTCATTATTGCACGTAGTATAGATACATTTGGCAATACAGGACAGGAAGCGTCTGTCACAGCACGGGTGGACCGTACAGCTCCAACACCTCCCGTCATTTCGTTGAATCCTCCGGAATGGACCAATTCGGCAGTGACGGTAACGTTAACGGCAGGTACGGATGAAGCAAGTGGAGTGGGGCTTACACAATATAGGCTAGGAGGTGAAGGGACTTGGACTGATTATCGAGAGCCTTTTCCCATCCATACGGAAGGAGTAATCGAGATCCAGGCTCGAAGTGTAGATCGGGCCTCAAACGTCAGTGCGTCAACTTCAGCCACTGCCCGGATCGACAAGACAGGGCCTGAGGAGCCTAAAATTACGCTCAGTGACGATGAATGGACGAATCAGGATGTGTCTTTTGAAATAACCAGCGGTGAAGATACAGGCAGCGGGCTTGCCAAAAGCCAATATCGTCTAAACGAACAAGGCCCCTGGATCGATTACACCGGAGAAGTGAAAGTTACCAAGGAAGGACAAACCACAATATATGCACGCTCGCTTGATCGGGTAGGAAATGTAAGTACTGTAGCGAAAGCATTCATTCGAATAGATAAGACCGCTCCAACAGAGCCGGTTATTACATTGAGTCAGTCCGGCTGGAGCAAGGAAGCTGTACAATTTACGATTGCTGGCAGCGTAGATGAGCATGCCATATCGTATGAATATAGTTTGAATGGCGCCCCGTATATTGTAGGAAACTCAGGTACAGTGAGTTCAAACGGGCCCACGGTAATTCGAGCCAGAGCGCGAGATGCTGTCGGAAACGTTAGCCAGGAGATTAGCCGTACGGCTCATGTCGATCAGGTTGCTCCAACGATTACGTTTACACCGAATGGACAGGGTTGGAGCGACACGGATATAACGGCTACAGTGCAATATGCAGATTCTGATTCGGGTATCAATGAGAATTCGCGATGGTATAGAGTGACCAACAGTACTACATCACCTGACAACTGGAATGAAGCTCATACAAATGAGCATATTGTTTCAATCGAATCGGAAGGCATTTGGTACATCCATGCCAAAACAATGGACATGGCAGGAAATACATACGAGACGGTATCAGCTCCTTATCAGATCCAGCGCAAACCACTGCAACCTGGAAATGTGAGCATTTTACAGATTAATGAGACCTCAGCAGAACTTACGTGGGATTTGCCGACAGGAGAATGGTATACCGACGGGTATCAGTACGAAATTATTAACCATACGACAGGCCAGTCGTGGACAGTAGATTATCCCAAACATACGCTCAATGATCATTCCCTAAGTGGTGGTCAAGTCTATGAGTATGAAGTAAGGGCTCGAAATCATGCTGGCTTAAGTGATGCAGTAATTGTCCGTGCACTAACGATTCCAGCCGCACCGGGATCTTTACAAGTTCGAAAAGTGGATTCCCAGCCTGAGCTGGCAGAAGTGCATTTCGATTCGGTTCAAGGGGCTACTGCATACCGCATCATGGCTGCGACTTCGGATGGGAGAATCGTTTATGATCAAACATTCTCCGATTCTTCCAGCATTCCGTACATTACCAATCTAATCCCGGGAAGCATTCATACGATTTCGGTCACCGCGCTGAATGAGAGTGGTGCGGGAGAAAGCAGCAGGGCCGGATTCCTGACATTGCCTGCGGCACCTGGTGAATTTGCGGCCGTTCAGATTCGGGAGCATGAGATCTCTCTGGCATGGGAGACGGTAACTTCAGCCACGTATTACAGCCTTTCGCGCAGTGGATCAGAATTGTACGAAGGATTGGAAACGGAGTTTGTGGACACAGGTCTGGATAGTGGTACAGAGTATAGCTATGAATTGCTGGCTGCAAATGAGACAGGAGAAGGTCCAGTAGCTAGTTTGCAGAAGCTGGTGACATTGCCCGGGTCCGTTGAAAGCTTGAGTATAGATAATGCTACTACTACGAGCCTGCGTCTAAGTTGGAATCCGGTAAGAGGTGCAGAGCAATACGAAGTCTTTGTGAATGGAGAGAAAAGGGAGACATTGCCTGCGGGAACGCATGAATGGGCAATCACGGGATTGACTGCGGGAGTGATGTATCAGTTGGAGGTTCAGGCAGGTAATGGAAGTGGGCAAGGTCAAGCGAGTCGAACATATGGAACGACACTTCCCGAGAGTCCTTCGGGTCTTCACTTTGTACAACCGACTGAAACAGGAGCAACACTCCGATGGGATGCAGTACCTGGAGCCACGAACTACCGGGTTGTTCTTGATGGACAGAGTTATGAAATATCAGATACACGGCTTGAAGTGCATCAGTTATCAGGCAGCCGCCGTTATACGTATCAGGTGGAGGCCGGAAATGCTGCCGGTTATGGTGCAGCCACAAGCGGTGAACTGCTTACTTTGCCAACCAGACCTGAAGGACTCGCGGTCACGCGTACGGATGAAACAAGCATTGGGGTGGAATGGGAACCTGTAAATACAGCCGAGTCCTATATCGTAAAAATTAATGGGACGGAAGCGGGTCGAACTTCGGGACTTGCCTATACGGCTGGAGAATTGGTGCCAGGCATGGAGTATCTCGTGGAAGTACAGGCCGTGAATGCGTCCGGAACCGGTCAGTCCGCCAGCTTGATTCGATTATCCAAACCAGCGACGCCTTCAGGAATCGTTGTTGAACCGGGGGTACATAAAGCCACCTTGTCATGGGCCTCGATAGCAGGTGCTTCGGAGTATGTAATTCAACAGGGGAACAAAGAACTTTACCGTGGAACAGAGCTGACGGCCTTTATTTCAGGACTTCAGGATGGAACGATGCATCACTACACACTAGTTGCAGTTAACCGACAAGGGACAGCATCCGAAGCGACGAATGTATCCGTACTGACATTACCTGAGAAACCAGTTGAAATTCAGGCATTGGAAGTTTCGGAAAAAAGCCTTAGCCTTGATTTCACCAAAACAGGGGTAAAAGGTGCAGATGAATACATCATTGAACGCAATGGGCGAGAAATTGCTCGCATGGATGCGAGTGAAACTCGATTTGTAGATGAGAATTTGTCGCCGGGCACGAAATATACGTATAAGATCCGTGCGGTTAATGCAAGTGGTACAGGGGCGTCTCTAACTTATGGTATAACGACTCAGACCCTGCCTCTGTCCGAAGATGGGATTACTGTAACCAAGGGAACGCATGCGTTTGATATGTCGTGGGAAGCAGTAAAGGGAGCCGCCGCATATGAAATTCGCAATCAGACAACGGGGGAAATACAGACTGTGTCCGAACCATCGGTCCATCTCGCCAGTTTACTGGATGGCACCACGTATGCGTTTGAACTTACTGTTATGAATGAAGATGGTCACCGTTCTTCTTCTATTCAGGTTCTTTTGTTAACCAGGCCCATATCCCCACAAACCGCAAGTATCGCCGCCGTAACCGATCAATCGGCAACGCTGGATCTGAGTGGCAGCGCCACCCGAGGCGCAGATCAATTCATTATTTTGCGGAATGGTATTGAAATTGACCGTATTCCGGCGGCAAGTAATTCTTATGAAGACAAGGATTTGAAGCCGGGAGAGAGATACACCTATACGGTTAAGACTTCGAATGCTTCAGGAGATAGTGATACGGGATTTGATGTTCAAGTGCGTACGCTGCCTGCAACAATTACAGAAACGCTGCATCCAGATGTGATTGAAGAGACGAAGGCAGTGATTAAGTGGAAACAGGTGCAGGGAGCAGATGGGTATATTGTAATGATAGCGGATGACGAAGTTACTACTATTACAGAGAGCGAAGTAACTGAGGTTACCCTTAATGGACTTACCAGCGCAGCCCAATATGATCAAGTACAGATCGTTCCATACAATACGGCGGGTAACGGAAGTCCCGTGGTAGTTGCTCCATTTTTCACGCTGCCTCATGTTGATTCTGTTGAGATGAAGCTATATCCAGAGACCGATCATGCCAGATTGGAGTGGGCTTTCCCTTACCTCAACGAAACATTTGTGATCTTAATCGATGGTAAGGAGCTGTATAGAGGCAAACAAAAAGAGTATATCGTGAATCTGCTTCAGGGTGGAACCAACTATTCCATTGAACTGTATACCGAGAACGAGCAGGGAGATACATCTCATAAGCTTGAATATACGCTATTGACCAAACCAGAAGCTCCAAAGGAAGTGAAATATCGTTCGACACAGGAGAGCATTCAACTTCAGTTCGAAAAGAGCCATGTCAAGGGAGCTGAACAATTCATTATTGAACGTGACGGTGCAGAGATTAGCCGAGTGTCTGTTGACGAGCCTTTTTACGAGGACAAGAGGCTTGAGCCTGTAGTAAATTATGTGTATACCATCAAAACCGTAAATGCGTCCGGTATTAGTGAAGCCGGGTTCAATCTAAAAGCAGTTACGCTGCCTGGCAAAATTCCTTCTCCACCTCAAGCGGAAGAACGCACTCAGCATGGTGCAGATATTGTATGGGATATGATTCCTGGAGCAGCAGGCTACCGCATCTATCAAGGAGACGAGCTGATTGCGACAACAACGGAAACGTCGATACATGTAACTGAATTGAAAAGTGCCCAGCGCTATCCTAACTTGTCTATTGTACCTTTCAATGAGGCAGGAGACGGAGAGACGGTCAGTGTACCGGAATTCGAGACTTTGCCCTCCGATGAATTCACCGTTTCAGCAATCGCACAGAGTACAAGCAGCATTGTATTGAACTGGAATCTGGAATCTTCGAATGAAACGATCGTGTTTTCTAGTAGTGGACGGGAGATTTATCGTGGAAAAGATCGAAGCTACATCTGGACAGGATTATCGGGTGGGCAGCGCTATGATGTACTATTGTGGACTGAAAATTCAGCCGGGGAAAAAAGCGAAAGCCAGCAGGCCACGGCTGTGACTCTGCCCTATCCACCTCCAAGCGGAAGTGGAGCTGCTTCACCATCACCTTCCTCCAAACCGGAGGATGCTCAACCCGGGGTGTCTCAACCTGAGCTAAATGAGAAATCGGAAACAACAGTCAAAAAAGAGGTCAAATTCATTGATATTGGCCAAACATTCAATAAAGATCAGATTATATGGCTGGCCGAGCAAAGCATCATTCAAGGTGTAAGTGATACCCGCTTTGAACCGCGGCGTCCCATTACAAGAGCGGAGTTCACAGCACTAATTGTACGATTAATGGGCGTGGACACATCTGCCGATTATCAGCATGCTTTTCGGGATGTGAACGATCAGGATTGGTTTGCTCCAGAAATAGAAGCCGCCGTAAGTCGTGGAATGGTACATGGCATGGGAAATGGTAAATTTGCTCCACATGCGCTCGTAACCCGGGAACAGGCATCGAAGATTATTGCGAATGTTATTCGCAAAATTAAGCCGGAACCTGCAACTTCACGTCGTGCGTTTACGGATCAGATGGATGTGTCCGATTGGGCCAAAGAAGAGGTGGAAGAGCTTGCAGGAATGTACATGCTTACCGGATACGAAGACGGCAGTTTCCGTCCCTTGCAGCATCTGAGCAGATCCGAGGCGGCAGCCCTGATCTTCCGACTGAACAAACTGATTCGTATTATTGAAGAGAACCAAACTATGGACAACAATGGAACGAGTATAGACGCCGATACTAACACGTCAAAAACGGAGTGAATGACGTAGATAGATTAACATGTAAATTCATCCTTTCATCATCTTCAGTAGCCACATTATCGGTTGTTCGACTTTTAATGTTATAATAGGTAGCTAATATGACAAAAAAGGGTAATGGACAGTGGTGATGAATGATGAATAATAAATTTATCCGAATCTATGAAGATATTGCAGCTCGTATTCGGACTGGAGAAATTGAAGCAGGTACATTGCTTCCATCGGAACTGGATCTATCGGAAAGTTATCAAACGTCCAGAGAAACAATTCGCAAGGCGCTGAAAATGCTGTCTGAAGAAGGTTATATTCAGAAAATTCAAGGCAAGGGCTCCATTGTACTGGATATACGTAAAATCGATTTTCCTATTTCAGGTCTTGTCAGCTTCAAGGAACTGGCTAAAAAAATGGGACATCGGGCCAAAACGTACGTTAAGGTTTTTGAAGAAAAAAAGGTTGATCAGACCTTGTTCAAAAAAATCAATTTTGGTCTGAATGAAAAGGTCTGGGAGATCAGACGTGTGCGCCAAGTGGATGGGGAACATGTCATTCTGGACAAGGATCATATAAGCCAGCGACTTATTCCTGGTTTGAGCAAGGAAATATGTAATGACTCTATCTTTGAGTACATTGAGGAAGAGCTGGGGTTAACCATTTCTTTTGCGAAAAAGGAAATATTGGTGGAGGAGCCAACTGCTGAGGATAGGGAATTGCTTGATCTGGAAGGGTTCCATAATGTAGTTGTAGTCAGAAGCCAGGTTTACCTGGAGAATGCCAGCCAGTTCCAGTTCACAGAGGCGAGGCATCGCCCGGACAAGTTCAGATTTGTAGATTTTGCCCGGCGCAGATAAGGTTCATTGACCTTCCATAGAACAAAGAGAGTACCTTTTCACTTCTTTTATCGGTGAATGAGGTACTCTCTTTGCTGTGGGGCTAAATTAATTCCTTATCATGGAAAAATAACTTGACCAGTAAGCGTTTTCATTTTATTATATTTCCATAACCTTAACGATAAGGTAAATAAATTTAAAACATTTATATTATATTAAGTTATTTATTTGTATTTATAACCTTTTATGATTATGAGTTACTTTTGATTTTAGTTAACTTATTGCCTTGAGCAGGGTTAATTGAAATAAACAAAAAAATGTGGGAGGTTCTAACGAATGGTCAAGTTGCAAAAGTGTACAGTCTTTACCGTAATTGCTGCACTTATGTTAGTAATTCTGGGAAGTGCTGCGCCCAAAGCGTCTGCTGCTACAGGATTTTATGTAAGTGGGGGCAAATTGTACGATTCCACAGGCAAGGCATTTGTTATGAGAGGTGTCAATCATGGACACTCCTGGTTTAAGAATGATCTGAACACGGCTATCCCTGCGATTGCCAAAACAGGTGCCAACACCGTACGAATTGTGCTGTCCAATGGTGTACAGTACACAAAAGACGATCTGAACTCCGTTAAAAACATCATTAATGTTGTAAGCGCAAACAAAATGATTGCGGTGCTTGAAGTACATGATGCAACAGGTAAGGATGACTATAATTCGTTGGATGCAGTGGTGAACTACTGGATTAGCATCAAGGAAGCACTCATTGGCAAAGAAGACAGGGTTATCGTAAATATCGCGAATGAATGGTATGGAACATGGAACGGCAGTGCCTGGGCTGATGGATACAAAAAGGCGATTCCGAAGTTAAGAAATGCCGGTATTAACAATACATTGATTGTGGATGCAGCCGGCTGGGGGCAGTACCCACAGTCCATCGTGGACTATGGACAAAGTGTATTTGCAGCAGATTCACAAAAAAACACGGTATTTTCCATTCACATGTATGAATATGCCGGTAAAGATGCGGCAACCGTCAAAGCCAACATGGAAAGCGTGCTGAACAAAGGATTGGCCCTGATCATCGGTGAGTTTGGTGGATACCACACGAACGGGGATGTCGATGAATATGCGATCATGAAATATGGTCAGGAAAAAGGCGTAGGCTGGCTCGCTTGGTCCTGGTATGGCAACAACTCTGATTTGAGCTATTTGGATTTGGCTACGGGCCCTAACGGAAGTTTGACAAGCTTTGGCAACACGGTCGTTAACGACACCTATGGAATTAAAAATACATCCCAAAAAGCAGGGATCTACTAGGATCTATCTTTCCATACAAGGTTCCAACAATTACCGAGAAGGATTCAAGCTTCTTTTGAGGATAAAATCTCACCCAAACACTCTGACCAATACGTCAGGGTGTTTCTTTAATAGTGAATCATTAGAACAACCTCCTTTTGAATTTTTCCGTTTATATTTAAAATCTTTTGTTTTCAAAACAAAACAAAGATGATAAACTCTGATTAGGAATAAAACAAACATTATCGGAGGGGAACAAATGGTACAGAGTTTATGGAATTCATCACAGGCTTCGGAGAAAACAACCGGACTGGAGCAACTGGTCTATCGATCCAATCTGATTGGTGCAGATCGTCGTGTTTGTAACATTTTCGGAGGTAACACGTCTACCAAAACGACGGTGAAAGATTTTCGCGGCCGTGATATAGAAGTGATGTATGTAAAAGGCAGCGGATCTGACCTCGCTTCTATGCAGGCGAATCATTTTACAGGCCTTGGACTTGAAGACATTCGTCCATTAATCGAACGTGAATCCATGTCGGATGAAGAGATGGTTGAATATCTGGGACATTGCATGATCGATTCCAAACATCCACGTGCGTCCATTGAGACGTTGCTGCATGCGTTCCTTCCATATAAACATGTGGACCATACCCATCCGGATGCAATTATTAGTCTGTGTTGTGCAGATAACGGAAAAGAACTGGCGAAAGAGATTTACGGGGACCGATTTGTATGGGTTCCTTATGTGCGTCCCGGATTCACACTATCCAAGATGATTGCTGAAAGCGTATTCTCAAATCCAAACGCCGAACTGGTTCTGATGGAGAAGCACGGACTTGTGACTTGGGGAGAAACCTCCGAAGAATGTTACGAGCAGACGATCAAAATAATTAATGAAGCGGAAGCCTTCATCGAAGCACGTGTTGACGAAGAAAGCCTGTTTGGCGGAGAGAAACATCCCGCGCTTGAGGCAGAAGTTCGTCGTCAGATCGTATCCAAAGTAATGCCGACCATTCGGGGAGCGGTATCGGATAGCAAAAAAATGATTTTGTCCTTTGACGATCAGGAGGATGTGCTCGCCTTTGTTGGAGGAGTGGACTCACCAGAGCTGTCACAGGTGGGCGCGGCGTGCCCCGATCATTTGGTTCACACCAAAGTGGTACCTCTATTCATTGATTGGACACCGGACGCGGAGGATATCGAAGGGCTGAAGTCCAAGCTGGTGGAAGGCGTAGCCGCCTACAAAGAACAATATCAAGCGTATTTTGATAGCAATAAAAACGAAGGTGACGTGATGTTCGAAGCTGCGCCTCGTGTCATTCTCATCCCGGGTGTGGGTATGATTAACACAGGCAAGAGCTGGGCGCTGTCCCAGGTAAGCGGGGCATTGTATCATAGAGCCATTGCCGTGATGCGTGGTGCGACAAGTTTGGGCCAATTCGTATCCCTCAGCGCCAATGAATCCTACAATGTTGAGTACTGGCCGCTTGAGCTGTACAAATTATCGCTTGCTCCGGCAGAGACCGAATTTTCCCGCAAAGTGGCGTTCATTACCGGGGGTGCCGGTGGAATTGGAAGTGAAACGGCTCGCAGATTGGTATCCGAAGGGGCACATGTCGTTCTCGCGGATCTAAACCTTGAAGGAGCGCAGAAGGTAGCTCAGGAAATTAACGACCAATATGGTGCGAATCGCGCATATGCATTGAAGATGGATGTAACCGATGAGGAAGCCGTGCAATCAGCATATGCCGAAGTTGCTGTCCAATATGGCGGAGTGGATATCATCGTGAACAATGCGGGCTTGGCCACCTCCAGTCCATTTGACGAAACATCCTTGAAGGAATGGAACCTGAATATGAGTGTGCTGGGTACGGGGTATTTCCTTGTGGCGCGTGAGGCCTTCAAATTGATGAAACAGCAGGGGATTGGGGGCAGTATGGTATTTATCGGGTCCAAAAACTCGGTTTATGCGGGTAAAAGTGCCTCTGCTTACAGCTCCGCCAAAGCGCTTGAGGCTCATTTGGCTCGCTGCATCGCCGCGGAAGGTGGGGAATACGGCATTCGTGTGAATACAATTCTCCCGGATGCCATCCTGCAAGGTTCAGCGATCTGGAACGGTTCATGGAGAAATGAACGTGCAGCAGCCTATGGCATCGAACCGGACCAACTGGAAGAGTACTATCGTAAACGTACAACTTTGCTCGTCAATATTTATCCAAGAGACATTGCGGAAGGCATTGCCTTCTTCGCATCTTCCAGATCGGAAAAAACAACCGGTTGCATGATGACCATTGATGGCGGTGTGCCGGCAGCATTTACACGATAATAAGGAGGGTTTTCGCACATGGAAAATCAAGTCAAGCAAGCATATGAAGCAGCCAAATCATTATATGCCCAGCATGGAATTGATACGGATGAAGTGTTGAAGAAACTCGCGGAGATCAAAGTGTCTGTCCACTGTTGGCAAGGGGACGATGTAAAAGGCTTTCTGAATAAAGACGGGGAACTCACGGGCGGAATATCCGTTACAGGACAGTATCCGGGGGCTGCATCGACGCCTGCAGAGCTTCGGGCAGACCTGGAGCAGGCATTCTCCATGATTCCCGGCAAACATAAGGTTAATTTGCATGCGATTTACGCGGATACGGACGACCAAGTGGAGCTGGATCGGATTGAGCCAAAGCACTATGAGAACTGGGTAAAATGGGCCAAAGAACAGGGGCTCGGTCTGGATTTCAATCCAACCTGCTTTTCTCATGAAAAATCAAGTGACGGATTCACGCTAAGTCACCCTGATCCGGAGATTCGCAAGTTCTGGATCGATCACTGCAAAGCATCACGCCGCATTGGCGCTTACTTTGGTGAGCAGCTGGGTCAGACCTGTGTAACCAATGTGTGGGTACCGGACGGGTTCAAGGATAATCCGATCGATCGGATGACACCGCGGAAACGGCTCAAGGATTCGCTGGATGAAGTATTTGCTGAGAAGCTTGATCCGAAGTATCATCTGGATGCGGTAGAGAGCAAGCTCTTTGGCCTTGGTTCCGAAGCGTATGTTGTGGGTTCACATGAATTCTATATGGGATATGGACTGCAAAATGATACGTTAATCTGTCTTGATGCCGGACATTTTCATCCAACGGAAGTGATATCCAACAAACTGTCTTCGCTGGCGCTGTTTACCAGCGGTATTCTGCTCCATGTCAGCCGTCCAATGCGTTGGGACAGTGACCATGTTGTCATTATGGATGATGAGCTGCTGGAAATCGCCCGCGAACTGGTACGTCATGATCTGCTTCCAACGACACATATCGGCCTCGATTTCTTTGATGGAAGCATCAACCGGGTTGCTGCGTGGGTGGTTGGCACACGTAATACGATTAAAGCACTGCTACGTGCAATGTTGGAACCTGTGGATGCCCTGAAATCAGCTGAACTGGCCGGGGATTATACGCTTCGCCTTGCTTTGACGGAAGAGTTCAAGTCCTATCCTTTCGGCGCGATTTGGGATTATTATTGTGCTCAGCAACAAGTGCCTGTACGTGAACAGTGGATTGCTGAGATCAAAACGTATGAGCAGGAAGTTTTGCTTCAGCGCGATAAGTCTTTCGTTTAGCTTGTCATCATATTAATCATGAATCAGATAATGCAAGCCACAGTGGAGAAACCCTTCGCTGTGGCCTTTTTGTATGGGGAAGAAAGCTGCGCGATGCATAACTGGGGTCAAAATTTCCATACTAAAAATACATAAAAAAATGCAACGCATTATTGTTGTCATTATTGCAACGCAGAGGAGGATCAATCCGATTTGGATCTCGCCCACAACAAATTGTATATCGCTGCTCTTGGCGGATTGAATGAAATTGGCAAGAACATGTACCTCATCCAGTATAATCAGGACATCATTGTCATCGACTGTGGTTCCAAATTTCCGGATGAAACCCTGCCGGGGATCGATCTTATCATTCCGGATGTAACGTATCTGCTGGAAAATCAGGACAAGGTGAGAGCGCTTGTGGTTACTCATGGACATGAAGACCACATTGGAGGCATTCCTTATTTATTAAAACAAATCAATATCCCTGTGTATGCGTCCAGACTAACACGAGGATTAATTGAGCTTAAACTGAAAGAGCATGGGCTGCTGCGCAAAGCGGAGATCCATACGGTTGACTCCAAATCCAGTATTATGCTGGGTGCCATTGAGGTTTCTTTTTTTGCAACCAGTCACAGCATACCGGATTGTCTCGGCATTTTCTTTCAGACACCAGGCGGCAATGTCGTCCATACCGGGGATTTCAAGTTTGATTTGTCACCTGTTAATGGGCCATATCCCGATCTGCATCGTATGGCCGAGATTGGCAAACAAGGTGTTCACGTACTGCTGTCCGAAAGCACCAATGCAGAGAGGCCCGGATTCACGCCTTCCGAGCGTGTCGTTGGTGATCACATATTGGATGCGTTCATTCGTGCCAAACAAAAAGTATTTATATCAACCTTTGCGTCCAACGTAAGCAGGGTACAGCAGATTGTAAATGCAGCATTCGAAACGGGGCGTAAGTTGGCACTGCTGGGCAGAAGTATGATCAATGTGGTGTCCGTTGCCAGTGAACTGGGGTACCTTAATGTACCTGAGGGGCTGCTCATTGAAGCAATCGATTCGGACCAGTTTCCACCTGATGAGGTCGTTGTGCTCTGTACGGGAAGTCAGGGTGAGACGATGGCTGCATTATCCCGCCTGGCTGCCTCCAAACATCCTCATGTGAAGATTGCACCTGGAGATACCGTTATCATTGCCGCTGGTGCGATCCCGGGAAACGAGCGCAATCTTGCGCATGTCATTGATAATCTGTATGTGCTCGGTGCACGCGTTATTTATGGTTCAAGCGGCGCAGCAGGCATGCACGTATCAGGACATGGTAGCCAGGAAGAACTCAAACTGATGCTGACCCTGATGAAGCCTGATTATCTGATTCCTGTTCACGGCGAGTTCCGTATGTTGTATCAGCATAGACAGCTCGCGGAGTCTGTGGGGATTGAACGAGATCATGTATTTATCGTAAATAATGGGGATATGATTCAGTATCAAGATGGTGTTGCTTCTTCGGGTCCCAAAATTGCTTCAGGCAACAGTCTGGTTGATGGTCTGCTCATGGGCGATGTCGGGAATATCGTTCTGCGTGACCGCCGGCAACTGTCCTCCGATGGAATGTTGGTGATTGTGACTACGCTAAGCAAAACGGAGAAACATATGGTTACAGCTCCCGAGATTATCTCCAGAGGTTTTGTATTTGTGAAAGACTCCGAGGAATTCATGAAAGAGCTTCATGAACTGGTTCAAAACAAGATGAATGAACTAACCGAAAGCGGAGCGAATCAATGGAATGTGATCAAAAGAAAGCTGAAAGACGAGATCGGTCATTACATCTACGCTCAGACGAAACGAAGACCGATGATCCTGCCCATTATTATTGAAGTATGAGGAAAGGGAGAATACTGTCAAAGCTGCTGCGTGTCATGTACTGGAACAGAGACTCCTGCTAGGAAATTAAGATGATCAAAAGCCTGAGAAATGTGTGTTCATACAGCATTTGTATGACCACACATTTTAGTCAGGCTTTTATTGTTTGTTAATTAACTTATTGATCCTTCAGCAACCCCGATTGTCTCACAGATGTGAGGAACTGGTTGAATTGCTCGATGTTTAATTGCTGTGCGCTATCCGAGAGGGCCACCGCCGGATTTGGATGAACCTCGACCATAACACCATCTGCACCCGCTGCCAGAGCTGCCTTGGCACAAGGAGCGAGAATGTCTTTGCGACCGGTAGAGTGGGTGACATCCACAAGTACAGGAAGGTGGGTTTCCTGTTTCAGAATCGGCACTGCAGAGATGTCGAGTGTATTTCGGGTTGCTTTTTCATACGTGCGAATGCCTCGTTCAATCAGCATGACCTGTTTGTTACCCCGAGAGACAACATATTCCGCAGCATGCACGAATTCGTCAATGGTTGCAGACAACCCGCGTTTCAGCAGAATAGGGATGTTTACATCTCCCGCAGCCTTGAGCAGTTCAAAGTTTTGCATGTTACGGGCACCGATCTGGATCACATCAATATACTCGCCAGCCAGTTCAATATGACTTGGATGCACAATCTCACTAATGGTCTTCAGCCCGAACTCATCGGCAACTTCCTTCAGAATTTTCAATCCTTCGATTCCGAGTCCCTGGAAGTCATATGGAGAAGTACGAGGCTTGAATGCACCTCCGCGCATCACGGTAATGCCTGCTGCTTTCAGCGCTGCGGCGACCTCGCGTACCTGCTCGTAACTTTCAACCGAGCACGGTCCAGCAATCATGATCGGTTTGCCTGCACCTACCTTGACGTTTCCGATGGATACGACCGTATCTTCTTGCTGATTTTTGCGGCTAACGAGCAGCTGTTTCTTGTGTTCGTCGACCTGAAGGTTCAGGGAGGCTTGGAAAATTTGTTTGAACAGGAGCTTGATGGCATCGTCTTGGAAAGGCCCCGGGTTAGCCGCAGTCAGTTCCTCCAGCATTTCTTTTTCGCGAACCGGATCAAACTTGGGTACACCCTGTTTTTCCTTGATTTGACCAATTTCCTGTGTAATTTGGGCCCGTTCTGACAACAAGTGCAGGAGGTTATGGTTAATTTCACTCAATCGGCCTCTTAATTGTTCCAAGTTCTTGCTTTGATCCATTCTGATCCACTCCTTCAATATAGGTTTATGCAAAAAAACACAAAAAGGCCCTTCATCCGTAAGGGACGAAGAAGCCGTGGTACCACCCTAATTAGAAACGGTCCTGCTGTTTGAATACAGCCGATCTGTTTCTCACTTTGACCTTTTAACGCAAGGAACGGATTGTCCTAGAAGCTGGACCTTGAGGAGCAGCTCTTCAGCAATCGGCTCGGGAGTGAACTTCGGCGGCATGTTCCTTTCGGGTGCTCTCAGTCTTCGGCACCGCGTCCCTGTAATGAACGATAACTCCGCGTACTCTTTCCGTCATAGCCTGTATGAATAATGATGTTCTGTGCTGTATTTCATGATGCACGTTACGAATTGAAGTTATACTAGCATCTCATGTTCCTTGTCTGCAAGAAGCTGAATTAATGCCATGCATCAATAACGCTTTACCGTGACGCATTATACATCTGCTTCCAGTGTCCTGTGTGATTTACTAATAGCTTCAAGGGAATAGTATTCGCAAGGGTCTGCCATTCGAAGTATAATATAAGTGAATGCATGCGAATGTGAATAAGAGGAGAAATTATGAATAAAACGATTTCGGATATCGCCCAAATGGCAGGCGTGGCGAAGAGTACAGTCTCTCGTTTCCTGAATGGTGGCTCGGTTAGTGAAGATACACGGCAGAAAATTGAGCGCATTATTAAACAATATAATTACGTACCCAATACGTTTGCACAGAGTCTTAAAGCCAAAAAAACCAGTATTATTGGAACGGTTGTTCCTCGTCTGGATTCCTTTGCAACCTCCCAGACATTGATTGGCATCGATGAAGAATTAAGAAATAATCAGTATCAGATGCTGATCGCGAATACGAGCCAGGATATGCAACGCGAGATTGATGCAATATATGATTTTGCCAGACAAAAAGTGTCCGGCATTATTCTGCTAGCCGCCGAAGTGACCGATGCACATCTGAAAGCCGTTGAAGACATCGGGATTCCGGTCCTCTTAGTAGGACAGCAGCATAAACAGCTGCACAGTCTGGTTCATAATGATGATCAGGCGGGGTATGAGATGGGTAAGCATGTTGTGGAAAAAGGCCATCGGAAGATCGTCTATATGGGTGTTACCGAGAAAGATCAGGCGGTGGGTATTCATCGCAAACAGGGGTTCAAGCGTGCAATTGACGAATGTGGCGGATGTGATGTGACGTATTATGAGACAAGCTTCAAAATGTCCGAAGCTATCGTTACCGCAGAAACGATTATGAAAGAGAGCAAACCAACCATTATTGTGGGCGCAACGGATAATATCGCACTGGGTGTGATGAAAATTGCTTTTTCCAACAAGGTACGAATTCCCCAGGATCTCTCGGTTACCGGATTTGGTGGTTATGAAATTACCGAGATGATTCATCCTACGCTAACGACGGTGAAATATCATTATTTTGAGGCAGGTCAAGTGGCGGCCCAGCACATTATTCGTCTGGTTAAAGGCGAGCCAGTGGAACAGTGCACGATCCTTGATGTAGAGATTATTCCACGAGAAAGCGTTGACAAGATATAAATGAATCCTATATGATAATTCCATCGAACCGGTTCCACACCAAATATCCAATGCGGATATGGGAACACGGTGCAGGCGACAAAGCCATATGGAATTATTTTTTTAAGTATATTGGAACCGGTTCCTCTAATTTAGGTTTTACTTTTCGCGAGGATGGAGAACACTTTTTATGAAAATGACTAGAGAGCAGCGCTACAGACGAATCGAGCAGGCAGAGCCTGGAGAAATAGGCAAGCTGGAAGCTTTGATCTCAGCATGTCCGTGGAGACAGAATTACCATATCCAGCCTATAACCGGACTGCTTAACGATCCTAACGGATTCTCTTATTATCAGGGGTATTATCATTTGTTCTATCAGTGGTTTCCACTCGGGACCGAGCATGGAATGAAATATTGGTATCATACCCGTTCAACGGATCTGGTGAACTGGGAAGAAGTCGGAATTGGAATTCAGCCGGGTGACACATACGACTCACATGGGGCGTATTCGGGCAGTGCTATTGAAAAAGAAGGTCAACTGTATCTGCTGTACACAGGCAATACAAGAGATCAAGAGTGGATCAGGCATCCGTATCAGTGTCTGGCGATTATGGATGAAAGCGGTTCAATAGCCAAAGTGGATCAACCTGTAATCTCCGATGTACCTTCTGGGTACACAGAGCACTTTCGAGATCCAAAAGTATGGCAGCAGGGGGACACGTATTATTGTGTGATTGGAGCCCAGCGCGTGGATGAGACCGGGTGCACAGTATTATATCGCTCGTCAGATCTCAGAAACTGGACGTTTCTTGGAGAGATTCATACTGGGCTACCGAAGTTTGGCTACATGTGGGAGTGCCCCGATTATATGGAGCTGCAAGGTCAGGGTGTGCTGATCTTTTCTCCTCAAGGAATAGAAAGTCAGGGAGATGAGTATCAGAACATTTTTCAGTCGGGCTATCTGATTGGCGAACCACTGGATCTTCAGACAAGGCATTTCGAACATGGTCCGTTTCAGGAGCTGGATTGCGGATTTGACTTTTATGCCCCGCAGACGATGCAGGCGCCGGATGGACGACGAATTCTGGTGGGATGGATGGGGCTCCCGGATTTGGAGTATCCGACAGACCAGAGTGGATGGGCTCATTGCCTGACAATTCCGCGGCAGCTGTCACTTCGGGAGGGCAAGGTAATCCAGCAGCCTGTCACTGAAATGGTGAAGCTTCGCGGGGATGATGAAGGGAATCATATGGAATTCACGCTGGAAAATGAGACCCGATCCTTCGCGGACTTTGCTGGAATTGCTTATGAGTTGGAATGTGAGATCCGTGATTTTGACGCCGAGACCGTAGGCATTGAATTCCGGGCAAGCGCAGAAGAGAAGACTGTGTTGCAGTATGATCGCTTGGCACAGAAAGTAATCCTGGATCGCTCCGAATCAGGCGCCCCGCTCGCGGAGCGGAATGGAAATGTGCGGCGCTGCGCACTGCATGCAGACGTGCTTAAGATTCATATGTTTGTGGATTCTTCTTCCGTTGAGATCTTTGTCAATGATGGAGATGAAGTATTCACAAGCCGTATCTTCCCTAGTAAGGAAAGTGTGGAGATTCGCTTCTTTGCACAGGCAGGCAAGGCAGAATTTCAGGCATCAAAGTGGGATTATTAGAGTATACCGTGAGAGGAATGAAGAACCATGTCGGATAATCAGCAGATTGCCCAGGACGTTATTCGTGCCATCGGGGGCAAAGAAAATATCGCGTCAGTTGCACATTGTGCAACACGTCTTCGGATCATGGTGAATGACAAGGACAAGATCGATCAGAAGCAGGTCGAGAACATCGACAAAGTGAAAGGTGCTTTTTTCAACTCGGGCCAGTATCAGATCATTTTCGGAACAGGAACCGTAAACCGGATATTTGAAGAGGTAGAGAAGCTGGGGATCGAGGGAACTTCCAAGGAAGACGTGAAGAGTCAGGGCAAAAAGGAAGGCAATGCTTTTCAACGGGCCATTCGTACGTTTGGTGACGTTTTTGTACCGATTATTCCTGTGCTCGTGGCAACGGGGCTGTTCATGGGGCTGCGGGGGATGCTCACTCAGAATGAAATTCTTTCGCTATTTGGTGCAACACCTGAAGACATTTCGCCCAATTTCCTGCTATTTACTCAGATCCTGACGGATACAGCATTTGCATTTCTTCCTGCACTAGTAGCTTGGTCTGCGTTCCGCGTATTTGGCGGGAGTCCGGTTCTGGGTATCGTTTTGGGTCTGATGCTTGTGAATCCGGCGCTGCCAAATGCGTACGCTGTGGCCGATGGATCGGCACAACCGCTGCATATGTTCGGGTTCATACCGGTAGTCGGGTATCAGGGCTCCGTGCTGCCTGCGTTCTTCGTGGGGTTGATCGGAGCGAAGTTTGAGAAAGTTCTGAGAAGACGTGTACCGGAGGCACTGGACTTAATTCTTACCCCTTTTATTACGCTGACGGTCATGATTACGTTGGGACTCTTCGCGATCGGCCCGGTATTCCATTCCCTGGAGGAGTGGGTGCTGCATGGAACGACTGCCGTATTGGGACTGCCATTTGGTATTGCGGGTATTATTATTGGTTTCTTTCATCAAATTATTGTCGTTACCGGTGTTCATCACATCTTTAACTTTCTGGAGATTCAATTGCTGGAGAAAACGGGCTTTAATCCGTTCAACGCGATTATTACCTGTGCTATGGCTGCACAAGGAGCGGCTTGTCTGGCGGTGGGGTTGAAAACCAAAAATACGAAGCTGAAAGCACTCGCACTTCCTTCGTCATTTTCTGCATTTCTTGGGATTACCGAACCTGCTATCTTCGGGGTTAACTTGCGGTATATGAAACCATTTATCATGGGGCTTGTTGGAGGCGCTGTTGGTGGATTTCTCGCATCCTTGTTCCACTTGCAAGGTACTGGTATGGCGGTGACGGTTATTCCGGGAACTCTGCTGTATCTGAACAGTCAATTGCCTTTGTACATTTTGTCCAATGTGGTGGCTATGGGAATTGCCTTTGCACTTACCTGGTTCTTTGGATATAAGGATCAGCCCGTTGCGGAGGAAGTATCGAGCCATGCAGAAGAAGAGAACAAGTCGGAGGTTCCGGCGCAAAAGTCAAACCCATCTGCCAGCCTGGCTGTGAACCATCGTACAAAAGTAGGTATCCTGGAGATTGCCTCACCGATGACAGGCACAGCCGTTGCTTTGGAGCAGGTTCCTGATCCTGCATTCTCGGAAAAGCATATGGGAGAAGGGATCGCTATCGAGCCTTCTGAGGGTAAAGTATTTGCACCTTTTGACGGCGTTATCGCTCATGTGATGAACAAGAGCAAACATGCAATAATTCTGGAACATGAAACGGGTGTTCAGATGCTAGTGCATATTGGAATTAACACGGTTGGATTGAAGGGGGAAGGTTTTACCGCACATGTGAATAGCGGCGACACCGTAACCGCAGGACAACTGTTGATTGAATTTGACATGGAAGCCATTCAGGCTGCAGGACTTCCATTGATTACACCTGTGCTCATTCCCCATGGGAACGATCGGATTGAACAGGCGATGGCTAATTTCACAGGCCCTGTCCAAGCTAATGGGGAAGCACTAATCGTTGTGAAATTTACTGAACCGCAATAAGAGAAAAATTGAAAAAAACAGGTCAGAAAATGCAAAGAGACCCGGTGTATATCACCAGGGTTTATTTGCATTTTTATGTATCATTTCTTCAAAACGGAAGGTGTCAAAAAGAATAATACGTCAGGGCATATTGCATCAGAAAGGAGCGGATTTGCAATCACCGTTCCAACCTCCATAGGCAAAATCACCTTATTGTTATCACTATACTGCCGATTATGTTACGACTGATTTGAAGCTGAAGTAAAATAAATCCCCATTGAAAAAAGGCCTGTTTTACCGATTTTTGGTTTGGAATGCACACATGTAAGCGATTAATGAGAGATATATCTGCGTTTTGGACTCGAATAACTCGATATTTTCTTCCGCTCATGATAGACCGAGCAACATGGCGCATGACAGCGAAAAGAGAAGTTTAAATAAGAAACGCTCACCCGAATGCCCAGGAATGAATCAGAACAGTGCAGAATTCCAATGCAGTTGAATTGCGGAGATAAGGATAGAGGACTATGATTCGCACATAACATACTCCAGACGGCATTTGCAGGATCTGATGTGAAGGCGAGGTTGGCGGTAATGGATGAAGTAATGATGGTTGTATCGACAGGATATGGTGAGGCGGGTAAGAATTTTGTGGAGGTATTACTGAAGAGGGGATTTGCAGTTGTTGTACTTGTCCACAGTGAAGAGGAGAAGAAACAACTTCAAGCACTTGGTGCAGTCACTGTGTGCTCCATTCAGGACACTTCAGGCCGTAATCAGTTTCCGCCCGAATTCGTTGTGAAAAACGCCTTTGTCTTCGAAAATAACTTGCCACAGTGCTGCCAGGATATTGAGCTGTGTCGCACCTTGTGTCCGCAACAACTCTATGTCGTTTCCAGCAATAGGGCTCGTGTTGGGCTTGTATATAAAGGCCTGGGAGCAACATATGTCATTCACAGCCGAAATGGAGATGTTTCATTTTTATTGTAAACCGCAACACGAAAGACTGAGGCGGCGAAGTCGCCTGATCATGCTCTCCTATCGCCAGTGGGATTTAACCACGTAAAAATGAAAAACGTTCTGTCCAGAGCCCTGTGCCCTGGACAAAACGTTTCGTGAAACCCAATCTGCTATAGATTGGGCTGTAAAACCCTATTAGGAAGAGATTCCGACAACACTGGAACCATTCTTTGTAATTTTGTACGTAATGATGTCTCCGCTCCAGAAGTGGAACTTAAGAATGACTTCGCCATTATTCGTTTCGTTGAAAAAGTTTTGTTTCAGTTCAATCACGTTATTACTGTAATTCGGACTGAAGGTGTAGGAAAATTCTTTGAATGAAGTCCAGTTTTGCGGACCCGCGTTCCCTCCATTTGTATACGTTGCTTCCATGGTGGCCAATTGATTGCCATTAAAGGTAGTCGGAATCGCAAATGAGCTCGTTGTGCCCGTTACATTACTCAGTTTAGGCGTATCATACTTGATGATATTCAGGTTCCAGTTTGCGCCTTTGTTGAATTTGATGGTCAGCTTGGCATTGACGCCAAGATTGCCGGAAGTGGTCAGTCTGGTCAATAGACTGGATTTCAATGTCAGCACATCACCACTGATGGTGTAATCCGTTCCATTCACAAGGGTTGTATTACCATTGACAAGAGAACTAAATGTATTGCCATTGAGATTCAGTTTTACGGTTTTATCCTGAATTGCAGCCCCTTTTTTCAGATATACCAGATCGGATTCAGCAGTGGACGAACGACCTGTCCAGCTTGCTTTCATCGTGTTATACAGGTCAGGGTCAGACCAGGTGAAGCTGGTACGGCCGAAGTGCTGTCCATTATCCCATAACATGGTGGTCATTTGCTTCGAACGGAGGTATTGGCCAATGAATTCAAAGAATTTCAATTTCTCACCTTGCTCAATGACGCCTGTGTGCTGATCAAAGCCGAGCAAGCCATACTCACCGACGATAACCGGAATGCCTTTGGCAGTAAAAGCATTGTACACACGGTCGAAGGTATCCGTAATATCCTTTTGCACTTCAGCATTATATTTCGTATACCCAGCAATATTTACGCTGAATGGCCAGAAGCCATAGTAGTGGACTGTAGCGATAAGGTTAGGATCATTCAATTTCGCAATCGTCTGGGATAATGCATCAAGATCTGGTTGAGCGGAAGAGGTATGCAACGTTGGGAGGACCAATGGACGTGTTGCATTATTTCCCCCCGATGCTCTCACGATTTTATGAAAAGATACATTTAACTCATCCAGCAACGCGTATGCAGTAGCAGTATTCGTTGTACCACCTTCGGTGAAGCGTGGTTCATTTACACTTTCGAACATCAGCTTGGTGGACGCATTTTTGAATTTGTTTGCAATTTGAGTCCAGGCAGAGTTGTACCGTGCAAGAACATTGGCATGGTCATTCTCCATATAGCTGATCCACTGCCATGAATCGTGATGGATGTTGATCATGACATACAGATTAGCATCAAGTGCCCAGTTTACAACCTGTTGTACCCGATTCATGTAAGCGGTATCAATAGTGTAGTTGGGTGCTCCCCCCATGTGAGCTTGCCAGGTCACTGGAATACGAATACTCTTGTAGCCTTGATTGGCGATACTTTGGATCAACTGCTGAGTAATTAGCGGGTTACCCCAGGCCGTTTCATCTGCACCAACAGCATCCAGTGAATTACCGAGATTCCAGCCCGGCTCCATCGCAGTAACGTAGGATTGAATATTAGTAGGAGCTGCGGCAGCACTTGTCTGAACCGTCTCATCTGTAGCAGCAGAGGCGATGGCGGATGAGAACAAGGACAGGATCATTGCTGTTACGATAGTGAGTGAGAGGACCGATTTGCGGTTTTTGTTCATTAACATAATCTCCTTTATTGTGGAATAGTAGAATAGTTTATCATTCCTGTCTGTTTTGGGAACAAGCCCAGCACGTCACAAGTTAAGTGACAATAAAATGGGATCACCTCCAAATAAAGTATTGAAAGCGTTTTCTGAATTGTAAATATATCATGTTTCAAGGGATGTACATACCCTTATTATTGGAAGAAAATTCATATAGAAATTAGTGATTACACAAAAGACATTTTTTGCGGAAAGGAAGAATAGCGTTGCAATCATGTATTTCTTTCGGTTAAATAAAGTTACAGGAGGAGATATCCATGAAGCTGGATTCACATCAACATTTCTGGAGCTATAATACCGCCGATTATGGATGGATTGGGGATGATATGGGCGTAATTCGCCGTTCCTTTCTTCCAGAGGACTTAGAGCCGTTGCTTATCAATTCAGGATTTTCGGGATGTGTCGCTGTCCAGGCAAGACAATCCGTGAAGGAGACGGAATGGCTTCTGCAATTGGCAGAGCAGTATGCGTTTATCAAGGGTGTTGTGGGATGGGTCAATTTGTGCTCAGCTGAAGCTGAGAGTCAGCTTGAGAGATATGCAGCGAATCCCTGGTTGAAGGGAGTACGTCATGTCATACAGGATGAACCTGATCTGAAATTTGTAGTGCGTAAGGATTTTCAGCGAGGCATCGCTCTGCTTCAGCAGCATAATCTGGCGTATGATCTGCTGGTGTCCAAAGAGCAGCTGCCTTACGCAGTGGAGCTGGTGAGAAGCTTCCCGGAGCAGCGTTTTGTGCTTGATCATCTGGCGAAACCGGATATTAAGTCAAGGGAGCTATCACCTTGGATGGAAGCTCTCTATTCTCTGGCTGAACATCCGAATGCGTATTGCAAGCTCTCCGGGATGGTTACTGAAGCGGATGGGGAGAATTGGGAGCAGGAAGACTTTACAGCTTATCTAGATGTCGCCATCAATGCTTTTGGTTCGGATAGATTAATGTTTGGCTCGGATTGGCCTGTCAGCATGGTGTCGGCTACATACTCCGAAGTACTTGAGTTAGTTAGGAACCATGTGTGTACCTTGTCTGAAGCGGAACAGAATATGATTTTCGGAGGTACCTGTAGAGCTTTTTATTTGCAGGACTGAAGCTGACTCACCCCGGAGAAACATTAATGATATTGACAGTGTCCTTATTCCTTGCTAAAGTTTTATCCATCCGCATAATTGTGATCTGGGAATGTTACCGATATGGGCATAACCTGAGCTGGCTTGTTTACACTGCAACGTGTATCCAGGCTGGTTCGGGTTTTTTGTATTTAAGTTGAACGAACGATTTTACATTGGACACTGCGCTGACAGAACAATCTTCCGATCTCTGTAAAGGCGAAGCGTATGCTTCCGAAGCAGCTTTCTTTCAGAAAGCTTTTAACTCCGCTTCTCCAGATTTTTTCTGTCCCCTCCGTTTATGATGTAAATGTGTAATTCAACATAAATATTTTGTCATATTAGTGTTTCTTGCGATTGGAGCGGATAACAGAATTACATATTTGGAAGGAGATTGAATGATGACTAATTTTAAGTTTCCCAAAGACTTTTTGTGGGGTGGAGCCATTGCTGCCAATCAGGCGGAGGGCGCTTATCTGGAAGATGGCAAGGGACTAAGTATTGTTGACTTGCTGCCGACAGGAGAGAATCGCAGAAGCATCATGAAGGGCAATGTTCCTGCATTGACCCCGCTGGAAACTGAGTTCTATCCTTCACATGAAGCGATTGATTTTTACCACCGTTATCCCGAGGATATTGCTTTGTTTGCCGAGATGGGATTCAAAGCGCTGCGAGTGTCGATTGCCTGGGCACGGATTTTCCCGACCGGAGAAGATGCACAGCCAAATGAAGCGGGATTGCAATTTTATGATCGCTTGTTCGATGGACTGTTGAAGCACGGTATTGAGCCTGTGGTTACGCTCGCTCACTTCGATGTACCAGTTAATCTAATTGAGAAATATGGCAGTTGGAGAAGTCGTGAACTGGTGGGTCTTTTTGAAACCTATGCCAAAACCGTATTCAGCCGTTACAAGGACAAGGTGAAATACTGGATGACCTTCAATGAAATTAACATGCTGCTGCATCTGCCATTCCTGGGCGCGGGTCTTGTCTTCAAGGATGGTGAAAATGTGAAGGAGATCCAGTATCAGGCCGCACACCATCAATTGGTGGCAAGTGCGCTGGCTGTTAAAGCCTGTCACGAGATAATTCCCGGCGCAATGATTGGCTGTATGCTTGCGGCAGGCAGCTTCTATCCGTATACATGTAATCCGGAAGATGTATTCCAGGGCATGGAGAAAGACAGGGAGTCCTATTTCTTCATTGATGTTCAGTCGCGAGGAGAGTATCCGGGTTATGCTAAACGTTTCTTCAAGGACCATGGATTGAATATTGCCATGCAGCCAGGTGATGACGAAATTCTGAAAAACCATACCGTTGATTATATCGGATTTAGTTATTATTCAAGTCGTACAACCTCCACGGACCCTGAAGTGGTCAAAAACATGACGACCGGCAATGTATTTGGTTCTGTAGCGAATCCATATTTGGCAAAATCGGAGTGGGGTTGGACGATTGATCCCAAAGGTATCCGTATTACAGCCAATCAACTGCATGACCGATATCAAAAACCGCTGTTTGTTGTGGAAAATGGATTTGGAGCCAATGATGTGGTTACACCTGAAGGTGAGGTTGATGATGCGTACCGCATTGATTATCTGAAACGCCATGTTGCCGAGATGGGTGAAGCTCTGCAGGACGGTGTAGAGATAATCGGTTATACCAGCTGGGGGCCTATTGATATTGTCAGTGCTTCTTCGGGAGAAATGAGAAAACGCTATGGTTACATCTATGTGGATCGTGACAATGAAGGTAAGGGTGACCTGAAGCGAATCAAGAAGAAGAGCTTCCACTGGTACAAAAATGTTATTGAATCGGATGGCAGCAATTTAGGTGAAGAGTAAAAAGTGCATTATCGGGATAATTCTCCCTCATATGATCGGAAGGACCATTCTTCATGGAACTTCCGATTGTTCCCTCATTGAAAGCGTTGACATATATGTCTCTTCGCGCTATACTTGACGCAATTATATCGTTTTGGGATTGTTACTACTTGAAGTAGGCAAAACCTAAGCACCAAAAAAACAGACGTACATGTCTTGTTTATTTTGTGATGCTTCAGGTTTTTTTTGTACGCCCAAAAGGTGATATATGACTGCCAAGAGAGTGGATCGTGACGGGGGGATTGAAGTGAAAATAGCAAAGGTTATCAACAATAACGTCATTAGCATCTATCAAGCGGATGGAGCAGAGCTTGTCGTGATGGGGCGTGGGATTGCCTTTAAGAAAAAACCGGGGGATAAAGTAGACGAGACCCGCATCCAGAAAGTATTTGCGCTTAAAAACAAGCAGACATCCGACAATTTCAAAATGCTGCTGCGCGAAGTGCCGATGGAACTAATCGAGATAGTAGAGGAAATTATTACCTACGCCAGAGAGAATCTCGGTCGCAATTTGAATGAAAATATCTATGTTTCCCTAACAGATCACATTAACTTTGCGATTGAACGATATCGTGAAGGGGTTGAAATCAAGAATGCACTGATGTGGGAAATCAAACAGCTGTACAAGGCTGAGTTCGGATTGGGTCTGAAAACGCTGGAGCAGATTAAGACCAGACTGGATATTGAGCTTCCACCGGATGAAGCAGCGTATATTGCCCTGCATATTGTCAATGCAGAGATGAATGAAGAAGTCATTACAACGATGAACATCACGAAGTTTATTCAACAGATTATTAATATAGCAAAATATCACTTCAAGATGGAATTCGATGAAGAGTCTCTCAGTTATTTTCGCTTCATTACGCATCTGAAGTTCTTCTCCCAGAGGGTATTAAGCGGAACGCATTATGACAACAACTATGACCACTTCTATGACATGATCAAAGAGAAGCACCCGGAAGCAGCGGCATGTGCGGAGAAAATCGAAATGTTCGTTAACAAGGAATATAACCATCAGCTTACCAACGAAGAGAAATTGTATCTGACCGTCCACATTGAACGTGTCGTTAATCGTTAATAATTAAAATGTTGACAAATTTGGTTAAATCATAATAATATGAGATTAACAGGAATTGAATACGATTTAACTGGGATTGTTACTGGTTATGCAGGCAAAACCTAAGTCATGAGAAGACAGGACCCGATTTGTGTCCAAAACTTACTCAAGGCTTAGGTTTTTTGCGTGCAAAAAAATCGGTAAGATGCCTGTTTTAGTAAATATGGGGGTGCACAGCATGAGTCAGGAAAAACTCGCAAAAGAGATCGTCGAGCTGGTCGGCGGCGAAAAGAATGTGGTATCACTGGTACATTGCGCAACACGTTTGCGGTTTGTATTGAAGGATGATGCCAAGGCAGACAAAGCCAAGCTGGAAAAGACAGAGGGAATTATCGCAGTCAAGGAAAACGGGGGTCAGTTCCAGGTGGTCGTTGGCAATAAGGTGCCTGAAGTTTACAGCGCCATTGGTCAGATCAGCAACATTTTGGATGACTCTTCCGAAAAGGAACAGCCGAAGAAATCCGCAAAAGGCCTAGGCGGCATTATTGATGTGATTTCCAGTATTTTTGCTCCGCTGCTAGGGGTTATGGCGGGGGCCGGTATCCTGAAAGGATTGCTGCTCATTGCAAGTAATGTCGGCTGGCTGGAAACGACGGAAACCACGTATAAGATCTTGTTTGCGGCGGCAGACAGTCTGTTTTATTTCCTGCCGTTGCTGTTAGCGGTTACAACCGCCCGCAAATTCCAGGGTAACATGTTTGTGGCGATGACGATCGCAGGCGCATTAATCTATCCTTCCATCGTTACACTCAAGGCGGAGGGTACGCCAATTGATTTCTTCGGGATTCCTGTCATTTTGATGAACTATTCATCTACCGTTATTCCTATTATTCTGGCAGTGATCGTCATGAGCAAATTGGAGAAATTCTTCAATAAAGTTCTTCACGAAAGTGTGAAAAATTTTGTCACTCCATTATTTTTGCTTGTCATTATGGTACCTCTTACCTTGCTCGTATTCGGTCCATTTGGAGTATATGTAGGTAATGCCATTGCATCAGGACTCGTGGCCGCCTTCGGATTCAGTCCGTTATTGGCAGGAGCCGTTATGGGTGCAAGCTGGCAGCTGCTCGTTATTTTCGGAATTCATTGGGGTCTCATTCCCGTATTCATTAATAACGTTGCTGTATATGGGCGTGATGGCGTCAAGCCGGCTGCGACAGCTTCCATCTTCGCACAGACCGGAGCTGCCTTCGGTGTTATGCTGAAAACCAAAAATAAAAAGCTGAAAACGCTGGCAGGTTCATCTACACTGACAGCCCTGTTCGGGATTACTGAGCCTGCCATCTATGGTGTGACTCTTCCACTCAAACGTCCATTCATCGCAGGAGTTATCGGTGGTGCGGTAGGTGGGGCCATCATTGGTCAAGCAGGTACTCAGGCATTCGCTTCGGGCGCTCCAGGCCTGCTGACTTTACCGATCTTCTATGGACCGGGTGGAGAGGGCTTCCCTGGACTGATCCTTGGGATCTGCGTATCCTTTGTTGTTGCGGCTGCACTGACCTACATTATGGGATTCAAAGATCCGGTTGAAGAAGAAGAAAAAGAAAAAAGCACGGAAACCACCAAGCCATCCGAAAGAACAGCGGCTTCATCGGATCAAGAAGTACTCAGCCCGATCGAGGGAACCATTGTGGATCTTAGCGATGTACCTGACCCGGCATTTTCATCGGGCGCGATGGGCAAAGGCATTGCCATTGAGCCAGCAGTCGGCCGAGTCGTTGCTCCTTTTGACGGTACAATTACCGTGGCTTTCAAGAAGAAACATGCACTGGCTGTTGTATCGGATACGGGGGCTGAGATTTTGGTCCATGTCGGGGTGGATACGGTTAAGCTAGATGGTCAGCACTTTACATCACATATCCAGGAAGGTGATCGGGTGAAAGCGGGAGACTTGCTGCTGGAATTCGATATCGCTCAGATCAAGGCTGCAGGTTATCATACGGTAACACCTATCATTGTAACGAATTCTACGGATTATGAGGAAGTGGTTCCTTTGATTACGGGACAAGTTCGGGTTCAAGAACCGTTACTTACCCTGTATGGTGGTAAGGGACCGGAACAAGAGTAGGAATAGGAACAAAAGCCGTGTCCAACGTAGAACAGAATGTTTTCTGTTTACGTGGACACGGCTTTTTGGCTGTTAACCAATCAGATTCAAATTCACCAGATCCTGAACCTGTCCCATCATGGAGATTGGATCTTCCCGAAAGCAGTCTTCCATCATGCGGTAGACCTGGCCGTTCTGTACTGCCGGAAGCTGCTGCCAATACCTGCTGCGTTCAACTCAATGAAGTCTTAAGAATCTGCTCGTACAACCGTTGAGTTCATGTTGCCAGTCAGTCGCTGTGGAGGGAAGACCATGCGAACAGGTGCGATGATAATCGCAGCGAACAAGGCTTTGATCAGATCACCGATGATGTAGGGATAGAATCCTTGAATCATGGCCTCGGGTAACGACATTTTGTAAGCATAGGCCAACCAGGGCACGCCCGAAACATAGATCAGCATTGAACCAAACACCTCAAATACAATAAAGGCCAGGAAATAACCAACGAATCCGTTCAGTTTGATTTTACTGAGCAGCAATCCGATGATCAATGCGGAGAAGGGCCACATCATGACATATCCCCCGGTAGGCCCGAGGAGTACAGCCAGTCCACCTGCGCCATGCAGAAGCGGGAAACCAATTGCAGTCAGGATGACGACCATAGCGATACTTAGAAAACCATATAATGGACCAAGCAGTCCGCCTGCCAGCATAACCGCAAGAGTTTGCAATGTAATCGGCACAGGAGAGAAACCAATGGGAATACTTATGTATCCAAAAATAACAAGTATGGCTGCCATGAGTGCGCTAAATACAATACCTCGCAAAGACAATTTCATGTTTGAACATTCCTTTCAATTTTGGTAATCTTATTGTTAACCGATCAAACGAATGTGGTTAACGATTTGGATCGTACCACAAAAGATTCAAAAGGGAAAGGACCAATTTAAGATGCAAGACGTTACACCTTTGATAACACTAGAAAATGTCCGTGTTCATTATGCGTCCGAGTCAGGGCGTGTTCGTAAGGCAGTGGATGGAGTTTCACTGAAATTGATTCCCGGAGAATGGATAAGTATCGTGGGAGCCAATGGTAGCGGCAAAAGTACGCTGGCTGGGCTGCTGATTGGATTCATTCCGTTATCCGGCGGGGAAAGAAAGGCTTCTCCAGAACTGGTTGTTCGTGGAGTTCTCCAGCAGCCTGATGCGCAGGTACTTGGGGATACCATTGAGGAGGAATTTCATTTTGCCTTAGCCTCGTTGCTTGAATCTCCTGAGGAGCACTTACGACGGAGAGAGCACGCTTTACATACGGTAGGGCTTGAGCATCCGCCAGAGGCGGCCATATCTATGCTGTCTGGAGGACAGAAGCAGCTGCTTAATATCGCGGTTGCGCTGGCGGCCAAGCCGGATGTACTCATTCTGGACGAACCTACGGCCATGCTTGACCCTGGAGCCAGAGATCGAATGGAAGCTGTAGTTCAAGCCATTGTCCAGCAAGGGACAGCAGTAATCTGGATTACGCATCATTTGGAGGAAGCGACGCTGTGCGATCGAATTATTGCCATGGAACAGGGAAGCTGCGTTTACGATGGAACGCCTGAGGTTTTCTTCTATGGAAGGGAGAGGCAGGAGACGACGGCTGAGGCTGGAAAAGAAGCACAACAACCATCGCCCTGCGAAAAGCTTGGGCTTGCTCCACCTTTTACGGTGCAGACAGCTCTACTCCTGAAACGAAAAGGTCTGCTCCAACATGCGACACCTCTGCGACCTGAGCAGTTGGTTAAGGAGGTAGCCCTTTGGCAATCGAGCTAGAACATGTAGGCATTGCTTCGTCACAATCGGACAGAAGAGCGCTGCTTCAAGATATCACTGTCCAACTGAACCGTGGAGAAATCACTTTGTTGCTGGGCTGCACAGGGTCAGGTAAAACCACACTGCTGCAAACAATCGCAGGTCTAAAACCTCCAGATGCGGGTAGCCTCAAGCTGGACGGAGAGCCTTACTGGCAGAAGGGGAAAGTACCACAGTCCATTCTGCTGCAAATGGGGTTGGTCTTTCAATTTCCCGAGCAGCAGCTATTCGCCCGAAGCATTGGGCGTGAATTTGCGTATTCCCTACGTCCATATCGTCTACCCGAAGAACAAAAGAAAAGGCAGATAAATGAGGCGCTTGAGCGCTGGGACTCCCCGACGGGGGGACATGAAGGGGAAGAACGATTTCATCTGGACAGATCACCCTTTGCACTAAGTGGAGGCGAACGGAGAAGACTGGGGCTCGCCCTGGGAACGGCTGCGCAGCCTCCGTGGCTATTGCTCGATGAACCGAGCGCCGGATTGGAAGCGCAAAGTGTAGTCACGCTGCTGGACGTATTGAATCAGCATCGAAATGCAGGTGAGGGAGCCATTGTGGCTACGCATGATCTGGACACGTTTTTACCTCTTGCGGATCGTGTTCTTTTGTTGCAAAAGGGACGTCTGGTTGGTGATGTTTCACCAAAAGAACTTCAGGCTAGGCCAGAATTACTGGAGCTTGCCGGAATTGGGCTTCCACCTTCCATGCAATTGGCACAGCAATTCGCGGCGGCGGGCATGCCTTTGCCTTTTACTGCGTTGACCCCGGAGGAAATGGCTGAAAGTATTGTTCAGTTCGTTAATGAGCCGTTAGAGCCAAAGGATGATGCCGTTGATAATGAGGAACAATTCAGAGATGAAGATAGGCATGGCTTGTCACACTTCGACACTTCGGGAGGAGAAGACAGACAGGAGGCTATCTACGCCCACGCTGAATCAGGTTCAAGCAGAGGAATATATGGAGCCATGGACCCGCGTCTGAAATGGGTTTTATACATTTTGCTCGTGACTGCGACGATGCTACAACACCACTGGCTAGGTTTGTCACTCACGTTGGTTCCGGTATTGCTGGCCCTTGTTGTGCTGCCTCGTCACACTTTGACTGGATGTATAAAGTTAATGAAGCCGCTGGTACTGTTTTTTCTCGTATCCACAGCGTTATCGGGTACGACTCTTTCTACAGAAGGAGGCGGTCTACAGTTCGGATTTTCCCTGATGCAGGCGGAAGCGACGTTACTGAATGTGTACCGTTTGTTTATCGTCACGTTGGCAAGTCTTTGGTTTTCACTGACTACGCCTTATGGGCGCATGGTGGAAGGACTGAATTGGGTGCTTGCCGTCGGCAAAAAAATTAAGCTGCCCGTGTCATCGTTTGCACTCGCCGTGTCTTTAATCTTCCGTTTTATCCCGATGATCTGGAGTGAATGGCAGCGCTTCTCGCTGATCGTCAGGGCACGTGGCAAAGCTGCATTACGACCAAATACGGTACGGGTACGTGATCTTGGTCCGATGGTCATTCCCTTGCTCATGGCGCTGTTTCAGCGTGCAGAGGACATGACGATAGCGATGGAAATGCGAAAAGTCAGAGAGAATTCCATGCTTGGAGCACGCTCCTCCTTATTGATATGGTCCAAACGGGATACGTGGATTTGTATGATTGGACTTATTGTCTTTGTATTTTATATCTGGATCAGAGATTGAAGAATGTACTTTTGCCAATGAACATGCATAAATGCTTTCATTCCCGTTCAAACTAAACATGCTTTGATCACCACGAAGCAGATATGGAGGGACGAACGATGAAGGATAAATTTTTGCAAGAAGATAGGAAAGAATATACCGATGTGTCCACGGTGGAGTCGCAGCGAAATGATATCACACTCGAAGAGTTCCCTGAAGGTCCTTACGGCTCATCTCTGATGTCTGAATCTCTTGGCAAAAGCTCGCCGTGGCGAGTGGATCAAAGGACTGCACACCGTTTCGATTATGAAAATCATGAGCTGCACGAAGGGGAAGTACGGGATTATCCCGGTCAGGACGTCTTCGATGAAACGGTCCCCGATAGTGTAACCAAACCACAATACCCGGAAGAAGAAGAATCGGAATGACGTTATATATAAAATAGATGATAGCCTTCGGCAGGATCGTTCTGTCCGGGGGCTATTTTTAGTTGTATCGAAAAAGAAAACAAATCTCCTCAAATTCCACAATATGGGTTATCATAGGCATAGCTTATATTAAATTGAGAAACAATTCATTGCCAAACGGGGGATATCAGAATGAGAGAGATTAACTATAACGATTATTTTTGGCAGGATGATCAGGTCAGATTGCGGGCTCTGCGTGAGGAAGATTGGGAAGATCATTATTATAACCGCTTCGATTCACCTGCTCGCCGTTTACTGGAATGTGCAGTGGAGCTGCCCCCTACGAATACTGAGGCGAAGAAATTTACGGAAGCCTTTTCGGATTTTTCTCTAGACAGAGGACGGATCATGTTTACGATTGAAAATATGGATGGTGAGAATGTCGGGGGCGTGAACCTGAACAGCATCGATGAAAGGAATGGTACCTTTAGCATTGGAATTCAAATTGACAGGGATCATCGCGGAAAAGGATATGGAACGAGAGCCATTCGAATCTTGCTAAAATATGCCTTTTTCGAGCGTAGGCTTAATAAATTCAACGATTATGTTCTCGAAGGCAATGAACCTTCCGCAGCTATGATGAGAAAACTTGGGTGTGTGCAGGAAGGCGTGCGTCGTCAGGTGATTTATACCGATGGAAAATATCAGGATCTGATCCTGTTCGGATTAACGAAAGACGAGTTTATTGATAAGGAAGGACTTGCGTGAGTCCCATTTTAAATCAGAGCGGCATGGTGTTTATGATCTGCCAATGTTAGCTGTGTAAGATGAATTATAGGAGGCATTATGAAACAAACCATAAAAAGTGATGAATTAATCATTGATTGCAAAGATATTTATTTGCGCGAGTATCGAGCTGAGGATTTGGAGAAATTGCAGGAAATCACCTGGCAACCCGAGGTTTACGAATTTTTGCCGGGATGGAATGCTACGGTTGAAGAGAGAGCCCTCTGGCTCACTCAATACGAAATTCCCGAGAATCAGAATTTTAAACAAGCTGTTTTGGCGGGTGGGGACATTGGGGACCTCTATTTACGTTTGGCTATCGTGCTCAAAGAAAATGATGAGTTCATAGGATGGTGCTGCTCGGGGATCAAGGATGAACTGCCAGTGCCCAATCGGGAGATTATGTACGGCATTTCGAAACACTTCCGGAACCGTGGCTTTACAACACAGGCAGTACAAGGAATAACACAGTATTTATTTGAAAATACAAACATTGAAGTGTTGAATGCCATCGCTTTATTATCGAATCAGGCATCCAATAAGGTGATACAGAAATGCAATTTTGAATGGCTGAATCTGCTCGAAATCGAGAATGAACCGTACAACCATTACCAATTGCGGAAACAGTAACGATAACTCTCGATACAAATGCACAATGCACCAATACACCAATCCGATACTAAACAAATAACCCTTCCCATTTCGCCGTAGAAATGAAAGGGTTATTCGTCATTTAGGAGCCGCAATAAAACGAAAACGAAAACTGCATCTTGCAAGCCTCGTTCAGCTTAGGCTTCACCCTCTACCAATGGCAATAAAATCGTAAATTGGGTTCCTGCGCCGATCTGGCTGCGTACTGTGATTTTCCCGCCATACGACTCCACAATTGAACGGGTGATGGCAAGGCCAAGACCAGCGCCACCTTGTTTTCTCGAACGGGAAGAGCTTGTGCGGTAGAAGCGTTCAAAAATGTGAGGGAGATGCTCCGGTTCAATCCCTGAGCCATTATCTTTTATGGTTAACTCAGCTTTATGCTGAACGGCATATAACGTGATGCTGATTGCCCCCCGATCTGAATCGGTGTGCTGTACTGCATTGTGGAACAGATTGAGCACCACCTGCTTCAATTTATGAGCATCAGCCATGACATGGACTTCAGCCGTCAGGTCAAGGTGAACCTGTCTTTGCTGAGCCATCATGACAAGCTGTGGCTGCATTTCGAGCAGCAAACTGTCGAGTTGAATGACCTCCTGCTCCTGCTGGGGCGCCTGGTCCAGCTTGGTCAGCATCAGCAGATCCTCTACGAGTTTGTTGATGCGGACGGATTCACCATACATGCTGTTCAAAGCGTTATATAATTGCTCGCTATTGGAGGCTGCGCCGCGCTTGAGCACCTCAATAAATCCGTGAATGGAGGTAAGAGGGGTACGCAGCTCATGGGAAGCATCGGACAGAAAACGCTGCATTTGCTCTTTCGACTCCCGCTCTGCTTCAAATGAGTCTTCCAGCCTTTCGAGCATGCCGTTAAATGAAAGTGCCAGCTGATCTACTTCCTGTTGTCCTTGCACCGCAGGAAGGCGTTCGGCCAGACTGCCTGCATCGATTCGTTGCACCGTGTCTACCATGCTGGATAAGGGAATCAGTGTCCGGCGAAGTGCCTTGGTGTATAGAATGAGTCCAGCGACCATAGCCAGCAGGGATAACATCAAGAAGATCAGAAGCTGTTTCACGATCAGATCTTTTAGCGGTTTCGTAGGCGTGCCCATCTGCACCATGGGTAAGCCGCGATTACGTGGTCCCGGTGAGGAGAAAACGATTAACTGCTCATTGCCCTGGTTATCCGTTACAATCCGGTATGGAACATGATGCTTATCGTTGATCTGATCTGTAATGTTCTCATATTCAACGGATGTCAAGCGAGGAGCGGTCAGACCGTCTTCACCAAAAATGTCCTCGAAGCCACTTTGATTATCAAATAAAGCCAGTGAACGATCCGGAATGTACAAGAAACGATTGCCTGATCCTCTTGGATCTGATCCGGATTGCCCGCCAAAAGGATTATTTGTCGCACCACTTCGTGAAGACGTTCCGAGCCAAACAGGGGGCATGGACATGAGCTGCTCTTCCATCGTTTTCGCCTGATTGCGATACAGAAAGCTTTCCATAATCCAGAATTGAAGAATACCAATTAATAGTAGCAGCGCAGCCAGAATGAACAGGGAGCGCGCGAGTAATTGAGAGCGAAGCGAACGTGGCGATACCCAGCGATGCAGCCATGCCCAAGGAAGTTTATCCTTCAATGGTAAAGACCCCATTAGAGATCCACCCTGTATCCGACACCTCGAAGGGTACGAATGAGTTTATGCTCTTTATCCCCCAATTTGTCACGCAAGGAGCGAACGTACACCTCCACAATGTTTTCTTCTCCACCAAAATCATACCCCCACACACGGTTCAGAATGGTCGCTTTACTCAGGACAATGCCATGATTAAGCACGATGAATTTTAAAAGTTCATATTCGGTAGGAGACAACTCCAGAATCTGATCGTGATAGGTAATTTCTTTGCGTTGATCATCGATACGGAATGGCCCATGAGTCACCGCCCCGATTAATAAAGGAAACTGATTACGAAGCCTTGCCTGTATCCGTGCAAGCAGTTCATCGAATGCAAATGGTTTAATCATATAATCGTCGGCACCAAGCCATAGGCCTTTGACGCGATTCTCGACTTCATCTTTGGCTGTCAGCATGATCACCCCGATCTGAGCCCCGCTCTTGCGCAGACGCTCAACAACCTCAAACCCATCCATCTCTGGCATCATGACATCCAGAATGGCCATATGTGGACGGAAATCAAGTGCCAATTCAAGCGCAGCGGCTCCGTCGGGGGCTGTACGTACATCAAAGCCTTCATTGCTTAGTCCAAGCTCCAGAAATTGCAAAATATGTGGTTCATCATCTGCCAAAAGTATTTTAATGCCAGTACTCAGCTTCATAAGCAGGCGTTCCTCCCCGTTAAATCCATCTATTACATACCCTCAATTTTACAGGTCTATATGCTATATTATCGCTCGCCAAACTGAAAATTAGCTGAAAAGTTTGCAAGTTATCCTCAGGCAACATTCAGCGGGCACTCATCCCAGTTTTACTTTGGCATGCCACAATAGTAGACATGTAGAACTTGAAGGAGTGATTGAGATTGAATAACGCCAAACGAAGGATTGATCTTGTCCTTCTGCCGATTGTTTTACTGGCGGCATTTCTGAACGGGTACGGCATCTGGAACGATCAATATGCCAATTCCTATTATACGACCGCCGTTGGGAGCATGCTGAGAAATTTCCATAACTTTTTCTATGCATCGCTCGACTCGGCTGGTTCGGTAACGGTAGACAAACCACCCGTTGTCTTCTGGATTCAAACCGCTTTTGCTTACGTTTTTGGATTGCATGGATGGAGTGTTATTTTACCGCAAGCATTAGCGGGGATCGGTTCGGTGCTGCTGATTTATTTCATGGTCAAGCCTACATTTGGACTTGGCGCGGCGCGAATCTCGGCACTTGCGATGGCAACGGTGCCTGTTGTGGCAGCAGTCAGCCGTACTAATAATATTGACAGCATGCTGGTGTTTACGCTGCTGCTAGGTTCATGGTTTTTGTTCAAAGGAAGCAAGCAAGGCAGTACTTGGCGCATTCTGGTTGCCTTTGCGCTCATTGGACTTGCTTTTAATATGAAAATGCTGCAAGCCTATATGATTCTTCCGGCTTTCTACTTGTTCTATCTGCTTGCATTCAACGCCAAGTGGAGAAGAAAAATCATCTTGCTGATCGGAAGTACGGCAGTGCTGGCCGTTGTTTCCTTATCCTGGGCAGTCACCGTGGATTCTATACCGACTGATGAGCGGCCTTATATCGGCAGCAGTGAAACGAATTCGGTGCTGGAGCTGGCTTTTGGATATAACGGTTTATCCCGTCTCACGGGACAACAGAACAGATCAGCGAATGCAGGTATGCCAAATGTCTCTGATGAAGGTAATGTTCGTGGCAGCTCCAATTCCCAGGGTTCCGGAACAGATCAGTCGGGCAGCGGCTCGGCTCCAACAGGAAATCTACCGGGAAACGGTGAAATGGGTGGCATGAACGGAATGACTTTCCCGGGCGGCCAGATGCCAAACGGTGGCGAGATGCCTAATGGAAGGAATTTCGGAGGCGGTAATGGCGGTGGAGGCATGGGCGGCATGTTTGGTACGGGGGAAAAAGGTCCTCTGCGGTTATTCCAAACTGAACTGTCCGGTCAGGCCAGTTGGCTGTTGCCGATTGTATTGCTTGGCTGCATCGCCATTTTTGCAGGATTAAGACGAAGAAATATAACCGATAAGCATAAGGAAGCTTTGTTCTGGCTGGCCTGGCTGCTTCCGGTAGCTGCTTTCTTTAGTGTGGCAGGCTTCTTCCATCAATATTATCTGATTATGCTCGCACCTCCGGTAGCGGCATTAACCGGAGCAGGGTTTGCCGCCATGTGGACGGCATATCGTGAACGCAATGGCTGGCAAGCCTGGCTGCTTCCGTTGTCCGTGCTGCTGACGACCATCTTCGGCTGGTATATCATGCAGGTGTATAACGAGACTATCGGGGCAGGTTGGTCCATAGGTGAATTAATTGCAGGCATTCTAATCACGATTATCCTGATTGTGATGCTTAATCGTTCACACCCATGGAAACAGGGTTTGATTATCGCAGGCTTCATGGTCATGCTGATCGGTCCGATCTATTGGGCATTCACACCTATCACGTATGGAGGCAACAGCATGATTCCGGCTGCTGGACCTACAGGTTCCAATGGGATGTTCGGCGGCATGGGCATGGCTATGGGAGATAGACAGGGTGATCGCGATGGTGGCGATATGGATATGACTCCGCCGAATGCATCAGATGACACCGCTCAGGATATCCCATCGTCCGATGATGCTGACCCGAACAATGCGGGCATGGGAACACCTCCGAATTCAGGAGGAAGCATGAATGGTGGCGGAGGAATGCCTACGACAGGTGGGCGAGGTGGAGCAGGGAACCGCAACGAAGAAGTGGACACCACAACCCTGAATTATCTGAGAGAGCATAACACAGGTGAAACCTATCTCTTCGCAACGACGGACTACAACCAGGCCGCCCCTTATATCATTGATGAAAATGAAGCAGTCATTACGCTTGGTGGGTTCTCGGGTTCAGATCCGGTGTATACCACGGAAAAACTGGAACAACTCGTGAAGAGTGGACAAGTGAAATACTTCATGGTAGGTGGCATGGGTGGCCGAGGTGGAAGTTCTGATATCGGCGACTGGATCAAGGAGCATGGTACGGAGATTCCAACGTCAGAGTGGAAGACGGGAACAGATAGCGATTCCGGTTTCGGCGGTCAAACGACTTTATATGAAGTGAAATTATAAGTGTGATCCAAGTGATACACGATATGAACTTGAACAATTCGAATGAAAACAACGGAAAAGGGAGGGAACGAACATGGCTCAAAAGTACCGTTACAGCATTATCATTCCAATGTATAACGAAGAAGCGGTGATTGAGGAGACCTATCGGCGTCTGAAAAAAGTCATGGGCAGTACGGGAGAGAGTTACGAGCTGTTGTTTGTCAATGACGGCAGTGTGGACCAAAGTGCACAGATGATCCGTGACTACGCCCGCTGGGATGAAAGTGTGAAGCTGATTGATTTTGCACGCAACTTTGGTCACCAGATCGCGATTACGGCAGGTATGGATTATGCAGCAGGCGACGCAGTCGTCATAATTGATGCGGATCTTCAGGACCCTCCCGAGCTGATATTGGACATGATCGACAAGTGGAAAGAGGGCTACGAGGTTGTCTATGCCCGTCGGACCAGCAGAAGCGGGGAGACCCGCTTCAAGAAATGGTCGGCAAGCCTGTTCTACCGCGTACTGCGAGCGTCGACGGATACGGATATTCCAGTGGATACCGGGGATTTCCGCTTGATGGATCGCAAGGTATGTGATGAGATGAAGCGTCTTCCGGAGAAGAATCGATTTGTCCGCGGATTGGTCAGTTGGGTGGGATTTCGTCAGACAGCCATTGAGTATGAACGGGATGAACGTTTGGCAGGGGAAACCAAATACCCGTTGAAACGCATGTTAAAGCTGAGTCTGGACGGCATTACATCATTCTCACACAAGCCGCTCAAGCTTGCGGGATACGTGGGTGCTGTCCTGTCCATCGGCGGCTTCATCTATATGCTAAGTGTCATCGCTTCGGCGATATTTACAGATTCAACGATCAAAGGATGGCCCTCGATGGTCAGCATCATGCTGATCTTTAACGGCTTCATTCTGATCATGCTGGGCATTCTTGGCGAGTATGTCGGCCGAATCTACGATGAAACCAAGGCGCGCCCGCTATACATTGTGAGAGATGTGTATCAGGTGGAAAGTCAGTCGGGTCAGACACGGTTAACGGGCAGAGTTGCTCACCATGACTAATCGTCTGGTCACGTTGTTTAAGTTCGGAATCGTGGGCGTCCTGAATACAGCAGTGGATGCAATGGTGTTTACGTTGCTTGCTGCCGCAGGCACACCTGCTCTGATTGCCCAGGTGATCTCCTACAGCTGCGGGGTCGTAAACAGTTACTGGTGGAACGGCAGGTGGACTTTCCAGGATGCAGGAAGACAGGACAAAAAAAACGAAATCATGCGTTTTGTAATTACCAATCTCTTGGTTCTGGCGCTATCCTCCCTGATTCTGTACTTCTGCAATAGCACATTAGGCTGGAGCATTGTAATGAGTAAAATACTGGCGACCCTCTCGGGCATGATTATAAACTATATTGCCAGTCGGTATTGGGTGTTCCGGGCAGATCCTGCTCAAAGGTCTGATTCGTCATCTGATGCTAATGAAAGGAGTGTTTCATGATATGAGAATTAAAAAAGCAGTCATTCCGGCAGCGGGGCTTGGTACCCGATTCTTGCCGGCAACCAAGGCACAACCCAAAGAAATGCTGCCCATTGTGGACAAACCGGCCATTCAATATATTGTGGAAGAAGCGGTACAATCGGGCATTGAAAATATTATCATCGTAACCGGACGTAATAAGAAATCGATCGAGGATCATTTTGACAAATCAGTTGAGTTGGAACACTCCCTGTATGCCAAAGGCAAGCAAGCACTGCTGGAAGAAGTTCAAGCGATCAGCGAAATGGCCAGCATTCATTTTATCCGTCAAAAAGAGCCGCTTGGACTGGGTCATGCGATTGGATGTGCACGTCAGTTTGTAGGAGACGATCCGTTCGCTGTACTGCTTGGAGATGATATTATGGTATCTGATCCACCGGCGCTCGCACAGATGATTCATTTATATGAAAAGACAGGCAGTCAGATTGTTGGCGTGCGGCAAGTGCAGGCTGCTGATGTGAGTAAATATGGGATTATTGATTCACAGGGGGCAGAGGATCGGGTTCACCGGATCACCAATCTGGTAGAAAAACCTTCCATTGCAGAAGCGCCTTCCCGAACAGCCGTAATGGGGCGTTACATTCTGAAACCTTCCATCTTTCCCATTCTGGCTCGAATCGAGAGAGGGGCTGGAGGGGAATATCAGCTAACGGATGCCTTGAAAGAAGTGAGCCAGGTGGAAGAGCTACTGGCGCTTGAGCTGGAGGGGCGCCGCTACGATATTGGTGATCAGTTCGGATATATTCAGGCCATTTTGGAGATCGGACTGATGCGTAAGGAATTGCAGCCCATGCTGACTCCATATCTTCAGCAGCTTGCAACACAGTGGGGATAAGACGTGACCGTTGTTAAAGATTAAGGCAAGATTAACAATTTCCAGTATTGTACAATGGTTCCTGTAACGCTACAATGAGCAGGAAGTTCAAGCTGCTCTTTAAGGAGTGTGGAATCATGAGTGAGACGATCATCAGGGATCTGATTAAGTATATGGATGTGGAGGACAACGCTGCTATTCAATACATTCAGACTGAGCACCGGATGCAACTGGGACTCTTTTGGGGAATCCAGGAAGGCTGCCGCGTTCTGGAAATCGGTTGTGGTCAGGGAGATACAACGGCCGTGCTAGCGCATCTGGTGGGGGAGCACGGATACGTTCATGGGGTAGACATTGCACCAGAGAGTTATGGTGCACCGCTAACTGTGGGTGAAGCGGCAGCCAATCTGCGGAAATCTCCGCTAGGCAACCGAATTCGAATGGATTATGATTTTGACATTCTAAGTGAACAGGCTCAATTTGCCGAGAATGAGTTTGATGTAATTGTACTTTCTCATTGTTCGTGGTACTTGAAATCTTATGACGAGCTCGCCCAGATTCTTAGCAAGGTAAGGTCGTGGGGACATCAGTTATGTTTCGCAGAATGGGATGCACGCGTTACAGATGTGAGCCAGCTCTCGCACTGGTTATCCGTTCTGATTCAGTCCCAGGTCGAATGCTACAAGGAGAACAGCTTCTCCAATGTGCGCACGCTGTTTACACCGGAGGATATCCGAGAGCTTGTCTCTTCGGCAGGCTGGACGATTAAGGAAGAGGTTTCGATCCATTCTCCCGAACTGCAGGACGGTCAATGGGAAACCGAAATGACATTGGCAGAAGCGCCTATAGAGCTGAAAATGCTTCCGATCCCTGATAAGGTAAGAACACTCCTGCTTTCCGAATTGAAATTACTTAGGTCACATCATGCTGCGGGGCCTGGAAGTCCATTGGGAACGTATGCGATTGTCGCCAAAAAGCAGTAAAGAAATGCCCAATTGCAGCAATTTATAAAAAAACGTCTATCGACGTACTTTCACAGAAGACAGACCGTGTTTAGCTGAAGTTTTTCTTGCGATAATTGAATTGTTCAGCTCCACTGAAAACGTATAAATTCCATTATCCAAAAAAAATGTGTTTACTTCACGATGGTAACTTTGATATTATAATCGCAATATCAAATGCGATGAAGAGATGAGTAGATAAAAAGCATTCTTTCACAGAGAGCTCCGGCAGCTGAAAAGGAGTAAAGAATTTTTTGTTGAATAAAGACTCAGAGCAGCACATCGGAACTTTAAGAATTGAGGGATGGTGTGACAGGAGCTCCTGTTACAGAGCAAGAGTATAAACGGATGCGCATGAATGAATGCAGTAATCCTTAACTCGAAGAGGCTGGTATGGCGACATATTGGCGAATCTGGGTGGTACCACGAGTGTAACAATCTCGTCCCTGAGACTTTTGTCTTGGGGATGGGATTTTTTGGTTTTTCCGGGGTGTTGGCTACACGCTTTGGAAATGCCTGAATAGTGTTTACTAAGGAGAAACTAACACCGAAAGGAAATGATGATTTTATGTCAGCAAAATTGAAAGTCGGTATCGTCGGAGGAACGGGGATGGTAGGTCAGCGCTTTGTAGATCTGCTTAATGGACACCCATGGTTTGAAGTAACTGCAATCTCAGCTAGTGCCAACTCGGCAGGCAAAACCTATGAAGAATCCGTACAAGGCAGATGGAAGCTCGCTGTTCCGATTCCGGAAGCAGTGAAAAACATCGTTGTGCAGGATGCTTCCCAAGTGGAAGCTTTTGCGAGCCAGGTTGATTTTATATTCTGTGCTGTAGATATGAAAAAGAACGAAATTCAAGCGCTCGAAGAGGCTTATGCCAAAACGGGAACTCCGGTTGTTTCCAACAACTCGGCTCACCGCTGGACGGCTGATGTGCCAATGGTCATTCCTGAAATTAACCCGGGACATCTGGACGTAATTGAAGCTCAACGTAAACGTCTCGGAACCAAAACCGGATTCATCGCGGTTAAACCGAACTGCTCGATTCAAAGCTATGTGCCTGCACTTCACGCCTTGCGTGAGTTCAATCCAACTCAAGTGGTAGCTTCCACATACCAAGCGATCTCTGGCGCAGGTAAAAACTTTACGGACTGGCCGGAAATGCTGGATAACGTAATTCCATACATCGGTGGCGAGGAAGAGAAGAGTGAACAGGAGCCGCTGCGTATCTGGGGAAGCATTCAAAATAATGAGATTGTAAAAGCGTCCTCACCATTAATTACAACACAATGTATTCGTGTTCCGGTAACCGATGGTCACCTGGCGACCGTATTTGTATCCTTTGAGAAAAAACCATCCAAAGAAGAAATTCTGGATCGTTGGCTGCAATTCAAAGGTCGTCCGCAAGAGCTAGGTCTGCCAAGCGCTCCGAAACAGTTCATTACGTATTTTGAAGAAGAGAACAGACCACAAACGAAACTGGACCGTGACATCGAGCGCGGTATGGGCGTATCAACAGGCAGACTGCGCGAAGACTCCCTGTATGATTACAAGTTTGTAGGACTGTCTCATAACACGTTGCGTGGAGCAGCAGGCGGTGCAGTTCTGATCGCTGAATTGCTCAAAGCTGAAGGATATATTCAGCCGAAATAAACTGGAATTGTGGAAATAGGAATAGAAGTAATAAAATATCACTGACAGGCTACCCCTTTTAGTAGACGAGAGTAATGAGACATCTGTGAAGATGAATTTTATTTTTGTTGAACAGAGGGGTATCTTTATGCTTATACAAGCCGCTTTGCTTCGGAATTTGGATAACATCTTGGAGATTCGAGATAAGCTATAAAAAATATATGTCAAAAAACTAATATGGTAAATATTACATTGTAAATTCATGAGATTTCCGGTATTTTTATTAACGGCAAACGTTTCTTCTTAAATTAGAAGTAGATTGTCTTAGCAGGTAGCAATTGAAATGGAGAAGAAAGGAGGAAGAAATACGATGTCAGAAGTTGCTAGTCAAAGAGTACATAAACCAGGACCACAGCCAGTAAGTTTCGGTAGTTGGATGCTCACGTTGTTCCTAATGATGATTCCGCTTGTAAACATTATTATGTTGTTTGTTTGGGCATTTGGAGATTCAAATCCATCGAAAGCCAATTATGCCAAAGCAGCATTGCTGTGGGCAGCAATCGGGATTGTGATATGGATACTTCTCGTTGTTCTGGGTGTTTCAGCAGCGTTTTCCGATTTGAATTATTAGGTTCAAAGAAGAATTAGCAAATAGTGTATAGTCATACCCACAAAAAAAGCGCCGACAATAATGTCGGCGTTTTTTGATTTGCTTATTTTGTACTAGGCTGCAGAGGTCTTATCAGCATTGTGAAGAGTCTGCGAGCGGCGGCCAAGCAGGTATCCTGCAAGCGAGGCCAGCATCTGCTGAAATACCATGCCGAGTACAACCGGGACGGCAACCGGCGGAGGGAAATAGGACACGGCAAGCACCGCTCCCGCACTAATATTGCGCATGCCTCCGTTGAACACAAGCGCGACCTGATCGGCTTCATTCCAACCGAGCAATCGGGCAATGAAGTAACTCAGTGCATAGCCAAACGACGCGAGAAAAATAATGATGGCTGCGAGTCCCGCCAATCGCCAATTAAAGTCAGCCAAATAGGGAGCAACAACAGAGCCATTGATCGCGACAACTGCTGCCATGAACAATTTGGAGAACGGATTCAGCCTTGGTCCCCAGACCGGGACAATTCCACCCTTGGTCCACTCATTCAGCAGCATACCGAGCAAGGAGGGGACAACGATCATCCAGAACAGACTGCTCATCATCGCTGCCATATCGAGTGTGACACTGGTTCCGATCAGGAGAGACAATATCCCAGGTACAACGAAAGGGGCAAGCATCGTGTCAATCAGGATAATTGAAAGCGTCAGAGCGATATTGCCCCGATAGATACTGACCCAGATAAAGCTGCTCACACCAGTCGGAATAACTGCGGCGAGAACAAGGCCCGTTATCGTGTAGGCATCCGTTGGGAATACCAGGTGACCCATGCCCAGAGCAATCAAAGGCATCGCCAAATGCAAAATAAACAGGCAAACAAACAGTGGAAAAGGCTTCTTCAGCACGTTCACAAAATCCCGTATCCCGAGGCTGATGCTTCCGGCAAACGTCATGAAAGCAAAAAGCCATGGTGACAAAAAGGTATAAGAAGAAAGAAGACTCCCGCAAAGAACGCCAATAATAATGCTGATTGGGGTAATCAGTGGCATGATGCGGTTCAAGCGTACATTTAAGGCCTGAAGCATATTCATGACATCCCTTTACCGTGTGATTCCTTTATTATACATGTTAATAAAGCTGAATGCAGACCCATTTGCAATGAAGTACACCGAACAGTTATGATGGATTTTGGAGGAGTACTCCAATTTTGAGTAGGGGGGATGATTGTGATTAAATGGAAAAGAAAGCAAGCTTGGATCATGACAGGCCTCATTGCGTCAAGTATTCTAGTGATCTCGGCCTGTTCCGTTGTGGAACAAGCGAATCAGAGTTTGAATTACGTTAGTGGGGCTACTGATTATATAGAGCAAGTATCAAGCGCTGGTACAGAATTGCAGCAACTCGCTTCAGGGGCAGTGAACAATCCGGAAGTGACCACTCAGGTTCAGGAGAAAATCGATCAGATTCAGGCGGAAGCAAGTGAATTCTCTCAGCTCACAGCACCAGCCATAGGTGAAAGCATTCATGAGAATCTGGTTAGTTATAATAATCAATTAACCGAAGTTGTGGGTCAATTCGAGAATACGATTGCACAGCACGGTTTTACAGCCGAAAACTGGGAGAAGACAGGAATTCCTGAACTGATCTCCAATATCAATGATTTTAAAGATCCGTTAAGCGGGCTTGGAAATAATTGAAGAATTGAACCAGCAGTTACAGGTGTAGTTATATTCATTTGTAAGCGATAGCTGGATTATCCTAATAAATTACATGATCTTAATAAATAAGGACGTTATACCGAAGTGTTTTTACCTCTCGGGAATATCGTCCTTTTTCGTTTTTTTTATAAATAAGGTGAAAAGTAGCAAGACTAGGTAATGCATTTACAGGATGGATATGAATTTTTTGCACATAATGATGTGAAGTCGCTCCCTTGTTTGACAACGGTGTGACATCGGCGTATGATGAATTTATATGAATAAAATATAGTTACTTACTTTAGTTCTGTTAACTGCACCAAAATAATGTTCTTATCAAAGGAGACCTGCGTTATGTCTGAACAAGATGGAAAGGTAATCATTATTACGGGCGGAGCGAGTGGGATTGGTAAAGAAACAGCTCTTCAACTTTCGGCACAAGGCGCGACGATTGTTGTGGCGGATTATAATGAAGAGGGTGCGAAGAAGCTTGCTGCCGAGATTGAAGCAGCTGGTGGCACAGCCGGTGCATACAAAGTGGACGTGTCCAAAGGGGACGAGATCAAGGCCCTGATCGACTGGACGGTAGAGAAATACGGAACATTGAACGGCATTTTCAACAATGCAGGCATTGGACTTGTGAAGCCATTTCTGGAGATGGACCCGGAATCCTATCACAGAGTAATTGATGTTGACCAACACAGTGTGTATTACGGCATGTATTATGGTGCGAAGAAAATGGTTGAACTGAATGTACAAGGGACCATTGTAAATACAGCATCGATCTATGGCAGCATTGCTGCTGTGGGAAGCTTTAACTACAATGCAGCCAAGGCAGCTGTCGTGATGATGTCCAAATCCGGTGCCCTGGAACTGGCCGAGCATGGCATTCGTGTGGTCGGTGTTGCACCAGGGTTCATTGAGACCCCAATTTTGGGAGATGACAGAGCGATGAAGGATGCGCTTGCCACCCAACATATGCGCGGAGAGCTTATTCAACCTGAGAAAGTTGCAAGTGTTGTTGCCTTCCTGTTCAGTGACGCTGCCAGTGCAGTGAATGGTACAACGATTGCGGTAGATGATGGGTTCCTCAGTTTCAAAACAAAATAAGATGTGCGGTATAAAGGCAGTCCGTATCCGAAAAATATAAGAAAAAACGGTGCAGCAACGAATAAATCGTTCTGCACCGTTTTTTATATCCCATATATGACGAATGTATATTATGAAAATAATTCTATATAGTCATCCCGGTAGTTCAGAGATCATGATACAATAAGCAGGCGTGTGCTTTTATCATTTTGTGGTGTCATAGACAATACGCACACCGAGAGAGCCATAGCTCTCTTCTTTGTAGTGACATTGGGAGCATATTTTTGTAGCGCATAACGCATCACTGTGAACTTGTAATTTTTCGTTGCATAGCGGGCATTTATTTTCAAAAAGAGTCTTCAACACGTTAAACATGCTTAATCACTCATTTCGGATTAATTTACTTGGTTTTTATTATAGCCGAATATTTTATCCGCGTATACTGTTTTTTTGCATCATTTTTTCACCGCAAGAAAGGAAGAAAAACCGATGGATACTCTGCTTTTTGTCATCATGTTTATACTGGGTCTGGTCGGTTCCTTCTTCTCCGGTTTGTTGGGTATTGGTGGAGCCATAATTAATTACCCGTTGTTATTGTACGTACCTTCTCTTGTGGGGCTGGAGCCGTTCTCGGCACACGAGGTATCCTCAATCAGCATGTTTCAGGTGTTTTTTGCCTCACTTGCTGGTGTGATCGCCTACATCAGGAGAACAGGGAGTGGGAAAAAGAGCGACGCTCTCATTCATAAAGGTCTGGTGGCTTATATGGGCTCCAGTATTCTTGTCGGGAGTCTGATCGGCGGATTCATATCCGGTCATCTGAATGGAGAAGTTATTAATCTGATCTACGGCATTCTGGCCATTATTGCCATTGTGCTCATGCTGATTCCTGGTAAGGGAACAGAGGACTCGGGTGGATCATTAGTGTTTAACACGTATGTTGCGGCAGGATCGGCTCTTGCTGTTGGGATCGTCTCAGGAATTGTCGGTGCAGGCGGAGCTTTTATATTAATTCCCATTATGCTTACTGTACTTAAGATCCCTACCCGGACGACCATAGCTTCTTCGTTGGCCATCGTGTTCATCTCTGCGATCGGTGGAGTGCTGGGAAAAGTTTTGGGTGGAGACATCCCGCTGGAGCCCATCATTTATACGGTAATCGGGAGTCTGCTTGGGGCTTCACTCGGTTCCAAAGTCAGTTCGATGATTGATGTGAGACTGCTTCGGTATGGACTGATGATTCTTATCGCCATTACAGCAGTGAAGGTGTGGTCTTCCATTTTGTAAAACGACATAGGATTAAGCGTCCATGACGATTTCGTAACCAAACGGATGGAATGCCGTATAAAGGTTATGAACATGAGCTGGCGAATTTGTTGCAGCATGAATTCACATCAGTTTTCGTCCATGGAGCACCCTCAAACTCCTTTCATGGATACATGTTTAACATTATTAGAAGTTGAGGTATCCATCCTATGAATAACGTACTTACAGAACAGGCTGATGCAGGATATCGGCTGGCCGAACAGAAGGCAGCTCAGTATTTTAATTCTCTTCATGAACAACTTTTGAATAACACCTGTACTACTGCGCTTACGCAAGATATTTACGTGTGGCAAAAAAAGCATGTTCAACCATTTTCCTGGTTATCTTTTTTATTACCGAGTCAAAAGAAGCCGGATTCCCAGGATGCTCATAGATATATCCATTGGCTGAATGTTACAGGCAAACTGGATGATTACCTGGATCGCAGTATTTCTTACATTTATATGCGAGATCTGGGCAAAGCACTGGATTCCCCCGATACCCAAGAGCGTATTAAGCGCGTGGCTCAGGATACCAAAGCATACTTTATGCGTTCAAATACAATTCATCGCAAGGAAAGCCCGGATTATATCAGTCTGGCCGCCTTGTATCGCTGGGCTCAGAAGGAGAACGTGGAAACAGCCGTCATCTGGGTAATCAGCAAATTAAAGCATGTCGCTTCCAATATTCCCAAAGAACTGGACGCTGAACAGGCACAGCGCAAGCTGCTTAAGATTATCCTGGGCGTGGTTCTGCATGTGAACGATGATATGCATGATGAGACTCCCCGGGCAGAACGTTCCCAGAGGCTGGACGCTGCAATTCGGCTTGGTTATTCTTACGGACTGACCTATCCGTTTATTGATGACCTGCTAGATTCGCAGGCGTTAACTGAACAAGAGAAGGAGCAGTATTCTCTCTTGATTCGAAATGCGCTTCTCACCGGGATCGTGCCGGATATTGGCGAATGGAAGGGAGCCAACCTCAAAGTCATTCAATATGTTCATGCCGAGCTGAGGGAGGCGTTCGAGTATATTAAAAACTACCAGCGCGCTGAAACACAGCATACGTTCTTCGAGCAATCCTATGTATTCTTTCAGTCCCAGGAAGTAGACCGGGCCAAAAAACTGTCGAACGCAAATTATTCCAATGAAGAACTTTATATCCCGATTATTATTAAATCCTCATCCTCCAGACTTATTGTTCGCTCCGTGCTCAGTGCATCGGCTGATGAAGGTTTTGATTTGCGGACGTTCTACTATGGCATATATAATCAGCTTGCAGACGATTTTGCTGATATGTTTGCTGATATGGAGGAGGGGGCAGTAACCCCATATACCTACTATCTGAAGTACCGTGATATGCGACCCGATCTGATTAATCCATACGAACTTTACTGGGCGGTTATCTCTTATCTGATTCATGAGGTGTACCATTCGGATGCGAAGACACGTGAGGTCATACTGGATCGTGCGATTAATGGTCTTAAGCGTTGTAAAGAACGGTTGGGTCAAGATCAATATAACGAAGTGATGAAGATCTTTGCCTCAGGACAACCGGAATTTAATCACCTAATTCAGCAAATGGTGCGAAAAGCCGATGACGTGGATTTCCTGGATAAATTGCTGCGGGATCAGGTCATCATGCAATTGCAGAATGACAAGCAGGAAAAACAGGATTTTCTGGATACGATTCGCACAGTTCGTGAACAGATCAATATTGAATTGCAGATTTCCAAGCCGAGCGGACTTCCAGAGATGAAAGAGACACTGATTGATGCAGCAAATTACAGTCTGCAGGGGGATGGGAAGCGGCTAAGGCCGATCCTGACCTGGGTGATGGGAGTGCGTGAATATGGACTACATGAAGCGTCTATCCTCCCTCTTCTTAGATCACTGGAATACATGCATACCGCTTCACTGATCTTTGATGATCTGCCGACACAGGATAATGCTTCAACGCGGCGAGGCCGCTCTACTTTACATCAGGTGCACAACAGCGCAACAGCCGAATTGACAGGGTTGTTTCTCATTCAAAAAGCCATTGGCGAGCAATCCTCCCTCAAACAGTTTGACGCCGCTACCGTGCTTACCCTGATTCAATATTCGGCTCAAAAAGCAGAAGATATGTGTATGGGACAGGCGATGGATCTGAACGCCAAAGGAAAAGCGCTGACACTGGAACAATTGAACATGATCTGTTTCTACAAAACAGGCATTGCTTTCGAGGCTGCACTTGTGATGCCAGCCATTCTGGCTCAGGTAAAGGAAGTGGAGCTTGCATCCTTGAAGAAGTTTGCCTATCATGCGGGTATCGCCTTTCAAATTAAGGATGACCTGTTGGATTTGGAAGGAGATCACCGGGTACTCGGTAAGCCGGCAGGTCAGGATGTGCGCAACAACAGCTCCACCTTTGTATCTATTTTGGGTGAAGATGGCGCGAAGAAAGAGATGTGGGAGCACTACTGTCTGGCAACCGATGCACTGAACGAAATGCCAAAACCGATTTCTTTTCTGAGGCATCTGTTGGATTACATTATTGGCCGGGAGCGGTGAGATCTTTCCTGATCCATCCTGCACTCAGCATGGATTATATAAGTTAAAACAAAGATGCCTGGATTCCTTACGGATTGAATCCAGGTCTTGTTTTGCGTTCCCGACACAAACAATTAGAAAATGAGATGTTTCAACAATGAAAAAACCGGGTACTAAGCAAATATTGCGTATATACAACAAAAGGAGAGCTTAAGATGCAGGTTCAAAAGGTCGATCATCACGAATTGTTTGAGCAGATTTATAATCAAGCACCTATTGGGATTGCACTTGTTGCTCCAACAGGACAGTGGATGAAAGTGAATCCTGCTTTATGCAGAATGCTGGGTTATACTGCTCAAGAGTTAATCCTACTTGATTACCAGGAGATCACCCATCCCGATGATGTTGCACAGGATCTGATATACGTGCGTGAACTCTGTAAAGGTGAATTGAAAGAGTACAGATACGAAAAGCGTTATATTCAGAAAAATGGAGAAATTATATGGATATCATTGCATATATCTTTGGCTCGGAACGAGGTTAGCGGTGAACCGCTGTATTTTATTTGCCACGTTGTAGATATTACGGATCATAAAACAACCGAACAAAAGCTGCTTCAAACGGAAGAAATGTTCAAACTTATTTCCGATAATGCACAGGAAATCATCTATATCGCCACCTTTGATGGTGTTTGTCGCTATTGTTCTCCTTCCATTTATAATTTGCTTGGGTATTCGCCAGAAGAAGTGATTGGCAATAACAATACAGCAGTTTTCCATCCTCAGGATCTAGGAGGTACCTCGCAGATCGATTTGAGCACAGGTCATATGTTGAATTTGCAGGCTCGCCATAAAGATGGGCATTGTGTTTGGTTTGAAACCACATATAAGATAATTGGGGACCCTGGGCAGGAGCAACAAATTCTTGCCATTGGTCGGGATATATCGGAGAGAAAGAAACATGAGGAAATTAGCGCAGAAGCAGAACGGATCGCCATGATCGGCAGTTGGGAGTGGAACATGATTAATGACCTTGTTTCCATGTCCAACCAGATATTTGAGATTTTTGAAATAGATCATAAGAAACGGTATAAAGCCAGCGATATCTTTGCACTCATGGAGCCGACAGAGGAGCAGCGGTTGAAGGCATGTATCGAATCGGTGAAAACGGGCAAACCGCTTGATTTTGAATATCGGCATCTGGGTTCAGATGGTAAAGAAAAGTATCTTCATCTGCGAGGGTTAATTACCTTTGATGAGAATCAACAACCAGTACAGTTGAACGGTACTTTGCAGGATATTACGGAGCGTAAGCTTGTCGAATTCAAACTACAGGAATCGGTGGAACGTTATACATCACTCAAAAAATATAATCATGATGCCATCATTTCTTTTGACATGAACGGCAATATCATAAATGCCAACCCGGTAGCTATGAAGATGACTGGATGCCCGGTTGTGGAAATGATCGGAACAAGCATATGCAGGTTTATCGGAATGTATCATCTCGGACTTATTCTCAATAGCCAGTATGAGATGGCTGAGAAAGAAATCAATGCCATTCAGCACTTAGATGGTTCTGAGACAGAAGTATTAGCAACGCTTGCGCCCATCATTATTAATGAAAAAAACGTGGGCTTCTATCTGATTGCGAAGGATATTACGGAACAGAAGAAGCTTCTTGTAGCCAAAGAGACTGCCGAACGAATGAATAAGGCAAAAAGTGAATTTTTGGCAATGATGAGCCATGAGATCCGTACCCCCATGAATGGAGTGATTGGGATGACGGATTTGCTTCTGGATACACCTGGACTTAGCGGAGAGCAAAAGGAATACATCGAAATCATCCAAAAGAGTGGGGATTCACTGCTTGCGATTATCAATGATATTCTCGACTTCTCCAAAATAGAGTCGGGTAAAACCGATCTGGTGGATGAACCCTTCGATCTTAAGGAAATTGTGACGGAGACAGTTAATATCGTAACGCCAATGATTCGGGAGAAGCAGTTGCATCTTCATCTAAGCCTCGATGACGCCATTCCTCTTCCCGTGTATGGGGATGCTTACCGTCTAAAACAAGTCCTAACCAACATCATCGGCAATGCCGTGAAGTTCACCCCGGAAGGCAGTGTTGAAATCGAGGTAAAGGTTATCGGACAAGAATATAATAACGTTCAATTTCAGTTTAAAGTGAAGGATACAGGGATTGGAATTCCAGTCGAGAAAAGAGAGCATTTATTCGAGGCCTTCTACCAATTGGAGAATTTCATGACGCGCAAGCCTCAAGGTACTGGACTTGGACTGGCGATCAGCAAGAAGCTTGTAGAGCTTATGCAGGGAGATATCTGGATTGAAGAGTCCGATGATCCGGGAACTACATTTATTTTTACAGCTTCGTTTAAAGTCAGCAACATGGAGGAGTTCAACAGATATGATCTAGAACAGCAAAAGATTAAAACAGATCAATTGCGAATTCTGATTGCGGAGGACAATGAGGTGAACCAGCTTGTTCTGCGCCGGATGATTGAGAAGAAAGGGCATTTTGTGGATTATGTGGTGAACGGGATAGAGGCAGTGGAGGCGGTCAAACGAAGTGTGTACGATATTATTTTTATGGATGTGCACATGCCTCGACTGAACGGATTTGAAGCGACCAAAGCGATTAAGGAAGCTCTGACACCAGACACATGCCCATATATTGTAGCAGTTACTGCGAACGCGGTTAGAGGAGATATGGACAAGTGTCTGAAGGCTGGAATGGATGCGTATGTGAGCAAACCAATTAAAAGTGAATCCATTATGCAAGTGATGGAGGAGTTTTACAAAACAAAGAAACAAAAGAATCGTTTATGATTTGCAAACGAACATGACCATGGAGAATATATAGTATGTACCATTACAGACATGGCCATGGTTTAAGATTTCCTTAGGTGTATGAACGGATTACCCATTGTTTGGCAAAAGAGCCGTTGATTTATCCTTGTGATAAGTCAACGGCTGTTTAACGTTAGACAGAAATCGGAGTGATAGAAAGTGCTGAATAAAAGTTGACAAATATATAGTTAGGCACCATACTACATCTATGACCAACCATAATAAAGAAACAAATGACATGTATCTCATCCCCTCGTTAGTACAAACGAAGCGACAAGTTGATCGCTATCAATTAGATGTTGATGCACAAGCCGTGCTTGTCGCATCCAGGCTGATGGTAGCGGGAGCCAAGCTTGGGCATGCTGCGGAAATTCACTTCTCCAGATTTGGTTTATCAACAGGTCGTTATCGTCTGTTAGCAGATCTAGAGGATAACGATGGCGAAGAGCTGCCCTCGCAACTCGCGGAAAATCTGGGCGTTACTCGTGCAACCGTAACTGGTCTAATTGAGATTCTTGAACGTGATGGACTGGTCGCTCGTCGGACGAGTTCCGTCGATGGCCGTCAGAAGTCAGTCATCTTGACAGCCAAGGGCGCCAAAAAGCTGACGGATATGGCTTCGGAGCATTTTGCCAGATTGGAAGCGATGGTCGGCTTGCTTACCATTGAGGAACGGAGTGTGTTTCTCGATCTGCTGGGGCGTGTAACCCAAGGCATCTCGGCACTTACAGAGGAGTCAATCGACTTCTCTGAACCCAAATCCTAGGAGCATAGCAAGAAAGGTGAAACGGGCTAGATCAGCTAGCCCATTTTCATCGCCATATAGTTAGGCTCCTAATTATATAGTGAAACACTAGGGTTTAATTTCAAATAAAAGGAGTAGTGATATGTTTAACCAAAAAGACCCCATTCGATCAGAGGAAAGTTATGCTGCTCGATCCGCACAGCCTCGCCAAAAACCGTTTGTGTTATGGCGAGAATTAATCCCAGCTTACTTATCGCCTGCCATTATGGCAAGCATCGGGGGAATCGTTACCGCTGATAAAGTGCTGCAGTTACGAGCCCTAACAACGATAGGAGGGGCGTCCCTGCTGATCGCTCTATGGATTGGACTCTGGCTGCGTAAGCGCGGGAGCCGTACACGCTGGGTGGTGAAAACGCCTCGTGTGATCGTCGTGGGTTGCTTTGCACTTGCAGGGGCAATGCTTGGCCTTATGGCCTCGTGGGGGATTTCCAACGTGCTGTATATCGTAAACCCGAGTCTTTCATGGACTTGGCTGGATCATATCGGGTTCGATTTTCCGCTGTCCGGTGCATTAGCCTGCACGATCATGACCTGGCGTTGGAGAGCTTCCTTTACAAAATAAATGAATTCACTTGAGAAGGAGATATGAAAACATGATTACAATTATTGGAGCAACAGGTATGATTGGAAATGCACTTCTGAGACGTTTGATGGAGGGCGGCGTTCCCGTTCGGGCAATAAGCAGAGAGCCGGATAAGCTTCGTCAACAAATCGTGGACTTGGCATTGTCCGGTGTTGAACTTTGTATTGCCGATGCGAATGATCCTGAATCGATGCGCAGAGCTTTGGCTGGTGCCAGCCAACTATTCCTTGCGTTATCTAACAACCCCAGACAAGTGGAATTAGAGACATCCATTATTCAGATAGCTGCGCAAGAGGGAGTGAAGCATATCGTCAAAATATCCAGTCCAGCTTATGAGGAACGTTCACCTGTAGCAGTAGCAAAATGGCATGCCGATATCGAGCAAGCTCTGGTGACATCAGGAATTACGTATACAATATTGCGACCTTATGCGTTCATGCAAAATTTGCTGCGTCTCGCACCAACCATAACAACCCAGGATATGTTCTTCGGCTGTATTGGAGATTCACCGTGCAACTTCATCGATTGCCGGGATATCGCAGATGTTGCCGCGGAAGTAATGACACAGTTCAAGTCGGTTAACAGCATTTATACGTTGACGGGTTCCGAAACGTTCACCTATTCACAGATTGCAGATAAATTGTCCATCCTGCTCAATCGACCGATCAAATTCTTTAACCTCAAACCTGAGGCGTTGCGAACTGATCTGATGGAACATGGACAGATGCCTTCTTGGCTCGCAGACCACGTTGTGGAAATCCAGACGATGTCTACCATTGTGTCAGAGAAGCCGACGGATACCGTTCGACGCTTGCTCGGTAGAGAGCCTCGCTCGCTCGATGCATTTCTGGAAGAGTATCGGGATGCATTTAAACCGAGGCTATAACCATGCATTGAAATAAGGAGAATCCCCCTAATCATTCTTTAGGGGGATTCTTTTGATGCAAAACAAACCTCACTGCTGATTTTGATCCATAATTGAGAGATATCCATATAACCAAATTCGGCGGTTTGCATGCCGAAGATGCTCTGATCGAGTTGAGCGCGCTTGTTCATGTGACAACCGTGCAAAATCCAGTTGTTTTCTCGCAGCATTTCCTCAGCTTCATCTAGTAGCTCTGCACGTTCTATGCTGGGCAGCTGGGCGAACTGATCCAGTTTTTGATCCAGTATAGATTGCAGATCAGGAGTCATGCACATATGAAAATGATTGGACAGGTTTTTGAAAAAGTGAATCATGCCATATTGCCAATCTCCCTCCAGAATCTCTTCAGCCATGATCAATTCGGCATTCATTGTTTCTCCAAAATGAATATTATCTTCGCAGGGACACATGGCAAGGCGCAGGCCAATGACTTGTGCACGCCGCTGAAGCCACTCCGCAGCTTTTGAATCTTTGTTCAAAGTATACGATAATGCAATGGTCTCACCTTGGTATCCACTGCTGTGTAGCAACTCGCATGTGTGTTCAAGCGAGGATTCTGTCCAGTCTAGTATTTCACTTTTCCATGGCAAGAAGCTGCCTGCGGGTGTAATTCGATTACCGCCGAGATCCTTCACAAGTGCCACAGAGTCATATACCATCCTCAGCGCTTGGCGAAATTTCGGATGATGGTGGATGCCTTCCTTACGAAAATTGAAGAGCATATACTGGCACCCGAGCGCAGGATAATTGATGCTGTTTGTATTGAAATCGGTTGATGGGAGCTTCAGCCGAGATGTTCCAGGAAGTTCATAGTACCGATCATTCGGGCCCAAATCGGGAACAAACCAAATATGGACTTGGTCGAGATGGGGACGAATACCGTAATAAGCTTCGAATGCGCCAAGCTCCAGCACATCTTCATTCATCTTCGTAATCTGAAAAGGTCCGGTGCCAATCAGCCGTTCGGAGACACCCATATCGTAGGGCAGAATGGTCATTCGTATACAGCTAAACAGATGCAAAAAGAAGCGGTTCGGCCGACTTAGTTCAAATCGGATACAGTAATCGCCAGTGATTTCGGCACGTTCAATATCCCGATATAACCAGATGGACGGGCTGTGCACATCATGCAATCGCTGTAATGTGGCTTGTACGTCCTTGGATGTCATGACACGTCCATGGTGGAAACGCACCCCTTTACGGAGATAGAAGATCCATACGGTATGATCTTCGCTGCATTCCCACATATGCGCCAAATCGGGCTGGAACGAATTGGATTTGGCATCGTAAGTGACTAATGTATTGCCGACCTGACCGAGCAGGTAGGTTTCAAAAGCTGTATAAACAAAAGCAGGGTCCAGATTGCCTTGTCTGCGTGATCTCATCATGCGCAGCACATCCTGACCGGATGCCGTTTCGGCATGACTGTGAAATCCCATATGCTTGTTAAGTGATCGCAGCAATTGTTCCTGAAGTGTTTTATGGATGTCAATAGTGCTGATCAGCTCGATTGCTTCTTTAATTTTACCTCTCCCAATCAGTTCCCGCAGGTGATTCTCCAGCGTTTCATTCACACTGCGCAGCAGCGTCATCTCCGAATAATGTCCCCGTCCACGCCCAGGCTGCCAATGAATAAAACCTTGTTCCTCCAGCTTGCGAAGAATAAACTTCACGTTGCGTGGAGTACAGCATAAGGCATCGGAAAGACTGTCGATGGTTACTGGAACTGGTTCATCAAGTGTAAGAGAAAGTTCTTTTGCTGTTGCAAGACGAACATAATGGGTTGTTGTGGTATCCATGTTGGGATGCTCCTTTATAAAAGGTGAAAAGTGTTATCGCAATCTTACACTTTTATTTCCCCCTTTGATCGATACAATTATACATTAAGAGACAGGGAAAGACAGCCCACTAAGACAAAGCAACAAGAACAGGAGAACCATACGCAATGAAGCAACATTTACGGCAGATTCACCCTTTAGCTTGGACCATTATTGTGGGAACGATGTTTGGACGTCTCGTTACGTCCATGAGCATTCCGTTTCTATCCATTTATCTGACTCAGGTTTTGGGAGCTACACCAACACAGACTGGCGTAACCGTCGCGGTCAGTTCTCTGGCGGGGGTTATGGTCAGCTTTTATGGAGGTTATATTTCAGATCGAATCGGTCGCAAAAAAGTCATGATGGTCTCCGTATTTGGCTGGGCCTGTGTTTTCTTTATCTTTTCAGCAGCAGAGCATCTGTGGGTGTTCTTTGTCGCCAATACATTAAACGGATTATGCCGCGCCGTGTTTGAGCCCACGTCCCGTGCACTTCTATCGGATATTACTCCGCCGCAGAATAAACTGCTTGTGTTCAATCTCCGATATGCCGCTATCAATCTGGGAGTTGTGTTCGGACCCATTATCGGTCTTCAGCTGGGATCAGCAGAGTCCACGTTTCCGTTTATGATCTCCGGGTTGGTATATATCGTTTACGGCCTGGTTTTGTTCCTGCAATTTCAATTGCAGCGTGCAACTCTGCCAGAACATGTCCAGGTCAGTGCCCCCCGCCTACGAGATGCACTCGCTACCACCGGACGTGACCGTGTATTTTTGCCAGTACTTATCGGGACTACGTTTTGTGTACTCGGGTATGGGCATTTTAGCTCTACCCTGGCTCAGTATGTTGCCCAGAATCCTCTCTTCGAACATGGGAGCCAAGTGTTTTCCTATATGCTTTCACTTAATGCGTTGACGGTGCTTGTGGTCCAGTTCCCGATTGTGCGGGTGGCCAGCAAATTCCCGCCGGTGGTGCCCCTCATTCTTGGAAATCTGCTGGTTGCCACAAGTCTGTTGCTGTTTGGTATCGCTGAAGGCGTTATGCTGCTGATGATCAGTGTCGTTCTGTTCACGATTGGGGAAGTGCTCATGTTCACGATGATGGATGTGCTGATTGACCGTATTGCCAAACCCGAATGGAAAGGGACCTACTTTGGCACGATTGGATTCAATAACTTGGGTAGCGTCATGGCACCGATTTTGGGAGGGCTCCTATTAACTCAATTTGGGATGGGGAATGGCCTGTTCGTTTTTGTACCGCTGGCACTGACCACTGCATTCGGACTGCCATTTCTGATCGTAGCGCATCGGCGCCTTGTCGTCAGGGAGAGGGAATCTACACCAATAGAAGTGAGTGCATAGCTTAAGCGGTGCGAGTTGTAATGCAAATAAGTGTTAGCTGTTTTAACTTTTATTGAGAGTGTAACTTTCATTGAGTAATCCGTGTTTAATTAGTTAAACATTTCCTCATGGGGGTTCCAAATGATAGTTAAAAAGTTCACTTCAACATTGCTTGCGTGTATTATGTTTGCCGTGTTTTCAACGCCGTGTTTAGCTGAGGGTACCACGCTAGAGATTGGGACTGGAGTATTATCCAATAACCGAATTTTAATTCCTTTGAGGGTCGTGTCCAGCAATTTGGGGGCAGACGTAACGTGGTATAAGGACGGGAAGAGCATTCGAATTAAAAAGGATGAAAAAGAAATTTGGCTTGTAGCTAACTTCAAAAATGCGAGAGTGAATGAACAGATCATGGGAATGGATTCTCCTGTTGAATTAATTGAGAATACAGCATATGTCCCCTTGCGATTTGTCAGCCAAACGTTAGGAGCCAAGCTGGAGTGGAACCCACAAACTAAACAAGCAACCATCCACCTGAATAATCAAGACATGATAGTAAGTATGAAAGAGGAGACGATCCAAATACCTGATACTGGGAAAATAACCCAGGTGCGGTTAAATGTTTTGTCAGAGAAATTGAATGAAATTTCAAGCTTGTCTCAGATTAAGCAGGTCAGTGCGTATTTCAAGCCTTATTTTACAGAAGATTTAATCCAATTTATTCTCAAGAGGCAGGATCTAGTCAGTGATTGGATGGTGTATGATGCTCCAGAGACTTCCGTTCATTATACAAGCAGTACAACAGCGACGTTATCCCAATCGTTCGTAATCGGAAATACATTAACGGGTGATTCTCATTATGTTAATGATCGAAATATTGAACTTGTGTACAGTAATGGTGTATGGAAAGTGAATCAGTTAATGTTTAATCTCAGAGAAATTCCCTATCTGGGGTTATGATCGTTGAAATTGCAGCATATGATGTTCAGTGGCATGAAGGAAATAACAATTGAGTTAATATTATCTTGACGGATTACGGTGCAGCGAATACAATAAACAACAAATATGTGTGACGGGTGGTTAAGATGAACATGTTCCAGACAGGGCGCATTCTGAATCGATAACTGAATACGCATGAGCATAGTGACTTAACCAATGGATTGTATATTGGCGTCTAGACAGTCATGTTTGTGCACCCCTGTCGTGGACGCTCATCATAATTGCGTGCAGAGGAGAAATCCGGAAACGCTTCTTATTTCATATGGTTCTCTTATTGTTACAAGCTGTAGATGAACATTAGTTCATCTATGGCTTTTTTGCATGCATTCCACCCAATTTGTTGCACATGGAAGGGAGATTTGCAGTGCTTTTTAGCATGAAACTATCCCTAAGAGGAGAAAGAGAGGTAGTGGTATGAAACGACCTACTCAAAGTTATACCATTTGGTTTTCTCAACGAACGGGCAGTACTCTGCTAGGGGAAGCCTTAAGTTCTACGGGTGTCGCAGGATATCCGAGGGAGTGGCTGCATTATCAGCATAAAAGCCCGGACACATTAAAGCGTGAAGATCTGGAACAGATTTGGGATCAGGGAACAACGTCGAACGGAGTATTCGGAATCAAAATTAATTTTGAACAACGATGGATTGACGCATTCCGCAGTCTCTATAGTCTGCCAACAGCGTTATCGCGGGCTGAGGTATGGAGTACGGGTTTCCCTAATTGCACCAAGCATATCTATATGACACGTCGCAACAAAGTCAGATTGGCTGTGTCCTGGTGGAGAGCCATTGTCTCGGGTGAATGGCATCGCAAGCACGGAGACAGCCCTCAGCAGCAGGATATTGCAGATCAATATAACTTTGATGCCATTAAGCATCTGCTTGTAGAGAGCAACATGTGCGAAGCAGCAATTGAAGATTTTCTGTCTGAGTCAGGCATTGTGCCGCTGACGATTGTGTATGAGGATTTTATAGAAGATTACGAGGGAACCGTCATGAATGTGTTAAAGTTTTTGGATGTTCAATCTGACGGTGTAACCGTATCACCTCCGTTCTTTGACCCGATTGCAGACGAGATTTCTGAACAATGGGTACAAAGATTTCGGGAAGAATGCCAGAGGGATTGGGAGAATGTAAAATGGTAAACACACTTGAAAAGATTCATCCACGGGTTGGAAATGCTGCATTTATTGTTATTATGCATGATTCATCTTAGTGAGGGACCACAATGCTTTAAATCACAAAATAAAATAGAAATGTTACGAAGGGGTGAGGGGCTATGCCCAAAACAGAGAAACGCTCCATGTCCTGGCTGCTGCAATATCTAAAACCCGTTAAAGGCCGATTGGCCTTACTTATGGTGATGTTGCTAACGTCAACGGGGCTGCAGCTCCTGAATCCACAGATTATTAAACGCTTTATTGATACGGCAGCAAGTGGGGGAGTTCTTGCTAACCTGATCCAGCTCGCCGGATTGTTTCTGATTGTTGCTGTTGTAAATCAATTGATTACAGTAGCCGTTAGTTATCTGGGTAACGATGTGGCCTGGCGGGCAACAAACCGATTGCGGGGGGATCTCCTGAAGCATTGCCTGCGTCTGGATATGCGGTTTCATAATGTGAAGACACCTGGAGAAATGATTGAACGGGTGGATGGTGATGTAACGAGTATCTCCAACTTCTTCGCGATGTTCATTGTACAGGTGGTTGGAAGCTTTGTATTACTAGCTGGAATCCTCGGGTTTATGTTCAGCGTAAACGTACCGATTGCGATCGTCATGACGGTGTTTACATTGTTATCGATTCTGTTTATGGTGTTCATTCGCAATCTCGGAGTAAACTCTTCCAAAAATGAGCGTGAAGCGAGCGCGTCTTTGTTCGGATTAATTGAAGAGCGTATCGCGGGAATAGAAGATGTTCAAGCCAATGGGCATGTCCCCTATGTGATGAATCGCTTTTATCGTACGATGCGAGTTGTATTTCAAAAGGGCAGGAAAGCCTGGCTGCTTCGGGTTATTCCATGGAATACGACGGTCATTCTGTTCGCCCTTGCTGTCACGGCGGTACTTCTGCTTGGTGTTCATTATTACATGCAAGGCATGATCAGCATCGGAACCCTGTTTCTGATTTATCAATACACACAGATGCTCAATGATCCTATTGAGATGTTGGGCGATCAGGTTCAAGAGTTTCAGAAGGCAAAATCCGGTATGCTCCGTTCGAGAGAACTGTTGTCTTTGCGTAGTGAGATCAAGGACGGAGAAGAGGATCAGCTGCCAGAAGGGCCGCTTGGTCTGGAATTCAAACAGGTGAACTTCAGTTATAACGAGGATAAACCTGTATTGAAGAATATTAACTTTGCCATTAAACCCGGCGAACGGCTTGGCATTATTGGTCGTACAGGGAGCGGCAAGTCAAGTCTCAGTCGGGTGCTTCTGCGCCTGTATAATCTGGATAGCGGAACGATTCGTGTCGGTGGCAAAGATATTTCAGAACTCACTTTGCCTGCACTCTACCGCAGGGTCGGTATGGTTACGCAGGATGTACAGCTGTTCGACGGGACGCTGCGAGACAATTTAACACTGTTCAACCAGGACGTCTCGGATCAGATCATTAAGGAGACCACGGATCGACTGGGATTAAGTCACTGGATCGAATCACAGCCCGCAGGGTTGGATACACATCTGAAGGCGGGTGGTTCTTCCTTGTCCGCAGGGGAAGCTCAACTATTTGCCCTGACGCGTGTATTTCTGACCGAACCAAGCCTGGTTATTCTCGATGAACCTTCTTCACGGCTGGATGCCGCTACAGAGAGCATGCTTCAGTCTGCCATTGACCAGCTGATGAAGGAATGTACCGGAATTATTATTGCACACCGCCTGGCTACGTTGGAGAAGGTCGATCAGATTATGGTACTGGGTGATGGCAAGGTACTGGAATTCGGAGCCAGAGAAGAACTCGCCAGCGATCCGGCGTCACATTATGCAAGATTGCTGATTACGGGGCGAGAGGAGGAATTGGCGTGAATGTAACCGGATTTATAGGCCGTTTGTTTCGATTCAGGCCTTTTCTATTTTTGATCAACGGATTGTCATGGTGCATATTTCATTCTTTACCGCTGGCAATCGGAGTTGGTATGCAGTGGTTCTTTGACCGGGCAACGGCGGGTTCCCGTGATTATATGTGGCTGGCAGCTCCGCTGATCTTCATTGCTTTGATTAGAGCGGCAAGAGTAGGGACGTTTTTTGCCGCGTTCTATGCATGGATTACGTATATCTACCATATTCAGGCCATTTTGCGTACCAACATGCTCGCCGGTATTATGCGCTGGCCAGGACGCAATCTGCCAGCTTCACCGGGAGAGGCGATGAGTCGCTTTCGGGATGATGTGGATGAAGTGGTTGAGTACGTGGAATCCTGGGTCGATTTCTGGGGAAGGCTCGTGTTCGCTATCGTATCCATCATCATTATGGCAAACATCAACTGGAAAATCACTCTGGTGGCTGTTTTGCCGCTGGTGGTTGTAACGTTGTTGAACAACTTGTCTGGTAATCGGGCCCGTCGATATGCCCAGGTCAATCGTGAGTCGACTGGACGAATTACCAGTTTCATTGCGGAGACCTTTGGTGCTGTTCAGGCATTGAAACTTGGGCAGGCAGAAGAGCATGTCTCTGCTCGTTTTAACAAACTGAATGAAGAACGTCGTCAAGCTGCGCTCCGGGATAATCTGTTCAAACAGTGGATGAGATCCCTTAATCAGCAGGTGCTCAGTATCTGTACAGGTCTCATACTCCTGATGTGTGCAGCCGAGATGAAATCAGGCAGTTTCACCGTAGGTAATTTTGCCTTGTTCACCAGTTATCTTGCCAATATTGGCTTTAGTATTTCTTTGTTTGGATATATGGTGTTTCAGCATAAACGGCTCAAAGTATCTTTTGACCGGATGCGAACTCTATTTCGTCCGGGTGAGGAAGACCGGATCATGGATTTCAGAGAGACATATCTGAATGAAGATCCGCCTGAGCTTCCTACTGAAAAGAGAGATCCTAAGGAAAAGCTAAGAGAGCTGGAGATCAGTAATCTGGCGTACCAATATCCTCATTCTGCTAATGGAATACAGGATATCAGCTTCCGTGTAAAGCGGGGTCAATTTCTGGTCATTACGGGACGGATCGGTTCTGGCAAATCGACTCTAGTACGCACACTCTTGGGACTGCTGCCCAAACAGGAAGGCACGATTCGCTGGAATGGAGAAGATGTTGATCCCGCTACTTTCCTGATGCCGCCCAGAGCAGCGTATACGCCGCAAGTACCCCGACTGTTCAGTGATACGCTGAAAGAGAATATGGTTCAGGGCAAACAGGGTCATACGGAGATTGCTCTTGCAAAAGCTATTCGCCTGGCTGTTATGGATGAGGATATTCAAAACCTGGATCAAGGACTCGAAACGTCCGTAGGTCCGAGAGGTGTCATGCTGTCGGGTGGTCAGATTCAGCGCGCGGCAACCGGACGCATGTTGATGACGGAAGCTGACCTGTTCATCTTCGATGATCTGTCCAGTGCCCTGGATGTGAAAACCGAACAACAGGTATGGGAAGGCTTGTTCCAGGAGCCAGATGTCACATGTATTGCAGTGTCTCATCGCAGAGCAGCACTTGCCAAGGCAGATCATATTATCGTCATGAAGGATGGACGAATTGAGGCCGAGGGAAGCCTATCCGAATTGCTTGCTACAAATGAAGAGATGCAGCTGCTGTGGCAAGGTGAGCAATCACCGGTTAAAGTGGGGTAGTGTAAGATATAGTATATGTAACAAATGAAAAAAGCCGTACAGACAACTCTTGTCGAAAGAGTTAAGATCTGTACGGCTTTTATTATGGCACAATAGGTCAATCTTTATTTGATCAGCTGTGCAATCAATGAATACGCAATGATGACCAGGAAGATGATCGTGATGTGGTTAATGGAGAAAATAAACATTTTATGTGACCATTTCTTGGTTTCTTTCTTATCGAAAGTTGCCACACTAAGAATAAGCCAGGCCAAACTTACCAGAAACGCAACAATGGCAATGAAAGGACTCATTGGCCAGAACAAGAAGCTGGAGAATAACAACAATACCAGATAAACATTCGTCTGGATGTATGTCCGTCTGATTCCTTTGACGACAGGAAGCATAGGAACACCAGCGGCTTTGTATTCATCAAATCTCCGGATGGCAATGCCATAGAAGTGAGGCATCTGCCACAACAGCATGGTAACGACCAAAGCCCAAATTTCATAATGACCCAGCTCTGGTGAAATGGCTGCCCAACCGATAAGGGGAGGAACAGCACCCGAAAGGCTTCCTACTTCCGTATTGTAAACCGTTGTCCGCTTGGTCCACATCGTATACGGGAACACGTACAGCAGCAGTCCCAATATACCGAATACGGCAGCCGAAGGGGAAGCGATATACAACATGATGCCCCCGATAATTGTAATGGCAATACCGAGGATCAAACCTGTTTTGGTATCTACACGACCTGTTACGGTAGGACGTGTTTTGGTGCGTTCCATGATCGCATCAATATCCCGATCATACAAATTGTTAAACACCCCGGCCGCTCCGATAATCAGGGAAGACCCGATGACAGAGAGAATAATGGGTACAATATTAGCTAAAATGGATGCATCAAAAACATACAAAGCCAAACTTAAACCGGCAAACATGGCGATCAGATTGGACTTGATGATTCCGATTTTGATGGTATCAAAGAAAACTTTCGGAATCGAGCTAGTATACTCCAGACTGATTTCGGGCCGTGACCCTTTATTCAATGTTTTCAAGAACTCACTTCCTATATCTATACTTATATATCTCGTGGTTTCATTATAGCATTCAATACACTATGTGAATTAATTAACGATTTAGTATTTAAAATAATGTCATTTGATTGTGAACAATTTAAAAACAAGGTTTATTTTAATTGTTAAAAATGATTTTATGTGATACAGGTCATTGAAACCAAGCAGCAGTAACAATAAAAGAATATTTTTCTTGCATATTGAATCGGTTTTGTATATTGTAGATATAAGAGGTCTTTAATAGTATTCAATTGATCCCTCTTACATTACTGTCAATAGAACCAACTGCAAGCGGCAAGAAGCAGCTGGGTTAGACTTTTTTTTGAAACAATAAAGGATATTGAATATCTGGAAAGGGTGTTAAATATGGAACAACAGACGGATGTATTAATTATTGGAGGAGGACCTGCGGGTCTTAATGCAGCACTTGTACTAGGCAGAGCCCGTAAACAGGTTGTGGTCATAGATGATGAACGCCCGCGTAATTGGGTCACGCGTGAAACACACGGTTTTCTGACGAGAGATGGCGCAAGTCCACGTGAATTTCGGAAGGTTGCGAAAGAACAGATTAGCGCATATCCGTCCGTTCATTTTGTAGGAGACACAGCGACCTCAGTGACAGGAACCGATGGTGATTTTCAAGTTGCGACGGCACAGGGAGCAGTCTATCGCACGAAGAAAGTTTTGTTTGCAGTAGGAAAAAAAGACCTTCCGCTGGATATTAACGGGTTGACAGAGGTATATGGCAAGAGTGCTTTTGTATGTCCTTATTGCGATGGTTGGGAATTAAGAGATCAAGCTCTCGTTATTATTGTTAATGGTGCCAAGGCATTTCACATGGCAAAGACCATTTCCGGCTGGACAAGTCGGTTTACCATTTGCACGAATGGACCAGATGAATTAACAGATGAGCAGCGGGAGGAATTGAAGCAGCATGGTGTTCCGGTATGGGACTCTCCAATTCGATCTATCGAATCCAGCGATGGGATGGTGCAGCAGGTTGTACTGGAGGATGGCACCGAAATCTCTTGCACGGGAATTTTCTTTGGACCGAAACTGACTGCTGGATCTGAACTGCCGCGGACATTAGGATGTGAGGTTAACGAGGCCGGTACGGTCGTTGTGGATGATTACGGCAAAACGACTGTACCAGGTGTATTCAGCGCCGGAGATGCAGCGTCAGAGATGTACCAGGCCATTACTGCGGCGTCCCTAGGTGCATTAACCGCTGTAACGATCAACAGTGAGCTGAATATGGAAGCTTGGGATGAGCGTGGTAAACATTTAAACCCATAGGATAACGATATAGAGTTTCATCTCCATGACTTTGCATAAGAATTTAACTAAATAATTCAAATTCAAAAGGGGATTGCAGAGGCAATTCCCTTTTTGTGTTTAACAGATCTTCTCTGTTGTCGAGTGGAGTGGTTCCGACCGGTATTGGCGTAAACAAATATTTTCACTATATGACAAATATTACATTTTAATAGAAGCCTTTCTTATATGATAGAGCTGTACTCCAAAACGAAAGGAAGATGAAGATGAAAAAGAAACTTATAGTCGGTCTTTTAACTGTCGTTGCATGTTTCACGCTAGGCTCTACATCTTTTGCAGCTAGTGTACCTTCAACTTCAACTAGTAGTTTACCAGACAGTACACAAGTAGTTCCTTACGCACAAAAGTATATAACCTGGCAAACCATTTTACCCAAATCTCAATTTCCAACGCTTGGTGATATTCCTATGACGGCTAGTTATAATGTTGATCCGTACCGGGGGACACTTACATTAAAATCAGTCGATGGTCAGACAGGCTATACGTGGACGGTTACCTATGAGGGTTACGTCACCTATTAATCAATTTATCATTCAATACTGATACCTATCCAAAAAACAGCCACCAATCTGGATGAAAATCCAGATTGGTGGCTGTTTTAATTTGGGATGATACGATCTATTGACAAAGAATTTTCTTTAATGCAATATAAACATATAAATAAACATACTTTATAAAGTGTACGAATGAAATATTTTATACAGTAATATCAGAATTGTTTTTCATTTTATATGCAGGGAAGGGATTTATTATGGCAACTTGGTTTCTTATCATCATCTACCTGGCGTTTATCAGTTTGGGGATTCCTGACTCCTTGCTAGGTTCAGCCTGGCCAGTGATGTGGCCTGAACTTGGGGCTTCGTTTGGGTCGGCAGGAATTCTATCCATGGTTGTTGCAGGGGGAACGATCGTTTCAAGCTTGGCAAGCGGAACGGTTATTCAAAAATGGGGAACAGGCAAGGTTACACTAATTAGCTGTTGTCTGACAGCCGGAGCACTCCTTGGATTTTCCTTTGCCCCTTCATTGGTATGGCTCGTCATTCTTGCCATTCCTCTGGGTCTTGGGGCCGGAGCCGTTGATGCTGCGTTGAATCATTATGTCGCAGAGCACTACAAAGCACACCATATGAACTGGCTGCATTGTTTCTGGGGTGTGGGCGCGACGACGGGGCCTATCATTATGTCGTATTATATTGCAGATCAACATTCCTGGAGAAACGGATATACAGCTGTAGCCATCGTCCAGTTTTGTCTCGTCATTATTTTGTTTGCGACGTTGCCTTTGTGGAAGCGTGTTGCTGCTAGTCGTGAACGTGCGAGGCCGATAAACGAATCAGATCATGTGCAAACGGAAAACACATTTCTACAAAGTGAGAACAAACCTGAACGGAATGTATTGAAGATTAAGGGAGTCAAAAACTCACTGATCGCATTTCTGTTTTATTGTGGCGTGGAAACAACGGTGGGGTTATGGGGAGCCAGCTATCTGGTAGGCGCAAGAAACATCACGGCAGAAACGGCTGCGGGATGGATCTCCTTATACTACGGTGGCATTACGATTGGCAGGCTGATTACAGGCTTTATCACGTTGAAAATTAAAAATCGGGTGTTAATTCTGGCGGGTCAAGTGACCGCCATTGTGGGTGGAATCATTTTATTACTTCCATTATCGATTTCGTTTGCACTGGCTGGATTTATGCTGATTGGTTTGGGACTTGCACCCATCTATCCCGGACTTCTACATGAAACTCCAGCCCGATTCGGCAAAGCGAATTCTGCCCGATTAATGGGATACCAGATGGCACTGGCATACACAGGAACCACATTGCTTCCTCCGCTTTTTGGCGTCCTTGCTGCAAAAACCAATATCGGCTTTTTCCCGCTGGTTGTACTTGTATTCCTTATCTTGATGCTGGCCAGCTCAGAGCAAGTGAATCGTATTTTGAGAAAGAGGATTCTGAATGGATAGATAAAAAAAGGGAGTGCTTATCATGCTATCATTAATATTGTTATGCTTGATCGTATATGTGGGGGCGTATGCATGTCTGGCTGCGTCCAAGCAGCCTATGGATGTAAAACCTGTGCGGTCGTTCGATGATTTCTTCGAGTAAGGGATACAATATTCCATATAATGAATAAAAAAAGCGGGAGCAATTCTCGCTTTTTTATTTTGCTAATCTATAGCGCTTTCATCAGAATGGGCTCAAATATTAGGTTGACAGTATTTTTCGAAACGGTTTTAATTATATAGACCGATTGTTATAATTCATTGAAGGATGTGGCTTTATTGAGTGAAAAGTCTAGTGCTAGAGAACTCATCGTCAGCACTGCAGCCAGACTGTTTTTTTCACAAGGATATCATGCGACCGGTCTAAATCAGATTATTAAGGAGAGCAGTACGCCAAAAGGCTCGTTATATCATTATTTCCCACATGGCAAAGAAGAGCTCGCTCATGAGTGCATTCAAAAAGCCAATGAAAACATTCTGCAGAAGTTTGAAGAAACATTTGCAGCCCATGACAATACGGGGGATGCCATTCAGCAATTTATCCATGACTTAGCGGTTGAAACAGAGGCGGCAGGTTTTACGGGCTTTCTTCCATTTAGTTTCTGGGCAGCCGTGGAGACCTCCTGTATCAGTCAGCAATTGCGAATTGCCTGTCAGGATGTGTTTGCAGGTTGGCAGCAAATGATTACGAAACATCTGATTTTGGATGGCATAGGTGAAGAGAAAGCACAAGAGATGGGACTTCTGGTCATTTCCTTAATGGAGGGAGCATTGATTATCAGCCTGACCAACCAGGACAAAAAGCCTTTGCTGACGGCTGCTGATTATTTGTCTGTTGTGGCAAAGAATGCAAGAGAGAAGCAATAAGCTTCGTAAAGAGAAATAGAAATCGTCAGAATGTTTGAGGAGGATGGGATTGTGGAGGCTTCCATGAAAGCTGGTTCTGTACAGGATCAACAAGAAACAAAACAATATAAAGTATTTCCGATTTTATTCGCCATGCTGCTCAGCGGCTTTATTGGACTGTTTGGTGAAACAGCTCTGAATGTGGCATTGACACCGCTTATGGGCTTGCTCGAAGTTGGGCCTACTACGATCCAATGGTTAACGACAGGTTATCTGCTCGTTTTGGGTATTTTGGTGCCGGTTTCCGGTATGCTGTTGCAATGGTTTTCGACGAGACAGTTGTTCACAACTTCTCTGATTTTTTCGATTGCAGGAACGCTTGTTGCTGCTATTGCACCGAGCTTTGAAATTTTGTTGGTGGCACGGGTATTACAAGCTGTAGGTACAGCTCTGTTACTGCCACTAATGTTCAACACCATATTGGTTATCTTCCCGATTGAAAAGCGTGGCGCTGCCATGGGCTTGATCGGTTTGGTTATCATGTTTGCGCCAGCAAGTGGTCCGAGTATCTCGGGTCTGATTCTGGCAAATCTGAGCTGGCATTGGATTTTCTGGATCTCCTTGCCGTTCTTCATTATCTCATTGGTATGTGGCTTGCTGTTCTTACCGAATATATCGAAATTGACCAAGCCCAAAATTGATGTTCTTTCCATTGTACTTTCGACACTGGGCTTTGGTGGAATCGTGTACGGATTCAGTAGTGCTGGAGGACATGGGGAAAGTGGCGGTGGCTGGACCAGTCCTATCGTTGTAGCCACACTGATTATTGGCGTGTTATCTTTGCTGCTGTTCAGCATCCGTCAATTGAGAATGAAACAGCCGATGATGGATCTGCGAACGTTCAAGTATCCAATGTTTACGATTGGCTTGATTCTGATCTTCCTTTGTATGATGATGCTGTTGTCATCCATGCTGATTCTGCCGATGTATCTGCAACAAGGTATGGCGGTTACGCCATTGACTGCCGGTCTGGTTCTGCTGCCGGGCAGCTTGCTGAATGGATTTTTGTCCCCGGTTATGGGGCGTCTGTTCGACAAGTTCGGTCCGAAGTGGCTTGTGATTATTGGTCTGGCGATCACTGCGATTGTACTCTTCATGTACACGGGAATCACTCCGACTACAACACTGAGCAAGATTATTACGATGCACGTGTTCATGATGATCGGAATTTCAATGATCATGATGCCTGCACAAACCAACGGTTTGAATCAATTGCCACCTGATTTCTACCCTCACGGGACCGCGATTATGAATACATTACAGCAGGTATCGGGAGCTATTGGTACAGCTGTTGCGGTGAGTATACTGAGCGCAGGAACGACCCGCTTCTTGAGCGGTGTGACGAATCCTGAGAGCCCAGAGAATCAGTTGGCAGGTTTCACATCCGGTGTACAAAATGCATTTGTTTTCGCACTGATTCTCGCTGTAATTGGACTGATCATCTCACTGTTCCTGAAGCGAGTTAAGGTGGGTTCTCAGCAGGAACAACAAGGTCCTATGCATTAATTGAACGGCATATAAAAGTAACGAACGATGCTCTCCCTTCAAAAGGGGGGCATCGTTTTTTTGTACCTTGACATGAAACGGGTTCCATCCATTAGATTGAAAATAGACCTGCTAAGGTAAATCAAATAAATCTTGAGAGATCATTCGAAAAATGGAGCGGATATACGGCGGTGATGGAACTGAGCTGGAAGAGCTCATGCATTATTTTGATCGACACGGTCTTACGAGCACGGAGGTTCAGGAGGCATTGGCGCATTTTAGATCACAAACACCGAGGATGGCAAAAGCACAGTGAGACCTCTAACACAATAAAACCCTGACGATTACCAGAATCGTTAGGGTTTTATTTGGCATGAATTGGTTGGTTTGGTAGTTCAGCGTTTATTCAGGGAATCTACTTCTTAACCAGTTCCAATATTTCATTGGCGACAAGGTCCGGGTGATATTGATGGATATAATGCTCGGTATCCTTAACGGTTACATGCTTGGAGTGTTCCGACCAGGACGTAAATTCAGCTTGAGTTTTATCCCATATAGGCTCACTGGCTCCGAAGTAATCTGCTGTCAGTATGGTAAGTGGAAACGGGAAGGGCTTTTTGTTGTCGACAACAACCTTGGCATTGGCTGTCATTTCACGTAACTCATCCACGGTGTTGGCATTCCCATAGTTAAGCAGCAGGGCCGTTGTATCGATCTTCTTCAGTTCATCAGGCACAAACTTCAGACCGTTTCGATTGGCATTGGAGGCTTCCACGACTGCGTCAGATTGTAAGGACAAGCGGAGCAGCCCCGTATGAATCCGGAATTGGTTCATGAAGCCACCAATCACACTTGCCATATCGTCAGTGTCATTGGCGTAATATTCCGGACTTCCCCCATCCAACATGACAATACCTTGTACTTCATCCGGATACTTTTGAGCAAACCGGAGTGTTTCAAGCGATCCAAGGGAGTGACCTACCAGGACGTATGGTGGCTTTTGCCCAGATACCTCTAATAACTCGTGCAATTCATCTGCCACAGTATCGACATCGCGTTTCTTATCGGTCCTATCGCTATAACCATAGCCAAAGCGATCGTAAACCGCGAATTTCGTGTAAGGTGCAAGCTTTTCATAAAGCGGATAATAGTCTACATAAGGATCAGCAGTACCCCATCCGGATGCAAGGACGACCGTTGTATCTCCCTGACCACCCGTATATAAATGCATATTGTCACCATGCACGCTGTACAGCTTGCCAGGAGGAATGAATGTTTTTGCATCCTGCCGTGCACTCACTTGTTGGTAGATTACGCCTGTCCCCAAAAGGAGGAGAATCGCAACAACTCCGAATATAAACGTTTTAAATAATCTTCTGCGCCATTTTTTCATCATCTCTCACATACTCTCTGCTGTATTTTCTCTATTATATATGCCCAGTCTTATTGGAGAGAAAACAGAGTCTTAATTCCACCTTAATTATGTTTAACCAGGAGATGAATCAACATGGGTTAGTGCTATAGTCCTGTGAGATGTTCGTCGCTGGGCTGTAAAATCTTCGACCTGATTAGGGTTAATTGAAGTTCAAATTCAGATAACCGAAGGCGAAATTGATTATAAACGAACAATGATTTAATATAAAGCAATATTACTCCTGTTATACTCAAGATTGAATGATGGATTGAATGATTGATTTTAGAGAACAGAAGGTATGAATAATGACAAAATACGAAAATCAGATTCCAACAGCCGCAGGTATGAGCTTCAGCTCCCTTGTAAGCATGTTAAGGGATTCCATGCGGAGAAATATAGAGCGGAGACCAGCGAGCAGCATTCCCGTGGAGAAATATGAACCAGCGGAATCATTAAACATATCCGATAACCCACAGGTGACATGGTTCGGACACTCGGCTTTTCTGCTTGAGATTGAAGGACACCGATTGCTCTTTGATCCAATGCTCGGCAACCGTCCATCTCCTGTATCCTGGGCGGGTACGAAACGATACAACACTAACCTGCCGATTCAACCTGAGGATTTTCCAGTCTTGGATGCGATCATTATATCGCATGACCATTATGATCATCTGGACTACTCTTCCATCCGCAGATTAAAGAATAAAACAGAGCGGTTTATTGTCCCGCTTGGCGTGCGTCGACGACTAATTCAACTGGGTGTGCCTTCGGAACAGATTACTGAACATAACTGGTGGGATAAGCTGTCCTTCAAGGGTTTGACATTTGCCTGTACGCCTGCACGGCATTTCTCGGGTAGAGGATTGCTGGATCGCAATTCTACATTATGGTGTTCGTGGGTCATTGCCGGACAGGAAACGAAGGTTTTCTTTAGCGGTGATAGCGGCTACGGTCCTCATTTCAAGGAAATCGGTAGTAAGTATGGACCCTTTGACCTGACTCTGATGGAATGCGGCCAATATGACGAGCGTTGGTCCAACATTCATATGATGCCGGAAGAAACGGTGCAGGCTCACTTGGATGTCAAGGGAGGACTGCTCATCCCTATTCATTGGGCCGCTTTTACATTGGCCTATCATGCATGGAACGAGCCGGTTGAACGGATTACCAAGGCTGCACATGCATTGAATGTCGACATTGCAACACCCAAAATCGGTGAGAAGGTTGTGCTGCATTCGGAGACTTACCCGAGCCAACCGTGGTGGAGATCGAACTGAGGTTGGTAGAAAAAGCGTTCCCTCATCGGATGAGAGGACGCTTTTTCTTTTTTGTATTTATAATAGAATCGATAGGGCGCTGCAGATGAGCAAAACGCCCATCACCATATTAAAAGGACGTTCATATTTCAATAAAAAACTTTGGAATAACACACCACATAACCCCCACGTCATATTCGCACTAACACCTATGATGGTGAGAAGCAACGAAAAAACGATAATATGGACATGTGACTGCCCAAGAGGCATGACAAATACGGAGATAGCCGTAAGACCATACAGAATGACTTTGGGATTGATGAATTGCAGGGTAAAGCCAAAGAGAAATGAAAAACGATTCACCTTGGGATCTTTGGCACTCGTAGGTTTACTTCGCATAATTTTAATTGCCAAATAGATCATGTATACACATCCCAACACGTTCAGGGCTGGTTTGATCCTTGGGATGTATTGATGCAGAATAAGGTTGAAATAACTGGACAGAACCATAATAAGCAGGCAGCCGGCTGCAACGCCACCAATAAACGGAAGGGTTTTTCTGAATCCTTCGTTTCTTGCGTGGGTCATGGCAATGATGTTGTTGGGACCCGGTGTGAATGAAGCCACGATTGCGTACGTGAGTAACGGTATAATATTCATAAGTCCTCCACAATTGATTCTCGGTGTATGTTATATTTAGTTGAAATGTACGTTATAACGTACGATCTTTATAATTGTACATTATGTGCTCTATAAAGCACAATTTAATCTTTTAAAAACAGAGGTGACTTTATATTGAAAAACATTAATGTTGTTCTTGCGCAAAATTTGAAACAGCTCAGGGAGCAAAGAAAGCTTAGTCTGGACAAGGTTGCCGAGTTGTCTGGAATTAGCAAGACGATGCTTGGTCAAATTGAACGGGGGGAATCGAACCCTACAATTGCTACTGTATGGAAGATTGCGAACGGTCTGAAAATATCATTTACCGCCTTGATCCACGAGCCGAAGTCGGACACCACAGTCGTAACGGGCAGTGATATTCAAGCATTGATGGAGAATGAGGGCAAGATTCGGATTTATCCGCATTTTACTTTTGAAGAAGGGCGCCGTTTTGAAATGTACGTTATGGAGATGGATGCGGAGTCTTCTTTGAATGCTGAACCGCATATCGATGGGGCAGAGGAATTTATTACGGTTTTTGAAGGGGAAGTTACAATTCGGGTTGGGGAGGAGGATTATACGGTAAAACAAGGGGAGTCGATCCGTTTTCGCGCGGACAAGCCTCATGCCTATAAGAATTCGGGTGCCTCTGCGAACAAGTTAAGCATGGTCATCCATTATTCAAAATGAAATGAAACAGAACGCCAATAAGCAGTCTGTAAACTCGGCTACTGTATTGGGCGTTCTGTTATAGATTTAACTCCAGCGGCAAGGTTGCTGCTGATTAAGGCTTTTCTTTTGCCTGGCGCTGAATTTCCGTGGAGGTTAACGCTTTATCATATACTTTTACGTTATCCATCGAGCCTTTATAGAAGGGATCGGCTGTATAACGGCTTTTGCCCAAATAAGCTTCCGTCACTTGAAGATCCTTCGGGTTAAACGTAATTTCGGTGCTGCTTGCCACAGCTTTTCCGTTCACATACAGAGTACCTGTATCTCCCTGAAGGGTGACAGCGACATGTACCCATTGATTGGAGGGCAGCGGTTCAGCAGCAATGAGGCTCTGATCCCGTCTCTGGTCATGGATGGTGAATTGCAGAGCTCCTGTATGCTGTGCGGGGGTAAGGAACATATGTCTGGTCAGGCCATTTCCAAAATCGAAAATTCGCTGCCAGGCTCCGCCACCACTCCAGTTGACCCATGCACTAAAGGTGAAATCCGTCGTATCTGTGATGATTCCGGGCAGCTGGATATAGCTGTCTGTTCCATTGAAGGCGGCAGCCTGATTTTTGCTGTTAACCGCAGAAGTCGTCACATTAAAGGGTTGGCCGTGATATTCATTTTTGCTGGAATCCTGTGCGATTTTTGCAAGTTTCATTTGATCAAACGTATATTCTCCAAGCAGTGGACTCACCGCTTGTTGTGGAATGGTAACATTAAACGTTTTGGAGCTCACCGCGCTTCCTTTGCGGATCGTTGCCGTCAATGCCACCTTGGCATCTCCCTTGCCAATACGAGGGCGATTCACTACCCCTGTAGCAGAGAGGGCAGAGGCGTTGGAGGACTTCCAAGTAATCTCTGAATCGCGTGTTCCCTTGGTGGGGAGGGACAGGTTAAAGAATATGTTCCCCGTGTCGCCGATGTTCAGGTCCTTTTTGACCGCATTAACAATATCCTGATCCTTCATTGCAGTCATCTGACTCCCCCAGATGGCCACACCAGAGGAGGAGAGCGCGCTAAAGGTCAGAACCGTCTTCTGGGAATCCGGCTCCCATTCATGCGTGAAAACGCCATTATATACGACGTTATTTGATGTGATTTGCACCTGATTGTCTGCTTCAAGAGTCCATGTTCCCGTTACGGCACCATTAATCTGCCCATCTGCTGTGAACTGGACGGATTGCGATGATTTGATCTCAGCCGTGATTTCCTTCCCGTGATTCACCCATCGGTACTGTCCAGCAATATCCTGGGTTGTCAGATGGTCAGTATCCTCTTCTAAAGCTGCATAGCGATAGGGAGAAACGACAGGCCATTCTTCCGAATTCATATGCATCTCATGTACGCGGACTTCATGCTCTTCGCCGCGACCCGGAAAGCGGGAATGGAAAATCAGAAATTGTTTTCCGGTTTCTGCGTCATAATAGGCGGAGTTATGACCTGGTGATACATAGCCGATACCCTGACCAGTGCCGGGATCACCGATCTGTCTTTGAAAGAGGAAGTTCCCTAGTAATTTCACGCCAAAAGGCTCGATCGAGCGGTCATCAAACAAGGGTTTGTCCTTGTCCGCCTTGACGTTGATCATATCGTTTCCTTCGGCATCAAGGAAAGGGCCATCCGGCGTTTTGGATCGAGCTACACGAATGTTATATCCCCCGTCAGCACCCAATCCGCCATAAGAAAGATACAGATAATAATAGTCGGTTTCGGGATTATAGAGCATATAAGGAGCTTCAATTCGGCTGTGATTGCCTCCGGTCAGTTTTTTGCCATACCCCTGATTAGGGAGTGGTTTTCCCGACGTTTTGTCCATTTCCAGAATGAAAATCCCCCCGGAATAGGAACCGTAAACCATCCATAATTTTCCGTTTTTATCGAAAAACACATCAGGGTCGACCACATTCGGATGGATCGTTGCATCGTATATGGTGCCATCCTCACTGATCTGATCCCACATGCCGGATTTCAGCAGAATGCCCTGATCCTTATAAGGCCCTTCAATGTTGTCTGCGACAGCAACGCCTAATGCAGAGCGGGGAGAGTCTCCTTTGCACGCATTGTAATACATATAAAATTTGCCGTCCTCCAGCTGAATGACGTCTGCTGCCCATAACGTATCGGTCTGCGCCCATACTAGGGCTTCTGCGAATTCCTTGGTTACATTGGGCACAACAGGATTATCATCCGTAACCCCGGAGGCGACCGAATCCCATTTCATCAAATCCTTGGATTTGGCTACCTGGAGATGTGAGCCGAAAATATAAAAGGTATCACCGACCTTAATAACGGAAGGGTCATGAACGGAAACATTTCTGAATGATGGAGCCGTATTCTCAATGGATGTGGAAACTTGCGATTTGGAACTGTCTGCCCCTGGACTGTCCGCCAATACGGACACGGGTGCCAAAGCTGTTGCCGTAAGTAATGCAGTGCTCAGTAAAGAAATGTTAAGTACGCTTACCCAATAACGTTTCATACGTTTCCCCTTTCCCAATACCTGAAATGAAAAATCAACCTATTCACTGCCGCAAACGTTATATGGCCGGACAGTCCTCCTTTTCGATAATATTAAATATCAAGCGCTTTCATTTGTTATATTATCAATCAGTTTATATATTTGTAAACCATAAATATTATCGTTAGAGTGTCTTTATGATTGAGAGGGAGATAAGCAAAAAGATGGATTGATTCGTATGAATTCCTGTACTACGTTGGACTTTCTGTAATTTTGGGATTGAAATCATGACTCGGAATAAGATACTATACGATTAGATCAGTTGTTTATATAATTATTAATCAATTTACATTTATACGAATTAAAGAAAGACATCTACGATAATTTACGTTACATAGGAGGAATGAACATGACTACATTTCACAATCAACTCATCGCACACTACAAGTTTGAAGATGCAGCCGAGATCGGCAAGGATAGCTCAGGGAACGGACACAATGGAACAGCCTCAGGAGAAAAACTACCCAGCATTTCCGAAGTAAATGGCAGATGGGCGGTGACTTTTACCGGAGGATCGAACGGAACATCCTATTTGGAGCTGCCTTCGAATTTGCTGCAAGATGTAAGCGATAACACCGGTGTGACTGTTTCGGCATGGGTCCATTTGGGCAAAGGTTCGAATGTGTGGGAGCGAATTTTCGACTTCGGCAATGGCGAGAAGGGCCCCTATTTATTTCTGACTCGTCAGATGAGAGGTACGTTATATGCAGGAGATGATTTGGTTGTAGACCCGGGACGCGGATTTGCCAGTGGGGAATGGATGCATATTGCCTTGTCGGTGGCAGGCAGTCAAGGCGGCACACGCAGCAGCGCAGGTCCGGTTGTATATGTGAATGGGGAGATGGTGGCGGATGGCTCCATCAGCCAGACGTCCAGCGGCAATTATGCCAAGCTGCGCAGATGGTTTGATTCGTTCGTGGACCCTGTGAACTATAGCCGTAATTATATTGGACGTTCTCAGTACCCGGCAGATGTGGACTTTGCGGGATCACTATCTGATTTTCGGATATATCAGGCGGCTCTATCCATGGATGAAGTCATTGAGGTGATGTGCGAGTCCCTGACCGATGAAGAGATTGTGCAGCTTGCCGGAGATAAATATTTGTCTGCTCCAGCCCGGATTATTACCAAAGATGTGTCACTGCCTATAGATTTGCTAGGGGGAAAGGTGAACGTTCAATGGAGTTCAAGTCAGCCTGAAGTTCTGTCAGCGAATGGAGTAATTCAATCTCTGAGCTCTGCACAGGGAGTTCGTTTGAATGCACTTTTGACCAAGGGTGGAAGTACGTCAAACAAAAGTTTTGATGTCTCTGTTGTTCCAGAGCACCTCCCGCCTTATACCGTTACGATTCACGGGGATCAACGTGTAGCGGATATTAGCGAAGTAATGTACGGCCTCTTCTACGAGGACATTAACAATGCGGCAGACGGGGGAATCTATGCAGAGCTTGTTCAGAACCGCTCGTTTGAATCCTTTGCATTCGATACATACTCGCATGACTCAGGGGAATGTGGTTGTTCGACAGGTCGGAACCGTGATCCGTTGTATGCTTGGTCCGGAGATACCGACAAAATGATCGTGCAGCAGACCGATGGATTAAACACTCATTTTAACGTGGAAGACCCGGAAGTGAATGCTTATTATGTAACGGTTCAGGCTGGTGCGACGATTCGTAATCGCGGCTTCTCGGATTCCAACCAACATTGTGCCATGTCCATTAAGAAGGGTAAGGCGTATGATTTTACTGTCTGGGCCAAGGCAGTATCCGCAGGAACGATTACGATTCAATTGCAGGATGGGAACGGCGATGCCATCAGTGATTCAGTTGCGCTGCAAGTGGAAGGTGGTAACACATGGAGGAAGTACGGAATCCCGAATTCGAACGTGATCCTGACTGGAACGGAAACTGCGTTGGGGCAATTGGCTCTCACCTTCGAAGGGGACATTTCCATCGATATGGTATCGTTGATTCCGCAAGATGTATGGGGAGCCAATCCGAAAGAGCAGGGAATATCCGCGTCAGCGCATGCCAACTACACGGGTAATCCAAACTATCGACTCCGGAAAGACCTGGTTCAAGCGCTCGTCGATCTGCATCCAAAGTTTCTGCGTTTCCCGGGGGGATGCATTTCGGAAGGTTCATTTATTTGGGACAATGTGTATGACTGGAAGGATTCGGTGGGACCGGTTGAACTTCGCAAGGAGAACTATAATGTCTGGGGTTACATGATGACGATGGGCCTCGGATACATGGAGTATTTCCAACTGGCTGAAGATTTGAATGCTGTTCCGGTTCCGGTCATGGCCTGTGGCGTTCTGTGCCAGGCGCGTTCGGATTATGCACACCCGGCAGGTGGCGCTTTGAGGGAGTATTATATCCGTAACTTTACAGACCTGATCGATTTTGCGCTCAGCACGGATATTGAACATAATGAATGGGCGGCCATACGGAGCAGCATGGGACATCCTGAGCCGTTCGATCTGCGTTATCTTGGCGTAGGTAATGAGAACTGGGGAACCGAATTTTTTGCGAACTTTGAAGTATTCAAGACGTCAATTGATGACTATATGAAGCGTAACTATCCTGATCATGAGCTGCACATCATTTCGACAGTCGGCGCTCAGGCAGACGATGATGCGTACCAGCAGGGATGGAAATTCCTGAGTGGCAATCTGACCGGATCAGCTCAAGTCGCTTTTGCAGATGGCAAAGAGGTGATTGAGGAGACGGTCACTTGGTATGAGAACCAGGACAACTATATGGATACCATTGCCGATGAACATTACTATCGTTCCAATGACTATCTGCTAAACAACGTGGATCGGTACAACTATTACGAGCGGGCGTATCACGAAGATGGCAGTATGGATTGGAAAGAGACATCTAAGGTATTTGTGGGAGAATATGCGTCAACGGATAAAAATACCTTGGCAGGTGCGGTTGCCGAAGCGGCGATCATGACCGGGTTTGAAAATAATGCGGACGTTGTTCGCCTGGCTGCCTATGCGCCACTATTTAACAAGGTACTAACAGACGGCACCTACCGCTGGACGCCGGACTGCATCTGGTTTGATGATGAGACGGTGTGGTACACACCGAATTACTATGTACAGCAGCTTTTTGCCAAGTACGTGGGCGATCAGGTGCTGAGCACTTCATTTTCAACATACAGCAAGGGTCAACCGATAGAGCTCATTCCGCGCGGCGGGATCGAGATTGCGACAGGTCATGCTGACATTGTGGTGAAACGTATTACGGTCACATCGAACCAGGATGGCAGGGTGCTGTTTACAGAAGATTTCAGGGAGCAGACAGCTCTGAATGTGGAGTGGAATCGGATTCCGGGATCGGCAGGATACACGCTGGAGACGGGAAAAGGGCTGATTTTAAAAGCGCAGGCAAGTGGTCTGAATGGGGTATATCTTCTGAACGATGAATGGACGAGTTATAAAGTTGAAGTTGAGATTCAGCGCACAGCGGGCGAGGATGGCTTCACCATCGGTGTGGGATTGACGGATATATCCCCTGAGAAAAAGGATGTCATTGAATACGCGATTGGATATGGCGGCAATGCAACGGGAGTCAAAGTATACAAACAAGGTATAGAAGGCTACACCCTGGGTGATTATTCTTCCAGTTCTGCAGCGGGAAATCTCCGGGCAGCCAACTATGAATCACTGGAGAACGACACGAATTATACGATTACGGTGAATTATGGTGGTGAAACAGGGAAAAATCTGATCTGCTCTTATACCGATGGTCACACTACCAGCCGAATTCTGGATTACAAGCTCGAAGCATACAACCGGGACGTATTCCATTCCGTTACGAGAGATGCACAGCATGTGTATGTGAAGCTGGTGAACGCAGATGGGGTGGATAAAGCAACTCAAATTCACCTTCAGGATCTGAACGTTGCCTCTGTTGCTAGAATGATAACACTTAGCGGCGATGAAGAATTGCTACATGTTCCCAACGTGAATCAGAAGAACGATGAGAAGATCGTTCCACAAGAACAAGTGATTCATCTACAGGAGGATTCGGTTGTGGTTCATCTGTCTGCGCATTCGGTGAATGTCCTGATCATGGAGCGTCTGTATAAATAATTAACAAAAATGCCCCTTTATCCAGACGTTAGGTCGTCTTAGATAAGGGGGCATTTTGAATAGAGTTAACAGGAGCCTATAGGTTAGCCAATAAGAACATGATCCTCGGCATAACCAATTTTGGACGTACGTTTCTTCTGGGCCAATGCAAAAGCGAGTGTTAAAGGTCCCAACCGACCTGCAAACATGGTGAAGATGACTAGAATTTTTCCAGTAGCACTCAGCTCACTTGTAAGGCCCATCGATAGTCCTGTAGTGCTAAAAGCAGAAGTCGCTTCAAACAGAACATCCAGAAAATGATTCTCAAGAATTCCTTCGGAGATGGACAGAAGTATGGAGATTCCTAGCACAAACGCCAGTGAACTCATGACAACAGCGAGTGCGCGCATAACGGTTTCTTCTGCTATTTTACGCTCAAAAGCATGTGTTTGCCCGCCGCCCCGAAATGTTTGAATGGTCACTAGAACAAGCACGACAAAGGTGTTAACTTTAATTCCTCCACCCGTCCCGCCGGAAGCGGCTCCAATAAACATCAGGATAATAATAAAAAATTGGGATGTTGCAAGCATGCTACCAATATCAATTGTATTGAAACCGGAGCTTCGAGGGGCAGTACCCTGAAATAGAGCAGCCCATATGCGTTCGCCATAAGATAAATCAGCAAACGTGGAAGGATTCCAACTTTCAAGTAAAAGGATGGTGATGAATCCAAACAAATATAGAGAAAAACTGCCGATTAATACAATCTTCGAATGCAGAGATAGCTTTCTCCATGATCGTTTGCGAAAAACATCCACAACCACAATGTAACCTAATCCGCCAATGATAAAGAGCGAAATGACCGTAAGATTGACTACCGGATCGCCAACAAAGGGGGAAAGGCTATTAGGCCATAAGGAGAAACCCGCATTGTTGAAAGCAGACACAGAGTGGAATATCGCGTAATAAAGAGCTTGTCCCCATCCGAGTTCACTATGCCATCGCAAAGTAAGAATCAATGTAGCCAAAGCTTCAAAAGCGAAGGCTATGAGCACAATATACATCGAAAGCTTAACCAGACCTTGAGCAGAAGATGTATTGGTGGCTTGTTGAATAAGGAGCCTCTGTTTCAATCCAATCCGTTTCCCCAGAATAATGGCGACCATTACACCTAGTGTCATGAACCCTAATCCGCCAACCTGAATCAGAATCATGATGATGACTTGTCCAAATGTAGAAAAGACACTCCCTGTATCCAAAACAATTAACCCATTTACACATATGGCAGAGGTTGCTGTAAACAAGGCATCAAGTAAACCGATAGATGTTCCGGTACTCGAAGATACCGGCAATACAAGTAATATGGCCCCGATCCAGATGAGAGCGAAGAAGATCATCATGATAAGTTGAGGAGGGCTCATATTATTTTTCAGTTTGTTTACAATCGATTCAACGATGGATAGAGCTGAAGTTCTCGGTACGCGTTTATTTCTTTTGCTCATAATCACTCTCCAGAATCCGAATGTCTTCGTTACTGCCGATTAGCAAGAGCTTGTCTCCCGTACGAACGGTGTCTTCTGCCCTTGGAGAGATATTCAGGTTACTCCCCGTTTTGATGGCGATAACAGTACATCCATATCCTGCCCGGATGTTGAGTTCTTGCAGCGTTTTCTGATTCATACTTTCAGGAGCTTTGATCTCGACCAGATTGTAGTCTGGAGACAATTCGATGGAATCAATAATGTTGTCTGAGCTAAGCTGATTCCCCAGCCTTGTGGCCATGTCACGTTCCGGGTAAACGATCTGATCGGCACCAATCTTGCTAAGCACACTGCCATGGTTATCATTTTTGGCCTTGGCTGTTACTTTGGGTACATTGAGTTCCTTCAATAACAGAGTGGTCAATATACTGGCTTGCAGATCTTCGCCGATTGCGACAATGGCGTGAGAGAAGTTGCTTGCTCCCAGCTCTTTGAGGACTGATTTGTCCGTACAATCCGCCTGTACAACATGGGTGGCTATTGTTGAAATTTCCTGAACCAGATTTTCATTCTTGTCTACTGCGAGCACTTCATGTCCATTGTTAATGAGCGTCCGTGTCAGGCTTGAACCGAATCGTCCAAGACCAAGTACGATAAACTGTTTTTTCATGTTATCCCTCATTTGTTATCAAAATAAATAATTGTCACCTCTAAATCTTAATAGGTAAATATTACGTACATAGGATTGTAAGGTTTCATATGTTCAGTATCAAACCAGGGTGGAATTACCAAATACACGATATATCTATACATATCTCAAAAGAGTTTATTTTAATTGCTTAAGAATAGAATTGCAACCGATGCGTTCCTTTTTAGTTGTATTGTTGGTCTGTAGACAATGGTCAACAAAAGATACCTAAAGTAAATAGCCTACACTATGGCTGATTCCTGACGGATTCTATAATGAATTTGAAGGAGGAGACAGCTCATGCGTTCCAACTACAAACAATTTATACGAAACGTTCCGCTTCATCTTATGATATTGCCTGGACTGATCATCATTATTGTATTCGGTTACATTCCGATGGCGGGACTCTCCATTGCCTTTCAGAATTTTTCTCCCATTGCCGGATTCAAAAATATGAATTGGGTCGGTTTGGACAATTTCAGGTACTTGTTCGATCTGCCTGGATTCGGGCAGGTCGTATGGAATACCGTATTTATTTCCGCCATGAAAATTGTGTCCGGTTTGGTCATTCCGGTGCTTGTGGCCTTATTGCTGAACGAGGTACGCAAAACAGGGTTTAAACGAACAATACAGACGGTCATCTATATGCCGCATTTCTTTTCATGGGTCATATTGGCCGGGATCATTGTGGATGTGCTCTCCCCTAGCACAGGAATCGTAAATATGCTGCTTAAGGCGATAGGGGTTGAACCTGTTCAGTTCCTGGCCAGCAACGAATGGTTTCCTTACATACTCGTCATTACGGACCAATGGAAAGAATTCGGATTTGGCACCATTATATACTTGGCCGCATTGACAAACATTGATAAATCCTTGTATGAAGCATCCGTAATGGATGGTGCGGGAAGATGGAAGCAGACATGGCATATTACGCTCCCCGGCATTCGTCCAATCGTAATACTGATGGTTACGCTAAGCCTTGGTAACGTACTGAATGGCGGCTTTGACCAAGTGTTCAATCTATATAATCCGCTCGTCTACGAATCGGGAGATATTCTCGATACAATGATCTATCGGATTGGTTTGCAGGATGCCCAGTACTCCGTATCCACCGCATTGGGCCTCATTAAATCAGCCGTTTCGTTCATCTTTATCGGGCTTGGATATTTCCTGGCCTATCGATTAGCCAATTATCGGATTTTCTAGAAAGGAGGCAAGAACATGCATCACGCTTCGAGAGCCTATCGATGGTTTCTGGGATTGAATTACGTCATCCTGACCCTTCTTGCCTTGCTGTGTCTGTTTCCTATTGTGAATATTCTGGCGATTTCGTTTAGTTCAAGTGATGCAGTCAAGGCGGGGAGTGTGACATTCTGGCCGGTGGACTTCACCCTGTCCTCCTATAAATACATTCTGGAGAATCAGCAGTTTCTAAATTCGTTCAGCACAAGTCTTCTCCGCGTTGTACTCGGGGTTGCGACCAATCTGGTCTTCACGATTCTTGTAGCCTATCCGCTCTCCAAAGAGGCAGCGAAGTTCCGTTCCAGAACGTTCTATGCGTGGATTTTTGTCTTCACCATGCTGTTCAGTGGGGGATTGATCCCCGGTTATCTTATCGTTAAGGAAGCAGGTTTGTTGGATTCAATCTGGGCCCTGATTTTGCCGGGTGCTGTTCCCATCTTTAATGTATTGCTTATGCTGAATTTCTTTCGAGGCTTGCCGAAGGAACTGGAAGAAGCAGCATGGATGGATGGCGCAGGCCATTTTCGCACACTATGGAGCATTTACCTTCCCATTTCATTGCCAAGTATTGCAACCATCACACTATTTGCCATGGTAGGACACTGGAACGCCTGGTTTGATGGCATGATCTACATGAAGAGTCCGGAAGGTTATCCGCTAGCAACGTATTTGCAATCGATGCTCCAGCAAGTGACGATGCTTCAAAGTGAGATGATGACCCTGGAGGACGCAACGCTGTTAAGCCAGGTGTCGGACAGAACGACTCAGGCATCCCAAATCTTTTTGTCCGTTATACCCATTCTGCTCGTGTATCCATTCCTGCAAAGGTATTTCGTCCATGGACTTGTTGTAGGCAGTGTAAAGGGATAAGATCGATGGAGGAAAGCCAATGGGAGGAGCCGATTTCCGGCTCCTTTTTGCCGTTGAGGAAAGGAGTGGAGGGAAATGAGATTTGCGGTGGGCACCTGGAAAAATGCATCCATTGTCGTCAAGCTGATGATAGCCTTTGTGCTTGTCATTCTGCCCCTGTATGGAATCAGCATTATGATCACACATACCAGCTCCAAGCAAATGCAGACAGAAGTGGAGAAGGCGCATGAATCAAAGCTGTATTTTTACCACAATCATCTGCAATTCGAACTGGAGCGAATGAGTGGGCTTGTGACCGAATTTTCGTTCGATGATACGATGTCCACGCTAAGTACACGAGCAGCGATCATGAGCAGGTATGAGGTGACTTCCAGTCTCAATAATATCCACAACAAGCTGGGTCAGATCATGGTAACGAGTCCCTATATCAGTGATGTTGTGTATTACGTACCGGCTCTGCATAAACGGGTCAGCGCAGTGGACGGAATTCGCAATGTGGAGGATGGCGAATGGAAGGATCTGCTGGCAACCATGGGAAATCTGAATGGTGAGCTGTCTTATTCGGATAACAATCTTTATTTTCTCAAAAGCAACCCGTACAACATGAATCATGAGGAACCGCCCAATTTCATATTAGGCATACGTTTGTCTGCTGAAGAATTGAAGCACAGATTGCAGCAGCTCGCGGAAACAGGGGGCAGTGATATTACGCTGAGCTTCGGAGAGCATCACAATGTGGTCATTTCTTCTTCTGATGAACCTGCATCGTCGGCACAATTGCAGCAGGTATCTCCAGAATCTCCGGTATCCATGCAGGTTACGAGGTTTCAATCCGATCCATTTCTGTACTATTCGCTTTATGATCCCGATCACTCATTCACGCTGACGGCCAGCATTCCTAATGATGTGCTCAAAGCTCCTCTGGAACAATACAACCTGTGGTTGTGGATGCTGACGCTTATTTCAATCGTTATTATTATGATCTTCTCCTTTTCGATCTACAGGTCCATTCACAAGCCGTTATCTGTGCTCATCCGCGGGTTCAGAATGGCGGAGCAGGGGCAGACAAGCATTCATATTCCTCAATCCAGACGGGACGAATTTGGTTATTTGTACTCTCGTTTCAATCACATGATAGAGCGCTTACACATTCTGATTGATGAAAATTATGTTGCCCGGATTCGAACCAGCGAGGCAGAACTTAAACATTTGCAGTCTCAGATTCAGCCTCACTTTTTATATAACAGCCTGTTCAGCATCAAGCAAATGGCCGAGGTAGAGAATGTTGAATTAATTCAGGAGTTTACCGATTATTTGGGACAATATTTCAGGTATATGTCCAGGGATTCTCATTCCGAGGTATCGCTCGGTGAAGAGATGGACCACGCCTTGGTCTATGCTTCAATTCAAAAAATCCGGTTTGGGTCAAGAGTCCAGCTGCAACTGGAGGAACTAAGCAGGGATTATCGAGGTATTTCCATTCCCCGGGTCATCATTCAGCCGATTGTGGAGAATGTCTTCGAGCATGCCCTTGCCAAACGCAGTCAGGGGGGGACTCTGAAATTATCCTATCAAGTGGATCAAGACAAACTGTCCATTCGAATTGAGGATGATGGGGATCAGTTAACGGATGCAATCTTGAGCAATCTGCAAGCGTCCTTTCAAGAATCTGCGAATCAGAGATCAGGGAATGAAGAGATTACAGGGCTGATGAATGTGAATCAACGTTTACGAATCAAGTTTGGGACAGGCTATGGTCTTAGCGCGCAGCGCAGTGCGTTGGGCGGGCTATGCATGATTATAAATATTCCATGGAGACGGGAGTAGTCGTATGCAGCGAATGTTAATTGTAGATGATGAACCGGTTATTTTGGATGGACTCTATGCTTTCTTTCAAAAGGCGGATTTGCAGGATATGGAGATCATCAAGGCGTACTCGGCCTTTGAAGCAATCGAGTGGTTGAACTCCGTCAAAATTGATATCGTGCTTAGCGACATCTGTATGCCTGGCATGGATGGCATGGAGCTGATCGAGAAGATTATGGATCGGTGGCCACGATGCAAAGTTCTTTTGCTGACAGGTCATAACGAATTTGATTATGCGCATCAAGCGATACGCAACCCTTGTGTTGTGGATTACCTGTTAAAGACAGAGGGCATGAGTCATATCCGCGCTGCGGTAGAGCGGGCGTTAACACAAATTTCGGAGGAGAATGATTTCCGGTACCAGCACGCCTGGTTTCGCAGCAAGCTGCCCAGAGCGCTGCCTCAGCTACAAAGACAGTTGCTGCTGGATCTCCTAAAGCGAACGGAACGGCATGATATCGCCTCGCTTCAGGAAGAATTGGATGCTGTCCAGCTCCCCTTCATATCCGCTGAGTCTGTAATCCCGGTCATCATTCGGGTCGAGGAGTGGAACAACTATCAATCCCAGGCAGACCGGAGTTTAATTCGATATGCCGTTGCCAATGTTGCGGAGGAACTGCTTCAGGACAAGGCCAAGGTCAAAGCAATCGATCTGGATTATCAAGTCATTGCCTGCTTTGTTCAACCAATGGTTGAGTCTGTGAACAGCTTCCATGGATGCCGACAGGAGAAGTGGGAACAGACACTGCGTTTTGTCTATGGAACGCTGGAGTCTGTGCAGCAATCCTGTGCGGACTGCCTGAATCTGTCCGTCTCTATTATGGTGAGCGAGCAGGCAGTGCAGTGGATGGGGCTGAATCAGGCCATCGCGCAATTGCGCCTGTCTATTCATGAGGGCCCTGGACTCGGGATGGAGAAGCTGCTTCGTGTCAATGTGCAGCATGATTTGCCATACACCCCCAATATTTTGAATCAACAGAGTGTTGCAGCCCTTCATCTGGATCAGATCAAGCAGCGCGTTACAGCAGGTGATAGGGAGTGGATGGAGTCGTTTCACAAATGGACAGAGGCTTCAAAAGAAGGGCTTCAGGATCCATTCTTTCGAATGAAAATCTATACAGGAGCAGGCAGCGGGCTGATCGATCTTCTTCATGAACTGGGCTTGTACGAATCGGCGATGGAGGAAATAGCATTGTCTCGAATGCTTCATTTTGACATCCATACGGCTTGGTCTGATCTGGTGGTTTTCTATCAATCGGCATATGAATGGATCATCTCCAAACGGAGTGTTACACGCATTCATGATCAGTCGCAGATTCTTATTACTATTCATCATTATATCAAGCACCATCTGGAGGATGACCTTTCGTTAACCCGAATTGCACAGGAGGTTTCTCTCAATCCGTCATATCTGTCCCGTTGGTACAAGCGCATAACAGGCAAAGGCATATCCGACTATATCCATGACCGGCGCATTGAGCGCAGCAAGGAATTACTTCTCGGCTCGGCCTGCAAAATGCATGAAATATCTGCCAAGGTTGGATTTAGTGATCAGCATTATTTTTATCGATTCTTCAAAAAATCTACCGGCTGCACGCCTCAGGAATATCGGGATCAAAAAAGTTAGATCAAGTATGAAATGGTAAATCAAAGATACCAGATGTCAACGGGGTACACTCGAAGTGATAGCGCTTACTTATTACAATAAATTATATATAAGATGAAGCAAGATTAAACCATAACGGAGAGAGCAGAAGAGACCTGTAGAAGCGGAGCGTTCGCCTTTATCACCGGATTTCTCCCTTCTAAAAGGGATAAAGGAAATCTGGGGATAACAGCGATCAAAAGGTTGTTCTGCTATCGGAGTGCAACGTTTAATATTCATTAGTTCATCTTATATACCTCACGGGAGGAATAAAAAGGGGGATTCGCATGAACATGTCATTAAAGAAATTCTCATTGTTAACGTTAACCATGGTTCTGGCAACTACGCTTGCAGCCTGTTCATCCGGTACGGGTAGCGCGGAGAATGAAGCCCAGCCGAACAACACAGAGCAGGATGCCGGAGGTCCGCTTACGAAATATGATCCACCCATCAAATTAACATCAACCATGAATGAAACCGGAAAAGAATCGCTTGCTGAAGGTGATACACATGCCAATAACATTTGGACCCGGGGATACAAGGACGAGCTGGGTATCGATGTCACCTACGACTGGATTGTTCCGGATGCCAATTATAACGACAAAATGAACGTCACCCTGGCTAGCGGCGATTTGCCAGATGTACTCAAAGTGAGTGCTGTGCAATTCGAGCAGCTGCATGAGGCGGGAATGCTGGAAGATCTCACTGAGGTTTATGATAAGTATGCATCGGATCTGGTCAAGGAGTTTATGTCCGCTGAGGATGGAGCAGGTTTGAAGCCAGTAACCAAGGACGGCAAGATATACGCGATGGTAAGCTTTCCAGGCTCGCTGGATTCATCGGATATGATCTGGATTCGCCAGGATTGGTTGAAAAAGGTCGGGCTTGAAGCGCCAAAATCCATGCAGGACGTCATCCAGATTGCAGAAGCTTTCACCTTTGAAGATCCGGACGGAAATGGTAAAGATGATACGTACGGCATTGCACTTAATAAGGATTTGCCCATTAATGCGTTCCTGCTTGGTTATCATGGTTATTTGGAAACCTGGATCAAGGATGCTTCAGGCAAGGTTGTGAATGGTACCATTCAACCTGAAGTGAAGGAAGGATTGCGTGAGCTGCAAAATCTGTATCAGAAGGGTGTACTCGATCCCGAGTTTGGCGTTAAGGACTTTACGAAGATGATGGAAGATGTGAATGCAGGCAAGTCAGGCATGTTCTTTCTGCCACAATGGGCGCCATTTCAGGTTAGCAGCATGATCAAGAAGGATAAAAACGTGGACTGGTTGCCTTATCCGGTACAATCAATCGACGATCAGCCAGCCAAAACACAGAACCACCTTAGCTTGGGCGGCATATTCGCCGTACGTAAAGGCTATGAGCACCCGGAAGCATTGATCAAGCTGCTGAACTTCCAGGCAGAAAAAATGTTCGGTGAATCTGCCAAGGAAGAGCGCGCTGCGTATTTGAACGGGTTGACCGGACTTGGTTTTCATAATGCGACCGTATCCAATCTGCCTGCCAACAAAAACGTAAAAGCACAGGATGAAGTGGAGCAGGCGCTCAAAACGGGAGATACTTCGGGATTAGAGCTTGAAGCGAAGCTGTTCTACGATGATATTATGGATTACCGCAATGGTAATCTGGATAAGTGGCATATGGAACGTATTTTTGGACCGGAGAGCTCGCAGGGCGTTATTAAATATTATCGGGATAACGACCTGATTGTCATGAATGAATTTATCTACGCACCAACGAGAACCATGAACACGAAACAGGCAACCCTGGATAAGCTGCGCGCGGAGACGTTTCTGAAAATCATCTACGGCAACCTGTCTATTGATGAGTTCGATAGCTTTGTTGCCAATTGGAAAAAACTTGGTGGTGACCAAATCACTCAGGAAGTGAATGAAGTCATTCATGTGAATAAGTAACGAAAAGTTGATGCACAGCAAATGCCACTCTGCGTACGATACGCAGGGTGGCATTTTTATGGTGGAGGACAGGAACATATGGATCAGAAGAATCAGATTCACAAACCAAGTTATAACCCTACGTTATTCCGCTTCAGGTCTGCAGATCATCCTGTTTCATGAGCGCCATCCCGGTGCCTCTTGCGATATTCATTGGGACTGCAGCCCATCTCTTGCTTAAACAGCTTGGTAAAGTGTGAGTAGTTGGTATAACCCACATGTCCGGCAATGGCATGGACCGATTGTGTAGTCGTTTCCAACAGCTGGCGAGCGGCTACAAGACGGGTATGTATGACATAATTTCCAAGTGAGATTCCCATCTCTTTCTTGAACAGACGTGCGAGATAGTCCGGATTCAGATAGACCATTTCCCCCAGGTTATTCCTCGTTAGATCTTCCCCGTAATGAGTGCGTATATAATGGGTAATCTCGTGTACAACCGATTTCGGCTGCTCGGCAACATTCAGGTATTCCGCAGCAGTATTAACCAGATAGGCTATGTAGGATTGCATATCTTCAATAGAATACAGAGATTGCATGAATAATTGATCATTCGTTTTGCCCATATACAGTTTGTGGACCTCAATCCCTTTGCTCTTCAATTGGGCATAGACAAGCTGTACCAGATCGAGACGCAACAGGCTGAGCACGGCAGTACCGACCACCCCTTCACGAACAAGTTGGTGCATATAACGAACGGTTTCATCCAGAAAGGCCTGAAAGCGGTTCTCATTCAGCAATTGCTCCAGCAATGCCAGATCAGGCGGTGTGTAATTCAATTCAGGCGTGCTGTAGTTCTTCAGAAAAAAGGTCTGGTTGCGGTGTTTGATTCGTTCTTCATTCATTAGCAACAGCTCGTTGATCGTGTGACGAATCTGACCCAGTGGCAGAGAAAAGCCGATACTACAGCAGGCATCCGACTTCAGGTAATTATTAACCTCCGGGATGAACGAACCGCACATGGATTCGATCAGTGGTGCATCAGGTGCTCTGTTCCATTTTAGAATAATCATCCAGTTATGCTCCTTGATCTCGATAATGGCTTCAATGGAGAAGAGAGCGTCCTGAAACCGTTCAACCATTACATTCAAACAAGCGTAATCGAACAGGTTCTTGTCGGTCTTGCCCAGGGTGCCATCATACGGAAACAGGTTAACCAGAATAGGAAGAAATAGATCCGTTGGTTCATATGGAAGATTTTGTTCTGTCAAAAAGGCAGAGACGTCGGCAGGGCCGGAAGGAAAGGCTTTACCAGAGATCAGCCTGCGCCAGCTGTCCTCAATGAGCTTGCTACGATTTTTTTGCCACAGTTCACCCTCATGAATGGCTTTGGCAATGAACTGCTGATCTCGGGCTTTGGCAACCGCTTTTTGAATAATAAGAGTCAACTTGTCAAACTCAATAGGCTTCAGGAAATAATCAAAACTCTGCAGTTCGATTGCTTTCTGGGCATAGTTGAAATCGGCATAGTTAGTGAGAAAAATTGTTTGTACACTATGTGATTCCTCCCGGACCCATGCCAGCAGTTCAAGTCCGCTTCCCTGGGGCATTTCAATATCGCAAATGAGGATCTGAACAGGATGGCTCTGTAAAATCTCCTTGGCCTGCGCAATGTTATAGGCTGTGAATATGGTGTCGATGCCAAGGCTTTTCCAGTCAATTTTCTTTTCCAAAGCCATGACGACAAAGTAATCATCATCAACCAGCAATGCATTCATGGTTTGTCACCTCTCCCGTAGTATCTGAATTCAGTATCATTTTGGGTAAGGAAAGCGTGATCTGAGCGCCACTTGCGTCGTTTGCAAATGTAATATTCGCTTCCTCTCCATACAGCAACTCCAAACGTTGGATAGTATTCATAATGCCAATTCGGTTGCCGCCAGTTTGTTCGAGCGCTTCTCCACGCATGAGTGCGTCAAGAACATCCAGGCTGAAGCCTGGACCTGTATCCGAAATTTGGATGAGCACATGATCGCCATGTTCCTGACGTTCTTCCGTCACAGATAAAGTAATACATAATTCCCGGTCCCGGGAGACCCCGTACTTGACGGCATTTTCAATGAATGTCTGAATAACAAGCGGTGGCACAGCGATGCCCGTAATAACCTCTGGCTGTTCAATTCGATAGGAAAAAGCATCTCTATAACGTGATTTCTGGATGTCCAGGAACGTTCTCACATGCTCAATCTCGTTCTCCAGAAGAACGAAATTCTCCCCACTTTGAAAGATATAGCGGAAATATCGGGATGTAGCCAGAGCCATGCTCTCAATTTCTTCGTACATCTGCATCTGTGCCATACTGTACATGCTCGTCAGACAATTCAGGAAGAAGTGGGGCTTAATCTGTAACTTCATATAATCCAAACGTATTTTTTGTTTCTCCAATTCCTGCTCGTAGCGATCAATCTTGAATCGTTTAATCTGGCCCACCAGTTCCTTGAACTGTGCATTGACCTGCTCCAGTTCCATAATTCGGCTGCTCTTAAAGTCTGTAGCTTCGTCACCTTCGTTAATACGCGCCAGATTTTTGGAAAATCGCTGAATGGGAACCAGCAGATTTTTTCTGAAAAACAACATAATTGCGCTTAACGAGGACGTTACGATCAGAAAAAGCAGCATAATGAGCAGCTGGGCCACCATAATTTTCTCGAATGCGCCAAACTTGATAACCATATGTGCGCTGAATGCCGCATTGGAGAAGTCGCTGCTCACGACATTGTGAGACTGGAACAGATCAAGAAATGAATGTCTCTCTTCCGGTATGTGATCCCCGCCGGCAGGCCCGGAAAGTTGCACACCATTCTCGTCAACGAGAGAGGCGTATCCGTTGGCACCCAGATTAATCTGCCGGAGAGGGGAGATCAGATCATCCGCGGATATCAAGGCAATCAGATAACGGTTGTAGTACGGCACAATATTGATAAGATAAGAAGTGCCGTTCACGTGGATGGGTGTCCAATGGGAATAGAACTTCTCATATACAGCTTTATCGTGGGTCAGCGTAATGATCTGTTTTTTCACTTCTGAATAATCCGAATAGGAGATGCTTATTGGCGCGCAGTTGAGGAAATATTCACTATTCTCCAAATAATAAAAGAAATTGTACGATTGCCCGTAGTTTCGCTGTAGTTCGGCGAAGAGCATATGTAGTTTTTCGTTGGCCTTCAGGAACGGAATACTGTTTACACCATATGTATTCATGTTGTCGAGATTCTCGTCATTGGCCAGTGTCCATCCCATGAAATGATTAATGTACGCAAAATCGTGATTAATGCGATTGATGTACAGATCGGCCGCATCCTGCAAGTATTGGGTGGATTGCTGCTTCACCATGGAGATGGAAGCAATGCTGATGACCAGATCCAGAATGAACACGACAAATGAAATGACGAACATCATGCGGATATAATGCCGAATGGGATAGGGTTTAATGACGTTCAGGTTTGCCATAAGCAATGCACCACTTTCTTGATTCCTTGGTTATGAATGCGCTTTAATATCTCAGGAATAGTATAAAACCTTTGTTTGAAAAAAGCATAAAGATTTGCGTTTTTTGATTCATAAGTCCGAAATACACACACGAAAGTCTGGATAACGATATGATTTTTGCTCCCAAGTGTTTCGGTTACTCGTGAAATTGAACAATGGAACCACAGAAGTCCGAATAACGTCCGTAGCGGTCCGATAAACCGAATGTGATGGGGTTTATACTGAAGCTATTCCAGAGATGACAGGTCCAGGGGGAAAGCAGCATCAGTATAGATTACAGGAGGGAAGGAAGAACCATGAGGACCAATCCATTATATATCGGAAAAAGGCTAGAGAGAATCAGGCGAAACTGGGGCCTTTACGTTCTGCTTTTTCCAGCAGTTCTGTTGACTCTATTATTTGCCTACAAGCCAATGTACGGCGTATTAATTGCGTTTAAGGACTACAGTCCGGCCATGGGGATCGGAGACAGCCCTTGGGCTGGATTCAAATACTTTGAGAAGTTTTTTCATTCCTATCAATTCACCAATACGATTCGCAATACACTCGTGATTAGCTTGTACAGTCTGGCTACCTTTCCGATTCCGGTTATGCTTGCACTACTCGTGAACCAGATGAGATCGGGGAGATTCAAAAGGTTTTTCCAGACCATTTCGTATATGCCCCATTTTATTTCAACCGTAGTTATGGTGGGGTTAATGCTGATCCTGTTCTCACCAAGTACCGGGCTCGTAGGTAACATGTATCAGCTTTTTGGAGCGGAAGCACCGGATCTGATGGGTTCATCCGCTTTATTCAGCAGTGTATATGTCTGGTCTGATGTGTGGCAGCATGTTGGCTGGGACAGCATTATCTATATTGCTGCATTGTCTGCCGTAGACCCAAGTCTTTACGAAGCGGCAACGGTTGACGGAGCAAGTCGATGGCACAAGGTTCGATATATCGATATTCCGATGCTGCTGCCAACGATCATCACGCTGCTTATTTTACGGATGGGCGGATTACTCGGGGTTGGATTTGAGAAAGTCTATCTGATGCAGAACGACTTGAACATTCTCTCCAGTGAGATTCTGTCCACGTATGTTTACAAAATCGGTCTGCTGAGCAGCCAATACAGCTTCTCCTCGGCGATCAACCTGTTTAACACGGTTATTAATTTCATTTTGCTTATTCTGGTCAACCAGTTGTCCAAGAAATACAGTGAAAACAGTCTATGGTAGAGGGGAGAAAAACAAGATGAGCGTTATGGAACCGGCAGCAATGACCAGAACTCCCCGTACCAAACGTCGTACACCTTTTTCGGTTGCAGAAGTCGTGCTGTATGCCTTTGCTGTTCTTTTTCTGATTGCTATCATTTACCCGATCTATTTTATTGTCATCGCTTCCTTCAGTGATCCTTCATCCGTGGCTAACGGACAGGTGTGGCTGTTTCCAAAAGGCTTTACGCTGGAAGGGTATAAGGAGCTGCTGCGACACGAGAATATCTGGATTGGATATCGCAATACCATTCTGTATACGGTGGTGGGAACACTTTTTGGACTTGTGGTTAATATTTCGGCGGCTTATGCTTTATCCAGAAAAGACCTGGTCGGACGAAAGTTTTTCTCACTGTTTTTTATCTTTACGATGTTCTTCAGCGGAGGATTGATTCCAACCTTCCTGACGATTCGCGACTTCCATCTCTACAACACGTTCCTGGTGATGGTGCTTCCGTTCTCTGTGGTGGTTTTCGACATGATCGTTGCCCGGACATTTTTCCAGACCAGCATTCCGGGGGATCTATGGGAAGCTGCCCAGATCGATGGCTGTGGGAACCTGCGGTATTTTGTACTGATCGTATTACCGCTGTCCAAAGCAATCATTGCAGTCCTCGGACTATGGATTGCCGTAGGATATTGGAATTCATATTTTAACGCCCTGATTTATTTGAAAGATCCGAATCTGTATCCGCTTCAATTGATTCTGCGCAATATCCTCATCACGAATCAGATGCAGTCCGGCATGGGTACAGGAGAAGCCGCACAAGTTGCCCTGCGCCTTGCCAATTTGATGAGGTATTCCGTTATTATTATCGCTACAATTCCGATCATGTGTGTGTATCCGTTCATCCAGAAGTACTTCAATCAGGGGGTGATGATCGGCGCCGTGAAGGAATAGGGCAGGTTGAAATTCATTACGAATCAAGGGGGTTCCCAAATGGGGAAAAAGATAGGCAAGAAATTATTTACCAAAATGAGCAGCGTGCTTCTCGCGTCGGTCATGTTGGTCAGCGTTGTTGGCTGTAGTAGTGGAAAGGGTAGTGAACCTGCAGAGCCTACAATATCAAGTGACTTCAATCAGGAAGGTCTGCCGATTGTCAATAAACCGGTCACACTCAAGGTACTGACGGTTCGCTGGGGAAATATGGGCGACACCTTTACTCAGAACCAATGGCTCAAGGATTTGGAGAAAGATTCCAATGTGAAGATTGAGTGGCAGGTGATGTCTTCTAATGACTGGGGTGAACAGAAATCCATTATGCTTGCCAGTGGCACACTCCCGGACATTATTCTGGGCGACCAGGTGTTTAGTGATTCGGACATTGTAAACAACCTGAGCTATTTCCGCCCACTGGATGAATATATTGACTCGTATATGCCCAACTTGAAGGCAGCTATGGAAGAGACGCCAGACATGAAGAAAATCAGTACATTTCCAGATGGCAAAATCTACTCCATGCCAACCAGACTTCCTTCCCGTCCAAAAAGCCGGAACCAGCCTGTAATCAACAAGGCATGGCTCGATAAGCTGGGCCTGAAGGCACCAACAACAACAGAGGAACTGTATCAGGTATTAAAAGCGTTTAGGGAAAAGGATCCGAATGGTAATGGCAAAAAGGACGAAATTCCTTACACGGAAACGGGACTGAATGTGGATTTTCTGAATCCGTTCGGGATTACGGACATTAATGCCAGCAGCATGATTGTCCAGGATGGAAAGCCCGTGTTCTATCCAACAACCGACGCCTATAAACAAGCCCTTATTTATACCAATAAGCTCTATTCTGAGGGACTGATTGACCAGGAACTGTTTACACAGGACAACACCATGACATCAGCCAAATGGCAAAATGCAGACATCCCAATCGTCGGTTTCAGCAATCAGTGGACACCTGATGCGGTATTTGGCAAATGGAGTGACCAATATGAAGCCATTGCTCCCATTGCCGGACCTGACGGCAAACGCTATCAGCCGGGTGACCCCGGCGGCATGAACCTGGCCCGGAACGAACTGCTTATTACGACTTCATGTACTGTTCCTGAAGTAGCTGCACGCTGGGCTGACCAGTTCTATTCCAATGAAGCCAGCATCCAGAATTTCTGGGGTGCGATCGGAACGGTAATCAAGAAAAACGATGATGGCACATACACGCTCATGGACCCGCCGGCAGGCACCAGCGCCGATGCATGGTACTGGGATCAATCCCTGCGTGACTTTGGTCCCAAATATGTAAGCCCTTCCTTTGAAGAGAAAATTAAACTTAATCCGCAGGCAGGCGACGGACTCAAACTGCAAATCGATCAGCTGGGCAGTGCCGATGTAACGACACCTTATCCGAAGGTCATGTACAATGCAGAAGAGTTCCAAGAGCTGCCAACGCTAACAACGGATATTGATGGTTACGTGGCAACGATGCGTGCCCAGTGGGTAACGAAGGGCGGTATCGAACAGGGCTGGGATGCTTATATCAAAAAGCTGAATGATATGGGACTTGAACAGTTACTGACCATCCGTAACAATGCCTTCGAGCGTTATATGAACGTCAAATAGGCTCGAATCAGCCGTTCATTTCTTAAATAACAAACAGGTGCGCTTCCGAGTTGAAGGAACGCACCTGTTTATTTGTTTATGCTCTGCGTTTTAACAATAATACGCCACTGATATTTGATGTTTTTTTACGATATACCACTTTAAAGCCGATATCATTGTCCAGCAAACAGTTTAAGGCATTGATCAGCAATGCACCAGGTACCAGTGTGAAGGTACAAGGGGAAGTGTTTCCGATCACACGCACACTTTTGATTCTGCGCGGTGAACCGGGAACGAGTGGATTTCTGGACCAATAGATTAATACCAAATCCGGTTGTGGAACAGCTTTTACAGCAGCCATCCTCATCATCTCTTTTCTATTAAATTTCTTTATAGTAAATGAAAAGTAGATGAGGAAGGTGCTAGACAAAAGACGCTATGTTTGAGAAATGGGGCAATGATCAAGTTGCCAATAAGGAAAATCCCATGCGATATTACATTAAATGCCTTTCTTCGGGATAATAACGGAACAGAGATGTCTTCCAACGAAGGGGTTAAAATATCGGATGACAGCAACTCGCTAAAAGTGGGGGATCATGGGCCTAGATCGTTTGATAACTTTGGGCCGCCGCTGAATCACAGATTGTTGAAACAGGATCTCTTCCCAGAGATCCTGTTTGTTGTGCCGGAACAAAGAGGAGCATAGTATATCCACTCTTTCATCCCAGCAGTTCATGTAGGCCCTACTTATTTGTGCTGTGCTGCTTCGCTGGCAATTTATCTGTTGGTGTTCCCTTGCCATTGTTTTTGTTATGACGCGCTTTCTCGGCATTTTCGTTTACCTTCTTCACAAAATCATGGGTGCTTTCCATGTTTGAGGATACCTCCTTTAAAATTAAAATGTGCAGCCTGGATCTTAATATAACCACGGAGAGATCATTATATTTTGGAAGCTCAATCTCGACTTCATTTCACAAAATTAGCCATGACAGAGGTCTGCGGGATAAACTGGACATGCAAAGGTAAGGCGTCTACACTGTATAGAAAGATACAAACAAGAAGGGACGGGCCGATCGGACCATGTTGCAGAAATTTGGTTTTACACAATATGAAAGTCAGGTATACGAGGCTATATTTGCGCAGGACCAACCACTGGATGCTACATCCATCGTCAATTCCTCCAATGTGCCCAAGGCCAAAATATACGAAGTGCTTAATCGGCTTATTGATAAGGGAACAGTCCTAACAACGATGCATGGGAAGAAGAAATTGTATATGGCGGTTGATCTTCAGTCCATTATCCTCAAAATAAGGGCCGACTTTGAGAAGGATATTGAGGAGTTGAAGACTTATAAAATCAAACGTACATTCACGGATGAGCATATCTGGACATTGAAGGACGCATCATCCATTGCATCAAATATTGAACAGCTTATTGAAGAAGCCGACTCATCCATTCTTTTTCTGGCCTGGAACGAGCAAATGGACCAATACCGGGAGCTTTTGGAGCAGAAAGAGGTAGAAGGGGTACATGTAGAGGTTCTGGCTGTGGGAGGATTACAATCCTCTCTAACGCATAAATATTCGTTAATTCCCATGCTTGAGGACAGTAAACTTGAACCTTCGCAATTGATCATTGTGGATTATGCCTATCTTTTGTTTGCTGGTATTGAGCATGACTCATGGAAGGCCATCAAGACGACATCCAAACCAATTGTTAAAGCAATGACGGATTATTTCTATCATGACGTCGCTCTTACTCAAATTACCAAAAAATATGGTGACCAGCTGCTTCAGGACGAAGAAATTGCACGTCTGCTGGCGCGTTTAATTTATTGAACCATGTATGGAAAAGCTATTCTTTCGGAGAATGGCTTTTTTGTATTGAAATCTTTTCTTCGTTGGGTTACTATCGTAGTTGTAACTTTCGAGGAGGATTCAAAAATGAACAAAAAAGTATATGTCCTTGCAATCGCGGCTTTTGTGGTTGGCACCGTTGAACTCATTTTAGGCGGGATTCTGGACTTGATTGCGACAGATCTTCATCTAACCCTGGCAAAAGCCGGGTATTTAATCTCCATCTTTTCGCTTGTCTATGCGATATCTGCGCCTATTTTGCTAAATATGACGGCCAGATTTGAGCGTAAAAAAGTATACATGTGTACTTTATTCGTTTTTTTGATTAGCAATCTGATCTCTGCATTCAGTGCCAACTTCTATATCCTCATGGCTGGAAGAGCACTGGGAGCCGCAACGGGCTCACTAATTTTTGTCCTGTCTCTGACGCTTGCAGCTCGCATTGTGGAGCCTCAGTATAAAGGGCGTGCCGTGGGAATAATTACGATGGGAGGAAGTGCTTCACTGATTTTGGGTGTACCTATCGGAATCTTTGTGGGTAACCTCGCCGGATGGCGTGAAGTGTTTATGTTGATTGCAATTCTGACTGCAGTAGTTATGGTTGCCATCGGCATTGCCATGGAACGTGTGCAGCCGATTCCAGCCGTATCATTGAAGAAGCAGCTAGCTGCTCTATGGAATCCAAAAATGCTGGCGATCCATGTTACAACATTACTTGTGCTCGCAGGGCATTTGACGTTATATGCGTATTTCACACCATTTCTCCAGGAATCGCTGGGAGCCAGCTCAACAATGGTCACCTTTATATATATGATGTTTGGTATTGCAGCTGTGGCAGGGGGAGGAATCGGCGGTATATTATCAGATCGTCTGCACCCGGCCAAAGCCATTGTTATCGTGCTGATACCCTTTATCGTGAGCATGGCGGTTATTCCATTTAGTACCGGACTGCCTTTGATTGCTTTCTTGATCTTGCTAAGTATCTGGAGTGCGTTAAGCTGGACGGTTACCCCGGTACAGAATAGTCTGATTATCAAAACATCACCGGCAACGGCTGAAACGTTAATTAGCACCAATTCGGGGATTGCACATGCTGGCATTGCTCTGGGAACCTATATTGGTGGGGTGGTTATCGAGCATTCGTCCATTATGTATACCGGATGGGTAGGATCTGTTTTGATCCTGATGGGTCTTGTGTCAGCCGTTTATGCAATTAGTCGTAAGGAGCAAACGGTTCAGGCGGCTGGATAAAGCCAATCTCTCCAGTGGATTTTGTGAAAGAACTTGATTTATTTACGTTATTTCATATAATCATTATAGCTTTATAAAGTATCTTAATTTATTATATCGTACTTCTTGTCCTTGAATTCATTTAAGCGGATAACAGGTGCAGAGTACGGAAAACGAGTGGCAGAAGAGCTAGCTGGAGGCACAGGAATTCATGACAGAAAAAGAGAAATCACAACTGGGACTGCTGTATAATGCGAATTACGACAAAGAATTGATCGATGAGCGTTTGTACGCGAAGGGGCTTTGTTACGAGTATAATCAGCTTCACCCAGGCAAGACCACCGAGAGAGAAGCGTTGCTCAAAACATTGCTTGGTAAAACGACGGATCGTTTCCTGATCGAGCAGCCGTTTGTATGTGACTACGGCTATAACATTGAAATTGGTGAGAATTTCTACAGTAATCATAATATCGTTATGCTGGATGGAGCCAAAATCAGTTTTGGTGACAACGTTTTTGTTGCTCCGAATTCTGGATTCTATACTGCCGGTCACCCTTATGATGTAGAACAGCGTAACGAAGGTCTAGAGATTGTAGGTCCCATCACAGTGGGCAACAATGTATGGATCGGGGGCGGCGTGACTGTTCTTGCGGGTGTGACTATTGGAGATAACACAATTATTGGGGCAGGCAGTGTAGTCACGAAAGACATTCCTTCTGATGTAATCGCTGCGGGTAATCCGTGCAGAGTTATTCGCAAAATAACGGAAGCAGACAAAATGAAGTACAGCAGAGGTTAATCACCAAGTGTATATCAACCTTCAGGATGCCCGATGTTTTTCATCGGGTGTTTTTAAACCCTATGGAGATATTGTATAGTTACTACATCGAATAAGAAACTTTGGAGGAGGGTGCTTGTGAAAATAGCGAATGCGTATTTGATGAAAGAAATTAATATAAACCATGTACGCCAGGTCATGAAACGGGTGGAAACAGCCACCAAACCTCAACTGGCCTCCTTGACCAAGCTCAGTGTAGTAACCGTCAATTCACTGGTAAAAGAGTTATGTGATCTGGGTGAGCTGTTTGAGGATGAGACAGTTCCATCCAATGGGGGAAGACCGGCACTAACCTACCGATATAATTATGATTTCAGCTTGGCTTTGGTCATGTACATCAACGATAAGCAGGGGCAGGATCTGATCACGGCCACTGTCATTAACCTAGAGGATCGTATGGTGTTCAGAGAAGAATATACGATGCCAACCTTTGATCAGAAACACTTCTATGAAATTATTGAAAACGTGCTGGCTCAGCATGCTTCCATTAAAGTGATCGGTATCGGTATTCCGGGGCAAACCGTGAATGGGAAAATTATGGTGAGCAGTCACCAACAGCTAGAAGGTATACGCATGATTGAAGATCTTGAAGCGCAGTTCGGATTACCAGTGATGGTGGAAAATGATGTGAATGCTGCAATCAGCGGATATTGCGCCAAACAGGAGCTAGACGAAGATCACTGTGTCATTGGGATCTATTTTCCAACCAAATATCCTCCGGGCATGGGCATTTATCTGGATGGCAAAGTGATCAAAGGAAAACTTGGCATGGCGGGGGAAGTAAAGTACCTCCCAATGGGAATGGATTGGTATTCCTCAGTGGCAAAGGAAACGTTTATTGAAACGGTATGCAAAATGATTCAAACGGTCAATGCGATTCTTGCACCAGATAAAATTGTGATATACCAGAAGATAGTTGAAGAAGAAGCGATTGTTCAAGCATGGGAAATGTATCAAACTGAGCTATCAATGCCATCTTATCCTGACATTATTCTGATCGATTCTTTCCAGGCAGATTTTGAAGCAGGAATGCGGTGGTTAACGTTGAAATCACTGGAACCGACCCTGGTCCAATTCAATTGAATCTATGGTATGAATGAATAAAAATCCCCCAGCAGAAAACAATACAAAACATGGTGTACCCAATGCTTGTCCGTATGTTCTGCTGGGGGCGAGCAGGAATGCACCTGCTTGCAATGATAGTAATTTTTTAACGTTTTAGGCTCTTACCATTACTGCTGATGATATCTTTGTACCAGTGGAACGACTTTTTGCGATACCGTTCGAGTGTTCCTGAACCATCGTCATGGCGGTCAACATAGATGTAACCATAGCGTTTTTTCAATTGTGCAGAAGATGCACTGACCACATCAATACATCCCCAGGATGTATATCCCATAACTTCAACGCCGTCTTCAATGGCTTCCCCGACCTGAACAAGATGATCATTCAGATACTGAATACGGTAGTCATCTTCCACTGTCTTCTCACCATTAGATCCGGTAATAAGTTCGTCCACAGCTCCCAAACCATTTTCCACAATAAAGAGTGGTTTCTGATAACGGTCATAGAACATGTTCAGAACATAGCGAAGTCCTTGCGGATCGATCTGCCATCCCCACTCACTTGCAGGCAAGTAAGGGTTAGGTATACCGCCAAGCAGATTACCTTCACCCGCAACTTGTTTGTCCGGATCAGCCGTTTGACAGATACTCATGTAATAGCTGAAGGAAATAAAGTCAACGGTATGCAGCAGCATGTCTTCGTCGCCATCTTCCATTTGAATCTGGATTCCATTTTCCCGGAAATAACGTTTCATGTATCCTGGATAACGGCCTCTTACATGCACATCTCCGAAGAAATAATTGCTATGTTCGAATTCCATTACTTTAATCATGTCATCCGGATTCGGTGTGAGCGGATAAGTCGGCATACTGAGCATCATACAGCCAATCTGCGCACCTGGAATGATCTCATGACAGAGCTTCACAGCAGAAGCACTGGCTACAAACTCATGGTGTATTGCCTGATAAAGATCCTGCTTGCTGAGCTTCTCTTTCGGTGTATAGATGCCACCACTCATGAATGGTGCTTCCAGAATGGAATTGATTTCGTTGAATGTGAGCCAGTATTTTACTTTATTTTGATAACGTTTGAATACGGTAGTCACATAGCGCTCGTAGAAACCAATCATCTTCCGATTGACCCAGCCGTCATATTCCTTGGAAAGATGCAGGGGTGTCTCATAATGAGAAAGTGTGACCAGTGGTTCAATTCCGTATTGAAGACATTCGTCAAAGAGATCATCATAGAATTGAAGACCTTCTTCATTAGGTTCCAACTCATCGCCCTTAGGGAAGATGCGGGACCAGGCGATGGAAGTACGGAATACCTTGAAACCCATCTCGGCGAACAGCTTCACATCTTCTTTGTAACGATGATATAAGTCAATTCCGATCAGTTTCATGTTATCTTCAGTAGGTTCTTCAGTAATCGGACCCATGATACCTTTAGGTGCGACATCCTGGGTGGACAATCCTTTGCCACCTTGATTATATGCGCCTTCTGCCTGGTTGGCCGCAATGGCACCACCCCACAGGAAGTTTTTGGGGAAATTGAATGATGGATGTAGAGAATGACTCATACATATCGCTCCTATCGTTATGAATTCATTGTGGATGTTACATACAGCAGCACTGCATAAAAAAGCTTAAACGTTGGAACGGGTTACACGTCAAGTTTTACTTTTTATATATTCTGAGGCAAACTGTAATTCATCATAGAAAGTCAGCAAGAAAGGAGACTTCATGTGTCCAAGTTCGATGAAATTATGAAGCAGTCTGGCTACTCGAAGGCTACGGTGTCCAGAGTGATTAATCATTCACCGCATGTGAGTGACGAGGCCCGGCAGAAAATAACGGAAATCATGAAACAGCTCAACTATATACCGAATCGAAATGCCGTTTCGTTATCCACCGGACAGACGAAACAAATTGGGATTGTCACATCCGCAACCAACGAGATTATTCTTACGTTCATGAATCAATTCATTGATACCGCGATGGATTATGGATTTCAGACCTTGATTTATACTTCGCGTGGAGATAAGGAAATTGAATTGCAGGCGTTCGAGGATCTGCGGAGTAAACGGGTGGATGGACTCGTAATTATGACCTGTGTCAATCATCCCGACAAGCTGAAAGCCTATTGCGAATATGGTCCGATTGTATCCTGGCAGCGGATGGGAAATGACGAAATTCCGTCAGTGGCCATGGATCAGGCGCATGGCTACAGGCTGGCACTTGAGCATTTGGTTTCCAAAGGGTATACACGTATTGCGAATGCCTTTGGCAGAGCAGAAAGCCTGAATACCCAGAGCCGGCGGTTAGCCTATGAATCATTTATGGCAGATAAGGGTCTGCCTGTATGGCGTGAAGCCTATCAATATTCAGTGTTTAGCTCATCTGATGGAGAAGAAGCGATGCGAAGAATGGCGAGTCGGCCAGAACTTCCTCAAGCCGTGTTATGTTCGAATGATTATGCAGCGATTGGAATTTGGTCTGAGGCACGCAAAAAGAATATACGGGTTCCCGAACAACTTGCCATTGTTGGTTTCGATGACATTGAGCTGTCCCGGGTTCTTGGGATAACAACTATACATAATCCGATTGCAGAACAGGCTACGCAGGCCTTTCATCGATTATGGGCCGTCCTTGGCAAGCAGGAGTTACAGGCTCAGCAGCTGGAATTTCAGCTGATTGAGCGTTCAACTACCTAAATGCGGGGGAAAGGACGTACTCGTTTGCAAATTTTTACAATGTTCAGGAGAACAGCAGTATACCGAAGGAGTGGTCGAAATGGCGCGGGTATTATTCATTAATGGTGGATCAGAGGGACATGTCAATCCAACGATCGGGGTAGTGCAAGAGCTGGTTTCATACGGAGAAGAGGTTGTGTACTTTACGATAGAAGCGTATCGGGAACGTATGGAGAAGACGGGTGCTATAGTCCGAACCTTTGACGATCAAAAATTCATTAAAGCCTTTATTTCAGGTGGCAGAGATTATTTGCTTGAACGGGTTAACGGTCTTTTGCTTACGGCAGATATCGTCATTCCGAGCGTGCTTGAACAGATCAAGGGTGAACATTTTGACTACATTATCCATGATTCCATGTTTGGCTGCGGACGCTTGCTTGCGCAAATTTTGAAGCTTCCTGCAATTAATTCATGTACTTCATTTGCACAGACCGAAGAATCATTCAATCATTTGATGCAACAATTTCACTTCAACGTTCCTCCGGAAATCGTCCAACCTATAAATGATAAATTCCATAGCTTGACGATCAGGTTACAGGAAAAATATGAAGTGGAGCTTCCTTCTCCCTACGAAGTGTTTTGCAATCCCGCACCGCTTACCATCGTATATACAACAAGGGAATTCCAGCCTGATGGAGAAGCATTTGACCACACGTATCAATTTGTAGGACCATCCATCTTTTCGCGATTAACGCATGAAGAATTCGACCTGGCAGCAATTAAAGGGAAAAGACCGATTTACATCTCACTGGGTACAATTTTTAACCAAGCCCTTGATTTCTATAAGCTTTGTTTTGAAGTCTTTGGGAATACCAATGATACCATTGTCATGTCTGTAGGGGAGAAAACACCAATGGCTGATTTGGGAGCAATCCCGGGAAATTTCATCGTTAAACGTTATGTTCCACAAATGGATGTGTTGCAGTCTGAAAAATTATTCATTACACACGGCGGGATGAACAGTACGAATGAAGCACTATATTTCGGGGTTCCCCTAATTATACTTCCTCAAAGCGCGGATCAGCCGATCATTGCTGAGCAGGTGGCCAGTAGGGGAGCCGGCATCCGTTTATCTATGCAAACGTTGACTGCCCGTCAGCTGCGTGAAGCGGTAGATCAAGTGTTAAACGTCTCTGCTTTCAAGACAGCTGCTGCAAATATCAGGGAGTCCTTTCAAAAATCAGGCGGTTATCATTGCGCTGTTGATGCGATTTTTGAATTTAAAAGTCAATATCTCACTCACGGGTAGTTCAGTCATCAATTATTCAAAATTGAAGCATTTTTGAACCGGAACCATGCGGTATACTGAACAAGAAGTTTCAAGAAGCTGCATCATTACATACGATGCAGCTTCAACTTGAAGTATCTTGTAACAAGTTACATATTTCACAAACTAACCGCTGGAAAGGTGAGATAGAACAGGTGAAGACAGTGACAGGTCGATTCAGAATTGCAGGCATATGGGAAGGGGTATCGTTGCTGCTGTTGATTTTTATAGCCATGCCGCTAAAATATTTTGCCGATATATCTTCCCCGGTAACCATTATGGGCATGATTCACGGCATTCTTTTTCCGCTATATCTGATTGCACTTGTGCATTTGGCTGTTGTGAAGAAATGGAAAGCTTCACGCTGGTTCATGGGATTGGTAGCCGGCTTGTTGCCTTTTGGAACATTTGTATTCGAATCCTATCTTCGCAAGAGAGACTGGACGTAAGAATCGATGAAAAGAACAATAACAGCAGGCGACCAACTCCGGAAGTTATCCGAACTGGTCGCCTGCTGTTTCTGTGCAACATCTTTTTTTGAAAGAGTGTTTTTGGAAAAGTGTGTATTGTTTATTTTACCGTGCCTTGTTGCCGATCGGATTGCAGGCTGACTCCAATATCGCCAGCGGCATCCGACACGGGTGCATAAGCGGAGAAGGAGGACACGACAATCAGGGCAGTGAACAGAAATAGAACTGATTTTTTCATTGAATAACCTCTTTTCATTTGGGGTGATCTTCCATTTTATTGTAATTCAGGCAGGCTGTATTTGAAAGAAAATGTTTAAATTTAGATACGTACACATTTTGTACCGGATAAACATGCATGATAAACTATAGCTTAGCTAAAACCGCCAACAGCGGAAGGGAGTCCACTATGAAAAAACACAGTGAGTTAACATCCATAGAAATGGTAGACGAGTTTCTTCAACAAAATGAATTGGTTTTTTTGTACGTATCTCGACCGGAGTGCAGTGTATGTCACGCCTTACTTCCTAAAATCAGGGAACTGCTTGAGGCGTACCCTATGGTATACCTGGGACACGTCGACGCGAACCATGTGGAAGAGGTGGCGTCGAGGTTTTTAATTTTTACAGTCCCGACAATGATCATGTTTGTAGAGCAAAAAGAATATATTCGAGCAGATCGTTTTGTACGCTTTGATCGATTGGAAGAGCAGTTGCAACAGATTTATCGGATGTATTCATAAAAGTGTTGTATTGAAAACGGTTTTATGCTAATTTAAAATATATAAAAACGTTTTTATAGCAAAGGAACAAATATTATGGGAAAGATTACAATTAAAGATGTTGCAAGGGAAGCCGGTGTATCCATTTCTACGGTTTCCAACGCCTTGAACGGCGTGGATGTCTTGAACCCGGAGACGAAATCGCATGTCCTGAAGGTAGCAGAGCGTTTAAACTACGTTCCCAACCTGAACGGCAAGCTGCTGAAGTCCGGACAAACCAAAATGCTGGGCTTTTTCACCACAAGTGTGTCGGGTCCGTATTTTTATAAGCTGGTTGAATCCATGTCTCGCGAATGCGATCGTCTGGGTTACGGGCTGAATGTATTTGTGACCAAGGATAAGCAGGTCATTATGAGTAATATTCTGGGACGGCGTGTGGATGGTGTTATCATCTACGAAGAGCTGCGAATTGATGAGCAGGATATTATCGCTATGGAGAAAGACAAGATCAAGGCCGTATTTTTGGATCGGGTCTATCAGAGCGATACGATGGGAAGCGTCATTTTTGACTCCTATGTGGCGGGTTACGAAGCGACCAAGTATTTAATTGGACTGGGTCACAAGAAAATCGCCTATATTTCCGGCGTGGACACTATGTTTGATAGTAATCAGCGTAGAGATGGATATCTGGCCGCTTTGCGTGAATACCAGCTTCCGCTGGATGATGATTACATCCTACAAGGGTATTTTGAGGAAGAGGGCACCTACAGTGCTGTAAAATCTTTTCTTCATCTGCATCCTGCCAAGCTGCCTGATGCTTTTCTTGCAGGAAATGATGTGAGTGCAATTGGCTGCATCCATGCATTGAAGTCGCACGGCTTTGAGGTTCCTCAGGATGTAAGTGTAGTAGGCTTCGATGATATTGATATTGCCCAATATTTTTCCCCGCCATTGAGTACCGTAAGAAATCAGATTGCGAGGCAGGGTATACTGGCGATCAACCACCTGGTTCGCATGATCAAGAAGAAGGAACATGGAGTTTCACAAAAATTGGCGGGTGAACTTATTATACGGGGTTCAAGTCATGTGAAGATCGACCGGAGTGATTATTTAACCTAACGTATTCAATCATTTCCGGTCTTTTTTAAATGATAGAATTGAGATCAGGGGGTTTTTTTGCCGAAAAATAAAAACGTTTTTATGAAGAAATGCTTAAGTTGGAGGGGAGCAAAAGAGCGTGAGTAAATTAGCCGTAGAGACGTCAACCGGTAAAAAGCCTGTAAGGCCGGGAGGAAGGAAACCGATCGGACAAAGAATGAAAGAGTTCGTCATCGATTACCGAAGACAATGGGAAATTCAATCGATGATTATACCCGGCATCATTTTTATGATTATTTTTTGTTACATTCCGATCTATGGATTGACGATTGCCTTCAAAAATTACACCGTCATTGATACACTGTCAAGCGCACCTTGGGTCGGGTTGGAAAATTTCAGAATTATTATGTCAGACAAATACTTTTGGGATGCTGTAGTTAATACGCTGGGGATTAGCTTTTTGAAATTGGGTATTGGATTCGTTATTCCGATTATTCTGGCAATCATGATCTATGAATTAAACAGCGGACGCTTCAAAAAGTTTGTGCAAACGATTTCATATCTGCCTCATTTTCTGTCCTGGATCGTATTGGGCGGTATGTTAATCACCTGGTTCTCAACAACGGGATTATTTAATCAGCTACTGCTCAGCTTGGGAGTCATCTCGCAGCCGCAAAACATTTTGCTGGATGCAGGGAAGTATTGGTGGATTGCAGTCTTATCCGATATTTGGAAAGAGGCCGGTTGGGGAACGATTCTGTATTTGGCGATTATGTCGAAGATTGATCCTACGTATTATGAGGCAGCCAAAATTGATGGTGCAAGCCGTCTCAGACAAATCTGGAATATTACGTTGCCCAACATGAAGTCCATTATTAGCCTTAACCTGATTCTTACTGTAAGCGGTTTACTCGGTTCCAATCTGGACCAGACGCTGGTTCTGATGAACTCGCAGAACCGTGACAAGGCCGAAGTTATCAATTCGTATGTATATCGTATGGGGATGTCACAGGGTGACTTTTCGTATGCTACCGCGGTTGGTCTAGGCGTCTCGATCGTGTCCGTTATTCTACTGGTCACCGCGAACAAAATTACAAGCAAATTAAACGATAATCAATCTGTGCTGTAGAAGGGGGCATCCCGTGTGAATGGAAAGGCGGCTAAAGAAGATCTTGATAGTCGGATCTTTGATACCTTAAATATTATTTTGCTCGTTATTTGTACTGTTGTTATTATAGTCCCGCTCTGGAATGTCATCATCTCTTCTTTTAGCTCAGGCAAAGCTTTGGCGGAAGGCGGGTTCATCTTCTGGTCACCGGAGTTCTCGCTGGAGAATTACAGAGCCGTGTTCAACGATTCGAACATCTGGCAAGCGTTCTTCATCTCGGTTTCCAAAACAACCATCGGCGTTGTTACACACGTGTTCTTCTGTGCCATGGTCGGCTACGGTCTGAGCAAAAAGTACATACGTGGTCGTAAACTGTACGTTGCCATGGGTGTTATCACCATGTTCTTCTCAGGCGGAATGATTCCAACGTATTTATTGATCAAATCACTCGGCCTGCTCAACAGCTTCTGGGTGTACATTATTCCGGCATTGTTCAGCTTTTATGATGTCGTCATTCTGATGAATTTCTTCCGGAATGTCCCGGACTCTCTGGAGGAGTCAGCCAAAATTGATGGTGCAGGGGATTGGCATATTTTCCTGAAAATCTTTATCCCGCTGTCCATGCCAGCCATGGCGACCATCGCACTGTTCAATGGGGTGGGACAGTGGAATGACTTTATGACAACCAAGTTGTACATTACCGATCAGTCTCTGTATCCGCTGCAAATGATGCTGTACGAAATTATCGTTCAGTCCCAGACGCAATCGATGCAAAATATCGGCGGCTCGGCAGTCATTGAAACAACGACTAAAGGGGTACAACTAGCCACGATTGTTATTACCACACTGCCGATCATACTGATCTATCCCGTCCTTCAAAGGTACTTTATATCGGGTATGATGCTGGGAGCGGTCAAGGAGTAAGGTGCATCAAGGTGCATCAAGGTGCATCAAGGTACATTAAAAAATTCGCTCTATTCCATATTTCTCACCTAACTTTAAGGAGGAAACAATATGTTCAAAATGAATAAGGCAGCAGGCAAAAAAGGAGTTAAACTGTGCGCGGCATTGCTGACAGCAGTGATTATGATTACAGGCTGTAGTAGTGGTTCAGGGGGTTCGAGCGAAGGGAACTGGGTTTCCATTGAAGATCGCTATACCGTCGATCCGGAAAAACCAGCCTGGCAGCTGGATAAAAAGGAAGAGGTTACAGACCTGACCTGGTACGTTAATGCGGACTGGTGGAACACGGATTTTGGCAAAGACATTGTGACCAAGAAGATCAAAGAAGACTTAAACATCAACATCAAATTCATTACAGGTGATGATACGAAATTAAACACGTTCTTTGCCGGTGGTGACATGCCTGACCTGCTGACCGTGTTTGACTCCAACTCCCCGGTGGTGCAAAAAGCTGCAACCTGGGCTATGCCGCTGAATGATCTTGCGGAGAAATATGATCCATACTTTAACAAGGTAGCTGCTGCCGACACGCTGAACTGGTTCCAGTTAGCTGATGGCAAGACGTATGGCTATCCAAACTATTCCAATACGCAAGCCGATTATGATAGCGGTAACATTCCGGCCAAAACAGCATTTATCATCCGTAAGGATGTATACGAAGCTATCGGAAGTCCTGTCATGGGAACGCCAGAGGAATTCGAAAGTGTGATGAAACAGATCAAGGAAAAGTTCCCAACGCTGATTCCATTTGGTTTTAACTCCATCGGTGAAGGCACAGGTTCACTCGGAGATGTATTGCAGGATTTCATTGGCGTGCCGCTTGAAACTGCAAATGGAGAATTCTACGATCGCAATCAGGATGAAGATTATCTTACATGGCTGAAGACGTTAAATAAGGTATACAGAGACGGAAACATTAGTGATGACAGCTTTGCTGATGATGGTACGGCCTTTGAGGAAAAAGTAAAATCCGGGAAATATGCAACGATGCTGCTGGATGGAACTCCTCAACAGGGAGGAAATCTGCAAATTTATCTGAGTGCCAATGAAGGCAAAGAGTATGTTGCCATTGATGGACCACAAAGCACCAAGGGCAATGCACCGACACTTAATCAATCCGGTATTACAGGCTGGATGATCAACTTCATCTCCAAGGATGCCAAAGATCCGGCCAAAGCGATTCAAATTTATACGTATCTCCTTAGTGAAGAAGGTCAGCTTCTGATGAACTATGGTATTGAAGGCGAGACGTATCAAAAGAATGCAGATGGTACGGTTGAGCTGCTGCCAGCTGTGAAAGACCTGCAGCTGCACAATGCGGACAAATTCAAGAAGGAATACCGGATGGGTGAATTCATGTTCTTTGGTCATGACCGTCACAAAGCGCTGAGTGCGGATGCTTTCCCGGAAGCTATTAAACAAATGCAAGAGTGGGGCAAAGGAAAGCTGAAACCACACTTCATTCTCGAGAATATTAGTCCGAATCAAGGAACACCTGAAGCACGTGCGTTGTCCGCGATCAACGCCAAGTGGAACTCCACACTGGTAAGCATGGTACGTGCCAAGGATGATGCCTCGTTTGACAATGCACTTGCCGCTTACAAGTCATTCTTGGGTGATAACCGTTGGGATGACATCGTGAAGGTACGTAGTGAGAAGATGAAACTGAATAAAGAGAAATTGGGTATCCAATAAGAGGATTGTGGAGGGAAAGCATATGACGAAATTCAAAATGTACAAATCTACGGGAGAAGATGCATTGTTTGTATCCGTATCCCCAGATCAATTACAACCGCATGACTCCGGTTCGGAGACAACGACAATCCTTCTGGATGATCAGCAAACATATCAGGAGATGGATGGTTTCGGGGCTTCTTTTACCGATTCATCTGCCTATCTGATCAACCAGATCTTAAGCGAAGAGCAGAGAGCTGAAGTCATGACCCGGTTGTTCCATCCCGAGGAAGGCATTGGATTGTCGGTCATTCGTAATCCGATGGGAGCTTCAGACTATGCGAGAACGGTGTACAGCTATAATGATCTGCCAGCAAACCAAACGGACCCGGAATGTTCCGGGTTCAGCATTGCACATGATGAAGCGGATGTTATTCCTTTGACCCAAAAGGCGTTGGAGTTGAATCCGGACCTGAAGCTGTTTGCTTCACCATGGAGCGCCCCGGGCTGGATGAAAACAAGCGGCTCCATGATTACAGGTCAATTAAAGAATGAGTGGTATCCGGCATATGCGGAGTATTTTGTGAAGTATATCCAAGCCTATGCTTCGCATGGATTACCTATCCATGCCGTGACACCACAGAATGAAGCACTTTATGAACCGGGTCATTATCCCGGCATGTTGATGCCAGCAGAAGCACAAGCAGACTTTATCAAGAATCATCTGAAGCCTGCTTTGGTCAGAAATGATATTCAGTCGAAAATCCTCTGTTATGATCACAACTGGGATCGTCCAGATTACCCGCTAACCGTGCTTGAAGAGGCGGGAGAAGAGGTAGATGGAGTGGCTTGGCATTGGTATGGGGGCGATGCCTCGGCTCAAACGAAGGTGTATGAAGCCTTTGCCGGTAAAGAGGTACACTTCACCGAAGGATCAGGTGGGGAGTGGATTCCTCCATTCGAACAGGCCTTCTCCAATGTAATCAGAACAGGTATTGAGATTCTTCGCAATTACAGCAAATCTTTTGTACTCTGGAATATGGCACTTGATGAGAACAACGGCCCTACCGTTCCTGGCTTCGGGAAAAGTACATGTCGTGGCATTGTGAAGGTCAACCAGCAAACTAAAGAGCTTACGTATACTCTCGATTATTATGCTCTGGCTCATTTCAGTGCCTTGATTCGTCCCAAAGCGGTACGTATTGACTCTTCCTACAATGAGGCATCCATTCGTTCTGTAGCCTTCAAAAATACAGATGGTTCGATTGCCGTTGTGCTTTTCAATGACGGAGAAGAGACAGGAAATGTACAGGTTCAGCTAAAAGAAGAGGATCTGTTAAGTTTCCAACTGGAGTCCAAGAGTGCTTTGTCCATTTTGATCAACCAAGAGTAGAGTAATGCAGTGTTCCCCCAGCTCGGCGGGAAGTAGTTCTAACAGGCTGTTTAGATAGTGGATGGCATGGAAAGAAAAGGCGATACGGAGAAAAAATCTCTCTGTATCGCCTTTTTATATTGCGTCCAGTGAGCCTATACTCTTTGGATCGCTAAATTTGGTGTTCCGCTGCTCTCATCAATAAACAGCACATACTGATTCCAGCTGAAATGGTTTGATATAAAACATTGCTACTACAAGGAGGTGGGAACGTAGCGAGTTATGACAATGGAGTTCCCTTTACGGAACCTTTACAGGTGAAAACTTACATAATTCCTCAAGAGGTTATAATCGTTGTTTGTCTGCGATACTCTGTCGGGTTAAGCCCTGTATGCTTTTTGAATTGTCTCGAGAAATAATACAAGTCACTAAACCCGAGGTATTCAGCTATGGCAGTCACCGTGTTTGATGTAGAGGTCAGGAGCTCCTTAGCTTTATCAATTTTTCTGCTAGTTATATAGTGGATGGGTGGAACCCCGAGCTGCTGCTTGAAGAAACGAATAAAATAATTGGGGTGCATATAAGCGATCTGAGCCAGATCCTGAACCGTAATATTCTGTTCGACGTTGGATTCGATATAAGCCAGGATCGCAGACATTTTCTCCATGACAGGCGCATTTACATAAGAAATCTGATTGAGATCCAGATTCATTACATAATAGGAAAGTAACTCCATTAGCTTGCTTTTGGCCATCATGTGAGCATAGACCTCGCCCGATCTGGCATAAGTAAGGATGCTATTAAAGGTTTCCTGAACCAGTCTCGGATCAGCTGGCGCACAAAAGTGCGGGAGCCGTAGAATTTGAAACAGGTTGAGGCCTCCGACTTTGGCGCTGAAATGACACCAGTATTTGAGAAAAGGACGATCACTGATGGCAGAGTAAGACTGTCTTATTCCTTCGGGCATCAAAAACAGTTGGCCAGGTGTTGGGTAATATTCCTGATTTCCAATCTTGAGCCAGCCTTCCCCTTCGCAGATAAAATAGAACTTACTGTAATCAGGTGTGTAATCGAGATCTTTCCAGTCCGTTTCGCACCGATTATAGTTGACCATGAACAATTCAACCTGCAGATTCGATAAGTGGTTCGTGAGCAATGTCCTGTCATTCACAATCTTCATCTCCTTACAAAGGTTAATATTGTCCATCTAAAAGTTAATGCTCTTCATGTCTATCTATGGCTCAAGTCACTACAATACAGGTGAATAGGATAACGGAAGGGTGATATTGCATAATGGACAAAAATGAATATTTGCAACATATTGAAGCTACCATTGACGAAGGCAAATTTAAAGACAACTGGAATTCACTGAGTGCAATCCAGGTTCCCGAGTGGTATCGTAACGCGAAATTTGGTATTTTTATTCACTGGGGACTATATTCCGTTCCTGCATTTGATAATGAATGGTATTCGCGAAATATGTATATGGAAGGCTCCAAAGCTCATGAACATCACCTTGCTGTTTACGGGCCTCCGAAGGATTTTGGATATAAAGATTTTATTCCGATGTTTCGGGCAGAGAATTTTGATGCAGACGAATGGGCTGCGCTTTTTAAAAAGGCAGGAGCCAGATACGTTATGCCAGTCGCAGAGCACCATGACGGATTCCAAATGTACAAAAGCGCCATATCTCACTATAACACAGTTGAAATGGGACCCAAACGGGATCTTTTGGGGGAGATGAAGGCCGCATATGAGAAGCAGGGGTTGGTTCTTTGCGTGTCATCTCATCGGGCGGAGCACTGGTTCTTCATGTCTCATGGCAAAGCGTTTGACTCGGATATCAAGGAACCGCTCCGGCGTGGTGATTTCTACTGGCCTGCTATGCCCGAGCCGGATCATCATGACTTATATGGCTCACCTCCAACGGATGAATATCTGGAAGATTGGTTGATTCGTTGCTGTGAACTCGTGGATGAATACCAACCAAGCGTTTTTTATTTTGACTGGTGGATCCAGACGGCTGCGTTCAAACCTTACTTGAAAAAGTTCAGCGCCTACTACTATAACAAAGGTGAAGAGTGGGGTATCCCGGTGGCGATTAACTATAAACATGATGCATTTATGCTCGGTTGTGCCGTACCGGATGTGGAACGAGGACAATTCGCTGACCTCAAGCCGTATTTCTGGCAAACGGATACAGCAGTCGCCAAAAATTCATGGTGTTATACAGAAAATAATGATTATAAGTCTGCGGTCGAGATTATCCGGGATCTCGTCGATATTGTAAGCAAAAACGGCAGTCTTCTATTAAACATTGGACCCAAAGCGGATGGCACCGTTCCCGATGAAGATAAGAACATTCTGCTTGCCATAGGTCAATGGCTGGAAGTGAATGGTGAGGCGATCTATGACACGACGTTCTGGCGGACGTATGGGGAAGGGCCGACCGAGGTGAAAGAAGGACAGTTTACTGATGGTGAGACCAAGATTTTTACAAGTGAGGATATTCGCTTTACCGTAAAAGAAAGCTTTCTCTATGCGACGGTTCTGGTCTACCCGGAGAACGGGACTGTTCATATCCGGTCGCTAAAGGAGAATTCCCATCATTTTCATGGACTGATCAGGAATATTCAGGTGCTGGGCTTCGACGAAGAACCAGAATGGAGCAGGACGGAAGAGTCTTTGACGATAACGACAAGGAACGTGCATAGCGGCTCACCCGTCGTATTTAAATTAGAACTGGAATAGGAAATATTTAAGGGAAATAACCAATAGGTATATGTATTGGTTATTTCCCTGTTTTTTTGTGCGATTCTGCAATGGATTATACTCGTTTTCGGGTTGAAGAACTGCGACGGAGCTTTCTTCGTTTTTGGGACAAGCGATGTATCTTAGCCATACGCTTCCGCTTCAATATCCGCTGCCGCAAAGGGCTAGGCCCTTTTTTTTCTAAAGATTTGGGAGGTGATTCAATTTGTATTGGTGGTAGTATGCAGCGTTCATCAGGTATGTCCTTCAGCGCTTTATAGTTTATCGGTACAATGCCCAGCGCCTGTAGCGTTCGGGGGATTGCCTGATCGACAAACACTGCAAGTTCATGCTCCCGGATGTCCAGCCAGCTGGAAATCTCTCGAAGAGCATCGTCTACATATCCCGGATGACATACAATCTCGGTGATACCATCTGGGAGCCTAGATAAATGTAAAAGCAGTCGCTGCAAACCCTCCTGATCTCCGTAAGTATCCAGCAGAATCGTATCTGTCATCCGGGGGACTGGCATAGCAGGGGGTGAATGCTGGATTTGTGATCTCCGAAGGGGGATGTTTTCCCGGACAGCTTTCTCCGCCATGATTTGGAACATTATCGGATCGTTCTGATGCAGCAGCTGATGGGAATCGAGATGTGTAGGATAACGAGATGCTTGAACAAAAACGTTCCATTGAGCATCGAGTTCTTTTGCGATATCAGCGATGTCTCGCTTCAATCCAATTGGGCTTTGATGAAAAGAACCGTCAGGCTTCACCAAAGAAGGCACGATGGCTGGGTCGGACACGGGTCTCCCGTAAGTCAGGTTGAAATGTAAACCGACTCCGAGTTCTGGCAACGAGCGGGCTAAGCTCAATGCATCCTCGAGGCCCGGCATATTCACCATCATCGAAGTACTCGTAATTCCACCAGCCTGATATGCTTGAATAATTCCCTGATTAACGCCGGGCGACAGTCCAAAATCATCCGCATTAATAATCACTTGCCTGCTCATGCCACTTATCTCCTTCCTCACATTGAGAGCGAATCAGTTGCCATGTCCCCAATATATTAAAGCCCATAAGGTATGGACCGTTCATTCGCACAGACCTGTTAGAATACTTCAAAATACTGTCTTGTCCAGTGTATATCCTGTTCTTGGATAGAAATAATTGAGTCGCAGACAGAATACATTTAATGTAAACGTTGTTACGGATTGAGAAAAACGGGGTATCTCTGTTCAGTATCAGTCCGTTAATATGGGGAGGGAAAAGTTTGTTAAAGAAAAGAAAAATCGTAAGTCTGCTGGTGCTGTTCAGTTTCCTGATCGCTTTACTGCCTGGCACGACGACAAATGCAGCGACCAATTGGAATCTGGTGTGGAGTGATGAATTCAATGGAAGCTCTCTGAATACGTCGAATTGGTCTGCAGAGATTGGTACGGGCAGCGGCGGATGGGGAAATAATGAATTGCAGTATTATACGAATCGTACCGAGAACCTGCAAGTTAATGGTGGAAATCTCGTCATTACCGCGCGCAAAGAAAATTACAATGGCAGCAATTATACTTCGGCACGAATCAAAACCCAGGGGTTGAAAGACTTTACTTACGGTAAAGTTGAAGCGCGTATCAAGCTGCCGTCGGGTCAGGGACTTTGGCCTGCTTTTTGGATGCTGGGAAGCAACATTAATTCCGTCGGTTGGCCCAAGAGCGGAGAGATCGACATTATGGAACGGGTCAACAACAATGCTTTTGTAAACGGTACCGTGCATTGGGATGCCAACGGGCATGCCGATTATGGAAAGATATCGGAAAATCTTGATTTTTCCCAATTTCATGTGTACAGCATCGAATGGGACTCCAAATATATTAGATGGTTTGTGGACGGTAAACAATTTAATGAGTTTTACATCGAAAATGGAACAGGAAACACGGAAGAGTTCCAGCGTCCGTTTTTCCTCCTGTTGAATATGGCTGTAGGTGGAAATTGGCCTGGCAGCCCTAATAATGCGACACCGTTCCCATCACAAATGCTTGTGGATTATGTGCGTGTATATCAAGCAGCAGCAAGTACACCGAATATTGTCAGCGGGGGCCTCTATACAATCGGTGCCAAGGCAAGCGGTAAAGTGTTGGATATTGTGGATGTATCCACAGCAAGCGGGGCAAAAGTACAACAATGGACCAACTACAGTGCGAGCAACCAGACGTTCAGAGTCGATAGCACAGGAGATGGTTTCTATAAACTCACGGCTGTTCATAGTGGAAAAGTTCTGGATGTGCCCAACTCAACAGCATCAGCTGGCGTACAACTCCAGCAATGGGATGATAATGGCTCTAACGCCCAAAGGTGGAGCATCCAGGATGCGGGTAACGGTTACTATAAAATTATTTCCAAGGTGAATGGGTTGGCGGTAGATGTTGCGAGCTCCTCAACAGCGGATGGGGCCGCGGTCCAGCAATGGAATGATAACGGAACAGATGCCCAAAAGTGGTTGTTCACCAAATTAAACTAATTCTATGCCCGATACTTTATAGGGAGATGGGTACTAATTATAAAGAGGTCAGGAAACAAGCTGCGCTCCATGATTTTTTTGGAGACAGCTTGTTTTTTTGTTCTTTTAGGTCTATCTTCGTCAGAAACAGGATTAAATCAAACACTTGAGAAAACGTCAAACACAGCTGCCTGCAACTAAATGTGCCACTCTTTGGAAATCCTAAACGGGGAACCCGAAGAGATGATGGGCAGAGGGTCAAAAAGATAGGTGCGTGGAGGGAATCATGAATATTGAGCAACTTTATTTTCATATTTTGTATTGCAATTCAAGGAAAAGGAATGAACCGCGAAAATTTTCAAATAAAGGGGTGCGGACACTTCAGCATCATGAGCTTATTCTTATTACAGGCGGGAAAGCGGAGATTTCCGTTAATAATAAAAAACATACCGTTCAGGAAGGGATACTCATTTACCTTCAGCCTGATGTTCCACACTTCATCGTGATTGATTCTGATGATCCCATAAGTTTTGTGTCCGTACACTTCAGCTATGTGCAAATCGAGCAGAATGACAAGGATGTGAAGATGTTCCCTTTGCCCGCTGTCCAGCAGTTAAAGGACTATTATCAAGTGGACGAGGTATTTAAACAAATGGCGGATACCTGGAACACGAAACTGCCCGGTTATGAGTTTATCGCCAAGACGTTACTACAGCAATTAATTATTGCAATTGCGCAAAATATTAAAAAGCGGCATCGTAATTATGCAACATCCGTGAAAGTGGAAAAGATCATCAATTATATGCATCACCATCTGCATGGTAAAGTCACTTTGACTGAACTATCGGAATTGGTGCAGTTGTCGCCTCCCTATTTATCGAGAACATTCAAAGAAATTACAGGATATTCTATCATTGAATTCTTCAATAAGCTGAAAATGGACAAAGCGAAAGAGCTTCTTTTGGAAGGCGACAGTAAGGTCAAAGAAGTGGCTCAGTTCCTTGGTTACACAGACGAGTTCTATTTCAGCAGGTTATTTAAACAAACGGAAGGTATGAGTCCTTCGGAATTTTACAGCAAAAATGTCCATGGAGTTTAACATAGTGCATGGTGTATAGCCTTTCTGGCCGCTAAGATGAGGATATGATTGTGAAGTGGGAGGAAGGCTGTTGACATGCCGCTGTGGAAAAGAAATCTAATTGTATGCTGGTTTGGGATGTTTGTGACAGGGGTTGGCATGAGTCAGATTGCACCGATTTTGCCGCTTTATATCAAGCAGCTTGGTGTGAATGATTCGGCGGCGATTGCCCAATTTTCCGGAATTGCCTTTGGCATAACATTTGTACTTTCCGCCCTTTTTTCGCCGATTTGGGGAGCCGCTGCCGACCGATGGGGACGAAAACCGATGCTCCTTCGAGCCAGTTTGGGAATGGCTGTAGTCATAGGTTGTATGGGGTTCGCATCCAACGTGTACATGCTCATCGGACTTCGACTGTTACAAGGTGTTATCACCGGATACAGCACCGCCTGTACGACACTGATTGCTACCCAGACCGATTCCAAGCATGCGGGCTATGCGTTGGGCACACTTTCAACGGCCAACATTGCAGGTTCTCTGATTGGACCGACGATTGGAGGTTTCATTGGAGGGCACTGGGGGCTTCAGAATTCCTTTTTTATCACAGGTGGTCTGATGATGATTGCGTTTATTACGACTGCTTTATTCGTGAAGGAGTCGTTCACGCGAGAGAACAAAGCGGTGCTTGGCCTCAGGGAAGTATGGCGAAAGGTTCCTGAGAAAAGTCTGACGATTCACTTGTTTGTTACTTTTTTTGTACTAACTGTGGCCTTATATTCGGTGGAGCCGATCCTCACTGTATATATTACGCAGCTTTCCGGTAACACTTCCCATGTTGCTTTGATTGCCGGAATCGTATTCTCCGCATCAGGGCTGGCCAATCTGATTGCCGCACCAAGACTGGGCAGGCTATCCGATCAAGTAGGCGCACAGAAAGTAATATTGGTTGCTCTTATAGCTGCCGGAATTCTTTTCATAGCCCAGGCTTTTGTAACGAGTTCATGGCAGCTGATGGGTCTGCGTTTTTTATTGGGATTGGCGGCAGCCGGACTAATTCCGTCCGTAAATACGTTAATTAAAAAAATTACACCGGCTTCTCTGACAGGCAGAGTCTTCGGTTTTAACATGTCAGCCGGATATCTGGGTGTATTCGGCGGTGCCGTTTTAGGCGGACAGGTGGCCGCCTGGATGGGAATACGATATGTGTTTCTGATTACCAGTGCTTTGATATGGATCAACGCTGGCTGGGTGTATTTTAAGGTATACCAAAAACTTGAAATGAACGGGAGAGAAGAGCATGGAAAACTTGAAAAAAGCCGAAGCTGAACAGCTCGCAGCAGAAAAAACAGCGTTGGTGGTTATTGATTTGCAGAAGGGGATTGTAAATAGCCGGCAACAGGCTCCACATACAGGTGAGTCAGTAGTGCAGAATGCGGCCAAGTTAGCGCAGGCTTTTACCGAAAAGGGAGCTTTTGTAGTGCTTGTAAAAGTCTCGACCGTCGATGGAAAAGATATGTTGAAGCCCCAGACGGATATGGAACGTGGAGCGGCTCAATTTACCGCTGATTGGGATCAATTCGTGCCTGAAATTGCAGCCCATACCCCTTATCATACGATTACCAAGCGTCAATGGGGGGCTTTCTTCGGTACTGATCTTGACCTCCAGTTGCGTCGTCGGGGCATTGATACAATCGTATTGTGTGGCGTTTCTACCTCCATTGGAGTGGATACTACAGCGAGAGAAGCTTATCAGCATGGTTATCATCAGATTTTTGCAGAAGATGCTATGACAGCTGCTACCAAGGAAGAGCATGACTACGTTTGTAAAACTATTTTCCCCAGAATCGGTCGGATTCGGTCCAGTGAAGAAGTGGTTACGGCACTGAAATAGGATAGACGGGTGAATGGTCCACGATTATGGCAAGGATCTATTAACTAGAGTTTCTAAAATGCTCAAAAAGGAGACATCGGATCCGATGTCTCCTTTTTGGAGTTTTCTATAATGCATCAGAACAAATTGTTGGCTGCAATCAACAGCAAGAGAATTCCGCTGACCAGCGTTCCGAACTGACCCAGTGTGAACGAACCAATACGGACATTTGCCGCTTTGGTTCCCATCCACACGCCAAACCATACAGTAATAAAACTGCCGATAGCTGCTGTCAGGGAAATGTACAAGGGGGACAAGCCCATCAGGCCGGCGCTTAGGCCATTCGTCAGTGCATTGGTCGATAGAGCAACGCCCAGAATCAATGCTTCCAGCACTCCGATATGGTTTGATTTATCCAGGTCTACCCGTTCAGGATTTTGCAAAATGGTCCCGATCCCGAGAGCCTGGGAATCGGTCTCTTCATGCTCTTGCTTCTTGCGGGGAACCGATAACAAGATGATACGAAAACCGATGACAAGCAGGATAAATGTGCCCAGTAGTATGGGGAAGACGCCAGGAAGCACGACAGAAATCCATTTCCCGAACAAAATGCCAGAATAACTGAACAGTAAACAAACAACGGCAATCAAAAAATTAGAAAATAGGCTAATTTTGATTTTTCTGATCCCATACGATAGTCCGACACCCAGGTTGTCAAGACTCGAAGAGACAGCCAAAGCTAAGATAAGCATCCATGCCATAAAATCACCTCATGATCTGTAGTCTGCTCCTAATGTATGTGGTGTTGAGAATCCTGTGCCCGTCCTTGAGAAAAAGGTAACAAAACGCTTCCGTTGAGGAAAGAATAAGGTAAACTTTCAGACATTGTCCCATATACTAGACTATCGATCATATCTCTGGAGGGATGCCGGTGAGAGCAAATGATCAAATAAAGGATGGTCATATCGGAGATTTGATCAAGCCTCTGCTAGCCAGACGTGCGCTCTCGATGCGCAAATTCAGCACACTTTGCGGAATGGACACCGCTACCATTTCCCGGATATTGAATGGGAAGCAGCAACCAAAGCTTACGCATCTGCAGGTCTTTTCCGAACATCTGGATGTTTCTCTGGATATTCTGCTTGAAGCTGCCGGCTATCCAATCCATCACGGAAAAAAAGAGGCCGAGCAGGGTATCCTAGATTCGCTTGAATCGATAAAGTCAGTCCTGCAACATACCCAGTTATTTGACCCTGCAGTGACAACAGAGCGAATTGAGCAGGAAATGATCAAGTACGAACAATATGCGCGTACGGATGAAGGGCATCGAATCATCTGTAAAGAGTTTGAAGTGAAAATCAACCAGACAAACGGTGCAGGACCGTTCATTGAACATTTGAAGGAAATGCATCTTCAATACTGTGATGAGATTACAACTGAGAATGATCGGTCCCTGATCGGCAGTGCATTGTTATACTTTATTTCATCTGCCGATCTGATTCCCGACTATCTCTTTCCGATTGGTTATCTGGATGATGCCATCGTTGTCTATCTGGTGTTGAATCGTCTAAATCAGCGTACATGAGTAGATTCATTAGGGGACGATCCATTCCTGCCCTTAATCGATATCCCGGACATCAAAAAAGAACGGCGCGAGAGGATTTCGCGTCGTTCTTTTTTGATGTCAGAAAGACTAGGTCATAGTTATAAAGAACCGTTCGAATCAACCGAGCAGCCCTGGTATTCGCATTTGCGTAAAATGTGTGAGGGGAGGAGAGACATTAGACTTATAAAAGCATTAAAAAGGCTTATTTTCTATAATTTTCAAGAAAAGTGCTTGTATATCTCATTTTTTGACTCTATAATATACCATAAAAATACAATTGGATTCTAAATTTTATATTATATGTAATTTTAAGAGTGTTGGTACATATTTAAAGAAATCTCCCGAGCCACCCATATCCATAATACTCCCTTGAAAAGTATGCGTTCTTGCTAACGCTGGTGATTACCCTCCTTAATGAATGCGAATCATTTCCGCTCACAAGATGAATTGAGCTGGAATCCAAATCTACCTCTTCCATATATGCTGAAAATGGCTATCTATAATATTTCACATCCGATGTAATTTAATAACCTGTCCTGTAAAGGAGGTGAGGCTTGATGTAAATGAACGCAATACGTCTGTCCATATTGAGGCCGTTTCATCGTTTCGTTTAAAGGAATGGATACAGTAAATCGCTGTATTACAAAAACCGGGTAAAAGGAGTGGAAAAGTTTGATAAAGATGAATCGTTTACGCAAGCCGCTCTCCATGGGCCTGTCACTTCTCCTTGCATTATCTATCATTCATCCGGTTTCAGCTGATAACGCCGCATCGCAGAAGATCGACATGAAATCCAGTTCGGACAAAATCACCACCTCCAAAGTGAACGCCAAGCTGAGCAAGGAATTTGAGAGCAATGATTATGTAACTTATCTGGTGAAAATGAAAGAACAGGTAGATACAGCCTCTGTCTCCAAACAAGCTATGCAAAAGGCAACAATCGAAAAGCAAACGGCTTCGGCAACGAAACTGTCTGTGCGCAGCACGGTTGTCAGTTCTCTGCGAGAAACGGCCTCGCGCTCCCAATACACCCTGGAAAGTTTTCTTGAGAAGGAACTTGACCTTGGCAAGGTCAAAGAATATAAAAGTTATTTCATCGTTAATGCACTCGCAGTAACAAGTACGAAAGAAGTTATGGAACAGATTGCACTTCTTCCCGAGGTGGAAAAATTACTGCCTAACGAGCAGCGTTATATGCAAAAAACTGAGGTTGGTAGCGAAAAGGCAACAGCAGCCCCAGCAACGGAGCCTGCCAAGACACCAGCCAAAGAAGCGGATACGAAGGAAAGCGCAGCAGCTAATGAGAAGAGCCTGCAGACAGAGAACGTTGAATGGAACATCGATTCGATTAACGCGCCTGCAGTCTGGGACAAAGGAATCGACGGTACAGGAATCGTTGTTGCCAACCTGGACAGCGGGGTCGATTACACCCATCCGGCGCTCCGCAGTAAATGGAGAGGACTCGATGCTTCGGGAAATATCGTCGATCCCGAGCTAAGCTGGTATGATCCCCATAGTAATGCCTCTCTTCCTGCGGATGGAGACGGTCATGGTACACATACGATGGGTACCATGGTAGGCTCCGAAGCCAATGGCACCAATAAGATCGGGGTTGCTCCCGGAGCAAAATGGATTTCCGTCCGGATTTTCAATCCGAGTACGACGGATGCCATTATACTGGATGGCGGGCAATGGCTGATTGCTCCAGTGGATGCCGAAGGAAACCTGCACCCTGAGCTTGCCCCGGATGTGGTTAACAATTCCTGGGGTGGTGGTCCAGGATTGGACGAGTGGTTCCGTCCGATGGTTCAGGCCTGGCGTGATGCACAGATCTTTCCGGAATTCTCAGCCGGCAATGTAACATTGACGAATCCCGGAGGCCCAGGTTCGGTTGCGAACCCTGCCAACTATCCAGAGAGCTTCGCGACCGGAGCAACGGATATCAACGGGAATCTGGCTTCTTTTTCCCTACTTGGTCCTTCCCCTTATGAGGAAATTAAGCCGGAAGTTTCGGCTCCAGGTGTTAACATTCGTTCCTCCGTTCCGGGCGGCGTATATGAGGGTGGCTGGAACGGTACGTCCATGGCAGGCCCGCATACCACTGCCTTGGCTGCACTCCTGCTTCAAGCCAATCATTCCCTTACGGTTGATCAGTTGGAGCAAATTATTATGGATACAGCGACACCGAGAACAGACAGCCGGTATCCAACCTCGCCAAATAACGGCTACGGTCACGGTATCATTAATGCGCTGGATGCAGTAGGTTCCGTGCTTGAAGGCATAGGCACGGTATCCGGGAGGGTTGTCACAGCAGGTGATGATTTGGAAGCACCCGTTCTGGAACATACACCTGTAAACTCTGCGTTTACGGGGCTTGATATTCCACTGACTGCGCGTGTTACCGATAATGTCGGTGTAACAACAGTGGAGGCATTCGCCAAAACAACGGGCACGAGCCAGTATGTATATCTGCCGATGAATCGAATAGCTGGAGATGCCAAAGATGGAACCTACACAGCGACGATTCCGGCATTCCTCATCGAGTCACAGGGCTTGGAATACTATATCCGGGTCAATGATTATGGTAATAACGGATTCGAAAGTGAAGTTTACAAGGTTGCGGTATCCAATGGAGTGCAGCCTGGGTATTTGCAGGATTTTGAGGAAGATAATCTGGGCTTCAGCTCGGGCGGAGTTGGCAACGCCTGGACATGGGGAGCACCGACAAGTGGACCGGGAAGCGCCTATTCCGGTGATAAGCTGATTGCAACCAATCTGACTGGGACTTATGCAGCCAACAGCAATGCCTATTTGCTCGCACCACCAATTGATCTTACCCAGAGCCCTGAAGGAGCATTGTTATCCTTCAAGCACTGGTATGATTTGGAGAGCAACATCGATTTTGGCAAGGTGTACATTGCAACAGAGGATAGTGACTATGCATTTGAAGAGGCATTGAGCTTTACAGGTGCCGGTGGAGGCTGGAAAACGCAATATATTGACTTGCGTGACTACGCCGGTCAACAGGTATTTATCAAGTTTAATCTGACCAGCGACAATTCCGTTCAAAAGGCTGGTTGGTATATCGATGACTTTTCAGTACAAGCTCCAGATGATATTGCTCCGGGAGCGCCAAGCGGATTGTCCGCTACAGCTGACATTCTGGGGAACGTAAACCTGTCCTGGACGGGATCGGACGATGAGGATCTGGAATCCTACAACGTGTATCGTTCGACGAATCCCGGCTCAGGTTATGAGGTTATTGGAAATACATCTGCAACGACATTTTCGGATACAGCGACCGTAACCGATTCAACTTATTATTACACGGTAGCTGCGCTTGATTATAGTGGCAATGAAAGTGACAAGTCGAATGAGGTATCCGTGACCGTGGAGGTCCCTGAAGATATCTTCATTGATCACTTTGATGGCAATAGCGACAATGGATGGTCTCATTCGGGCACCAAGGACGAGTGGGAACGTGGAGTACCTGTCGTTGGTCCTGCCAGTGCGGTTTCTCCGCCGAATGTTTGGGCGACCGATCTGGACAGCACCTATGAGAACGGTTCAAACTATTCTCTGGTATCGCCAGTCGTGGATTTGACTCAAGTGGATCAAGCTACACTGACGTTCAATCATTGGTATGAGATTGAAAGTGGATATGATTATGGTTATGTCGAAGCTACAAAGGACGGTGGCAACACATGGTCGGAGCTCGGTAAATTTTCTCATTCTTCGAATGGGAAACAATGGACTCCGGTATTCTACGATCTGGCCGCATTGAAGGGAAATGAAGTTCAATTCCGGTTCAGATTGACGTCGGACAGCAGTGTCGTCAAGCAAGGCTGGTATATCGATGACTTCCGCATTCTGGGTATCGCCGCTGAGACGGTTACGAAAGATACCGCGGTTGTTCTGAGCAGTGATAAGCCTAAACCTGAATATGATAATCCTTGGTATAAAGTTTCAAGTACAGACAAGGCTGAATTCAATAAAACGAAACAGGAGCAGCCGGAAGTGCAGAAACCTGGAACAGGCTCTGTAACCCCGCAAAGCTTACCTGCAAGTGCAACGGTCACCGTTCTGGAAACAGGGCGTTCAGTCAAGACAGACTCGACAACAGGCAAATACAGTTTTACTCACGTGGCGGGTGATTACACGTTGAAGGCTGAGGCTTATGGATATTATCCTCAGACGAAAACGGTAACCATCACGGACGGCAGTGGAGCGACAGCCAACTTCAATCTGGAAACCATTCCCCAAGGAAAGATTGAAGGTACTGTAAGTGATGAACGGACAGGAAAACCTCTAGCTGGCGCATCCGTTCTTGTGTTGGAAGATGCTCAAGTAGGGGCAGTTCGTACAGGCACAGACGGCAAGTTCATTCTGGATGTTCTGGAAGGAACCTACACGCTGTCGATCATCGCGACAGACTATTATAGTAAAACTGTAAGTGTAACGGTACCAGGAAATGGTACAGTCGAAGCGAAAGTTGCCTTAAAACCATTTATCGGATTTCCTGGTGAAATCGCTTATGACGATGGAACTGCTGAAAATGCAAGAGCTTTTGTCGCCGCAGATAACGCATGGGCTGTGCGCATGACGCCAGAATTGGAGACAGCACAGCTCACAGGTGCATCACTTCGATTCTGGAATACAGAGTGGCCAGTACCCGGCGGAACAGCATTTAAATATGCCGTCTATGACGCCTCCGGATCAGGTGGAGCGCCAGGCCGATTGTTGGCGGGGCCATTCGACGGTACAGCATTGCGTAATGATCAGTGGACGACCGTGGAATTTCCTGAGCCTGTAGTGGTACAAGGCGATTTCTATATCGTGTATGTACAGACTGCAGTCGGAACGAGCGCGCCGGGACTTGCAACCGATGAAAATGGTGTGAATGCAGGGCGGAGCTGGCAGCGTGTAGGCGGAGTATGGAGTACTGCACCAGCAGAAGAGGGAAACTATATGATTCGTGCAGTGGTTAAGTATCCGGTGAATGCACCTGTACTCACTACACCAGCTAACACGTATACCAATAAGTCAGCCTTCACCGTTGCGGGAACTTCTCCTGCGAATGGCGCAGAGCTTAAAATTTATAACGGAAAAAAATTGGTGGGTTCAACAACGGTTCAGAACGGTAAATTCACTTATAATGCACAGCTTCAATCAGGCGTTAATGCCTTTACTGCCGAGGCGGTTGTTAATGGAAAAACGACAGACCGTTCTCTTCCAGTTGTGATCATCTTAGATCAGACCACACCGGTATTAACGGTTCTCACACCTGAGGAAGGAAGTCGAACCAACACAGAAGTGGTTCATGTGACCGGCAACGTGCAGGATCAATTCCTTGACAAGGTGACGATTAACGGACAAAAGGTGAAATTGGAGCAGGACAGAAGCTTTAATCACCGCGTACTAGTGAATGAGGGTAAGAACACCATTACAATAATAGCGACAGATATTGCAGGTAATAAAACAACCGTGACCCGAACGGTTAATGTGGATACGTCTTTGCCTGAACTGACCAATATCTCTCCGGCTGAGGATGTACGGATTGTGGCAGGAGAAACCGTAACGGTTTCGTTCGACAGTAAGCCCAAACTTCAGGCTTCTTTCCGAATTGAACTGCCATCCAATCTGACTCCACAGGCTGGGGGAGAGATTCCATTGGTGGAAACGGAACCTGGTCATTATACGGGTACGTATACCACACCTGCATCACTTGTGCTTGAGGGTGGGGTTATTGTGATCCGCGCCCAGGATACGGCTGGTAACAAAGTAGAAGTGGAAGCGCCAGGACGGTTGTTTGTATCTGCTGCCGAAGCGCCTGTTACAAATGTACCTTCCGATGATGACAATCTGTTGCCAGGAACTCAGATCGAGTAGACTTCATTTTTCAAAACAATGGACATCCGCCTTGTCATGGTGGATGTCTTTTGTATTGACTTTATTGTTATCGCATTATAATATAAGCATGTTCTTATATAAGTTACATACAGGAGGGAGGAAGGGTTATGGATTTCATTCAAGACGCTGCGGATAAGTTGAAATTACTGGGTGACAAAACACGCCTGACCATGCTCTCGCTCCTGAAGGATAGAGAATGGTGCGTTTGTGAATTTGTAGATATTCTGGATATGTCGCAGCCTGGCATCAGCCAACATTTGCGAAAATTAAAGGATCAGGGTTTGGTTAAAGAGAGCAAACGCGGACAGTGGGTGTATTATTCTTTGAATGTCGAAGATACGCCGTATATTAAACTTGCATTGGAATGCATGCCGGATACAGCGGCTATCCTGAAGTCGTTAAACAAGGAAAGGGTATCGTCCAAGTGTAATTAACTTTTTTTTGATTTACATATAAGTATATCATTATATAACTATGTTAAAGACAGAGTATTAACGGAAAGGAGGTGAAATGTTTGTTCACGGCAGCGTTGGCAAGCATCATTTTTTTGATCACACTGATCCTCGTTATCTGGCAGCCCAAAAACCTTTCTATTGGATGGTCAGCATGCGGGGGAGCCATTCTGGCTTTACTTTTAGGTGTTGTTCATCTTCAGGATGTATGGGATGTTACCCAGATTGTATGGAATGCAACGCTTGCCTTTGTGGCTATCATCCTAATTTCACTTATTTTGGACCGCATTGGCTTTTTTGAATGGGCTGCCTTACATATGGCCAAGGCGGCTTATGGCAGAGGGGTTCGGATGTTTGTTTACGTCTCGATCCTAGGAGCAATAGTTTCCGCTTTCTTTGCCAATGACGGAGGCGCCCTAATACTGACACCGATAGTACTGGCTATGGTACGTGCACTAAACTTTGATGAGAAAAAAGTATTTCCCTTCATTATAGCTAGCGGATTTATCGCCGATACGACGTCATTGCCACTCGTTGTAAGCAACCTGGTCAACATCGTGTCAGCCGATTTCTTCGGTATTACGTTTATGCAGTATGCAGGAAGAATGTTCATACCAAATCTGTTCTCATTAGCTGCAAGCATAGGAGTTCTATATCTCTTTTTCAGAAAGAGCATTCCCAAACGGTTTGATAGCCGTCAATTGAAACCTCCAGCTACAGCCATTAAGGATAAGAAGATGTTTGGGTTGTCATGGATTGTTCTCGGAATCCTGCTCACCGGTTACTTCTGTAGTGAATTTATAGGCGTTCCTGTCTCCCTTGTAGCAGGTGTGGCCGCTATTTTCTTCTTGGTTATGGCTTCCCGCAGCTCTGCTGTGCCGACGAAATCGATTCTTAAGGAGGCTCCTTGGGCCATCGTATTTTTCTCCATCGGCATGTATGTGGTGGTGTATGGTCTGCGAAACGCGGGATTGACGGATCTGCTGGCTGCCGCCATTCAGGCTTTGGCCGATCAAGGGTTGTTGGTTGCAACCATTGGCATGGGCTTTATTGCTGCGTTCATTTCATCACTGATGAACAATATGCCTACCGTCTTGATCAATTCGCTTGCCATTGAAGCAACGACAGCTACAGGAAGCATACGGGAAGCGCTCATTTATGCCAATATCATTGGCTCGGATCTGGGTCCCAAAATCACACCGATCGGTTCCTTGGCAACATTACTTTGGCTTCACGTTCTCAGCACCAAAGGCGTCAGGATTTCTTGGGGCACTTATTTCAGAATAGGTATTATTATTACGGTTCCAACGTTGCTAATTACATTAATAGGCTTGTATTTGTGGTTAAGCATTCTGTAATTCAAAATAGCGAGGAGACGATGGCATGAGCAAAAAAACACTTTATTTTCTATGTACAGGCAATTCCTGCCGAAGCCAAATGGCCGAAGGCTGGGCCAAGAAATACCTGAGTGAGGATTGGAACATTTATAGCGCAGGAATCGAAGCTCACGGTTTGAATCCCAAAGCGGTTGAAGCTATGAAGGAATTAGGCATGGATATCTCCAGTCAGACATCCGATATCATTGATTCCGAACGGCTAAACAATGCAGATCTGGTAGTTACATTGTGTGGTGATGCAGCAGATAAATGTCCAATAACACCTCCACAAGTTAAACGGGAGCACTGGGGGTTCGATGATCCTGCCAAAGCAACAGGTACGGATGAGGAGAAATGGGCTGTCTTCCAACAGGTTCGTGACCAAATCGGACTTCGAATTAAAACGTTTGCGGAAACAGGCAATTAACAATTTATTATTTGCAAAAAGCTTTCTCAGCCACAATCCCGTGGCAGAAAGCTTTTTGCTTATTTATAAGTGAGTACTTATCTGAATGATGTCGTAATTTTATATAGTTATTGTCGTAAGTTCCTATTAAAATTAGATCAGGTCTGTGTTAATTTATAGTTAGATGTCAGAATATCATATAGTATGGAGGTTAATCATAGTGACCATTCGAATAGGTAAAGTAAGCTTATGGCACGTACATGCCTGGGATTATATTAAACAGGCTCAGGAGCATGAAGATACAGTGATGGCTGCTGTGTGGGATGAAGATGCCGAGCGCGGACAGGAAGCAGCCGAACGTCTGAACGTGCCATTCTATGCTTCACTTGAAGAGATGCTGGCACAGGACAACATCGATGCCGTCATTGTGGATGCACCGACACGACTTCATGAAGATGTGATCACTGCTGCAGCGAAAGCGGGCAAACACATTTTTACAGAGAAAGTTATCGCTTCAACCTTGAAGGAAGTTAATACAATCATTTCTGATGTACAGGATAACGGAGTGAAAATGACGGTTTCATTACCTCGTTTGAACGATGGATATACATTAACGATTCAAGATGTACTGAACCAAGGATTACTTGGTAAAGTGACTTATGTTCGTGTGCGTTTATCGCATAACGGAGCTATTGCCAACTGGCTGCCTGAGCACTTTTATCATCTGGAAGATTGCCAGGGCGGTGCATTGATTGACCTAGGTTGTCATCCGATGTATCTGACGAATCTGTTCCTGGGTCAAGAAGTGACAGGGGTTAATGCTAATTTCGGATATGTAACCGGAAAAGAAGTGGAAGATAACGCGGTTGCCACCTTATTTACGGATTCCGGAGCGATCGGTGTGGTTGAGGCTGGGTTTGTGAACAGTCATTCTCCATTTGCGATAGAGGTTCATGGTACGGAGGGCACGCTGTTATACGGAACACCGGAGGAGAAGCTGCTGATTCGCACGAATGTCGGTTCGGAGCAACAGAAAGAATGGACGGAGATTCCTTTGCTGGACAGAAGAGAAAGCGCATTCAGCCAGTGGGTATCCCATATTCAAAACGATACAATTGCTAGCGAGAATTTGCAGACGGCTACTCAGTTAACTCGCCTGATGGAGGCGGCCAACCTTTCTGCGAAGGAAGGGCGTAAAATCTCCTTAAAGGATTTACAGGGATAGGATATTGGGAGGTGCTGCATTGAGCCGATATCCTTTTGAGAAAATGCTTGAGCGACAGGATATCCTGGAAAGACTGGATGTCTCGATCCTGTGGGGACACTACGAGATACGGGTTCTGCGATTTCATCTGACTTCTTTTCCGGCAGGCAGAATCGTTGATTTTCATAATCATGCGGAATTCGAACTCCATTTTATCCCGAGAGGGAAAGGAAAAGTCATTCTGGGGGATAAGATGCATCCGCTCTCTGAAGGCATGCTGTACTTAACGGGTCCGGGTCTTGTTCATTATCAGGAGGCGGATTCCCAGGAGGCTATGGATGAATTATGTCTTCATGTGGATATCATCGAACATCCCAGAGAGGGTGTAGATCCATGGGAGGCAGCCGAATCAGAGGAAACGATTGAAAAGCTTAGAACGCTTCCTCTTGCTCCGGTACATGACTATCATCGCGCCATGAACTGTTTCCTGGAAGCATATGAGGCTTGTGACCGTAAACTGATCGGTTATTACACGTCCATTAAGCAGCAGGTAATTAGTATTCTGCTCAAGACCGTCCGAGCCTACGATATCGGGGGAAATCGGGCGGAGGCCCCAGTTCGAGACATGTCTGTGTACAGGTATGATTATGCCATTCAGTATATGGAGGCGAATCATCCCTCCGCAGTAACACTGGAGAATGTAGCGGAGAAGCTGCATATCAGCAGCAGACAATTGCAGCGAATCTTTTATCAGGTACAGCCAGAAATGCCTTTCAGCCGTGTGTTGGAGGATATTCGCCTGCGCGCGGTGTGCCGCAATCTGGAAGAAAGTCATGTTTCCATTGAACAAATTGCCCTGGCTTCAGGGTTTACCAATGCCAATTATTTGCATGCTGTTTTTCGCAAGCGTCTGGGGATGACCCCATCGGCTTTCCGCAAAATGAAACAACCAAACCAAAAGTGAGGGTGATTGGATATGAGTAAAACGTATCGTGTAGGGATTATTGGCTGTGGCGGGATTGCAAACGGCAAGCATCTGCCAAGTCTGAGCAAGCTTGAACATGTAGAACTGGTTGCTTTTTGCGATATCGTTCAGGAACGTGCAGATGAAGCCAAAGAAAAGTATGGCAGTTCCGAAGCAAAGGTATACACGGATTATCAGGAGCTTCTTCAGGATAAAACGATTGATATTGTTCATGTTCTTACGCCGAATATCTCCCATGCTGAGATTTCAATTGCCGCGCTGGAATCCGGAAAACATGTAATGTGCGAAAAGCCGATGGCCAAGACATCTGCTGAAGCGCAAAAAATGCTTGAAGCAGCCGAGCGTACGGGTAAAAAACTGACCATCGGATACAATAACCGTTTCAGAGAAGACAGCTTGTATCTGAAGCAGCTGTGTGAAGCTGGCGAACTGGGTTCGATTTACTTTGCCAAAGCACATGCGATCAGAAGAAGAGCGGTACCAACTTGGGGTGTTTTCCTTGATGAGGAGAAACAAGGTGGCGGACCATTGATCGACATCGGTACACACGCACTCGATCTGACGCTGTGGATGATGGATAACTATCAACCGAAGGTGGTTCTGGGTACAACGTATCACGAGCTTTCACAAAGAGAAAATGCAGCGAATGCCTGGGGCCCATGGGACCCGGAAAAATTCTCAGTTGAAGATTCCGCTTTCGGTATGATCGTAATGGAGAATGGTGCCACAATCATGCTGGAATCCAGCTGGGCGCTCAATTCACTGGATGTGGATGAAGCAAAATGCAGCTTGAGCGGAAGCGAAGCAGGCGCGGATATGAAGAATGGCCTGCGCATCAATGGCGAGAAATTCAGCCGTTTGTACACTAACGAAATTGAGTTGAGTGCAGGCGGGGTTGCTTTCTATGATGGAAAGAGTGAAAGTGCACCGGATATAGAGATGAGAAAGTGGATTGAAGCGATTGATAAAGATCTGGAGCCGGTAGTAACACCTAAACAGGCTTTGGTGGTTTCGCAAATCCTGGAGGCACTCTATGAGTCCGCTCGTACAGGTAAAGCCGTATATATGAACGAATCCAATCAAGCATAGAATGAATTTCAGAATCCTTTGTCCTCATTGGAGGATAAAGGTTTTTTGGTCTTTTATACGCTATCACTTTGTCCAGACCATGCCTTACTTCTGTACGTATGATGAAGAAACATATATGTGGAGGAGAGCATAGGTCATGGCTAAAAACAGAACGGAGAACGGTGTTTCCATCATTGTATGTACCAATCGGGTACAATTTTTTGACAATATTCTGCAAAATTTCAATCGGCAGCGTTATAAAGTAAAAGAGCTTATCATTATTCTGAATCATGACAGCATGAATCTGCAATTATATCGAAACCGGGTTCGAAAACATGCGGATGTTACCGTATATCAAGTTCCAGAAAGAATCTCGCTCGGACAAAGTCTGAATGCGGGGATTACCCGTGCCCGATTTCCGTTGATTGCCAAATTTGATGATGATGACTACTACTCGCCTTATTATTTGAAAGAACAAGTGAATGGACTAAAACGAACGAAAAGCGACATCGTGGGCAAACATTCGTGCCTGGTTTACTTGGGCGCTTCAAAAACGCTGCTGGTCAGATCACCCAAAGAAAAGAACAAACATGTGGAATTTATACAAGGCGGTACACTTCTGTTCAAAAGGGAGATTTTAAAGAAGGTCCGGTTCACGGACCGTTCCATTGGAGAAGATGTAACCTTTTTGAGGCAATGCAGAAAAAGAGGATTCAAAACCTATGCTACGTCACCGTTTAACTATGTGTATCACCGGAGACAAAACAAACAAAGTCATACCTGGAGAGCAGATGATCAATTTTATTTGGAAGGAAGCAAAAGGTTAGCGATTACGGACGATTTCAGGTTATTTGCGGATAAGGAATTCTAGAGGAATTAATCCAGATTAGAAGATGTGTCTGTCCAGTGCAGATGCGTCTTCTTTTTTGCTTGGAAAACGGGTCAGGCTATAGAAGAGCAGAAACCACTTCACGTCCGAAGCCTTCCTAGCGCGAAAAAGAAGACGCCCAATTAGCGCCTTCATTCTTCTCGTTTAATCATCATTTAAGAAAGATATTCCTCAACTTTTCACAAGGGCTGCCTTCCAATTTCAATTATCGGTACAATGAGTGCAGCCGCAATTTTAAAGCCTTTGTATATGTGTACTAGTAAATGCAGAATCTTGATATTTCAATCCGGCACCTATTGCTCTATCCAAACATATATGAGCTATCCAGATGATCGACCCTAAAAGCAGATAATCGTTTGAAAAATATAAGTAACTTAATGCTAAAAGCAGAGGAAAAATAAATGTGTGTCCGAAATTATAAACCATCGCACCTATTTTCTTATTCATTGCGTAACCAAGCATTGTAAGATCAGGAACGAATAAAAGCACAAAAAACAACCAAATTGGAAAGTGTAGCTGCATGTAAATAAAAAAAGAAAGTATAACGGCTAATATATATTCCACATGAACGATTTGTTTATTCGTCACCATATCTCTCTCCTTATGAATCCTTTTGGAATAAACTAAGTAACAATTTTTCGATAACTTCTTTATTCTCTGAATATACCGCTTCACTTGCAAGCTCTTTAATGGTTTGCACGACTTGTAATGCCTGTTGGTAAAACTGAATTTTTTCTTCAAGTTTCGTTATTTTTTGATTCAATAACCATACTGTTGCATCGTTACATTCTGTTGATATGGATTGGTCTCGTAATATAAGTAATTGTTGCATCTCTTTTATTGTAAAACCTAATTGTTTTAATACGATAATTAGCTGTAGCTGTTTTTCACATACTTCATCATACTCCCGATACCCATTTTCTCGCCTTAACGGATTCAATAAGTTCTCTTTCTCATAATAACGAATTGTATCCGTTTGAATTTGATATTTGCTAGCAAAATCCGTAATTTTCATATTAACCTCCTTTCCGATAAAATCATAACATTGGAGTAAACTCCAAGGTCAAGAGAAATAGTTACAAGACATCGGGCCTATTATGCTAGTTACAGGTCTTTAAAAAATAAGAACCTTGACTTTTGCAGGTGTTTAAGCGGTACTTGACAGCCGTATGGTATATTATAAAAAGCTCTTTTTATGGTGAACACATGATAATCATACAAGATGGGGTGTACGTGATGTTTCAATATAAGGATCAGGAATATGAAGGGGTACATTTTGAAGGACGTGACTTGCGGTATGGAGAACTCATAAGCTGTGTTTTTAAACAGTGTACCTTTATGAATGCTTCAATGGAAGAAATCGAAACAAGCAACTGCCGTTTTATTGAATGTGACTTTAAGGGAGCTTCCATGAATGGTTCCATTCATACAGAATCGGCTTTTGAAAATTGTTCCTTCGGTGGTGCTAATCTGTTTGCTTCCAAATTCAGCTCATGCAAGATGACGGGGTCGGACTTCTCTGGTGCGCAAATGGATGGCATTACCCTGAGTCGGGGCGATTGGTCTTATACGAATCTGAGACATACCCGATTAGGTAAACAGGACTTGCGAGGAATTCGTTTCTTTGAAGCTGATTTTACGGATACGGATTTTACCAAAGCGGATCTGAGAGACTGTGACCTGACAAGAGTGGTTTTGAGCAGAGCGAAACTGCAAGGGGCGGATCTTAGAGGAGCCAACCTGGAAGGAATCGATTTGAAATCATTGGATATCAAAGGTGCACGTTTGGATCGGGAACAAGCGGTTCTGTTTGTAAGGTCATATGGTGCAAAAGTAGATTAAGATTAACTTATTATGCGAATAGATTATGCCAGTATGGTTGAAGTCCATAAACTTCATAACCTGCAGGAGGCCGCCAAACATGGTGGCTTTTTTGGCTTGAAGGAGCCCTGTGTAAGCAGATGTTGCAGGAATAGACAGATAAAGAAAAGAAGTAGTAAACTTAACTTTCAATTAAAAGGAGGCTATCATGTCAACTACATTGATTACTGTGATTGCAGTCATTAGTTTTGGAGTTCTAACGGGTGCAATCATTTTGATTACCGTATTTAAACTTGTGCACAGCGCTAAAAAGAAACAACAACTTCGAAAAAACATTTTAATGGATGGGACTCCGGCAGAAGCGATTATTCATAACATCATACAGACTTCATCCAGTATGGATGGAAGACCGGGAGTGCGAATGGATCTGACCGTAGCCCAAGTGGATGGCAGTACCTTTCCCGCAACTGTAGAGACCTTTATTCCGGTTACACATATCGCCCATTTCCAGAAAGGAAATGTCATTAACGTAAGATACATAGTTGACGGAAATGAACCAAAAGTTGAGGTAGAGGATGCCTATATTCCGTAAGTTCATCTTCACTAAGTTAACTGAGCTCAAATAGAGAAAAAGTCTGAAGTGGATTAGGGGGAATTTATTTGAAAATAATTAAAGCTTATGATATGGAGATGAAAGAAGAATGGATAACACATCTTCAAGAATTGCTTATTGCGAGTTTTTCAGAGGTCTATCCCAAAGACAGATTGTTTTTTAAGCAAATCCCACAGTGCAGATTATTGGCATTCAACTCTGATAATCAACTGGTAGGACATGTAGCATTAGACTACAGGATGATGAATTTAAACGGAGAAGCAGTAAGAGTATTAGGGATAATCGACTTGTGTGTCTCTATCACACATCGCTCCCAAGGGATCGCTTCTTTGTTGCTTGGTGAAGTGGAAAAGTTGACTAAGGGAAATATTGATTTTGTACTTTTATTTGCTGATAATATGAACTTGTATCGTAAAAATGGATTCAAAGCTGTAAGCAACACATGTAAATGGTTAAAAATTGACCATGAAAGCTTAACTACAATTGGAGTTGGGGTTCAGAAGGTTGAGGGATTAATGATTAGAGAAGTTGGAACCAGGGCTTGGAGTGAGGGAGAACTCGATTTTTTAGGATACCTATACTGATTAATTAAATCTCATATGAAATAGTATTAAGCTGAATTGACCCAGCGGGAAATTGACTAAAGCCACGAAGATTCGTGGCTTTTTTTGTGTTCGAAATGAACTTTTCCATAAAATGAATTTGTTGAAAAAAAGCAAAGTGATAAATTTTATTTATCAAGGAGAAATTGAATTTCATTCATGAAAGTTTCATGAGTTCGTTTACATGCCATAAAAAATACCTTATAATTGTCATCGGAAGATCTTTAACTAACTAAAAGTTATCAAGTGATAAAAATATATTAAAAAGACAGCGAAGAGACGTCATGAAAGAAGGCAATTAGTAAATGAACTCATTTTTTGTGGATTCCAATGGAAATTTAAAAACCTCTTTGAAAGGCAAGGATGTTCTGTCCAATCCGATGTTGAACAAGGGTACTGCTTTTACCGAAGAAGAGAGAAGAGAGCTTAACCTGAACGGCATTTTGCCGCCGATGGTTTTAAATATTGAAGAACAAGTGAGCCGCGTATATCAGCAATTGCAAAATGAATCGGATAATTTGCGCAAAAGCATTATGCTTAGTGATCTGTTTAACCGAAATATTGTACTATTCTACCGTTTAATGAAGGAGCATCTTAGTGAAATGCTGCCGATTGTGTATACACCTACGGTTGGGCAAGCCATTCAGGAGTATAGCAATCAGTATCACAGACCAGGCGGTATATATCTGTCCATTAATGATATGGATGGGCTGGAAGAAGCCTTCCGCAACAGTGGCCTGCATGCAGGAGATGTGGATCTGATCGTGGTGACCGACTCGGAAAGCATCCTCGGGATTGGAGACTGGGGTGTTGGAGGCATCAATATTGCTATTGGCAAACTGGCCGTATACACCGCAGCCGTGGGCATTGATCCAAGCCGTGTACTGCCAGTTGTACTGGACGTTGGAACCAATAATCCCAAATTGCTGAATGATCCATTGTATGTGGGCAATCGTCATGAACGTATTCGCGGGGCAAAATATGATCAATTTATCGAGGCGTTTGTGAAAGAAACAACAAAGTGGTTCCCGGATATCCTGCTTCACTGGGAAGATCTGGGCAGCGTGAATGCCAGAAATATTATTAAGAAATACGGGGAAGAGCTCCTTACGTTTAATGATGACATACAGGGAACGGGCGCTGTCACGCTTGCAGCTATCATGTCTGGAGTTCAGGTGACGGGTGTACCTCTTCGAGAGCATCGTGTTCTTGTATTTGGACCAGGGGCTGCTGGTATTGGCAATGCGGATCAGATTCGTGATGCCATGATGGAAGAAGGTCTTGAGCAGGAGGAAGCGGAAAGTCGGTTCTGGGCCTTCGATTACCGTGGAATTCTTACAGATGAGACGGAAGGTCTATTCGAATTCCAGAAACCTTATGTACGTGAAGCAACGGAAGTGAAAGATTGGGCATTGAATGAGCAGGGACAGGTTAGTTTGCTGGAAGTTGTGAAACAGATCCAACCAACAATCCTGATTGGGACTTCCGGTGTGACTGGTGCCTTTAATGAACAAGTTATCAAAGAAATGGCGAAACATGTGGAACGTCCAATCATTATGCCGATGTCCAACCCGACATCCCTTGCCGAAGCAGCACCAAGAAGTCTGATTGAATGGACGGATGGTAAAGCGTTAATTGCAACAGGCAGTCCATTTGAACCAGTCATGTTTAATGACACTTTATATGAAATCGGTCAATCCAATAATGCTTTTGTTTTTCCAGGATTGGGACTTGGCGCTATCGTTGCAAAAGCATCGAAATTCACCAAAAACATGTTCACCGCAGCAGCAGTGGCCGTAGCTAATTCGGTAGATTCCTCTGCACCGGGTGCTCCACTTCTGCCACGAGTAAAAGAGCTGCAAGCTGTTTCGTACAAAGTTGCAGTCGCAGTCGCCAAAGCGGCAGTCGAAGATGGCGTAGCGCGTGTGGAGCTCAAGGACGTGGAAGAGGCAGTCAAAGCTGCTATGTGGCATCCGGTTTACAAACCGCTGTATGCAGCGTTTGATAACTCAATGAATGCAGAGCAGGTCGCCTTGACCTAAGCACGCATTCCATGTTAAGTTTCTGGTATTAAATTGTTGAGCCTTTAAAGGGGGGATAGAGCGATGACTGAGTTAGAGGTTGTAGATGTTGTTGTGAACCTGTCAGCGAACATGGACATTGACATGGTTCACAACATAACTAATCAGAATCCGGCACTTTATCCTCCTATGCATAGATCATCTTGGCGTTAAGCTCCAGGACGCCAGGTTTCGTCATCGTATAGTCAGGTTGATGTAACGCAAAAAAAGCACCGGGTGAATTGGGCTTTTTTGCGTTTTTTTCATTTGAGGATATATTCTCATAACTCTGACAGGGAAAGTGTGTCTTTTATCTCAAGAGTGGATTGAAATTCTGATTATGTTCAAATATAAAGTGAGGGACCATGTCGTGGGTAAATACTCCGCCCGCTTAACTTTTATATTTCACATAAAAAGGATGATCCTTAATGTCTTTAATCAACGTTACCAACCTAACCTTTGCCTATGATGGCAGTTACGATAATATATTTGAAAATGTGAGTTTTCAGCTGGACTCCGATTGGAAATTAGGCTTTACCGGAAGGAATGGAAGAGGCAAAACGACATTCCTCAATCTGTTGCTCGGTAAGTATGAATACAGTGGAACTATTTCTGCAAATGTCAGCTTTGAGTACTTTCCGTTTCAGGTTGAGAACAAAGGAGCGATGACCCTCGATGTCATTGAAGAGATCTATCCTGAGTATCTGCACTGGCAGCTTGTGCGTGAGCTTAACCTGTTAAAAGTGTCGGAAGATATTCTGTATCGACCTTTCGATTCCTTATCCAACGGAGAGCAAACGAAGGTGATGCTGGCTGCCTTGTTCCTGAAGGATAATCGATTTTTGCTCATTGATGAACCTACCAATCATCTCGACATTCATGCGAGAAAACTTGTAAGTAATTATCTGCGCAGTAAAAGTGGATTTATCTTGGTATCCCATGATCGATCCTTTCTGGATAACAGCGTGGATCATATCCTGTCCATCAATAAAAACAACATCGAGATTCAGAAAGGGAATTTTTCCGCGTGGTGGGAAAATAAACAGAGACAAGATCAATTTGAGCTTGCCAGTAATGAGAAATTAATAAAGGATATCAAACGTTTATCCGACTCCGCCAAACGGACGGGTGGATGGTCGCATGAAGTCGAAAGAACCAAAAATGGGACGAGAAATTCCGGTTCCAAGGTGGATAAAGGATATATCGGACATAAGGCTGCCAAAATGATGAAACGTTCCAAAAATATCGAGCAGAGGCAGCAATCCGCCATTCAGGAAAAGTCCAAATTGCTCAAAAATATTGAAAATGCAGAACGCCTGCAGATTCATCAACTGGATTATCACAAGAAGGAACTCGTCGAATTGGAACATGTATCCATTGCCTATGATTCCAATGTCGTTTGTAAGGACGTGAGTTTCACGGTTGAAAAAGGGGATCGTATCGCCCTTTATGGTCAAAATGGATCTGGAAAATCAAGCATCCTTAAACTGATTTGTGGTGAGAATATCCCTTATACAGGCCTTTTTCGGAAGGATCACCAGCTTAAAATCTCGTATGTGTCACAGGACACGTCTGATCTCGGAGGCCATTTATCTGACTTTGCAGCCGCTCAGAGTATTGATGAAAGCCTGTTTAAATCCATATTAAGAAAGCTGGATTTTTCCAGATTGCAGTTGGAGAAGGATATCTCAACGTATAGCGCAGGCCAAAAAAAGAAAGTGCTAATTGCCAAAAGTCTCAGTGAGAAAGCTCATTTGCACGTTTGGGATGAACCTCTCAATTTTGTGGATGTCATCTCACGTATGCAAATTGAAGAGTTGCTGTTGGAGTATTCCCCGACCCTTCTGTTTGTAGAGCATGACAGTGAATTTTGCGCAAATATTGCAACGAGAATTATCGAGCTATAAGCAACGGGGAATGTTATAGATACTAAAAGCCGCCGAAAGGCGGCTTTTAAGTTTTCCATTTACATCAGCCATATTTGAGGATGTTTGTCACGTTCAGATATTGGTATGGCGAGGAACTATGCTATAATTTTATAGTCATATCCCACTCAAATGATGGATTATTGAATCAATATATAGAATAAACTCCCCAAGAGGTGTAAACCCGTTGAAAAAAGAACTGACATCGATGAAGCAAACGAGACTTAACTCCATTCTGGACGAAGCAACCAAACTGCTAATTGAAAAGCCCAATGCATCCATGAATGACATCGCAGAGTCTGCAAAAATCGGCATTGCGACCCTGCATCGTTATGTGGAGAGTCGCGAACAATTAATGGTTTATCTGGGCTTGCGTGCGATTGAGGTTGTAAGTGAGGCCATGCAAAACATTCATCTGGATGAGGAAAACTGTGAAACGTATATTCCGGAACTGATTGAAGTGCTCATTCCGTTAGGAGATAAAATATTTTTCCTTACCCATGATGCAGCTATTCACTACAACCCTGAGATCGAAGGAGCAGATTCGAAGCTAAGAGAGCCGATACTGCATGCGGTCAGCTTGTTGCAGCAAAAGAATTATTTTCGTCCGGATGTCAATAAAAACTGGATTGTAGATGTGCTGTATTCTATCTTGTTTCTGACTTGGCAGCAGGTAGTAAGTGGTGATATTGCTCGTAAATCGGCAGCTTCTCTGGTTGTGGATACGTTCTATCATGGCTTCAAGGCCAGATCGTAGCCGCTAAATATATGGAATGATGTATTGTTATATTTGAAGCACGTCTGGTAGTCAACCGTGTCAATGGATACGGAGTGGCTCTGGGCGTGTTTTTTTGCGTGGATAGCTAACGAAAATGCTCTAAAGCATTAAATGGATCTTAGGGATACATATTCAAAAATTAACAGTGTTCATAATTTAAGATTTTAAACTTACAAAAAAATGATATAAATTTCTAGTAGATTCAAATCATTACCAAATTAAGACAGTGAATTTGCGACAAGGAGGTTGATAATCTGCACTGAACCCAATACCGTTTCAAGCCGCTTTTGCACGCATTCCATCATATCCAACAGGAGGGATTCCATGCTTTACACCATTATTGTGCCAGTCAACCAGGACTATAACATTCTGAATCTGTTCACCGATTCGCTGCTTCGGACCGTAATCCCGTGAATGGTCGCTCCAATGGATCAATTCATCTACGGTCAGCTGGTTTTGGCCTGTAATCATAAGTGGCATATCGGTATCCAGCGAATTCCCCATACTACGTTTCGGCATCGTTGTGTTATTCCTCATTTCGTTAAAGGTCGTGTGCGTAAATGGCGCGGATACTGCGTTAAAAGAAACTTGATTTGAATTATATTACATAAATAACAGTAATTTAAATAATGTTTTCAATCCGATGAGCTTTTACCGAAAACCTTTTAGGAATATGTATCACCATGCCGATGCCTTGCCATTATCATGTCGAACAGTATAGGCTATAATGGATACATTGATTTAGGAAAGGAATGCAATCATGAAGAAAGTCATCGTCATAGGATCAGGAATTCTTGGGGCATCAACAGCCTATCAATTAGCAAAATGGGGTGCAGAGGTCCTTATTATAGATCGGAAAGATCGAGGGCAGGCTACGGATGCCGCTGCCGGGATTATCTGTCCCTGGTTATCCCAACGCCGCAATCAGGATTGGTATCAGCTTGCCAAGGCAGGTGCACGTTTCTATCCCGGGTTGATTGAAGAACTTAAGAGTGAAGGGGAAACGGAAACGGGTTACGCTCAAGTGGGTGCGCTTAGTATTCATACCGATGTGGAGAAACTCAACAAGATGCAGGAACGGGCACATCTTCGTAAAGAAGATGCACCGGAGATTGGTGATATTACCCTGTTGGATGCAAAAGAAACCCATCAGCGTTTTCCTCTACTAGAGGAAACTTTTCAATCCGTATACATCAGCGGTGCTGCGCGTATCGATGGCCGTGCGCTGCGCGATGCCTTGATCCGATCGGCACAGCGAAATGGAGCGGTCCTGATTGATGGGGACGCGACACTTCAACATGAGTCGAATCGGGTAACTGGAGTAGTTGTTGACGGGAAAGTCATATCGGCTGACGAGGTTATTGTGTGTGCCGGCGCTTGGGCCAATGAACTATTCAAGCCCTTGGGCATTGATTTTAAGGTTCATTATCAGAAGGCGCAAATTATGCATTTGCAGGTTCACGATCGAGAAGATACTGAGAAATGGCCTGTGGTCATGCCTCCTTCGGATCAATATTTGTTAGCCTTTGATCAACAGAAGATTGTGATTGGGGCGACTCACGAAAATGATATTGAAGGCTATGATACAAGAGTAACCGCAGGCGGAATGCAGGAAATATTGAATAAAGGATTGGAACTGGCTCCTGGTTTAGCTGATAGCACGTTTCAGGAAGTGAGAGTAGGCTTCCGTCCGTTCACACCGGGTTTTCTTCCGGTAATGGGTGCTGTTCCTGGTTGGGATGGCTTGATCACAGCCAACGGGCTTGGAGCATCAGGTCTGACGATGGGGCCCTTTATAGGAAGTCAACTGGCCAAATTGGCTCTGGGTATGGATTTGGATATCGATATTCAGCCATATAATATAGGAAAAGCAATGGAAGACCAGAAATGAGGTGAACCATGACATATTCACAGCGTTTAACTCACGGCAGCTCTTCAGATATCATATATCTGGAGCACCAGATTGGCGTTGCAGAGGATGAATTGGCAAAAGCCAAGGAAGAGCAACAGGCATACGAAAGGGATTTGAACCAGTTAAGTGAAGTGCAGAATAGGATTGAAACCATTCGCACCCGTCTGAAGAGCTTGCAAGAGGAATTAGGCAAACTCGAAGATTAATAGGAATAGTTTGACATTTGGAGATACACATGTTGTAATAAGCCTGAGCAATTTGCAGGGGGACTGTTCGCAGTTGAGAAGGTTAAAACCTGACCCTTTGAACCTGTTAGTTAATACTGACGTAGGGAGCAAATGACATGTACTCATGTTATTTTTTGCCCTTGCCGAAATTAGGACAAGGGCTTTTTGGTGTGTATATTTCATAACAGGAAGCAATAGCGGGATTGCAGATGGGACAATATGATTTGGACAAAGGAGAACTGATCATGTCATTTTCAAGAACGTTAAAAGACAAGTCCATAACCGTATGGGAAGATGGATACAATCATCCTTTTTTACACGAGATGGGGAAAGGCACACTGGATCAGGAAGCGTTTAAGTTTTATCTACTCCAGGACTATACATATCTGATTGAATATGCGAAGATTTTTGCGATGGGTGCAGTGAAGGCTGCGGATGAAAAACTGATGACGAATTTTACGGTTATTCAACACGCTATTCTGTACGAAGAAATGGATTTGCATCGGAATTACATGAATGAATTTGGGATAACGCTGGATGAACATCATACTGTCAAACCATCTCTTTTCAACAAGGCATATACGTCAAATATGATGAGTGTTGCTCAAACAGGCGGGGTTGCCGAAATCATCGCCGTCATTTTCCCTTGTGCGTGGACGTATTACGACTATGCCACAAGATTAAAAGAACAATATCGGGATTCATTAGAGGGTAATTTCTATCAGACTTGGATCGAAAATTATGCAAGTGATGAATTCCGCGACTCATTCGAATGGTTCTATGATACACTGGATGCATTATGTGAACATAAAACCGAGCAGGAACTGGAAGCCATTGAGGACATATTCAGAAGAAGCGTTGAATTTGAATATCTGTTCTGGGATATGGCGTATAAACGGAAACTCTCGTACTTCTAATGATGAAATAGACTACAACCAGAGACAAGGATGAACATACAGATGAACAATCGTGGAGAACGCATCTATTTACGATTTTTGAACATGGAGGACGCGGCATCAGTGCTGGATGTACAGCTCCGCAATCGGGCTGTTTTTGAAGAGATTTCGGCAAGTGAACGATCGGAGACATTCTATACGCTGGAGGGTCAGGTCACCCTGCTTGAAGGTTGGAACAAGGCCAGGGAAGAAGGGAAGCGTTATTCTTTCGGAATCTTCCTGAACACGGCAAATGAGCTCATTGGGGAGATCTCTCTGTTCGAGCTTGAACTGGATTCCGCCCAAAAATGGATCGTAGGTTATGTGCTCGACCAGGCGCACAATGGCAAGGGCTACATGAGTGAAGCCCTTGGATTAGCACTGAATTTTGCCGTGAATGATGCGGGAATAAAACGCGTGGAGGCAGGTGCGCTGCCCAACAATGCCGGATCGATCCGAGTGCTGCTTAAGGCGGGCTTCCAGGAGATGGATCGCCAGAATATTAAAATCAGGGGGATATGGAAGGAGCATCTGATGTTTGCAGTGGATTTACGCTAGATGATCAAGATATCGTGACGTGAACCACCGAAATCATCCAGGGGGAACTTATGAATAAACGGAAACAAATGTTATTGGACTCTGCTCTTGTGCTCTTTGAGAAACATGGAGTGACCAGCACCTCCATACAAATGATCCTAGATGAGTCGGGTGTGTCCAAAGGAACATTTTATAAATTCTTTAGTTCGAAAGATGATTGTATTCTTGCTATTCTGGAGCAACGTGTACAGGAAGACATGATGATTCGCAAAAATTTGGAGAGTCAAAGCTATGCTTCCGATTTTGATTTACTGGTGGATCAGATTATGATGCCGATGATTTTGCCTGAAAAACAGCGTGTTGTGGAGCTATTCTGGACAGGCTTTTATTCTGGGAAATGTGATGTGGCAAATCTGACTCGCATGCAGTTAAATTGGTTATCGGAAAGACTGGTACAGGTATTTGGCGAAGAATTAAAACCCTTTGCTTTTGAAGGAGCTATTTTTTGTTTTGGCATGGTACATCAAATCTCAAATACGTGGAGAAATTTCCATCTCGACCAACCGGATTGGAGTCATCTTGTGCCAAAAGTGCTGAATTATATTGAAATTTTACTGCGTTCCATGCTGGAAAGACAGGAGCATATTATCGATTTTCCTAGTCTTTCGATGATTGCTCCTGATTCCAAAGACATTGCGCTGGATAAAAACAGCCTGATTGCAGGTCTTCAGAAATTCAGTTATGCCATTCTCCAATCGGAAGTGTCTATTAAAGCGAAAGAACTGACAAAAGGGCTGCTTTGCTTAGTCGAACAGAAAGAGATCAATATTTCCATGTTGGAAGTAACTCTACAGGCATTTCAGACGGAATTTGAATCGGGTTCTCTTCAAGGCGAGGCAGGCAGGATTGTCAAGAATTGCAGATCATATCTCGAACAAATCAGGAGTGTCCCGATGGGGAGCACGAAATGAAACGATAACGAAGTTGAGCTTACTTATGTGAGAAGACTATTATTCATAATTCAATACACAAAAAGCGGCAGATTGGACGTAAAGCATAGGGTCCGGACTGCCGCTTTTTTGTATAAGATACCAAGCACTATACAAGATGCAATTCATGTAAATGCTATTTTTAATTTGTATTCATGGAGACTTTTTGTCTTACAGGCTGTTTGGAATCGTCCTCTGTTGCCTGTTTGGTACGTTTAATGAAGAAGGAAAGTAACAATCCGAGAACAGCAATGCCGATAATGACAACGTAAGCATCATTAATTCCCTGAATCATGGACTCCATTCCCAACTGCTGCTTCGTTAATCCGTTGGCTGCACCCGTTGCAACCATATCTTGCGCATGTGTCATTGTACGACTGGTCATTACACTCACGAGTAATGAAGTACCAACTGCGCCAGCCACTTGTCTAACGGTATTGGATATCGCTGTACCGTGTGGTCCAAGTCGTGGTGGCAGCTGATTCAAACCTGCCGTTTGAATTGGCATCATGAGCAAGGCCATACCAATTCGGCGACCTGTTGACATTAATACCAGGTAGGTGTAGCTGGTAGAATCGGTCAAATCAATGAACCCGATAGTGGTTACGATTGTGATAACCATCCCGATAATCGCCAGCCATTTTGCGCCAAAACGGTCAAACAATCTACCCGTAATCGGCATCAGGAAGCCCATGACAAGCGCTCCTGGAAGCAGCAATAATCCGGACTCCAATGCAGTGTAACCCCGTGCATTTTGGAGGTATAACGGAAGCAGCATCATATCAGCATACATGATCATCGTGATCGCGATATTAATGATCGTGGTCAGAGAGAACATATTATACTTGAAGGCCCGCAGATCGAGCAGGGGATTTGCAGATGCAAGTTGTCTCCATGTGAATAGTCCAAGAGAAACAACTCCTGCTGCAAGGCATATGATGACTTCTGCACTTGACCATCCCAGACTTCCCGCCCGGCTGAAGCCATACAGTAATGCACCAAATCCAATCGTGGACAGCAATACACTGAGTGTGTCGAATTTGGTATTGACTCGTTCCGATACATTCTTGAGGTATACAAACGCAAAACCAATAACGATAACGGTTAGTGGAATCATTCCGTAAAACATCGTTTGCCATGTGTAATTTTCAAGAATATAACCAGCAAGGGTCGGCCCAATCGCCGGAGCGAAAATGATGGCAAAACCGACCATGCCCATTGCGGCGCCTCTTTTCTCAGGAGTGAACAAGGTTAGAATGACATGCATTAACAATGGCATGATAATACCAGCACCGGCTGCTTGAACCATACGGCCTGTCAACAGTGTACCGAAATTGCTCGCAAGGGCAGATATAATCGTACCGATGAGGAAAATAAACATCGAAGCTTGAAATAATTGCCGTGTCGAGAAGCGTTGCATGAAATAGGCCGTGATGGGAATAAGTACACCATTCACCAGCATGTAACCTGTTGTAAACCATTGGGCTGTTGCTGCTGAGATATTAAAATCACCCATCAGCTCCGGAGTTGCCACACTCATTACGGTTTGGTTCAATGTGGCAAGAAATGCACCCAAAATCATAACAAACAGTATGGGGCCCTTTTTTACGTCATCTCTTTCTTTTAATCTAGCCTGGCTCAATCCATTCCATCCTTTCAATCCACACGTGACTAAATTTACAACGTGTTGTATAGTTTACATTGTATCTATTGAATTATATACATATTCCCGAAGAATACAATTTACGATTTTGGGTATTTTCGTTGCTTATTTTACGGAAAAATAAAATATGTAGTCTAATTCGTAAATAAACGACTGATCATTTAAAATTGTAATTTTTAAAATTTGAGGAGGGGATTTTGCGATGAAAAACGAAAAGAAGTCTGCTACAGACCCTCGTATACTTCGTACGAGGCAGTTGATTCGTGATGCTTTTGTAGATCTTTTGCAGGAAATGGACATCGAAAAATTGTCGGTCAATCGGATTGCAGAACGAGCGACGATCAACCGTGTGACCTTCTATCTGCATTATCGGGACATCACAGACATGATGGAGAAAATGGCGGACGAGATGATCGAGCACATTGAACGGATCGTGGACGAGTATGCTCCTCCGTTAGAGGATGCTGCCAAAGACGATGGTTGGCCTGTACTTGTTAAATTGCTTGAACACTTTGCTGACCATTCCAAATTCTATCGTGTTGTTCTTGCCTCCAGACGCACACCCATTTTTACGGAAAGGCTTTTGAAATTGTTAACGAGACTCGTATCGGCCAAGATTGAAAGTTTGGAGATAGGAAGCTCTCTTGCACAAGCGGGTATTCATAAGGAGATCGCCATCTGGTACAGTTCCTCAGCCCTGATAGGAACCATTGTATCCTGGCTTCGCAATGACATGCCCTATGCCCCACATTTTCTTGCCAAACAGTTTTCTTTAATTCGGGCTTATTCTTACAATGATTTGATATAACCAAAAACATCCAACAATAGTCAGGATCAACTATACGCGGATGTCTTTTCAACGGATTATAAGATGGCTATTCATCTGCCGGAGTTCGTAATATCATATACAGCCCAATGAGTGCTGCAAGAGCACCAAAAATGATACCTGACAGTCCATTGTAAAAGGTGGGATCTCCTTTGTATGTGAATGACATAATCGCAGTTTGTGTCAAGGAAAGGGAGATCAAGGATGAGGAGAAATTTGTCAGCTTGATAGCTTCAATGACTGGCTCATTATTCCGTCTCGCCATAATCGCGCCCCCAAGAGATACCGCAATTTCGGTAAAAGTAACGGCAGCTATAATGAAGGCAACATAGTGAGGATAATGTGTTCTGCTGCTTGCAACAAATAATAACTTACTGCAATAAATGATGTACACCACACTTGAAGCGAGTACAATATTGCCTATAAATCGGTATGCAGCGTATTGTTTTTTTAGGATTTCCTCCGGGCTGGAATCATCAAGATTCGAGTCCTCATGTGCTTTTGCTGCGAAATACTTGGCAACAGCAATGCCGATATTATAGAAGGCGTTAATGCATAAAAAGAAAGAGAGGGAGTAGATCCCCAAAAATATTTTTCCAACTGCGATAAGGGCATTAAGTGGAATAGATAATTTTGCAAAGTAGACAATGCGATTATTTTTAACTTTAAAGACAGATTCTCCTCTATTCAATGGACGTATCCAATTCACTGTATCCCTCCCGAACGAACCCATGTGCAAAAAAAATGAACCTCGTGTTCAAGCATACCATAGTAAACCATATGGTCCACGTATTCGGTTTAGACATGTTCATTCCTAGTGATATGGAACTACATAGCAGTAAACCAAATTTCTTCTTAATTTTCAACATTAAATGTACGAGTAGTATAAAAATACACCTTAAATTATACATATTTTGAATTTAGTTCAAAAGTTTCATTTCAAATAATATACGGTTGGTATAAAATTGGTTGTGCGCTGAACTGTCAATTCATGTGCCGACAAAGAAAAATAGTTCGAGAGGCGGTGTTTGGATGTACAAAGAAGTGATTCGTGTTCACGATATAAGCAATTTCCAGTCAAGATCGGAGGAGTTTTTCCCAATTCACTGGTTTCGGAAAATGTTATCGGAGAAACCTGTCTACTATCATGAGGATACGGACACCTGGAATGTGTTCAGGTATGACGATGTTAAGCAGGTACTAAGCAATCATGAATATTTCTCATCCGAAGGCTCAAGAACAACCATATCCGTTGGTGCCAAAAACAAGGAAGGTACACCCCCGGACAAAATGAATATTTCGAGCATTGATCCCCCGCGCCATCAAAAAAGCCGTTCGCTGCTCTCTGCTGCATTTACACCGCGCAGCCTGAAAAACTGGGAGCCGCGGATTCGGAACATTGCAACTCAACTGGTCGAGGACATCGAGCTCGATACAACGATCGACATCGTACAAGCTCTCGCAGCACCTTTGCCGTCAATGGTTATGGCTGATTTATTGGGTATCCCGCTAACAGACAGCCATCGCTTCAAAAGCTGGGTAGACATTCTGTTTCAACCTGCAAATAACGAAAATGCAGAGGAAATGGAACTGAAAAAGCAGGTCGCAGCGCAGGAGTATTACCAGTTCCTGTACCCTATTGTCGTTCAGAAACGGACTCAGCCTGGTGACGATATCATTACGGATCTGCTGAAGGTGGATGTGGACGGCGAGAAATTTTCCGATGATGAGGTTGTTCGGACCACAATGCTTTTGCTCGGAGCCGGTATTGAAACAACCAGTCACATGGTATCCAGTACATTTTATTCTTTTCTCTATGATGACCCCAACCTGTATGTTCAATTAAGAGAGAACCCTGAGCTTGTCCCACTTGCAGTGGAAGAGATGCTTCGTTATCGATTTCATAATGCCAAGCGGCATCGGACGGTTAAGAAGGATAATGATCTGTTGGGTGTGCAACTGAAAAAAGGGGATGTTGTCATCTCATGGATGAGTGCGGCGAATATGGATGAGAACGTATTTGAGAATCCGTTCGAATTGAATATTCACCGTCCTAATAACAAAAAACATCTTACCTTTGGAAATGGTCCACATTTCTGTCTGGGTGCTCCACTGGCGAGAATGGAATTGAGTATTGCTTTGACCGCATTTGTAGAAAGGGTGCCCTTTATCGAATCGGTTGAATCATTTGAATTGGAAAACCATCTTACCGTCTCGGCTCCAGGTCAGTCCCTGACCTACTTGCCCGTGAAGATTGGGCACTAGGAGAAAGGCGAATATCATACTTGTCATACAAAAAGCCGAGATTGGATGCCTAACAGCATCCGATCTGCGGCTTTTATATCGTTTAAGCCATTGGCTTTGATTCAACCGTGGCAGAGAGTCAAGGGGATAAATTCGCGCAAGTAGGAGCTGCAGCAATGTTGGCTGAATATATGCTTAAGCTAGATATGATAGTACATATGACAAAACAGCTATTTATGTGACAGAGTAGGGGAAGGATTTCACGGGTTACCATACAAATAGATATGAGAAAATTACATTAGGGGAGGTGCCGATGACTCGACGTGGTCTTCTTTCTGCGTCATGTGCTTATTTTCGTCAGGAGGGGAAAACGACCGGGCAAAATGCTGCTGCTCCTTCATGAGCAAATCGACTTTGTGGTGCAGATGGTCTAACTTTTTATTGTAATGCTTGTAGGTATAGAATCCAATTACAGCCTTGATCGCAAAAAAAATAACAGCTGCCGCAATAATCAAGATATAGTTAGAAGCAATATGCCTGATCCAGCTATTGATTTCATTTATCACGTATAACCTTCCTTTCACTAAAAATGCAGAAATACAGATTACTCTATTCATTGCCTTAGTTACAGGAAAAATTACGTGGAAAATGTTCTCAAATGAGAGCTGAGGTACCAGGATTACACATGGTATCATTGCGTTTATTCCTGTTATTCAGTAAAATTATTTTTAATTTAACTTTTCCAAAGGAGAGCAGAATCGTGCTGGAACTTAGCTTTAACGACCCGGAAAAACTAGTAAGTGTCACTCACGCCTTGTCAACTCGTTCCCGGATTGACATTCTCCAGCTTTTGAATGCAAACAAGCTAAACATTATCGAAATCGCCGAGGCGTTGAACCTGCCAGTGTCGACGGTAGCCAACCATATTAAAGTGCTGGAGGCCGCCCATTTAATACATACAGAAATGCTTCCAGCTTCGCGCGGGGCCATGAAGGTTTGCAGCCGCAATTATGATGATATTCATATTGCCCTGGACAGGGTGAGTTCCTTTCTCCAACGGGATACGAATGTCTATGAAGTTCATATGCCGATAGGGCATTACAGCGATTGTGAGGTTGCGCCAACATGTGGTATGGCGAGCACGGAGGAAATGATTCTGAAGGAAGACGACCCGGCAAGCTTTTATCATCCCAAGCATATTGATGCTCAGATCATCTGGCTGGCAAAAGGGTATCTGGAATATTTGCTTCCGATGGATATTCCGCAAGGTGCAACGATTGAAGCTTTGGAATTGTCCATGGAAATCTGTTCTGAAGTAGCAACCTATAATAATGAGTGGCCTTCGGATATTTCTGTTTGGGTCAATGGCACTGAGATCGGGATGTGGACAAGTCCCGGAGATTTGGGTGACCGCCGTGGCAAACTGAATCCGGCATGGTGGTCTGATGGTTCCACACAGTACGGCATTCTCAAAAAATGGCGTGTGGACGACAACAAGACCATGCTGGACAAAGAGAAAGTTTCGGATGTGTCCCTGTCCGATCTTCATCTCGAGGATAAACACAAGTTAAGATTACGAATTGGAATCCATCCGGATGCAAGACATCAGGGCGGTATGAATCTGTTCGGCAATGAATTCGGAGATCATGAACAGAATATTAAGATGCAGGTAAAGTATACGATGAATGCGGGCGATAAGGATGCGAGATATGCCAAATAACGGTACCTCATCTATCGTGAGTATCGAGCGTTTCAAACCTCACTTGTTTCATCTGGAGCAGGGCGAGGGCTTATTCAAGTCCCATTCACATGCTTATGACGAACTCACACTTATACTGGATGGAGAAGGGTATTACAGTTCGCCTGAGCAGAATGTCAAAGTGGGTGCGGGTGACCTCATTATGATTCCGCCAGGGCTTCATCACGGTTGTGTGTGGGCACCGGAAATCCATTTTTTGAATGAAAAATGGTACATATATTATACGGCTAATGATGGTGGAGGGGACGATTCACGGCGAATTTGCGTACTGGAGAATGAAAGTTTAAATCCTATGGAAGGTGACTGGGTATGGAAGGGGGCACTGGAAACTCCTGTCCCCGGTCTGGATGGCACCGTGTTGAAGAGGGGGAGCGTGCTCTATTTTTTGTACGCAGGTTATGGTCATTTTCCGGACTATGGGTCAGCGATCTATATTATGCGGATGTCTGACCCTTACTCTATAACGGGATGGACCAAATCCTTGCAGCCTGTTTTTCGAAAAAGTATTGAAAATAATGTATATGCCACAGGGCACAACAGTTTTACAACGTCACCGGATGGTCTGGAGGACTGGATTGTATATCATGCTCTTCCTGCACCGGGTGCAGATACGGGTTTACGGGCAACGCGCATTCAAAAATTTGAATGGAACGGCGATGGTTCACCTGATTTTGGTGTGCCTTTCAGCGATGATCATGCGCTTCAACTTCCATCGGGAGAGTGAAACCTAAGGCTCGAGAATTGTGTATAAGTGTGCCTATAGTTACAAATATTTTGTAATTAAAAACAAAACAAGTAAATAATTTGATGGAAACGCGTGCGGTCATTCATGGAATAAAGCAATACTTCTACTGTCATTGAATTCATGTGAATTGTATTAAATCAGCGGTATTTCAGCTATTTTACAGTTACTCATTTCGTTTTCTTATGTTTCTTGTAGAAAAACAATCAGGAATGGCAAATGCAATTTGTTACAATAAATTAAATTGAAAACGTTGACATCTAATTATTGTGTAACTATACTTTGATTCGAATACAGAACATTACTATTCAGATCAAAAACGTTCTGGGGAGGATTTCAAATTCGTAGCGGGGGGATGGATATGTTCGGATCATTCCCAACGATTATTCAGCCTATCCCTATAAAACAGATGCCACGCTGAACGTTTGCATGTCAGCCAATCCCAGCATTCCGGACATGAACAATCAAGCCGTGCAAAAGCAAGTGGAGCAATTGACCGGTATTAAAGTGAACTTTATTACACCGTCCGTTGGACAGGAGGCGGATGCCTTTACTCTGATGATCTCATCCGGCGAGCTTCCCGATATCATTATCAATCCCGAACGTTACCCTGGGGGGCTTGAGGCCGGATAGAATGACGGCGCTTATATGGATCTCACTGATTTTTTGTAAAATGAGTATACTTCGGTTCAATCAAAGACTAATAGGAGTGATTTTACATGAATAAAGAGAAGATGTTACAGACACCCCGCCCGGAATACCCTCGCCCTCAGTGGGTGCGGAGCAATTGGACCAATCTTAACGGAACCTGGCAGTTTGAAATGGATCATGGAAAAAGCGGAAAAGAACGCGGCTATGAGCAGTCCGGGCATCATCTCGCTGGAACGATCACCGTCCCATTCTGCCCAGAAAGCAAGCTGTCCGGTGTGGCATATACCGATTTTATGGCGGCGGTATGGTATAAACGGGAATTCTCTATTCCAGATAACTGGATGAACGGACGCATTTTGCTTCATTTTGGCGCTGTTGATTATGAAGCGGAGATCTGGGTCAACGGAAAAGCCGTTGGTAAGCATCGGGGTGGCTACTCACCCTTCCATTTTGACATCACATCCCATGTCTCATCGGGTACAAATGTAGTCACGGTGTATGCGGAAGATGATGTGCGTTCTGGGCGCCAGCCGCGAGGCAAACAGAGCGAACAATTCCATTCACATGGCTGTGATTACACCCGGACTACGGGGATCTGGCAGACCGTGTGGCTGGAGCAGGTGCCAGAGGTGTATCTATCCGACATGAAAGTCGTCGCTGATCCGGATAATTCATGCGTGCACCTGGAAGCGAATATATGCGGTAACGCTGCTGGAGGTGAACTGACTGCAAATGCCCGCTTTGAAGGAAAGGATGTTGGGTCGACAACGGCGGTTGTTCATGGTCCTTCGGTGAAGCTTACCGTTCCATTATCCGAGATCCATTTATGGGAGCCGGGGCATGCCAAACTGTATGATCTGGAACTGAAGCTGAATGGTCAGGATCAGACCAGCGATACGGTTGCTTCGTATTTTGGACTACGGACGGTAAGGCTGGATGGTATGGCGTTTCGTATCAATGAGAAATCCATTTTTCAGCGGCTCGTGCTGGATCAGGGATTTTACCCGGAAGGCATCTATACGGCACCCAGCGACGAGGACCTGCGCAAGGATATCGAAATCTCTATGGAGCTTGGCTTTAATGGGGCGAGATTGCACGAAAAGATGTTTGAGCCGCGTTTCCTGTATTGGGCCGACCAGCTAGGCTACCTGGTATGGGGAGAACATGCCAACTGGGGACTGGATATTACAACGACCGAAAGTTTAGCCCGGTTCCTGCCGGAATGGATGGAAGGTATGGAACGTGACTTCAATCATCCATCGCTTATCGGTTGGTGTCCGTTCAACGAAACATGGGATCGTGGTGGGACGCGTCAGGATAACGACGTACTCCGTATTGTCTATGAGATGACTAAACGAATGGACCCGACACGTCCTGTCATTGATACCAGCGGTAACTTTCATGTGGTGACAGATATCTTCGATTTGCATGACTATGATCAGAATCCGGAAACGTTCCGTGACAGATATGAACCGATGAAAAGCGGCGGGGAAGTGTTCAATACGTTTCCGGAGCGGCAGACGTATGAAGGGCAGCCTTATTTTATCAGCGAGTACGGTGGTATCTGGTGGAACCCGGATCAGCAAGATGAGAATGCTTGGGGATATGGAGATAGACCCCAATCCGAAGAGGCTTTCATTGCGCGCTACGAGGGATTAACCAATGTCCTGCTGGACCATCCAAAGATGTTCGGGTTTTGCTATACCCAGCTGTATGATGTGGAACAGGAAGTGAATGGACTGTACACCTATGACCGACGTCCCAAATTCGACCCGGAAATCATTCGTCGAATCAATTCCCGCAAGGCTGCTATCGAGGATTGAACGTTGAAGAGTTAGTTACGTGCTTGATTCATAATCCGATAGGAGAGGGAGCGTGACTGTAGATGAAAATCATGAATTACAGGAGCAAATTGTTGCTGGCCTTATGTGCATTTCTTATTTTTCCAATGGGACAGACGACACATGCAGCTACCGTTCAGAATAACTTCTATAATGTGGTGATGCAGGATGGAGCTGATCCATGGGTTTACAAGCACACAGACGGATTCTACTATTTCACCAAAACGACAGGCGGAGACGTTACCATCTGGAAGTCAGCACAATTAACAACCGTTGATGCGGCTCCAACCACGGTTGTAAATACCGGCTGCTGCGGCATCTGGGCCCCTGAGCTTCATTACATCAACGGTGCATGGTATATCTATTATGCCAAGGATGATGGAGATAACGTCAATCACCGCATGTATGTTATGGAGAATACATCAGCTGATCCCACACAGGGAACCTGGCAATACAAAGGACAGATTACGGACCCAACCAACAAATGGGCCATCGACGGGACGGTATTACAGGTGAACGGACAGCTCTACTTCCTCTGGTCGGGATGGGAAGGAGATACGAATGTACGGCAGAATCTGTATATTGCCCATATGAGCAATCCCTGGACCATCGATTCGAATCGTGTGGAGATTGCTCGACCAACCTACACCTGGGAAACCAATCATTCTCCGAATGTAAATGAAGGACCGCAGGTAATCGTTCGAAAGGGTGTCATCTTTCTTGTGTACTCGGCAAGTGGCAGCTGGACCAATGATTATTGTCTGGGGCTTATTACTGCCAACACCTCAAGCAATTTGCTGAATCCGGCATCCTGGAGCAAGCGCAGTCAGCCTATCTTCCAATCCGGTAACGGCCTTTACGGCCCGGGTCATCATTCCTTTACCAAGTCTCCTGACGGGACCGAGGACTGGATCATGTACCACACAGCAAAATTCAATAATTCCGGATGGAATCGAGAAATCCGCATACAGAAGTTCACCTGGAATGCCGACAATACCCCGAATTTGGGTGCACCTGTGAATCCCAATGTTCCTATTGCCTTGCCTTCGGGAGAAAAGCCGGTCGTTCGATATGAAGGAGAAGAGGGAACTTATGGCGGGATCGCTTACGCTTCCCAAAGTCCTTCCGGTTCAGGAGGCATGAAAGCTGGACATATTGATACTGCGGACAGCTATGTGGAATTTAACGTCAATGCAGCGACTGCTGGCCAGTATGTTCTCCTGGCGAGGACGGCGAATGGCACCGCAGGTGGCAACTGGTCCAACCTGCTGCTGAGTGTAAATGAAGGCATGGCCAGCCCTTTCTACATCACGAACAAGGGATGGGAGAACTGGGGACTGTCTACTGCGAGAATTCAGCTGAAGGCTGGTGTGAACAAAATTCGCTTCTCCAAAGGTGAAGGATATGGAGAACTGGACTTTTTTGATATCAAACCTGCAAATTAGAAAATTAAAATCCGATCCCAACCCTGCCAGTGTCCCATATGGACCTTGGCGGGGTTTTAATGTTGTAAAATTGAAACTTCATTCCATTCATATTCAGTTCATAAAAGTACGTTATTCTTCCCCTATAAACGATATGGGAGGAACCACAATTGAACAATACAGAGCAAAGAGCAACAGGCAATGACCTTGGAGAATGGGCGATCGAAGCACAAGGACTCATGAAAACGTTTGGAGATAAACATGCAGTGGATGGTGTGAATTTGAATGTAAAGGCGGGTACAATCTACGGCGTACTGGGTCCAAATGGAGCAGGGAAAACAACAACGATTCGAATGCTGGGCACGCTGCTCCGGCCAGATGGAGGATCGGCCAAAATATTTGGCCATGATGTGGTGAAGGAGTCACATATCGTACGCCAGCTGATTGGACTCACAGGACAATATGCATCCGTTGACGAGTCACTTAGTGCCAATGAAAACTTGATGATATTTTCACGGCTTCTGGGCCTTGGCCGCGCAGAATCCAAACGCAAAACAGCTGAGCTTCTCGAAGAATTCGGCTTGACGGAAGCGGCGAAACGTCCGATCAAAGGGTTCTCGGGAGGGATGCGCCGCCGTCTGGATCTGGCAGCAAGCCTTATTGCTCAGCCGCCGCTGATTTTTCTGGATGAACCGACGACTGGACTCGATCCACGGACACGTGCACAGATGTGGAATACGATCCGGCAGTTGGTCAAAACAGGTTCAACAGTGCTTCTGACGACACAATACCTTGATGAAGCAGATCAACTTGCCGATCGTGTTGCCGTAATCGATCAGGGTCATGTTGTGGCAGAGGGCACGGTGGATGATTTGAAGGCTTCAGTTGGTACTGCATCACTTCAGCTGCGCATCCAGGAACCGACACGGATTGAACACGCTCGGCAGATTGTGGAGCAGATCCTTCGGACAGAATCCAGTGTATCGGCGGAAGCAGGGAAGATTACTGCACCTATGGCGAATGCGAATATTGCAGCAGATCTACTGATCGCCTTCCGTTCCGCAGGCATTGATCTGGCAGAGATGAGTGTCCAGAAACCTACACTTGATGAAGTGTTTCTGACCATTACAGGCCAAGATGCGAGTGGCCATGCGTCTCAAACATCTCAAGAATCTCAAAAATCAAATGCAGTAAAGGAGTTGCGAGCATGAACAGTTCAATAGCGAAACAAAACCCAAGTCGGAAGCTGAGAAAATACACAAGCTTTGGGCAAACCGTCCGGAATTCCTTAACGATGGCTTATCGTGGGATTTTGAAGGTTCGGCGTACACCAGAGCAGTTATTTGATGTTACACTACAGCCGATCATTTTCACCTTGATGTTTACGTACATTTTTGGCGGTGCGATCTCGGGAAATATTCAAGCTTATTTGTTGGTTATTATTCCGGGTATACTGGTCCAGACGGTAATTACAAGCTCCGTTGTTACGGGGGTGCAATTGCGTGAGGATATGGATAAAGGGGTATTCGACCGGTTCAAATCGCTGCCTATAGCTCGTATTGCGCCACTGGCTGGAGCATTGCTGGCAGACACGATTCGATATACCATTGCAACGTTCCTTACCTTTACGATTGGCTATTTATTGGGATATAGCCCTGCAGGTGGACTAGGCCATGTCGCTTTGGCAGGATTGCTGGTTATTATATGCGCTTGGGCAATCAGTTGGATATTTGCTTTTCTCGGTGTTATTGCTCGTACAGCTTCCAGTGTACAGGGGATTTCTATGCTCGTGCTGTTTCCGCTCACCTTTGCTTCGAACGCTTTCGTTCCGGTAGATACGATGCCGAATTGGCTTCAGTGGGTTGTCAATGTCAATCCGATATCACATCTGGTCTCAGCTGTACGGGAGTTGGCGAATCAAGGGACAATGGGAACCGATCTGGTGACTAGCCTTGCCGGAGCTGCGGTCATTGTCGCCATTTTTGCACCATTGACCGTACGGGCATATATGCGTAGAACATAATTGAAAGTCATGAAATTTTGCTGAAACGTGTTGGATGTCAGGAAAGAGACGTATGCCCGCAGGGCATAAGGTCTCCTTCTTGACAGAATGTGAAGTATAAGGCAAGGTTGAAAAAATGGAGGTGGTCACATTGACAAGCATATTGGTCGTTGATGACGACCCGCATATCCGAGAGCTGGTAGGACATTTTTTGCAGCAGGAAGGTTTGCATGTAATCGAGGCTGTTGACGGACTGGATGCACTGCGATTACTCGCTGACCATAAGGTCGACCTGGTCGTTCTCGATATTATGATGCCGGGTATGGATGGATGGGAGCTGTGCCGTCAGTTGAGAGAGCAGACGGATTTGCCGCTCCTGATGTTAACGGCAAAAGGGGAAACTTCGCAGATCATTAAAGGATTTACACTTGGGACGGATGATTATTTAGTGAAGCCTTTTGACCCGCTGGTACTGGTCGCACGGGTGAAGGCCTTGTTGAAACGATATCGTATTATGACTTCACAAGTGATACCCCTTGGAGAACTTGTTCTGCGGCGTGATACGTATGAGTGCAGGCAGGGGGATCAGGATATTGTGTTGCCACGCAAGGAATTTGAACTGTTGTTTACTCTTGCGAGCTATCCTGGCAAGACCTTTACCCGGGATCAGTTAATCGAAAAGATCTGGGGTTATGATTATGAAGGGGACGAGAGAACGATTGATGTGCATATCAAGCGTCTTCGTGAACGGTTTCCGGAGGAAGAGCATGCTTTCGTCATTCGTACCATGCGAGGTTTGGGCTATCGTCTGGAGGTAAGGCAATGAAGCAGGGGCCCGGATTTCTTCATGTTGCCAGAAATTTCATTCTGGTATCTCTGGCCCTGTTTGCCTGCTGGACAGCGGCATTCTACATTACCAAGAGTGCGTATGCCTATATTTCGTGGAATCCGCATGATTTGATTAGTTTACTCATCAATGCCATGCTCGGATTTATTTTTTTTGGATTATTCATTGTCATTATCGGCCCGCTGGTCAAAGGTAGGGAATATGACTTCCTACACGAGATGATTCAGGCGTTAAGAAGTATTTCCCGTGGCGATTTTCGTGTAAATCTGGATTCGGCTTATGTGAAAAGAAACGGAAGGCCAGGACATAATCATCCGTTAGCCGAGCTGGTAGATAGTATTAACGATATGGCAGCGAACCTCAAAGTGATGGAAGATCTACGTCAGGAGTTCATCTCGAACGTATCACATGAGATCGGATCACCGCTCACGTCAATCAGCGGGTTCGCCAGAGCGTTGAAAAATAAAGATATGGATCAGGAGAAACGGGAAAAGTATCTGACGATCATTGAGACCGAATGTGTCCGTTTGTCCAGACTCAGTGATAATTTGATGAAACTCGCCGTTCTGGATTCAACCGAGCATGCATCTCATAAAACATCTTACCGATTGGATCGGCAGCTGGTGACTCTTGTTCTGGCTTGCGAACCCCAATGGGATGACAAAAAAATTGATATGAACGTAGAGCTGGAAGAAGTTGAAATTTTTGCTGACGAGGACTTGATGATTCAGTTATGGATCAACCTGATTCATAATGCAATCAAGTTCACACCAGAAGGTGGAAAGATTGATATTTTCCTTACGCAGAGTGAAGACAAGGTGAGTGTTCGCATTACGGACAGTGGTCCCGGTATCACCAAACAGGATCAGCTTCGCATATTCGAACGATTCTACAAGGTGGATCAATCCCGTACACGTTCCATGGGAGGCAGTGGGCTGGGTCTGTCCATCGTGCATAAGATTGTGGAGATGCATGATGGCACCATCTCTGTGTTTAGTGAGCCGGGAGAAGGTGCAACATTCACAGTACAACTTCCGGCCCATTCAGCCTAAAAAGAATGCCATAAAGGGTAATCGATGGACGTTGTCTGTCAATTACCCTTTTTATTTCAATGAATTCGGCTTTTTTTGTACAAAATAAAAGATACAAGTGATAATTTACAGGGAAGCCAAACCCATAAGGCCGTAAGGAGTGAGCATTGTGCTGATATCTTCCACTCACCAAAAGCATCTGATTACCCTAATGAATTCATTCCCGATACAGCCAAAGTATACAAAAGCACAACTGCTGATTAATGATCTGAAATTAAGCTCTTCGGGAGAGATTGAGATATTCTATTCTCCGCATAATGAATATATCAATCCTTCCGCAAAAGTCATGCTTGTAGGCATCACACCAGGGTGGCAACAGATGGAGATTGCTTATAGAACGGCCATCCAAGCTCTGAAGGAACATCATTCATACGAACAAGCCTGTAAAGAAGCCAAAATAGCGGCAAGAATGGCCGGCTCCATGCGTACCAACTTGATTCAAATGCTCCAGGAGATAGGGCTGCATGACTACTTAACAGTGCCCCATGTGCAAAGGCTTTTTGGAGCAGACTGTACATTGTTACATACAACTTCCCTGATTCGATATCCGGTCTTCGTGAATAAGCAAAATTACAATGGACACCAGCCTTCCATTACTAAAAATGAATTTTTGTATCAATCTGTACTTGAGTCATTTCTGCCTGAATTGGAACAGTTAAAGCATCCTCTTATTATTCCATTAGGAAAGTCGGTGGAGGCTGTACTTCATCAATTGCTTGATGAACATCGGATAGACAATGGGAAAATTTTATGGGGATTCCCTCATCCATCTGGTGCCAACGGCTCTCGTGTGACACAGTTTCTTCATAACAAGGCGGGGATGCAGAACATTCTGAGGGGATGGCGTAATTAAATTTCTTACGTGCTTCTTGCTTTTTACAAATTCAATAATAGTATAATGATTACGACTACATGACATGGAAACAGGAAAAGAGGAAACAAATGCCTACAATACTAGTTGCTGACGATGATCCGAATATTCGGGAGCTCGTCTGTTTATTTTTGAAAAATGACGGATTCGAAACGGCAGAAGCTGCGGATGGCAAGGAGGCACTGACCGTTTACGGCTCAACACATGTCGATCTTGTTGTGCTTGATATCATGATGCCTATCATGGATGGTTGGACGTTATGCAAGGAGCTGCGAAGAGCCAATCCTGATCTTCCGTTGCTCATGCTGACGGCGAGAGGGGAGACCTGGGAGAAAGTGAAGGGATTCGAACTGGGAACCGATGATTATCTGACGAAACCGTTTGATCCGTTGGAGCTCACGGCTCGTGTTCGAGCATTACTGAAACGATACAAAATCGGCTCCACGCAGACGATCCATTTCGGCAACGTCATCCTGGATCGACAAACCTACAAGGTGACAAGCGGAACAGAGTCGCTTACGTTGCCGCTGAAGGAGTTCGAATTGCTCTATAAACTCGCTGGAACACCCGGACAAGTCTATACACGTGAGCAATTGATCGATCAAATCTGGGGTATTGATTACGCCGGTGATGATCGAACGATAGACGTACATATTAAACGCCTGCGTGAACGGTTCGCAACAACACCCGATTTTCGGATCGAAACGGTGCGAGGTCTGGGGTACCGGCTTGAGGTTTACGAATGATTAGATCGTTATATATCCGTGTGGTCCTGACATTTCTGGTCTCCGTCATCGCCGGCACAGTCATTTCTTTTTTTATGTCCACGATGATATTTGAAGATCAATTGAATGAAAATGCTCAAATTAACATACGTAACTTCGGCCAAGATGTCGTGCAGATTTACAAGACCCTTCCATTAAGTGAAGCAGAATCGTTCGTGAGTGGAATGAAGCTACTGAATTCATATCATATTCGAATTTACGATGCATCGGGTAAGTTCCAGTCGTATGGAAAGCTTAACGGACATAAATCGGCCACGGTGACGAAAGAGCAACTAAAGAAAGTGTTAGATGGAGGCGTAGTCCAGGACAATCCGAACGGTATTGCAACAGTTCTTTTAGGTTTACCGGTGAAAACGGAAATGGGAGCGAAAGCAATGTTTTTTGAGACGCTCTCTCCACCTTCTTCCTTGTTTGTCGTCCAATGGGCTTCGATCTTTGCAACCTGTTCATTGCTTGCAGGAAGTATTATCATTCTGATTGCTTCCGTATTTCTGGTTAGACCGATCAAAAAACTGACAAAGGCGACCAAACGGATCGCTGCTGGAGATTTCAATGTTAAGCTGAATATCAAGCAAACCGGAGAACTGGGGACGCTGGCACGAAGCTTCGAAGAAATGATGCATGATCTGCAGCAGTTGGAGCAGATGCGCAGGGAATTTGTAACGAATGTGTCACACGAGGTTCAATCTCCGCTTACTTCGATATCCGGTTATGCTCAAGCACTGAAACAAGTCAATCTCGCAGATCATGAACGAAGTCGTTATCTTGATATTATAATCGCCGAGGCCAAGCGGATGTCTAAAATGAGTGATAATCTGCTCAAGCTCAGTGTGCTCGAATCGCAGTCACAGCAACCGCGACTTAGCACACTGAGCCTGGATGAACAGATCAGGCGGGTCATTGTAACTCTCCAGCCACAATGGTCTTCACGCAATATTCATTTTGAACTGGATTTACAGACCGTTAAAGTTACGGCTGATCACGACCAGTTGAACCAGGTATGGACGAACATTCTCAGCAACGGTATCAAATTTTCCAAGGATGGCGGCGTAATTGACGTCGATATCAAGCAGGATGCCAAAAATGTATCCGTACGAATCTCCGATACGGGCATCGGAATTCCTCTCGAAGACCAGAAGCGTATTTTTGAACGATTTTTCAAGTCGGATCGTTCTCATAGTCGCAAGTATGGCGGTAGTGGTATGGGGCTTGCCATTGTTAAACAGATTGTATCGCTTCATCAAGGTGATATTGAGGTGGAGAGCGAAGTGGGTCAGGGAACGACCTTTATCGTTTCATTGCCAATCACGCCACCCACCGATATTTAGACATACAGGAGAGATGAATGTATAGAACAGAATATTACACTGGATTATGTTTTAACCGAATTTTCAGGCCACGTTTCACATACAAGCTTCCTTGTATGTGAAACGTGGCCTTTTTTTGTTAGTTCATACTCCGTTCATATTGTCGTCATGGTGACCGTCGTGATTCTACCCAGTTATGAAACAGCCGTACCAGCACTAGATTTTAAGCCGCTTATCTCAGAGCTGACTCCATATTATAAAGTGGTCGTGGTTGAGCCTTTTGGTTACGGATTGAGCGATCAGACCGAAAAGGAACGCAGTACGGCAAATATCGTAAGTGAAATTCATGAAGCTTTACAGAGTCTCCATATCGAGCGTTATATCCTTATGGGTCATTCCATTTCGGGAATTTATGAAGGAAATCCAATAATGTGTTCACGGAAATTTATCCGCCAATGACGTCACCGTAATTATTAATTTATTTGCTTGTTCATATTCAGTTCATATTGACGTCACGGAGAGTACATTTTCATTAGTTAAGATTTCATTAATGGCAATGAAGCAAGCCTAACCAACAGTTCAAGACAGGAGAAGATGAGAGTGACACAACCAGAAGAAAAGAAAGCGAAGAATGGATCGAAGGCCAAGAAAGTACGAAACATGATACTTAAAATACTAGGAGCAATCGTAATCGCCATTGTTTTGTTTCTAGGTATTGTTTATATCACGAATGTGATTAGTAGTCATTCGGAGGCGAAAAAGATAGAGCCCTACGGTCAGCATGTATCTGTAGACGGGAAAAATATGAATGTGCTCATTCAAGGTGAAGGCAAGGAAACGATTGTGCTTCTGCCCGGTTTTGGAACAGCAACACCAGCGCTTGATTTCAAGTTGCTTATTGATGAATTAACTCCATATTACAAAGTTGTGGCGGTTGAGCCATTCGGTTATGGATTAAGTGATGAAACTGAAAAGGAAAGGACCACAGAGAATATCGTAAGTGAAGTTCATGAAGCTCTGCAACAACTTGATATTCATCAGTACATGCTCATGGGTCACTCTATTGCAGGCATTTACGGTATTGATTATGTGAACAAATATCCGGATGAGGTGACTGCTTTTGTCGGTATTGACAGTAGTGTCTCCACCCAACCAAGTATTACAGATGCGAAGTTCCCATTAAAAACGTTTGCTCTTCTCAGAAATACAGGTCTCTTAAGATTAATGATGAAAGTGAGTGCAGACCCCTATGAGGGACTTGCATTTGATGGTCAGACGGTTGAGCAAATGAAAATGATCTCGAATAAAAACATGTATAATCCCACGTCATTAAACGAGATGGATCATATTTATTCCAATTTTAAAGGTGCTCAAGGTTTAACTTTCCCTAAAGATCTTCCACTTCTTCTCTTTGTACAAGCGAATAATGAAGGTGTAGAAGGATGGATACCGCTGCATGAAGGGCAGATAAAGGATTCCGTACATGGGAAAGTTATCACAATGGATGGTTCACATTATTTACACCATACTCAATTCAAAAAAATTGCTGAAGACGTTAGAGCTTTTATGAACGAAGCGAAGTAAATATGGTGTAGATGTACATTCTTTAACTTAACAGGTGTGCATGAACGAATATGAGAAACCGTCCTGCGGGGCGGCTTCTCCATAATATATCTAATTCGGACGATGTCCGTGATGAAAGAGAGAGGCATTCAAAATGAGATTATTTGAAATACTTTTAGTTTTATCCTGTTTCGCTTTACTCGTAGATCTATTGTTTATTAAAAGAAGTGCAAAGAAAACAGGATTGGGTTTGGGGATCGGAAGTAGCGTTATACTCGTAGTTCAATTGTTGGTTGAGGGATATAGATGGCAGTTGCTTGTGGTATATATCATGACGGCTCTATTCATACTTATTGTTTTACTCAGACATTCCGAAAAGATGATCAATCTAAAAATAGGAAAGCTGTTGAAATATAGTTTATCTTCCCTAATTGTCATTCTGCTGGTTGCTTCTACTGCCTTGTCTGTATACTTACCTGTCTTTAATTTGCCGAAGCCGGATGGTCCAGAGAAAGTGGGTACTCAAACCTTTCATTTTACGGACCAGAACAGAGACGAAGTCTTAACTGAAGATCAAAGCGACAAGAGGGAACTAATGGTTCAAGTCTGGTATCCTACTGAGAACATGAATAACAACAAGCGTGACACGCTGTTTCCAAATAATAAAGAAATGTTCAAAAAGTATATTCAGAGCTTCTCTGCTTCTTTAAAACTGCCCGAATTTTTGCTCGACTACTTGAAGTATAGTCAAACCAACTCTTATGAAAATGTAGAAATATTACCTTCCACAAGTCCTTATCCCGTGGTACTGCTATCTCATGGTATGGGAACCAGTAGAATTCTACAAGCATCACAGGCGGAGAGTCTGGCCAGTCATGGGTTTATCGTAGTAACAATCGATCATACGTACAGCACCTTCGCTACCCTTTTTCCGGATGGCCGTGTAACGGGCTATACAACAAAGATGACAACCATAGATGATCGTACAAAAATCGGGGATATATGGACAAAAGACGTGGAGTTTGTAATCAATCAAATCGAAAAGCTGAATTCAGGTGCAATTGAAAGTCAATTCAAAGGGAAAATTGATTTAAATAACATAGGCGCGATGGGGCATTCTTTTGGGGGTGCAACGGCATTTAATGCAACGTATTTAGATCATAGAATCAAGGCCGGGGTCAATATGGACGGGTCACTAAATGAAGTGGAAAACAGAGATGATATAAACAAGCCGTTTATGTTCATCAGATCGGGAGGTTTTAAAGACTGGTTAGTCAATTTTGAAAATGATAGAAATTCGGATAATGAAGTCAATAAATTTCTCTCAGATGAGCTGCACATTATGAAAAATGTTATTGAACACGGGGGAAATGTGATTTATGTAGAAGGAACCCAGCACTTCAATTTCACGGATCTTCAATTCTATTCGGAGTTGATTAAGCTGTCGGGCATTACAGGAGACATCAATGGTAAAAGAGGAGCAAACATCGTAAATCAATATGTACTCGATTTCTTTAATAAGCAATTGAAAGGAACGGGTGGAGATCTGATTCAGGGGCCGAGCGACTTGTATCCAGAGGTGAAATTTATAGATCCAAAAGAACTTTAATCAACCAAAACATTAAAATCAGGAGATGATGTGAATGGGACGACAAAAGGGAAAAAGAACTTCAATCGCTGCGTTAACCCTGGTGTTAACGATGTTAGCTCCGATGTCAGTAATGGCCACACCAGCTGCCGATAACAGGAGCAATCTTTTGTATGAACCAACCAAGAAAACAGTAGCGGAGAAAGCCAAGATCCTTACCGAGACGTACGGTACGACCAGTGTGCAATATGCATTAATCGATGGTGGAGAGATTGTGGTGTCCGGTCAAACGGGCAAGAACGATCTAAAGGACAAGATCCCGCTTACTTCAAATACCATCTATGGCATAGGATCAACTAGCAAAATGGTGCTTACAGCGGCTGTGATGAAGCTGGTTGACGAAGGCAAGGTTGATTTGGATAAGCCTGTTGTGAACTATATCCCTGACTTTAAAATGAAAGATCATCGCTACACACAAATCACACCGCGCATGCTGTTAAATCATTCTTCCGGTCTGCTGGGCAGTACTGGCAGCAATGCCACATTGTACGGAGATAATGATACGTATTCACATGATAACTTTCTGGAGCAATTGGCGAACCAAAACCTGAAGGCAGATCCCGGCGCATACTCGGTGTATAGTAACGACGGCTTTACGTTAGCCGAGATTATGGTTGAACGTGTTAGCGGCTTGAGCTTTACGGCTTTTATACACCACTATTTTACGAAGCCTCTGGACATGAAGCATACCAAAACACCACAGGATATCGTTGACCCAACAGATATGGCTGGAATCTATTCTCCTTTGGTTGACGGTCAGCTTCCCCAAGAGAATTATAATATCATCGCTACTGGAGGCATTTATTCCACCGCTGAAGATCTTGTGAAATTTTCACAAATCTTCACGGGCGACGTGGAAGGCATTCTTTCCAGTAAGTCGATAGAAGCTATGGCGCAAGAAGAATACAAAAGAGGCATGTGGCCGGAGGATAGCGATACGTCTATATCTTACGGGCTAGGGTGGGATAGTGTGAATTTGTACCCATTCAGTGAATATGGCATCAAAGCAGTAACGAAAGGTGGAGATACGATATCGTATCACTCCTCATTAATCGTATTGCCGGAATACAATCTGGCTGCAGCCGTTACTTCATCTGGAGGGACAAGTGCCAAAGATCAGTTCATTGCGAGTGAATTATTGCTCAGCGCACTTGAGGAAAAGGGCATTATTACAGAACGAAAGCCGGAAAAATCTTTTGGCTTGCCCGTGAAGGCTGATATACCCAAAGAAATATCCGCGTATGCCGGTATATATGGTGGCAATAATTCGGTTAAGAAGATCGAAATGAATCATGCTGGACAAATGACTGTATCCACACTCACTGCTCCGAGTAATCCGGCTCAAACATACACATATACAGCGGACGGTACTTTTGTTAACGATGAAGGCACAGAAAAGTTGAAATTTGTTACGGAGAAGAACGGAAGTACGTATCTGTGGTCTCGATCTTATATATCCTTGCCAGGACTTGGTCAGTTGGCTTTCTCAGAATATAAAGCGGAGAAGCTGGAAGCCAATGAGTTATCCCAGGATATTACCGCCTCATGGGAAAAACGTGAAGGTAAAAGATATTACGTGGTGAATGAGAAATATACATCAACGGTGTATCTCCATTCATCACCAATCATTCCGATCAACTCGAATAAAGAGACGCCAGGGTACATGTCCAATAATAAGATTATTGGAGCAAATGAAGCAGTTACAGAGCTGCAAATCCCTGGCATGGCTGGACGTGATACAAAGGAAATTTATTTCTCTCAAAAGAACGGTGTAGAGTACATTACAGCCTTAGGTAGCGTATACGCCAGTGAGGAAATTGTACAACCACTCTATTCGGGCAAACAATCTGTAACTACGATTCAAGCAGACGGTTATGCCAAATGGTATTCTGTACCCGCAATGGTGAAAGGAAAAGTCATGACGGTAAAAATGCCTGAAAATGGCGCTTTCGCCGTATATGATCAAAAGGGTGTATGTATTAATCACACCGTGGTTAGCGGTAAGAATGAGGTTATTTTACCAGAAAACGGCCGCATTGTATTTGCAGGTAACGTGGATTCCACATTTGAAATTTCATTGAAATAGATGAATTCTAGTAAGGTAGCATGCTGAAGGTAGCAAGAACATGAACAGAAAAAAGTTGCAGAATGGTATTATCCCCTTTAAGTAGACAGCCGGCTAAATAGTCGACTGTCTTACGGTTAAGCTAAGGGGCAGGTTAACGCTATATCATAAATTCTCACATGTGATTGCTTCCTGAGGATTGCAAAACCATGGAAATAGGGGAGTTTAAAATAGATGTTGTGCCGTAGTTAGTTTTATGAAAGGAAGGTATAGGGGGGTATTTATTACGCTTCAAGCAAAGAGGATATCACTAAGGATGCACTTTGCACCAATGTTTATCTCAGAGTTAATATGATTGAGCTAACATGATACGTTAATTTAACGAAACTAAGAAGGCAGCCGATCAAAGTAATCGGCTGCTTTTGTTCAATTTAACTATAATTAGTTTGTCACTTCTGTTAGAAAGAAGTACGTGTGTTATAAGGAGTTTATCTTTGAGGTTCATATAGTGATAGAAAAGAGAACGGAAAAGGGGCATTATACAAAGAGAGAAGGCGATGCAGCTTGCAACGCCGACTCAGGATATATATGGGAGCAGCGGGACTTGTTTATGGAATTATGCAAAGAAGAAGATGTATTTATAGTAGAACAGAGTGATTTCAACCAATGAGGTAGCATGATTTAGAATTCTTCGCTCTTGCTCAACTGAAGAATTATTCTTTTTTAGGAGAGTGGAAACGATGCCTACGATATTAGTTGCTGACGACGATGCGAACATTCGCAAACTCGTCTGTTTATTTTTGCGCAACGACGGATTTACAACCATCAACGCCGTAGACGGAAAGGAAGCCATGGCTATCTATACCTCCACGCCAGTCGATTTGGTTATTCTTGATATTATGATGCCAGTCATGGACGGTTGGGCATTATGCGAGGAACTTCGAAGAGCCAATCCGGATCTTCCGTTACTAATGTTGACGGCAAGAAACGAGACCTGGGAGAAAGTACAAGCATTTCAGCTCGGGACAGATGACTATATGACGAAGCCATTCGATCCGCTTGAGTTGATGGCTCGCGTCAAGGCACTGTTGAAACGATACCGTATAGGTTTAACGCAGACCATCCAATTAGGAAACGTTATTCTGAACCGGCAGACTTATAAGATCCTGAGGGGTACAGAGTCGTTCACCTTGCCGCTTAAAGAGTTCGAATTATTGTATAAACTTGCTGGATTACCGGGACAAGTCTATACGCGGGAGCAATTAATCGATCAAGTTTGGGGAATTAATTATACTGGCGATGATCGAACGATAGACGTGCATATTAAACGTCTACGCGAACGTTTTGCCGATATCTCCGATTTTCGTATCGAAACGGTGCGGGGACTTGGCTACCGGCTAGAGGTGCAGGAGTGACCGGCTCCCTCTATACACGTGTAGTCCTGACCTTTCTGGTCTCCGTGATCGGGGGCACAATCCTTTCTTTTCTTGCTACAACCTGGATATTTCAAGATAAATTAAACGAAAACTTACAAGGCTCCTTGCTTGACTTTGGCCAGGATATCGTCCGCATCTACGAGACATTGCCTCTACGCGAAGCAGAAATGTTTATAAGTGAAATGAAACAACTCAACTCTTACCACATTCGAATCTATAAAGCAACGGGTCAGTTTCAATCCTATGGAGAACTTAAAGGACAACATCCTTTCCTAGTGACTACAGAACAAGTGAAGAAAGTGCTGGATGGGGAAAGGGTCCAAGTTAATGGAATCGATACGATCTTCTTGGGATTGCCGATAAAAACTGAAATGGGAAGCATAGCAATGTTTGTAGAGCCCCTCACTTCCTCTTCCACCTCATTTCTTATCAAGTTTGTTGTAACCTTTTTGATTTGTTCCTTGTTAGCAGGAAGCCTATTGATACTAATTGCGGCTATTTTTCTGGTAAGACCGATCAAAAAATTGACAGAAGCGACCCGGCTTATAGCTGCTGGAGATTTCAACGTCAAGCTTAATATTAAACAAAAGGGTGAGATAGGTACTTTGGCTCGCAGCTTCGAAGAAATGATGCACGATCTACAGCAGCTTGAGCAGATGCGCAGGGAATTCGTAGCAAACGTGTCCCATGAAGTTCAGTCTCCCCTCACTTCCATTTCCGGTTTTGCTATAGCGCTCAAGCAGGTAGACATCCCGGATGACGATCGAAGCTCTTATCTCGACATTATCATCACTGAGACTGCACGGATGTCCAAAATAAGTGATAGTCTGCTAAAGCTGAGTTTGCTTGAATCTCAGTCATTGCAAATGCGACTTGCCACGCTCAGTCTGGATGAACAGATCAGACGAGTAATCGTCGCTATTCAACCCCAATGGTCGGCCCGTAACATTCAGTTCGATCTTGATTTGCAGCCCACCAAAATCACGGCCGATCATGACCAGTTAAATCAGGTGTGGATCAATATCTTCGGCAATGCCATCAAATTTTCCGAAGATGGTGCCCGAATTAGTATCAGGATCAAACAGAATATCAAGAACGTGACGATCCGCATATCGGATTCGGGTATTGGTATTCTCCCGGAAGACCAAAACCGTATATTTGACCGCTTCTTTAAAGCTGATCGTTCCCACAGTCAGAAATATGAAGGAAGCGGTATGGGACTAGCTATTGTAAAGCAGATCGTCTCGCTTCATCAAGGGGACATCCGGGTGGAGAGCGAATATGGACGAGGAACGACCTTCATAGTCACCTTGCCAATCACAACACCCACAGAGTGATTGGATTTCATGCCTTCTCTAGGCTATGACACGCTGTATAAACCTCCTTGCGTATGATGATGCAAACTTTTTTGCCTGTTCATTCTCCGTTCATGCTGTAGTCATTAGGGGGACATCTTGGTTTGTTATATTGTCTTTAGCGCCCATGTTAAGGTGGCTTAACACAATGATGAAGACAGGAGTAGATGCAAGAATGAAACCAAGAGAGGTAACAAAACTGAAGATGAGTGTGAGGACAGCAAGAAAGAGAAATACTATAGCTGCTGTGACTCTCATGCTGACGATACTTGCCCCAATGTCTGCAATGGCCGCACCGGCTGCCATGAATAACAGCATTAACCTTACGTATGAGACCACGAAGAAAACGGTGATCGAAAAAGCCAAGTTACTGACGGAGACGTATGGTACAACGAGTCTGCAATATGCGCTCATTGATGGTGGAGAGATTGTCGTGTCCGGTCAAACGGGCAAGAACGATATCAACGACAAGGTACCTCTTACTTCAAACACGATCTATGGCATTGGTTCAACCAGTAAAATGGTGCTGACAGCCGCTGTTATGAAGCTGGTTGACGAAGGTAAGATTGATTTGGATGTGCCCGTTGTGAACTATATCTCTGACTTTAAAATGAAAGATAACCGATACAAACAGATTACACCCCGTATGCTGCTGAATCATTCCTCCGCTCTTCTGGGCACCTCAACCAGCAATGCCACATTATACGGAGATAATGACACGTATTCACATGATACGTTTCTCGACCAATTGGCGAGTCAAAACCTGAAGGCAAATCCCGGCGCATACTCCGTCTACAGCAACGACGGCTTTACGTTAGCCGAGATTCTGGTCGAAAGAGTTAGCGGCATCGGTTATACGGCTTTTATACACCAAAATTTTACGGAACCTTTGGATATGAAACACACCAAAACACCACAGGATGTGGTTAATCCGGCAGAAATGGCGGGAATCTATTCTCCTTTTTACAAGGGACAACTTCCAAAAGAGAATTATAATATTATTGCTACGGGAGGTCTTTATTCCACTGCTGAAGATCTTGTGAAATTTTCACAAATCCTCACAGGACAGGTCGAAGGCATTCTATCCAGTAAGTCTGTAGAAGCCATGGCGCAAGAAGAGTACAAAAGAGGCATGTGGCCAGAGGATAGCGATACGCTTATGTCTTACGGGTTAGGGTGGGATAGTGTGAACTTGTTCCCATTCAACGAGTACGGCATTAAGGCTGTTATGAAAGGTGGAGATACGTTATCTTATCATTCTTCATTCGTGGTACTTCCGGAATACAACATGGCTGCAGCCGTTATCTCTTCAGGTGGAGCAAGCATAACCAATCAATTCATCGCGAGTGATTTATTGCTAAGCGCACTTGAAGAAAAGGGCATTATTAAAGAACGGAAACCAGAAAAATCCTTTGGTGTACCTGTGAAGGCAAGTATGCCTAAAGGAATATCCAAGTATGCAGGAATGTATGGCGGCAATAATTCGGTTATGAGGATCAACATAAATAAGGCAGGACAAATGAGTGTATCCACACTGACAGCTCCGAATAATCCGGCTCAAGAATACACCTATACAGCAGATGGTACTTTTGTTAATGAAGATGGTTCAGAAAAATTGAAATTTGTTACGGAGAAAAACGGGAATACCTACCTGTGGTCTCGTTCTTATATCTCCGTTCCAGGACTCGGACAGCTGGCTTTCTCAGAATATAATGCGGAGAAGCTGGAAGCCAATGTGTTATCCAAAGAGGTTAATGCCTCATGGAAAAAGCGTGATGGTAAAAAATATTATCTGGTGAATGAGAAATACACATCAATGCTCTATCTTAATGCTACATCGATCCTGCCTATTCAGTTGAATAAAGAGAATCCAGGGTATATGTCCAATAACAAGATTACTGGAGCGAACGCAGCGGCCAATCTCTTGCAAATTCCAGGTACTGCTGGACGTGATACGATGGACGTTCATTTCTCTAAAAAGAACGGAGGAGAGTATCTTACATTTTCAGGTTATGTATACGCCAGTGAGGAAATGGTGAAACCCATCTATTCGGGTAAACAATCCACAACAACCATTCAAGCAGATGGATATGCCAAATGGTTTTCGGTACCAGCCACTGTGAATGGAAAAGTCATGACAGTGAAGCTGCCTGCAAATGCTGGCTTTGCCGTATATGACCAGACGGGTATTTGTATTAATCACACCGTGGTCAGCGGTAAGAATGAAGTTGTGTTACCAGAAAACGGACGTATTGTATTTGCAGGTGAGGCTGGCTCCCAATTTGAAATTTCATTAAAAAAGTAAAATGAATGGAGTTTCGAACGGCTGTATGACCAACAAACTCAACAGGAGAGAACCATCATGATGAAAAAAATATTAATCATTTTGCTCAAAATATTCGGAGCCATAGTTATCGCTTTTGCATTATTTATTGCCACTGTTTTTATCGTTAATGTATTTAGCAACAAATCAGAGGAAGGGAAAATAAAACCCTATGGCCAGTTTGTAGTTGTTGACGGGAAAAACATGAATGTGTTGATTCAAGGAAAAGGCAAAGAAACGGTGGTATTGCTTCCTGGATATGGAACACCCGCCCCAGCCCTTGATTTCAAACCGCTAATTGATGAGCTATCTCCATTTTACAAAGTCGTTGTCATTGAACCTTTCGGTTATGGATTAAGTGACATTACTGAAAAAGAGCGTACTACGGAAAATATGGTTAGTGAAATTCATGAAGCGTTACAGCAACTTGGTATTCATCGTTACACGCTCATGGCTCACTCCATTTCAGGGATATACGGCCTGGATTATGTGAACAAATATCCAAACGAAGTAACTTCCTTTGTCGGCATTGAGAGCAGTGTCCCAACGCAGGGGGGGAACGATGATCCATTCCCAACCGAAACGTACAAACTGCTTAAAAAATCAGGATTCTACCGATTGTTAATGAAACTGGCCCCTGATCAACTGATTGCACCCGATGTTGATGATGAAACCAGAGAACAAATTAGAATACTTTCACTCAAAAATACGTTTAATCCGAACAACTTGAATGAAGGCGAAAATTTCGGTCCCAATTTCAAAGCTGCTGAAAACTTGACCTTCCCCAAAGATCTGCCTGTCATTTTCTTTTTACAAGCGAATGATACCGAAACGGAAGGATGGATACCTTTGCATGAAGAGCAAGTCAAAAATTCTGTACATGGTAAAGTGATGACATTTGAAGGAGGGCATTACTTACACCATACCCGATCCAAAGAAATAGCCGAAAACTTCAGGAAGTTTATGAATGAAGTAAAATAAACTTGGTACCTTTCAGAATTAATTCAGAAAGAACGAAACGCCCTTCCCCCAGTAGCACACCGGGGAACGGGCGTATTTTACATATTCATTATTATTTATCTGTTAACGAAATTTCGAACCTTGAACCAGCTTCACCGGCAAATACAATCGTACCATTCACAGGCAATGCAACTTCATTCTCACCACTGACCACGGTATGATTCGTACTGATACCCGCCTGGTCATATACAGTGAAAGCACCTTTCGAAGGCATCTTCACCGTCATCACTTTACCTGCGGCTGCTGCCGGGACCGAATACCATGTCGCATAACCATTCGTTTGAATCGTTGTCTTTGATTGTTTTCCCGAATAGAGAGGTCTCACAAGTTCTTGACTGACGTAGACCTTTCCTCCTGCTGCCACGTATTCCACGCCGTTTTTCTTGAAGAACTCATACTCCATCGTATCCCGTCCAGCCAAGCCTGGAATTTGCAGTTGGTTCACGGCCAGGTTTGCATCAATAATTTTATTGGTATACACATAACCAGGTACCTCATTAAACAGATGAATGGGGATGATCGGCGTTGCACTGTCATATACCGTTGAGGTGTATTTCTCATTCACCAGATAATAAATGTTGCCTTCGCGCTGCTTCCAAGCGGATGTTACTTCTTCGGGTAATGTATTGGGTTCAAGCTTTTCTGCCTTATACTCCGAGGAGGCGATCTGTCCAAGCCCAGGCACAGACTGATACGAGCGAGACCACAGGTATGTATTCCCGTTATTCTCTTGGGCAAATTTCAACTTTTCTGTTCCTTGCTCGTTAACAAAAGAACCATCTGCAGTATACGTATACTTTTGTTCCGTACTGTTCGGCGACAATAGCAGGGACGTTGTTAATTGCCCTTCATCATTCACTTCCACTTTCAGCAACGAGCTGCCGCCGCCATAAATGCCTGCATACTGCGTTAGTTTCTTCGGCATGGATGCTTTTACAGGTACGCCAAACGATTTTTCCGCTTTCCGTTCTTTAATAATATCTTTTTCCTTAAGTGCGCTGAGCAACAATTCGCTCGCAATCAATTGGTCGGTTGTGCTTGAACCTCCTGAGGAGGTAACAGCGGCTGCCATGTTGTATTCCGGAAGAACAATTAATGAGGAATGATACGCAATGGTATTCCCGCCTTTGGTAACTGCCTTGATGCCGTATTCGCTAAAGGGGAACAAGTTCACACTATCCCACCCTAACCCGTACGAAATAGAGGAATCGCTGTCCTCTGGCCACATGCCACTTTTGTATTCTTCTTGCGTCATGGCTTTTGCCGACTTACTAGAAAGAATGCCTTTGACCTCTCCCGTAAAGATTTGTGAAAATGTGACCAAGTCTTCAGCGGTAGAGTAAATACCTCCAGAGCCAATCATGTTTGTATTCTCTAATGGAAGTTCTTCCTTGTGCAACTGAGAATAGGTTACTGCCATTTGGTCAGGGTCAACCAGATCCTGGGGCGTTTTGGTGTGGTTCATGCCCAAGGGCTCGGTGAAATACTGATGGATGAAATGGCTAAAGCTCATACCGCTGACCTTCTCGACCAGAATTTCGGCTAAGGTAAAGCCATCATTACTATATACCGAATAGGCTCCTGGATCAGCCTTCAGATTTTGCTCTGCCAATTGCTCCAATAACGTATCATGTGCATAGGTGTCATTGTCTCCATACAGTATTGCACTACTGCTTGAGGTTCCAAGAATCCCGGATGAATGGTTCAGCAGCATGCGTGGTGTGATTTGGGTGTAACGTTTGTCCTTCATTTTGAACTCCGGGATATAGTGTACAACCGGCAGATCCAGATTAATCTTGCCTTCGTCAACCAGCTTCATCACTGCGGCTGTAAGTATTACTTTACTGGTTGAACCGATGCCATACATCGTATTAGAAGAAAGGGGGATATGGTCCTCCGGGTCGTTTTTGCCTGCTTGTCCGGAGATCACGATCTTTCCCTCGTCCATGAGTGCGTACTGCACACTTGTTGTACCGTAAGTTTCGGTAAGAATCTTGGCTTTCTCCATCACTGCTTTTTTCGTTGTCTCATACGTAAGATTACTGCTGCTCATGGTTGCCGGTGCGGCGAAAGCAGACATTGGGACCAACATCGTTAACACCAGGCTTACGGCGGCGAATGAAGTTCGTTTTTTTAGTGTCAATCTCATCTTCTCCTGTCTAATCTGTAATTTTGGAATCTCTGTGGTGGTACGTAAGTTAGTGTACTCTAGGACGGTGAACTGAAAATGAATTGACCCGGAATGAACTGGAAAAATACGGGTTGACAGAATGATTATGCACGTATACAATCGTATACATAAGAGAGTTGTATACATTTGTATACAACTAAAAAGTGGAGGTGCTTCACAAATGAGAGAAAGACATATCAATGAAAATGAAAAAACGGAGCGTCATGGAGAGCGTTCCAGACGCGGCCGCGGGGAAGATGAGCAACAGGGTGAACGTTCCAGACGTGGAAGAGGGCATGGAGAACATCACGGAAAACGGGGGAATGGGGCACAAACGTTTCGTCGTGGGAGAATTCTAGTCTTTTTGGAACAAATGCAGAATCGCAGAGCTACGTTGGCCAGACAGCTTGGTCAGGAGGAGTTCCGGAATATTCATCAAATGATTAGTGGTGAGCTGAAAGCCATAGATCAGGTTATTGATGAGTACATCCAACTATTTGAATTGCAAAATGAAGAAGATAGCCCTAATCAGGATCTGGAGAGTGAATAAGAATGGTTCGTCGTTTTTTCTCGTATTATCGTCCTTACAAAAAACTGTTTCTAATTGATTTTGGTTGTGCAGTCATCGCCGGTTTACTGGAGCTGGCATTTCCACTTGCTGTAAGCAAGTTCATTAATGATCTGCTGCCAGGCCAAGATTGGCCGCTCATTATTCTCGCTTGTGTTGTACTGTTATCGATCTACGCGCTGAATACCGTCCTGAATTATGTCGTGACCTACTGGGGACATATGCTTGGTATTAATATTGAGACCAATATGCGTTCGAAGATGTTCGCTCATTTGCAGAAGCTTTCCTTCCGGTTCTTCGATAATCGCAAGACGGGACATCTGATCGGTCATCTGACCAATGACCTTAACGATATTGGCGAGGTGGCTCACCATGGGCCGGAGGATGTGTTCATCGCAGTGATGACATTAATCGGATCTTTCTGGCTCATGGCGAACATTAACTTGGAGCTTGCACTAATCACCTTTATCATTATCCCAATCATGGCTTGGGTAATTATCGTGTTTGGTGGGCGCATGACGAAGACCTATCGGCGTCTCTTCGGTGATGTGGGGAATTTCAATTCCCGTATTGAAGACAACGTAGGCGGAATTCGTGTCGTTCAATCGTTTGCTAACGAAGAGCATGAGAAAAAACTTTTTTCCGTAGATAACGAGAACTTCCGCAAAACAAAGCTGCTTGCTTATAAAACAATGGCGAAGAGTATATCGGTCAGCTACATGATGATGCGTTTAGTTACCGTGTTCGTTATGATCAGCGGTGCCTGGTTCTTTATCGATGGCAGAATTGATATGGGTGATTTCATGGCGTTCCTGCTGTTATCCAACATCTTCTTCCGTCCGATCGAGAAAATAAATGCTGTAATTGAGAGTTACCCGAAGGGCATCGCCGGATTCAAGCGTTATCTGGAAATCATTGATACCGAGCCGGAAATCGCGGATGCGAAAAATGCCGTTGAGCTAAAAAGCGTGAGTGGAGATATTCGCTTCGAAAATGTCTCGTTCGGTTATGAGGAGAATCGTCGTATTTTGAATAATATCAGTCTGTCCATCAATCCAGGGGAAACCGTTGCTTTTGTTGGTCCTTCCGGTGCAGGCAAAACGACGATCTGCAGTCTGCTTCCACGATTCTATGAAGTAGAGGAAGGCCGGATCACCGTTGACGGGATGGATATTCGCGAGGTGCAGCTGGAATCATTGCGCAGACATATCGGTATTGTTCAACAGGATGTTTTTCTCTTCTCAGGCACAATTAAAGAAAATATCGCTTATGGCGATTTAACGGCAACGGACGAGCAGATCTGGGATGCGGCCCGTCGTGCTTCCTTGGAAGAGCTGCTTCTTAGTTTGCCAGAAGGAATCGATACAATCATTGGTGAACGTGGTGTCAAACTTTCCGGAGGTCAGAAACAGCGCTTGTCTATTGCTCGGATGTTCCTGAAAAATCCACCGATTCTCATCTTGGACGAAGCGACGTCCGCTCTGGATACCGAGACCGAAGCGCTGATTCAGAAGTCCTTGGCAGAACTATCTGTGGGTAGAACAACGCTTGTTATTGCACACCGACTGACCACGATCAAGAATGCAGATCGGATAATCGTTGTGAACGCTGATGGCATTGCAGAGCAGGGTAACCATGAGGAACTGGTCGCTGCCGGAGGCATATACAGCCGACTTCATCAGGTGCAATACAGTCATTCATAATGTTGTAACGCCAAAACCGCGCATATTGCGCGGTTTTTTATTATGAGCATTTATCCAGTTGATCCGTGTGTTGCAAAGACGTATTTTGCTAAGCTTCTCGTTCAAGTGCATTAACTTGCTCATTACGATTTATATTGTTGACAACGTCCACTAAACTGATTATTATAATGTTGACAATGTCCACTAAAAAGGAGGGTTTCACATCGACTCTCAGCAAATAAATGCAGATATGTTGACGGAAATGCGGCGTTTTAACCGTTTTTATACCAATATACTCGGTGTACTTGATAAGCATATCCTGGGAACAGGGTACTCCTTCGCCGAAGCAAGGGTCATTATTGAGATTGGCATTCAAGGGGAGAGCATTGCGAACAATCTGGTGGATACGCTGACGATTGATCGCAGCTACATGAGCCGAATTGTGAGCAAACTGACCAAAGAAGGGCTGTTGATGAAAGTGGATTCAGCCGCTGACAGCCGGGTGAGTTTGATTCGTCTGACTGAGAAAGGCCAGGAGCTTTACAGTGAATTGAATGAGCGTTCGGATCAGCAGATTGTAAAGTTAATGCATGGTTTGGATGAGGAAGAGATCAGAGAAGTGTACGCTTCAATGATGAATATTCAGGATAAGTTGAACAAGAGAGCAGGAGAGACAAGACGATGATACGATTTGAATGTGATTATAACGAAGGCGCGCATGAGCGTATTTTGCAAAGACTGATTTCAACGAACATGGAACAAACGAGCGGTTACGGTACAGATCCCCATTGCGATCGGGCGAGAAGTCTTATTCGACAGGCTTGTGAAAATGAACAGGCGGATGTGCATTTTTTGGTTGGTGGTACACAGACGAATACAACGGTGATTGCCTCTACTTTACGTCCATACCAAGGTGTGATTGCAGCGACTTCGGGCCACATTGCGGTCCATGAGACGGGAGCGATTGAAGCCACAGGTCACAAAGTGATCACGGTGCCAAGCGATGACGGGAAAATTACCCCGGATCAGGTCAAAGCGGTCTATGATGCCCATGTCAATGATGGATCTCCGGAACATTGTGTCCAGCCCGGAATGGTTTACATATCTCAGCCTACCGAGAATGGTACGATGTACAGCAAGGCAGAGCTGCAAGCATTATTTGACGTAAGCCGCCAGTGTGGTCTCCCGTTCTTTATTGATGGGGCGCGCCTAGGGTATGCTCTTGCTTCCCGAAATTGTGATATGACTCTCGCTGATCTCGCCCGCTTATGTGATGTATTCTATATTGGTGGAACCAAGATCGGAGCATTGATGGGGGAAGCGGTAGTCATCCTGAATGACAAGCTGAAGCCAGATTTTCGTTATATGATCAAACAAAAAGGTGGTCTGCTCGCCAAAGGCAGATTGCTGGGTATTCAGTTTGAAACGCTGTTTGAAGACGGCCTGTATCTTGAAATATCCCAGCATGCTGTGGACATGGCTATGCTCATTCATGATTCGCTTGTGGAGCAAGGTATCGCTTTTCTATATGATTCACCAACGAATCAGCAATTTCCGATTCTGCCAGATTACCTGCTTCAGGACTTACGGAACCGTTACTCGTTCACATTCTGGGAAAAGGTGGACGATACACACAGCGTCGTTCGTTTTTGCACCAGTTGGGCAACTCAGCGGGAAAATGTGGATTCATTGATTCGTGATATTTCCCAGAGCCTAAACAAATTAAAAGCTTGTGTGTAATCATTAATATCTAAAGGAAAGTACCTTGGCGGAGTAAACCGCCAATGAAGAAGTCGCCATGCTGATGGCGACTTCTTTTGTTTGACAAAAAAGCAGCCCAGATACGATAAAAGTACTGGACTGCTTCTATGTTTTGAAATGTGCCCCATGACATTTCTTCGTATTATTTATGATCCTAATGAATTATTCTAATGGATTACTCTTCTACAATAAATCTTTTGCCAAGCCACCACATTACGCCGCTAATGACCAGGAAATATAAAGGCATTATCAGCAATGAACCGTTGTGGAGAGCACCCATTCCCCAGGTCGTAAGGCTTACCAGCAAGTAGTAGCCCAAACTGAATATGGCACCCGCTGTGCCAATTACATCATGAAAATGAACAAGGGCAAGACTTAGACAATTAGGCAAAGCAATACCTGCACCAATCAACAGAACAAACATAGCCGTTAACATGCAGATGATCTGCAAAAGGGTGGGCAGCATAGACATACTGCTTCCAAGGGTTAGGAGCAGAGCCCCGCTGGTCATGATCAGACAACCCAAACGAATAATCTTTTCCGGTGCGTAAACGGTTAATAATCTTTTGGAGATCATTGCCCCGACAACCGATGCCAAGGCCACAATAATGCCCAGAAAACCATAAACGCCTGGCGACAGATCAAAGTGTTCAATAAAGATGAAGGGAGCTTCGGCATAATAACTGAATAAAACTCCGTTAATACCACCAATCAATACCCCAAACACCAGTACACGCGGCATAGCGAGCATCTTTTTTACAACCGGAAGTATAGCCACCTTGGATCGTAAAGAGACGTTCGTTGTCTCTGGCAGTTTAAGAAAAGCATATATAAACAACAAAACGCTCAACAATACTAACGCAAAGAATACCCATCTGAAGCCAAGGGCCTGGTCAATCCAACCGCCAATAAGCGGTCCAACTGCCGGCGTAAAGGCAATGACAGCAGATATTTGGGCAAACATAACATGTCTTCGATCTCCCGATACACTTTCTCGAAGTATGGTTTGGGTGATAATCGATCCAGTTGCGGCACCGAAAGCCTGAACGAGACGGCTGACGAGGAGCCATTGAATCGATTCCGAATAAAAGCACATCAAGCTTCCGATCCCATATATGATGAGACCCGCCAGCATTGCAGGTCTGCGACCGATCAAGTCGGACAGCCAGCCCCAGCAAAAAACACCCAAGGCAAATCCTATAAAATAGATGCTTAACGTGAATTGTACGGAACTATTTGTTACACCAAGTGCTGCTGCGATATCTGGCAGCGATGGAGTGTAGATGGTCTCACTGATTTGTGGAAATGCGACAAGAACAATCATTAAAAGCAAAGATGGTACTGCATATTTCTTCATTATATATTAGCCCTCCTACAAGCTTATACTCTGTTATGACAACAAGAATATGAGCCTAGCTAGGGAAAGGGGGGCATCATGATGGCGAGACGACTATATATCATCATGGGTTAAATTACCTTTCATCATTATAGGAGTAGGAGGGTTTGACAATCATGGTTAATACTCGGCCTAGGTTAACATGCTTGATAGGGCTAGTCAACCAGCTCAGGCTAATAATACGATTAAGCGGTTTTGTCCCAACCTCTTGACAGAATCGCACCAATAGCCATGGCAGTGATCATTCTGCCAGATGTAAGCACCAACGTAGGATCGAACAACTCAAACAAAGATGTAGAGATATAAAGAATCGGAATCAATAGTTTTCGACCTGATTCGTGCAATGGCTTCTTGCTGCCTTGGATAACGCCCCACAAAATAAGTACGACAATTAATAAAGAGATGGTTAAAGATAATGGATTCATAGGAAACACCTCGTCTGTTTTTGTGTAACCTAAGTATCGAGGATATTTGAAATTCAGTTAAGTGTACAAAGTAATTCGTTAAGGAGACTATTGTCATTTTTTCGCCAAACAGCGTGTTTTTTTGGATATGTTGACTTTTTGTTGCAGTGCTGGAGCACTATAAAATCTCAAACGGTCGCATCATTTCGTAGTCTTCATGCTGAAGCATGTGACAAGGGGCGGATCGAGCCTTTTTTTGATGATGACGTAAATAGCCTTGTCAATACACAAAGAGTTGAATACCTTATGACATAACACAAAAGAGGAGGAGATTACATGAGTGAAGTAGGATATGGAAATGTTGGAGGTCTGGGTGGATACGGTGGTTTCACATCCACCGGCGCAATCCTTGTTCTGTTCATCTTGTTGGTCATCATCTCTAAAGCATTCCTTGTTTAATTCTTTCATCTTCTGAACAACCCTGCTGGCATCACGCCGGCAGGGTCTTTTTGTCATGATTGTATTACCTTCGAAGGCTTAATCAGGACTTGTGTTCATACAAAATACAATTTGAAAGCGTTTGACTTATTGAATTATCAATCTATAATTATGGAGTTATGCATTCAACATAGAATGGATGAAGTTAAGGAGAATAGGTTGGAATGACACTCAAAAAAAGAATCTTTTTGCTGTTTTTTCTCAGTGCGTTTATCCCCTTCATTAGTATATTTGCAATTTCCTACTACACCATTGATTCCATTTTTGTGAACAAAATCGATGATGGCATTCGGAGCAATTTACAGCAGGTGACTTCCTCACTGGAGAATTCGATCACCAACCTGAATCATGTTACTCAGCAATTGTCCTATAGCGGTACATTAGGAAAAAAGCTGGATGAGGTGTTGAAACCGTCCTCCAATATATTTGAATTGATTGAAACGCGGGATGAATTAAAGAGCGAATTAAATGTCGTGACGTTTACCAATCCGAATATCGGTTTGACGTTGTATTATTTTCAGGAGGATGGCACGACACAGTTCGGCAACTTTCCCATAAAGGATCGCTTTTCACCAGAATCTTTGCCTGTGCTATCCAAAGCATACGGGATTACCTACTATGGTCCTCATGTCAGTATGAACCGGTTTGATGATCAGCTCGTTCTATCCGCTATGCGGAAGGTGAAATTGCCCCAGAGGGACGATGTTTATATTTACGTTGAATCCGGATTTCACCTTGCGCAGGATATATTGGGTTACAATCAGTACAAAGGGGATTTATCCCATCTGATTCTCGATGGAGAGGGAAACATTGTGTATAGTGAGATTCCGGAAGCGATGAAAGTCGGGGAGAATTTCTCCAGCTTATCCAAAGATGCGGCATCGGACGGAATAGCTCGCGGTCACCATTGGTTCAGGCAGGATTCCACTCAGAACTGGAGTGTTGTGTCGGTGATCTCACAGGCCAAGTATCAACAGGAGAAAAACCAGTGGTTGCTTCAAATATTCCTGGTCGCTTTATTTTTCCTGGGCTTTACCGTATTTCTGGCTTGGCTGCTGTGGAAGATGGTCTATAAACCCCTCGGTCTGTTCCATTCGGAAATCAATGGAATGTCTCAAAATCCACAAACGGCAGGTAGTCAGACCCGAACGCAAATTCCCGAATTCGATTTTCTGTTGGGCGAATTCTCCAATATGCAGCATCAAATCGGTGACCTTTTCAAAGAGGTACAGCTGAAGGAGAAAATTCGTGCAGATCTTGAAGTGGAAAAGCTGCTGTATCAGATTAATCCTCATTTTTTGATGAATACACTGGATACGGTACACTGGCTGGCCGTTATGAATGGACAAGGGGAGATTGACAAGCTGGTGCAGTCGCTGAATAAGCTGTTGTATTATAATTTAGGCAAATTAGGTCAGGTTTCCACGATGGAAGAGGAAATTGACGCGCTTAGACAGTACTTGATCTTGCAGCAAATCCGATATGACTTTGAATTTGATGTGCGTATTTCGGCTGATGAGCAAGTGCTTCAAATTCCAGTACCTCGTTTTATTCTACAGCCGTTGGTTGAAAATTCACTTTACCATGGACTGAGTGACGAAGGTTTTATTCAGATTGAAGTGACTCGCAAAGAAACGTTGAACATTATGATTCAGGATAATGGAGCAGGTATGACGGAGGAAGCGATTGAAAGGCTTCTGAATAATCGTACACCTGAGCATAAAAAAGTAGGCATGGGCATCGGGCTCAATTATGTTCACCGCATGTTAAAAGCACAGTACGGGGATCAAGCTCAACTGGTGATCGAGAGTGAGTTGGGAACTGGGACAAGTATATTGCTTATACTTCCTATCAAAGGAGAAGATATCTCGGCATGATTAAGGTATTGATTGTGGATGACGATAAATTGGTACGAAAAGGAATAAGCTCCGCGATGCCATGGAACGAGTTCGGCATGGAGGTTGTTGGAGAAGCAAGTAATGGGGCCAAGGCGCTGGAGTTTCTGGAATCCAACACGGTAGATCTGATGTTAACGGATCTTGCGATGCCGGTAATGTCAGGCATTGAGCTAATGCGAGCCGCAAGGCAGCACTACCCGGAACTTCATATTGTCGTGCTTACCCTACATCAGGATTTTGATTACATCCAGGAAGCACTCAGGCTGGGAGCGATCGACTATATAGCCAAGGTTCAGCTTGAGAAGGAGCAATTTGAACACGTCCTGAATCGGATACATACCCGAATTGGTGAGTTGGCTAATACAAGACGAAAGCTGCCGCTACTCGGTGAAACCAACGTTCATTACCGTAATGTGTATGCACTTGTTTCACTGGACCGGAAGTCCGGACAGAGCTGGCCGATTGAACTTGAATCCAATGTAGACGAGATTCGATTTGAAGTGGAACGGAACAGTTGGATGTGGGCGACACCCCTGGATGGCGAGGATCAACTATTCGACAGATTGAAGGGATACTTGGACCAAATTCCGCAAGCAGCCCTGCTGGTATTGTCTGATGTGCAAGAACGGACATGGTCGCAAATCCAAAACTGGATTATGAACTATACAGAAACGTCCTTATTTTATGCGTATGACCCTCAAGATCCGGTGGTTGCCGTTTCGCTAGATGAAGAAGACTCCTTTCCAATAGAACCACAGGATGAGGACATGGATCGGATTAAACGAAGTTGGTTTCTGTCTCCATGGACTCATAACGACCATTATTACAACCAGCTTGTTGAAGAATTTAAATCATTAAGGCTGCAAAAAGGTCAGCTGATGGGATTACTGTACTCTCTGGTCATGGAGTGGAACCATCTTTTTGCCCAGACTACGCTCGGGAGAATCTCCATGATCCATTCTTTTCAATCCTGGTACGAAGTGGAACAGTGGATCAAGCAGACCTCTGAGAGTATTCGAAAGGCGGATGAACAGACTTCGTATTCTCAGGAAATGATAGATGGGGTAAAAAAAGCCGTGATGATCATGCAGAATGATTTGGATCAGGCTTTTACAGCTTCAGGGCTGTCCCAGCAGCTCAACATTAGCCGAAGCTATTTCAGCCAATGCTTCAAGGACATCATGGGCAAAACCTTTAACGATTATTCCCGATATATACGAATGGAGAAGTCAAAAGAGTATTTATTGAACACAAACAACACGATTTTCTGGATTGCAGAGCGGGTGGGTTATACGGATGAAAAATATTTCAGCCGAATTTTTCGCGAACTGACTGGCTTGCTGCCTAGTGAATTTCGACAGCTGGGCAGAGGGGACAAATAGCGTAGGTTCCGCATACCCAACTGAGAATCCGGATGAAAGAAGGGAAAGAGATGATCAAGAAGATGGCTGCGTGTCTTGTTGTCGTCAGCTTGATTGCAGGTATAGTATTTTTTAGCATTTCGTACTATCGGGAATCTCTGGAATCGTCAATGGGACAAGCGCCAACCATATCTGACACTGCCGCCACCGAGCCATTCAGCAAATATGAACATCCGGTCTCCATCCGGTTGGGATATGTGGTCGATCCGACAGGAACGGATCTCTCTGAAGGAGAGACATTAGAGAAGAATATGTGGAAAACGGTGATTAAGCAAAACCTTAACATGGATGTTGAAGTCATGTGGCAGGTATCCAAGGAGAATTTCGGTCAGAAAATTGATTTGGCTATCGCCAGCAATGATTTGCCAGATGCAATGATCGTTAATCAGGTTCAGTTGAATGAGATGGTCAAAGCAGGAGAAATTGAAGATCTGACCGAGGCATATGCAAGCAGCGCTTCACCCGAGATGAAGAAAATTATCGACAGCACGAATGGATTGGCTCGGGAACAAGTGACCTTTGAAGGGAAAATGATGGCTGTACCGTCTGTCACGGCGGAAGATTTCAGCATGCTCTGGATCAGGCAGGACTGGCTGGATCGTCTTGGATTGAAACCACCAAAAACGGTGGATGAACTGGAAGCGATCGCAAAAGCTTTTGTGGAGCAGGACCCGGATGGAAACGGGAAACGGGATACGATCGGGCTTGCTTCAAGCACGGGTCTATTTCAGGATTTTAACAACAGCGCATTTGCTTTTGATCTAACGCCGATCTTCTCGGCTTATGGGGCTTTCCCCGGATATTGGCTCGAAAAAGATGGAAAACCTGTGTACGGCTCGCTGCTGCCAGAGACAAGGAACGCCTTGGTCAGGCTTCGTGATATGTATGCCAAAGGTCTCCTTGATCCAGATCTGGGCATCCGCAAAGAGCCAGAGGAAACCGTCATTAACGGACAGGCGGGCATGTTCTTTCAAGGTTTCTTTGCAGGATACTGGCCGCTTCCAAGCGCTTGGCTGAATGATCCAAAGGCTAACTGGCAGGCCTACGCGCTCCCGCTGGATGCAAACGGAGCCTATCATGTGAAGGTCGATAATCCTTCAAGCTCTTTCCTTGTGGTTCGAAAGGGATACGCTCATCCGGAGGCGATCATTAAAATAAACAATCTGTACCTTCGTGATGAGTTCAAGTATGGTACGAGTTTTATGCTAAGTCGCAATTTCTTTGCTCCGGCAGATGAAGCCCGATATGAATCCAAAGCTGTGCAGGATATTCTGGCAGGCACCAAAACACCAGCCGATTTCAAGGACAAGTCCGAATATAAACTGCTGGAAAATACAGTTTCGACGATAAAACAAACCAAGCTAAAGCCTTATGACCAACTTGGCATTTCGTATTGGGACCAGCACAATGAGAACTTTATGCGAGGTTACTCTCTTCTCGTCGGCGGAAGAAACTTCTTTGATCCGAACATCCATAAAGTACGAAGTCTTACTTACAAGCGTACACCAGCAGTGGAGAGGTTGTGGGGCAAACTGTCCAAGCTGGAACATGATACATTTTTGAAAATTATTTTAGGTGCTGCGCCGATGGATTCATTCGATCAATTTGTAGAGGAGTGGAAGGAACAGGGCGGCGACCAAGTGACTGCTGAAGTGCTGGCTTCCCACAGTGCACACTTGAAGTAGCTAAGCATTAGACGATTCGATAACTTCTACAGGACTGATTCTGAATTCCCATCCATAGCTGGCATTCTCCTGTTCAAGGAGCTTGCTGGTTTTTTTATTTCACGTGCCTGATGAAGAGAGGGTAGACGAATGTAAGTCGATTGGTAAGATAAATGCTCACAACCTCAATGCTGCTCGTTGAACCCAGCAAAAATTGTACACATTTCTCTATCCAAACAAGCGTTTAATCCCTATCTCGATTAGGCTTCTCCAAGTTTTATAATGAAAGCGCAAACAACATGATAGAGAAAAAAACAGAACGAAGGGGAGTTGAATTTGATGAGAAATAAGTGGTCAATAAAAAGCAAACAGTTGACGAAAAGACTGGCTGTGCTGTCCATGTCCGCCTTAATGGTATCCATCCTTGCAGCATGTGGGGGGGCCACCAATCCGCCGACCGCTGAGGATGCGGGCCAATATGAGGTGACACCTGGAGACCCGTTCAGTGCCTATAAAGACGAAGTGACGGTAACGATGGGACGTGTTACGACGGCGAACCCGAAATTGCCGGCAGGAGATACATACGAGAATAATGCGTATACCCGTCTGGTCAAAGAATCGTTTAACGCACAAATTAAGGACCAATTTGAGGCCAACGGTGAAGATTACAGCCGTCAAGTTTCTCTTGCAATCGCTTCCGGGGAACTGCCTGACATGATGCGTGTGGATTCCAAGGATGAGCTCAAAGAACTGGTTGATAATGATTTGATTGAAGATATGACGGAAGTGTACAAACAATATGCTACGGATAATATCAAGCAGATTTACGACTCCTATGATGGCCGTGCACTGGACAATGCCACGATTGATGGACGTCTGATGGGTCTTCCGGCGACTTCGCTGGATTCCGCGCCAACCATGGTCTGGGTTCGGCAGGATTGGCTGGATGTGCTGGGAATCAAACTCGATGCTGACGGAGACGGTGCCATCAAGCTGGAAGATGTAGAGAAAACAGCAGAAGAGTTCCTGAAAAAAGATCCTGGGCAAACCGGGAAACCGGTAGGCATCCCTTTTGTGAACACTCTGAATACGACAGACTATAACGGATCTGCCTATACCATGCTGGGCGTCGCTTCTACCAAAGGCGCGTTTCCTCAATATTGGATGAATGGCGAGGACGGCAGCATCGTTTATGGTTCGACTACAGCGGAAACCAAACAGATGCTGGGCGTTATGGCCGACTGGTTCAAGAGAGGCATCATTGACCCGCAATTTGGAACCCGTACATTTGACGATATCACTGCACTTTACACCAACGGCCAGAGCGGGATTGCTTTTGGACCGTGGCACATTCCAGACTGGGGACTGAGCAGTGTCAAACAGATGGATAAACACGCGAAATTCACGGCTTACACGCTGGAAGATGAAGACGGAAAAGTAAACGTAGCACACGCCAATCCATCCGGTCAATTTATCGTTGTGAGAAAAGGGTATGAGCACCCTGAGCTGGCCATTAAAATTATTAACCTGTTCTACGATAAACTGGCTAATGACAAAGACGTGGCAACCTCCATGCCAGAGGCAGCCAAATATTTGGAGAGCGGCGTAGACGGTTCCACCAGACCGTTTAACATTGAAGTCAACTCGGCTACATCGCTGCTGGATGATTACTCCGATGTTGTTCGCGGAATTAAAGGCGAGATTGGTCTGGATCAGGTCCGGACAACGGAATCGAAGAACAATATTGGCAGTATCCAAACATACTTGAAAGACCAGGATACAGACGATATAACGGCTTGGTCGAAATATCACTCCCGTATGAACGGAGTGGGGCTGATCGACAAGCTGACGCAGGAAGGCAAATTCAACTGGATGACACCAGCGTTCTCCGGAACTACACCAAGCATGAAACAGACGTGGGCTAACCTGACCAAAATGGAACAGGAATCTTTCATCAAAATCATAACGGGTGCGGAACCGCTGGATTACTTCGAAACGTTCGTTAGCAACTGGAAGAAACAAGGCGGCGATCAGGTGATTCAGGAGATTGAAGCTGAAACCAAAACTCAAAAATAATAAGGCTAACACTGCTGACAGGCTGCGATAAGCAGCCTTTCTTCAGGAAAGGGGTTCATCCATGAAACAGGAAAATGTTAAAGCAAGAAACCGATTGGGCACAGGTGCCATGTATCATATGATGATGCTGCCGGGCATTTTATTTTTGCTGGTATTCAGCTACATTCCCATGGTTGGTGTCATTACGGCGTTTCAGGACTATGTACCAGCCAAAGGCATGTTTGGCTCCGAATTTGTTGGGCTCAAGCATTTTATTTATATGTTCAAACTGCCGGACATCGGCCAAGTGATTAGCAATACGTTGGTGATTGCCATCGCCAAGATTCTGCTTGGCACACTGATGGCCATCATTTTTTCCATTTTATTAAACGAGATCCGCTTTAAATTTGTTAAAAAATCTGTGCAGACGATTGTATATCTGCCTCACTTTTTATCCTGGGTCGTTCTGGCCTCCGTGGTTGTTAACATGTTCAGCCTGGATGGAAGTGTGAATCAGATTTTGGCCTTTTTCGGATTGGATAATATTAATTTTCTCGGGAGCAACACCTGGTTCCAGCCGTTGATTATTGGAACAGACGTATGGAAGGAATTCGGTTACAGTTCCATCGTTTATTTGGCTGCCATTACCTCGATTGATCCGGGTTTGTACGAAGCGTCAGGGATTGATGGAGCAAGCTGGTGGAGAAAAGTATGGCATATTACGTTGCCGGGTATGCTGCCTATTATCCTGCTCATGGGGGTCATGAGTCTGACCAATATTTTGAGTGCAGGCTTCGACCAAATCTACAATCTGTACAACCCGGTTGTCTATGAGTCGGGCGATATTCTGGATACCTATGTATACCGGATTGGTCTCGTTGGCAGACAGTATAGTTTTGGTACAGCTGTTGGACTGTTCAAGTCAGTGATTGGTATTGTTCTACTATTGTCTGCCAACCAATTGGCCAAAAAATACACCGACAGAAAAATATTCTAAGGAGGCGAAACTTGTGTCTTATTCCGCAAGCCTGAAAGACCGAATGGGCCGGTTTGTCATCTACGCCATCGTAATATTACTGGCCTTGATATGCCTCCTTCCATTATGGAATATCGTTGCGATTTCATTCAGCAGCAGCGAGGCTGTCTCGGCCAACAGCGTAGGTCTGTTACCCGTCAATTTTACAACAGCAGCTTATTCGAAAATTATTGATGATGCGCAGTTCTGGCGCTCCTTTGGCATTTCCGTTCTACGTGTGGTTCTATCTCTTGTGCTCAACATGATTCTTATTGTTTTGATGGCTTATCCGCTATCCAAGTCGAAAAGGGAATTTAAGGGCAGAAATATTTATATGAATGTCATGATTTTTGCCATGCTGTTCAGTGGTGGGATGATTCCCAGCTATCTGCTGATCAAAAACCTGGATATGCTCAATACAATTTGGTCGCTTGTTCTGCCAGGTGCTGTTCCAATATTCAGTGTCATCCTTGTGATGAACTTTTTCGCCGCAGTGCCGAAAGCGCTCGAAGAAGCGGCTTTCATTGACGGGGCGAACGCATTGCAGGTTCTGTTCAAAGTGTATGTTCCCGTGTCTATTCCGGCACTGGCGACGGTATCCCTGTTCAGTATCGTAGGCACGTGGAATGACTTCTTCAGTGGACTGATCTATATGACCAAAGTCAGCAATTATCCGCTGATGACCTATATTCAGTCGCTTAATGTAAATATCGCCGAACTTCTTCAAGCTGGCACGAACTCCGCTCAGCTCAGTAATCTGACTGAGATTTCGAACAAAAATCTGAATGCAGCCAAAATCGTAGTGGCTGTCATTCCGCTGCTGCTAATTTATCCGCTGCTGCAAAAATACTTTGTGACCGGAATTGTTGTGGGATCGGTAAAAGAATAATAGTGAATGGAGCGGAATTCGGATGAGCAGATCTGGATCTGTTCAAGAGAAAGGTGGTGCGTTATGGGAACTAAAAAATGGTGGAAAGAAATTGTCGTATATCAAATTTATCCCCGCAGCTTTCAGGACAGTAATGGTGATGGAATCGGGGATTTGAAAGGCATTTTATCCCGGCTCGATTATTTGAAGGATCTGGGCATCGGTGCGATCTGGCTGTCACCGGTGTGCAAGTCTCCGCAAGATGACAACGGTTATGACATTTCGGATTACCAGGATATTGATCCGATGTTTGGTTCGCTTGAGGATATGGAATTGCTGATTCAGGAAGCAGGCAAGCGTGACATCCGAATTATTATGGATCTGGTGCTTAACCACTCATCAGATGAACACCCCTGGTTCAAGGAAGCCCGTAAAAGCAAGGATAATCCGTACCACGATTATTATGTGTGGAGAGATGGTGTGGAAGGAACACCACCCAATGATTTAGGTTCAACGTTCGGTGGATCGGCCTGGGAATGGGTCCCTGAGCTGGGGCAGTATTATCTGCATCTATTCTCTGTTAAGCAACCGGATCTGAACTGGGAAAACCCCAAGGTCCGGCAGGAGATATACGATATGATTCAATGGTGGATGGATAAAGGTGTAGGCGGTTTCCGTCTGGATGTCATTGATCTGATAGGCAAGGAGCCTGACCTCAAAATTACAGGCAATGGGCCAAATCTGCGCCAATACATGCGTGAACTCAGTAAAGAAACCTTCCAAAAGGGTGATCTGCTAACTGTCGGAGAAACATGGGGAGCAACGCCCGAGAGCGCCAAACTTTATAGCAACCCGGACGGCAGTGAACTATCCATGGTCTTCCAATTTGAACATATTAGTCTGGATGAGCAGGCGGGGAAAGGCAAGTGGGACCTCCAGCCGCTGGATCTGCTTCAATTAAAGAAGGTGTTGTCCAAATGGCAGACCGAGTTGAAAGGCGAAGCCTGGAACAGCCTATTCTGGAACAACCATGACCTTCCGCGGATCGTGTCCCGTTGGGGAGATGACGGGGAATATCGTGTGGAGTCTGCCAAAATGCTGGCCACTCTTCTTCATGGCATGCAGGGTACGCCATATGTGTACCAGGGTGAAGAATTAGGCATGACGAATGTACGTTACGACATTGAAGAATACCGTGATATTGAGCTGCTGAATCTGTATAAGGAACGGATTGGGAATGGATATTCGAAGGAAGACGTAATGGAATCCATTTATGCCAAAGGCCGTGATAACGCACGTACGCCGATGCAGTGGGATGCTTCCGAAAATGCAGGTTTTACGGAAGGCAAACCATGGATTTTGGTAAATCCGAATTATACTGAGATTAATGCGGAAGAATCTATTAATGATCCGAATTCCATTTACCGGTACTATAAAACACTGATTCAGCTGCGAAAAGAGCATGAAGTGATCATCTATGGGGATTATGAACTGTTGTTTCCGGAAGACACGAACCTCTTCGCTTACACCCGAACACTCGGTGGAACACAACTGCTGGTACTGTGCAATTTCTATGGCAAAATTGTTCCATTCCAGATTCCAAGCGAATTTGCAGGGGATAAAACATTATTAATTAGTAACTATTCGGACGTTGTTTCAGAAAACGCACTTCGTCCGTATGAAGCCAGGATGTATCTGCTCGGGTAAACGCAAAAATAAGGATTGAAGGCGAATAGCCTTCAATCCTTATTTTTTGACGAAAAGAAGCTTCTGTAAGAAGACATCCAGTGCCATGGATTGGGAATGCTCCTTGTTGCGAATGATGGAGAAGCTGCGTTCCAGATGCAGCTGTCTGATTCGCAGCTCTTCGACTTCCCCGGTTGCCAGCTCCTTATGAACGATCCATCTGGATACCATCGCAATTCCGAGCCCGGCAGCAACAGCTTCCTTCACACCCTGACTGCTGGTGAAGACATAGGACCGCTTGGGACGGATCGCTGTCTGTTCCATAAAATGATCGCTGAAAGCGCGTGTTCCCGAACCCAACTCACGAAGGACCCAGACCTGATCCTGAAGCATGTGCTGCTCTACCACGACGGAACCGGAGAGGGGATGGCCGGAAGGAGCTACAACAATCATTTCATCCTTCATATAAGGGATAACGTCAAGATCTGACGAGGCTTGCGCTTCACCCTCCACAAATCCAATATCCAGCTGATTTCCCCTGACCGCAAACAGAATCTCCTGGGTATTGCCAATAGTAACCTGAAGGTTGACCTGCGGATATTGAGCTGCGAATTCTGCCAGCTTCTTAGGCAAAATATATTCACCTATGGTGAAGCTGGCACCGATCTGAATACTTCCGGTCACCTCATCCCGCAGCATCTGAATCTCCTGCCTCGCTTCATCGTAGCGAGCCTGAATGACCTTGGCATGTCTGTAGAGGATTGCCCCCGCTTCAGTGAGAGACACCTGCTTTGGCGAACGATGTAGCAGCTTGGCTCCCAACTCATTCTCCAGATTTTTGATATGCAGGCTCACCCCCGGCTGGGACAGGTTCAACAGTTCTGCGGCCTTCGAGAAATGGCTTTGCTCCGCAACGGTAACGAAGACCTTTAATGCATCAGTAATCATTATAATTCCTCATTTGAATAGTAAATTTTCATGGAAATAAGCCTATTGAACTCATTTTAGCATAAAATAGGCAACCAATCATAAGTTTTTTTAATGATTAAGATCGCAGATTCATATTTCACTTCTTATCATTCTGCTTCTATAGTGAGGATATACTTTATCCAATAAGGAAGTGCAGAGCTATGATCTTACAGACACAGTTGAGATTCGTCAAAAATATAAAAGTGGTTAGGGACCGGGGATTTTTGCAGGGGATTGGACTGACCTTACTACTCTCGTTCATTGCCAAGCTGCTGGGTTATCTGCCGTTTCTGAATATCATGGGTCAATTGGTTATTGCCATTCTGCTTGGCATCCTGTACCGGGCCATACGAGGCGTACCGCAGACCGCTCAATCCGGGATCTCCTTCTCGGGAAAACGATTGCTACGATTCGGCATCATTCTGCTGGGGCTGAAGCTGAACCTGCTGGATATTGTCCATGCAGGCTACAAAGTGGTTGCGCTAGCGGCAATCAATGTTACGATTACGATCTTTGTCGTCTACGGACTGAGCAAGTGGTTAAAGATCGATAAACGAATAGGGCTGCTGACTGCATGTGGAACAGCCATCTGCGGTGCCGCAGCCGTGGTCGCGATTGCGCCACAGATCAAGGCTAAAGATGAAGAAACCGCAGTAGGTGCAGCTACGGTGGCTATATTGGGCACCATTTTCACTCTGGCCTATACATTACTGTACCCGGTATTGGGTTTAAGTGCGAATGGATATGGCGTATTCACAGGCGCTACACTGCATGAAGTGGCCCATGTCATCGCGGGGGCTGCACCAGGAGGGCAAGCAGCACTGGATATGGCAGTTATCGTGAAGCTAACCCGGGTCGCCATGCTGGTGCCGATTACGCTGATCATCGGTTTGTGGAGTGGACGACAGGCGCGTGGGGGAGAGCAAAAATCAGCTAAAGGAATCCGTTGGCGTGAATTGCCCGTACCCTGGTTCATTTTCGGTTTTCTGGCGATGAGTGGATTAAATACGCTGGATATTATTCCGCAAGAGGTGATCGAGGGGCTCCTGGTTCTTTCCTATATGCTGCTTGCGATGGCTATGGCTGGATTGGGGTTAGGTGTGGATATTGCAACCTTCCGCCGTCTGGGCAAAAAGCCTTTCTTGGCAGGGCTGCTTGGCTCTATTGTTTTATCCGTAATCGGCTTCGTGCTGGTTTGTGGTTTTGGTCTGAACTAGGTCGTTTGTTTAAACTCAGGCAGGCCACCACGTACACTCTTTTCGGCAAGCCGAATGACTTAACCAAACACAACAAAAAGCACGCATTGACTCTTAGTGGATCAATGTGTGCTTTTTGTTGTTCGACAGATGCTGATCATCAGATCCAGAAGAACACGACCAATGAAATGACGAACATCATGCGAATATCATGCCTGAAATATAAATATTTTCCTTTTATGGTTGAAAAGTCCGAAATACACACAGGAAAGTCTGGATAACGATGTACTTTATGTCCGCAAGTATTCAGGGTTGTACGTAAACATCCGAAAAGGAACATTAGAAGTCCGAATAGCGTATCTAGGGGTCCGATAAGGAGAATGGGAAGCGGTTTATACTGAAGCTAATCCAGCGATGGAAGATCCAAGTAAGATAGCAGGATGAGTATTTTAATAAGGGGGTGATGATCGGCGCAGAGAAATAGGCTGGAATTCAACCGTTCGTTTATTGAATAACAATTTTGCTAATAACCTGAGGAGGAATTTAATGCGCAACAAGTATATTGCATGGTCACTCGTATTGACACTACTAGTCTCGAATTTATTTCTGACTGTCGGATCCCCAGCTTCTGTATCAGCAGCCGGAGGACCAGACTTGGCACAGGGCAAAAATGTTACTGCGAGCGGATACAACCAAACATACAGCCCGACCAATGTGATTGACAACAACCAAGCAACCTATTGGGAAAGTACCAACAGCGCTTTCCCCCAATGGATTCAAGTGGATCTAGGAAGCAACACCAACATTGACCAAATCGTATTGAAGATTCCGACAGCATGGGAAAAGAGAACCCAAACCATAACCGTGCAAGGCAGCACGAACGGTTCAACCTTTACGGACATCAAGGGTTCCGCGGATTATGTATTTAATCCATCCGTTGGGGAGAACTCGGTTACCGTCGATTTTCCTGCTGTCGAGACAAGGTACGTTCGCTTAAGCGTAACGGGTAATTCCGAGTGGCCGGCAGCTCAACTGTCCACATTTGAAATCTACGGCCCGAGCAGTGAGGGACCAACTGTACCTGGCCCCGATCCTGTGGAGCCTCCACTCCCTACAGAGGGAAGCAACATTGCCATTGGTAAGTCGATTACTGCATTGTCCAGCACCTTAAACTTCGTAGCTGCGAATGCAAACGATAACAATATCAATACGTACTGGGAGGGAGGCAGCAATCCAAGTTCACTCACGCTGGATCTTGGTTCCAATCATAAGATTACATCCATCGTGCTGAAGCTGAACCCGGATTCCGTCTGGAGCACGCGTACACAGACCATTCAAGTGCTCGGACATAATCAGGACACAACAACGTTCAGCAATCTGGTATCCTCACAATCATATACATTCAACCCAGCTTCCGGCAACACTGTGACGATTCCCGTATCAGCAACGGTTAAACGTCTGCAACTGAACATTACGGCGAACTCAGGCGCTCCGGCTGGGCAAATTGCTGAATTTCAAGTGTTTGGCACACCTGCACCGAATCCTGATCTGACGATTACAGGCATGTCCTGGTCTCCGTCTTCTCCAGTGGAGAACAGTCCCATTACCCTTAATGCCATCGTCAAAAACATTGGCTCTGCCGCTTCTCCAGCTTCTAGCGTCAACTTCTATTTAAACAACGAACTGGCTGGTTCATCACCGGTAACTGCTCTGCAAGCAGGGGCTTCAACAACGGTCTCGCTTAATGCAGGTAATAAAGGAGCTGCATCATATACGCTCAGCGCCAAGGTGGATGAGAATAACCAGATCATCGAAGAGAATGAAGGAAACAACAATTACACGCACTCCTCAGCTTTGGTGGTTGCGCCAATCACAAGTTCTGATCTTATAGGCACGGTCTCTTGGAGTCCCAGCAACCCTACAGCAAACAGTGCAGTAACGTTTACGGTTAATCTGAAAAATCAAGGCAACATGGCCTCCGCAGGCGGTGTGCACGGAGTTACGGTTGTTCTCAAGAATGCTGCCGGAGCAACGCTTCAGACGTATAACGGTTCCTATAACGGCACATTGGCACCGGGAGCTTCAGTCAATGTCAATGCTGGAACGTGGACTGCTGCCACCGGTAATTACAATGTGACAACTACCGTAGCAGTGGATACTAATGAAGCTCCGGTAAAACAAACGAATAACGTAGTTACAACAAGTTTGAACGTATATTCTGCCCGTGGTGCAAGCATGCCTTATACCCGTTATGATACGGAAGATGCTACGCGTGGCGGCAGTGCCGCACTGAAGTCCGCACCGACTTTTGATCAGGCATTGACGGCTTCGGAAGCATCTGGGCAGAAATATATCGCTCTTCCTTCCAACGGTTCTTATGCACAATGGACAGTTAGACAAGGGGAGGGAGGCGCAGGTGTAACCATGCGCTTCACGATGCCGGATTCCACAGATGGCATGGGGCTTAACGGTGCCCTTGACGTCTATGTTAACGGTTCCAAGGCCAAAACGGTTCCCCTGACCTCTTATTACAACTGGCAGTACTTCTCCAGCGATCATCCGGGAGATACGCCAAGTGCGGGACGTCCGTTGTTCCGTTTTGATGAAGTGCACTGGAAAATGGATACGCCTCTAAAAGCTGGAGACACCATTCGTATTCAGAAAAACAATGGAGATAGCTTGGAGTACGGTGTGGATTTTCTCGAAATCGAACCCGTTCAGGCTGTGATTCCGCGCCCGGCTAACTCCGTCTCTGTAAGTGATTTTGGTGCGATTGCTAACGATGGAAAAGACGATCTTGCTGCATTCGAAGCAGCAGTCCAATCCGCGGTTTCCACAGGCAAGACGTTATATATCCCGGAGGGCACCTTCCATCTCAGCAATATGTGGAAGATTGGCACACCGACGAATATGATTAATAACCTCACCATTGTGGGTGCAGGGATCTGGCATACCAACATCCAGTTTACCAACCCCAATGCAGCCTCTGGCGGGATTTCGTTCCGTGTTCAGGGCAAGCTGGATTTCAGCAATATTTATATGAATTCCATGCTGCGTTCACGCTATAACGAAAATGCAGTCTACAAAGGTTTTATGGACAATTTCGGCAAAGATTCAAAGTTCAGCAATGTATGGGTCGAACACTTTGAATGCGGTTTCTGGGTAGGGGATTACGCCCATACACCTGCAATCATTGCCGATGGCCTGGTGATCGAGAACAGCCGTATTCGGAATAACCTTGCGGACGGCGTCAACTTTGCCCAAGGCACGAGCAATTCAACTGTTCGCAACAGCAGTGTTCGCAACAATGGTGATGATGGTCTGGCCGTATGGACCAGCAACGTGAACGGTGCGCCTGCAGGCGTGAACAATACCTTCTCGTTCAACACGATTGAGAATAACTGGCGCGCAGCAGGCATTGCATTTTTCGGTGGAAGCGGACATAAGGCAACCAACAACCTGATTGTTGACACGGTTGGCGGTTCGGCGATTCGGATGAACACGGTTTTCCCTGGATACCATTTCCAAAATAACACAGGTATTGTGTTCTCTGATACAACGATCATTAACAGCGGCACAAGCAAAGATCTGTACAATGGGGAACGTGGAGCCATTGATCTTGAAGCTTCCAACGATTCCATCAAGAACGTTACGTTTACCAACATCGATATTCTCAATACGCAGCGCAGTGCCGTTCAATTCGGATACGGAGGCGGTTTCCAGAACATTGTGTTTAACAACATCAATATTAATGGTACCGGTCTGGACGGAATTGAGACATCCAGATTCACAACTCCGCACAAAGGTGCAGCCATTTACACCTATACAGGAAATGGCTCTGCCACATTCAATAATCTGACAACCAGCAACATTGCCAATCCTAATGTAAATCAGATTCAAAGTGGGTTTAATTTGATTATTCAATAAATTTTTTCAACAAAAACAGGGAGCTCTAAGAGTTCCCTGTTTGTTTAGGTTAAGTAGAGGAGGAAAGGGTGAACATGGACCCGGTTCTGAAATCCGGCAAGACAGTAACTGCAAAAGGAAGATTTAAGATGTCCCATATTTTTTTCTATAGTGACTTAGCGTAAGTAGAGGCCAAATATATGTATAGCTGTGATAGTGGGAATAGAAGTTGCCGGGGAGACCGGCACCAGTTGGATAAGAGGTTCTCCAATCGTTTTCGCGTATGGATGCAATAAGCCTTAGGATGCCTTGGTTCACTTCTGGTGTGGGTTTGGGTTGAACAGCGATAAGGGCGTCAAGCGCCCAGGCAGTTTGGGAGGGAGTGCTTTCCCCTAAGGGTATATAGCGTAGAAGTCGGTCACTATGGCAGGATTCTCCCCATCCACCGTCGGAATTCTGGATGCTTAAGAGCCATTGGGTTCCTTTTTGCACTGTATCATGGCTTGCAGGTAGCCCAACAGCCGTAAGACCGGTTAATGCGGCCCAGGTACCGTAGATATAACATACACCCCATCTTCCGTACCATGAGCCATCCTTCTCCTGGTTTCGAATGAGCCATTTCGTTCCACGGTTGATCCATTCATGCCTGGTATCAAGCCCGGCAAAGTTTCCGAGATACTCCAGAGTACGTCCTGTTAGATCAGCCTCCGATGGGTCTGTAGCCGCAGATTTGGCACCGTCGATGGCGAGCCAGGTGAGCACTTCCTTGTTTGTATTTTTTTCGAATGCCGGCCAGCCGCCGTCTTTATTTTGCATGGACAGAACCCAATTAAGCCCGCGATTCCAGGATTCCTGAAAAGTTGGAAGCGTGGTGGACATGCTTCGGATTGCCCGTAAAGCTGCTGTTGTATCATCCACATCTGGATTGAGCGTATTCGACTCCGAAAATCCCCATCCTCCAGGGACTGTATTCGGATTATGAATGCTCCAGTCGGCTGTTTTATCTTGCTGACGGGAGAACAAATAGGAGGCCGCACGTTGAATAGCCTTATGGTCATCGGTAATGGAAGCCTCCTGTAATGCGTAGGTAATCAGAGCCGTATCCCATACAGTGGATGGGGAGTTTTGAATCGTCGTTTTACCTTCAGAAGAACGGCACTGCATGGCAGCGAGTCCGGTTACGGCTTTTGTAATCAGGGGATGCTGCTTATCGTATTTTAGGGCCAAAAAGGCAAAAACCATCAGAATGGTACTGCTGGCATAACTGTATAAAGTGCCATCAGACTCAATCCGCTCTATCATAAACTGTTCCGCCTTGGTTCTTGCAGTGTCGTGAATGTGACGAGGATTGCCTAAGAGTCTGCTTCTCGCGGTTTGAATATCGTCCTGCATTTCCTGATATTCTCGGGAAGTTGATTCATCTGCAACAATTCGCAAGTCGGTCAGATCAGACAGATCGGGAGCATCTGGTATGGTGAGGGAGAAGCGCAGGTCTGCCATAATGAGCATTGGGGTGAGGTGGACTCTAGAATAACCGGAAAATTCGAAATAGTTGATGGGGAAATAGGTAGGGAACATTAATATCTCCAGGGGGATCATCGAGATGGATAAAGGCCATTTCATTTGTCCGGTAGCGGCGAGTATTGCTTTGGTCAAAATGCTCGTCACTTTCCCGATACCTCCTTTGGACTGAATATAACGTTTGGCCCTTTGGATTGGCTCGTCCGTACTCTGGCTGTATCCGGAGTATAGCAGGGCGTAGTAGGCTTCAACCGATGCAGATAAATTTCCTTCCTCTTCATCGGGGTATAGTCTCCAGCATCCATTCGGTTGCTGTTCGTTAAGGATACGATCATGTAACTGCCGGATCAGTGCTTCATTCTGAACATCCAATATCCGAAAGAGAATGATGACATAAGCATCAATTACCGTACCGTTCTCAAAACAAAAATGCCAGGAACCGTCTTGTTGCTGCTGTTGAAGCAAGGAAGTCGTCATCCGCCTAATTTCCTCATCAACTTCGCTCAGTACATGCCCCATTCACGGATACCTCCAAAGTACGTCATTTTTATATTATATGATGACAAACAGGGGGAAATGAGGAGGCGACGAAAATGAGCGTAAATCCAGACGACTCTTGTTTTTTACAACTTAAAATAAAAAAATGAATTTTACTGTTGAAATTTCTTCCAATAAAGTGTATAAATATCTTTGTTAACGCTTACAAGAATTTGATCTATTGCTTTCTCCGATACTCTTCAAAAAGGAGGTGTGAGTACTACGAACATGCAACAACTGAAAAATGGACGACTTGCTTTGAAAAATGAAATCGATTTCATTTTGCAGAATTCAATATTTAGGAGCTCAAATTAAATCATTCAAAGGAGATATGTGTATGAAGATATGGAAAAAGAGCGTGTTAGTGTTACTGTCCACTTTTCTGGTAACTACGGGTTCGTATGTGCCTAAGACTGCGCATGCAGCGGGTGAACAGGTGGAGGTATGGATTTCAACTTCAGACCCCAATTCCGAACCGGCTGTAGGGCTAAGAACGGATGCCAGGCTCACCAAGATTGCATCCAAAAACTTCAGCAGCAGCTCAGGCAATGCGGATGTTACCATAACCGTAAACGAAAACAAAACGTATCAGCAAATGGATGGATTTGGCGTATCATTAACGGATGCTTCCGCATGGCTCATGAACTACAAGCTGGATAACAGCAAGCGAGCGGAAGTGATGGAGAAGTTTTTTGGCAACACAGGAATCGGGCTCAGTTTATTGAGACAGCCGATTGGCAGCTCCGATTTTGCCTGGGCAGCCTACACCTATGCGGATACGCCAAATGATACTTCACTCAACCAATTCACAATTGACCGGGACAAGGCTTACATCCTGCCCATGGTCAAAGCGGCAATTGCTAAGAATCCCAGTATTAAAGTGATGGGTTCCCCATGGAGTGCGCCTGCCTGGATGAAATATTCCAACAATCTGAACGGTGGCAAACTGAAAGCGGAGCACTACGGCACATATGCGAATTATTTTAAAAAATACATCGAAGCCTACCAGGCTGAAGGCGTACCCATCTACGCTGTAACGTTGCAAAACGAGCCAATGTACGAGCCATCCCACTATCCTTCCATGGGGATGGATGTACAGGATCAGACTGGCTTTATCGGTGATTACCTTGGACCAACACTCCGCAATGCCGGAATCAACACCAAAATTATTGCATTTGACCATAACTTTCTGGATTGGAACTTCCCGAATCAGGTCATTACAAATCTGAAGAACGCAGGCAAGGGAAGCTACGTATCAGGCAGCGCATTCCACCACTATGATAGCGGTGACGGCTCGACAATGACCTCCATTCATAACAATCATCCAGACAAGGACGTTTGGTTCACAGAGGGTGGTTTTGGTAACTGGAATGATCCGCAGAATGGAACCTCATCAGGCTTCGATAATATGATGAATGAGTTCATTAATATTACGAGAAACTGGTCCAAATCGATTATTCTCTGGAATGCTGCCCTGGATCAGAAAGACGGTCCAGCTTTGCTTTCACCGAACAATACGAATAAAGGCATGATTACGATCCGCAACTCGGACAACCGTAATGACGCTCCCGAAAATAATGTCACATATCACAAACAATATTATTTGCTGGGTCACTTTAGTAAATTTGTTGTACCAAATGCATACCGCATTGATAGCAACACCGGATCTGAAGTTAAAAATGTAGCTTTCCGCAATCCGGACGGTTCCAAAGTGGTTGTCGCCTACAACTCTTCCAGTTCGTCGAAAAATGTGAAGATCCAATGGGGCAGCCAAAGCTTTGTTGTCACTATTCCAGGCAAGTCTGCTATGACGTATAAATGGTATGGAAATGTTTCTTAAGGGGTAGCAGGGATTCAGATTCCCACAACCAGCAAGCTAGGAGCCGCGAGCAGTCGCGGCTCTTTTCATTTGCTTTTATTAATGTCATCCATCCTATACATTCGTTGTTAATTTTACATATTTAAGGGTTTTACAATTTTGATATTATGATTTTTTGGTTTAACTGTCCTCTTACATTGGGTTGATATACTTGCCTGAGCTTTTATATGGGGGAGGGGTTAGACAACTTGAAAGACATCAATCAACGCTGGGTAGCGATGATCCTTGTGGCAGTAATGGTTATCCAATCATTCTGGACATTTGCAGGAGTTGGATACGCAGCATCAGAAAACCTTAACACCAGTAATTTGGCGAAAAACGTGGTCATCAGCCAATTTTATGGAGGCAAGAAAGACGACGTGCTCGACGTGTACGGCAACGACTTTGTAGAACTATATAATCCGACAGCAGAACCTGTTTCGCTGAACGGCTGGTCCTTACAATTTGCTGATACCAAAAACAATAACTGGAAGTTAGCCCAGCTAGGTACAACGACTGCCCAGATTCCGGCATATGGTTATTATCTGATTGCGCTTGGCAGCAATGGTAATGTCGGGGAGCAGCTTCCACAGCCAGATGCCACTGAAGCTTCATTCAAACTAGATAACAACAACGGAAAGCTGGTTTTATTGAATACGACACAACTGTTGACGGCCAATGATCCGATGGCTGACGCATTACAGGAACATGTGGTTGATTTTGTTGGATATAATGCGGATGCTTATTGGGGAAGTCCGGCTCCACAAGCTGGCAAACAAAACACGATGCAACGATATGTGTTCGATCCACTGAATCCGGAGAATAGCACTAATGCAGCTGCGTTTCCGAATCGCGGAAACAACTGGGACACACAGAATAACGGAAATGACTTTGAGAAGGTCAAAGGTGCAAAGGCTCGCAATTCAAGCACAACTTCCGCCTATGTCATTCTGGAAACTAATCAAACGATAGAGATGCAATCAGCTTCGAGCGTAGATCCTGTACATAACAAGGTTACGTTGAATGCATTTGGAGGCTTGGTTAAGCAGGGGCTCTGGACATCCGATGATTTCAGTGTGCTTGGCCTCCCGGTAGGATTCTCTGCTGAAGCCAGTGCGAGTAGAGATCAGATCGAAGTCACCATCACTGGAGATGGTAACGGGAATGTGGTTTCAGATAGCCTTCTGACATTTGAGATTCATCCTGGGGCTTGGGATCAAGTTCACAAACCAGCCTCATCCTTAACGGTGTATCAAGGAAGCAATACCGTAACAATAGCTCAATTCACGCCATCCAATAAGATTGTAGCAGCACTGGACGCCTCATCGTCCAACATTCGTATGGAAAGTGCAAAGGGCCTGAACACCACGATCCAACTCAATCTTAGCGCCGGCGTTCCCGTGGATGGGGTTCTGGACCCGGAAGCTTACAGTTTGACAGGGCTTCCCGAAGGTGACTGGAGCATCCAGGCTGAAGGCCGAAGTAGTGACAATACCATCACGATTACCATTTCGGGTACATCCGCTTCCGCTGTCATGGACACGGCTGTGGTTCGTGTGACGTTAATGGCTGACGCTGTGCAAGATAGGGACTGGCTGGCTTCGGAAGCGATTAACGTATCTCTGCTTCGATACAGTCAACCGGTTCTTGCGGATGAGACTCGAAAAATGAAAGTTGAAGAAAGCATCATAGCGGACAATACAGGCTTTAATGACCCTGCCACCAAAGAATATAAATATGGAAGTGATGCCATGGGAGCGAACGAATACACCTTCCTGCGCGGTACACATTCCTTATTCAAGGATGATCTTGCTGCGGGTCTTATTCCTTCTCCAGATTCAGTAATTTCAGGCTGGAATCAGAAGGACATCCTTACTTACACGCAAGGCGACGCCCATATTCAGAATGTGGGGACCTTTAACGACAGTACCAATCAAATGGTGTTCAGTCTGAACGATGTGGATTCTTCCGGAATCGGCAGCTTTTATGACGATCTGATTCGTTTTGTTACAAGTATTTATGTAGTCAAATACGAAAAAGACAGCGCCGCGATTGCCAATCTGCAGGATGCCGATTTCCGGGAAGTATCTCGCGTTTTTCTTAAGACCTATAAGGATACTTTGGTTGATATTAATAGCAAAATCAGCCCGAAAGACACCAAGCTGACCAAAAGCAATGTAACGCCATATACGAAAGAGGTTATGGACAAAGTCTCCAAAGTGTCTTACGAGGAAGCATTGCAAAAATTGCTGGGCAAGCGGGCGCTTGATGGAAAATTAAACATCGCTGGCAATTCGGACAAGTTTGAGGCCGCGACGGAGGCGGAGAAAGCTTCCCTGCAAGCCGCTTGGGAAGCATACAAATTGCAAGTCAGAAGCAATTTCCCAAACCTGACTGACGATGAATTCAATGCCTATTTTAAGATAAAGGATATTGTGCGCCGTATTCATCAGGGTATTGGTAGCATTGGGGTTGAACGCTACAATGTGCTAATCGAAGGAGCAAGTGAGGTCAACACGGACGATATTCTGCTCGACGTGAAAGAGCAGACTCGGGACGCCAATCTTTCGAAAGATGCATATCTTAAAACGGCAGTCGATTCCGATTCTTATCTGGGTGTGCTCGAAGCAATGAATCGCTCGTACCTGATTAGGGAAGTCTCACCTTTTAAAGGTGATTATACAGATAAGCCGTTCAAGAACAAGGAAGAGCTGGAGCAGTATTTGGTCGATGCGGCCAAAGCTTACGCGTATGCAAGCTCGCGCCTGGACAAGGTATCCGATGAGTTGAACTACAAGTTTGAGGAACGTTTTGTAACGAATATTGTACCGATCTGGGATGATTTGCAGAATTTTATTGTTAATGCGGCTGAGGATTACTCGCATCAGGTCGCAGCGGATTTTGCACTTGTGAAGGAGGATATGCGAACCGGGAAGCTGATTGACGTTTCTACACTGGAAGAATTATCCGTTGATCAAGGCTCCTTGAGTCCAGCATTTGATCCTGCAATTACGGCGTACAGTGTGAATGTTGAACAAGCCGTAGACTCCATCCGTATTACGGCGAAGGCTACCGATAGCCAGGCGACTTTGTCTGCCAAAGGTGACCCTTATGTGAACGGTATAAGCCAATCGTTTGGGCTGTCTGTTGGGAAAAATGTAATTCCAATTACGGTAAAAGCACGTAATGGATCAAGCAAGACCTACAGTGTAACTGTCGTCAAAGCCGGAGAATCCACTACGGTTCCATCGACACCTTCAACGCCTTCGACGCCAACTGGAGGAACAAATGATAATCAAGCAGGTACTTCTGGCAATAGTGGAACTGTTACTGTGAATGGTGGATCGTTGAGCCTGAGCGGGGTTAAAATCAATGTGCCAGCCGGAGCGATGGATAGCAGCGTCGTAATTTCTGTTAATAAAGTAAACCAAACCTCGAATCTGTTCTCGGATTCCACATTGAAACTGCTTGGGGATGTTTATGAGATTACGGCGAGCAAGAGCGGGGACTTCACCAAGCCGGTGACCGTTACCTTGCCATTCGACAAGAACAAGGTGAACTTTGAGAACTCGGTTGTGGGATTGTATTGGTTCAACGAGCAAACTCAAAAGTGGATTGCACTTGAACATCTGCAAGTGGATCAAACGAATGAAACGGTATCTGGAACCATTAATCATTTTACCAAGTTTGCTGTTCTGGTATCCGATAAGACGGTAACACCAACTCCGGAAGGAACCAAAAACTTCACGGATCTCGAAGGACATTGGGCTTCCGGCAGTATTATGGATCTGGTTGAACTCGGTGTGATCCAAGGTTATCCGGACAACAGCTTCAGACCGGATAAAAAAATGACTAGAGCCGAATTTGTTACTATTGTTATTAAAGCTTTAAATTTACAAGGCTCTTCTGATAAAGAGTTTGCGGATACCACCAGCCATTGGGCGCAAGACGCGATTTCCACTGCTGCAGGTCTGGGTATTGTTAATGGATATAGTGATAATACCTTTGTTCCAGATGAATTGGTGACCCGCGAGCAAATTGCGACGATGATCGTTCGTGCAGCGCAAATTGCGGATACAGAGAGCAATATCCACTTCTCTGATGTTGCTGAAATATCCGGTTGGGCACGTTCAGCACTTGCCGCAGCCATTGCCAATGGTCTCGTTAACGGTTATCCAGACGGAACATTGAAACCGCAAGGAAATACGACTCGTGCCGAAGCCGCTACACTTATCCAAAGAGCTATTCAATTGACAAAATAAATTCAATATTTCAGAAAGGCTGCCCTCCAGCAAGTACAACTTGTTGGGGAGCAGCCTTTTTGTATCTTGGAGTCTGGTTAATTCGTTTTGTTATAACGATATACCATTGTCTATAATAACGCGATTGAGCTTGGTATTCACCGAATTGGAGATTGTATCACCTACAGGACATTTGCTTTCCAGAAATTGTACAAACGGTTCAATCTTTTCGTCAGATGAACTGGTTTTAATATAGAACGTGTATCGAATATCGGAATAACCGGGGCGTACATCAGTTCGGTTGAAAAATCCGTCAAGATCCAGATCACCTTCAACCTCCACTCTGAAATCATCAAGTACGACATCGAATTTGGAGGCATAAACCCGGGCCACAATGGATTGACATGCGCCAAGGGAGGCAAGTAAAGCTTCTACAGGATTCATTCCCGTGTCAGTACCACCGAGGCTTGTTGGCTCATCGATGACCAGTTCAAATTGTCTCACTTTGGTGATTACTTTTACCCCGTCTTGTAGATGTGCGGTAGCTTTGAAAGTCTGAACATTAGCCATCCGATACCTCTCCTTTATAAAGCATGGTATGTAACTTGGTTTAGTATGGATTATAGTTCCATGTCTCACAAGCTGTCAATACAAGGTAGATAGAATTCGGTATTCTCTGTCAATTGAAAAATGGATAGCCTTGTGGCTATCCATTTCTATGGCTTCTCAACTTTTGAGCCAATGTGCTTATTCACTCATGGCCTGATCGTATTTTTCCTTCAAACGTCTGATGTCCGCTCGCGGCGGTGCTCCGAACATGCGGGAGTATTCCCGACTGAATTGCGACGCACTCTCGTAACCAACCCGAAATGCTACATCAGCGGCATCAGCCGATTCAGCCATGAGCAGCCGACGGGCCTCCTGGAGCCTAAGTTGCTTCTGAAACTGAAGTGGGCTCATGGCGGTGATTTCTTTAAAATGCCGGTGAAACGAGGACACACTCATGTTGGCTGTCTCCGCAAGATCTTCAATCCGAAACGATTGCTCCCAATGCTGAACAATATGCTCGATGGCTTCCCGAATCCGGTAGCTGCTGCTGCCCTCCACCGCAATCTGGGCCAGTTCGGCTCCATAGGGTCCCTGCAGAAGCCGGTACAGAATTTCTCGCGTATAGAGTGGGGCAAGGAACGGGATTTCTCCTGGTGTATCCAACAGCCGAACCAACCGCAGTACAGCATCTTGAATGGAGGGCTCCATCTGTCCAACGAACAGAGCGCGTCTGGCGTTTTCTTTGGACTTGACCTTAATATCACAATCGTTCAACACTTCAAGAATCTGATGCTGTGTAAACTCAAGCTTGAGACTCAGGTAAGGCATAGCAGAGGAAGCTTTTATAATCTGACCAATCACCGGCAGGTTCATGGAAGCAATCAGATAATTGGAGGGTCCGTATTCGAATCTTTCCTGTGCCAGCAAGATTTCTTTCAAGCCTTGAACGATTACACAAAATGAAGGCTTATAAACCCGGTAAGCAGGTTCGCTAATGCTGGAATGCTGATAGACATACAGGGAAGGGATTTCCGTTTCCTTGGAGCTATTATGAATGGAATGACGCTTGATCAGTTCGGTGAGCTCCTGTTGTTGCTGACCTCCGTTATCGGACATACAAATCCTCCTTGAGAGTTGTTCTTGCTTCATTATAAGACTTAACGACCTTAGACAAAAGTGGGTGTGAGAGGATCAGGCAATCAATTAAGACAAATGATATACCGTTTCGTTCTGCTAGTTCGGCATAATAATATTAGGTTGCAGATTATGAAATCAAACGAAGAAAGGAAGTTTGTAGGATGCAAAAACGAACATTGGGAAATAGCGGCTTGGAAGTTTCGGCAATTGGGCTTGGTTGTATGGGAATGAGCTACGGGTATGGTCCAGCTTCGGACAAAACGGAGATGATCGCGGTCATACGGGAAGCTGTTGAACGCGGTGTAACTTTCTTTGATACCGCCGAAGTCTATGGTCCATATATCAATGAAGAACTCGTCGGCGAAGCGCTTTCTCCTGTACGCGATCAGGTTGTCATAGCGACGAAGTTCGGATTTGACATTCAGGGTGGCAAACAGAGCGGGATGAATAGCCGTCCTGAGCAGATCAGGAAAGTTGCCGAAGAGTCTCTTAAGCGGCTAAAGATCGAAGCGATTGATTTGTTTTATCAGCACCGTGTTGATCCGGATGTGCCGATTGAAGAGGTTGCCGGAGCCGTGCAGGATCTGATTCGAGAAGGGAAAGTGAAGCATTGGGGGCTATCGGAAGCCGGCGTGAACACGATTCGACGTGCACATGCCGTTCAGCCGGTAGCAGCTGTCCAGAGTGAATATTCCTTATGGTGGAGACGTCCAGAAGAAGAACTGATTCCAGCGCTTGAGGAGCTCGGTATTGGTTTTGTTCCTTTTAGTCCTTTGGGTAAAGGATATCTCACGGGAAGTTTTAACGCGAAAACAACGTTTGATCAGGGTGATTTGCGTAATATTTTGCCACGCTTCACACCAGAGGCGTTGGAGGCCAATCAGGTGCTGGTCGATCTGTTGAAAGAGAAGGCGGAGAAAATCCAAGCCACCCCTGCACAAATCGCACTTGCTTGGCTGCTGGCCCAAAAACCATGGATCGTACCGATTCCTGGAACGCGCAAGTCGAGTCGTCTCAAAGAAAATATGGGTGCGGCGGACATTGAGCTCACACCCGAAGATGTACAGAGCATTAATGATGCAGCTTCAAAAATTACCCTGATGGGTTCGAGATATACAGAGGAGCTGGAGAGAAGAACGGGTCTCTGATGCATTTTAGTATGCCAGAAAGCTGGGTGGAAAGATTGAGTAAACGGTTATCGAACGAAGTGAAGCAAATCGTAATCGAGAGATTGGAGTCCCAGATCAAATGGGAAGAAAATCCGATTTTCAAAGAAATGTACCTCAGATATTGGATAAAATTAACGTTAGATTCATCCAAATCCAATTAAAGGAGTGTTTGATTATGGAATATGTAAAACTGGGTCGTACCGGACTGGACGTTTCAAGATTATGTCTTGGTTGCATGAGCTATGGAGTCCCTGAACGCGGAATCGCTCCATGGTCGTTGAACGAGGAAGAAAGTCGTCCTTTTATCCAAAAAGCGCTAGACTTGGGTATTAACTTCTTTGATACAGCCAACGTCTATTCGGATGGTACAAGCGAAGAAATCGTGGGTCGTGCGTTGAGGGATTTTGCTCGTCGTGATGAGGTTGTTATTGCAACAAAGGTTTACTTCCGCATGAAGCCGGGGCCGAACGGCGCAGGTTTATCAAGAAAAGCTATTATGAATGAGATTGATAATAGTTTAAAGCGACTAGGGACTGATTATGTGGATCTGTATCAGATCCATCGTTGGGACAGTAGTACTCCAATTGAAGAAACCATGGAGGCCCTTCATGATGTGGTTAAGGCGGGTAAAGTCCGATACATTGGAGCTTCTTCGATGTACGCCTGGCAGTTTATGAAGGCTCAGTATACTGCCGAACGCAATGGCTGGACCCCATTTGTCTCCATGCAAAATTTACTTAATTTGTTGTATAGAGAAGAGGAAAGAGAGATGTTACCTCTTTGCGCAGAAGAAGGAATCGGCGTCATTCCCTGGAGTCCCCTTGCTAAAGGAAGACTTACACGGGATTGGAATGAACAAACAGCCCGTTCATCGAACGACGAAGCAGGAGATCGACTTGCTGCGGGAATGGTTGATGCCGATCGTAAAATAGTGGAGACTGTCGCTGATATTGCAAACAAACGGGGTGTTTCCAGAGCAACCGTTGCGCTGGCATGGGTATTGCAAAAAGAAGGTGTCACCGCACCAATTGTGGGTGCAACGAAGGAACATCATTTGGAGGATGCTGTAGCAGCGTTGACCGTGAAGCTGGATGCGCAGGAAATTGCAAGCCTGGAGGAATACTACGTACCACACAAAATATTCGGCATGTAAGTTCCTTCTAGCCCTAGAAACGATCAAGGGTTGCCAATCGAAAAGAAATGTGTATAATTGGAGTCACATTAGAATATTCAAATGTTTTCTAGGGTTCCGCGGCAGTTGTGTCGGTCTGGTCCGAGAGAAAACTCACAGCCCGTTGGTTGTGTCACGGAGGGACAAAAGCCTGGGAGATGAACTGCTTCATGCAGTTTATTTCCCGGGCTTTTTTATTTTGGCTTCATGTAACTAATAATACACGTAGCAATATTTGAAAAGGAGTGTGACAGAGATGAACAAAACCTGGTTGTCCGTCGTTATTGCAGCTTTATTTGAAGTCGGTTGGGTCATTGGATTGAAACATGCCAGTGGTTTTCTGGAATGGGGGGTTACACTGATCGCCATTATTGTCAGCTTCACCTTGATGATTGCGGCTTCCCGCTCACTTGATGTAGGAACGGTGTATGCGGTGTTTGTTGGCCTGGGTACGGCAGGGACTGTACTGGCAGAGATTGTTTTGTTTGGTGCAGCGGTTCAAACTGGGAAAATGGTGCTCATCGGGGTTCTTTTACTGGGTGTAATCGGTCTTAAAATGCTTAGCAAAGGAAAAACAAAGGAGGTCCATGAATCATGAACTGGGTATTTCTAGTTTTAGCTGGTGTCTTTGAAATGATTGGGGTTCTGATGATTAATAAACTGCACAAAGATCGTAACCTGATTTCTATGGTGCTCTTGATTGCAGGTTTTGGATTAAGCTTCCTGTTCCTGTCCCTGGCGATGAAGACTCTTCCAATGGGGACGGCATATGCCGTATGGACTGGAATCGGCGCTTCCGGGGGAGCCATTCTTGGTATGATATTTTATGGAGAACCCCGAAATGCGTTAAGGATTCTGTTTATTGCCATGGTGCTCGGATCAGCGGTAGGGTTGAAATTGGTGAGTTAATGGATGGATGAACGAAAAAAAGAAAAGCGTTGAGTTCAGATTTCACTCCTGAACTTAACGCTTTTCTGAGATTTAAAAGTTTAGTTTAAGGTTGTACAATTTTATCAAGATAGTAATTCTGTATCCATCCCCATGCCTGATATTTATAACTGTAGACATATAGATAAGTCATCCCATCTACAAGAACGCTTTCAGTCCCACCGTAGACCATATCGCCATAAACATGTGAGCCAATATTCACACCAGTAGGTGACGGAGTTTTCCGGAAATTAGAATAATCATTTACTTTATAGTAGGATGACAAAGCCATTATGCTAACATCTGAATTAGGTAACTGCTGAACAACTGCTGGTGTAGATGATGGAATGATATCGGTATCTTGAGCTGCAAAAGCTCCGGAAGCTGGAAGTAACGTTGTGGCCAATAGGGAAGCTGCAATGAATTTTTTCAACATTTGAAATTCTCCTTTTTAATTAGGATTAGAATACTTTACTTTTTGAGTATTAATAATCTCTAGTTGTGGTCAAAAAGGAATTTCTTCTAACATAAGTGAAAGTGAGATTTTATTAAATATAACTGTAACTTTATATAAAACTCCTTTCTATTTACTATTCCCTGTATATGTACCAGTGAACAGGTATAATATACCATATTATGTAATGGAAAAAGTTTGAAATATTTAAGTCATTTGGAATTATAATATGTATATTATTTATATAATAGTGATAAATCTCATAGCAATAAGCTTGATCCAACGGATGAAAACATAAGCTATTAGAAGCTAAAGAAAATGGTAATGATGTGAAGATGGAGTGGGTTAATCTTAGTGATCAAAAAGATTTGTTAGAATATTTTAAAAAGATAATATACAGATGCGTTTTTTAATGTTATCCTTATGTGTTACGTTTTGAAATGAGAGATACGTCAAATGAATATTTGTTGCGTAAATTAAGGAGACCTAATGACATTTAAAGACTTGAATATTATACCCGCAATTTTGGAAGGCTTGAGCAAAGCAAATTATACTGCCCCGACACCTATACAAGAACAGGCAATTCCAGCCGTATTGGCAGGCAGAGATTTGCTTGGCTGTGCGCAAACAGGGACAGGGAAGACGGCAGCATTTTCTGTACCCATCATTCAATTATTAAGCGAAAAGTCGAACGGCCCCAAAGCCGCACGTCATATTCGTTCATTGATTCTAACACCGACAAGAGAACTGGCGATTCAGATCTCGGATAACATTAAGGCTTATAGCCGTTACACCGATATTCGTTGTGCCGCTATCGTAGGTGGTGTTTCGCAAAAAGTTCAGGAACGTGCACTCAATCAAGGTGCAGATATTATTATTGCAACGCCCGGAAGATTGATTGACCTGGTCAATCAAAAGCGTATTGATCTGAAACATTTGCAAATACTGGTTCTTGATGAAGCAGACCGCATGTTGGATATGGGCTTCATTCACGATGTGAAGCGAATCATCGCGAAGATGCCGAGTAAGAAACAGACGCTGTTCTTCTCAGCTACCATGCCTCCGGAAATTACAAAAATGGTAAAAACGCTGCTGGTGGATCCGGTAAAAGTAGAAATTACACCCGTATCCTCCACAGTGGATCGAATTGAACAGTCTGTGTATTTATTGGAAAATGGAAAAAAACAGAATCTGTTGAATCATATCCTACAGGATAAGTCCATCGTTTCGGCACTGGTGTTCACCCGTACGAAGCGCGGAGCAGACCGTGTAACTCGTGATTTGTCCAAAGTGAATATTACGGCCCAGGCCATTCATGGCAACAAATCGCAGAATGAGCGTCAAAGAGCTCTGAATAATTTCAAAAGCGGAGTTACGCGGGTGCTGGTAGCGACAGATATAGCGGCAAGGGGTATTGATGTTGAAGAGCTTTCACATGTAATCAACTTCAACCTGCCTAATATTCCAGAAACGTATGTCCACCGCATTGGTCGTACGGGCCGAGCTGGACATAGCGGAATGGCTATTTCCTTTTGTGAGAAGGAGGAACTTCCGTTCCTCAAGGATATCGAGAAGGTAATCAAGAAAACCATTCCTGAAGTGAAAAATCATCCTTATCCGATGACAAGTGTCCCTGCTTTTGTAAAATCGAATCAAACATCGAAGTCTGCAGGCCATAAATCAGCAGCTGATAAACCTGTGAAGGCAAAAGCGAATCCTGCTCGCAAGCCAAAGTCCGAGTGGTTTAAAAAGAGTGGCAAAGCCAATCACAGTAAACCAAACAGTAGTAAGCCAAATAGCGGTAAACCAAACCACAATAGTACAAGTCACAGTAAACCAAAGAGCAGCAAAGTGAATAAAGCTCTTTAAAATAACGAGCAAAATGCCTTCTCCATTTCGTGGAGGAGGTTTTTTTTGTATACAAAAACGGATGCGATATTGATAATCATTTTCAATAAGAATAGAATAATAGAGTGAAAGTTAAAAAAAGTCACAAGTCTTGTATGCTGCAGTGACTTGAGGCAATCAGGAGGCGTAATTTATGTTCATTCAAACTCGCGTTATGGTAGTTGAAAAAGGTCACAGTCATAAACTGGTGGAACGTTTTAGTGCCCCTAGCCCTGTAGAGGAAATGCCGGGACTGATTGATTTCAGTGTGATGGTTAACAAAAAGAGTAAAGAACATGAAGAAGTAATGGTGCTGATTCGTTGGGAATCGGAAGATGCATGGAAGAATTGGGAGAAGAGTGATGTGCATATTAAGGGTCACCGCGAGAAAAGAGGACAGGAGAAACCAGAATATTTAATTAGCACTACCGTGAATATGTACGAGGTCCAGAAAGTGAAGACAGCCAGGGTATCTAATACTTAATTTGAATGATGTATAGCCTATCACATGATTTATCATGTGATAGGTACATTCAACATGCTGGTTTACATGCAAACGTACATTCGGTATCATTGAATTGGGCAGGGAAAGTTTGTCTTCCGCGCAAAGGAGAGGTACTGAATTGAAGAATAAGATCATTGATTACTGTTTGAAGAAAAAAGGTGCCATCAAGGATTATCCCTTCGGAGCCGATACGGTTGTGATCAAAATTGGAGGGAAAATGTTTGCACTCATTTTTGAGGGCAAGGCGGATAACGTTCGCTTGAACCTAAAATGTGATCCGATTATTGCAGAAAACCTGAGAGAGCAGCATGAATCCGTTCAACCGGGGTATCATATGAACAAAAAGCATTGGAATACCATTATTCTTGATGGTTCCTTGTCGGAGCAAGATATTTATGTCATGATTGACCATTCGTACGACATGGTTGTCAAAACCCTGTCTAAGAGTCTTATGGAAACCATCTCGTAAGTAGGCCACATGAAAAGAGATGGTCATCACATCAAGTGAATAAGGCATTTCGTTCTTAATCGTAGTATAATTTATATCGTTAAGAGCGTCGGTTATTTCATGATGTGGAGGCTTACTGCATGTTCATTAGAGAAATAGAGGAAAAAGATAATCAAGAAGTAGAGTCTCTGATTCGAAGTTGTCTGATTGAATTTGAGGCCAATAAGACAGGAACGGCGTGGGCTGATCCAAATTTGGGCGATTTTTATCACCTTTATCAACGGAAAGGCTCAAAATATTGGGTGGTTGAGGATAACTCAACCATTGTAGCTGGTTGCGGGATCGGACCCGTGGAAGGATTTCCTCATATTTGTGAATTGCAGAAGATGTATGCATTGAAAGAAGCACGAGGAACCGGGATTTCATATGATTTGCTTCGGATTTCCCTTGATTTTGCCAAAGACTACTATGAACAATGTTATCTTGAAACGCTTAGCAACATGGTCGCGGCTAACAAGTTCTATATCAAGAACGGTTTTATTCCGTTAGAGGCACCGTTAAATGCAACGGAACATTTTGCTTGTGATGCATGGTATATGAAAGCATTATAAAATCAGATCTCAAGCTAAAAAAAGCCTAGTTCAAGCGGCAGATTGCCGACGATGAATTAGGCTTTTTGGTATTTTCATATACCCATATACGTTAAAGAAACGTTAAACAGAGCTGCTCCACAATGCGGTCGGGAGAGTTGCCGCGCACGTTTTTTTGAAACAGATAGGAATCATTGCTCATGGCGGTCAGGAGCATGTCTGTTTTGAACAAGCTGATGGCCTGTGATTCGTCGGTCTCTGTTGCTATTTCTTCGAATAACTCGAATAGCTGCTGGTGCAATTGGTCATATAGGGGACTTGAGGTTCTGGAGTCTGATCCCTGATATACCGCATTCTCGATGCCCGAGAGCAGCTCCGCATTTTTCTCTCTGAACTGGATAAATAACGTCAGCAGACCACGCAACCGCTCAAATGGGGGATGCAATGCGTTCTCCTGAAGGTATGTCTCTACATCCTCGAAGAACAACGCTGCGTTATCTTTGATCAAGTCCATACATAACTCACTCTTATTGCGGTATCTGCGGTATAAAGTGCCCGCTCCAATCTGCGCTTCGGAAGCGATCTGATTCATGCTGACCCGCTCGACGCCGTGCAGCTCAAATAATCTGAAAGCCACGTTCAGAATACGTTGGCGGTTCTCGGCTGCATCCCGTCGTTCCGAACGAGAGGTTGTGTTGGTTTTATCCACTGTCTGTCACTTCCTATCCTTCAACCTCCAAAATTTGACAAGGGGAGAACTCTCCGTTTAATATCAAGAAGAGGTTAAGCGGAGAGTTCTCCCCTTAATCTTAATCAAAACGAGAGGGATGTGCAACTCATGGAGAGTGATCATAACAAAGCTGCACTTCTGCTTCTGGTTATGGATATGCAGAACATCATTGTATCGTAGTATGCGAAGCACGAGAACGCACTGTTCCCGTTTCAGAAAGCAGTAGAAGCAGCTCTCGCAGACATAACGTACCCGTGATTTTTGTGAAGGTTGGTCATCGCCAGGAAGTCCCTCCAATATGCAATAGTTTAACCTAATAAAATTGTCGAAGCGAAAGGGTGGTTATAATGAGTGAGTTAGATCTTAATGCTTCACAACAAGCAGCGCTAAGTCTGTTTAGTGGGGATAGTGGTGAAAACCCGTTTTCCCTTATCAAGCAGTTGCGTGAAACAGGTCCTGTTATTCCAGTGTCTCTGCCAATGGGTGGCACAGATCGGGGACAGTGGTTGGTTACACGAATGGAAGAAGCTTCACAGGTACTTAAAGATCATGCACACTTCACAGTAGACCCGCAATCCATCGACGGTAATGAGAATGCCCTGAAAGCCTATGTAGGCAATATAGATCCAGATGCCCCTCCGACGTTCTTCACCGGAAAATCGATGCTCTCCGTGGATGAGCCTGATCATCGGCGATTACGTCGACTGGTCTCCAAAGCCTTTACGCCCAAATATATGGAAAGTCTTCGCCCGCGTGTACAGCAGATTGCTGATGAATTACTGGATCAGGTTCAAGCCCAGGGTGAGATGGATTTGGTCAAGGACTACGCCTATCCGTTACCGATCCATGTGATATCCGATATGCTGGGTGTGCCTAAATCAGATCGCCCTCAGATCCAGAACTGGTCCTCCGCGATTGCACACGGTTTGGGTTTGGGAGTGCGTGATCCGGGAGTAGAGGAGCATCTTCGAGCCTTCGGGGACTATACCGCACAGCTGGTAGCTGAGAAACGCAAACATCCTGCGGATGACTTGATTAGTCAATTGATTGCTATTGAAGAAGAGGGCGATCGACTCAGTGAACCTGAACTGCTGTCCATGATTACATTATTGATCTTTGCCGGTCATGAGACGACATCCAATCTGATTGCAACAGGTGCAATGATGTTATTGGATCATCCTGAACAATTGGAGGAGCTCAAGGCTGATCTCAGTCTGGCCCCGTCTGCTGTCGAGGAATTGCTGCGTTTTAATGGACCTGCAACCATTGCTGGACCGCGGTTTGCAACTCAGGATATCGAGCTGGCAGGACAACGGATTAAAAAGGGAGATATGGTCATTCCCGTGTTGAAATCTGCCAATCGGGATGAGCTTCAGTTTGAACAGCCAGAGGATCTGGATGTTACACGTCATATTAATCGTCATCTGGCTTTTGGTCATGGCATTCATTCCTGCTTGGGGGCTCCACTTGCTCGTGTGGAGGGAGATATCGCTTTTACAACATTGTTAAGACGTATGCCTAATCTGCGACTTAATATTCCTCGGGAAAACATTGAGTGGCATTTGGCGCTAAGTTCACAGAGCCTGGCAGCCTTGCCTGTCGCATTTTAGCACAAAGTGTTGGAGCTTTTATTGGCAAGAGGAACCTGTACACCCCAAAATCCGCCTAACATGGCGGATTTTTTGGTTTGGAGCTATGGTTTCATTCCGATAGGAAACACACAGAAATTGTATGAAAACGAAGATTAATGATGAAGTAAAAAGCAATTTGATACAAAATAAATGTTTTGTTACAATATTATCGACTGAATTAAACTATTCGATTACATTTGTTGTTCCATAAATACATAAGAGGTGGTGAATGAATGCTTGAGTTGAGTTTTGATAATCCGGATGAGCTGGTCATGGTCACGCATGCTTTATCGACCCGCTCACGAGTGGATATCCTGAGACTATTGATTTCCCAAAACCTGAATATAGTAGAAATCGCGGAAGCTCTCAAACTTCCGGTATCGACAGTAGCCAGTAATATCAAGGTTTTGGAAGCGGCGAGGCTGATTAATACGGAACTGCTGCCCGCCTCTCGCGGGGCCATGAAGGTATGCAGCCGCAATTACGATGATATTCATATTGCTCTTAATCTGGAGAAAGCAATTCCCAAAGGCGATATTCAGGTATACGAAGTGGATATGCCTATTGGTCACTATAGTGATTGTGAAGTATCACCAACCTGCGGCATGGCGAATGGTGAGGGCATGATCATTCGAGAGGATGAACCTGCCAGCTTTTTTCATCCAAAGCATGTTGGCGCGCAGATTATGTGGTTTCGCAAAGGATATGTGGAATATTTGATGCCGCTGGAAATTCCGGGAGAAGCGGTAATCGAATCACTGGAACTGTCCATGGAGATGTGTTCTGAAGCCCCAAACTATGATCATAACTGGCCTTCCGATATCTCCGTATGGATTAACGGTGTGGAAATTGGCATGTGGACATGTCCTGGTGACTTTGGAGATCGGCGCGGAAAGCTCAACCCGGCTTGGTGGTTTGAATGGTCCACACAGTACGGGTTATTAAAGACATGGCGAGTGGACAAAAATAAAACGACACTGGATATGGAGAAAATCTCAGCAGTTGATCTGGCTCAGCTTAACCTTCAGAACAGCCACAAGTTAAGGGTACGGATTGGCATTAAACCGGATGCTGTTCATCAAGGAGGAGTTAATCTCTTTGGGAGACAATTTGGAGATTATGACCAAAATATAAAAATGACTGTACATTATGCTATTCATTAGAATGCTATAAGGGAGAAAGGCCTTGGTTGCAGATATTATGTAACTAATGCCTTTTTTTAATTAATAATTACATTAAATATGTTTGAAAGCGTTGACACAAGAGAAATACCCTTATATAATCCCCTATAGATACAGTAATAATGTAACAAAACAATTATATCGTTTGTATCTACAAATTAGAGTAAAGGGGATACTCGCATGAAAAAGAAGATCGGCAGGTTAGCACTGACATTATTACTCTCATTCTCTACCGTTTTAAGTGCATGTAGCGGAGGCAGTAACGACGCTGGGGATAGTGGCTCCGGTGATGGAAAAGTGACATTGTCCTTCTGGACACTGTTCGATGGTGGTGATGGCGCCAATATGCAGACATTGGTCGATGAATTCAACAAAACCCACCCGGACATTGAAGTCAAGAATACCAAATTGGCCTGGGGCGAGTACTATACGAAGCTCGTTACTGCTGTTGGTAACGGTAATGGACCGGATATCGGGATTTCCCATTCTTCCAGACTGCCCGACCTGATCAATCAGGGGGTCGTCACAGAGCTGGATACTCCGGCTACGGATGCAGGTGTGGATTGGAGCACGTATAACCAAAATCTCTTGGATGCGGTTACCGTAGAAGGCCAACATTATGCTGTACCCATTGACACACATCCCTTTATCATGTTCTACAACAAAAAACTTTTAAAAGATGCAGGCTTGCTTGGGGAAGACGGGAAACCGATTCTGGAGCAATCTGCTGACGGATTTGTAAGTTTCCTTCAAACGTTAAAAGAGAAGCTGCCTGCCAAAACTACCCCGTTTGCATTGTCCAATAATAATGATGACCCTTACCGCTTGTGGTGGTCACTGTACTCCCAGTTGGGTGGCAACGACGTCGTATCGGATGATCTGAAATCCGCAGCCATTGATAAGGAGAAAGGCATCAAAGCCGCAGACTATATCCAGAAGCTCTATACCGAAGGTTATATCAAGAAAAATGATCCGGACTTCTATAAAAATTTCCAAAGTGGCACAGCCGCCATTATCATGACAGGGGTCTGGACGACTGGAACCTGGGAATCCACCAAAGGACTTGAGTTTGGAGCCATGCCAATTCCGAAATTCTACGATCAGGAAGCAACGTGGGGAGATTCTCACACGATTGTTCTGCCGCTGACTAAGGATGAGGACTCGGCTAAACGCAAAGCAGCGATGATCTTTGCCGACTGGGTTGCTGACAATGGTCAGGTCTGGGCGAAAGCCGGACATATTCCATCCAAGCCATCCGTCCTGGAAAAACAGGAATTCAAGGATCTGCCATACCGCAGCGATTATTCCGAAGTGGCAAGTGTAGTTAAATTCAGCAAACATTCCACCAAGAATGCACAAATCCGTGATGAAGCTGCCTTTAAATTTTTGAATGAGGTATGGATGAACAAAATGACCCCTGCGGATGCCATGAACAACATGGAGACAGCCATTCAGAAAATTCTAAGCGAATAGAAGTAAGACGGGTCACGCAAGCCGTGCGTAGTCATCATCTGTAGACAAGAAATCGCCGGCTTGTGTGCCAATCAAAGGGGAGACGCATATGAAGATCAAAAAAATGAGAGCGGATTTGCAGGCACTGGTATTTCTGCTTCCATTCTTAATTGTTTATGGTTTATTTACGATCTGGCCCATGATTAAAGGCGTGGAGATGACCTTCTACAAATGGACATTGATTAAGAAAATGGATTTTGTTGGCCTGGATAACTTCCGAAAAGTTCTTCAGGACAGAGAGGTTTGGGAAGCGATTTGGCATTCTACCTTTTTTGTTTTCTTGAGTACACCGACCATGATTATACTCGCGATTTTGCTGGCTATGATTGCCAACCGTAAATCGTCTTTGCAGAAGTTCTACCGCATTATCTTCTTTATACCAAGCGTACTCTCCGTCGCTGTCGCAGCTTATCTGGGTTTATTCGTATTTCAGCCTTATACGGGATTGGTCAATTCCGTCCTGCATCTTGTCCAATTATTGCCTCAAAATTCTGAGGTTTTCTGGCTGACGGAAACCGGGCTCGCCTGGGTCGTTATTACCGTAATTACCTTGTGGTGGACAGTCGGATTTAACTTTATTTTGTATCTTTCCGCCATGCAGGAAATTCCGGATGAGATTTACGAAGCGGCGAGGTTGGATGGTGCAAGTGATAATCAAATATTTTGGAGAATTACTCTTCCATATCTAAATCCATTGACCAAAACCATAACGATGTTGCAGATCATCGCTTCCTACAAAGTCTTTATGCAAATTTATGTCATTACGGGCGGGGGACCGCTGGATCAGACACGCCCGATTATTCAGTTAATCTATCAGACCGGATTCAAGAATAACAACCTGGGTTATGCCGCAACGATGTCCTACATTTTATTCGTAATCCTGCTGGTGCTGTCTGCGCTGCAATACTGGATGACTAACCGGAAAGGGGCGGAAAACTGATGAAATGGCTGTATCGCACAGGTTCTGCGTTGATGGCGGTTATGTTTGCGGCCCCACTTGTGTGGATGCTGATGGTCTCCATTAAAGAAGAAGGCATGAAGATTATTACAGTGCTGGACTGGTTTAAACCTCCTTACTCGCTTGCCGTCTATAACGAGATTCTGACGACGACAAAGCTGTCACAGTGGGTGGTTAACAGTTTGTTTGTCGCGGTGATTGTGACCGTGTTGACTGTTATTTTCGCCGCCATGGCCGGATTTGCCCTGTCCAAAGTACCGTTTCGTTTCCGTACATTTATTTTCTTCTTCATTCTTGGCGGGCTGTTGATTCCCGGTGAGGCTACCATTATTCCACTCTATCAGGTGGCCAAGGATCTTCATTTGCTGAATTCATACAGTGGATTAATCATTCCTGCGTTGGCTTCGCCTGTAGCAGTCATTGTACTCAAAAGCTTCTTCGACGGTATTCCCAATGATCTGTTGGAGAGCGTGCAAATTGACGGTGGGGGCTTTTGGCGGATTTTCACAAGCATTGTACTGCCGCTGACCCGGCCAGCGATGGCTTCCATGGCGATCCTGACGTTTATTGGTTCATGGAACAATTTTCTCTGGCCTTTTCTTTCGATCACGGATGACAATCTGTTTACACTGCCAATGGGAATTCCCACGCTGATGGGGCAGTATTCAGAGGATTATGTTAAACCAATGGTTATCAATGCCGTCGCTTCTGTTCCTATCATTATATTATTTATCATCTTTGAGAAGCAGATTGTCAAAGGTATCAGCATGTCTGGTATTAAAGGTTAACACTTTTTCAGGCCAACGCGCCAAATATAGAGGAGATCGGGGAGAACAATATGACTACCAAATCTTATAGCAAACATTATCCAAGACCACAATTTGTCCGCAAGGAGTGGCTGGATCTGAACGGGGAATGGGATTTTTCCTTCGATGATGGCAAAGTAGGCGAAAGCGAGCATTGGTATGATGAAGAACAATTTCCGAAAGGGACCCAAATCATTGTTCCTTTCACCTATGAAACCAAAGCAAGCGGAATCGGGATCGAGACATTTCATCCACGGGTCTGGTATCGAAGAAATGTGCTGATCCCGCAGGAGGCTCAAGGGAAAAGAACGATTCTTCATTTTCAGGGTGTAGACTACAAGGCAAAATGCTGGGTGAACGGGACAGTTGTTGGAGAGCATGAAGGAGGTTATGCTGCCTTTTCCTTCGACATCACGCCATACATTACGTACGGTTCAGAGAATAATATCGTGCTTGAGATAGAGGACAGTCAGAGTGCAGTGCAGCCTCGCGGAAAACAACGCTGGGTGGATCAAAATTTTGAATGCTTCTATGTACAGAGCACCGGGATTTGGAAAAGTGTATGGCTGGAATATGTGAATGAGGCAAGAATTGATGCGATCAAAATGACACCGGATATTGATCGACATATGATTCGATTGGACTTTCAGCTGCATGGAATTGAAGGCAGAAACAACTTGCGTCTGGAGACGCGCATTGAGCTTAAGGGGCAGCATGTGCAAACCATCAGCCTGTCTCCAGACAGACCTTGGATGACGATAGAAGCCAGTGTAAAACATGAGGCTGGCGGTCCGTGGAAACAGTCGTTGTGGTCACCAGGATCACCGAACCTGTACGATATTGAGTTTGTTCTGTACGAGGACGAGAAAGAAAGCGACCGGGTTCAGTCCTATTTTGGCATGCGAAAGATATCGATTGAAAATGGGCAGATTCTGCTGAATAACGCTCCACTCTATCAAAGGCTGATTCTGGATCAGGGCTATTGGCCAGAGACTCATCTAACACCTCCTTCTGAGGAAGCACTGATTGAGGATATCGATTACATTGCGGCAATGGGATACAACGGAATCCGTAAACATATGAAGCTGGAGGACCCGCTCTTCTTATATTGGTGTGATGTGAAGGGCATGTTGGTCTGGTCAGAAATGGCGGCGACCTTCGAATTCAATGACGAGGCTGTGACCCGCTTCACCAAAGAGTGGCTGGAAATTGTACCTCAGCAATATAATCATCCATGCGTAATTACCTGGGTTCCTTTCAATGAATCTTGGGGTGTACAGACCATTGCCCATGATGTAAGGCAGCAGCAGTTCACTCAAACCATCTATCATCTGACAAAAGCGATTGATCCGTATCGTCCGGTGGTTACCAACGATGGCTGGGAGCATACGGTATCCGACATTCTGAGTCTCCATGATTATGTGGAGACGGGAGACGCTTTTCTGGAGCGTTATCAGGATAAGGATCTGATTGTAACGAACCAGATCGCATCCAACCGATGGAAATTTGCTTTTGCAGAAGGATATACGTACAAAGGCCAACCTATCATCATTAGTGAATTCGGCGGAATCGCTTTTCAATCGGATAAAGGCTGGGGGTACGGTAACCAAGTGGATTCGGTAGAGGCTTTTCTCGAACGTTTCAGATCCATCACCGGGGCAATTCAATCCATTCCCTATATCTCTGGTTATTGTTACACACAGCTTACGGATGTGCAGCAAGAGATCAACGGACTGCTGACGGAAGACCGCAAACCGAAGGTACCACTGGAAGAGATTCGAAAAATCAATCTGGGATGAAGCCTGGACTATATGCAAGAGATCAACTTAGAACAGGAGAGCTGAACATCATGCTGCGACAGGATTATCCAAGGCCGCAATTTGTGCGGAAGGACTGGATGAGTTTGAACGGGGAATGGGAATTTGAATTCGATGATCATAACAAGGGACGTTCGGAAAACTGGAATGAAGGCAAACAAGCATTCAGCCGCCGAATCCAGGTACCGTTTGCTTTTCAAAGTCAGCTCAGCGGGATAGCAGATCCGGATTTTCACGATAATGTCTGGTACAAACGGACTTTTGACATTCCAGAGAACTTCCCCGGTAAACGGCTCCTGCTGCACTTCGGAGCCGTGGACTATGAAGCCTCTGTATGGGTGAACGGGAAACTGGTGGTCCGGCATGAGGGCGGGCATACGCCATTTCATGCCGATATTACGGATGCTCTTCTGGAAGGAAACAATGTGCTGACCGTACAAGCGATTGATTATAGCAGGGATGTAACGCTGCCGCGCGGGAAACAGTTCTGGCAGGAGCAATCTGCCCAAATTTTCTATACCCGCACGACTGGAATATGGCAATCGGTGTGGCTTGAAGCTGTTGCCCCCGTTCATCTGCAGAAGGTGCGCCTGACTCCCGATATTGATCGCAATAAGATCGAAGTCACGGCTTATCTTCAAAGGGAAACTGATCCAAGGGATTGGGATGCTCAAGATGTCAGACTGCGTGTACACATTGCTTATCAGGGAGAGCAGCTGTCTGAGGACGAATATCGAATTAGCGGCAAAACAGAAACCCGTACCATTGGGCTTCATACCTTTAACGAGCATGGCCTTGGCAGGCTGTGGTCACCAGAGCATCCTAATCTGTATGACATTCATTTCACTGTGTTGGTGGATGGTGTGCCAGTCGATGAGGTCGACAGTTACTTCGGCATGCGCAAGATTTCCATTGAACAAGGCAAGCTGTTTCTGAATAACCGTCCATATTATATGAAGCTTGTTCTGGATCAAGGGTATTTCCCGGATGGCAATCTGACCCCGCCGAGTGATGAGGCTATCCGGCGTGATGTGGAATTAACGAAGGAAATGGGATTTAACGGCGCCAGAAAACACCAGAAGATTGAAGATCCAAGATACCTGTACTGGTGTGATCAGCTTGGGCTGCTGGTATGGGGAGAGATGGCGAATGCGTACGATTTCTCGGAACAATATATCGCCCAGGTAACACGGGAATGGCAGGAGGCGCTGGAAAGGGATTACAACCATCCCTGTGTTGTGGTCTGGGTTCCTCTTAATGAAAGCTGGGGCGTTCCCCATATCCTGACCAGCAAGGAGCAGCAGTATCACGCCTTGTCGATGTATTATTTGACCAAATCGCTGGATTCCACTCGTCCTGTCATTTCCAATGACGGCTGGGAGATGGTACAGACCGACTTGTATAACATTCATGATTATGAATGGAGAAGGGAAGTTCTGGAGGAAAGGTATCGAACTCGTGAAAACGCGGTAAGTGCCCTTCCGGGCAGTCGGAATCTGAGCGTGGGTGGCTACCGTTATGAAGGACAGCCTATATTAATTACCGAATTCGGTGGAATCGGGTATAAGAAAAGTGAATGGGAAGGCTGGGGTTACTCCGGAGCGGAAAATGACGAGGATTTTGCCCAGCGGCTGCATGCCGTAGTACAGCCGTTATTGGATTCACCAGTTGTCGAAGGATTTTGTTACACACAGCTGACGGATGTAGAACAGGAGATTAACGGTCTGTTGACGTATGATCGACAGCCCAAGATGCCGATGGAACAGATAAGAGCCATTATTGAAGGGCGTTATCCATCGTCTGCTGGCGAATAAGGAGGGGAACGCATGTTGAACACAAGGGAGACAAGTAATTCCTGGGAAGGCGATTTTCAAGGGGAAAAGGCCATTTACCTTCGTTTCGGTTCCAGTGAGGCTGTGATGCTGCCGGAGATTGGAGGTAATCTGGTCGCGTTTCGTGATCTTGAGCGAGGGCTACGCTTCCTTCATGAGCCGTCATCCGAAGAAATGGAATCATTCAAAGCAAAACCGATGATTCATGGGATCCCCGTCCTTTTTCCGCCAAATCGCTATGAGGATGGGCGGTTTGCCTGGAACGGGCAGACACTTCAGCTCCCGGTGAATGAGGAAGCAACAGGAAATCACTTGCACGGATTTTTTTATAATACGCCCTGGGTTGTGGATGAGTATGGACATACCGAGAAGGAAAGCTATGTCTCGGTGTCCATTACCATTGATGAAACTCATCCGGTGTATGTGACCTTTCCTTTTCAATTCAGGATTACATTGCGCTACTCGCTGAGCAGTGATGGACTTATGCAGCATGTGAGGATTCGCAATCACGGAGATTCCTGCATGCCATGCCTGATCGCTTTTCATACCTCAATCAACGCACCGTTTAATACGGGAGGATCGGCTTCTGATTACAAGCTCAAGCTGACCATCGGAGACAGATGGGAATTGGATCAACGTATGCTGCCAACGACACGTTTTCAGCCCCTGGTTCAGGAGGAAGAGCTGATGCGTGACTCCGGGGTATATCCGTTCTTTGCAGAAATGGATAACCATTACACTGCTGTACCGCAGAACGGAAGAAACCGGATGGAGCTTCAGGATACGAAGCATGGAATGACACTGATCTACGATGTGGGAACCTCCTATAAACAATGGATGATCTGGAACAACAATGCGGAAGAAGGCTTTTTCTGTCCTGAACCCCAGATCAATCTTGTGAATGCACCTAATCTGGATATGCAGGCCGAAGAAGCTGGATTATTTAGTCTGGAGCCCGGAGAGATCTGGGAGGAAACGAGCAGATTATACCTGCGTCAATCGTAAAATAAAATGAAGGGGAGCAGCCAGGACAGCTATTGCTGTGATCGCGCTGCTCCTTTTAAAACCATTGAAGGGAGTGACCTGTTTGAAAAAAAGGGTAGCAACCTACCTTTGTCGGCGGAGAATCTTCCTTGGTCGCCATGCTGACTTTAGAATAAAATAATGCCAGCGGCTCCGGCAACAATAAGAACCAGCAGGGGATGAAGCTTGTACTTGAACAGGAGAAACAAACATACTCCGCTAATGAGCAGTGTTGCAATCCATACCCAGCTTATGCCTGTATCTTCATCTGGATAACCAAAATGAATGGCAGCATAAATGATGAGTCCCGTCGTTACTGGACGCAAGCCGTATAAAGATGACTTGACCCATGAATTGTCATGCACCCGATAAAATAGGGAAGAGAGTAACACAATGACAACTAATGAAGGCAAAATCATACCCGCCGTAGAGACCGCGGCTCCGATATAACCTGCCGTTTTATAGCCAATCAACGTTGCCGCATTGGTTGCAATCGAGCCGGGCGCCATGCCGGCCAGCGCTACGGTTTGCTGGAATTCTGAACTTGTCAGCCAACCTTTTTCCGTGACCTCGTGCTGAATGATCGGGATAACCGCATAACCGCCACCAAACGAAACGAGGCCTACACGTATAAACATCATGAACAGGTCCCAGTACATGTCGATCGCTCCGATTCGTCTTTCTTAAATGTAATATTCCAGTTCCGGGTAGCTTCCTGTTACAGATTCTTTTTCCATTTTCACTTGAAGCCCTAACCGCTTTTTGATCCGAATTACGGCCATACCGCTTATCAATCCCGACACAATAAGATAGAGGGGATGGATACCTGCAAACAACAGCACAGCTACGGTCACAATAGCAGCTATCGTTGTTGTGGTATCTAAGATGGAATACCTGGCCGTCCGATAAGCTGCCATACTGATTAGGGCAATAATGCCACCGTTCATTCCTTTTAAAGCGGCGTCAACTTTGGGTTGGTTACGAAATATAATGGCGAACACGCTAATCAGAATCACAATCAAAAACGTGGGACATGTCACGCCGATGACGGCTGAAACAGCTCCCGCGATGCCTGCCTGGCGATGTCCGATCATCGCAGCGGCATTTACGCCAACACCTCCAGGAGCCGAGCCGGCAAGCGATATAAGCTCACCGATCTCGTCCTCTTGCATCCATTTTTTCTTGTTCACCACTTCACGTTCAATAATGGGCAGCATTGCATATCCGCCTCCAAAGGTGGAAGGACCGATGCGGAAGAAAATCCAAAAAAGCTGTGCCAGTATCATACATTGTTCTTTCAGGTTTTTGATGCTACCCTCATCCTTTCCATCAGGCATGATGAATTCGAGGCATCGGCATGGACTCTTTGCCAAGCTCAGCCCAGATATATTTGAGCAGCAGCTCTGTCTTGAGATGGGTGTATTCTGGTTCATTCCATAGGTTGAATCGTTCATCGGGGTCCTTTTCAAGATCGAAAAGTTCACCATAGGTTTGATTGTAATAAACGGTGATCTTGTAACGCTCTTCAATATATGTTTTTTGATGAATCGTCGTGGGTTCGTGTCGAAATTCACAGAGAGCGTGATTCCGAACGGCTTCCTCAATGCCAAGCCACACGTTCTTTTGATCCAATCCCGTCATGGCGTGAGGAATTGCAATGTTGCAAAGGGACAAAAAGGTGGGAGCCAGATCGACCAGCGATTGTATGGCATTTGATTTTCTCGCAGCAGGCACCTCACCTGGATATCTTACGATAAAAGGGATTTTGATGAGATCCTCGTAATGGAATCCGCCCTTGGCCTGAAGACCATGCTGCCCGAAGAAATGACCGTGATCGGTTGTGAAAACGACGATAGTCTCATCTGCAATGCCCAACTCATCCAGCTTATTGAGAATTTTGCCAATATATTTATCCATCATGCTGATCATCCCGTAATACACGCCGACCAATTTTTTCTTGTCATACTCTGTTAAGCGGGACTTGTCGCCATATTCATAATAATGATGCGAACGGTAGCCGTGAATGCCGAAGCCGGTTTCAACCCAATCTTCAAAATTCGGATTTTCTTCTTGGGTCAATTGAAAATGGGGCGGATTACGATCATGCTCCCCGGGTGTTATGGAGGGGATCGTAAGATCATCCGGGTCATACATCGAATCCCACGGTTCCGGTACGAGATATTCCGGATGCGGGTCGAAGAAGCTGGCCCACATAAAGAAGGGATCATCGGCATCGGTATATTGCTGCAACAGGGAATTGGTTCGCTCGGCGATCCAGGTGTTGTAGTGATATTTCTCAGGAATGGGCCACGTATACGTTACGGAAGGATCCATCGTTCCTGTTGGGGGAAGGAAGTAATCCCTCCAGTTGGTACATCCCCGTTCTTCTAGCCACAGTGCGTAATGCTGACCGATATGCGCTTCATTCGTATGATTACGGGTCAGCTCAACGTGGTCAAAACCGTAAAATGGTCCATGGAAATGTCTCCAGTACTCCAAATCCTGCAGGATGGGATAGGCTTCTACCGACGGGTAGACTTCTGTGGATTTTAAAGGCTGAAAATGTGCTTTGCCCACCAGTGCGGTGCGGTAGCCTGCTTCACTGAAACTTTCCCCGACGGTATGACGGTCTTCAAGCAATTTTGTGCCCAACGTCCAGGCCCCGTGCTGACTGGGATACATGCCCGTAATGATGGAAGCACGGCTAGGAGTGCAGGTAGGGTTCGGGCAATATGCCCGCTCGAACGTTGTTCCTTGCCGGGCGAGTCGATCCAGATTGGGTGTGGAAATTTCAGACTGAAAAGCTCCAATCGTGTTCCAGTGCTGCTGGTCGCTGGTGATTAGCAAAATGTTAGGTGTTCTCGACAAATGAAATCGCCTCCTAGGATGATGATATTGAAAAAAACGAGTTATAAAAATAGCCCGGTGTTATATTTTTGTTGTCATTTTGTTATTATCAAACAAAAAAGAGAAGGAGGGGACTCGCCAAAATGCAGGAATATGAGTACGAGTATGCAGAATTCATCTACTATAAGCCGGGTTATTTGGATAAAGAGGAGCACATTTGGCCAGTCCGGGCAGGACGAAGTGTAGCCAAATCCAATTACCGGGTTGGTCCCAAGCGTATTGAGTGTTACAGTCTTCATTTTGTGCATGAAGGCATGGTCAGGTTTGAGTTTGATGGCAAGCGAGTGGACCTGCAGAAGAATGATCTGTTTTGTCTGTTTCCCGGCAGAACCTATTACTATCACATGCTTCCCTCGGAATCTCCGCTGCGAATGAACTGGCTGGCATTGGATGGGGCTAAAGTCAAACCATTATTGGAGCTGGCTGGCTTGACTCCGGAAAGCCCGTTCGGCAAACAGATGATTACTTCTCGGGTCCAAGAAACGTCTGATCGTCTGATTCATGCATTGGCATGTGTGGAACGGTGGAAGCCTGCAGTATCACTGGAGTTGCACGGGTTGGTATACGGGTTGTTGGCTAGTCTTGTTCCCGACACCAACTATACACAGCCTACAGAACTGGCGAGTTGGATTCATGAATGCATGGATTACATGGAATTGCATGCAACAGAGGGCATTTCCGTGCAGCAGGTCGCCGACTTTGCGGGGGTGCATCGTTCGTACTTCTCCAACATGTTCACCAGTCAGGTTGGTCTGCCTCCGTTAAAATTCATGCAGCGAATACGAATGGATAAGGCCAAACAGCTTCTAAAAGATACCGATGCAACCATTACGGAGATTGCTTTGTCATTGGGTTACCCGAATTTATATTCATTTACAAGAGCTTTCAAAATCTATTATAAAGTTCCTCCAATCATGATGCGGAGAACCTCAAGCTGATCCTGAACATACTGCTGTCCAGTTTGGAGAACGCTTACTTTTTTTGATTGGATCTTGAAAAAGGAGACTCCGACAATGAAGCTCTCTACAATGCAAAGATGGATTTCACCGAAACGCAGCATTCAGGGGAAAATTTTTATCTCTTTTATTGCCGTTACGCTTGTATCCATCGTTTCGATTACGGTCATTGTTTATATGAGCATGCGTGAGACGATCATGCAAAATGCCATCACGTCAGTTTCGGACAGCATAAGGCAGGCGGATGAATCATTGAACATGATGCTGGAAGAGATTGATCGTCTAAATACCGTCGTGGTGACTAATAAAAACACGGTCATTGACACTTTGCTTAGTCCGAATGAGGAGATCAGTTATGAGTGGTTTCAGGAGCAGAAGCGGATGGATGAATTTCTATCGTCCCTGATTGATTATAAGGCTTACATTTCACGGATCGCCGTTGTGGGCCTGAACGGGAAGGTGTTCTTCTCGGGTGGGCCTTGGCTGGACAGAACGATTTTGGGTACGCCAGTGATGGACTATATGCTGCAAAATGGATCAAGGCACGCATATTTCAAACAGACAGGGGTATCAGATGCTGTCACTATTGGTCGGGAGATTCGTTATGACCGTGCCCCCATTGGGGTTGTCATGGTTGACGTGAATTATGAATTTATCCAGAAAACATATGACGTGAGGCCGACTACAGATAGCATGATCTATGTACTGGACAAGGAAAATCGCTTCGTCTATGAAACCCGAGCTACCGCATCTCTTGCTCCTTCATACGAGGAAATTAAGGACATTAATCAGCAATTCGGAAGGAATGGTGACGCGGTCAGGAAATATATGGATGGAAAAGAATACATCGTTCTTTGTCGTCAATCCGACTATACTGGGTGGAGCACTATAGCTTTAACTCCAATAGATTCTCTTCTGACCGAATCTGTAAGGCTGCGCAAACTGCTGGCAGAGGTGTCCATGATCGTATTTGTCGTTGTGCTGATCGTTTCACTGCAAGTCTCTTCCCGAATTACCCTGAATATTCGAAAACTAAAATCGCTGATGATGTTTGTGAAGGATGGCAATTTTACGCTACCCAAAAAAGAGATCAAAAGCGAAGACGAGACAGGGCAACTGTATCTTGTCTTTATCAGTATGATGGAAGAATTGAAAAGACTGCTCGAAGGAATCCGCCTCAGCGAGAAAGAAAAGCGGGAAGCTGAATTGACCGCGCTTCAAGCACAAATCCATCCTCATTTTTTGTACAACTCGCTCAATACAATCAAGTATTTGGCCAGATTGAACGGAGTGCCGAACATTGAAGAGGTGTCGGGATCGTTGATTGAGCTCATGCGGAGTGTCCTCGGAAATTCAAGCGAATTTCTTACACTACGGGAGGAATTGGCATATGTGGAGCACTATGTCTCCATCATGAAGTACAGATATATGAAGCCGATTCGACTGATTACCGAGATTGAGGATGACGCATTACTGGATTGCCGGGTATTGAAGTTGATGCTGCAGCCCTTGGTTGAAAACGCAATCATTCATGGTATTGGACCACTCGAACAGGATGGATTCGTGTTGATACGGGTGTATGAGGATGCAAACCATCTCCATATTGATGTGGTGGACAACGGCAAGGGGATCACGGAGGAGCAACAGAAGAATTCACTGGAAGGTACGGGCACAAAAGGCGAAACATCACGTTTTAGTGGAATGGGTGTACGTAATGTACACGAACGAATTGTTCGCATGTATGGCGACTCCTATGGCGTCCATTTGTGCAGTGAACCGGGGTTTTACACCAAAGCCGAGATTCGGCTGCCCAAACTCGAGAAACGTATGGAAAATACCAAACGAGAGGTGACATAAGCCATGTTTCAGGTACTACTCGTCGATGATGAACCGTTGGTACGCCATAATCTATGGACGTTATTGGACTGGGCAAACTATGGATTCGAATTATGCGGTCAGGCGCATAATGGGTTAATTGCTTTAACGATGATTGAGCAGTCGCCACCGCATATTGTGATTATTGATGTAGATATGCCTGAAATGAATGGTGTAGAGCTCAATCGGACCATCAAGGAACGTTTTCCGTGGATAAAGACCATTATGCTTAGCAGTTATGATGATTATGACTACGTGCGGGATTGCCTGAACAATGGCTCCATCGATTATTTGCTCAAGCATCGGTTGGACGATTCAACGCTGCTCCACATTTTGAATAAAGCCGTATCGGAATTGCAGCAGGCAGATCGGTTGCGTGAGAAACACGTCGCTGAGAAGGCAGAAGCAGAGAAAGGGAATTCCGAAGTTATGCGCGATTATTTGCTGTATTTGCTCAAAAGACAGACGAAAGCAACGTATGGGTTTGAGGATTTTCCCCGGAAATACAATCTGTATCCGCATGCGTCCAGATATGCAGCAGCAGCTTTACAGCTTGTTCCGTTCCTGCTGCTGACAGAGTCATATAGTGACGTGCAGACCAATGGTCTGATTCATCAGGTCGTCGATATGATGCAGCAGAGCCTGGGTGATATCCATGAACGGACAGCGGTGTACGTAGAGGAAGGGCGATTTGTTATCGTGTTTTCTTTCAAGGAACGAAGCGAGCACGTCATACAGCGTGAGGTAGATGGACAACTGCGGAAGATTCAGCATGCATTGGAACTGTTCCTGAATCTGCAATGTGTTACCGCTGTGGGACATGTATGCACCAGTCTGTCCCAGTTGGCATCCAGCTACTGCTCAGCCGAAAGTACACTCGATGGATCTTCGTCGAAAACGTTCAGTAGTCCTATCATCCACGAAGAAAGCCCATGTTCGGACAAACATCCATCGGACAAGCGTTCAGATGAATTCCATCAACGCCAGCGTCTTTCCCTGACCATTGAGGAGCACAAACAGCTTCTGTTATCCATAGAAAGGTTTGATAAGGAAGGCGTGCACCAATTGATTTCCTCTATTTTTGCTTCGATAGACCACCTGCCTATCCACTCACATACGGTTCAGATGATGGTCAGCGAGCTCATGCAAATGGGTGATAAAGCATGGAAGAGCTGCTTGCCTTCCACAGATCCAGCGGTAGCTAAGCTGCCTTCAAGAAGCGAGCTTGGTCGAATGAAAAACATAAGAGAGCTGGAGCAAGGCCTGCAATCCTTCTTCTCCAGCCTGTTTCATTTGCTGAATCAGCATCGTGTGGTGGGGTCCTATTCTCGGCATGTCACGCAGGCCATTCATATCATCCTGGAGAAGTATCCAGGTTATGTCACATTAGAGCTTGCTGCAAATGTCATTGGGCTGAATGCCTCCTACTTAAGCAGAATATTCAAGGAGGAGACGCAGCGGACATTTTCGGAATATCTGAATCGTGTTCGGATTGATGAAGGGTGCAAGCTGCTGGACAGCGGTCAATATTCAATTAAGGAAATAAGCATGCAAGTGGGTTTTACGACGCACAACTATTTTTTCAAAGTGTTCAAAGAAATAACGGGTTTGACACCGCAAGCGTATTTGAGCAATCCGGGAAAAAGAAAGAACGATATAAAGGATCCTGACATACTTACGGGGAACGATGCTGATCAGAGCAAAACTCAAAACTTGTAAAATATGTGGAGTAAAGGGTCATATTATTGTAATTGCCTTCCATGCCTAGTGAATTATAATGAGCACACACCAATAGCAAACGCTTACAATTTACATTTGGTGATAAGAATTGGGGGGCACAACTTATGCGTAAACGCTGGGGAAGAAATGTGATTATGACAATGATCGTTTCCAGTTTGATGCTGGCTGGATGCAGTTCCGGTGGAACCGCTAACGAATCTGCATCAGAGGTATCGAAAAACGACGTTCATACGACCGGGTTTCCAATTGTGGACCAACCGGTAAACCTCAAGATGTTTACCCGAATTGCACCCGTAAATGGCCCTTTTAAGGAGATGCCGGTTTTCCAGGATTACGAGAAATTGAGCAACGTGAAAGTGGAGTTCATTGAAGCGCCGACAGATGGTTTTCAAGAGAAAAAAAATCTGCTGTTTGCATCGAATGAGCTGCCTGATGCCTTGTTCCGTTCAGGTCTTTCCCCGCTAGAAGCCATTCGTTACGGTTCTGCAGGCCAGTTAATTCCGTTGGAAGGACTTATCGATGAGTACGCTCCGAATTTGAAGAAATTAATGGAGGAATACCCCGAGATTCGCGCAGGCATCACTACACCGGAAGGTCACATTTATACGATTCCGGGGATTGTTACGCTGAGTGCGGCCCGGACGGATAAGAAATGGATCAATCAGATGTGGCTTGACAAGCTGAATCTGGAAGTGCCGGAGACGACCGAAGAACTGTTCAACGTGCTGCTTGCCTTCCGTGATGGCGATCCGAATGGAAACGGTAAACAGGATGAACTACCGATGACAGCCCGTGTGGGATTGGCTGTTGTGAGCGCGATGAGCGGATCCTTCGGTTTGGATTCACAGCTCGGATATAACATTAATATTGAAAATGACAAAGTAAGCATCTGGATGGGCAGTGACCAGAATAAAGAAATGCTGATGTATTTAAACAAGCTGTATAAGGAGAAGCTTCTGGATCAGGAAATATTCACACACACGGAAGCACAGTATCTGGCCAAGCAGGGATCGGGAAATACAGGCTTTTTCTTTGACCAGACAAACAATAACTTTTTGTCGATCATAGACCAATATACGGGTATCGCCCCACTGGAAGGTCCGCAAGGTGATCGATTGCAGAGCCAGGCTTTGCCCATTGCCAGAGATTTTGGAGCCTTTGCGATCACATCCGTCAATCCATATCCTGAAGTCACGATGCGTTGGATTGATTATTTCTACAGTGATGAGGGTTCTACGCTGTTGAGATTTGGAAGAGAAGGCGAGCATTACGAGATAAAGGATGGTATTCCCTACTATACAGAGGACTTCTTAAAGGAAATCAGTAATCAGGCCAAAATTACGCCTTATGCCGGAGGAGGCGCGCCACATCTCATCAGCGAACAGGTTGCCTCTTTTATTAATCCACCGCAGGTGCAGGAGGCTCAGCAAAAGCTTGATCCGTTCATGCCAAAAGTCCGCTATGCTGCTCCAATGTTTGATGAGCAAACCGCCCAGGAAGTCAATATTTTGCGAAATGATATCGACAAATATTACGAAGAACAAAGTACGAAATTTATCGTAGGTGCGCTTGGCTTTGACAAATGGGAGCAATTCCAGTCTACGCTCAAAAAGATGAGAATCGAGGAGCTGGAGAAGATATATCAGGATGCTTATGACAAGATGCAGAAGTAATGCTGAAACATCATGGATGAGGAGCAGATGCCCATGAAAAGCGCCAAAACGGATACAACGATTACGATGCCACGAAGTCATTCAAAAAAGAGTTCAGGCCTCTTAAGGCAAATGGGCAAAAGATTGGATCTATACCTTATGCTGCTTCTTCCAGTCACTTGGTATGTGGTATTTCACTATGCTCCGTTGTATGGACTGCAAATTGCGTTCAAAAATTTCAATCCGGCCAGAGGGATTCTCGGCAGCAGCTGGGAAGGCTTCGGTCACTTCGAACGATTTTTCAATTCATATTATTTCTGGAGATTACTATGGAATACACTGTCCATTAACCTGTTCTCCTTATTGATTGCCTTTCCGATTCCGATCCTGCTGGCACTGATTATTAATGAAATTCGCAATAAAACCTTCAGCAAGTGGCTGCAAAATATTACGTATATTCCCCACTTTATTTCAGTGGTTGTTATCGTTGGCATATTGAATGTGTTTCTCTCGCCCCATACGGGTCCGGTCAATCTGCTGATTGAGGCATTCGGAGGTACACCGATCCGTTTTCTAGAGGAAGCGGGTTGGTTCAAGACCATTTTTATCAGCTCGAATATATGGCAGAACATGGGCTGGCAATCCATTATCTATATTGCAGCTTTGAGCGGTGTGAACCCGCATCTGTATGAAGCTGCCAAGATGGATGGAGCGTCAAGACTGCGGCGTATTTGGCATATATCGCTGCCCGGTATTGCTCCAGTTGTTATCATTTTGCTCATTTTGGATATTGGTCACTTCATGAACGTGGGATTTGAGAAAATTTTGCTGATGCAAAACAATCTTAATCTGGAATCGAGTGATGTCATTTCAACGTTTGTCTATACGACAGGGATCTTAAAGGGAGAATACAGCTATACAGCTGCTATCGGACTCTTTAATTCAATCATTAATCTGGTGTTGCTTTTACTGGTCAATCGGATTGCGCGCAAGACGTCTGAGACGAGTTTATGGTAAAGGAGGGCAAGGCCCATGTCCAAGCAGGCGACACTACAAGCCAGTTCCAATGAACGAATTTTCGATGTAATCATATACATCATAGCTTCAATTATTATCATCGCTGTGCTGTATCCGTTGATTTTTATCGTCAGCGCTTCGTTCAGTGATCCCACGAAAGTATTGAATGGAGAAGTGTGGTTGCTGCCCAAAGGACTGACTTTGGACGCCTACACGAACATTTTGCATAACGAGAAGATTTGGATGGGGTATCGCAATACGATAATTTATACGGTTGTGGGCACCGTGATTAACATTATCATGACCGTGTTGGCCGCATATCCCCTTTCGAGACCTGATCTTCCCGGGCGTAATATAATCATGGTTTTTATCACGCTAACAATGTTTTTCAGTGGTGGATTAATTCCAACGTATCTATTGATCAAAAATTTGGGCATGGTGGATACGATGTGGGCTCTGATTGTACCCGGCGCGATCGCCACATACAATCTGATCGTGATGAGAACGTATTTCCAGTCGAGTATCCCCTGGGAACTGCAGGAAGCTGCCCACATGGACGGGTGCTCCAATTGGCGGCTGCTTCTGAGCATTATTCTGCCCCTGTCGAAGCCGATTCTTGCTGTGATGGTGCTGTTCTACGCTGTAGGACACTGGAATTCATTTTTTAACGCGCTCATCTATATTCGCAACGAAAATCTGCATCCGCTTCAACTGGTACTACGCGAAATTCTGCTGATCAGCCAATCCGATGCCGTAGACGGTAACATTGGACTGGAGGACAAAATCCTGCTCGCGGAGAGCATCAAGTATGCGGTGATTATCGTTTCCAGTTTGCCTGTGCTGTTGATGTATCCTTTTGTGCAGCGGCATTTTGTTAAAGGGGTCATGATTGGATCGATTAAAGGTTAAATCCATATCAATCACAATGATGGAGGAGCTATGTTGAAATCAAACGCAAGGATCAGTATCAATTGTAATAGCTTAAGCGAACACACGGTCAACCCTTATTTGTTTGGACATTTTGTGGAAGACATTCGGGACCATATGGAGGCGATGCTTGCATTTCCATTGAGGGATATGGACTTTGAAAGCGAAGCTGAATCAAGAATTTCTGTATCGGGGAGCTGGCAGGCTTACACCAACGGAAGAAATACTCAATATGCGATGGAACCCCCGGCTCTCAGACATTCGGGTCGCGCTCAGCGTATTCGAATCTTAAGTGATGATGAAGCGTACGCGGGGATTGTACAGAGGTCTGCATTGAAAGGGCCGATGGATTACACCGTCCATGTTGTTGCGCGGGCTTCCATCGAACTACAATATTTGATGCTCGAAGCAGTCGATAGACGAACGGAAGAAGTGCTTGGTCAGTTAAAAGTCGAATTGGACAGCCATAACTGGCGGGATTATGAAGGACGGCTGACGATCGTGCGCGCTTGCCCCGATGCAGAAATTCGGGTGTATATTCCGGCCGAGCATCCAAGATGGATTGACCACGTCTCTACTGGAATGCTCTGGCTGGATCATGTGTCTCTATTGCCTGTCGATCATATTGCGCTGGTGAAACGTGAAGTGGTAGAGATGACGAGAGCACTAAACGCAGGCATGATGAGACTCGCAGGTAACTACATTAGTGCTTATCACTGGGAGCATGGCATCGGCCCTGTTCTGGAGAGACCCGTCATGTACAATGAGGCATGGGGAGGATGGACCAGCAAATATTTCGGAACGGATGAATTTATCCGCTTTTGCCACGAGCTGCAGGTAGAACCTCTGATTTGCGTGAATGATGGCTCGGGTACACCTGAAGAAGCCGCCCAATGGATCGAATATTGTAATGGTAGTGTGGATACGCCGATGGGGGCTCTTCGGGCGAAGAATGGATCGCCGGAGCCTTATCACGTCAAGTACTGGGAGATTGGCAACGAGGTTTGGGGGCAATGGCAAGTGGGTGCATGCTCTGCGGAACAATTTGCGGAGCGGACCGTTCAGTTTGCAAAGGCGATGAAGGAAGTGGATGCTTCCATTGTGTTGCTGGCCTGTGGACATTATGAGCAGGATTGGAATAAAACCGTGCTTGCTCTGGCAGGAGAGCATATCGATTATCTAACGTTACATCTGTATCATGGCTACGGTCCCTTTGGCATGAATCAGGATACGCCGGCTGAGGAGCGGTACAAAGCAATGGCGAGTTATCCCGAGTGGACCCGCCACTATATCCACCAGACAACGGAGGTCATCCATTCCGATGTCAAACATCAACATGTGAAGCTGGCGATCACCGAGTATAACACGATGTATTATCCTAACACTGTGCGAAAAGGACTGCCAGACGAACACACCCTTGGCGCTGCCGTGGCGAATGCGGCTAATCTGAATGAAATGATTCGTTGCAGTGATAGCGTGCACATCGGAAGTTTCTCCGATCTGGTTAATGGTTGGCTAGGGGGATGCATTCGCGTCGGGGATTTCTATGCTGATCAATATCGGGGCAAGCAGGCTGGATGGAGTGGACGCCAGCTCACGATTTATGGAACTCCGACCTATGAAGTGTTAAAGCTTTACGCGAATCGGGATATTCATCATCTTCTACCCGTGAAGACCGAATGTGGAACATTCTCTGTAGCTTCAAACAAAAAAACACCTATAGAGCTGGACGCTCTTCCCGATCTGGACATTGTAGCCGGGACGAATGATGATCGCAGCATGGTCACCCTGTTTGTTGTGAACCGAAGCTTGGAGGAGGTACGGGTTGAGCTGGATTTGCAAGCTTACGATGGATGCGAAGAGGCGACCTTATATGAGATTACCAGCGAATCGCACAATCATATCAACTCCGTGTTTCAACCAGATCATATCATTTGCACAGAGCGTAGTGTTTTGACCGAGGATTGGCAGCGTGGTTACTTATTACGTCCTTCATCCATCTATGTACTGGAGATTGGAAAAGCAGACTAACCAATGAGTTGACGTCCCGGAATGTAGATAACAGGGTTTCAGAAAGTGTACCTAAGTTCTGAAACCCTTTGATCTATCCAGATGGTGTCTTGACCACCAGATCAATAAGTTACTTGTCTAATAAAAATAGGCATTTTAAATATTCACCAGCGTTCTTTTATACAACACGGGTATTGCTGCAGCGATAAGGATTACACCCATGACAGCGGGTGCGGCATGACCAAGGGATACATAGATTTGACCTCCAATGATAGGACCGATCATTCTTGCTAAAGCTTGTATGGATTGGCTACCTCCCTGAACCCTTCCTTGTTCACTGGAATCAACAGACTTCGAGAGCATCCCGTTGAATGAAGGCCCGAAGATCGAATCGCCAAAACCAAATATAAACATGCCAGCGATAAAAAGAGGATAGAAGGAGAACAAAGTAGACAGCGCAATAAAACCGTAGCCTATAATCTCCGCGATCATTCCAAGAATGGCTATCTGTTTATCACCAAGTTTTTTCAAAAGTTTTGGCATGATGAGGCCTTGTGAGATGATGTCCTGAACACCCATTATCGAGAACATAAGTCCAATTAGTGCTGGCTTCCAACTGAAAGTATCTATTGTTAATTGTGAAAAAACGGCCTGTAATGATCCGTTGGGTATCCAAAGTAAGAATGCTGAGATAAGTAACCTGTTTAAATTTTTCATGGAAAGCAGGTTTGCAAGCTGTATGAATGGATTAAGTCTTGCAAAAGTAATTACTTTCAGTCTATTTTTCTTGTCAAGGCTCTCAGGCATAAAAAAGAATCCATATATAACATTCACTAAAGTGATGAATGTTCCAAAATACATGGGTGCAGCATAATCAATCTTCGCCAGTAATCCGCCTACAGTCGGACCAATGACGGTACCTACACCTACAACTGCGCTCACCCACCCAAAGTATTTGGTTCTCTGTTCTGGAGGAATGATGTCTGCAAAATATGCGTAGATCGTGCCTATACTCCCGCCTGTTATTCCCTCGATGATGCGCCCCGCAAATAGTACCCATAGAGCACCTCCTATGCCAAAAATCAAGTACCCAATTGCAGAACCCAAAAGGCATATCAGGAGCAATGGACGACGGCCATATTTGTCGCTCAGAGCGCCAAGTACGGGGGATGCAAAAAACACGCAGAAGGCATACACAGAGGTCAACAGCGTAACAACAATAGCTTGTTCTCCCGGACTGCTTATATAAGGCTGTACTAAGAACGGGACGACAGGCGCTATGATACTGAAGCCTATTCCGCAAAGAAACACAGAAATAAGACCGAATAATAAAGCATGTTTATCTATGGTTGGTTCGGTTTTCTGTTCGATGTTCTGTTTATGGTGTGATCGTGATCGAAATTTAAACATTAAATTCTCCTCTCCAGAGTGGCGGTTTTATTTCCTTGGAAACATTAATAGCGTACAATCACTTTGTTTCCTTGTCAACAAAATAATAACGATAAAAAAACAGCCTGCTCTTTATCGAGCACGGCTGCTTTTAATTTACTTTCATCATTCGGATTATTCCGACTTGATATCTGCACCCAGTTTCTTCTTGATCTCTGCATCCAAATGCCGATTATACTTGTCCACGAAGTGAAGCATGCTGTCGAATTGTTCCTCGGTTACCTGTTCAAATACGGTTTTATCTCGCTCTTGAAACTCGTTATGCAGATCCTCATGAATTTGATAAATGGCTTTCCCTTGCTCCGTCAGCCTAAAGTAGATTTCTTTCTTGTTATCCGACTTCTGGTAGCTTTCGATAAGGCCTTTTTGTATGAGCTTTTTCGTTAATTTACTTATGGCACCGCGAGTCATATAAAAGGACTCCGCAAGTTTAGTCACATTGGAATCTACATTTTTTTCAATGTATTCGATGCAATGCACTTCAGAGGGCTTATAACCCTTAAGACTGTCTTCCATCTTATCCTTATTAAGCCGAACGATCTTGTTATATAAGTCCCTGAAACCCACTAAGACCTGTTCTTCTTTGTTCATGTCTTATCCTCCCACCCGTTGGTGCATGATAACATTATATTAAATTTTGGTTTCCAGTACAAAAGCCTTTCTGACTACTGCATAAATCAAGATGCCATTCTGAATAAACTTTTTTCTGAACGACATACTACTTCAAAAGAGGTGGTAAAATTTGCAGCGATTCCATGAAAAAGATCTTCAGGATATAGAAAAGCAGCTCTCTGAACATTTCAAAAAGAGCTCGGATTTCTTAAGCAAGAACGTGGTTATCGCCGATCAGGAATTCAGAGCATATTACATGGAGAGCCTTGTCGATTTTCCAACCACATTGTCAGCAATTAACCAGGCGGCGAGTAGCGAAGAGAACGGATCATTTCAAAATATGTTCAGTCCGTTTGAAGAAGAGGCCTCCATGTCAATGGATGAGATATCCGATCATATTTTGCATGGAAAGCTTGTTCTGTTCAGCACAGAAGGAATGGCAGCTGTCATAGAACCGGAGCATACTGACATTTCGCGATCTGTCAGTGCACCGGAGAGTGAGAATCCCTTTCAATCTGCGTACGATGCTTTTACAGAAGATATTAATAAAAACATCGGATTGCTGCGGAAAAAGATGATCTCCGATGATTTGGTTATTGAACAACGAGAAACAGGAACGCGGTCTACCAAGAAAATTGCCATGGTATACCTGGAGGGTGTTGCTCAAGCCAAGGTCATTGCGTCTATCCGGGATAAGCTGGATCAAAATAAGGACAAGGAATTGACTACGGTAAGGGACCTGATGAGTATATTGGGGCATCCGAAATTCTCATTAACACCAACGTATATCTCTTCGGAGTTGCCAGGAGAGATGGTACAGAATTTGATGAACGGAAAAGTGGTCATATTGATTGACCAGTTTTCGTTTGCTTTTGCTTTCCCGGTGATCATAACGGATTTGTGGTCAACAACGCTGGACGTTAACTATCCATATCTGTTTCAAGTGTTTTTACGAACCGTACGGGCAATTGGCGCACTTTTGGCTGTCACGCTTCCGGGTCTATATATCGTGCTCAATTCGGTGAATCCGGAATTGTTGCGAATACAACTCGCCATAACGGTAGCCAAGAGCAGAGAAGGGGTTCCGTATCCTTCGTTGATCGAAATGCTCCTGGTTATGCTGCTGCTGGAGATGATTATTGAGGCTACGATTCGACTTCCCAAGAACATTGGTCCTACGATAACGATGATTGGCGGTATTCTGTTAGGACAAGCGATAGTTCAGGCTAAACTCGTCAGTAATCTATTGATTATTATCCTTGTTGCCTCAGCGATTGCTAATTTTGTGCTGGCAGGTTACATGAATACGACGGGGATACGAATGTATAAATACATTGTCATGCTCATCAGTTCCTTTTTTGGGATATGGGGTCTTGAGGCGGCAATGATTTGGATTATCTTGTATTTTGCCTCGTTGAGCACTTGCTCCGTTCCTTACTTAAGTTTAAGTGTGAAAGGAAAAGCTTCAGATGAATAAAGCTCAGATTTTGACTCTGTTTGTTCTGCTTCATCTCGCTTCGATCTTTGCTATCTTCCCTGAACGCATCATCTCTGCGACTTCAAAAGGGCACTGGATTCCCATAACAATCCTTTTTCTGGCTGAGCTGCTGGTTCTGTGGCTCTACTTAAAAGCGTTGTCCCAGTTCCCAGGAAAAACAGTAGTCGACATCTGTAATGAGTCATTGGGCAAATGGGGAACGAGGCTAATCGTTCTGCCTTTGCTCATCTTTCTATATATCGAGTTGTTTTTGCTTATGTATTTCCAGTCAGGTGAGATTAAAGCTGTACTTCTACAAAGAACACCGCCAGCAGCGACAGGGGCTCTGTTCATCTTGCTTTGTTTCTATGCTGTTTGGAAAGGGCTTAATATAATCATCCGAGCGAGCATCGGTTTGTGTATCCTTTTGATGCCATTCATTTTTTTCTCCATGATGATTAGCGTCCAGAATTTCAGAATTAGCTACATATTTCCGATTTGGGATAGCGAATTTTCATTTTTCTCCAATTCGGATTTCTATGTATGCACGGTTATTTCAGCCGGGTTTTTATTCCTGGGCATGATTCCCTCCAAGAAACGCATTAGCTTTGGAAAAGCTGCTGCTGCTGTCGGCATTATATTTGTGTTTGCCTTGGGATCTGTATATGTTCCACTGCTTGTATTCGGGCAGGAAACGGTAGTGCACTTGCAGTATCCGATGCTTATGGCATCAGATACCATTGATTTGGAGTGGGTTGTATTTGACTGGCTCCCCAGCTTTTACGTGGTGGCCTCAAGTGCACTGGGCGTATTGAAGGTTTCGGTTTTACTCTGGATTCTGGTCTCCCTAGTGCAACAGTTATTCATACCGAAGATCAACAGATTATGGATTATCTCTCTGGCATGCGTCTCCTTGTACCTGGTTAGTCTGTGGATACCGGATATGAACGCATTGAATACATATCTGTATCTGAATTCTTACTTTTGCGTTTACAGTGTGATCGGTTTTCCGATCATTGTATTCCTGGCGGCGCAATGGCGGCGAAAGAAGGTGGGTGCATGAACATGCGTATTGCAAGCACATTAATTGTAACCCTAGCTATGCTCTTGTTGCTTCCGGGATGTTGGGATACAAAGGATATTAACAAACAATATCTGCCTGTTGTCATGGGGGTGGGTAAAGGCGCTACCGAAAAATACAAGGTCATTCTCCAAATACCGGATGCATCAGGTAAAACCCAAATTCTTGAAAAAGAGGCAAAATCAATTAGTAAAGCCATCGATCTGATGAGAACCGATTCTGAAAAAAGCATTGAATTGGTACATTTGAGGTTGCTGTTAATCGACAGACAGGTCGCAGAGCAGGGGATTGAGAACATCATCAATTTTGCGGTGAGAGCAAACGATATATCGATTAAGGGGTTGGTAGGGGTAATTGATGGTGATTATGAGAAGACGATGTATCATCAGATCTCACCAACACCTGAAATTTCTTCCTACGACTTTTTTAGCCAGGATGCCGGATGGACACCCAATCAATCGATCGTCCGAATATGGGAAGCCTATCAAAACCAAAACTCTTATACGGAAGATATGGCCATTCCAATGCTCAAAAACGGCGAGCGAACCTTGTTTACCTTTAGGGGCACAGCCGTCATGCGGGAGGACCGTATGGTAGGAACGCTGAGTAAGGAAGAGACGCTTTTGTTTAATTTGTTCAAAGGGAAATATACAGGGGGAACCATTGAAGTGGCACAGAACACAAGTGTTCTTATTCAGGATGCGCATATCAAACATCAGACCCGGTGGTCGGAGAAAGGCCCGTCAATTCAGACCAATGTTGTTCTCGATGTAGACATTACGGAAAGTCCTGAAGGGAAAGGCAATGGCGTAATTGAAAAAGAAATGCAGGAGCAGCTGAGCGAACAGTTCAATAAAACCGTGAGAAAGATCCAATCCTACAAATCGGATGTACTGGGCATAGGAATGATATTCCGTCCCCAACTTTCGGAGAAAAGGTTAAAGGAATGGAAGACCAAATGGTTTCCGATGCTGGAGCAGAAGATTACCGTCCGTGTGAACATTCTAAACGAGATCTATTTTAAAGAAAACGCCAACGATAATGAGGATCAGGGAAAATTGATCAAGAAATAACGCTAACCCATGAGGTCGCCTATATTGGCGACTTTTTTCATGTTTGCATCCGGTGATGCAGCATCGAATGGATTTGTTCTACAGGGCCATGGAATTAAGGAGTCTGAGATCTGGGATAGCTTAGTAAAATAACATATCGCCGTTCTTACGAGTATAAGGATTGGTTAGAGGGGATAATGGTTAATTAGAGAAAATCACTCCCAATGTATAGCTGTAAAGGAGCGGGATCATGTCTTTCTTTAGAACACTATCGGTACGGGCAAGAGAAGACGAGTTGATGGACGATTTTTCCATGGGTGGAGAAGAATTAAGCGAAGCGCTCAAACATTTGAGACGGCTGAACAAAATATTTGCTGCTCCCGGTCCAACCCGTGCAGGGGTGGAGAAGTTATGGAGAGCGATTGGCAGTCCAACTACGCTAACCCTTCTTGATGTGGGAGCAGGTTCAGGTGATGTAAACCAGAAGTTATTGCATTGGGCAGACCAAAAGGGAATTAAGCTTGAAATTACTCTGGTCGACCTGACAGAGGAGGCATGTGAGGAAGCTAGAAATCTCTTCCGAAATGAACCCAGAATCAAGGTTCGGCGTATCGATGTCAGGGAATTGCCAGATGCCTCAGCAGATATCGTGACTGGCTCGCAATTTGTCCATCATTTCGAGGGAAAGCAACTGATTGATATGGTCTCGCATATGCTGCGCGCCTCCAAATATGGTGTTGTCATTAACGATATCCATAGGCATCCCGTATCCTATGCAGCCGTCTGGATTACCACTCGAATGATCTCTCGCAATCGGTATATTCGTCATGATGGACCACTGTCTGTTGCAAAAGGCTTCACGGGCAGGGATTGGCGGGATTTGAAACAGCAGTTGAATCATGACAACATGACCTATGAATGGAAGCCTTTATTCCGCTATTCCGTTGTGATTCCCCATCATAGGACGTTAGCATAACTCGTTAGATCAATAGGCTGGTATCATAATGGACAATGAAAGGCGGGTGTTCTTAGGTGTCTAAACCAATGGATGCCATAGTCATCGGAGCGGGAATTGCCGGTAGTACATTTGCGCTGCAGCTTGCCAGGCAAGGGCATCAGACACTGCTGCTGGATCGGCAGGAATTTCCACGTCACAAAACCTGCGGTGAATTTATGTCGCCTGAAACAACGGAGATGCTGAATTATCTGGGTATTCACCTTGGCGAACAAGAGTTAAAACCGAGTACCATGGATCATGCCAAGATCATTATGCCTCAAGGTGGGGAAATTGAAGCGCCTTTGCCGGGATTGGCCTATGGCATCAGCCGATATGAGCTGGATCGACTTTTACACGAACAGGCCGCAGCCGCAGGTGTTGAAATTGTTACGAGAGCAACGATAACCAACATTCAGCGGTTTGACGATTATAGCTATGAAGTTGAAGTCAAACAAGGAAATGACCAGATTCAATATAGAGCAAGAACCGTTATCGGAGCCCATGGTTCGAAGAAGCCACGCGGGATGACCTCGCCAGTCGAGCTGCGGGATAAAACAGCATATGTTGGCGTCAAATCGCACTTTCGGGGAATCACCATTCCGCCACGGGTAGAGTTGTATTTTTGCAAAGGAGGGTACGTCGGCATTTCACCAATTGAAGATGGGATTGCCAATGTAGCTGCATTGCTGACACTCGATACGGTGCGGGGGAGCGGCAAGTCTGTGAAGGATATTTTGCAGGCGGCATCCTTGACCAACGAAAGATTGGCAGTGAGGCTTGCCGAGGGAAGTCCGGTCCAAGGGACGCAGGTCTCGATTGCACCACTCCATCTATCCAATGTTCCTGAACCCTGGTCCCAATATCCTCATATTGGTGATGCCATGCTAATGATACCTCCCCTGTGTGGTGATGGAATGTCCATTGCCCTTCGCTCCGCGCTGCTGTGTGCTGAATGGACTGACCAGTATCTTCAAGGGAAGATCAGCTTCGAGCAGTGGCAGTACGAATATTCGAAGGAAGCCAATCGCGAATTCACACGCCTGCTCCGGAGGGCGCGGAGAATCCAGAAGCTGGCCTTTGCCAAGGCGAACAAATTCTATCCCGGTTTAGCCCGGATGGTCCCAGGATTGGCAACTTATTTGGTGAAGGCAACACGGTTATCGGAGATTAATCTGATCCATCGATAATACATGGAAGGAATGTGAATTCCATAGAAAAGGGGCGGCGTATGTCAGGCGTACGTCGGCCTCTTTTTGTTGTTCTCTGTTAATTTTGACGAGACCGTTTAGAAATCTGCCAAATACTCGTATAATAGAATCTAATTGTAGTTATTGAGACAACATTCAGATTTGAATTCGGGAGGATTATTCTAAGATGAACTATTCATTTTCCAACCGGATTGCTGCATTGCAGCCATCCATTATTCGTGAGATCCTGAAGGCTTCTTCGGGTCAAAATGTAATTCCTTTCTCTGCGGGTAATCCCGCTCCGGAAACTTTCCCTATTGAGGCGATTCGGACATTCACCCAATCGATTTTGGAACAGGACCCGGTAACAGCACTGCAATATGGAATTACCGAAGGTTATGTCCCGCTGCGGGATACATTGACTACACACCTGAGTTCAGGCTTTGACACGGGCAAAGCGTCGGATGAACTGTTCATCGTATCTGGAGCACAGCAGGGAATTGAACTCGCTTGTAAAGTATTCTGTAATGAAGGGGATACGATTATCTGTGAAAGCCCAAGCTTTATCGGTTCATTGAACTCTTTCCGGGCTTCAGGGGCAAAGCTTGTTGGTGTTCCGATGGAGACAGACGGTATGGATATCGGGAAGCTGGAGCATGCTCTGCAAACCGAGCAGAATGTAAAGCTGATCTATGTGATTCCGAGTTTTCAAAATCCCACAGGTATTACCACAAGCCTGGAGAAGCGCAGAGCGATCTATGATCTTGCCAAGAAATATGGTGTCATGATCCTGGAAGATAACCCGTACGGAGAACTTCGGTTTCAAGGAGAAGATGTAGCGACGATTAAATCGATGGATGATGAAGGTCTGGTTATTTACGTAGGCTCTTTCTCCAAGATTCTGTCTGCTGGTCTGCGTGTTGGTTATGTTCTGGCTCCTTCCGAGGTTGTTCAGAAGATGGTTGTTGCCAAACAGGGAGAGGATGTACATACAGCCATGCTGCCGCAAATTCTGGCATACAAGTTCATGACTGAGTATAACTATGCAGAGCATATCAGCAGCATCCGTGCGATTTATCGCAGGAAGTCTGCCTTGATGATTGACAAACTGCAGGAGTATGTGGGCGAGTCCATTACCTTTACTCATCCGGATGGAGGGCTGTTCCTTTGGTGCGATCTGCCGGCTCATATCCCGATGCTGGATTATGCCAAAACAGCTGCTGCAGAAGGCGTGGCGGTCGTTCCGGGTACTGCTTTCCTCGTTGATGAGAACGAACCTTGTAATGCGATCAGACTTAATTTCTCAACACCTTCCGATGAGCAGATTGTGAAGGGAATCGAAATTTTGGGACGAGTTCTGAACAAATTCTGATTGGAGGCATATTTTATGAATCAACGTTTTCGAATCACTCGATCCATGCAAGAAAATAACTTAGAGCAATCCATCTCCTTGGAAGAATGCAAACAGTATTTTTCATCCAAGCCCGACTTTGCCTACTCCCCTGTCCTTACCGTCCAAGGACCTGAGAGCGTCATGTCCATCGATGGGGATTTCTTCATGTGGACGTATGAGAACCTGCAGATTCCATTTCGTCTGTATATGGGAGATCTATATGTTGCCATTGTTAATGAAGCTGTCGTTCCGCAAATGATGGAGGTTGCAACGGATTTGCGAGCCGATGTGGTTGAAGGGTAAGCTGAGTCGTGGAATGAAATGAAATGCAAAATGCATTCGTCTAATTGTAACCATATAAGTGTCGGGGAAGTCGCCAATCTGGCGGCTTTTTTGCTGTGAACCTATTCGTTAATATGCTTATTGAAATATTCAATCGATAGGGGAATTGACGCTCAGGACCTGTTCGTGATAATTTATATAAATCACAAAAGCCTATAAATCCAATGAGGGAGAGGGGTTTTGCGCAATGTCGTCGATTGTGCTTGCTGCCGCTGAAGATATACGAAGCAAGGATTCGGAACTTTTAATCAAGGAGCTAAGCGAAGAACTGGGATTGTTATATGGCGGCGATGGGACGGCGGGATTTCAGCCATCTGACGTGGAGACACCTCGAGCGGCCTTTATTGTCGCGCGTTTGGATGGATATCCGGTAGGCTGCGGAGCCATCAGACCCCTTGATGATACTTCCGTGGAGGTTAAGCGCATGTACACACGTTCTGATTTCCGTCGCAAAGGTGTGGCTCAGGCCATTCTGGCCGAAGCGGAGCGTCTTGCGCTCGAATTCGGGTACACCAATCTGAAGCTGCAGACTGGCCCGAAACAGCCTGAGGCGGCGGCCCTTTATGAAAGAGTTGGGTACTATCGGATACCGATTTTTCACGGGGACTGGGATCAGGTACTCGCCTATCAAAAAGATCTGGTGCTAAGTGCAACCCACGGAAACGAGCATTCCTCATTGAACGCATAGATTATATCCTTGTATAACAAACGAACCGAAATCTCTTGTCAATTATCAGAGATTCCGGTTCGTTTTTTTTGGTGTGTAGAAAGTCTGGTGAGTCCAGAAATTTAAATCTTTACTCTTTTATAACGGAGGCATTTACAGCGTCTTCCATCTGATTGCTGTAGGTACGGAATAATCCAAGGCGCCAGAAGGCAGCTCCTTTGAGATCATAACGCTTGGCAAGACCCAGTTTATCATCTATGGAAGATGAGGTTTCACTATTTAAGCTTATCCCGAGCAAAAGCTTTTGCTTGGAGACGCCAGCATCTAACGCAAGCTGAATGGCCTTATCCACAAGACTGTTCGGCTCAGGGACCTGCGATTTGGTACCGACAGGATTATATTGGTATGCCATAATGATGATGTCGTCTGCCAACGAAGCGAGCGTTTTGTAATCATAACCTTTATAGGCACTATTTAGTGGGGGGACAGCCAAGGATAGAGCGATGTCTTTAGGCAAGGATTCCTTCAATTGCTTGACGTAATTGTTAAGCAGCTTCTGTTGCTCTACAGCGTCCAGCTTGAAACCCAGTCCTTCAAAATCAAGAACAACGCCGCCAAAACCATTTTCAGCTATTGCAGCCGTTATACCCTCAATGGACTTCTGACGCATGCTGCTATCACTCAGCACCTTGGTCAGTTCTCCATTTCCATCCAAAGCATACACCATGAGATACGATCTAATGCTCTGATTTGCTGTATTAGCAACGATGGATTGAGGTGTAACGTCGCCATCAGCAGCAGGGAGCTGATACTCCTTACCCTGAAGCGTAAATTGACCTTCACGATCGATGCGACTCCAACCAAAAGCGATGGAGTTCATGGATGACACCAAATCGATTTCCTTATAGGATTGCAGCGCATAGAAAGCTCTCAAATGCATTTCTCGTTGAGGTGAAACCAGGGAAATGGTACGAGTTGACTGGTTCCAGCTCACATCAACACCGAACTGACTACTGAACGAACTGAGTGGAATGAGCACACGGCCTTCCCGCTGAACCGGTGGAGCTGCAAGCTTGACTTTTTCTCCATTGACGGTTGCTGTGGTGCTTCCCACTTGAAGCAGGACCTCCGTCGCCTGGCCTTTCACATTTCCATTCGCTTTTATGGTTTGTGTCTTGCTGTTCCATGTAATGCTGATTCCTAGGGCTTCGCCAACTGTTCGGAACGGAACATAGGTAACGCCTTTGTCGATCCGAGGTTCTGCATCGAATTTCAACGGAACGTCATCCAGCATGACTGAAATGGCGGGTGCGGCATAGGCATCATGAAGGTTTGGAGTGGTGCCAAGCAAGGATAGGGCAAGAATAGTGGCAGCAGCTGTCTTTCCTATTCGTGTATGTAACATGTTATGCGTTCCTCCAACTCATTAAATATAGTAGAATTGCAGTTCATCTGAACGGTAATCTATCACGAAATAGTATAGCAAAATTTTCATAGAATTCCAATTATAAGAGTTGTTGTACGTTCGAACAGGAACCTTTGTTTTTCTAGGCTGGAGTTATAGCGAATGATATTATGAAGAGTAATAATTACCTGGTTGTATTAATTTTGGTTAATAGGAGGAGGATGTTTATGTCACCCAGAAACCTTTTGAAGGATCAACAGGACCTATGAGCAATTGGCTGATTTGATGCAACAATGGTTTGAAGAGTATGGCTGCGACGGATTTAACATCATGCAGCGTCCAGGCATAAGCCATTTTCAAAAAGTGAACACCGTAGGTAAGAGCTCCGTAACAATATGAACAAATAAAATTGTTTGCGAGAGAGTGCCACATCGTTGAGGTGCGAGCCTTAGCCATACAAGTTCAAAAGTAAAAGTAAAGAAGTCGCCTATGGGCGGCTTTTTTTGGTTTGGGACGATATACGTTTTTGTTCCCAGATAAAAAAAATCATTGTTTTAAAACTTTTTTAGACTTTCCGCTGTCTAACATGCGAAACAACATTCAAAGTAAGCTTTACTAAAAATGCGGCAATAATCAAACTATACAGTCGCAACGGGGGTGGACCAACTGAGCAAGGTGAGTACAGCACTAACTGAACAGCAGTTCAGTGAACGTCTGGAGGCATGTAAAGAAAAGCTTTATCGCTTCGCGTTCTCTTATGTAAAAAATGAACAAGAAGCATTGGAAATTATATCCGAGGCATCTTATAAAGGTTTTCTATCTTATGAAAAAGTGAACAGTCCAGATTATTTTGAAACCTGGATGACCCGGATCGTCATCAACTGTTCCCTTGACCACATCAGACGGAAGAAGAAATACACGTACATGGAAGACAGTACAATACCTTTTGCGGCACAGGAGAGTTCCATGGGGCTTGAAGAGCAATGGGATCTATACGAAGCACTTGATCACCTGCATCCCGAAGACAAGGCATTTATCGTTCTGAAATTTTTCCAAGATCAGAGATTCAAGGATATGGCAGAGATACTGTCCCTACCGGAAAGCACGGTGAAGACCAGGTTTTATAAGATCTTGAACAAACTCAAAAAACATTTAACCAAGGAAGAGGTTGATTTCACATGACAGGGAAAGAAAGATATGAACAGATAGAGATTCCATCCGGCCTTTCCGGAGTAATTCAGCAAGCTCGCCAGCGGGCACGAAACCAGAAACGAAGAAAAATGGTAATCTGGCGTAGTTCCTCCCTGGTGGCTGCTTGTGCTGCGGTAATGATAACAGCTAACGTACCCGGTGTAGCTAAGGCATTATCCGATGTGCCTGTTATCGGTTCCGTCGTCAAGATTTTGCAAGTTGGTAGCGGTGGGGAGCAGACAGATGGTGTCTCGGTTACCACAAGCCAAGAATCGGATACGCTGAACATTCATTTTCAAATGGATGGAGAACAGATCAGCTCGGCTCCATCGTACACTGTTGATCACAAAGAAGGGCCGAATCGTCTGATCTTCACTTTCAATGGTGTACGTCATCTGGATTATGACAAGCTGGAGAAGGATATCAAAGCACTTAAGAATGTAAAAGATGTCTATCAAAATATCATTTTGGATGATTCCGCGATTGGCTTTGTGGTTGAACTCAGGGATGGTGTGGATTATTCCGTGTCAGAGTATCAGCAACCTGGATATATTCAGTTGAAGCTTTCTTCCAACGGGAAGTCAACGCAAGCGCATGAACTTTTCTTCGTGCGGAGTGAAGACATGGAGCAGGGCGAAGCTCTGGCCATGCTGGCTGAACAGTATTCTGCAGATGGCAGCAGCGTTGTGCAAACCCAAAATGGAAAATTCACCGTCGTCATGGGTGCCTTCGACAATCAAGCAGATGCAGAGAAACAGTTGAAAGAATTTACTGACCGGGAGGACTATAGTGGCCCCCTGCATGTCGACAGCTGGATGAGTAATGAAAATCCACAAAAATAACAGAAGCCTTCCCGATCGAGCACGGAAGCAAGTCATTGTGTAGTCGTTGCGCTTGATTATCAATTATCCATTGACGCTCCTTATCCAGCAGCTTTGGATGATTGTTATGACACACTTTTATGGATAAAAAGACACGCAAAAAGACATGGGATCAGAGAGGATCAGCTCATGGTAGGTGAACATTGCATTCGAACATTTAAATATGCAGTAGATCATCATTTTGCTGAGCAGACAGCGAAAAGGTGATATTAAAAGGCGGACATTCCTTAGCGTAGGAATGTCCGCCTTTTACAAACGAATTATTGAATTCTTAATTTACTCCACTTAAACCGTTGTTGCCACGTGCTTTTCACGGGCAATCTTGGTTGCATCAACCATGTTGCGCAAGGAAGCAACAGTTTCTTCGAGGCCACGTGTTTTGAGACCGCAATCCGGATTAATCCAGAACAGTTTAGGGTCCAATACACGCAAGGCGCGTTCGATCATGCTCGTCATTTCATCTACACTTGGAACACGTGGGCTATGGATATCGTATACGCCAAGTCCAATGCCCAGTTTATACGTGTTCAACTCAAAACTATGAATGAGTTCCCCGTGACTGCGGGATGTTTCGATCGAAATAACATCGGCATCCATCGCTTCGATGGAATCAATCATGTCATGGAATTCGCAATAGCACATATGCGTGTGAATTTGAGTTGTATCTTGAACCGTGCAAGTGGAAATGCGGAATGCTTTGACCGCCCATGCCAGATAATCGGCTTGCTCCGATTCCTTCAGTGGCAATCCTTCGCGAACCGCAGGCTCGTCGACCTGGATCATGCCAATACCTGCTTGCTCCAGTGCTTCAACTTCTTGTCTCAGTGCGTACGCCAATTGATAAGCGATATGCTCGCGCGGGATGTCTTCACGTACAAACGACCAGTTCATGATGGTAATTGGTCCGGTGAGCATTCCTTTTACAGGACGCTGTGTCTGGGACTGTGCATATTTGGTTTCTTCTACGGTCATTTCCCCGGTAAATGCAACGTCTCCAAAGATAATTGGTGGTTTGACACAACGGGAACCGTATGATTGTACCCATCCGAATTGAGTGAAGGCAAAACCTGCAAGTTTTTCGCCAAAGAACTCTACCATGTCGGTACGCTCAAACTCACCATGTACGAGAACATCGATCTCGATCTCTTCCTGAATTTTGATCCAGATATCAATTTGATCCCGGATAAAGGCAGCATACTGCTCATTGTTCAACTCACCCTTACGCCACAATTGACGTGCTTTACGCACTTCAGCGGATTGTGGGAAGCTGCCAATGGTTGTTGTCGGGAAAAGTGGTAATTTCCATTTCTCCTGCTGCTCGATATGACGTTCGGCAAACGGACGGGAGCGTTCCGGCTGTTGAACGCTGAGTGATGCAACAGCCTCTTGAACAGCAACACGATTGCGTTCCTCGGATTGCTGGAGAGCCTGAATCGTACGATCTGAATTTTCAATCTCAGCGATAATTTCAGTGCTTCTTGAAGACAATGCTTTCGTCAAAAGAACAATCTCGTCCAACTTTTCATCTGCAAATGCGAGAGCATTCTTAAGTTCGGATGTGAGTTTAGTTTCACGTGCTGTCGTTACCGGAACATGAAGCAAGCTGCATGAGGATTGAACGATTAATTGCTCAGGTGTTACGAGTTCAGCCAGTTCATCCAACAGCTTCAGTTTTCCTGGTAATGAGGCTTTCCAGATCCCGCGGCCGTCAATAACCCCAGCACCCAAAACTTTATCCGCTGGGAAACCGGACGCCTGAATGGATTGAATGTTGCCCGTCGCCCCGTGTACAAAATCAAGTCCGATACCTTGAACTGGTAGGGCAACAATGTTGTTATAGTTCTCTACGGATTCAAAGTAGGTTTGCAGCATAATGTTCAGACCTGGTACAGCGGCTGCAAACGTCTCATAAATTTTGTTCAGCAACTGCTGGTCAGCATCAGTTGTTTGGGTAACAAGGATTGGCTCGTCAATCTGTACCCACTGAACGCCTTCATTTGCAAGCTCCTGAAGCACTTGTACATAGAGCGGAAGCAGGCGGTCCAGCCAAGCATTCGTTTCGGATTTATCGTATCCTTTGGACAGCTTCAGGAAAGTTAACGGTCCGACAAGAACCGGTTTACCTTCAATACCGAGCTTCTCTTTGGCTTCACGATAAGCAATAAGGGGCTTATTCTCGGTAAGTGCAGGGGAGGCTCCGTCCAGTTCAGGCACGATATAGTGATAGTTGGTGTTAAACCATTTTGTCATTTCACTTGCTGCTGCATCTTTCGTTCCCCGGGCAATTCCGTAGTAGACAGACAAAGGTACAGCGCCACCATTATATGCAAACCGTTTTGGTACAATTCCGAACATAACGGCTGTATCTAGAATGTGATCGTAATAACTGAAATCATTGACAGGAATAAGATCAATTCCTTTTTCTTGTTGCTTGCGCAAGTGATCTAAGCGGATTTCCTGTAATCGTGCTTGAAACTCTGTTTCTTCCAGCTTGCCTGACCAGAATGCCTCCAAAGCTTTCTTCCATTCCCGATCGACACCAATTCGTGGATATCCCAATACACTGCTTCTCACCATTAAGTAAAACTCCTCTACAATATGTTACCAAAAAGTTATCACATATCTGGGGTTATAAAGTAATTCCATTAAGTTATATCTAGCTATAGCCTATAGCTATATCAAAGCTGCGTGAGAACATTGATAATGGCAAGCATGCATAAAGATACTATAAAAACTTTGCAAATAAACCGTCCAGACGGTATAGTTAACTAGGATGAATTTTTTTACGTATACTTAGGAGGAATGCTTGCATGGGTGCGTATTTTTTATTGGGTTTGGCGATCGTATCTGAAGTTTTTGGAAGTTCCATGATGAAGTTATCCAATGGGTTCCAAAAGAAACTTCCGATAATAGGGCTGATTTTGGGCATGGGCACAGCGTTCTTTTGTCTTTCTCTAGCTTTAAAAACCATACCGCTAGGGACCGCTTATGCAACGTGGTCGGGTGTGGGAACTGCTCTGACGGCACTCGTTGGAATTGTATTTTATAAAGAGAGCGTGAACATCAGAAAAATCTCAGCTTTAATTTTAATCATTGCTGGGGTCGTGATTATGAAATTGGCTCATAGCTGAGTAAGAGTGGAGGATGAACAATGAAAGGTTATTTTGCACTTGGCATTGCCATTATAACTGAAGTTTTCGGTACAACCATGCTAAAATTGTCGGAAGGATTCACGAATCTGCTTCCTTCAATCGGACTTGTTGTTGGAATGTCGTTGTCATTTTATTTTTTGACGATGTGTTTGAAAACCATTCCTTTGAGCACCGCATACGCCATATGGGCAGGTGCAGGAACAGCATTAACCGCCCTGCTTGGCGTCATTTTATGGAACGATCCTTTTAACATTCTGTCGGGAATTGGACTCATTTTGGTCATTGGGGGAGTAGTGCTTTTAAACTTATCCAAAAGTCCCGTCAAATCATCAAACACAAGTCAGTCATAAATAAACGTATATGAAGGAGGTTATCTTTTGAGAAGTAATTCAAGACGTCATGAGCTTTTGGCATCAGCATCATATATTGTCGAACATCTGGGCATGGAAAAATTAACGTTGGAAGCTGTAGCTAAACATGCGGGAGTAAGTAAGGGGGGATTGCTTCATCATTTTCCGAATAAAGAGGCAATCGTTACAGCCATGATCGAGGAATTTGGGGATACGTTTTTCTCGGAACTACAGCAAAAATCAAGCGAAAGCATAGATGAAGCCGGGAAATGGAGCAGGGCTTATATTGAAACGACCTTCCATGACTCCAAAACGACGGTAGCCTTGTGTACAGCGCTTTTGGCCGTGTTATTCTCGAAGCCGGAATTACTTGCAGCATACAATAAAAAACATAACATTCTTCAAGAAGATATTTTAAATGATGGCATTGATCCCGTGAATGCTGCTATTATCAAATTAGCCACAGATGGGCTATGGTTTTCAGAGATTTTTGGAGTCGGAATTTTGGATCAGGATATTCGAAATCAAGTAGAAGAAAGACTAATAAAAATGTCTTTCGAAGCGAAATGACAATATCTGCATCAACTCCTTTTTAAGAAGTCGCCATTTCAGGCGACTTTCTTTTTTTGTTTGATGCAATGCAATATCAACTGTTTTTTTACTCCATTAGAAGGGACAGGTTCATTTGATGCATAATAAGGATACTTAGAGAATTGTTGAGCTGGAAAATGAGGAAAGGGTGATTTGATGGGTGTACCTACTTTTCTTGAAACAGGTCATATGACCGAAGGTTTTCCAATCCGCGTAATTCATACAGATGAGCAATTTAATTTTGCCGCACACTGGCATGAAGAGGTTGAATTGGTTGTAGTCAATGGGAAAAGCGCGAGAATGGGCGTGAATAGCCATATCTTTGACCTCGAACATGGAGACGTACTGCTTATTAAGCCGGGGGACGTTCACTGCTTCTTGCCGGGTACAGATCATTTAACCATTATATTGTTTCGGCTGGAATTGTTAACAGGAAGCTTCACAACGGAAAGAGAAACCCAGGAACTGGGAGAGCTTTTCAACAAAACCACGATCATCCCATCCAAGCTTTCCACGGAGAAAAATCTGGAGAAATATATAGGTGCATTAGCGAATGAAGAGAATGATCAACAGGTGGGGTATCGCTGGTTAATGGTTGCCCGATTATATGATCTCATCGTTCATATGTTACGTACAAAGGAACCCATTACAGAACCATTCAACTCAGGACGGCACTGTACTCCTTCCAAAAAATTCGAATTCCTCGAATCGGTCTGTGAATACCTGGAAGCGCACTATGCAGAACCCGTCAAGCTGGATCAGGTCGCGGAGCACATTAAATTCAGCAAGTTTCACGTATGTAAACTGTTTAAAGAGGTCAAGGGAATCACGCTGATGGAATATCTGAATCATTTTCGAATTATCAAATCGGAATGGGCGTTATTGTTTCGTGAAGAATCCATTCTGGATATTGCCATTGGTCATGGATTTAACAATGTGAACTCTTACAATCGTCTTTTCAAAAAATATAATGATTGTACTCCGTCCGAATTTCGGAAAAAGCATCGTACGAATATCACAACATATGAAGGATGATTCACAATATTTATGGAGAAAGCCCTCTCCAAAATCCATATACTCTAATAAATTGTAAGCGTTTCCTTTTTGAAGGAGGGGGCCTATGAAGAACTTTAAGCTTAAATATATCTCCATGATTGCACTCGTAAGCGCAGTGATGATGGTATCCGGTTGCCAGCCGGGTGGAGCGAATCAACCCAAGCAGGAGGAGATTACAGTATGGAGTTTTACGGATGAAGCGGGCTATGCCATTGAGAAATTCGAGGAGAAGTACCCGGACATCAAGGTGAACTTTGTTAATATTCCGGGCAATTTCTATATCACCAAGTTAAAGTCGGCGCTTCAGACGACGTCCAAAGCTCCGGATGTGTTTATGATCGAGAATGCAAATATCAGAGAGCTGATTGATGTGCCTTATCTGGAGAATTTATCGGAAGCACCGTATAACGCCAATGAGCTGATTCCGGAGCAGTATGCTTTTGTGCAAGCAAATGAGAAGGATAGCCAAGGAAATATTAGAGCGATCGGTTATCAGGGAACGCCTGGAGGCATTTATTATCGAAGAGATCTGGCCAAAGAATATTTGGGTACGGACGACCCGGAGAAGGTAGCGCCGCAGATTGATACTTGGGAGAAAATATTTGAGATTGGAGAGAGGGTCGCTCAGCAAAGTGGAAATAAAGTTCATGCCCTTGCCAACTGGAACGCGATATCGAATTCGTATGATGGTATTCCTTGGGTTAAGGATGGGAAGTTAGTTATCGATCCCACTTACATGAAAGTGCTTGACCTTGTGCGCGAAGCGCGTCAGCGGCATGTGCTTGCAGAGTTGGATGATGGGAGTGCCGGATATGCGGCTTCCATGCAAAAAGGCCAGGTGATGTTCTATCCGGGAGCTACCTGGGCATTGCAATACACGTTTAAGGCGAACGCTCCGGATACCGAAGGGTTGTGGGGTCTCGCACCGGGGCCATCCGTTTTTAGTGCCGGTGGAACTTATATTGCCATGTACAGTAAAAGTGACAAAAAGGATTTGGCTTGGAAGTTTATTGAGTTTTATAACTTTGATCATGATTTTCTGTCCGAGCTTGCAAAGGAACAGGATTATTTCACAAGTAATAGGGTCGTGAATGATCAGCTTGCGGGATCTGTATCTTCAGCGTATTTGGGAGGGCAGAAGCATTTTGAGTTTTTCTCGGAAGCGGCCAAGCAGGTTCCTGTATATGAGCGAACCAAGTATGATTCAATTATTAACAATGACATCTTCAAAAATGTACTCCAGTTGTATCTCAATAACGACATTCAGACCCAAGAAGAGGCGGTAAAACGAATAAAACGTGATGTCAAATTGAGATTTCCGGAGCTGGAAGTGGATTAGCTTAGAAGTAAGCGAATGCCTTTTAATCATCCGATGACTGGGGGTACAAATCATGTTTGCCAAGTCAATCCGCAAAGACCATTACGGATACTATTTCATTGCTCCGTTTTTCATTCTTTTCGCCATTTTTGGGCTTTATCCAATCCTCTATTCGCTCTATATCAGCTTTACCAACTTTGACGGGATCACAACGCCCGACTTTGTTGGAATAGGCAATTATGTTGCGGTTCTACAAGATCCTCTTTTCTACAAAACGTTATTTAATACCCTTTTTATCTGGGGTGTCTCCGTAGTCCCACAGCTAACCGTTTCGCTTGTCCTCGCCTTTATTCTCAATGATAAGTTGCTTAAGGGAAGAGACATTTTCAGAGCGGTTTATTTCTTTCCCAATATCGTTACTGCTGCATCATTGGGTCTGCTCGTGAGTCTGATCTTTGATTGGCAATCCGGCGGTTTGAATCATTTTCTCGTCCAGGTTGGACTCATCGACGATCCGATTAACTGGAAAAATGATCCCTGGTTTATGCGACTGATCGTTTCATCCATTCTGTTCTTTCAATACTTTGGTTACTCCATGGTCATCTATCTGGCAGGACTTCAGGGTATTGATCCCGCTCTGCAGGAAGCCGCTCAAATGGATGGAGCGAAAAAGAAACATATTTTCATTCATATCATCGTCCCAATGCTTCGCCCAATCATACTGTTTCAGATGATCACGTCCATTATTGGAGGCATTCAGATTTTCGATCAGCCGTTTACATTGACGAATGGAACGGGTGGTCCGGATCGTGCAGCCATGACGAGTATTATGTATCTGTATAATGTGGCATTCCAAAGTACACGTTTTGGTTATGGAGCGGCCATTGCATTCTGTCTGTTCATCATCATTATCCTGCTATCGGTCGTATCCTTCATGATGACGAAGCGCAAGAGCCGTGCATAGGGAGGGGGAAATGAAATGCAAACCGTCAAACCCGTTGAACAACAAAAAGTCACTCTGCAGCAATATGATACTGTAAGGCGTCTGACACTGGGCAAAGTTATGATTTATCTGTGTTTGATTGGCCTCGCCGTGATCTGTATCATTCCATTTTATCTCATGCTCATCTATTCCACGCATAACAATGCAACGATTGCATCGACATTTACGTTTCTGCCCGGACCCTTCTTGGTGGATAATTATATGAACATGGCCTCCAAAATCAATATCTGGCGCGGGTTTGCCAACAGCTTTTTCATTGCCGGGACGTCTACGGTGTTATCCTTGTATATCGGTTCCCTGACGGCATATGGCTTCGCCAAGTTCAAATTCAAAGGTCGCAACTGGCTATTTCTATTTTTGCTTGCAACCATGATGGTGCCAGGGCAGCTCGCTCTAATCGGGATGTATCGTCTGTTCAGTACGTTAGGCTTACTGGACAGCTATGCAGCGATCATTTTGCCTGCAGCAGCGAATGCATTTAATGTATTTTTTATCAAACAATTCATGGAGAGCAGCATTCCCGACGAAATCATCGAATCGGCACGTGTGGATAGTGCAGGGGAGTTTCGCACATTTAATCAGATTGTCTTGCCCATTCTGGGACCGGCCATTTCGGCCCTTGGCATATTTACCTTTATCGGTTCATGGAATAACTTTCTCACGCCGCTCGTCCTGTTTTTCTCCCTGGATAAATATCCGCTTCCGGTACTCGTTGCACTGGTGCAAGGATATTACGGAATGGACTATGGACTGTTGTATTTGGGTGTTGCGATCTCGATTTTACCTATTATTATTGTCTTTGCGATATTCTCCAAGCAAATTATAGGCAGCGTTGCGCTGGGTGCGGTGAAAGGGTAAGTGTACAGGTACACGTTAACAAAACACCACGGAAAAAGTCGCCATATGGCGGCTCTTTTTGTTTTTTACACGATCGTGTTTATGTCATTGGCGTTTAAATCACTGATCTCTATATCTTAAAAAGAAGAGGAAAACCATTTTGAAAGCCCTTTCTAAAATCTATGCTATACTACCATATGACTGGAAATAGCAATGCATAATATGATATTCCACCCTGAAGTTTCCTTCACTTCACATGCAAAGGAGATGTCATGATGTTTAATGTTCTTGTTGTTGACGATGAGTGCGTTCAAAGAGAAGGCATTAAGGATTGGATCTCTCACTACGGGTTTCCCTTTCACGTATTGGAGGCCGAGAATGGCAAAGCAGCAGAGCGGATTCTGGTTCAAAACGCGATTGATATCCTCATCACCGATGTCAGAATGCCTCTGATGGACGGACTGGAGCTTAGCAAACAAGCCCGTAAGACCCAGCAGAATGTAAAGATCGTCATTTGCAGTGGCTACGATGAATTCGAATATGCCCGTAGTGCGATTCGGCTGGGTGTGGTGAATTATTTGCTCAAGCCGCTGGTCAAGGAAGAGTTTCTACAGGTGATGGAGGATATCACGCAGATCCGTCCTTATGGCGGAGGTCCTGAACCGGAATCGATGGAATCGAAGGTCATCCGACAGGTGAAGGATTATGTGAAGGATAATCATCAGAGAGATATCTCATTGTCAGAGGCCGCTCACGATGTGTATCTATCTCCAGGGTATTTAAGCATTTTGTTTAAAAAAGAGACCGGGGAAAACTTCTCGAAATATTTAACGGATTATCGCTTGCGGCGCGCAAGCCATCTGCTGGCTCACTCGAATATGAAAATCAATGATATTGCAGGGGCTGTTGGCATCGACAATCATTCTTATTTTGCCAAGCTGTTCAGAAATAGGTTCGGCGTCAGTCCGTTACAGTTCAGAGAGTGCGGGGTGCTACATGATCGGATGGATCAAGAGCAAATTCAATGATATCAAGTTCAGAAACAAGCTGCTGCTGTCCCATCTGGTGATTGCACTCATTCCGATTCTTCTGCTTGGACTGCTCTCCTTCATTCAGTCCTACCGTATCCAAATGAAGGAGCTGCGGAGCGAAGCAGAAGCAAGTCTGGAGCAGGTGGCTAACATTATGGATTATAAGATTAATCGGTACAATACGCTGAGTGAGTTCATGGTGCTTAACCGGGATTTATCGAAAATATTTACGAAAGACTACGAAGAAAATTATTATCATATGTACCTCGATTTCCGGGACATTCTGGAACCACTGATCTCGAACATCCGGCTGATGGACGATGATATTGAAGCCATTACCTTTTATACATCCGGGGAGTTATTGGGAATTCGCAACAATATTTTGCCTATTGGGGATCTCAAGAGCAAGGCTTGGTATGACGGATTTCGAGGCAGGCGCTGGATTGTGGATGGAGAGAAGCTCTATCTCGTTCAGGAACTGATCAGCAATCCGAAAGACAGCAATTTTATGGTGATCTCCATTCAGCATGATAGCATATTTGCAGACCTGGACAATCTGTCGGAGCATGTAGCCGTTCATATTGAGGATGCGAAGCAGCATGTGATTTTCCAGAAAAACCACGAGCGTGCTGTTGGGGCCGCAGGTTTGAACGTTGGTGATCCTGGTGATCTGAGTTTAAGCCGATCGCTCGCCAATAATGGCTGGACAATTCACTATAATCTGCTGAATACGAATGCGTACGCAAATGCAATGGGCATTTTTCAAATTACGCTGTTTGTCATCATCCTCAGTCTGATCATTACTTTCCTGCTCATTTATGTCATTTCCAATAACTTTACGCAACGAATTATCCATATCAAGAACAAGGTGGACAAGGTGGAGCGGAACAATCTGGATGTAATTATCCGAAGTTCATCCAGAGATGAATTCGGTGAACTGACTAACGGTATCGGTAAAATGCTGAAAAGGATCAACAGCCTGATCTCCCAGGTGTATCACGCCGAAATTGCCAAGAAGGAAAGTGAGTATAACAAGTTGATTAGCCAGATTAACCCTCATTTTCTGTACAATACGCTCTCATTTATACGATGGAGGGCCGAGAAAAAAGCGGATATCGAGACGAGTTATATGGTATCTGCATTAGCCCGTTTCTATAGAACAACACTAAATCAGGGGAGGCATATGGCTACGATTGAAGCTGAGATCCAGCATATTAAGGCATACCTTGATTTGCAGCTCATTATGAACGATGGCCGATTTGAAGTGGATTACCATATCCATGACGAGGTATTACATACCGAGGTGATTCATTTTATTTTGCAGCCGATTGTGGAAAATGCCATCAAGCACGGTTTTGTGGAGGCAGATGCGAGAGATTATTGCATTCACATTGCGGTTAGTCGGATTGGGGAGAGCATCAAATTGATGGTTCGTGATAACGGTGTAGGCATGATGCCAGTGCAGGCGGCTCTTTTGCTAACGGGGGAGAATGGCGGGTGTGGTGTCCGGAACGTGAATGACCGGATTAAGCTGTATTATGGGCGGGATTACGGGCTTGTGATTCATAGTGAACCGGGCAGCGGAACGGAAGTGTCCATTGTCCTTCCTGCCTCATGAGTGTGTCAACATATACTAAAAACATAGCTTGAATACTGAAGCGGTTGCTGGAGCAACCGCTTGTTTGGTTCTTGTTAGGATCTCTGATGCGAGCTTCAAAGTTAAATAGGAGGTCATAAAAAAAGTGATACATATCCGAAAAATGTGGCATATACGCCATTTTTGAAAACGCATACAATTTGGTTATCAAGAGCAAATCAGATAAAGGGGATGACAGGATGAGCAAGCGCAGAACGATAGCTACGCTGCTGATTGGCAGCATGATGATGGCTGTATTCAGCGGATGTACCGGGGGCAATAACGATAGTGCACAGCCCCAAGTTTCAGATCAGGATTATGAACCATACGGTAAATACGAGACGCCAGTGGAATTTACGATCGGCCGGAATACCAATCATGTGAACAACTTGCCTTCCGGCGATACCATTGAGGACAATCTGGCTACACGCTATGTAGAAGACCGGGTGAACGTCAAGGCCAAGGTGGCATGGGAAACAGATGATATGGATCAGAAGCTGTCACTCTCGATGACCACAGGTGACCTGCCGGATGTCATGCTGGTCAGCCGCGAAATATTTAATCAGCTGGTGGATAACGATCTGATTGCCGACATGACGGAAGTGTACGAGAAGACAGCATCCGAAGGCGTTAAAAATATTTATGGTTCATACGGAGATTTGCTGCTGAATCAGGTGAAGGTAGACGGCAAAATCATGGGTCTGCCCATGACGAATATCGGAAACCAGCACCAATTGCTGTGGGTCCGGAAGGACTGGGTGGATAAAGTCGGCGCGAAGCTGCCGGAAACCGTCGAGGATGTATGGAATCTGGCCAGAACGTTTGTGGAGAAGGACGTTTCGGGAACAGGCAAGACGGTAGGCATGGTGATGGATTCCAATGCCATGAATTTTACACCAATCTTCGCTGCGCATGGAGCCTTTCCTATGAACTGGATACAGAAGGACGGTCAGGTTGAATATGGGTCTGTTCAGCCTGAAGTGAAGCAAGCGCTGACGGAGCTAAGCACGATGTATAAAGAGGGCTTGATCGATAAACAGTTTGCTGTCCGTTCCAATGAAGAGAAGGAAGCCCTCGTCATCAACGGACAGGCCGGAATGCTGTTTAACCCATGGTGGATCGGCTACACCAACTACAAGGATTCTATCAAGCAAGATCCTGAAGCAGTCTGGGTGGCCGTATCTGCACCGGTGGATGAGAATGGAAAATTCAAGACGACCCGGCAGGACCCCGTGGGCGGGGGTATCGTCGTTGTGAAGAAGGACTTTGCGCATCCTGAAGCGATTATGAAATCCATCAATTTAACAACGGATTTCCTCTACTCCTTAACGGAGGACGCAATCAATTATAAGAAAGAGCATCCCGACGAGTTGCTGACCGATGCAAGCCGCTGGAACAATGATCCTACCCAAATTCCGATGCAAGTGGATTATGACGATGTGCTGAAGCGTTATTACGATGATTTGATCAAGGCGGATGAGGCAGGAGATGCTTCCGCTGTTCAGGAAGATCGAGTGGTTTCTTTCAAGGCCTATCAAGAATTCAAAGAAAAAGGCAATGCGATCGATGCAAACACCTACGGCGAATACCTCTCCCGGATCGAGGGACAGCGAGAGGCGAACAACCCGAATCTGGAAGTGATCCCCGCAGGCTTCTACGGAACAACCGAGACGATGAAGCTGAAGTGGGCGAATCTGCAGAAGCTCGAAGAGGAAACCATGCTCAAGATCATTATGGGTGAAGCTTCTGTAGATGAATTTGATACGTTTGTTGACACTTGGAAGCATACGGGTGGCGATGAGATTACAGAAGAAGTCAACGATATGAGCAGCAGATGACGATTGCGTGAGCTTAGGTGCGGAAGCCAAGCATGATGGTGGACTTCTGCACGGCCTTTCGCCGATAATGCCTGTCCAATTAGTCACATGATGGAGGTGGAACAGACAATGGCACAGATGGAGACAGCCGTTAATCCAGAGCGGAAAGTGCGTTACCCGAGGAAAAAGAAACGTAAAACCTTTGACGAAATGACCTATCATTTTATGCTGCTGCCGGGCATGATCATGCTGTTCATTTTCTCTATAGTACCGATGTTCGGGGTTGTGATGGCATTCCAAAAGTTCATTCCCGCCAAAGGTATTTTCGGGTCCAAATGGGCAGGGCTTTCCAATTTCACGTATATGTTTCAACTGCCGGATGCGAAGCAGATCTTCGTGAATACGTTGGTTATCGCGGTTGGGAAGATTGTTCTGGGGTTAATTGTACCCATCGTATTCGCTCTGCTGCTTAATGAGGTGCGTCTGAAGGCATTCAAAAGCACGATTCAAACCGTCGTCTATTTGCCGCATTTTATGTCATGGGTGGTTCTGGGCACAATGTTGACCATGATCTTTTCCTTTGATGGCATGGTAAACAACATACTTGAATTTCTCGGCCTGGAGCGGATTATGTTTCTGGCGAGCAATGACTGGTTCAGGCCGCTGCTGATTGTAACGGATACCTGGAAGGAATTTGGCTACGGGACGATTGTCTATCTGGCTGCATTAACGGCGATCAACCCTGCATTGTACGAATCCGCCGCAATGGACGGCGCGAGTCGCTGGAAGCAAACGCTGAACATCACATTGCCGGGTATGTTCCCGACGATTATTTTGCTGGGGACGCTAAGCCTTGGCAATGTGCTGAATGCGGGCTTTGATCAGGTGTTCAACCTGTATAATCCGCTGGTATACGAAACAGGCGATATTATCGATACTTTTGTGTACCGTATGGGTCTGATCAACATGCAATATTCATTTGCAACAGCGATTGGACTGATGAAATCAGTGATCAGCTTTGTTCTGATCGTGATTTCCTACAGGCTGGCTTCGAAGTATGCGGGGTACAGAATTTTCTAGGAGGGTTAGCATGATTCAATCCAAATCGCTCGGCTCCAGGCTATCCCGCCTGTTGATTATGATTGCGTTGATCCTGATTACGTTCATGTCCCTGGCTCCGATCGTTAATACTATTATGGTGTCGGTCAGCAGCAGCACGGCTGTTAATGCAGGCCGGGTCTACTTTTTTCCAGTAGAGCTGAATTTCTCATCGTATGGGCAGATTCTGAATGATACGAAGTTTTGGAAAGCTTTTCTCATCTCCGTCGAGCGGGTAGTGCTTGGGGGAGCCATCAACATGATTTTGACCATTCTGATGGCGTACCCGTTATCTCGCAGCGTTACACAATTCAGATCGAGAAACACATATATGTGGATTATAGTGTTTACGATGCTTTTCAGCGGAGGAATCGTGCCCTGGTATATGGTGATTAGCAATCTGGGGTTGATCAACAGCATCTGGGCGCTGGTTCTCCCGGGGGCCGTTCCTGTCTTTAATGTTATTCTCCTGATGAACTTCTTCAAGGGGATTCCAAAGGAGCTGGAGGAGGCCGCATTTATTGACGGAGCCAGTCCGCTTAAAATCCTGCTCAAAATCTTCATTCCCATTTCCATGCCGAGTCTGGCAACCATTACGCTCTTTGTCATTGTCGGGCATTGGAACAATTTCTTTGACGGCATTATTCTGATCAACGACAGCTCCAAAATACCACTTCAGACCTATCTGCAGAGGCTCAGCCTCACACGTGATCAGATGCAGAATCTTTCGGTCGAACAGCTGCAGCAGTTTAATAAAATCTCTAACACCACACTGAACTCTGCCAAAATTTTGGTCTCCATGATTCCCATTCTGCTGATTTATCCTTTTCTCCAACGTTATTTAATCCACGGTATCGTTCTGGGTGCTGTGAAGGAATAGCTCGGGCTATCAAGCATGATTAGCCGCCTTGGCTTGGTTCGAAAGGAGGTGAAGGAACACACTGTCAGGGGAGAGGGACAATCTGAGCTGGAGCATACATGAATGTCCCTGTTTTACGAGTGAACCGTTCGTTATAAGTCGATTGGAGAAGGGAAGGGATCTGATGAGCAAAAGGAAAATAGTGAGCCTCACGCTGGTACTCAGTATTATTCTGGTCACTACAATGGGGGCAACAAGCGGCGGTAAGAATCGTTATGCGGATCAGGCGCAGTGGGCGCAAGGGAAGCTGCATGAATACTACTGGAACGATGCATCCAAAATGATGAATAATGCTTATCCTTCAACGCCTGAAGGTGAGCATGCCTTGAATTACTGGTGGAAGGCTCATGCAGTCGACGCGTTGGTGGACGGTTACGAACGTACAGGAGACAAAGCATACACGGAGCGCGCAGAGGAACTCGTTCGCAGTATCATTGCCCGCAACGGCTCACTTCATAATGAATTCTACGATGATATGGAATGGCTCGCGCTTGCCGGGCTTCGTCTGTATGATGCAACAGGAAGTGAAGAAATGAAGGGATATGTTCTGGAGTTGTGGGATGACATCAAGACCGCCTGGTGGGAAGATGAGCTTGGCGGTATGGCTTGGAAAAAGGATCAGCGTGATAACCGAAATGCGTGCTCCAACGGGCCTGCCGCCATCTTGGCTACAAGACTGTACGAACGTTTTGGCGATACGGGGGATCTGGAATGGGCCAAGAAGATATACGATTGGGAGAAACAATATCTGGTTCATTCGCAAACAGGCCTGGTAGCGGATGGGTTGGTGCTGCGTGAGGATGGTACACTGGATGTAAATGAAGCATGGATCTTCACATACAATCAAGGCACGTTTATCGGAGCGGGTGTCGATCTCTACCGGATAACGGGGGAGAAGGCGTATCTGAGAGATGCCGAGAAAACGGCAGCCGGTTCTTTGAAGGCCTTAACAGATGAGAAGACGGGCATATTTAAAGAGGACGGCGACGGAGATGGCGCTTTGTTCAAAGGCATATTGATCCGCTATATGGTTGAGTTGTATGAAACCGGGCATAACAAGAGCCTGAAAAAGGCGATTTATCGCAACGCCGATGCCCTGCTGAAGGGCAGCCGGGATAACGGTTTATTCGGTCAGGCTTGGGGCAAACCCGCCCAGAATCCGCTCGACCTTTCCGCTCAGCTCAGCGGGGTATTTCTTCTGGAAGGAGCTGCAAAGCTGGAAGCAGGCAAAGTGGATAAGCCAGATAAATCAGATAAACCAGCTAAACCAGTGAAGAAGTAGCTGTTTGAAATTGAGGATCGTCAACGGGATAACAATCGTTAGAAATCAGCGGGAGCAGCATATAATCTTTCCGAGAGATAAACTATATGCTGCTGACTTATGATGTCTGTAATTGCACCCGGCTCCGTCATGAAAAAAAGCATCGTACCCGACATCACGGGGGTACGATGCTTTTATGCGTCTGCACATTTCCTGTAAGTATCGTTATTACTTGCTAGCGGGCAAGTGGTAACTTTCTCGAATGAAGGAGAAATAGTCATCAGCACGGACAACCTTAAATTCCGATCCGAGCTTTTCCGTGATTGCCAAGGCATCGGATGGGGTCGTGCTCCATGCAAGCAATCCAAGAGAAACGAACAACGGGGACTTGCCATCCCAATTTGCTTTTGCGTCATTCAGCACTTGTAATCCGTCCTGCACGGTACTTATCCCACGAATCGTGGATACCGGCAGACTGTCGCCAACAATCTCAATACCATACTTGTCTTCATAGCTAATGAATAAGCCAGGCGCCTTATAATCCTGCTCGTAAGCGCTTGCTTTAAATGGCGTGAGAGGTACATTCTCGCTGTCTGCACGATTCAAAACATAAGGGATCGTCATACCTGTCTTTTTCATATACTTCTCGGTCTGCTGCAAGAATTGTCGGAAGCTTGAGTCGGGCCATGCCCCCGGATAGAAGTATCCTGCACCGGATGGCCCTGCGATCAGCAGATCATTCGGTGTTGCGGTGTTCACATAATAATTCAGGATCGCCGGGGCTGCCTCGTAGAGAAGCGGGCTCGAAGTCCAGTTGATCGGAACCTTTCCCCTGGCCGGATCATCCCACATCACACGCATGCGATGCTGATTATACTGAAAATTATCACCTTCCGTGAAGGTATACGTTACATAGATTTTGTTCTCCAGCGCAGGTCGCGGAGATTTTTTCACCGGAGTGAGCTGAGGCTGTGTTCCCGAGAAAACGGTCAGGTTACTGAACCAGTCGGCGGCGAGAACATAGACACCATAACGTGAAGCAATTTCAACAGAACTGAACTCACCCTCAACATCATTGCTGAACCAGCCGAGGTAGGGAGTTCCCGGTTTTACGTCAGACATGATCTTCTCGAAAAGTGTCTTTTGCTCAGGCACATTGGAATCCAACCAGAACACCATCGCTTTATTCGCGACTGCATAATCTCTTAAATAGGCATAGGGTTCCCGCTGCTCAGCGGAGAGTGGACGGATATTACCCGCTGATACTTTGTACTGGTTCCACATATCCACCTCAGCCGTCAGGTTCTGAGTTCCCGCAGGAGGACTGAATTCATATACAAAATAGTTGCCATTATCGGCGAAACGGTGGCCACCTTGACCTTCATTAACCTTGGAATTCTGTCTGTCGTAAAGAAATGATTCTTCTTCCGGTGTTCCTGCGACGAATTTTGCAATCTCTTTTCCATCAGCCTTAACGGTAATCTCATGCACAGCTGGTCCCCAGCCATCCTGAGTGAAGGCATCATCAAATCGCAAATATACCGAAGTTTTGCCCAGAAGTGAGGAGAGGTCCAGAGAATACGTATCACGGTTGCTTGCATCCCGGATCTGCTGCTTTTCCTCTGCAATCGTCACAAATGATTCTGGCATTCCGGAAGGGATGCGAATCGCTGTATCTGGATCAAGTCCAACTAACATCTGATGACTCGTTTTCTTCCACAGATTCTCATATTGCCAGGTATAAGCATCCATCCGACTATTGAATTTACCTCGCAGATCATCCATAATCTTTAATTTGTAAGGTGATTTGGACAATTTGGCTGCCAGCTCGGGGCTTGCCACAACAGCATTCTTCAGTCCTGCGAGCGTGGTTGCTACGTTAATCGTATCCGGTACATTGGGATCATATACGATCATGCCTTTGACCTCGCTGCGATAAGCAGAGAATACCTCCCAATAATCTGGATGGAGCGTGTACGGCACGTTGATATCTTTAAGCCAGGTCAATTTCCCTTCTTCCTGGGATTCGATGAGATAGATTCGGGGTTGTTCCCTGTTAACGATTCCCTGCAAAGTTCCCATCAACAATTTGATGTCACCTGGCGCATCATAGATGTCGGCTGCATCCAGGTGTTTCGGTTTTTTGAAGCTTGGAAGTTCACGGTGTTTGGAACCATCAGGTTTAGCTGTTTGTACATCTGTTTCCGAAGCGGAAGCTGCACCGGCTGTTAATGAAAAAGCGCATAGGAAGGCTAAACAGAGAATCGTGAATCTACGAGCCATGGCGAATTCACTCCTTGTTATAGTCAGAAATTAGAGCGTGTGCCTTCGTAATACCCATCCTCCTTTTGCGGCCGAAAGCCGATCAACACATCTCTATCCAATATATATTAAATATATTCATATATAATTTTACAAGGGTTTCGACAAAAGTTCCCATCATTCCTGGAAATCAGGCATAATAAATGGGGTGATATCAGGAGAATGATCTTTACAACTGCAGATAAGCCCAGCTTGTTTATTGCACTTGTATGTGAAAGGATATATTATATATCTCAAATATTATGAATGAATTGGTGATGTGATCAAAATGAGTACAAACGATCGAATTCCGTTGTATCAACAAATCCAGGACTATATCAGACATGTCATAACATCAGAAAATATGAAACCCGGTGATCGCATACCGACAGAGAAGGAACTGATGGATCAGTTTCAGGTCAGTAAAATTACGGTTGCCAATGCGCTGACCGGATTAGCAAATGAAAAATTAATTGCGCGTGTGCCGGGGAAAGGCAGTTTTGTTGCAGAAGAAGCCGATAGTGCTTCTGTGACATCAACGCAAGCTGCCACGATGAAGGGCAGAGAAGGGATACTTTCTAGTGGAATGGTTGGCATCATTATGCCCTCAATTCATGATTATTTTGCCATTAGACTCGTTGAGGGAATTGAGCAAGCACTGCGCGAGGAAGGATATCGCAGCATGATCATGTTTACCCATGGCAAGCTGGATAAAGAGAAAGATGTCATCAAGGAGATGAAGGCACTTGGGGCAGAGGGTCTGTTAATCTTTCCTGTAGATGAGGAGAACTACAACGAGGAGATCCTCGGTATGAAGCTCTCGGGTTTTCCTTTTGTACTGATGGATCGCTATTTGCCAGGGGTGGAGACGCATTATATTGCGGCAGATGGTAGGCGGGGCACGCGACTAGCCGTGGAGCATCTGTGGGAGCTTGGACACCGGGATATCGCCATTTGCTCGGATTCTCCCCTGCAGACGGTCACGGTTCAGGAGCGGATTGAAGGTTATATTGAGGCTTTAAAAGGCAAAGGGGCTTTAATCAATCCTGCGCATATGATTACGGATTTCCAACCGCTAAGCGAACTGAAGGATGCGGAGGCGCACCCCTTGTACCGATATATCCAAAACCGAATGGTCACGGCATATGTTTCGCTTAACGGTAGACTGGGTGTACAAATCTATCAAATGGCCAAGCAAGCAGGGCTTAGGGTGCCTGAAGATGTATCGATTGTAAGCTTCGATGACCCAACATCCATCGTGGAGGAATTCAGCATATTTACCCATGTGAAGCAGTTTGAGCGCAATATGGGGTATCAGGCAGCTGTTAAGTTACTTGAAGTATTGCGCGGTCATGGGGAAGTGAAAAGCTACAGCAAAATTCTGATTGAACCCGAACTGGTCATACGTCAAACCACCGGAACGGTTCCTCAAGCCTGAATTTCACAAAAAGAAAACCTTTTCCGTCAGAAACGGGAAAGGTTTTTTTATGTTTATATAAAAAACATATTGAATATATTCATATCATATATTATAGTCTAGAAAATGATGGATAGTCATACATTGCAACCCAAATGAAATACGAGCAGGGGAGGCTAAGAATGTGGCACGAGATCGAAAGGAAGAGCGTACCGGATTTCAAGAAGCCGCTCCTTATCATGCCAACTATGATTTGCAGACTGACTTTGTAATGGTTTATGGGATTGACGAGTCGATGCAGGAACGTATTCAGAAGTGGAAAGAAAAAGGGTATATCGTTCATCTGATGACAGGAGTTGCGTGGGGGAACTACAACAACTATCTTGATGGCGAGATCGATGGCGCAACGCATTGGGATGAAGCTCAAACGGACCGTCAGGGGGACATGATTCTTCACGGGGACAAACCGGTCATTCCATACATGGTGCCTACCATTTCCTTTGGCTATTACATAGCGGAGCGAATACGTATCGCTGTTGACGCCGGTGTAGAGGCTATCCATCTGGAGGAGCCCGAATTCTGGGTGAACGGAGGATATTCGGAAGCTTTTAAACGGGAATGGCAGTTGTATTACAAAGAACCCTGGATTCCGCCCCATGCTTCGCCAGACGCACAATTTCGAGCATCCAAATTAAAAGCGTATTTATATACACGCGTCCTGGACCGATTATGTGCCGAGATGAAGGACTACGCGTTAAAACGTTATAGTCGTGTTCTTCGCTTTTATGTTCCGACCCATAGTCTGATTAATTACACACAGTGGCGAATTGTCAGCCCACAATCTCAGCTTTTAGAGCTGCCTTCCATCGATGGATACATTGCACAGATCTGGACCGGGACATCCCGAACCCCTAATGTGTATGAAGGCAAGCGTAAAGAACGTACATTTGAAACCGCTTACCTTGAATATGGCGTAATGCAAGAACTGGTTCGTGGTACGGACAGACGGATGTGGTTCCTGCATGATCCGATCGAAGATAACCCGAATTATTCCTGGGCCGATTACCGACAGAACTATTTAAAGACTGTGGTTGCCTCACTCTTGCATCCCGGGGTGGCCCATTATGAAGTCTCACCTTGGCCTCGACGAATCTTTCAAGGTACTTACCCATCCGAGGATGGCACTGGCAAGGAACAAATTCCGTCAGACTATACCACAACTTTACTTCAAGTCATGCACACCCTTGGTAACATGGATCAGGATGTGGTTGAAACAGCCGAGGAACCATTACAAGTGGGCGTTTTCATTGCAGACTCGGCGATGTATCAACGAATGAAGTCAGATCCCAATGTCCTCCACGCCGGTAAATACGATGGAACAGACCCTGAAGGATTTCAGGAGGATGGCGATACCGAACTGCTCGATTTCTCTCCTTTTTATGGACTTACACTGCCTTTATTGAAACACGGGATTCCCGTGAGACCCCTTCAACTGGATAATGTAAGGCGGTATCCGGGTTACTTGGCAAGTTATCGTGTGCTCATACTAAGCTATGAATTCATCAAACCGGAATATCCGGACATTCACTATGCCCTTGCACAGTGGGTGCAGGATGGCGGAGCGTTAATCTACGTTGGCGACGACAGTGATCCGTATCACAATATTCGTGCATGGTGGAACCCTGACCGCAAGGAAGGGCAGTCAGATCCGGCGCATAACTCTCCTCGAGCACATTTGTTTGAGCAGCTAGGTCTGAAAGATAAGAGGGAAGGGATCAATAAGGTTGGAAAAGGGATCGTTTGCTGGCTGAATGAACATCCGGCTGACTTCACTTTATCCAAGGCAGGGGCTGATCGGTTGCGCCAATCCGTCAAAGAAACGATGGAGACCCTCCACGGACCAGAACTAGAGTGGAAATCGAAGCCATATTTCAAAATTAGACGAGGTCCTTATCTAATCGTATCGATTCTGGATGAGTCGGTCAGCGAAGAGCAGGTGGACATTTCAGGTCTGATGGTGGATTTGTTTGATTCACAGCTCTCCGTTCTGAGTCAAGTGGCTCTAAAACCGGGAGAGCAAGCCCTGCTTTACGATATTGAAGCAGGCCGTCCAACAGATGGAGAAGTATCTGTTATTGCTGCTTCCTCCCGAATAGAAGGTCTGTCACTGTCTGCCGCAGGTTTTCGATTCATTGCGAGAGGTCCTGCCAATATGAAGGCAACGGCAAGGCTGTACTGCAGGGCCAGACCCTTATCTGCCCAGTATGTTGTTCAAGAGCGGACGGCACCCGCTGTGTGGGAATGGGACCCGGATTCAAAGACCGTTCTTCTTCAGTACGAACATGGTGATGAGAACAACGCAGAGGTTTCTGTCCGCTGGACTTCCTGATTTTATATAACCTGATTGATGTAACAGAGAGGAGTACACTAGCATGCCATACGAACCGATAAGGCCTGAACGGTTAAAACAGATGTTAAACAAACTTCGGGAAGCCATATATGAGCCGATTGCCGAGTTGGAAGTGACGGCATGGGTTACCCCAGAGCCCGTATCATACGAGGAACGGATGTCCGGTACAAAAGTGACTCTTACGCAAGGAGAACAATGGGGGGATTTATGGGACTGTGCCTGGTTCCGCTTTGCGGGCCGTCTACGGGCAGGCGAACGACATCAGAATGCAGTCCTCTTGCTGGATGTCAGCGGTGAGCTGTGTCTGGTTGACCATGAAGGCTCACCGATCCAGGGATTAACTACCATTAACTCTGAGTTTGATTTTTCACTAGGTCTGCCTGGTAAACGAGTCGTGCAGCTCCAGGAGATGTCTGTGAATGGGCAGGAAGTTGAAGTGTGGGCAGATGCAGGCAATAACGATCTGTTCGGCAAGTATCGCGGTGGAACATTGAAAGAGGCCGTCATCGCCTACTGCAGGGAAGATATTCGGGATCTCTATTATGATACCGAGGTGCTTTTGGAAACGGCAGAGCAGCTCCATGAAGGTTCCGCTCGTAAGGAGAAAATTTTTCAAACGCTATATGACATTTCTTTGAAGTTGACAGAATTCTCCGAAGATTATGTCCAGCAAACGAAGAAACGACTGAATGAACAGCTGAGCATGCAGGGAGGCGATCCGGTCTTAACCCTAAGCGCTGTCGGTCATGCCCATATTGATTTGGCCTGGTTATGGCCGATCCGTGAAACGATCCGGAAAGGAGCTAGAACGTTCTCCACAGTGCTCCGCATGATGGAGCGTTATCCCGATTATGTGTTCGGAGCAAGCCAACCGCAGCTGTACGATTGGATGAAGCAGCATTATCCCAAGCTGTATGATCAGATCAAGGAACGAGTACGTGAAGGTAGATGGGAACCGCAGGGGGCCATGTGGGTGGAGTCGGATACCAATGTGCCTGGTGGTGAATCACTCGTACGCCAGATTCTGTATGGCAAGCGTTATTTTCAACAGGAATTCGGTCTGGAAATGAAATCACTCTGGATGCCTGATGTATTCGGCTATTCGGCAAGTTTGCCTCAGTTGTTAAAGAAATCAGGTGTGGATTATATGATGACCCAGAAGCTGTCCTGGAGCGAGTACAACCGACATCCCCATCATTCCTTTCTGTGGGAGGGGATTGATGGTTCAGCGGTATTAACACATATGCCGCCTGAGGATACCTACAATAGTCCGGCAGCTCCGCGTTCGATCGTCAAAGCTGAGCGGGAATACCTGGACAAAAATGTATCCAGCCATGCACTGATGCTCTTTGGTATAGGAGATGGGGGCGGTGGGCCAGGTGAGGAACATTTGGAGCGGCTGAAACGGGAGAAGAACCTGCTTGGCTTGTCTCCTGTTATACAGGAACCTTCGTGGAAATTTTTTGAACGACTTAATGAAGAGCGTGAGCGATTCCAGACGTGGCGCGGGGAGCTTTACCTAGAAAAACATCAAGGAACGTTGACCAGTCAAGCCCGAAGCAAACGATATAACCGAAAGATGGAGAAGGCGCTGCGCGAATTGGAGTTCGCCTCTGTACTGGTGACTGCCCAGATAGGTAAGTCTTATCCGTCCGAGACATTGGAAACGATATGGAAGGAAGTCCTCCTGTATCAGTTCCATGATATCCTTCCCGGGTCTTCAATCAAGAGAGTGTACGATGAGTCACTCCTAAGATACGAAGAACTTTTGGAGCAGACTGAAAATATGATCAATGCAACCTACAGTCATTTGGCAGACCAGATCTCTTCAAATGTCGATTCCTTACCCAACTCCTCCGTGGTGATATTCAATTCATTGCCTTGGGAACGTCAGGAGTGGCTTCACACGAATGGAAGCTGGCGCCAAATTCAGGTGCCGTCCATGGGATATACCGTGATATCTAATCATGTGGGCCAGGATGCTATGGATGAAATTGCATCCTCCACTGAGGTGGTCCCGGGAATGCGGGATTCGGGATTTCAGGTTTCTGCTAATGAGCGTGTCGTGGAGAATGACACCTTCATCGTAAGGTTTGATCGGAACGGAGCTATCATCTCCATCCGGGACAAGGCAGAAGCTCGAGAAGTCATTCCGCAAGGCTATCCGGGAAATGCACTTCGTGTGTATCACGACGAGGGAGATGCTTGGGATTTCAGTCATGACTATTCAGCGCATACGGGTATGCCATTAACGCTTCATGACATTCACGAGCTTCGTGATGGTCCCAAAGTTGGGTTGATTTTCGAGTATAACTATGGAGAATCCGCTCTGGTCCAGACTGTCGTTCTGACAGAAGGAAGCAGACGCATTGATTTTGAGACGACTGTCGATTGGAGAGAGCATGGGAAAATGCTCCGTACTTCATTCCCGCTGAATATCCGTACAGACCAGGTTCACTGTGAGATCCAATTTGGCAGTTTGACCAGACCGACCCATCGGAATACCATGTGGGACTTCGCCAAGGATGAGATATGCGCTCATCAGTGGATTGACTTATCGGAGCCGGATTATGGAGTCGCACTGCTGAATGATTGTAAATATGGTCATCGAGCCATCGATAATGTGCTTGATCTGAATTTGCTGCGCAGCAGCTCATACCCAGACCCCGAAGCAGATCATGCGGAGCATAAGTTCACCTACTCGTTATATCCGCATCAAGGCAATCATGTTCAGGCTGAGGTCTATCGAAGAGGTAATGAACTGAACATCCCGCTTCGAACGCTTTCCTTATCATCTGGATCTGCGAAGCAGAACGGTAAGCTCCCGTATTCCAAAGCATTTCTTCAACCAGATCATCCGCACATCATGGTGGAATCGGTCAAAAAAGCCGAAGAGGGTGACGACATCATCGTCCGTCTATTTGAAACTTCAGGAACCCATGCCTCCACAGCATTACAACTTGGATTTCAGGTAGCAGATGCTTGGACGACGGATCTTATGGAAAATATGATTTCAACCGTTCCAATTGAAGAAGCATCCGAGATCGCTCTGTCCTTCACACCATTTGAAATCATTACGATAAGACTGAAGTTAAGCCAGGTATAGCTGGGGCGATTCTCCGTCCCTTATAAGAAAGGAGAGGTGGGAATGTGATCAAGACACGAGAGAGCAACAATCGATTGATGAAGCGAATCTGGCAGCATAAGCTCTTTTATTTGTTCATGCTGCCCGGCATCGTCTGGTTTTTCCTGTTTTCTTACGTGCCGCTATATGGAATCCAGGTTGCTTTCAGGGATTACAACTTCATTGGTGGTTTCACGGGAAGTCCTTGGGCTGGCCTAAAGTACTTCGAACAGTTCTTCAATTATTACCAATCCGGTGACATCATCCGTAATACGATCATTATCAGTCTCATGAAACTGCTGATTGGTTTTCCGATGCCGATTATTCTTGCACTCCTGTTAAATGAAGTCCGAATGATCAAATTCAAAAAGACGGTTCAGACCCTTTCCTACTTGCCTTATTTCGTATCCTGGATCGTTGTGGTCACTCTGATGCAACGGCTTCTAACGCCGTATGGGGGTCCAGTCAACGACTTATTGGGGTCATTTGGAGCGGAGTCGATCCAGTTCCTGAACAATCCAACGTGGTTCTATCAGATGATCGTTGGTTCGGACATCTGGAAGAATATCGGTTGGAATTCCATCATTTTTATGGCTGCTATTGCGGGTATTGATCAGCAGCTTTACGAAGCTGCCAAAATGGATGGTGCAGGACGCTTCAGGCAGATGTGGCACATATCGCTTCCGGGTATCCGCAATGTGGCCATCATATTATTCATACTCGCCGTGGGCAGTCTGATGAGCGCGGGATATGAACAACTGCTTCTCCTGAATGGACCGGCGACCGCAAGTCTGGGCAGTGTACTGGACGTACACGCCATTAACTCCGGTATCCGGGAAGGGCGTCTCAGTTACGCTGCAGCTGTCGGACTATTCCAAAGTGTTATCGCACTCATTCTGGTTGTAACCGTCAATCGCATCGCCCGCAAAGTCAGTGATGTATCCCTGTTCTAAGGAGGTGACCTTATGGAACGAAAATGGTCCTTATTCTCGGTGCTTAACTATACCTTTCTTGCTTTAGTTGGATTCTCCATGATCTACCCGTTTATTTACATTTTGGCTTATTCACTGAATGACGGTAAGGACTCGATGCAAGGGGCAATTTATTTTCTTCCTCGCCAATTCACATTGGATAACTATGCCCAGGTATTCGATAACGCACGAATCTGGAAGGCATATCAAATTACGATTATGCGCACCGTGCTCGGTACTTTCCTCCACGTTGTGCTGTGTACACTCATGGCCTATGCACTTTCCAAAAAATCATTGCCTGGTCGCTCCTTTTTTACCTTTTACATCTTTTTGCCCACGATTTTCAGTGCGGGATTCATACCGTTCTTCATTACACTCCAAAAGCTGCATCTGATCAATAGCTTCTGGGTGTACGTTCTGCCTATGCTATTCAACTTCATGCACATCATCATTATTCGAACGTTTCTGCAAGGCATACCGGAAGAGCTGGAGGAATCCGCCCGAATTGACGGGTATGGTGATTTTCAAATTTTTATACGAATCATTCTGCCTCTCTCCGGACCGGTACTGGCAACCATCTCGCTCTTTATTGGGGTTGCCCACTGGAATGACTGGTTCTCAGGCGCTTATTACGTATCCAACAAAGATTTGATCCCGGTGCAGACTCTATTGCAAGAAATGCTGACCGAAGCAGAGGCGCTATCCAATTCGATGCAGCGTGCAGCACAGCAGGGTGGGCAGACCGTTGGTGGTGTCGGCGGAGCTGGAGCAACCCCTGAGTCCCTTCGCATGGCTTTGCTGGTCATTACGGTTTTCCCGATCTTATGTATATATCCGTTTCTGCAACGATATTTCGTGAAGGGGGTTATGATCGGTTCGGTTAAAGGGTAGATCATCTTGGCCTGAAATTGCTAGAGCTTGACCAGATCATATATTCAAGGAGGCGATTGGTTTGAACAGCATTTGGTCAAAAGGTGTATCCATGTTGCTCGTGTCCATCATGGTTGGAGGTTTGCTGAGCGGCTGTACGAGTTCATCCGGGAACGGGGAAGGAACAGAAGGGGAGAACGGTACTAAACTCAAAATATTGCATAATTGGAATGGCTCGGGCGGATCGGATAATGGAATGACACCTGTGGAGGAAGTGATCAAAGAGAAAACGGGTGTTACCTTGGAGTGGGAATATACAAAAGGCAGCGAGACGGAGAAAGTAAACCAGATCTTCGCTACACAAGATTTGCCGGATATCTACACCGGGCCTGCATGGGGAGGTGAGCTGGACGGAATCATCAAGGCTGCCAAAGAAGGGCAGCTGGTTGATATATCCGATAAATTGGGAGATTATCCGAACCTGGCCAAATCCATTGCGAAAGAGAATGTACCGCCAGCACTCTATGAAAAAGCAATAGATGCGTATGACGGTAAGAAATATTTACTCTTACAAAATCAGCCTGCGACGAACGAAGATGGCATGGATTGGTTGTATGGCTTCTATGTTCGCAAAGACATTGCCGAGAAAGTCGGCGTTGATCCACAGTCTGTCGTGACCAAGGAAGACTTCTATAACTTCCTCCAAAAAATTAAAGATGCCAATCTGAAGGAGAGCGGTCAGCCCGTTTTTCCGCTGGGCGGCTTCAGTAACGGATGGTCCGTGGGTATCGGCAACACGATGTTCTATTCGGGCGCAGGCTATGTAGACAAAGGTGACGGAACGGTAGAGCATAACTTTTTCACCAAAGGTTATGAAGAATACACGCTGTTCTATCGTAAACTGGTTGAAGAAGGGCTGATGGACCCCGAAGCCTTTACTCAGACCGATCCCATCGCCAAGGAAAAAATCAATCAAGGACGCATTGCTATCCTTGCTGCACATTACCCGGCCATTTTGGACGCCTCCAAAGAATATGTTACTTCCCATCCTGGAAGCGATTACATCCCGATCGGACCGTTGGAACGGGCAGATGTTGATCCGAGTCGGCCTGTCGATCTTGGCATTCAAGGAAACAACGTAACGGCTATCACCAGTAGCTGCAAGGGTGCGTGTGTAGATGCAGCACTCAAGTTCCTCGATTACATGGCATCTGACGAAGGCTTCATGCTGGCCCGGTACGGAGTTCAAGGGGTTCATTGGGATATGAAGGACGGCAAACCTGTACCGAACCAGGAATGGTTCGACAAGTTTACAGCAGATCAATCCGGTAAAGTTCGCAAGAGTGTGGGCATCAGCATCGGACTGGAATCGATCACGGGTTTAGATCGCATCAACTCGGCAGCAGGCGGAGACATCTGGGCAGATCAGGATCGGCTCGATGCCATGGAAAATGCCCGGAAAATCCTGCGTCCCAATGGTATTCACGTAATAACAGCCTATAACCCGGGCGATGTGATTACCAAGTCACCGGAATGGGAAATGCTGAAGCCTTCCATGGACCGGATGGGAGATGCCTGGAAGGAAGCCATTTTCGCAAAATCAGATGAAGCGGCCCTTAGCATTATCAACGATCTCAGGGATCAGCTTCGGAAGACCGGATACGATCAAGCGATGCAGTTCACCAATGAGAACCTGAAAGGAAAAGATATCGTAACTGTTCAAATGCCGAACTAATGCCGAAGGGGCAGGTTACCGATTAGCACGGGAGTCACATAGGCTTTGCAGCGCCTTGGTCAACAAGTCGAGCAAAGCCTATCCCTTTTGAATCAGGAGCACCGTTTATGTTGGAAAAAATGAATTGAAGGAGATGTAACCAATGACGACGTTTAGACCACCATCGGTTCCGTTGATCACGGTAGACCCTTATTTTAGCGTATGGTCTGCTGCCGATCACCTCTATGATGATACCACTCGGCACTGGACGAACCATCCGCAGGGCATGGTCGGCATGATTGCCATTGACGGCAAAATCAGAAGGTTTATGGGAAAAATAGGTATTCGTGAAGATGCAGCCGTTGACGAGCCGGATGCGCTCATGCAGACGAATCTTACCGTTGAGCCTGTAACTACCCGTTACACCTTTGAAGGAGAAGGCATCGAGCTGGAGGTTCATTTTACCACGCCACTATTGCTCGATGATCTGGAGTTGTTATCCAGACCTGTGACCTATGTTACGTTCCATGTTAGAGCGATAGACGGTCAGGGCCATCACGTGAAAATCTATTTTGATGTGACAGGTGAATGGTGTGTACATTCCCCTGATCAGCAGGTTACCTGGGCATCTCATGTAATCAATGAGCAGTTGCATGCATTGTCCATGGGAACAGTGGAACAGCCTGTATTAAAACGTGCCGGCGATGATACGAGAATAGACTGGGGACATATGTATCTGGTGGTTCAGCAGACTTCTCAAAGTCATTCGGTCATTCATTCGGTATCCAGCCGTGAACAGTATGCCCGAACGGGTCGTTTGAAGACAGAAGATGACTCTCGTAAGCCGCGGTCCATCACTGGCGATATGCCTGTTATGGCAACCGAAATGGATATGGGATCTATCCATGAAGAGTCAGCCACACGCTATCTGATGCTCGCCTATGATGATATTCATGCGATTGAATATTTTCACAAACCGCTGAATGCGTATTGGAAGAAAGATGGTGTGACATTCCATGCAATGCTGGCAAAAGCAGCGGAGCAATATGAAGAGATTGTACAGCGGTGCAATCGCTTTAATCAGGAGCTTTTAGCGGAAAGTCAGGCCGCAGGCGGGAACCAATATAGAGACATCCTGGCACTGACCTATCGGCAAGCGATTGCTGCACATAAATTGGTTGCTGACGAAGCGGGAGAAGTATTATTTTTCTCCAAAGAGAATTTCAGTAACGGCTGCATCGCTACGGTGGATGTGAGCTACCCGTCGATTCCGTTGTTCCTGAGGTATAATCCCGAATTGGTCAAAGGAATGATGCGCCCAATCTATAGGTATGCGGAGAGCACGGATTGGACATTTGATTTTGCTCCGCATGACGTCGGAACTTATCCTCAAGCCAATGGTCAGGTTTACGGAGAGAACAAGCTTGAATATCAGATGCCTATCGAGGAATGTGGCAATATGCTCCTGATGGCAGCAGCGGTATGCAAATATGAGCAGCAGGTGGAATTTGCACGTGAGCATTGGGGGCTTCTGACCACATGGGCTTCGTATTTGCTGCAGCATGGTCTGGACCCGGACAATCAGCTGTGCACCGACGACTTTGCTGGACATCTTGCGCACAATGCGAACCTGTCGATTAAAGCGATTTTGGGTATTGCCGCTTATGCCTACATGAGCGCCGAACTTGGTTTGCCCGATGGTGTCGTTTACCGTGAAGCAGCAGAGAAAATGGCAGATGAGTGGGAATCCATGGCAAATGCAGAAGATCACTACAAGCTGACTTTTGACAGCTCGAATGAATCGTGGAGCATGAAATACAATCTGGTATGGGACCGTCTGCTCGACTTCAATCTTTTTCCGAAAGAAGTAGCTGCCAAAGAGTTGGCATATTATCAGCTAAAACAGAATCGATACGGCATACCGCTGGATAGCCGTGAGACGTATACCAAGTCCGATTGGCTCGTATGGTGTGCCTCCATGAGTGAAACGCAAGCCCAGTTTGGGCAGATGATCTCACCACTTTGGGATTTTATGAATGAGACATCGAGCCGTGTGCCCGTAACGGACTGGTATGATACCATCACTGGAAAGCAGTTGAATTTCCAAAATCGTTCGGTCGTGGGTGGATTTTTCATTCCTTTACTAACCACAGCATCTGCATCAAAATCATGATGAGATCAGGTGATGAATGTGGAAATGAAAATCACGAACATTGATGAATTACAACAGCAATTCAAGAATCCTGACGCAACGTACCGGCCGCAACCCTTTTGGTTTCTAAATCATAATTTCACCAAGGCTGAGCTTGAAAGCCAAATTCAATCCATGTATGAAGCGGGTGTTGGCGGCGTAGTTTTGCATGCACGTCATGGAATGCAAACCCCGTACCTGTCCGAAGAGTTCATGGATACGCTGGAATTTTGCACAAAGGAATGCGAGAAGCGCGATATGGTGGTCTGGCTGTATGATGAGGACAATTGGCCGAGCGGAACGCTTGGCGGTAAGCTGACAAGGCGGCATCCCGAATATCGGATGAGATACTTGAGGGTCGAGGAACGAAGATACTTATACAAAGCACAACAGGGAACGTTACCTCTCGATTTTGTCTCCTACGGTAACAATGAACTCATCGCTATTCTCGTTTATCGTGCCATCCAGCAAGATGGGGAATGGCTGATATATGATCAACCGGAAGATATTACAGCGTTATATGGGCAGGAATGGAAACCGGATTCGGACGATGATTATATCATACTCGCCTGTTGGTCCTGTGAAATTGCCGAAGGGATCACGTTTGCAAAAGGCTATTACCTGGACACCTTGAATCCGGATGCCGTTCAGGCTTTCATTCAATGGGCTTATGAGCCGTTTCAGCAATTACAGCCACACTTCGGTGCGACCATTCAAGGCGTATTTACGGATGAACCTGGACTCATGATCCACGATGGTTTTTTTGGCGTAGAAGCCATTCGAACGTCGGTTCAAGATGTGAACGCAACTTTGCCCGGAATGGTGTTTGCGTGGACACACGGGATGGCGGGACGCTATCAACAGGAGAACGGATATGAGCTAATTCCCTGCTTAGGCGCTTTGTTATATGGGATTGTTGATGGCAACAGATCTGTGAGGCAAGATTATTATGATACGATTACCCGTTGGTATGTCGAAGGGTATCATGCGGCTATTCGTACGTGGTGCGAGTCACACAGTCTGCTGTATATTGGCCATACACTGGAGGAGCCAGTGTGGGGGCAGGCTCGGTCGCAGGGCAATCAAACCCGCGTATTGCAACAATTCCATTATGCAGGTGTGGACTACCTGACACATGGGATCGGTACAAGGGAGAATCCGCATCGTATCGTATCCGTAAAGACCGCAGCGTCTGTCGCTCAGCTGAATGGGAAAAAGAGAGTCATCTGCGAGTCCTTTGGTGCGAGTGGTCATGCCTACGCGATGCGACAAAGGAGGCTTGATGCCAATTTCATGGCATTTCTGGGTGTGAATCTGTTTATTCCGCATGCATTCTATTATTCGTTTGCAGGATATCGAAAAACGGATTTCCCGCCTACTGAATTCAAGCATGCTCCGCACTGGCCTCATTATCGGGCTTTTGCCGATTATCTTGGGCGTCTGAGTGTACTGGGGGCTTCCACGAAGCGCATACCGGAAGTGCTGCTATTGTCACCGATCCATACGGTGTATGAGCATATGTTCGTATCCGGTGAATCGAACAAGCATCCAACTGCGGATCAATTGTTCTCCTTATTGTCTGATCGTATGCTGCGCAGCTCCATTGATTACGATTATGTAGATGAGTGCCAGTTGAGAGAGGTAAAGAATGCTCATGCTGACGGATATCCGTATGCCGGTAATCTAAACGCATATTCGATTTTGATTTTGCCTGAAATTACGGTTATGTCCACGGATATCGCAGAACAGCTTGTATCCTTTGTCAACAATGGCGGAACGCTTATTGCGGTTGGGGCAATTCCTCGTGATAGTGGAGTCCTGCGGCAAGATCCGGAAATATTGAAACCTATGAATGTACTATTTGGTTCCAATCCTCAGCACGGAAAATTACAAGCAGTTGGCAAAGGGCACAGCCTATTCTATTCCATGAACAATACAGTCCATGAAGATGAGGGAGTGGAAGAAGAAGCGGACGAGGACCCACATCATAATGATACCCTTATGAAGTTTTGTGTTCTTTTAAAAGAGTTACTGACGGTACAACCGACCATTGCTTGGACACAAGTTGAAGGGCACAGCGAGGATCTAATTCGTGTTGAACGAACATTCGAAGCCCACGTGTATACATGGCTGATGAATTGGTCGGAGCAGCCCGTGTCCATTCAATTCGATCCGATTCGAATGAACGGTTACATGGAAGAATGGGATTTGGAAAACAGGAGTGTGAACCCGCTAAGTCATGATGCTGTTCTAACATTGGTACCGGGGGAGCTAGTTGTACTATCGGTTAGATATGATCAAGCGACCGATTCATTTGACCCCGATGATCATAGATTTTCCTTACCGCAAGAGCACGGGAAGGGTAAAGCTCAGTGTTCCACTGAGGTGATGGTTTTAGGTGATTATTGGCAGTTTCAGACCGTAGAACCCAACGTACTTGTACTGGATCAATGGCAGGTAACGTTGAATGACCGCAAGTCCAGGATGAATGCAGCGATGCCAGGTCAAGTCAATACGTACCGTACAACATTTGTCGTGACAGAGGAATGGATCGAGCTTATGAACTCGCAGAAGGGTTCAGAACATGCAAACGAATCAGGAGAGGAACGCCGATTCACCAAAATGGAGCTGATTCTTGACGAGATTGAGCAGAAGATTCCATCCCATATCGGTTTTCTTCAGCGCAGACGTAATGTTGAAATCTTTGTTAATGGAGTACGGATGGAAGCACTCCGACCATCGCTATGGCAAGATATTCATTACAATGGTGTGGACATTAGCAAACACCTCGTGAAAGGCGAGAATGAGCTTGAAGTTCTCACGGTTTCATTGCTGGAGCCTATGCCTGCCATTTCCTTTCCTGCTTACCTGATTGGTTCATTTGCTATAGAAAATCAGACTACATTAACCGTGGAATCGGAACAACTGGCAGGAGTTTGGAATGCCGCCGGTTATCCATTCTATTCGGGAGCAGCATCGTACTCGCAGCAAGTGGACTTGTCCAATGTCAGCTTGAATCCGGCAGATGAACTGTGGCTGGAAGCGGAAGATATTAGAGAGACGGCACGGCTTTATGTGAATGGGGAGGATGCTGGCATCCGCTTATGGCCTCCCTATCATTGGAATGTCATGTCTTATATTTTGCCGGGGATTAATGTAATCGCCATTCAAGTGGGCAATACACTGGAAAATGTATACGGAAAGTCATCACTGCCTTCAGGCATGAACGGGTCAGTAAAACTGGTGACTAGAATCTTAAAATAATGCAATATTCCGGTTCTGGGCAAGTAACTGTTGAGCAAGAATACGTACACATAAAAGTCGCCATATTGGCGGCTTTTTTGGCATTGAACAGGAAAGACTGAAGTTTGCTACGCTGGAAATAATTATATTTAAAGCAGGTTATTCATTAAATCCTTAGACCTCACACGTTATGAAAGCGATTTAAATATGTGTTGACGAAAACCATTTTCATAATTATTATGTAAATGAAAATAGTTTTAGAGAGGTGGATATCACAGTGAAGCAATATTTTGAGAAGGCTCAGAAGTTTGGTAAATCGTTCATGCTTCCTATTGCTGTTTTACCTGCGGCGGGTCTATTACTGGGGATTGGAGGCGCCTTATCCAACGCCAATACAGTTAATTCGTATCCGTTTTTGCAGATCACGTGGCTGCAGCAAGTGTTTACAGTGATGAGCAGTGCAGGAAGTATTGTGTTTGATAATCTGGCATTGATCTTTGCCATTGGTGTGGCGGTTGGACTTGCCAGAGCGGACAAAGGTACAGCAGGTTTGGCTGCAGGTCTTGCCTATCTGGTGATGAATGCATCCATTAATGCGATGTTGGTCAATTCGGGGAAACTTGCCGCAGATCATTTGGCTAGTGCCGGTCAAGGTATGGTACTCGGTATCCAGACACTGCAAACCGGTGTGCTCGGAGGGATCGTCGTCGGATTGGTTACCGCATGGCTTCATAATCGGTACAACAAAATAGAACTTCCACAATTCCTTGGATTCTTTGGAGGTTCACGTTTCATTCCTATCGTTTCATCTTTTGCGGCCATTTTTATAGGTATTGCGTTGTTCCTGATCTGGCCAACCATCCAGCTCGGCATAACGCAGCTTGGAGGTTTGGTCGATAGAACTGGGTATATCGGAACACTGTTGTACGGATTTGTTTTACGGATGCTGGGTCCACTTGGGTTGCACCACATCTTTTATCTGCCTTTCTGGCAGACTGGAGTCGGAGGAACAATGGAGGTTGCGGGAAAAGTTTACGAAGGAACACAGAATATTTTCTTTGCTCAACTGGGAGACCCTGCAACCGAGAAATTCTTCTCGGGTACATCCCGATTTATGTCAGGTCGTTTTATCACGATGATGTTTGGTCTGCTGGGTGCCGCACTCGCTATTTATCATACGGCCAAGCCTGAACGTAAAAAAGTAGTCGGCGGACTGATGTTGTCTGCGGCACTCACCTCGTTCCTGACAGGAATTACGGAGCCACTTGAATTCTCGTTCCTGTTTGTCGCTCCAATCTTGTATGTGATTCACGCTGTATTTGATGGTTTGGCATTTATGTTATCGCATATTTTCGAGATTACAATCGGTCAGACTTTTTCAGGCGGATTAATCGACTTTATTCTGTTCGGGATACTTCAGGGTAATGCGAAAACCAACTGGATTATCGTTCCTATCATTGGTGTGGTCTGGTTCTTCCTGTATTACTTTACCTTCCGAATTCTGATCGTTAAGCTCAATTTAAAAACTTCAGGACGTGAGGATGAGGGAACAGCGGAGCCAGAAGCCAAAACACAAAGTCAGCAAACGAATACACCGTCATCTGCAAAAGGGGAAGAACGATCGATAGCCATCCTGAATGGATTGGGCGGTGCAGACAATATCAATGAATTGGATTGCTGTGCAACGCGGCTTCGCGTATCCGTGAAGGATATCGAGAAGGTTCAAAAGGATGCACTTACAGCTACGGGAGCCAAAGGGGTCGTCCTGGTCGGTAACGGAGTGCAGGTTATTTACGGCCCTCAGGTAACGGTGATCAAAAATGAAATCGAAGAAATTATGGAAACGGAGTAATTGCAATGAATATAGATAAATTGGGTTTACAAAGCGGTCTCGTTGTATCATGTCAGGCATTGGAGCATGAGCCGCTTCATAGTTCGTTCATCATGGGACGCATGGCAATCGCAGCAAAAGAAGGTGGAGCCATAGGTATTCGTGCCAATACGGCGGCTGATGTGAAAGAGGTTAAGGAACAGGTTGATCTTCCGGTCATAGGTATTGTGAAGAGAAATTACGGAACCAATCCGGTGTTCATTACACCAACGATCGTGGAAGTGGATGAGCTTGCCGAGGTGCATGCGGAGATCGTTGCGGTTGATGCGACGCTGCGAGCACGGCCGGATGGCAAAACACTGGATGAATTCGTGCATGAAATTCGTACCAAACATCCTCAACTTCTATTAATGGGGGATATTTCGACCCAAGAGGAAGCTATAAATGCAGAACGGCTCGGCTTTGATCTGATTTCTTCTACATTAGTCGGATATACAGAGGAGACAGCAGGGGTTAAGCTGTACGATAATCAATTTGCGGCCTTGAAGGAAATTCTGGCAAGTGTGCAAACGCCTGTTGTTGCGGAAGGGAATATCATGACGCCGGAGATGGCAGCAACGTGTCTCGAAGCTGGAGTCTATTGTGTTGTTGTCGGTGGGGCCATTACGCGTCCTCAACAAATTACGGAACGTTTTGTCGCTGAAATTGCAAAATTGAAGGAGTCTTCTCCTTCTGCTAAATAAGAGGAGAAAACATGAAAACAGCCAACGAATCAAGTTGGCTGTTTGTTTATTCAGCAGAATAAAGAGCTTTTAACGTTTGCTGCCGTGCATGCAGTAAATGTTCATCCTCAAGTAATAGAAGCGAGATTACATCCAGGATGTAAATAATGGCCAATTGGCTGTTGATGAAGTTCACATCTCCGTTTCGCCCGATATCCGGGGTAAAAATACACAAATCCGAAATTTCAGACAGGGGTGTATGATCAAAATTAGTAATTCCCACGACTTTGCTTCCTCTTTTTTTGGCCGCGTTTAATGCATCGCTGACTTCTAACGTTCGTCCAGAATTAGATAAACCAATAACCAGATCGTCTTCGCCCAGAAGAGAAGCACTCATGATCATCATGTGAGAATCGGTTACCGCATCGATTACGATATCCATCCGCATGAGCCTGTATTTGAATTCCAAAGCAGACAAGCCTGAACTTCCCAAACCATAGACATAAATTTTGCGAGCTTCTTTTATGTACTGGACCACTTGTTCAATTTTGTCGGTATCCAGCATTTCCGCGGTCGCATTTATAATATCATTGTGAATCTGTTGTGTTCGTATAAAAAAATCCGTTTCATTGCGGGGTTGGTGCACTTCACGGCTAAGCCGAATTTTAAAATCGACAAAGGTGGAACAACCTACTTTTTTGCAAAATCGAGTAATGGTGGACATGGAAGCATTGGTGTAGGTAGCCAGATCCCTAATATTGATGTTATTAATGGATGATTTATTGCGCATAACATAATCGGCTATTTCCTTTTCTTTTGCTGAGAAGCGCTGGTATTCAAGCTGTAGCATATCAATGACACTGGAGGACATTCGGATTCTCCTTTCCCAGAACGTGTTAACTTCTATATAGTCTATCCTCATTAGTCTACTTCCTAAAAGCCAAATCATCAAACCTTTATAAATAGACGTATCGTTTCATTCGATGATATTAAGAACCATATTAATTATTATGTTAACTTTAAAATATCATTCGTGAACAGAATAAATAAATGTCAGAGTTTACAACCGTTTTACTTCAAGCTGACTGGAAACTGATTTCCATTTGCTATGCTTGGCCTGTTTGGATTTTGATAATCCAACTAATCTTACATAAAAAGGAGAGAATTATGATCAGTCACCTCTACAAAAAGTGTTTACCCATCCTGTTATCGCTTTCTTTGGTATTCGGATGGTTCGCGGGATTTGGGGGAGCCAATTCAGCCCAAGCCGCATCGTCTTCCGAGCCGGATATTCTGTTACAGCGCAACGTCGAATGGACTTATTTTGATCAGGGTCAGGATTTACTGACAGAATGGCGTACCTACGATGATTTGTCCTCCTGGAAAACGGGACAGGCTCCATTTGGGTATAAGGACAACGGCAATGGCGTGAGCACTTCCTATTTTGGACCTCTCAAAACAGAAGTCAGCTACGGTCTGGACAAAAAATTAAAACCCCGCACTACTTATTTCCGCACAAATCTAAACGTTAACAAAGATCAAATCAACAGCTACGGACAAATTCTCGGTACATTCGGCATTGATGACGGGGCAGTTATCTATGTCAATGGTGTGGAAATTGGCCGATTTGGCATGCCGGAAGGTGAGGTTCAGTACTCTACCAAAGCAGCATCGAGTCAGGACTTGCCTGTGATGTATGAAAATGTTGATCTGACGGAGCCGCTGAAAGCTGAGCTGCAAGATGGAACGAACGTAATTGCGGTCGAAGTTCATCAGCAAAGCGACAGTAGCTCTGACCTGTATTTTGACATGGAGCTTAAAGCATTGGCTAATGCGCCATCGCTGGATATCAGCAAAGTTACGGTTACTTTTTATGGTGATGCGACAAGTGCCAAAGGTTTCACTTGGTATACTCCTCTTGCATCTGCACAGAGCACTGTTCAAGTGGTACCTAACCAGGGAGGTCTTGCAGATTTCAGTCAGGCCCAAAGCTTCAACGGACGTGAATCCGTAGCCTCTAACTCCCCGGGAGAAATGGTGCATAAGGCGGAAGCGACGGGTCTTATGCCAGATACCGCTTATTATTTCCGCGTTGGTGATCAGAGCCTGGACATATGGAGTGAGGTTGGAACGTTCAAAACGGCTCCGGTTGATGGAGACTTTACCTTCATTGACCTGACGGATACGCAAGCAAAGGAAGAAGATGAGGCGATTCTGTCCGGCTCTACACTTGCCAAGGCACTCGCGACTGTTCCGAATGCTGAATTTGTCGTCCATAACGGAGACGTTGTGGAGAATGGCACGTCAGAGCAAGAATGGAACTGGCTGCTTGGTCACTCACAAGACAGTCTGATGAACACGACCATTGCACCATCCGCTGGTAATCATGAGAACAAGAATTATGCGTTCTACGAGCATTTTAACGTGAAGCAGCCAGAGGGTGCCGCAACAGTAACAGGCGCATATTACTCTTATGATTACAGTAAAGCCCACTTTATCGTACTGAACTCCAACGAGAATTCAACCGAGTATGCCAATTTCTCAAACGAGCAAGTCGCATGGATGAAGCAGGATGTTGCGGAGGCGAAAGCCGCAGGAGCCGAGTGGATTATCGTTAACATCCATAAAGGTCCGTACACGACATCGAATCACGCCACAGATAGCGACATTATTGGTGCGAACGGTGAACGAAAAAAAATCGCCCCGCTCATGAACGAACTGGGAATTGATCTGGTCCTCCAGGGACATGACCATATATTTGCTCGCACCAAGCCAATCAAGAGCGATGGCACTGCTGAAGATGTGTCCAAAATAACAGAGACTTTTAATGGTCAGAGTATTGAATACTCGGTCAAACCGGATGGAACCATTTATATGATTCCCGCAACCGCCGGGGCCAAAGTATATTTCAAAAACGTAAAGCCAGAACTGGGTGAAGCATATTTCAGCTTGTTCGAGCGTGCGGAAGAAAACCATGCACGGAAATATGGTGACACTACAAGTTTGGCCAGAGGTCATGTACAGAACTTTGTCTCCTTGACCATTAATGGAGGCAAGCTGTCAGCCATAACATATGAGATTGACCAAAATAAATATAATGCAGAACCATTTATCGTGGATACTTTCGGAATTATCAAGGAATCGGATACGGTACCTGTTCCTGAGAAAGTCAGCAAAGTAACGGTAACGTTCCATGGAGATCCGACCAATAGCAAGGGTTTTACCTGGTATACCTCTGATCAAGTGACAGAGAGCAACCTTCAAGTTGTGGAGAAAACAGCTGCAGCACCTGATTTTACACAAGCCAAATCGGTTCAAGGGCGCTCTGCCCAGCCTGCGAATGCTCCATCGGAGCTGATGCACAAAGCGGAAGTGACCGGACTCAAAGCGAATACGACCTATTATTACCGGGTAGGGGATGCTTCCCGGCAAGTATGGAGCGAGACAGGAACCTTCCGCACGGCACCGGAAAAAGGCAAATTTACCTTCATCGATCTGGCCGATACACAAGCCAAGGAAGAAGATGAAGCCATCCTTTCCTCCGAGACACTGGCTAAAGCGCTCGCCACTGTACCGGATGCACAGTTCGTCGTACACAACGGTGACATCGTGGATAATGGTATCAAAGAGGAACAGTGGAATTGGCTGCTTGGGCATTCGCAGGAAAGCCTGTTGAACACAACCATCGTTCCATCCGCAGGAAACCATGAAGACAAGAATTATGCGTTTATTGATCATTTTAATGTCCAATCACCAGAGAATTCAGCAACGGAGACGGGAGCGTACTACTCATATAATTACAGCAATGCACATTTTGTTGTGCTGAATTCGAATGAGGATTCGGACGAGTATGACAACTTTTCAGTAGAGCAGGTCGAGTGGCTGAAGAAAGATGTCCAGGCTGCCAAGAAAAATGGAGCCCAATGGATTATTGTGAACATTCACAAGGGACCATACACGACCTCAAATCACGCAACGGATTCCGACATCATGGGAGCAAACGGTTTACGTACCAAGATTGCACCGATCATGGCGGAGCTGGGCATTGATTTTGTTCTTCAGGGACATGATCATATCTATGCCCGCACAAAACCGATCGATCAGAATGGAAAAGCACGTCAGCCAGAGATCATCACGGAGATGCAAAATGGAGAGAAAATCGAGTACTCTGTGAATCCGAATGGCTCAATCTATCTGATTCCGGCAACAGCGGGTCCAAAAGTGTATTACAAAAATAAGAGTGAAAGTCTCGCAGAAGCTTACTACAGTCTTTTTGAACGTGCAGAGGAAAATCATGCAGAGAAATATGGCCCGGATCCGAACGACAACCGCCGTCCAATGCGCAGTCAGGTCCAGAATTTTGTGGGCATTACGATTGACGGCAGTAAACTGACAGCTATCACGTATGAAATTGACCAAAATCTGAACGGAGCAGCCCCATTCATTATTGATCAGTTCGGTATCGTGAAGAAAACGGGAACGACAAATCCTGGGACTGATCCATCCAATCCGGGAACATCCAATCCGGGTTCTGGCTCAGGCTCCGGTAACGGATCAGGCAGCGGTAATGGCTCCTCAGGCACCGGCGGCAACACAGGAACCGGTAACGGTTCAAACAACGGTACCGGCAACGGAACTGAGTCTGGCAATGAGCCGGGTACTGGATCAGGCAATAACGGGAACGCAGGGACTACGCCAGCGATAAAAGATACAGCCGGGCACTGGGCAAAATCTGCAATTGATAAAGCCTTGGCGGCTGGATTTGTAAATGGATACGGCGATCAGACTTTCCGTCCAAATCAAAAAGTCACACGCGCCGAGTTCATAACGATGCTGGGTCGTGCCCTGAATATGAATACCGTAAGCGAGAGCATTCACTATACGGATGATAACAAGATTCCTTCATGGGCGAAGTCATATATTACAGCAGCGGCATCTGCTGGCATTATCAATGGTTACGCTAACGGTTCGTTCGGTCCTGGCAAGACGCTGAGCCGTGCGGAGATGGTGACCATGATTGCTCGCGCTGGCGGGATCCCAACGGATTCCAATGCGAAGCTGGATTTCAAAGATGCAAAGGATGTTCCGGCATGGGCAGTATCCCATGTAGCTTCTGCCGTGGAGGCAGGTCTGGTAGGCGGTATTGGTGGCAATCGATTTGCCCCAATGCAGACAGCCACCCGGGGTGAGGCCGTTACGCTTATTATCGGTCTTCTTGAACAAACAAAATAACGCCAAAATAATGCCTCCAAGAAACCAATGTGGAACTTTCCGCATTGGTTTCTTGCTTATTTAGAAGACTTGGAGATTTCTCCAATTCCCATGGATGGTGGAATGGTGCCAACCATTTTCTAGACTTATTTTCCATTCTGAACGTAAAGAACCTTGAGATTCATCTCGGGGTTCTTTTTTGTTATAACGATGCACATTTTTATAGAAGGGGAAAGTCGACAGTCTTGTCACTGCATATTTTCTCTTACGGTATATATACAGTTTCTTCCGCCTGCCATAATATACTCTCCCCGTTCAATATGAACATGATCTCCAAGCACCGTTTTAAATAAATGTAATTCGCTCTTACATAACCCGGTACATACGGCGGCGGCTTCACAGATGGGACAATGCTTCTCTATAAATAAGAGGCTACCATCGCCTTGATCCCTGACCTCAGCCATATAACCTTCATTTGTTCGGATTTCAGCCAGTTTCTCCAGTCTTTCCTTCACGCCAGTTACATCACCGATGTACTGAAGATATTGGTCTTGCATGTTCTTATTTCGAACACTCAGCAGCTTGTCCAGCCCTTCATTTCCAAAAGCTTCTTTCATGGAATTAATCAGACTGACGGATAACTCTGAATATCCACTAGGAAAAAAACGATCAGCCGCGGGGGTTAGTCTCCATAGCTTGGTTGGTCGACCCATGGGACGAGCCTCTTCTTCGAAAGTAACCAATCCTTCTTCTTTCAGTGCATTTAAGTGCTGCCTGATAGCCATTCCAGATAACGCAAATTGGGAGGAGAGTGCCACAACATCCATTCCACCTTGCTGCTTAAGCAGGTTAATGATTGCTTTTCGGGTACTGGTTGAGGCAGCCTTTTTCGTTTGGTCCTGGCTCATGGTGAACCTCCTTTTTAAGCAACAGAATCTGCATGATTTCATACATTTTAAACAAAAATATTGACAAAGTCAAAGGCGAGCTGTAGCTTATACTTTATAAATAAAAATGTTTACTAAGTATCCGGTATCCTATACAAATCATGTATGAATTTAAATTCACGGGGCCGCTCTAGCCGCTCTCATACCCTGTTTGATGGACTGGTGTACTAAAAACATGAATTTAGGAAGAGAAATATCCTGCGATTGCGATCATTTATCCGGAGGTTTTCTGAATGAACCATGTGTTAGTCTTGTCAAACACGCATCACATCGTTAAAAGTTTAAGTTTGTTGATTCGAACCGAGTCCTCCTTGCATGTTCTGGACGCTACGCGTGATGTGATCTGTGACATTAACCATCTTCCGGATAATACTGTGATCATCGTAGATATGAATTTGGAGAATATTGAGCCGTTTATAGAACAATTTTCCGGGAAATATAGGATCGTTTTATATAGCGGATCTCTTGAAATCATGGATATTCCTAACCATCTGCAAGCAGCAGAATATCGATGTTTTAATGCTTATACGAGTCCAGAAGAAATCATTAGAATTTTAATGGGCAGCGTTTGAACAACACCAGTCTAACCCAAAAATACGTTTCAAGGAGGTATAAACGATGATTCAGGTCAGTGAAACAGCATCCGAAAAGATCGTTGAAATTCTGGCAAGTGCGGATAGCCGGAATTCATTTCTTCGAGTAGGGGTGGATGAGGGGGGCTGCAGTGGTCTGTCCTATACCCTTATCGTAGATGAACAGCAAGCAGAAGGGGATATCTTATTAGATAAAGGTGTATTTCGTATATTGGTTCACTCAAATACGGTTCCATATATTGAAGGACTTGAGATTGATTATGAAGAAAGCGGGATGTTAGGGGGATTCACCATGAATAATCCTAATGCAAAAGTGTCATGTGGCTGCGGAGCCAGTTTCAGAATGGCGAATTACCGTGGCGAGGTTAAAAAATGTGATTAAATGATATGATGTTCGGAATAATTCCAAGTAAAATCTCATATTAAACATACAATGAAGGAGTTTTCTGTTCGCCGATTGTGCAATCACGTCTTTTCAACTCAGGGAGAGAATGTCATGAATATTTTTGAGAATCACATACCTTTGGAAAAATTGAAATTGAATGAGCCATTAAAGGACCATACCTATATAAGACTAGGTGGTAAAGCAGACATACTTATTCATCCTACTACGAAAGAAGAAATTATTAACATAGTTAACATTGCAAAAGTACATCAAATACCTCTGACTGTCATTGGCAAAGGATCAAACGTCATTATTAAAGATCAGGGGCTGCGTGGAATCACGCTCTCTCTGAGCCAATTCGATCAAATTGAGGTCTATGGTGACAAGATTGTCGCGCAAAGCGGTTCCAATATTATCGACGTCTCACAGATCGCTTTGGAAAACAGTCTAACGGGTCTGGAGTTTGCATGTGGAATACCAGGGAGCACAGGTGGTGCTTTATATATGAATGCGGGAGCTTATGGCGGTCAGATGGAAGAGGTCGTCGAGCAAGCGCTTGTTGTTACTAAACATGGAGAACTGGTTAACATCGCCCGAGATGATATGCAGCTTGGTTATCGAAACAGTATCTTCCGAACAGATCAATACATCATACTTGAAGTCGAATTTAATCTCAAAAAAGGCAATAAGGATGTTATCTCCAGTGTCATGCAGGATTTAACGTTTAAACGGGAATCCAAACAACCGCTTGAGTACCCTTCTTGCGGAAGTGTTTTCAAACGTCCAGAGGGACATTATGTCGGGAAACTTATTCAAGAATGTAATCTACAAGGTACTCGCATTGGGGGAGCTGAAATTTCGAAGAAACATGCGGGTTTTATCATTAATGCAGATCACGCCACTGCTGAGGATTATTTGGAATTAATTAGATTAATTAAAAAAAGAGTGTACGATCAATTTAATATTGAATTGGAGACGGAAGTCATTATTTTGGGAGAGTAGGCAGGAAATTTAACAGATGACTACGACTTATTGGAGGTTATGTTGTGAAATTAATAGGATTGTCCGGGTCGTTGATTGGATCAAAGACACCAGTGGGTGTGGATACGGTACTCCAATTCGTGAAAAATAATCATCCAGAAATTGAAGTGGAGCTCATAGATTTAAGAGATTATAAAGGGATCGAATTTTGCGATGGCCGCAAATTGGAGGATTATAATGAAGACACCCAGTCGGTGGTTCAAAAATTGATTGATGCTGACTTTTACGTAATCGGCACACCAATATATCAATCCTCTCTGACAGGTGTACTAAAGAATGTATTCGACCTATTGCCTGTGCAGAGCGTTTACAATAAAGTGATGGGTTTTCTAGCAACCGGGGGCACCTATCAGCATTATTTGGTTGTTGAAAATCAATTGAAACCGATTGCAGGCTTTTTCCGCTCCTATGTTGCCCCAAGCTATGTTTATCTGAATAGTGATCATTTTGATGCTGAGAATAACATTAAAGATACTGAAGCACTAAGTCGGCTGGAAAAATTGGCTGAAGAACTGGTCTTCATGCAGACTCAATTAAAAGCGTCTTCCGTCCTGAAATAAGCAAGGACTAAGTTGTACTTCAATAAAAGAACAAAGGTAGCCGTTCAGTGCGAGCGGCTACCTTGTTTATTCTACAACTTCAAAAGTTAGCAGAATTTATACATAAGAGGTGGAGTCCTCAAATTTATTTTTTCTAACGCGTGGCTTTTTCGCTTCCTCCGGTGTCTAATTAAATGTAAATCAAGAGGAGGTTCACCACCATGTCAGGAGCTCATGACACGAAACCTGTTTATCCGGATGAACAGGAAAGCATCACCATCTTTGAGAACACGTATGAACAATATCGTCAAAGAATCAGTAAATACTTCTCACTGAAATTGAATCCGTTGGTTGCAGATGATTTGACCCAACAGGTGTTTTTGAAAGCGGTCGAAAATATTCATAGCTTTAAAGGGTCCTCAAACTTATTCACCTGGATCTTTAAGATTGCTCAGAATACGGTGAAAAACGAATATCGCAGGTTATCTCGACAAAAAGAATCTCCTTATGATTTTACAGATTATGAATCCCAATCCATCTCCCTTGAATTTACGAAACATGTTGATATCCGAATTGATATTGGCTCCGCGTTAAAAAAGCTGGATGAGATTGATCAAGAAATTATTGCATTACGCTTTTTCGTTGACTGCACCTTGCCTGAAATATCCAAGATTGTTGGAAGGCGGGAGAGTGCAGTAAAGAACAGACTATACCGGGCTTTGGAGAAATTAAGAAAAGAACTGAAAGAGTGGGGGGACATTGCCATCATGTCTATTCAAGACCTGATTTCTATTGTAAATAAAGGTGTAAGCCACGAAACGAATGATCGTACGAAGAAAGTGCATCAAGATTTGTTCGATGAACTCAACAGTAGTGTTGAACGAGTGTCTACCAAATACAAACATCGTCCATCACAAAAAGTAGTCATTGAAATTTATCCCGATTTGCCAACGTTCCATCAAGCTGTCGGAGAAACTGATGCCCCCAATTGGTTTATGGGCACATATGAAGGGCGTACTCTGAAAATTGTCTCTCCATTGAACCCTGGACCGGAGCATACGTATCAATCCATTCTGAAAGGCACAGTCCACTTGTTCGCCATGTGGCTAATCAGCGATATTAATCCTGCAGCTCCGAAATGGATCAGACAGGGCATTGGTGGATATGAAGCTAAACAGATGTCCCAAGAATTCATTAAAGGTTCGACGGAAGATAGCATTTGCAACCAGTCGATTCCATCTTTTGATGAATTAAATAACGATACGTGGGATTTTGAAACGATGAAAGGCTTTCAGTTCTCTTATATGATGGTGGAATTTGTGGTTGAGCGATACGGAATAGAGGCATTAAACAAACTGATCCGTAATCCTCAAGATTTCGAAGGGATCTTTCAATGTAGCGAGACTGAGTTGCATGAGGAATGGGTGGAATATATCAAAATATAATTTGAATACCTTTGAAATGTTAAGTCCGGTGATGAACCGGGCTTTTTTCTATATGAGAAATGGTTATTGTAATATTATATAAACATATTTCAGTTCTTGGAGGGAGCTGCAGTTGAACACTACTTCGTCGAGCAAAAATAAATAAAATTACGAGTGTCTTGAAAGAATACAGAACAACGCATCGAATCCATGGACTCGATGCGTTTATTTTTACAACTGATTATACGACTTACCATCGACTGGTTCTAACCAAACCGTTTCTCCGGGTGTAATTGCCAAGTGTACAAACCAACTGTCTTTTGTAGCTCCATGCCAATGTTTTATAGTAGGGGGAATATTAATTACATCCCCGGATTTAAGTAATTGTGCTGGTTTGCCTTCTTCTTGATACCAGCCCTCGCCACCAGTTACAATCAAAACTTGCCCAACTTTATGAGAGTGCCAGTTATTGCGAGCTCCTGGAGCAAAGGTTACACTTCCAATGGGTGCATTAAGTGGAGTCGGGTCAGTAAAGATCATTTGTAAGTATGCATCCCCGATAAAGTTTGCATCAACTTTTTGCCCTAACGGAAAGATGGCGGTCTTCTGTAATTCTTCATTTGTCATAATTGAACCCTGCTTTCTCTTAATGTTTGTAGATTTCTTTTGCGATATTAAATGCTGACCAAGCTTTCGGCCATCCAGCATAAAATGAAAGATGAGTGATAATTTCCGCAATTTCCTCTTTGGTTACTCCGTTTGCTTTTGCTTTTTGAAAATGAGGAGTTAACTGTTCGAAATTCCCGCCAGCAATCAATGCGGATACGGTTATCATGCTGCGATCGCGAGGTGATAATTCCTTCTCTCTGGACCAAACTTCACCAAATAAAACATCATCATTAAGTTCAGCAAATTTCGGTGCAAATTCTCCAAGTAATTCTCGGCCGGCGGTTTGTTTTTCGGGCATAAGCTCTTTACCTCCAATTCATTTCAATGTGCACATGACGAAGTATAGGCCTTAAAGTGAACTTTAAGTCAAGACACTATTTTTAGTTTTGTTCAAACTGTAGAAGTGTATACTAGAGGGAGAAACGAATCTAGGAAACTGAGGTTGATGCTATGACGTATTCCATTGGAGAATTTGCTGAAATTATTGGTATTAATAAAAGCACGCTCAGATATTATGAAATGGAAGGTTTACTTACTCCCCAGCGAGATGGAAATAATCTACGGGAATATACAGATCAAGATATCGGATGGGTTCGGTTTTTACTACATTTGAAAAATTCGGGAATGTCGATGGTAGAGCTAAAACAATATACTGAATGGCGTGCCATGGGTGAGGAGACGATGTATGATAGACTTCATTTGCTTGAACAGCGTAAGGGCAAAGTAGAACAGGAAATTCAAGCATTGCAAGAGAATCTGGATATCTTAAATCGAAAGATTATGTTCTATCACGATCAGATCAATGGGGATAAATATGAATTCGTTCTTTATTCAGAACAGAAGGAAGATGCTAAAGAAGAATCCACCTAACGCATCTTTAAAGGAGATTGTATGCCACAAGTGAAAAAGGTAATCCGAAGCAAGTGGTTTCTATGGATAACAGGTGTTGTCGTTATTTTGATTGCTGCTTTTTGCGTACTATCCTTCATCCTCGTAAATTCGGTATCGGCTACTTTCGAAACCGGAAGTGTTGAAGAGAGATATGCTCTACCCGGTACGTACGAGGTAGATACAATGGAGGTCAAGGACGAACAAGGCGAGAAGCTGTACAGGATTTATTCTCCGCAATCAACGGATGTCTCGCACCCACTCATTGCTTGGGGCAACGGAACGGGAGCTTTGCCTGATAATTATGATGAGTTGTTAAGACACCTGGCCGGTTGGGGATTTATTGTCATCGATACATACAGCCAAACCACGGGCACAGGTAAAGAAATTATGGCTGCCATTGAATATATGCTCAGTGAAAATGAAGCAGCTGTCAGCCCGTTTTACAAGAGGGTTCAGAAGGATCGAATTGCAGCGGCAGGACATTCGCAGGGGTCAACGGGCGTCATTAATGCTCATACGAATTTTGAGAACGGTAATCTCATCAGAACGATTGTATCGATTGCTCTGCCCGACCTGAAATATTGTGATCCAGAGGACGTGTATAATACTTCAGCGCTGAAGGTTCCATTTTTTGTTATGGGAGGGACCCGAGATTTTATCATCTCCCCGTCAGCTTCCAACCAATTGGCCTTACGTAATGCCAACTCGGATCTTCCGGCCTTAATGGCTATGGCTAAAGGCGCTGCACATACAGCGATAGAGCAGGATGGCGGTCAGCATCGAGGTTATTTGACAGCTTGGATGAGATATCAATTAATGGATGATTCGGAGGCAAGGGGTGCTTTTGTTGGCAATAATGCTGAAATAGAAACGAATGATCATTGGAAGGATGTTACCACCGCAAATTTGCAATAGTTATCGTTCACATCATTCGAAGGGGCTGTCCCAAGTCATAAAATGGCTAGGGACTGTCCTTTTTTTGTTTGTATGAACGAGCGAGCTTTAAATTAAAGATAAGCACTTTTTTCCAACAAAATGCCAAATGAATGACAACGAAATGTTATTTCTATTTGTAACGGCTTACTTTATGCTAGATTTTAACACCGACTGAAGAGTCTGAATTTTCTCTGCGCTTACTGCTATGACGGTTAATCGATGGTAGATGAGAACAAGACCTTCAAGACGTAAGAATGCAAACGCATGTTGAGAATTTCGATGTATTTGTAAGCGATAACAAAACACGGACTAGGAGGAAATAACGTGAGAAAGAGTCGATTCATGTTCACGCTGATGGTCATTTTATTAATGGTTTCTTCGGTGCCGATCACAGCCACAGCGTATCAAAATCCACAAACGTTACCGGATGAATGGGGACAATACGGATTGGGAGATCCCTATGTATTGAAATTTAATGGATACTATTATCTGTATGTAAGTACAAGAGATACGGACGATGGTGTCAAAGTATGGAGCTCCAAAGACTTGGTGAATTGGTCGTACCGCGGCTTGGCTGCAACAGATCCCATTACGCATGGAGCTTATGCTCCTGAAGTCGTTTACTGGAACGGAATGTTCTACATGTATACATCTCCTGCCGGAAAGGGGCATTACGTACTGAGCAGCACGAGTCCTACCGGACCTTTCAATGTAGTGACTGGCAATCTTGGAAAGTCGATTGACGGTAATGTGTTCATTGACGATGATGGCTCGTTCAGCTTCTATCATGCCGCGCAAGGCCGCATCGATGCTGCACCGATGAGCAGCCCCACTCAGATCGGAACGAGTGCGTCAACAGGAGTGGGCATGGGAGGCTGGACGGAGGGCTCGACTGTCTTCAAACGGAATGGAAAATACTATATGACCTATACAGGCAACCACGTATTTAGCAAAGGATATCGGGTGGATGTGGCGGTTAGCACCACAGGTCCGAGATCCGGATATGTGACTGATAGCACCAACCCGGTATTAATACGTACGGAAGGCCCAACCGTGGGATTGGGACACAATACCGTAGTAACGGGACCCAATCTGGACACTCACTATATGATGTATCATAATTTGGAAGGTAACGGAATAATTGGACCACTGCGGCATCTGAACATGGACCGAATTGTATGGAACAACGATAAGATGATCGTGCTTGGTCCAACTTCAACGGATCAACCCAATCCGGAAATGCCTGTTTTCTACGACTACTTCGATCGTTCTGCCATCGGGAGCAATTGGAACAACGTGAACGGTGGTAATTGGGGCATCTTCAATCAGGAGCTCATGTGGCAAAATTCATTGGGCAGCTCAACTTGGTACAAACAAGTGACTGCTTCAACCAGCGCGTCCGATTATACGGCAGAATTTAACATGAAGGAAATGAATCGGGGAACTTCCACCAATCCGAGATATGGCGCTACATTCTCCTATACGGATGAGAACAATTATGGTGTTGCACTGATCAGTTCAAAGAACAAGAGACTGGAAACATTTTTCCGGGTTAACGGAGTGGATCAGGCTTGGCAAACATTCAATTTGCCCGCGGACTTCAATTATTCGAAATGGCATAACATACGCATAGAGAAGTCGGGATCTACGTTTAAATACTATGTAGACGGCATGTTCAAAGCAATGCGTTCCGCCAATGTAGGAGCAGGCAAAATCGGTGTTCTAACAGAGGATACGCATGCGGATTTCGGCTACACTGCCTTTAATAACGATGTGAATGGAAGCAGTGCATGGAACGCTTCCAAGCCGATTCCGGGCACGATCGAGGCTGTTCATTATATGAAAGGTGGCGAAGGTGTCGCTTATCACGATACAACGCCTGCTAATCTTGGTGGGGCTTATCGGACCGATGCCGGTGATATTCGTCTAAATAGTGAAGCACTGTTCAACTTAGGCTGGAACCAGACCGGAGAATGGTATAAATACAAAGTGAACGTAGAGACAAGTGGATATTATGATATTGATTTTCGCATGGCTACCGCGCTGGACGGGGCTCAAATTCGGCTGTGGGATGGTGCGACCGACTTGACAGGTATCGTCAATGTACCTAATACGGGTGACTGGGAGAACTGGAGAAACATATCCAAGAAAAAGGTCTATTTAAATGCAGGGCAGCGGGAATTAAAGGTTGAATTCGTAACAGGTGAGGCCGATTTCTCAAGAATGACGTTTCATAAAAATGTCGATGTGACCAGCGTAAGCGATAATTTTAACGACGGGGGCGATAATGGATGGACCCGGTTTGAAGGAACCTGGGCGGTAGAGAACGGTGAATACAGTGCAGCGAGCACTGGGCCTGCCAAATCTACAATCGGGGATTCGCAATGGGCAGATTATACGGTGGAGTCCGATATCAAGATGATCGATACAGGGGGTGACGGGGGCTTGCTCGTCCGAGTATCCAATGCATCCCACGGTACGGAGCGAGGCCAGAACAATTATGATGCTTTACAAGGATATTACGCCTATCTGACTACAAGCGGAGTCAGTCTGGGCAAGATGAATTATAATTGGGCGCTGCTCAAGAGCAATGCGCAATCGTATTCAACCAATACCTGGTATCATATGAAAGTTGTCGTTAAGGGCACCAACATCAAGGTGTTTGTCGACGATATGGTCAATCCGAAGATCGACTATACCGACAACAGCTTGAATCCGTTCACACATGGCAAAATCGGTGTCAGAACCGCAAATAAGCACACGCATTTCGATAACGTATCCGTTTCTCCTTGAGAAAGCAGCATGAAAATCAAGAATGAAACAGTTGTTACGAGAATTGAGGTGTATAAAAGAGTCGCCAATCGGCGGCTTTTTTGCCTTCCTCAGATCTCCTTCACCACCGCCATTTCCCAATAGCCAATTCATCAGATTTCACTGATAATGAAATGATGGAATCCAAAGAGGAAGTGGTTGGTAATGAAAAAGTGTGATCTGCTCATTGGATCTCATGTATCCTTTGGCGGGAAAGAGATGCTTCTGCAGGCGAGTAAGGAAGCCGCTTCTTATGGTGCATCTACTTTTCTGATGTACACCGGGGCACCGCAGAATTCGAAACGAAAACCTATTTTGCAATATAATATAGAAGCAGGCCATATGCACATGAAGCAGCAGGGCATTTCCAACATTGTTGTGCATGCTCCGTTCCTGATAAATTTGGCTAATAGCTACAAACGAGAGGTATTTGATTTTAGCGTACAATTCCTGCGGGATGAGATTGAGAGAACGGCTTCGCTTGGATCAAATCAGCTTGTTCTTCATCCCGGTGCCCATGTTAACGCTGGGGTAGACATCGGCATTCGGCAAATTATCCAGGGATTAAACGAAGTATTACAGGACGACAATTACCCTGAGGTCCAGATTTCGTTGGAGACGATGGCCGGAAAAGGGACAGAATGCGGAACAAGCTTTGAAGAACTGGCACAGATTGTCGATGGTGTACAACGGAATGAACGACTCTCCATATGTCTGGATACTTGTCATGTTCATGATGCAGGATACGACATTGTTCATCATTTTGACGGGGTACTGGAGCAGTTTGATAAGGTTATTGGCCTTGAGCGATTGAAAGTACTGCACATCAATGATTCCAAAAATGTGCGGGGATCGAGGAAAGATCGCCATGAGAACATCGGGCACGGGCATATCGGGCTTCAAGCTTTGGATTATATCGTGCATCACCCCCAGCTCGTGTCACTTCCAAAACTGCTTGAGACGCCGTCGATTGGCAAAATAAAATATAAGAATGCTCCTTATCGACATGAGATCGCCCTGTTAAGAAGAGAATGCTCCGAACCTGTGCAAAAAGAAGAGGACTCTTTAGAAAGCAGTAAGTAGAGAGTCCTAAAAACAATCGCTTAATCATTCCATGTTTATTCTCATAGGACATATGTTAAAATGGATGGAGCACGTTACTTTTTACTAAAAAGGAGGCCGCCATGCAGCCAATAGAGCCTCAAGACATCCAATCCCGGATCAATCAACTTCTGGATCAGGACCTATATTTACACCTCGAACTCACGTCAGGTGCTTACGCAAGTCACTTCGATAGCACCAGGCACCCGGGGTCGGCATTCATTTCCAATGCGGTCATACGATATACGCAAGGATCGATCTCCGGCACGGGGCCATATCGCGTAGGCTTAAAGACTACTCACGGCTGGATATACGCTGAGGGACTTACACACATTGACGAGCTGGAACAAGAACGACTCATTCTGGCTGGTCACGATAGTCAAGGAAAGCTGGTTGTAGCCTTACAACTTAGTCGGGAATTGTTCTGATGAAAGCGGAGGATCAAATAAGCATGAATAACAAACAGATTGAACATCAACGCATTTTAGTTGTGTTTCCCCATCCTGACGATGAAGCGTTCACTGCTTCGGGAACGTTGGCGAAATACATAAAAGGCGGAGCTCAAGTCACTTATGCTTGCCTGACTCTAGGGGAGATGGGACGTAATATGGGCATCCCTCCATTTGCCAACCGTGTCACCTTGCCAATAATTCGTAAGGATGAACTCATAGAGTCCTCCAACGCAATTGGCATTCAAGATTTAAGGATGCTCGGTTTTCACGATAAAATGATCGAGTTTGAAGACCCTGAACTGCTAGATGGCCATATCTTGGCGCTGATCAAAGAGCTTAATCCGTCACTGGTCATTACTTTCTATCCGGGGTATAGTGTGCATCCCGATCATGATGCAACCGGAGCTGCGGTTACGCGAACGATTGGTCGACTGCCCGCAGAAGAGAGACCTATTGTATACTGCTGTGCATTCTCCAACAATCATGAGGAGAGCATCGGGAAAGCGGATGTGATTGAAGATGTGAGCGGATTCCTTGCCGAGAAAATGGCGTCGATTCGAGCTCACCGTTCGCAATTCCAGGCGCCGGAACTTGTCGGCAAGCGGGAATTGGATGATGAACAAATCCGGAATCGATTTGGAAGAGAAGCATTCTGGACCTATAAATTCAATTAATTATTTTACTACAGTTTGCCAACATCTAATTTGCTTAAAAGTCGCCATTATGGCGACTTTTTTTGTTATAAGCAGGTCTTGTTCTCCCAATAGAGTCTTTTCCAAGTGGTGAATGGAGAAGGAGGGGAGAGTCATATCATGAGAACAGGGAGATGTTTGCAATATTTTATAAGTAAGTTCAAGGGATTTACAGTATGTGTATAAATCTATAAAGTATAAATACGGGTTTCCAGCCGCTTCCATGGGTAATAAAGTATTAACAATTAACTTGGAAGGAGTACTACAAATGAATGAATTTCGTTCTGTTTATATGAAGATCCCGATGTTTGTCATGTTACTTGCACTTACAGCTTGCTCTGGGGAAACAGAGCCGTCGGCAAACCCTGAACCATCCGCTGTAACCAATGAGTCGGTTTCAACTCCCACGACAGAAAATGAGGTAACCTCTGAAACGCCACGACCGGAGACAGAACGTTTTGATTTGATGACAGGGGAGGGCAATACATCACAAACGGCAACGTTGTATCAAGGAGAAGGTTTTTCACTGTACGTGTTCGAGAAATTTTCTTTTGACGCTGCCAAAGGCCGCTTGTCGCTGACAAGCAATCCGGACTACTATGTGGATATTGAACCACTGCCCTCTGATTATGATCTGAGTAAACTTGAGACAACAGGGCGAGAGGATTTGGAAAAAGCGGGCAAGGTGTCTGATTATAGTGGCGAATTGATCGAGCATCCGCTTGGTTTCGCTGAGCTTTATCTTCAAGCCTCGGGTGAAAACGGGATAAACGATTATATGGTCTGGAAATCTGAAAAAGGTGATGCTTTTTTATTCCGTCTTCACAATCCAAAAGGCGAAGAAGCCTCCGATTTCGCTGGTCCAGTGCTTGTTTCCTTATCTACTGTTCAGGGAGAATAGTAATTAGCGTTATCTGAAGGAGTGGACGTAGTAATGCAAACAATGCGAAGCAAACGAAGCAAACGACGAATTACAGTGATAGCTATCTTACTTTTCCTCATATTGTGCATCGCATTTATTTATGTTAATGACAAGGCTGGTGGATTGTCCGATTGGCGCATGTCCAAGGCAATGGGAATGAGTGAAGCCATGCATATTCCTATAGGAAAAACTCCTGAAGAAGCGATTGAGAGGTTTAGAGGTCATTATGATTCATTACAGATCATTCATCAAGAACCGGTAGACGGGGGAATGGTTTTGTTTAAACAAAAAACGAGTCAGGCAAATAGCAGCAATCTTCAGGTGGAGTATGCGAGGAAAATAGTATTCGGCTGGAAGTGGGGGTGGGGTGGCGGATATTCCATTGGTGAATCATCTCAATTCACGTCAGCGCTGGATTATATGAGCATACCTGAATTAAGTCATATATCGAAACCTTTTCCTATGCTGTTCGGACATATATTAGACCCCTCTATTAAGCGTGTTGCCGTCGAGTTCAAAGAAAATGAGAAACCAGTGGCTACCGAAGCTAAGCTGGTGGAGGTGGGCCCTGACAGCACAATCTGGTTTATATTCCTGCCCTCGTCTGCAACTATTCCGTATGAAATCAAGGGATTCAACGACAGAGGAGAGCTTGTAATCCATAAACAAATTGAAGATCCGAATGATATGGGTTCCATGGTTCTTGGAGAGAGTTAAGAAATGAACGTGTGGAGGACAATACAAAGGGAACAACCTCTTGATTAGAGGTTGTTCCCTTTTACGTTAAATGGATCTCCTGTTTTACAAAAAAATAAGTAAAAGAATTCCGACTGCGAAGCAATAGTATGAAAAATAAATCAGGTTCCCTCTAGCCATAATTCCCATAAACCATCTCATTGAGAAGTAGGTAACGATAAGCGTAGTGATGAACGCTAAAATGTAAGGTATAGCTAGCTGTGTACGCTGCGGATCGGTTACGATGTCAGATGCACCTAATATTACCCCGCCGATGCTAATTGGAATATAGAGCATAAAGGAAAATTTCAAAGCCGTTTCCTGTTTCATCCCGACAGCGATCGATGCAATGACTGTTGCACCAGAGCGGCTTATCCCCGGAATAAGAGCCACGGCCTGAGCCAGACCTACCAGTACTGCGTCTTTCACCGACAAATCGCCATCTCTTTTCCGCCCGCGAAGGTTTCGAATGAGCCACAGAGCAACCCCGGTGATCAGTAAACTAATCGCAACCGTATAAACAGAAGTGAAAATTTCTTCGATTTTATCCTTGAATAGCACAGCTCCGATCGCAGCAGGGAGAGTACCAATGATTATGTATAGACAAAACATGAAATCTGCTCTGTACGCTGCATTGCGAGAGATTAGGAATCGCCAGCCTCCGACAATAAGTTTTTTGATATCTTCCCGAAAGATAAACATAATGGCAATCAGTGAGGCCGTGTTTGTCAAAATTTCAAAGGATAATCCATTCTGCTTCATGCCAAGCAATCGTTGAGCAATAATTAAATGTCCACTTGAAGAAACCGGAATAGGCTCAGTAGCCCCTTGTACGATACCTAATAATACATATTTCAACCACAAAATAACGTCTTCCATTGTATCCTCCTACTCATATTTTCTTCATTTACCAACTCAGCATTCCATACAATCATAACGGTTATCTTTCAGAACTTGCAAATGTATAGAACCTACTTTCGATTGGCTTTGACATATTTAAGCTGGGCAACAATGATGACACTAATGATAACCAAAAGGAACCACGAACTGATCTTGCTAAAACTAACCAGCTGCCAGGAGTCGTGTTGGTCAGGATATTTCCAGCCATTAAAAAAGGTAGCTATATTTTCAGCCGTCCAGATGAAGAAACCTACGATGATGAAAGCGAGTGTAAGCGGCATGCGATAGGTCGTTAATCGTACCCGATAGATAATCCACGTTTTTCGAAAAACAATAAATACAAGAGCGGTCAACCACCAACGAAAATCGGGAATAAAATGATGTGTGAAAAAGTTGATATAGACGGCTCCACCTAACAGAACCGAAGATGTGAACCCGGGCCATCCAGTCATGTCCATACGCAATCTGCGCCATATTTGACACATAAAGCTTGCTACACTTGCATACATAAATCCACTATAAAGGGGAACACCAAAGAGCTTGGTATATCCAGGCTCAGGGTATGACCAGGATCCCATCCACACTTTATACATCTCCAGCACCAAACCAATCACGTGAAATATACATATGACTTTGATTTCATCACGTGTTTCCAATCCGCTCCGGTACATAAGGTATTGCACTGCTAATAAAATCAGCAGAATGGCATCATAGCGATAAAGAAAGGGGATCTGAATTACGCTAGAGAGGGCCAACGTTCCAAAGATCGCCACAGGAAAAATGCAACTCATCGCTTGATGATAACCAAAATGCAGCAGCTGTACTAAAGGTTTCAAGTTATGTTTATCTCCTTCCCCATGCCTTGTTCATAATAATATAGATATGAACCGTTTGTAAAAAGAGAAAAAAAGATATATATATGTTCTTATTTTCAATTATAGCCGTATTCAAAGACAAACAAGGCCCCTCGTCAATCGGAGGAACCTTGTTTTTTGGGCTATTTCATTATGCATTTTCAGATAGCTTATAGGCAGATTTAATCGTATGTTCGATGAGCGTTGCGATTGTTACAGGTCCAACGCCGCCCGGTACAGGTGTAATAGCCGAAGAAGGAACAAAGCAAGCTTCATAGTCCACATCTCCGACATTCCCTTTGTTATAACCTGCGTCAATAACGACAGCACCCGGTTTAATCCAGTCTCCTTTGACAAACAGGGGTTTACCCACGGCTGCAATGACGATATCACCAAGCTTCACGATCTCTTCCAGATTCACAGTTTTAGAGTGGCAGGTTGTCACCGTTGCATTCCGGTTTAGCAGCATGGCTGAGACCGGCTTGCCCAGAATTGGACTTCTTCCGATGACCACCGCGTGTTTGCCCTCAATTTGAATATTGTAGAAATCCAGAATACGCATGATAGCCTGTGGTGTACAGGAAGGGAATTCGGCTTCTCCAAAAGCATTAAGTGCAAAACCGAGGGTCGTTACACCATCAACGTCTTTTTCGATACGAATGGCGTCAAAAGCTGCTCTTTCATCAATATGATTCGGGACAGGGTGCTGAAGCAAAATACCGTGTACGGAAGGGTCATCATTTAGTTTGTTAATTTCTTGAATCAATTCATCCGTGGTGGTATCCGCAGAAAGAACGACCTTAATGGAATGCACGCCTAAGCGAGCACAAGCATTTCCTTTCATACGCACATAGGTCGCTGAGGAAGGATCATCTCCGACGAGAATTGTAGCGAGACAAGGCTGAATGCCTTTTTCCTTAAGGATGCCAACCTTTGTGGCCATGTCTTCCTTCATAAAATCTGCTACCGTTTGTCCATTCAAGATCAGTGTGTCTGTACTCATTTTCACATCGCCCTTTCAACATAAAAAAGAGGCAAGGAAATAAATATTCCTTACCTCTGCCCAGGCGTACGGCTTATTACAAACCATATGCTCCCTCACGGTTCACCGTGTTCGCCAGTCACATATGGTCGTTTGAATTGTTTAAATTTATAGTACTTGAAAAAGAAGAAATGTTCAATAGGTAATGGATCTCTCTAACATTCCAAATTTCCATAGCCAGAGAATATAGTTGATAACCGTTATCAATCATGATATATTGTTAACAAGTAAACTATTTAAGATTTAATTAGTGAATAATATAGATTATTTAAGGTTTTTTTATTGTTTACAAGTAAATAAGGGGCGATTGCAGAATGGATTCAAAAGATCGAACAAAACAGTTACTGTATGACCAATTTATCCGGTTTTTACATGTATATGAGAATCACAAGGATACGGAAATCGAACATTTTCTAAGTATCGCCCAGCGGGAAAGCATCGAGAAAATCCCCCAGCATTTGACTGCAGTTCATATGATAGATTGCATTGGCAGGCATGAGCCCATTAACAATACGGGCATTGCCGAGGCGATGAATTTGTCCAAAGCAAGTATTACCAAGATCGGCAACAAACTGCTGGAGGAAGGATTCGTCAAACGTACGAAAATGAATGACAACAAGAAGGAAAGCTATTTCCGGTTGTCCCCACAAGGAAAGAAGATTTTTGAATTGCATGAACGTCTGCATGTACTTGAGGCTGAACGGTTCTATCGTTCTTTGGACAAATATTCGGAACCAGAGCTGAAAATAATACATCAATTTCTTCAAGACAGCAGCATGGATATGGAATCCAGATAAACCAAAGGAGAGTGAAGCGATTGAGTCTGGTGGAATTGATCAGGGAACGCAGAAGTATTCGTAAATGTAATGCAACCCCTGTGGAACAGGAGCTGGTTGTTGAATTGCTGCACAGGGCAACAAGGCTTCAACCAATCGTTGACGCTGGTTCGTGGCGTGTTGTATATGCCGGAACTCCAGAAGCACGCAAACGGCTGGTGGACTGTATGCTGGAACAGATGTCGCAGAGCAAGCTCGGTAAGCTGATTCCGGGAAAACTGCTGGATGTGTTTAAAAAGAGATTCACTGATATTCCTGCCCATGTCATTGTTATGTCTGCTGTAGGGCCGGATCGTCTGACTAATGACCGCAATTATGCCGCTGCCTGCGAAATGATGCAGAGCTTCCAACTGCTGGGATGGGAACGAGGGTTAGGCATGCTGTGGGATACAGAGTCCATGATTCAGCATGAAGGATTTTTTAAAGGAATTGGTCTGCGCGAGAATGAAAGATTTGTTGGCATTCTTCATATAGGATACTTTGACAAAGCGCCAAGAAGCCGGAAAAGAACACCCGCTGAGCAGAAGTGGACTGTTTTACAGGGCCAGACTACGTAAAAGGAAGGGGAAGATGTAAAAATGAAACTGTCTGAGCTGGAAGGGGACATGCATAGTCCGAAAGATTTTTTGGATCGACCGGTATCGCAAGAGCTAATCCTTAAATTGCTCAATCACGCCGTATGGGCACCGAACGATGGGCTCCGTGAGCCATGGCGGTTTATTTTTGCCGATAACCATAATGGGAAACTCATGCAGGGATTGCAGAAGCACGCGCCAGCGTATCTTCTGGTCTTGGTGAAGGAAGAGGCGGATCACCATAAGCGGGAAGAGGACTTTGCAGCCGTATACTGTCTAATCCAAAATTTTCGCTTGCTTGCCTATGAACAGGGACTCGGGGTACGTAGCACGTTGCATGACTGGATGTACGACCGGAGCCGTGCTGAAACATTTGGCGTACTTGGCAACGAGCGTATTGCTGCGGTTCTGGAATTGGGATACGCTGGTGAACAGCCCAAAGGGAAAGCTCAGGTACCTGAACCTCAGCTTCAGTTCGAACTGCTGTAGTGGTGAAGATGTGGGGAAGAGAATTAAAATGAATGAGGAAAGACAATACCTTGAAAGGAATTGTCTTTCTTTTTTATGCGCTGTGTATCCGTTTGGAAGAATACAAGTCAGCTAAGGCGGATACACACGATTAATCCAGAACTTCACTTCTTTTAAAAAATGATTTTTTATAATGTGTTAATTACCTTGTTATGAGAATTTAATTGTGTGCTATTCTGTAAAGTAGATAAATCACCATCTAAATTCTTCAAATTTGGAATGAATACTGCTGCGGCCGAACAAAACAAGGGAAGAAGACCCAAAGACAAGAATAAGAAAGGCAGACCATAGAGTTCTGCAATTGCTGCACCTGCAAAAGCACCTAAAGGCTGCAGTCCGCCCCCAATTAAGAACCGTATGGAGTTGACTCGGCCTTGCAGAGGTCCAGGGACAAGTGTGCCGTGCAAAGAAGAACTGAGAGAACCAAAGAAAGGTCCTGCTGCACCAGCGGCACATAAGGCAACGAGCGCAAATGGGTAACTTGGGAATAGGCCCAGTAAAGCGTTAAAAAGACCGATGATTGCTAGGCTGCACAGCATGACTGATCGTCGTTTTTTGATTTCACCCATCCACGAGATGACCACTAGTCCTACCAATGTTCCACATGCTGAAGCAGTGGTGAGTGTGCCCATTGCAGTGGCATCCCGATCTAACACTTCACGAACAAAAGGAATCATCATGGTCCAGATGGCTACAGAAGACATGTTGCTGATCGAAACCATTCCCATAATCGAAAGCATGGCCGGGAAGCGACGATAAAAGGAGAAACCTTCATGGATATCTCTGAGATAAGCTTTAATTGAAAAGGAGGCTTTTGATGCAACTGGCTTCTGCATTGTGGGCAGATAAAGCAACGTGGCAATGGCGGCGGTGTAACAAACAGCGTTGATGCCAAGTGTTGGCAACGCCCCGGCGGCGGCTGTAAGTGCTCCGGCCAAGGCTGGGCCCAACAGGGCAGCTGCATTACGGCAGCCGTCGATTACCGCGAATGCTCGCACCAGCTTGCGTTCATCTGATACTCCCGGAACAATTGCCATTGCGGTGGGCATGAATAGGGCAGAACATGCCCCGCTCAGACCTGCGGCCAGAAAAAGGTGCCATAATTGCAAGTGGCCTGCGAGTCCCAGACTCAGCGGTAATAAGAGAGCAAGCAACCTAATAGCAGCAAGCACTGCCATGAACCGCCCTCGGTGTAACCGATCGGATAATGGCGAGCCGAGCAATCGAAAGGCCACTTCTGGAATGCTAAAGCTTAGTGCCATCGCACCCATGGCCATCTTAGATGCAGTTATTTCATAGACAAGCCATTCCATAGCCAGAAGACCAAATACGTCACCAAATGAACTCAGAGTGACAGTAGCTAGTAAACCATAATAACTGCGCTTAAGCATGAGTATTCCTCCGTGTGTGTAGGCTAAAGGGAATTATCATCATTCTTCAATATAAGCTGAAATCTGTTCCGAAAGCTTGTTGAGAGCTTCTACACGCAAGCTGTAAGAGGTAGTTTTCTGGTTATAATGTACGATGACAAGCCCTGCTGCCCTCAATGAAATCAGGTGGTAGTGTACTGTGCTCTTAGAAAGTTTAACCTCGCTAACGATCTCGGTGAATGTTAACTGCCTTCCAGCTAACAGGCGGAGGATGTATAATCTGGTCTCGTCGGACAATGCTCGTGTTAGACGTAACAACCTATGTTCAGGCCGGCCCGTTGCTGGTGGGAGAATATCTGCAGAGTAACTGGTGAAAATCACTTCATCAAAGATGGCTGAGGTGACAAAGGGACGAGCATGATATTGAGGGATTAGAATCACTTGTTTGAGCAGAGGGGTAGGGTATAGACGCATACCTTCCGTTGCCTCCTCATAGACCTCTAGGTCATTGGTTCCGTTTAGACTGGACCTTCTTGCTTCAGCTTCTAAGGCAAGACCTTCGATAATCGCCGAATCGATTTGACTGAAATAGTGGGCATTCCATTCACGCAGCGCTTCGGACGTCCGAGTGCGCAGTTCCGGGAGATTGGAGGGGACGGACAACTTCACGTTAGCAGCGATGTCATACAGCTGGCCTGTGGACAGGTCTTCAAGCCAATCCAAAAAGTCACTCACTGAGCGTTCTCCAGGACAACTCCATATATAAGGCGCAAGGCTAAAATCGTCTACAAGTTTCATCGTCTCCCGCATTTGTTGGAGTTTGGCGGGGGCGAATCGATCCTGTACTTCTCTAACCCATAGTTTTCCAGCATCCAGAGCATTATGATTCTGTTTGCTCATGAAAACCGTCAGGCTACTCACACATTCATAAATGGGTGCAAAATCAACTTCCACTTTGTAGTTCATAGCTCGAATTTCCCCCTTGTTTTTATTGTTCTATATTTATAGAACAACTAATTTGTTTTATTTTATACGAACAATTATGGATTTGCAACAAAAATGTCCAATGATTTACTTATTCTCTTCAACGAAAAAAGACGTTCCACTGGTGACGAGCACCTGAAGAATCGTCTCTTTGATTTATAATCTCAGTAAGCTAAGGTGTCTCCTTTTAAAATCACTGATATATAAATTTTTTCTAATATTTAGAGTTAATGCACAACATTGATTCTTCAAAAGATCAACCTTGGATGAGGTCTGATATCTGATCTTTTACATTAACATCACTTAATCCCCCGTGGTAACAAATCACGGATGTGATGTCTAGATCTAAATACTTTTTCAACGAGAGCCGTGCTGAATTCATGTCCGGTGTGGTCGGTGCATGAATTCCCCCGAGCATTCCGTCTACACTATACATCGAATCCCCTGCAATGAGCGTTTTACTTTCCTTCAAATAAAGACTGATATGACCTGGCGTATGCCCAGGCGTGTGAATAACACGAATCCCGCCACAAAACGGCAATTCCTGACCATCTATTAAGGTATTGTTCACTGTACCCTTCGGGGGATTTTCCAGGTGACTATCTTTTAAAAGAGGTAGCTCTCCCTGGATGTACGGCTTATCCAGTTCGTGTGCATATACTTTAATTTCGTTTCGACAGGCTTGCAAAATCTCCGGAAGATTCCCTATATGATCGACATCCTGATGGGTCAAAATTACTGCATTTAGTTTGTCTAACGAGACACCAGCCATTTCTATCGCCGCACGTAAATCCTCGAATTGACCTGGAAAACCAGTGTCTATTAGAATAGTCATTTCTTGATCCTTTAAAAGAATGGGGTGGATGACATTCCCGTGATAATCCAGATGAAGCATTTCGACTCCCATTGAAATTTCCATATTATTAGTCCTCCATAGAAAGAAATATATAAATAAGGTATCTCTTTATAAACGAACCAAGTACGTAAAAAGATACGGTAAACTGACTTGTTCAGGTAGTGCTCTTTTTGAGACCAATATATACACCTTAATTCCAACGACATGAATCGCTATATCTAAACATATTAGAGATTATTCTATAGTTTGTCAGGTTTTTATGTAAACGCTATCATTCTATAATTTAGTCAGAAAGGAGGTAAAAGTAAAAAAAAGACCAATGGGTAAACCGGACACATCCCAGAGAATCAAACTAAACGAGTTTTATAGTGAAAATACAATCATATCGGGAGGTAGAGTATGTTTAAATTCAGTAAAAAATTGTTGACGGTCGTTCTTGCGGCTTCTATGAGTTTTGGTGTGTTTGCAGCAACTTCAAGTGCGGCAACAGATTATTGGCAAAATTGGACCGATGGCGGCGGAACAGTCAATGCTGTTAATGGATCAGGCGGTAATTACAGTGTAACGTGGCAGAATACAGGGAATTTTGTAGTTGGTAAAGGTTGGAACGTCGGTTCTCCAAACCGGACTATTAATTATAATGCAGGTGTCTTTGCACCATCTGGCAATGGGTATTTGACCCTTTACGGATGGACGAGAAATGCACTTATCGAATATTACGTTGTGGATAGCTGGGGTACGTATCGACCAACCGGAACGTTTAAAGGTACCGTAACCAGTGATGGGGGTACCTATGACATCTATACAACCATGCGATACAACGCACCTTCCATTGACGGAACACAAACCTTTGCGCAGTACTGGAGTGTAAGACAGTCGAAGAGAGCGACCGGGGTTAACTCTGCTATTACATTCAGCAACCATGTGAACGCATGGGCAAGCAAAGGCATGAATCTGGGTAGCAGTTGGTCTTATCAGGTGTTAGCGACAGAAGGATATCAGAGCAGCGGAAGTTCCAACGTAACGGTGTGGTAACCAATCCACGGTAAGCCTTTCTATGAAAGTAAAACAGATTTTTATACATTAGGGCAGGCCTATGGCCTTCCCCTCAGATCCAACCAGTCCGTCCTAATTCGTTGAAGGCCGTTTCTTATCGAGCAAATGGCCTTCAACGTTAACGGATGGCAGGTATCATAGCCTGTTATTTTCCCATTAGCTTAAAGGAGATCGTTCAATGAGAAAGCTATTAATGTTCTTTTTAATAGCAACAATGATAGTGATCAGCGCTTGTTCGCAGGATAAACCCGAACCGAAGGATAACCTTGTATTCGTGCAAGGCGGGACGTTTAAGAACAACAAGTCCAATTTTGCTGGAAGAAATGTGACCCTGTCGAATTTTTATATCGGGAAATATGAGGTAACTCAAAAAGAGTGGGAGGATGTCATGGGAAATAATCCTTCCGGATTCAAAGGAGATCAATTGCCAGTAGAAATGGTGAGTTGGTATGACGCGGTAGAGTATTGTAACCAAAGAAGTATACAAGAGGGCTTGAAGCCGCATTACAACATCGATAAGGATACCCAAGACCTGAATAATAAGAATGATAACGATAATTTAAAGTGGACAGTAACCATTAATGAGGGAACTAACGGTTACCGACTGCCTACAGAAGCGGAGTGGGAGTATGCCGCAGCCGGAGGTCAGGAGAGCAAGAATTACACATACAGCGGCAGCAATAACGCCGACGAAGTAGCATGGTATTGGAAGAACGCCGGGGACAAAATCTTAACTGGAGATTGGAACTGGCCTGCCATAGAGAGCAATAAAAACAAAACCAAATCGATTGGTACACAAAAGCCGAACGAGCTTGGAATATACGATATGTCTGGTAATGTAAGAGAATGGTGCTGGGACTGGTACATCGACGCGGAGAGTCAAATTGCTTCCTTTCGGGTGGTTAAGGGCGGAGGCTGGATCGGCGGTGTCAACAATAACGAGATCGCTTTTCGAGGTAAATTCGATGCCAATGGATTTGGTCCCGATCAGGGTTTTCGTGTTGTTCGCGGAGAATAAGCCGGAACATCGTAAAGTGCCCTAACAATTTAAGCAAGCCTCATATGCTGCAAAGTAATTCGTTGAACATAAAGAGATGCTCCACGCTAATGTAGATTAGCCAGGGCATCTCTTTTTGAGTTGTTTGATTTTCCTCTTAAACGGTACGTTTTCCATAAGCGCAAAGAAAGACGCGTACGCCTTCAGTGATGATACGTTTGGTTTGTTCCTCCTCTAATGTACCGGTTTTTCTTGGTTGATCAAATACCAATAAAAACGTTAAGGCAGCGAAGTGCTTTGTAGCCATTATAGGATCTGGCACATCGAGCAGTCCGGTTTGTCCAAACTCGGTAAACCTCCTGATAATCCCCTCTTCCGTTGCGTTATCCAGCTTTTCTAAAAATGAGGCTGGCAGGTTGGCGGCTTCCATTGTAACCAGACGGATCAGAGCGCTGTAATCGGACGAACCGTTCGCAGAAGCTACGAATTGTTCGCAGAATAAGATGAGCGCCTGCTCCAGATCCTCGAATTCCCAGAGGTAGTCTGATATCCCTTGCTTGATCATGTCCAGAACTGCCTGACTGGTTTCTTCCACAACAGCAAGTAGTAAGTTCTGTTTGTCGCCATAATAATCATAAACGGTCCTTTTGGAAACCCCCGCTTTAGCTGCGACCGCATCGACGCTGGAACGATCAAACCCATCTGAAAGAAACAGATCTCGTGCCGCTGCAATAATTTTAGCTCGTTTGTCTGAAGAGCCTTTGCGGATTTTTTTGTTTTCCGTATTATCCATGCTTACGTTTCCCCCCTACAGGTATACTATCAAAAATGAGTTCCACTTTACAAACTACACTGCACGGTGTAGTATAACTAATGCAACATATTAAATCATTAATCAAGGAGGAAAATCCATGACAACCATGGCGTCTTTTGTTGAGGTTCTCATTGTCGGGGCCGGACCTACAGGACTTACACTTGCCTGTGACCTTGCCCGTCGAAAAGTCAACCACCGGGTTATTGAACGAAGTACCGTATATAACATTGCATCTCGCGCCAAAGGAATCCAGCCTCGCTCGCTTGAAGTCGTCGATGATTTGGAGGCCGTTCGCTACATTATTGACACAGGTACCGTGGATTTACCTGTTCGTTATTATTCTGCCGATGGCAGGAGTGTGGATAAGCGGGCTATTACCGTTGCAGCCAGCGCCGAACTTGAGACACCCTACCGTGATCCGGTTTGGATTGCTCAATTTGATGTGGAGAAAGCACTGCGAGACCGATATGCAGTGCTTGGCAGTCAAGTTGAGTTGGGCGTGGAAGCTGTAGGGCTTGTTCAGGATTCGGATGGTGTAACCGTAACCGTGAATACACCGCAAGGAGAAGAGCACATTCGCGCTCGTTATGTCGTCGGCGCTGACGGGGGCAAAAGTAATATCCGCAAGTTTATTCACTTACCGCTGGTTGGGGAAACACACGATCATGAGCGATGGTATCTTGGCGATGTACGATTGGAAGGGTTAGATCGTGACCATATCCATATCTGGACATCTTCAGAGGGGATGGTCGGGTTGACACCGCTGCCGAAATCCGACATTTGGCAGCTGCAGGCTACCATTCCGGCAGACATCGAAGAACCAGAGCAACCGTCGCTAGAGGCGTATCAAGCCATGTTTGACCGTCGCGCCGGGGCAGGAAGTGTTCAGCTCACGGATGCTTCCTGGCTGTCCATCTACCGCGTCAACGTTCGTATGGTTGAATGTTACCGCAACGGCCGGGTCTTCCTTGCCGGTGATGCTGCTCATGTTCATTCGCCGGCCGGCGGTCAAGGCATGAATACGGGGATGCAGGACGCGTACAACCTAGGCTGGAAGCTGGCGGCTGTCATACACGGAGCGGACACTGCCTTACTCGACACGTACGATGAGGAGCGCCGCCCAGTGGCTCAAGCCGTGCTTGAGGACAGCACGAAGAAGATGGGAGGGGTCATAGGAACGGCGACTGAAGGCGGAGGGTTGTCCCAATCTTTAAGCACCATATCCGACGACCTGACGAGTGGGCTTCTCATTTCCTATCGGTCAAGTTCTCTTATCCGTCCGTCTGCTCTAACAAATGCTACCTGTTCATTTCCTGGGGATCGTGCTCCTAATGCTACGGGCCTGCAAGGCACCGGGTTTGCAGGAAGTGTCTTTGACCTATTGCGCGGCCCACACTGGACGCTTTTGGCTTTTGCAAACTGCATCGATCCTTCGCTGAAGAACTTCACCAACGACGAACTCCACGTGCATTATATCCTGCCATCGAACGTGGAGGGGGCGGAAGGCATAATAGACACAGCAGGGAATGCCTATCGAATTTACGATGTGGCAAGTAATGAATTCGTATTGATTCGTCCCGACGGTTACATCGCACTGCGTACATCCATTGATGATACCGTATCGATTTCGAATTACTTGAATTCCATCTATGGCGCAAACTGATTTGGACAAGGCCGGCAGGATTCTTTTCAACATCTCATAAGGCTGCCGGCTCTTATATTCGTTTAATTTAGGTTATGGGAAGGACTGTTACTATGGAAGATATTATTCGAACCGTTAACTTGACAAAGCAATACGGAAATAAAGTCACTGTAGATCGCGTTTCGATTTCCGTTAAGAAAGGAGAAATCTATGGATTCTTGGGGTTGAACGGTGCAGGGAAAACGACAACCATCCGAGCTCTTCTCGGCATGAGCAAGCCTTCTTCCGGAGAAGTGTATTTATTTGGTCAGCGCTGGGCGAACGGGAATCCCGATTTGTCGAGAAGACTAGGCTATATGGTGGAAGTTCCTTATGCCTACCCTAACTTTACGGTTAGGGAAAACTTGAATTTGATCGCCAAGTTGCGAGGATTATCTGTTCCAAGGGCAGTTAACGAGATTATGGAGCAATTGAATCTGACCCAATATGCGGATAGTAAGGCAAGAGATTTGTCACTTGGTAACGCGCAGAAACTTGGATTGGCCAAAGCGTTAATTCATAAGCCGGACGTTCTGATTCTCGATGAACCAACCAATGCACTTGATCCAGCCGGAATTGTCGAGGTAAGAGAAATGCTGAAAGCTCTGGCTTCCCAACATGGGGTTACCGTGTTTATATCGAGCCATATCCTTGAGGAAATGTCCAAATTGGCTTCTCGAATCGGCATTATTCACAAAGGCGTGTTGCTTGAAGAACTGACAACAACAGACTTTGAAACAATCCGCCGAAAGCAGTTGATGATCGGAACGAAGGATGATCGGAAGGCTCAAGCTATTCTTTCAGACTCCGGGTTTGCGGTACATTCGACTTCGAATAACTGCTTTACGCTACCGGATGATTATGCCGTTAAGCATCCCGAACATATTGCGAGATTGCTTGCTCATCATGAAGTACCGCTCACCATGCTTAAAATTGAAGAAGAGAATTTGGAACATTACTTTCTCAAAGTAATCGGAGTTGAGGGGGGGGGACGGAATGAGACCTTTGTTGACAGCCTGTAGCGTTGAAGTTTACAAATTGCGTCGATCCTTTGTTTTATGGGGCACGCTTCTGTTTATATTGTTTGTCATCACGTTGTTCTTAGGACAGCCCAATTGGCCTTCTTTTTTTGAACAGACTGCGTTTTTGTATGCATCCGTGTTTGGGCTGCTGGGGTTTGGACTGGTAACAAGTTGGACATTTGGCCGTGAGTATTCCGATCGGACGCTCAAGGATTTGCTCGTTTTGCCTGTATCGCGTGGTAAAATTGCGATTGCCAAATATGTCGCAATTATATTCTGGTGTTTTGTAATGATGTTGATCAGCTTTGCTTATGCCTTAATACTCGGTTTTGCTATTGGACTTTCTGGCTTTTCGTTTGCGATTGTACAACATTATTTGTTCCTAATACTTATAATTGGCGCTCTCCACCTATTATTAAGTGCACCTCTTGCCCTATTGGCCTGTATATCGCGTGGTTATCTGGTTCCGATCGGCTTTGCATTTACAACTTTAATGTTGGCATTGGTGTTCGGACCTACCGCCATTGGAGCTTATCTCCCTTGGTCTGTACCTGCTTTGCATTTGCAAGAAAGCGGAGTCGCTTTATTTCCCTTGTTGGGTACTAGTTATTTACTGGTTTTCTTAATAGGACTCATAGGTCTCATTGGGACGGTTAAATGGTTACAAAACAGGGAGCAGTGATGATTTTAACAAAATGTTGGCGGCCCCCAATTTGGTTATCTCCGGAGATGTGTCATCGTTACCGCTTGGCTCTTTGGCTTTGAAGGATAAGGCAGATGTTGAGCATAAGGCACAGGCGGCGCGCATTGGAGTTGGTGTTGTAGTACTTTAAATGATTCGTAACAGAATAATGGACGGCAGCATAACCGTTCAGACTGCTGCTGTCCATATGCACAACTTTATTTACGTTAACCATGTCACTGCGGGAGTCATCATTATCGCACTACACTTCGTCGAAAAAAAAGTTAATCATTCTCGAGCACACCTCTTTCACTTTGATTTTTAACTCCCCACTCACACATGCCTTCTAGAACGGGTAGTAACGTTTCCGCTTTATCAGTCAGACTGTACTCCACTTTAGGAGGGACTTGAGGATACTCTTTCCGTTCGACCATCCCATCCGCTTCCAACTCTTTGAGTTGTGAACTCAATGTTTTAAACGTAATCGCTCCAATTTGTCTTTTCAGTTCATTAAAGCGCACCGGTTGATTTTCTGCCAAAAGATAAATAATGACCATCTTCCACTTGCCGCCAATGACAGACAATGTGTAGCCAAAAGGCGTATCTTGAATATGTTTCACCTTACCTTGATATTCAGCCATGCTCATATTTATGCTATCCTTTCGGGTAGTACCTGTCATAATAGTGCGTACTACTTTTTGATTTGCGTTCAGTCTATACTAACCTTACTTTGAAGTAAAGGAGAGAAAAACATGAATCAAAAAACAATACGTCTGTTAATGCCACAATGGCAGGGGGGAAACAATCCTAATTACTCTTTTGGGGCGGAACTGCTTGCCTGGCTGGCTCCTGATAATGATCAACCACTGATTCAAGTGCCTGTTCAAGCATATGATGGAACTCCACTGGAAAACGAGAATGGTGTACATGGCAGAAAACAGCTCATTGAACAATTGGAAGCAGCCCAACATATTATTCGTGCTCACAAGCCGGATCGCATCGTCATGTTTGGTGGGGACTGCTTGGTCGAACAAGCCCCGTTTGCCTATTTAAACGAACGATATGACGGGGAATTAGGATTGATCTGGATTGATGCGCACAGTGATTTGGTTGGTTACGTGGGTTATGACAACGGACATACGCTTCCCCTGGGGAACCTTTTGGGAGAAGGGGATGAAGAGTTTGCAAAACATGTAAAAATTCCTCTCAAACCTGAAAATATCTTTATCGCGGGGTTGGCAACGCCTACGGAGCAAGAAAGCGAAGTCATCTCAGAAGCATTAGAAAGATTAGGTATAACTACTGCAGAGTCCGATACAGAAATGATTCAAAGACTAGGCATCAGAACAGCCGGAGCCGAAGAACTAATGAGAAGTACACAATCCATAAAAGAGTGGATCAAAGAAAGCGATATTAAGCATTTGGCTATTCACCTTGACTTGGATGTGCTGGACCCTAAAGCTTTTCGTTCTTTATTATTTGCGAATCCTGAAGGACCCTACACCTTTTCTCCTGCGGGAGCCTTGCAAATTCCTCAGCTTCTTCATCTGCTCAAAGAGCTATCGGAAGAAACAGATGTGGTTGGTTTGGGTATAACCGAGCATATGCCATGGGATTCGATTAACTTGAAGAATTTGCTCGGAGAGATACCTATTTTAAATAATCGATGATGTCATTTAAAGTGAGGTTCGACCACAGTTGAATTTTAGGAAGTCATGGTGAACCCATAGGGGAAAGCTAGATTCGCGATGCCTTGCAAAGCACCAATAGTCATTCACCTACATACATTATCTCAGGACAAATGACTATTGAAGTCAGCCATGGAGGGAATCTAATGTCAGTTAATAATCATTCCAATACAACACATCCTTATTGGATCGAGAACATGGGGGGAAGAGACAGGGAAGCCGTGATGCCTCACCCTGTTGTTGTGGAGGTTAGGCAAGTCGCATCCAATCAAATTGTGGTGACGTATGATCAGCCAGCGGATTTAGCATCAGCAACAAACATTTCGAATTATTGGATAAGAAGTAATATGTCTAGTCCATCAGACATAGCCAGTGTAGGAATGGGAGAGGCCATTACTAAAGAAAATACGATTCGTGCTGATCGGGGAATGATAACTCCAATCAATAATTCCAAAACGAGATTTGTTATAACCTTCAATGTTAACGCGACGATGGGAGTTCTTTATATTTTGCTTCCGTGCTTTGTGAACTTGGAAGGGAGATCCGGATACACAGGTGGAAATTGGGGACCCTTAAGCAGAAATATGTTTATTGGATTGTAGTAAACAGTTTATCTAACGTCTTGAGTATCCCCTGACGTTATACTGGATAAAAGGGCATAAACATGAAAAAAAAGTCGCCAGAAATGGCGACTTTTTTATATAAATAGCCAACCGTTAAAGCGGATCGGAAGAAATAAGCTTGCTTCTTACAGCTTGACCCAGGCCACCAGCCCATCGGGTTGATCCGGGTTAATCCCATGGCGTTCAGCATTGGCAAGAGCAGCGATCTGCGAAATGAAAATGAAAGGGATACCCCGCACCGCTGTATCAAGTGGGCGATCTGTCGTGATCTCAAGGTCAAAGAACTCCTGCGGAATGTCCTTCGCCCGATCGGCAAACGTAATAATGGTGGCTCCGCGCTCCTTAATATCCCTCAACAGATTGCGCTGATGCTCAATACCGCTGTCTGACAAAGCTGCGATCACTAACGTATTCGAATCCACTGTGACCATCGGCCCGTGCCGTACGTCAAGAAGATGGTATGCGTGTGCTTGTGTCTTCGCAATTTCGGTCAAAGCGATGGCGCCCTCGGCTGCCATTCCTTGTAGTTCACCGTCTGCAAGCAGGACCACGTTTGTCCAGTTGAAGTCGGAGACTCGGCGGATGCTGTCCTCTACACGTTCCATGTAGGCTTCGCCTTGATGAATCGCCTCCTGCATGTCGATAATCAGGTCCTCATCTCCAGCAAGAAAAGCGGCAAGAAGGAGATTGGCTGCATACAGATTGGTTACTGTCCGGGTCTGGCAAACGCTATGATCGAAAGCCCAGGGCAGTTCCAAAGGGAAATCGGCGCTTTTAGATAATGGCGAGTCCGTTACACAAGAGATTGTTAATAATGGAATACGTTGATCGGACTGGAGTAAACGCAGCGCTTCAACCACTTCACTGGTGCTGCCAGATCGAGACGGCGCTATGATCAGGCTGCGCTCCAACATGGGACGGTACCGATCTGCATGGAGCATGAGATCACCAGCGGCAAGTGACATTGAGGGTAGGCCAGCACGCAAACGGAAGGAAAAAGCGGCCGCTTCGCTCAAGCAATAGCTGGACCCGGCGCCAACAAAGGTTACGGAGCTAATTGCTTGAGCTTGGACAAAGGCAGTAAATTCCGTGCGTTTGGCCAGTAAATAGTTGTAAGTCTGCTGCAAGGCCTTATATTGTTCTTTTACTTCACGATACGTCAAACTCATAAAAATACCTCCCGGGAATGTTTTAGATTGATAACATCAGTTTGTGATCTTTTTGATCAAATATATAGTTGTATGATTGTGTTAATCATAATTATGCCGTTATAACCCACGAAATTGCAATAGTTTTCCAAAATAATGATTGATTTAATCAAATAAAAAGATTATTATGATCACAAGCAAGAAAAGTTAAAAAGATTTCCAATCTCATCTGACCCGTGAAGGGAGGTGCAGGATCGTTCTAATCGTCGCTATGTAGCCTGCTGATAAAGGGTAACCATTGAATCCTAGAAGCAGGGAGCGGCGCAACCTTTTAAGGGGGAATGGATATGCCACTGATCTCGTCCACTGAACTGCTGCAAACAGCTCGCAGGGACCATTACGCCATTGCTGCATTTAACGTACACACTCTGGAGATGCTTCAGGCTGTCGTTGAAGCGGCTGTGGAAACCGAATCACCGCTGATTATTCAAACCACGGTGGGCACAGTCAACCATTTGGGTCCGGAATACATCGCCCATGCGGCTAAAACCGCAGCGGAATTGACGGATATTCCCATCGCACTTCATCTGGATCACTGCACTGATTTTTCGACAATTATTCGATGCATACGAGCAGGCTATACATCCGTTATGATCGATGCATCCATGTACCCTTTTGAAGAAAACGTGAATCTAACCCGTAAAGTGATGGAGGTTGCCCAAGCATCTGGTGTAAACGTTGAGGCGGAGCTTGGCAAAGTCGGAGGCGTTGAAGACGATATTGTCGTTGAGGAACAGCATGCGTCCTTGGCTGATCCCGAAGATTGCGTACAGTTTGTTGAACGTACCGGCGTAACTACCCTTGCTCCGGCAATCGGAACTGCGCACGGTATATACAAAGGCCTGCCGAACATTGATTTCGAACGAATCGAAACCATTGCGAATCGTGTAGCAGTTCCTCTGGTATTGCACGGTGGTTCGGGCATTCCAGCCGAGCAAATTCATCGGGCGGTCGCGTTGGGAATGTCGAAGGTAAACATAGCTACAGAGCTGCGTATTGCGTTTTCCGAAGCCATCAAGGATGTGTTCTTAATTCACCCGGAAGAGAATGATCCACGCAAATACATGGCTCCGGCGAAGGAAGCAGTTAAACGGCTTGCCATGGAGAAAATGCGATTATGCGGATGCACTGGCAGAGCCGGCGTGGCCCGATGATTACCACAGTCACACTCCACGCGGCCATTGACCGGACGTTGTACGTTGACAAGTTTGGCGTAGGTCAGGTGCATCGGGTTACACGGGAGGTTAATGAACCGGGTGGCAAAGGTAATAATGTAGCCAAAGTGATTCGGCAGCTTGGCGGTCAAGTCACAGCTACAGGCATTATTGCTGGCAATAACGGCGGATTTATTGAGAGCAGTCTGACTGAACGGGGGATACGAACTGCTTTTATCCAATCCGCAGGAGACTCGCGAGTCTGCCTTAACATTCTGGACGATTCCAGTGGGAGCTCTACCGAGCTGCTTGGGCAGGGTCCAACCATGTCAGAAGCCGAAGTTGAAGCGATCAAGAACAAAGTACAGGAGCTTGCCATCCAGTCCAGTGTGGTCGTCATGTCTGGAAGTTTACCCCCAGGCGCACCGAACACATTGTACGCAGAACTGATTCGCATTGTCCGTTCAGCAGGCGCGCGAGCCTTTCTGGATACAGGTGGAACAGCTTTCAACATTGGGTTGAGTGCAACGCCTCATTTCGTGAAGCCTAATGAGCACGAGCTAGCCGAATGGCTGGGACAGAAGCCGAGAGACGTAAGTGAGTGGACTCGAGCAGCACATATGCTGGCGGATCAGGGAATTGACGAGGTGTGCATAACACTAGGCAGTAACGGTGCTCTGGCCATTCTAAACGGAACAGCGTATATGGTGAAGCCGCCAGCCATTCAGCCCGTAAACACGGTAGGATGCGGGGATGCCTTTGTTGCTGGCATGGCGTATGCGGCAGAGCGCGGCGATTCGGCTGAGTCGAGGCTGCGAACAGCTGTCACGGCGGCAGCTGCGAATGCCATGTCTTCCAAAGCAGGTGACATCGACTATGGTCTTTTTGAGGAGTACGAACAACAGGTGCAGATTATACCTTTATAAAAGGTGAAGGTTGTACAAATCAGCTTCATATCCCTCATGAATAATCGCCAGAGAGATGCTTTTCTGATGAAATGCAGTTCACGTCGGCATATTGCAATCCATCCTTTCATCCTACACAATAGAGCTAGCACGGGCTGTAGTTAACGGATATCTTACAAGCCCAGACATAATAAAGGAGAGACTTATGCAATATTCAAAGGGTGAACTGCGCAGAGCACAAACATTGGAACTGATTAAATCGCATGGGAAAATATCGCTGCTAGAGATTGTCCAGACGGTCGGTTGCTCGGAAGCAACCGCAAGACGGGATTTGGATGCGCTCGAAAAAGCGGGCGAGATTATTCGAACAAATGGGGGAGCCATTTATGAAGGGAGTCTGACGTCGGCGGTATCGGAGCTGCCTTTTGCAGCAAAACGCGATTACAGACGGTTGGATAAGGAACGAATCGCCGCCACGGCCGCCGCCCTCGTTGAAGAGGGGGACATTATCTGCCTGACGGGAGGTACAACGACGTTCTTTATTGCGAAAGCACTCAAAAAGCACCGTAATATTACGATTGTCACGAACGCGGTGAATATTGCTTATGAACTGGCTGATGCCGAAGATATTCAGGTCGTGGTCATTGGTGGCGTTATGCGGTCCAAAAGCTACGAATTATGCGGTCCGCTGGCGGAAAGCGTAATTGATAAAATTAACATTACGAAAATGTTCCTCGGGGTGGATGGAGTAACACAGAATTTCGGCTTTACGATGCATTCCGAGCTTGAAGCCCGTATAGCCCAATTAACAATGGAACGTTCCAGCGAGGTTTATGCTGTATTCGATCAAAGCAAGGTTGAGAAAAGTGCTTTGTTTACCATTGCTCCCTTGAATCAGGTGACAGGGGTAATTACGAATAAGCAGCCGGAGGGATGGTTTGAGCAAGCGTGCAGGGAGCAGCAGATTGCTATACATACAACTACAGATCACAATGCTTCTATATAAGTACGACTGATTCTCAAACGACCCTCTCTTCAGATGCTGGCTAATTTGCAGAACAAGGGAGGATATGCAAATGCATTTTTCCAAGTTTATGCTGATCCTTGCGATGATTTGCGTTGTAATCGCTGAAGCGGGCTGTTCCAGTTCTTCCACTTCCGGCGGCGATCCATCTGCAGACTCGCAAGGCAAGGTGAATCTGGTTTTTTGGAGTCATCAGGAAGACGCCATAGTGGGCGCTTACAAGAAATTAATATCCAAATATCAGAGCTTACACCCCGATGTAACGATCGAGTATCAGACCTTTCCGTATGATGTGTACAGCCAGAAACTGAAAGCTTCATTCTCCGCGAAGAAACCACCCGACATTGCCGAATTCTTCGGCACCTGGGTACCCGAATATTCCAAGAACAACCTGCTTGTTGAAATTCCTGATAGTGAAAATGTAAAAAAAGCATATTATGATGCCCCCCTGGGGGGATATTTGCGAGACAACAAGTTATATGGGCTGCCGCTCGAATATAACATTGAGAACGGTGGCATGCTGATTCATCCACAAATGCTCAAAGAACAAGGCTTGGATCATCCACCTTCAAGCTGGACAGAACTTGTGGATTACGCCCAAAAACTAACCGTGCGTGAAAGCGCTATCATCAAAGTGAAAGGCTTCGATTTTGTATCGGCAGACAATATTACGTTTACTTTCCTATCGCTCATTTTGCAGCAGGGCGCAAGTTTTATGGGTGAAGACGGACATGTTAATTTTCACACGGCGGAGGCTCAGAAAGCGATGTCCACCTTGGTTTCGCTCGTGGCTGATGACAAAGTTGCGGATTTAACCACTTTCGGTGGTGAGCTGGATACCTCTGACTATTTTTTTCAGGGGAAATCAGCGATGACCTATCGCGGCCCTTGGACCATTGCTGCAGGGCAGAACAACTATAAGGTAGATGATTTTGAATATGTTTCCGTGCCTTCCTTTACGGAGAATCCTCCTGTTTTTGCTGCCGAATCCGGTTGGGGGCTTGCGGTATCAAAGCAAAGCAAACAGCAGGAGGCTGCACTTGATTTCATCCAATTCATCTCGGAGAAGGACAACCTTACGACATGGAATACGGACACCTTTACCGTTCCAGCCAAAAAGGAAATTGCTGAAAATCCGGAATTCCTGAAGAACAATCCCCATTTAAAGCCCTCGCTGGCTATATTGGCGTTAGGTCAATGGATTGGTCCTATAGCAGACCGGGATTTCTTCTTCAAGCAGATCAACGACAATTTTCAACTGATGGCTGGTGGACAGCAAAGTGTTGAAGACGGATTGACGAACATTGAACGGACGATCAACGATAATCAGGATCAACATAAGTGATAGGGGTGCTGGGGCATGAGTACTGCTATATCTACCAAAAAGGCCGAAAAGGGTAACCCAGCGGTAAAGTCGACAGCTTACAGGGCAAAACGAAGGTTCATCATCATTTCACTCGTACCGATCTTGCTTCTGTTCGGGGTGTTTGCTTTCCTTCCCATCGCATGGAGCCTTGGCTTGTCCGCATTCAAGTATGACCCGCTCAGCTCAAACGCGATATTCGTGGGGGCGGAGAACTATATCCGTATGTTCCAGGATTCCATATTTCTGAAGTCACTATGGGTAACCTTCAAATTTGTATTTATCGCTGTACTGATCAACATTGTCATTACACTTTTGATCGCTTCAGCGATTCAACGAATTAGCATCCCGTGGCTCAAAAATGGCTTTCGAACTATATTCTTTCTTCCCACAATCGCTCCGCTGGCGGGAACGGCCATCGTATGGAATACCATGTTCAATTACAATGACGGCTTGTTCAACATGATTCTTGCCAAGCTGAATATGGCTCCAATCCAGTGGCTCAGTGATCCACATTATGCGCTCTATTCCGTCATTATGATGACCTTGTGGGCTGATATTGGGTATAACATCGTTCTTTTGATTGCCGGATTGGATTCCATCCCGGATATGTACTATGAAGCAGCGACACTGGAGGGGGCGGGCCGATGGCATGTCTTTCTTCACATCACACTGCCTTTACTGCGCAGAACGACGCTATTTGTTTCTATCACGACAGTTGTTTCCTATTTTCAGGCCTTCCCGCAATTTCAGATTATGACCAAGGGCGGACCCTTCAACGAAACACGAGTGCTATCACTGCAAATTTATGAGCAGGCATTCTCCAGTTCCAACATGGGGTACGCTTCCGCTATGGCCACAGTGTTTCTAATGATCATCCTGCTTGTGACACTGCTGCAGCTGCGATGGGGACGCACACAATGGGAACATTGAGGAGAACAGGAGGAGAAGCCGATGCGACGTAAAGTAAGTCTATGGGAAGGCGTCACGATCGCAGTTCTTGCAGTCATAGCCTGTATTATGCTTTTGCCTTATGCCTGGATGGTATTGTCATCTCTGAAAAGCAACATGGACATCGTCTCGGGTTCTGGCGGGTTGTTTCCAAGCAAGCCGAGCCTCGACGGATACCGAACGGTTTTTAGCGAGGCGCCATTTGTTACGTGGCTGCTTAACAGCCTGATGACATCTGTCATCATAACGGTAGTCACCTTATTTACCAGTGCTCTAGCCGGATATGTATTTGCCAAACATCAGTTTAAAGGCAAGAAACTGCTGTTCATTCTGATCCTGGCAACGATGATGATTCCCTTTCAGGTTATTATGATTCCAACTTATCTGATTACCGCTGAGCTTGGACTGGTTAACCATTTGCTCGCGATCATTTTGCCCAATCTGGTCAGCTCCTATGGTGTATTTCTGGCTAAACAATTCATTGAAGAGATTCCACAAGAGCTGCTGGAAGCAGCAAGGATAGACGGTTCGGGCGAATTCAGGCTGATGCTTCGCATCGTTATGCCGCTTATTATGCCCATGCTATCAGCCTTGGGGATATTCACGTTCATGAACTCCTGGAATAACTATCTGTGGCCATTGATTGTATTAAATGATGAGAGCAAAATGACCGTTCCGCTGGCATTGGTCTATTTTAACGGAACGCATCAGGTCAACTACAACGTCGTCATGTCAGCTGCGGTGCTGATTACGATACCGGTTATTATAATATTTCTGATCTTCCAGAAGCAATTCATTAAAGGCCTGGCGATGACAGGCATGAAATAACGGGCGAGGAGAAAAGTGATGACTAAAATCTCAATTATCGGAGCAGGCAGTGCATTTACGCGCGAGATCGCTATGGATATTCTGCTGATTGAAGGCTTGGAGGGTGGTACCATTGCCCTGGTTGATATCGACGAACGTCGGCTTGAGTTGGCACGCAGGCTGGTACTCCAGATCGTTGAAATGACAGGAAAGACGTGGGAAGTGCTTGCCTCCACGGATCGCAGAGAGGTAATCGGAGGTTCACAGTTCGTAATTAACCAAATTGAAGTGGGCGGGCTGGAAACGGTTCGTTATGAATATGAAATTCCCTTGAAATACGGGGTAAAGCAATGTATTGGCGATACGTTGGGACCGGGAGGACTATTCAAGACACTTCGAACCCTTCCCAGCTGGATAGAGATCGTTCGGGACATTGAAGAGCTCTGTCCAGACTGTATCATTCTAAACTACACCAATCCGATGTCTGCGGTTACACTCCTGACTTCCCGCATTACGGACATTCCGGTAGTGGGATTATGTCACTCCATCCAGAACACATCGGCTCAACTGGCCGAATATGCCGGAGTTCCTTATGAAGAGATGTCATGGAAAGCCGGAGGTATTAACCACATGTCCTGGTTCGTGGAGCTGTCTCACAAGGGGAGAGATCTGTACCCTGTTCTTTTGGAGAAAATACAAACCACTCCTGAACTGCTGCGACAGGACCCGGTCCGCTTGGATGCCATGAAGTATTTAGGCGCTTTTGTCTCGGAATCCAGCGGCCATTTCTCGGAATATATCCCGTATTACCGAAAACGCCAATCGCTTATCGATCAACACTGCAGCTCAGGTTATAACGGAGCCACAGGGTTCTATGCGGACAACTGGCCGATCTGGCGGAGAGAAAATGATGAGCAGATCGTATCGCAGCTTGAAGGTACAGTACCGCTTGAGCTTCAATCGAGTAATGAATATGCAGCCATTATCATCGAAGCGGTATTGAAAAATGAGCCGAAGGTCATTTATGGTAACGTTCCAAATCGAGGGTTGATTGAAAATTTGCAGCCTGACGGTGTGGTGGAAGTGGCCTGCCTCGTAGACGGGAAAGGCGTTCAACCTTGCCGCTTCGGAAGACTGCCTGAACATTTGGCTGCCTTGTGCCGCTCGAATATGGCTTTTTTTGATCTGGCTGTGGAAGCTGTACGGAGAAATGACAAGGAAATGGCACGCCATGCACTGATGTTGGACCCGCTAACTGCTGCCGTGTGCTCCCTAGAGGAGATCGGAAGCATGTTCGATGAACTGTACGAGGCGGAACAGGGATTTGTTCCGGTGTTGAAATGATGAAGAGACAGGAAACAAGTCCCGTTGTTGTCATTGCTGGTGAGCTAAATGTAGACGTCATTGTTTCCGGAAGGGATGTGATGCCGGAATGGAATCGGGAGAAAATGGTCGACGGCTTCGAGGTGGTACTGGGCTCCTCATCGGCAATCACCGCATGTGCTCTGGCAAGCTTGGGAGCGGATGTGAGATTCGTCAGCGTCGTGGGGGATGACGATTTCGGAAAGTTCTGTATAGCTGAGTTACAACGTATGGGCGTAAATACAGAGCATGTAACCCGATTGTCTCGCATCAAAACAGGTGTAACCCTATCTCTCTCCACACCTGTGGACCGCGGACTGTTAACGTACGCTGGCAGCATCCCGTTGTTGACACCGGATTATATACCAGAGTCACTGTTGCAGCAGGCCATGCATCTTCATTTTGGTTCTTATTATTTACAGGATGGAATGAGACCCCATTGGGCTGGGCTTTTTGCAAAGCTGCGGGCCAATGGGATCAGCACATCTTTTGACACAGGCTGGGATGTATCCAATCAATGGGACCGCGAGGGCATAAGTGCACTACTGACGGAGACTGATTTGTTTATTCCCAGTGAGGATGAACTGCTTCACATTTTCCCTGCGGATGGGGTAGCCGATGTGCTTGATTCCATGCTTCCTGCCGTGGCGGGAATTGTAGCAGTCAAACAAGGGTCAAAAGGTGCTACACTGCGTGACCTGGACGAAAGTACAATATCTGCTGGATCTTACACTTTGTCTCCTATCGATACGACGGGAGCAGGCGACTGTTTCAATGCTGGGATCATATATGGATACTTACTGGGAATGCGAGGGGGCGAACTACTGCGCTTTGCCAATGCATGTGGTGCATTGTCCACGCTAGGCATCGGTGGCACAGGCAGCCTGCCGACGATGGAGGCTGTACTTCATTTGCAAGAAGGGCTTAAATCGTAAAGTCTGGCTTTATTCTGCGCGACCCATTAATCAAAGGGAGTTGAGGGTATGTTGAAATTCGGTAAAACATTGCTGGTAGGATTAAGTATGGCAGTAGGTATAGGAATGGTTTCAGGGATTGAATGGTCCTCATCCGCTGCCGCAGCAGGCACGGATTACTATGTGGCGACAAGTGGAAATGACTCCAATGCGGGCACGAGCAGCGCGCCGTGGAAGACACTTCAGCACGCAGCTGATGCTGTTCCTGCAGGCAGTACAGTGCATGTTCGTGGCGGTGTATACAACCAGAAGCTGAAGATCACCCGCTCTGGCTCTGCTTCACAGGGACCGATTGTATTCACTAACGACGGCACAGAGACTCCAATCATTGACGGCACCGGACTTTCCGTTAGCGGGATTGAAGGGTTGATTGACCTGACCGATGTAAATTACGTTACCATTCAGGGTTTTGAGATTCGCAATTATACCACGGCAACCAAGGACGTTATGCCCGTAGGCATCTATGTTCACGGATCAGGCAGCTTTATCAATTTGTCCGGCAACAAAGTTCATGATATCAAAAATACGGCTACACCAACCGGCAGTGACCTGCTGGGCCGGGATGCGCATGGAATTGCCGTATATGGCACAAAAGCGCCGGACTCCATTCACGATATTACGATTAACGGTAATGAACTGTACAATCTCGTGCTCGGCTCCAGCGAATCACTGGTTCTGAATGGTAACGTAGATACCTTTTCGGTGACCAATAATGTCATTCACGATAACGATAACATCGGTATTGATCTCATCGGTTATGAGGGTAAAGCGCCAAATACGGCTTACGATCAGGTGCGGAACGGACTCGTGAAGGGTAACCGGGTATATAATATTTCTTCCAATAATAATCCTTCGTACGGGAAGTCACTTCCGAATAACAGTAATGCGGCCGATGGTATCTATGTCGATGGCGGCAAGGACAGTATTATTGAGCAGAACTACAGCTATAACAACGATATCGGTATCGAGATCGCATCCGAGCATGCCGGTAAGTCCACCAGCAATATTACGGTGCGCAGCAATGCAGTCTACAACAACCGACTCACTGGCATTGCTATGGGTGGCTATGATACCAAACGTGGCTCCACAGTAAACTGCAAGATCGTCAACAATACGGTTTACAAAAATGACACGCTTGGCGATGGCAGCGGCCAGCTTTACGTTCAGTTTGATACACAAAATAATGTAATTAAGAACAACATTTTTGTAGCCAGTTCCACAGATGTGTTGATTTACAATGAATACACCAAAAATTCTGGAAACGTTGTGGATTACAATCTCTATTTTGCTCCTGCGGGCAGCACTGGGGCGAACTGGACTTGGAAAAATAAAGACTACACCGGTTTCTCCGCTTATAAAGCAGGAACAGGCAATGACGCACACTCCTTGTTCGTCGATCCCAAATTTGTGAATGCTGCAGCTTACGATTTCCACCTCCAAACTTCGTCTCCAGCGATCGATGCCGGGAACACGGACAATGCAATCATTGGAACACTGGACATTGAGGGAAAACCGAGAGTACAGGGAGCTGCTGTAAATATCGGCGCCTACGAGTGAGACGTATAATTTAACAAAATATTTTTACCTGAAGCCAATCCAACAAAGGCAGCTGATTACTCAGCTGTCTTTGTTCTATTTAAATATAAATAACCCTCTTTATATGGCTGTGCCTGTGTTAGACCCAACCTAAACCACAATATTTAGGTAAGGAGCTGCATTTCCATTTGGATCCAGGGATAGTAAAATCGGTTATAGCATAATTAAGGCTAAGGTTAATTCATAACTGTAACAAAGAAAGGAGGATATATGGAATGAAAACCAGTTTCATCAAGCACTGTATGCTCATCTATTGGAGCATAATCCTGATGCTAGTCTTGGCAGCGTGTTCCGGGTCAGAGCAAAGTGAAAATCTGTCACCCCCACAACCTGCTCACCCTATACAACAGCCAGGTGAACATAAGCCGAACCCCGATGAACCTGCATGGAAGCTTGATACCACGCCTGTGGATTTTACCTGGTTTGTTGGCGCGAACTGGTATGGTCACACCTGGGGTGAAAGTATGACCTCCAAGTATGTAACAGAAAAAACAGGCGTTCATATCAAATTTGAAGTGCCATCCGGGGAAGCGGGCGAACAAATTACGCTGATGATGACCTCCGGCAAAATGCCGGATTTGATGACAATAGGCTCGTGGGAAAGTGCGATTAATAAGTTGTTGGAGAGCGATCAGGTATATGCTTTAAATGAATTGGCGGAGCAGTATGATCCCTACTTTTTCAAGGTCGCAGGCGACGGTACATTGAAGTGGTATCGTCAGAAAAACGGAAATACATATGGCATTCCAAATGATTCATACAGTCCCAGCCAGATGCAAGTAACTGGTTTGACGGCTGCCAACCAAACCTTTTTGGTGCGAAAAGATCTGTATGAGGCTATGGGCAGACCGGATTTGAGCACTCCGGAAGGTTTTCTGAACGCATTGCAATTGTTAAAGGATCAGTATTCTGTGTATAAAGGTCAGCTCATCAGTCCCTTCTTTGCTCAGGGTACTGTCTCTTACGGGATGACCGAGTACTTGCAGAACCTGCTGGCTATTCCACATGAAAAGGACGGCAAATATAACGACCGAATGACCGACCCGGACTATATCACCTGGCTGAAAACCTTCCGCACAGCCTATGAGCGTGGCTTGATTAATGTAGATTTTCTGGTGGACTCGAATGCTCAGGTAGAGGAAAAAACCAGTAATGCCCGCTATTTTATGATGATTCGTGAGTGGAATGGCATGGCGGCGATCAATCCGATATTGGCCGCAGGTGCATATCCGAATTCGTACTACATCGCTGTGGATGGCCCACAAAACAAACATGGTGATTCCGCAACACTGTTCCCGGGCAATATGGACGGCTGGATGGTTACGATGATTAGCAAATCCACCAAAAACCCTGAACGAGCCATCCGCTTCTTGACCTATCTCGCTAGTGAAGAAGGCCAAAGGGATATATTCCTTGGCAAAGAAGGCGAAACATGGGTGATGAGGAATGGTAAGCCGCAGTTGAAAGCCGATATGGTCCAATTGCTTGATACGGACAGGGAGAGGCTGGAAAAGGAATACGGCATCATGGATACCTACTGGATGCTGCGAAACCCGGCCTTCGTTAACCCATGGAGACCAGAGAAGGCTCCATCCGTTAAGCAAATGGAGGAGTTCGCTAACAAACAGGCTGATATGGACAGCGGCATCTATAAGGGAATAGATCCGGTAGGAGATTCCGATATAGCGTTAGCCTGGTCCCGTATTTCACAGAATTGGGAGGAAGTACTGCCTGAATTGATAACCACCAAGGATGAAGCTGCTTTTGATAAGATATTCGAAAATTTCCTAGCCCGCCGTGTGAATTACGGATTTAATCAGGTAATGGAATACCGTCAAGCCGAGCTGGATGCGCGAAAAGCGAAGATGTCGGAATAACCATTCCCTATCAGCCTCGTTACCTATCAGACAACTTGTAATATATGGTATAACAAAGGTGGGGAGGGCATCAGTATGAAATATTTACGGACTAGACTGAGGAAGCTTTACCGCAATTCCCGTATTTCCCAAAAGCTGTTTCTTGCGTTTAGCCTGATGATTGCCATACCTGTTATTTTGGTATCCTTTTTATATATTCGCATGCAGGAAACCCAGCTATACAAGGACGCTATGGCGATGGGCAACAGCCATGTTTCATGGCTAAACGAACAATTACGCAGCAGAATGGACATCGTTGAGAACGCTTCCACAACTGCACTTACTCAAAAGGCATTTGTGGATTTTATTCATTCCAACATGATTGTGGATGGACTGCGACTGGTGAAATTCAAACAAAACCAATTTGAGCAGATGCAAAATATCATTCAAAGCAATGCGATGATCAGTGAGCTCAGCTTTTACGTGGATAATCCGAACTTGTATGAAATCTGGCCTGAAATCTATCATTACAAGAAATTTTGGCCGCAGGATTACTGGGCAAAGCTTCGGGATGAAGGCGGGGCCGCTTATCGTTTATTTTCCTTTAGGGATGGTGAACATACGTTATCCTATTACCGGCTGGTTCGCCTTCAGGGACAGGAGCAGAAGCGTCCCAGTATTATGGAAATTCGTGTTCAGCACAGTATGTTTTTCAACGACCTGCTCCAGGAGAGCAAGGGAGACTTCTTCTCTGTTTTGATGAATGAAAGCGACCCTCCGCAATATGTATACAATTCCCAGCATGACTTTTCTCGAAAGGCCGGGGATGGTCTGGACGAAATCCTTGGCAGTATTCATCGTCAACTGGATGTACTTCCGCAGGAAAGTCCCGTTAAGATTAAGGTAGGTGATCAGAGCTACTATGCACTATACCGCTACATCGCTCCGCTGAATACTTATGTGGTTGATATTGTCTCCCATCAGGCGTTGATGAAGGGGCCGCGCAGCTGGTATGCATTTGTGGTAACGATTACATTGTGTGTACTGCTGCTGCTGATGTTACTTGTATCACATACAACTCGGCGCATTTTCCGACGATTGGACAGCGTACTGGCTTCAATGCGCCAGGTACGGAAAGGTGAGCTGGATGCAATGATTGATACAGGCCTTGATGAGAACGAAAGAGGGGATGAAATCGACGAGGTGGCTGTGAGCTACAACAAAATGTTATATGAGGTCAAACGTCTGATGACACAGGTTGTGGATAAACAGTTAATCGCCAAAAACGCGCAGCTGCACTCCCTTCATTCCCAGATCAACTCTCATTTTTTGTATAACGCACTGGAATCTATTCGTATGCTCGCTGAGGTTCAACGGCAACCTGCTATTGCCAACTCTTTGGTATCGTTAGGTTCGCAACTTCGGTACAGTATGCAATGGCGCAGCGATACGGTTGCCCTTCATGAGGAGCTTGCTAATATCCAAAGCTACATTCAATTCATCAATCTAATGGAGGGCGGCAGCATCCTATTGACGGCAGATCTCCCACAGGAAGTGCTCCGCTATGCGATTCCGAAGATGTGCATGCAGCCCATCGTTGAAAATGCAGTTCATCACGCAGCGCCTTCGGGCGGTAAGGTGTGTATTCAGATTACGGTTTCAGTGGAGAATGACCACGTACTCCTTATTAAGATACAAGATGATGGAGTGGGGCTAGACCCTGAGATGTTAGTCCGACTGCAAGCGGCACTCCGGGGAGATTTGGATACGCCTATTGTTACCAGTAAGAACGGACTAGGTCTGGAGAACGTGAATAAGCGGTTGCAGCTTCATTACGGCCAGGATTGCGGGCTTTGGATTGATAGCACGCAGGGCAATGATACGTGTGTCACAATACGGCTGCCTTGGGAAAATGTAAATCTTGGAGGGTGGTAGGAAATGATGAATATTCTGATTGTGGATGATCAAAAGCATATACGTGATGGTCTGCAGGCGATGCTGCTTCAATTTCCTCTGGAACTGAACAACATTTACTGTGCCGCGAGCGGGATTGAGGCGCTAAACCTTTTGCGCCAGCACAGCATCCACATCGTTATTACCGATATTAGGATGCCGGATATGGATGGACTTGCCCTTATGGCACAAACCAAAGAGGAGCGCATTGAGGTGGAATACCTCATTATTAGCGGTTATAGTGATTTTACATATGCCCAAAAAGCTATTGAACTGGGGGCAAAGGGTTACTTGCTAAAACCCTTGAAACGGGAGGATCTGCAAACTTCGTTAGAGCATATATGGCAAGAACTCCAAACACGGCTGGTACTTAGGCATAACATGCAGCATGTATCCCGTCTCGCCCGAGAGACAGATCGTAAAGAGTTACGAATGTTTATGCAGGGAGCATTAAACGAGGAGACTTGGATTCTGCAAATCCAGGAACAATATCCTTCCTTATGGTCCCATTATCGTCTATGCCTGCTGCGGGAGAAATGTTGGATTAATCAGCCCGGAGCGAGCAACGTCCATAGCATGGAAGCTATTGCCTATGGTGTGTTCGGTAGACAAGGTTGTATTTGTCTGCAACACAGCCCTTATCTGATCCTCGCAGTGGATGCAGCCATAGACCCGGATGCTTTGTCAGCGGCGCTTAAGGAAGGAATGATCAATGCCGTAACCGTTATGACTGACCCTCAGCAGGGATTAAAGGTGCTGCCTGGCAGCTATACACAAGTGCTTGAGCTATACCGCCATAGTTACCTGTTTCCAGATCAGTACAGCATCCTGCCAGCACATATTGAGCATATGGAGCAGCAGTGGCAACTTCCCTATGAGGAGCTCTACGATCTGTTCCAATCCGTTGGGACCGACAACAGTGGTAAAATCGCTCAGGGCATTTCCATAATATTTCACAAAAATGTGCTGCAGCGCTATCATATTCGCTATACGCAGCAGCTCTGTGGCGCTACCGTGCAGATGATGGAAGAATATGAGCGTGTTATTCGCCCCTATATGGGGGAGGAGGCGCTGGATCTTGAGTCTTTGCGTAATCTCTTTGATTATCCGGGGATGCGCGATTATATTCAAGCACTGCAGCAGCAGCTGCTTCGGTTAAATCAGTTTTATTTTGAATATAAATGCAGCTATCGCAATTCGCAGGACTTAAATGAAGCCATACGTTTTATACATGAGAGCTACCATAAGCCGCTGGACCTCGCAATGGTATCCAATCATGTTTCACTTAATTATGCCTATTTCTCAAATCTGTTCAAGAAGAATGTTGGCAAAGGCTTTGCCGAATACTTGCGAGATGTGCGTCTGGATAAAGCGCGGCGGCTCCTAGCCGAAACCGATTATAAAATTGTTGAGGTAGCTTCTATGGTAGGCTACGAAAGCTACAAAAGCTTTACACGGGCTTTTCGCCTCGTGATGCAGATCCAACCCTCAGAGTACCGACAAATGATGAGGCAAAAGGCAGAACGTGAAGTGCAGTACCACAGCTCAACACCCTGAGGTAGCATGCTTACTTGGGAAATACCATGGGGTGAGTATGCATATGCATCAAAACCCAAAAAAATGGGATACAACAAAAATAAATGTACCTTTTCAGCAGATTATCCTATTCGATAGAATAAAGATATTCCCCCATGTAAGCGATTTCCTTTATACGCATAGATTGGGAGAAACTATGATTCTATCAAAGGAGGGCAATTATGAAACCATCTCACTTTGCGGAGAAACGGTTGATGAAGAAGGTTTTTGGTTTGTTCTTAGTGGTTGTGATGCTGGCTAGTGTTGGCATTTTGCCAACTTCGAAAGTTCAAGCAGCTGGAACCACAGTTACTTCAATGGAGTACTTCTCACCAGCAGATGGACCTGTTATTTCAAAATCTGGGGTTGGCAAAGCCAGCTACGGATTTGTTATGCCTAAGTTCAATGGAGGCTCCGCTACGTGGAACGATGTATACAGTGACGTGGGTGTCAATGTGAAAGTGGGTAACAACTGGGTTGATATTGACCAGGCAGGCGGTTATATCTATAACCAAAACTGGGGGCACTGGAGCGATGGCGGCTTCAATGGTTATTGGTTCACGCTTTCCGCAACAACCGAAATTCAACTGTACTCCAAAGCCAACAATGGTGTTAAGCTAGAATATCAGCTTGTATTCCAAAACATTAACAAAACAACGATTACGGCTATGAGCCCAACACAAGGGCCGCAGATTACAGCAAGTTTCACAGGCGGTGCAGGCTTTACATATCCAACGTTCAATAATGATTCTGCGGTAACCTATGAAGCCGTAGCTGATGACCTGAAGGTGTATGTAAAACCTGTAAACAGCAGCACATGGATTGATATTGACAATAACGCAGCCAGTGGCTGGATCTATGATCACAACTTCGGCCAATTCACCGATGGTGGGGGCGGATACTGGTTTACCGTAACGGAGTCGATCAATGTCAAATTGGAATCAAAGACTTCTTCCGCTAACCTCATTTATACAATTACCTTTAATGAACCGACAAGAAATTCATATGTCATTACGCCATACGAAGGAACAACTTTTACAGCAGATGCAAATGGTTCCATTGGGTTACCGCTTCCTAAAATTGACGGGGGTGCGGCAATCGCCAAGGAACTGGGCAATTTCGTATACCAGATTAACATTAATGGTCAATGGGTGGATTTGAGTAACTCCAGTCAGAGCAAATTTGCATACTCCGGTAATGGCTACAACAATATGTCTGATGCCAATCAGTGGGGATACTGGGCTGATTATATCTATGGCCTTTGGTTCCAGCCAATCCAGGAAAATATGCAAATCCGTATCGGCTATCCGTTGAACGGACAGGCGGGTGGAAATATCGGCAACAACTTCGTAAACTATACCTTCATCGGTAATCCAAATGCTCCTCGCCCGGATGTATCGGATCAAGAGGATATCTCCATCGGGACTCCAACCGACCCGGCTATCTCGGGTATGAATCTCATCTGGCAGGATGAATTCACCGGAACTACGCTTGATACAAGTAAATGGAACTATGAAACAGGCTATTATCTCAATAACGATCCTGCTACCTGGGGTTGGGGCAACGCAGAACTGCAGCATTACACGAACAGCACCCAAAATGTATTTGTACAGGACGGAAAGCTGAATATCAAAGCCATGAACGACAGCAAATCTTTCCCGCAGGATCCGAATCGGTATGCACAGTACTCCTCTGGTAAGATTAACACCAAGGATAAACTCTCCTTGAAGTACGGCAGAGTAGATTTTCGTGCCAAGCTGCCTACGGGCGATGGAGTTTGGCCGGCACTATGGATGCTTCCTAAAGATTCTGTATATGGCACATGGGCAGCATCGGGTGAAATCGATGTCATGGAAGCGAGAGGACGTTTGCCAGGATCTGTAAGCGGCACCATACACTTTGGCGGACAATGGCCTGTGAACCAGTCTTCGGGTGGTGATTACCACTTCCCAGATGGGCAAACTTTTGCCAATGATTATCATGTATACTCGGTGGTCTGGGAAGAGGACAGCATTAAATGGTATGTCGACGGCAAGTTTTTCTATAAAGTCACCAACCAGCAGTGGTATTCCGCAGCTGCACCGAATAATCCGAACGCACCTTTCGATGAGCCGTTCTACCTTATTATGAACTTGGCAATCGGCGGGAACTTCGACGGTGGGCGTACGCCAAACGCGTCCGATATCCCAGCAACGATGCAAGTGGATTATGTACGTGTGTATAAAGCACAGTAATAAGACAGACGTCTCCACGATGCGGTCGTGTTAAGGCTATCCACCATAACGGTTACTGTTTGAGAAGGGAATTTATTCGTTTCAATCACTATTTCTCTTTTTAAAATAATGAAGCAGCCTTCGTTCAATTGTTGAACGAAGGCTGCTTCAATTTTGTATATAATGCTTAGTTATTTTGCAATTCGGTGAAAAATGATTTTAATGACTATTAGAAGCTTCTGTCGCTGGACTACGAACTACAGAAGGTTCCTCACGGACCACTGTTCGCTCCGATGGACGTGCTACAACAGAAGCTTCTTCGCGGACAACCGCCTGTTCCGATGGACGTACTACCACAGGAGTTTCTTCGCGGACAACCGCCCGTTCCGATGGACGTGTTACCACAGGAGTTTCTTCGCGGACAAACGCCCGTTCCGATGGACGTGCTACCACAGGAGTTTCTTCGCGGACAACCGCCCGCTCCGATGAACGTGTTACTACAGGAGTTTCTTCGCGGACAACCGCCTGTTCCGTTGAACGTGTTACCTGGGAAGCTTCCTCACTCGCAACCACCCTGGGAGTGTTGCTGGAAGCCCAAGCCGTTGACACCGTAGTAATTGCAGTTACTAGAAATAGTGTTGATATTGCTATAACAAAGGTTTTCTTATTCACATTCTTTACGTTAAGCATCATAGTTAATCTCCTTTTTAGTTGTTTCCCATCCCCGGATAAAGAGGAGCAGAATTGTAAAGGTAAACTCCTTGATCCGGCCACTACGTTAAGAATCGTTTCACCATAGCGTTTACGATCCGCATAGGACATTCCCTTCACAACTTCTTCGTCGCAGGACAGTTCACTCCATGTGTGAATATCTTTGGAAAGCATGTGAACCAATGGATTGAACCAATGCAATGCACGAGCTATTAATATGAGTGCCTTGACCCATATGTCTTTCCTTTTCAGGTGGATCAGTTCATGATGGAACACCATACCGATATCCACATTTGCAGAATTCTTCAATGGCAGATAAATAGTAGGTTTTCTCAACCCAATCAGAAAAGGAGTACGAATCAAGGAGCTGTAAGCAAGCCGAACCTCGCTCTTGAGACCCAGATTTCCCTTGATTACCGGGAGCAGCATAGCCACTTCACTGTTTTTCGGAACAGTGGTTCGCGTAATTTTTAATTTCTTGAGAAACCTGCGATAACAATAGATTTGCCATGCTATAAAAGCTATGGCTCCGATTACCCATAAGCATATAAAAGCGAGAGCAACGTTTACCGAAATGGTCTGTACCTGAATGTCAGGAGCCGGATTCAATGCTCCAGGCAATACATGATCAACATTTAAGGGTAACTCGTTTACTGTAGTACTAGAAGTGAATAATGAAAAAATCCAGTTAAATACAAGAAAGACGGGCAATAGATATAGACCTAAAGCCATTTTCCCAATTCCAAAACGCCATTTTGCAGGGAAGACTTGAAAGGGAACAAGGCGTAATGACAAAATGAAAGCAACGATGACACTTCCGGCAACAGTTAGAGTAGACAGTAATATAAGAAGGGTATTCATAGACTACACCTACTTTTCCGAAAACCATTGTCTCAGCTCTGCAATGTCTTGGTCAGAGAGCTTGTCGCCATCATACAAAGCTGAAATCAAATTTTTTACCGAGCCTTGATATAATCCATCCAGGACTTGTTGTGTCTCCAACAGCTTGTAATCTTCGGGGGAAATACGGGGGACATACTTATTGGTACGTCCATGCCTTGTAGCGGTTAGCGCCCCTTTGTCTACCAGCCGAGAAAGAAACGTGGAGATTGTTTGTGCTTTCCATGCTTTACCTCTTTGGGAAAACATGTGCAATAGTTCGGTGGAGGTGACTGGTGGCTCACACTCCCAGATGACTTCCATCAGCTCCATTTCAGTATCTGATAATTTTTGAAGTTGGTTCACGGTGAACACTCCTTACATCGCTATGCGTCCATAACGAATGGGTATTACTACACTACGTAGTACGATTAATTTACTACATCACGTAGTAGATAGTCAAGTGTCGAAAATGTTGAGGAGCAACAGATGATGGATTGTACTAGCTATAAATATCGATCGGAAGGTTGTACGGTCAGGGGAGTATCAGTGTACATAGTAAGCTCAATCAGCGATTTATTTTAATGCAGAGACGAATGTCTGGAGTATATACTTAGGCATACATCCTGAAATCACAATAGGGAGGAACCCCATGAATCTGTTTCATATACAATCCATACTGCAAGAGATCGACTGGAATGCTTCGTTTCTGGAGAATAACTTTATCGGCATTGGTTGGCCTGCAACAGGAGATTTGGAGCATAAGCCTGCAGAAGAATGGAAAGAGCAACTGGTTCAACACTATGGGATAGGAGAGACGGAACTTAGTGATGTCCTGGAAACTCTCCATACTTTTGTATATATCATGCAGGATGGAGACTACGTCTTGGTAAACGATGATGAATGGGCATACGTTGGAGATTTGGGCGATTATTTTTACGATGATTCCAATGGTACCGGAGAGGAATACATATGCCACCGACGAGGAGTTACCTGGCTAGGTCGTCTTCCCTTATCAGAGTTAAATGATAAAGTATTGGCACTAGTTAATCATGATTCAATCATTGCGAAATTCGAACATGCAATTACTCAGGCGCAACTGGACCCCTGGATTTCAATCCCCTCCGCAACGACTGGAGAAGAAAATCATTCTTCAGTTAGGGTAGGTGAAGACACAATTCAAGAAGCACTCCATGTTCTGAAAAAGGCATTGCAGAGCGAAGAAGAAGACCTGCGAATTCGTGCAGCGACGGCAATTTTGCAATATGCAAAAGCCGAGAGATTAGGGCTTGGCGGCATACGGTGGGAAAAGGACACTTTGTATAAAAGCTGAATCACAGCTAGTCTTGACCAGACAGCGAATGGTGTCATAATATTTAAGCGACGCTACATGGTGTTGAATGAAATGAACGGCTTTTTCTTGGCAATCATATGTAGAGAGCAGGTTACGAACGAGAATAACCATTCGCTGGATGTGTTTGTCGCCATATGATTAGAATGATGAAGGATGGTCCCTGATGACAACGAATAAAACAAACCCCAAAGTTGATGGATATTTAAACAAAGCAAAGAAGTGGAAGGAAGAATCGGTAAAGTTAAGAGAGATTATCCTTGACTGCGATCTGACCGAAGACTTTAAGTGGATGCATCCCTGTTACACATTGGAGAATAAAAACGTCGTGATCATTCATGGCTTTAAAGAATATTGTGCGCTGCTGTTTCACAAAGGTGCCTTATTAAAGGACAAGCAGGGCATCCTAGTCCAACAAACAGAGAATGTACAGTCCGCCCGGCAAATTCGGTTCACCAATATTCAACAGATCGTTGAAATGGAAAACATCTTGAAAGAGTATATTCATGAAGCCATTGAGGTTGAAAAGGCCGGCTTGAAAGTAACTCTTAAACAGCATACAGATTATGATGTTCCAGAAGAGTTTCAACATCAATTGGATGAAAGTCCTGCTCTGAAAGAGGCTTTTGAAGCATTGACGCCTGGACGTCAACGAGCCTACTTATTTTATTTTTCCCAACCCAAGCAATCCAAAACCCGGGTATCAAGGGTTGAGAAATATACGCAGCAAATTCTGGACGGAAAAGGTTTAAATGATTAATGTACTTCAACCCTTTGGTGAATGTAGGACAAAGGGTTTTTCAAAATCATTTTCATGATAATATGAGATGAAGTATGCGAAATAAATCTGGGTTAGGAGAAGATATGATGGAAGTTTTTGCAGAATATTTAGCACGTATTGATAACCTTGGACATCGGGATCGAACGGAAGAAATTCTAGAATGGATTACCAAGGAGTACCCAAATTTAGTGCCAAAGATAGCGTGGAATCAGCCCATGTTTACCGATCATGGCACATTTATTATCGGTTTTAGTGTATCGAAGCATCATTTGGCTGTGGCGCCTGAAAAGGCTGGCATTAATCATTTTTCCGACGAAATTGTAAAGGCTGGCTATGATCATACCAAAGAATTAGTGCGTATCCGGTGGGATGGCCCGGTTGATTTCTCATTGCTGGGGAAAATGATTGAATTCAATATTACGGAAAAGGCAGACTGTTCAACCTTTTGGCGGAAATAGGCATCGCGGATACTACATCAAAAAAGACCTCGCTCAGACATTCAATGATGAGCGGGGTCTTTGCAATGGTCAATCATGAATTGGTTGGGACATTGCACCAAAATAATCTATAACAACGCTGCGAAACGCGACAGCTGCTTTCGAGATATATCTGTTTTTAAGCGACAATAAAGCAATTTCCCGCACAAGGTTCTGATCTTCGATTGGAAGATATACAATGCGTTCCTGTGGATTTCTTGCTGTACCTGGTATAAAGGCAAGCCCAATCTCGGCTTCCACAAGTGCAGTTAATCTTGCAGGTTCATCTCCTTCGTAAACATACTTCGGTACATACCCGGCCGCCAGGCATTTGGAGTCCACCAGATCACGAATACCATATCCTTTTTTCACCCCCACAAACCACTCATCCTTAAGCTCTGCTAATGTTATGCTGCTTCGATCCGCATATCGATGACCCAGAGGCACAGCTACGACAATAGGGTCCAAGAACAGCATCTGACATTCGATGTCATCACCTTGGATTGGAGGGGAGGACAGGCAAAAATCAATTTCGCCTCGATGAAGAAGTGTGGACATGTCTTCCAAAGTAACCATTTGTACATGAAACTGTACATTTGGCTTATTTTTGCGGAATTCCCGCAAGATCCCTGGTAATGTGCTTGCTGTAGTGACCGCCAACTGAAGTTTGCCGTGATCCGGGTTGGAGAGATCCGCTATTTCCTGTTTTCCCTGTTCTAATTCGAATAGGGCTTTTTCGGTCCTTCGAAGGAATGTTCTTCCAAATTCGTTTAAACGCAGCTTTCTGCCCAATCGATCAAATAATGGTGCTCCCAAGTCATCCTCCAATCGTTGTATCGTTTTACTCAATGAAGATTGAGTGACATGCAACTTACCCGCTGCCTCCGTAACATGTTCACACCGGGCTAACGTCAAAAAATAGCGTAGTTGAAGAAGCTCCATTTCGCACCACTCTCTTATTCTTTTTAGTTCATCAAATCATAACATAAAATGCGTTGGAATAAATAAAGGAATTCCATTAAGATGACAACAGAAGAAGGAGGTGCACACATAATGAACACTCGAAATATATGGTTAATGATAGCTGTCGGCTTGGGAATCATGCTGAATCCGTTAAATTCCTCCATGATATCTATAGCGATTGCAAGACTTCAACAAGTATATCTACTTGATGTTACGGCAGTTTCGTGGATCATTTTTTCCTTTTACATTGCCAGTGCTGTGGCTCAACCTGTCATGGGCAAGTGCAGTGATCTGTTCGGCCGCAGAAAGATATTCCTTACTGGTCTTGTTGTTGTCTTCGTTTCCTCCATGTTAGCTCCGTTATCTCCAAACTTTTCGTGGCTCATCGTAATCCGCATCATTCAATCTGTTGGCACAAGCATGATGGTAGCCGTTGGGATGGCGATTGTAAAAATCCATGTTACTGAGAAACAGGCTGCCGCCTTGTCAGTCCTCGCAATGTTTCTGTCTGGTGCAGCAGCGGTAGGCCCTTTTATTGGTGGTGTATTGATTCACTGGTGGGACTGGCCAAGCATTTTCCTTGTGAATATTCCATTGGTAATCGCAAGCTTTATAATCGCCTGGAAAACGATTCCCAAAGATGGGGCACTCATATCCAACCATGGTGACATATCCATCAGGAAATGGTTCCTGTTGATTGATGCGCCAGGCATACTTTTGTTCACAATCGCTTTGGTAACTCTGCTAATGAGCTTGCTTTCAGTTAAATCAACCGGACATCTTTCAACATGGCACCTTATGGCAGGCGGAGTCGGTTTGATTGCATTAGCGACTTTTATACGGCATGAATGGAAAACGGCGTCCCCCTTTATTCCGCTGCGGGTATTTGCCAAACATCCCGAGATGACATGGGTAAATGTACAATTTATGCTGGTTAACACTCTGTTTTACGCTCTGTTTTTTGGCATACCATCTTATTTGCAGCAGGTTCGCCATCTCAACGAAGTTCATACAGGAATAATCATGCTTACCCTCGGTTTATGTTCACTCATCAGCTCTCCTCTAGCAGGACGGTGGATTGACAAATCAGGGACACGACCCGCCTTGATCGTTTCTGCCGTGTTAATGACGCTCGGGTCCATCATGATTGTGGTATTGGATAAAGCTTCGCCGGTTGTGAATGTAATCATGCCCCTAGCTGTATTTGGTATAAGTAACGGGTTGAACAGTGTCGGTATGCAGGCGGCATTGTTTAAGAGCACACCCGGAGAAATGATTGGTGTCGCATCGGGTATTTTTAATACATCGAGATATCTGGGTACTATTTTGTCGTCATTGTTGATTGGCATTGTCATGGGAGATACTTTCAGTTTTATCGGTTTCCAAACGCTCGGAATCATCCTGACGATATTAGCTGCATCTTTAATCTTGATGACCGTACGACGCCAGAGAATGTCAGGAACGCAGGTATTATAGCGTTAAATTAATCATTATGAGTAACTGAAAAAAGGACGGAGCATAACGAAAACCGACTTCTCCCAACCTGGATAATCGTTCATCATGCTCATTTAATACAAATAGCCACTTTTTTTAAACGAAATTTAAGATACACATTAAATCAGTGTAAGGTTGGTCTCCTATACTTGCATTTGTGCTTCAAAAATCATTCGAGGGAGAGATTTATATCAATCATTCACGTTCCTTAACATCCAATCGAGTCAAAATAACAGCAGTCACCGCACTCGCTTTGATTCTGACCGCATGCCCATTAATAAGTACAGGTAGTGCTGCTGCTCAAGCATCTCCTGTATCTGCTATTTCACAAGCCACAGACGACGTTAATGCTCAGGCGCCTATTCAATACCGAATTCAAGCCCGGCTGGATGAGAAGAAGATGACGATTCAGGGCAATGAATCCATTACTTACCGAAATACAAGCAAAGATACATTGAATCAGCTGGTTCTTCATACTTACGCAGATGCCAACCTTTCGAAATCAACCCAGACGAGCATGTTTACACGTTCAAATGAAGAAATCAGCAAAAATAATCCTGATAAGAAGCCGGAAGATTTTCTTGGAGGCATTGATATTGAGAAGGTGGCGACCGGCGGGCAAGCCCTTGATTTCAGTAATAAAAACCAAGCCTTGACGGTGAAACTGGAGCAGCCTCTTCAGCCCGGAAAATCCGTTTCGGTTCAAGTCCATTTCAATCTGAAGATTCCCTATGGCTCACAGCGCTTGTCGTATTACAAAGATATTATTAATGGGGCTCACTGGTTCCCTGTAATGTCAGTGTATAACGAGGCCAAGCATGAATGGGATAGCAAACCATATAGTCAAACCTTTGAAACGGATTATTATACGTCCGCGGATTATGAAGTTCAGTTCAATGTTCCCGATCAATATCAGGTAATGATGCCCGGTGCGTTAACAACACAAGATGACGTGGAGAAAGGACGGAAAGTGGTATCCACCGTGGCAAAGAATACAAGGGAGTTTGTTTTCTTTGCCAGTCCAAACTTCAAAGTGGACAGCGTAACCCGCAATGGCCTCACCGTAGAGTATTATTATTTTGATAACCAGCCAGGTAAGAAAAAGATCGTTGATGGATATATTGACCAAGCATTCAAAGCCATTGATTTTTTCAGCGACAAATACGGTAAATACCCTTATCCTGAATTCCGCATTGTTGAATCGTATGTGGAAGGTGTGGCTATCGAATATTCTAGGGCCATTCAAATGGGACAAATCGGAATAAACGCGGCTCCTGAACAGGACACGGTATTTGTCCACGAAATTGCACATCAGTGGTTCCATGCGTTAATCGGAAATGATTCGGAGACGGAGTCCTTCCTGGATGAAGGCTTTGCGGATTTTTCCAAAGTTTATTTTGCTGAGAAGCAGGGGGATAAGCTGAGTGGTTTCAAATCCATCCAATTTGACGATTCCACGGTGGATAAGGCCATTGCTTCAACCAATGACGAGGTAGGAGATTTGGCAAGTCCTGTCTATTACGATAAAGGCCGCCAAGCGATATACCAATTGTACCGCTCTGTCGGGGAAGAGAAATTTGATGCATTTATGAAAGTGTATTTTAAACGCTATGTGTATCAAAACGCTACGATTGACGGATTTCTCCAAACTATAGAAGATGTACTGGGGGAAGAGGTGAGAAAGGAAATGAAGACGGCTTTGTATGAGCCCAATTTTGTGCTGAAGCCTGAATATCAACTGTCCAAGGAGGAAAAAGCTGCATATCTGCATGATCAATTTCAATTGCTGTATGAATCAGCCTTAACTCAGGTTCCGAATTTGCCTTTTGAAACCATGAGCCGCGTGATGGATAAAACCCTTCAAGGTGAGCCATTAGCCATTGTGCTGAGTGATCAGGTGAGCAAGTCAGCGAGCAAACAACAGGAAGCTATGGTTAACCAATTGACAACTCTTCTGGATTTGAGCGGAGTGAAGTATGACGTGATTAGGGACCGTTCGGTATTAAAGCAAAAAATGAAAAAGGAGCTGGCCACCAGCAATCTGATTGTAATTGGTAATGTCAAATCCAATGGTTTTGTACAAGCTTTGAAACCCAGCATCATGGACCGTGCCACCCGTATCGGCTTTCAATGGAAGACGACCATGAATCAACCGTCGGCAGCGGGAGCGTATATAATCAAACATCCTTATAATCAGAATCGCTTAATGCTGCACTATTTCTGGAATGAAGATCAATTGAGCGGTGGGAGTCTTGAATCGTTTATGATGAAAATGCAGGAATCCATTGGATTCACGAATGCTTATTATCAGTACTATGTACTTGATAAGACTGGCAAGGTAACACTGGATAAAAAAGTGGAAAATCCACTTTCAAAATTTTTTGCTGAAGAATAATTCGAAGTGTTCAATCTAATAAAGAAAGATTAATCCTTTGGCAATTGTCATGGGAAGATCATAATATCGTCTGTTATAGAGTCGCCTATATGGCGACTTTTTTATTTAAGTTCAATTTAGGTTTTTAAAAGCTGTCCTGAAGGGTAAATATAACGTGGATCTTTAAATGGATGTAAAATATAACGTTGCGGAGGAAAGTGAAGAATGTAAGGGAAAGCATTGATTGTTAATTTGTTAATATCCTGCAAATAATAACAATATAATGTGTGAAGACACCTGAAAATGTACGAGAGTAACATGAACGACAAGAAAATGATCAGAATTCGGAGAACACCGAGATGAGGAGGACATATGAAAAAAACCAAGGTCTCATTTTTTGTACTATCACTAATTCTGCTCCTAGTAGCGGGGTTATCCGGATGGTCGGGGGATGCCAATGCAAACTCCAATTCAGGAAAAACGTATGTGATCGGCACGGACATTACATTTGCACCGTTTGAATATCAAGATGAAAATGGGGATTATGTAGGCATTGATATGGATTTGCTGGATGCCATCGCCAAAGACCAGAATTTCAACTATGAAATCAAAGCCCTGGGATTTAATGCAGCAGTGCAAGCGCTTGAGTCCAATCAGGTAGATGGCGTCATCGCGGGAATGAGTATTACGGATGAACGTAAACAAAAGTTTGATTTCTCAGAGCCTTATTATCAATCAGGCGTAGTGATGGGGATAAGTGCCAATAATGATACTGTAAAAAGCTACGAAGATCTTCGCGGTAAAAAGGTCGCTGTGAAAACGGGCACAGAAGGGTACAGCTTTGCTGAATCCATTTCCTCTAAATATGGCTTTACCATCGTTCCGTTTGATGATTCTTCGCAGATGTATGATGATGTGAAAACCGGTAATTCGGTTGCATGTTTTGAAGATGAACCTGTTTTAAGATTTGGGGTAAATCAGAATAACGGTTTGAAAATCGTTACTGATAGAGAAGATGGGGCTTCCTACGGATTTGCGGTAAGTAAGGGTAAGAATCAGGAACTACTTAAGATGTTTAACGAGGGTTTGACGAATATTAAGGTAAGCGGTGAGTATGAACGTATTAAAGAGAAGTACCTTGGTGAAAATTCCCTAGTGGCAACCCAAAGTCGTTGGGAATTGATTCAGAAATCGCTTCCTTCGCTGTTCAAAGGTTTGGGAAACACACTCTTATATACGATTGTATCTCTGTTTTTTGCCTTTATCATCGGCTTGATATTTGGCTTTATGAAAGTGGGGCAAAATAAATTCCTTCGTGGTGTTGCAACCGTATTTGTGGATATTTTCCGCGGGATACCATTGATTGTCCTCGCGTTCTTTATCTATTTCGGAATTCCGCAGGCTATGGGCTTTACGATGCCGCTGTTTCTGGCCGCCATTCTTACACTAAGTCTGAACGCAGGGGCATATGTAACCGAAATTATTCGTGGCGGGATTCAATCGATTGACCGTGGACAGATGGAAGCCGCCCGTTCACTGGGTCTTCCTTATCGTAAAGCAATGATAAAGATCGTAATTCCTCAAGCCATACGGGTTATGATCCCTTCATTTATTAATCAGATGGTCATTACACTGAAAGATACGTCGATCTTATCCGTCATTGGCCTTGTGGAGTTGACGCAATCCGGTAAAATTGTCATCGCAAGAACGTTCGCCTCTTTTGACATTTGGTTGACTGTTGCGGTCATGTACCTGATTGTCATTATCACATTGACTAAAATCGCTGATTATCTGGAGGTGAAGGTTCGTCGTGGGTAAAATTATGGTTGAAGGATTAAAGAAAAGTTTCGGTTCGAATCAGGTTCTAAAGGGAATTGATATGTCCGTCCTCGAGGGTGAGGTTGTCTGTGTCATCGGACCTTCAGGTTCGGGTAAAAGTACGTTTTTGCGTTGCATTAACCAATTAGATGAGATTACGGCTGGACGGGTTATTGTGGATGATCGGGATCTGAATGATCCCAAAACGAACATTAACAAAGCACGGGAGAATATTGGCATGGTATTTCAGCATTTTAACCTGTTTCCTCATTTCAGCGTGCTTAAAAATATTATGTTTGCACCCAGAGAACTGGGGATCTTAAATGAAAAAGAAGCCCGCGATACCGCACTTCGTTTGCTTGATCGTGTTGGTTTGTCGGATAAAGCAGACAGCTATCCAAATCAACTATCAGGCGGACAGAAACAACGTGTAGCTATCGCACGAGCGCTTGCCATGAACCCGGATGTTATGTTATTCGACGAACCAACATCGGCGCTTGACCCCGAAATGGTAGGCGAAGTACTCGGTGTAATGAAAGACCTTGCGAGCGAAGGCATGACGATGATGATCGTCACCCATGAGATGGGGTTTGCCCGTGAAGTTGCGGATCGGGTTATCTTCATGGACGGTGGATTTATCGTAGAACAAGGGACTCCCGAAGAGATATTCGGAAATCCGAAGAATGAGCGCACGATCAGCTTCCTAGAAAAAGTACTCTAAAACGTCAAATTAAAACCCTTTTTAAGATCAGTGAAATGCACCCCTTAGAATAGACATTGGATAAACCGTCAGGATACCGATGAAATTCTGAGGGGTGTATTTGGCATTCTTCTCAATCAACACTGGCCTTTTCGGCCGTCGCATAAACCAATCGGTTGCGGACAAGTGAGGGGAGGGCGATATCTCCCATCTCCCAGAAGCATTATGATGCAACGCAGGCGTATTACATGAATGCGGATCACTCTTCCAAATGGAAATTCTCCAACGAATTTGCAGTCATTTGCATGTTTTTGGTGTAGTCGATTTGAAAAATACAGGAGTAAATCACGTTTAATACGTAATCGAAGGCGATTGAATTCGAGCGTATAATCCGTGAGCAAGATCTGGAGAAGGTTACCACTATGCTTAAGCATAGTGAGAAGGTGATGGAGGTTATTGAACAAGCCAAACAATCCGCAAATCTTGTATTTGGACCTGATCTATAATATATCCTTGAAATTTTTGATCGATTGTATCTTTTTGTGCATTTCCCAAGATGACGTGTTAAAATGCGGTGAATGAGATAAAATGCATTTACCAGTGAACCAATAACAGTCTTCTTGGGGAGTATTTAATGATAACGATTAAAGATGTAGCAAGGTTAGCGGGTGTCGCAAGTTCAACCGTATCCTGTGTACTTAACGGCAAGAAATATGTAAGTGAGCACACAAGACAGAAAGTACTTGCAGCGGCAAATGAGCTTAATTATATCAAGCATGGAGCCGCATCCGAATTAAAGCGAAAAAAGACACAAACCATCGGTATTATTGTTCATGATATGTCCGTCCCCTATTTTTCTGAATTGGTCAGTGCGATTGAATCCGTCGCCATAAGTCAGGGATATGACCTGATCGTATGCAGTTCTTTAGGTGGAGAGCGATCGACAGCCGCACGCTTCATCAGGGAGAGAAGGCTGGACGGCGTAATTATAATCGCTGAAAATATTGAAGATGAATTGTTGCTGCAGGCTGCTGACACGGAGTTTCCTATTGTTGTGATGGATCGTGAACTGCACAGTGAGCATATAGTAAATGTTCTGATGGATGATGAGCAGGGTGGTTATATGGCAACCCGTTTCCTGCTGGATAAAGGGCACCGTGCAATAGCGTATATCAGCGGACCTTTAAGTTCGGAGTGCAATTTAATGCGATATCAGGGTTATTTGAGAGCTATGCATGAAGCAGGAATGGAAGAGAATAAGAATTGGAGATTAGGTGGACAATTTATAAAAACAGGCGGCTACAACGCAGCCAAGATGTTAATGGAAGGAGAACTTCCAACCGCGGTCTTTTTTGCGAATGATGAAATGGCCATTGGAGGCTTGGAGGCATTTAAAGAAAATCAGGTCTCCATACCCGAAGATCTATCCATCATCGGTTTTGACAACATACATTTATCCGAATACCTGAATCCACCGCTTACCACTTTTCGACAACCCAAAACAGATGCCGGTTCCCTTGCCGGACACGTATTATTTCAAATGTTAAAAGGTGAGGCTGTAGAATCGATTTATAAGGTCAATATACAGTGTGTCGAACGTGACTCTGTTTCCTGTTATTCTATAATGAAAAGCTAAAAAGGCGGGTCTGCTCATGTCCGTGAGAAGCAAAAAAGTAATCAAGGCACCACAAGAGCTGGAACGTGCACCAGACAAGCAAGGAAGTTTAAAGCAGAACGGGTTATCCGTCATTAAATTTTGTTTGCACACACAAGGGACAACAGGTTCCTATTTTCTGAAAGAACACATGTTGCTGTTCGTCATATCTGGCGTGTACACGGTTCGATTCAAGGATCAGGAATACACCGTGCGCAGTAATGAAATGGTTTTTCTTCATAAATCCATTCGAATTGATTACATAAAGTCGGGAGAACTCGGCTCTGAATTCATGCTGGACTACATGATGTTTTTCCTGAACGAAAATATGCTTGAGGAATTTGTTCAGTTCTCTGGTTTCAAACCGACAGAGATCGTAAATGAGTTTATTCCAGTATCCGTTATTCCGGTCAATGAGCTCACTCGCTCTTATATAACGTCATTGAAACCCTATTTTGAAACACCGGAAGAGGTAAATGACGGGCTGGTACGGATCAAATTCATGGAACTCCTGTTTCATCTGGCGAATGCCAATGAGCATTTCTTACAGCAACTCCTGCAGCAGAATCATGATAAAAACAGTAACTTCGGCAAAATGATAGAGGAGAATATCACCAATCCCATATCCATAAGTGATCTGGCTTATTTGTCCGGCAGAAGCCTGTCTACCTTCAAAAGGGACTTTCAGGCTGTATACCATACTTCTCCTCTGAAATATATTCGTAATCAGAGACTGGATAAAGCCAAAAAACTGCTGGCAGAGACGTCTCTGTCTGTCACGGATGTCTGTTTTTCAACAGGTTTCGAAAACGTTGCCCATTTTTCCAAAGTATTCAAACTTCAGTTCGGGCTTCCACCGTCGGAGTATAGGCTGCAATGCAAGCACAGTGAGGAAAAGATAAAATAAGCTCATCTGGACCTCTTCACCCTTTAGAAAAGATAGTTATCGTTATATAACGTTCTTGTGTAAAGCGCTTCGCGATAAAATGTCGTGAAGCGCTTTTTTGTTTATCTATAGAGACAAATGGGCTAAATAAACAAATCAGATGAACTTAATAGCAAAGAAACGTATCTCTTTTCTTGTTATTCTTGACTCATGGGTACGACGTTGTAGCAACCAAAAAGACTGAGGAGAGGATTAACTAATGGAATATGTTAAATTAGGAAATACAGGTATGGATGTATCTCGGCTTTGTCTTGGCTGCATGGGTTTTGGTGAACCAGGGCGTGGATTTCATCAATGGGTATTGGATGAGGAGGATAGTCGTCCCGTTATTCAAAAAGCCTTGGAGATCGGCATTAATTTCTTTGATACAGCAAATGTATATGCAGGTGGAACAAGTGAGGAGATCCTGGGGCGGGCTCTCAAGGACTATGCAAATCGGGATGAAATTGTCCTTGCGACAAAAGTGTTTTCCCGCATGCATGATGGTCCGAATGGCGCTGGACTTTCTCGAAAAGCAATTATGAGTGAGATCGACAAGAGCCTCAAGAGACTGGGAACCGATTATGTGGATCTGTATCAAATTCACCGTTGGGACAACCATACCCCGATCGAAGAGACTATGGAAGCATTACATGATGTGGTGAAAGCAGGGAAGGCAAGATATATTGGCGCTTCTGCCATGTCCGCATGGCAATTCCAAAAGGCTTTATATGTCGCTGAGAAAAATGGATGGACCCGATTTGTATCGATGCAAAACCACTATAACCTGATCTACCGTGAAGAGGAAAGGGAAATGATGCCTCTTTGTCAGGAAGAGAAAATTGGTGTGATTCCATATAGTCCGCTTGCTTCTGGTCGACTGACCAGAGATTGGGAGGAAACGACAAAACGTTCTGAGACGGATCAGGTGCAAAAAGCAAAATACGATGCAACAGCCAGTACCGATCAGTTGGTGGTTGAGCAGGTTGCACATATCGCAGAAAAACGCGGCGTTCCCCGGGTCCAAATCGCGCTTGCCTGGTTGCTGCACAAGGATCCGGTTACAGCTCCGATTATTGGCGCTACGAAGATATCCCATCTCGAAAATGCTGCTGAAGCTCTGGCGATTACGTTAACTTCTGAAGAAATTGCATGTCTGGAAGAGCATTATGTACCTCATCCGGTATATGGACTTAATGTTGGTTTTAAGTAATAGCGGTTGGAATGGCTGTCTATTTTTGGGCAAAATCCGTGCCTCGTCGAATCGCCGGTTTCAATTCAGAAGTATTGGTTCTGGGAGGAATACCCCAAAAAGGTGATGTTGTTCTATTAAAACCAGATATCGAACTCCCCGATGGGACACCGATTGGTTAACAGAGCGTTTTTTGTCATATTGGCGTAACAGACAACGGGTAAGATGGCTATCGAGGTGATTGATTATGAAGAAAATATCAACGAAATCGAGTTGGCCAATCGGAAAAAATGTTTTACTCTCGGCTGTCATTATGCTTGCATTGGCTGGTTGCAGTTCCAATACAGCCTCTCCAAAACCATTGGAGGTTTCAGGGATGAACAGTCATCAGGAGGAGAAGGCAGCAGTTCCTTCAGAGAAAATGAGCTATTGGAATGAACAGCGGAAAGGGACAAATTTTATGAATTCCACGTCTCTTCCGGAAAACTATGAAGCGGCCAAGGATGAAGGCATAGCGTTCGTCCGGCTCGCGCCGGATAAGTGGAGCAAAGATCGGGATTTTTTGTTTAACGATCAGCCGGATAAACATATGAATGCAGATTTTTTGATCGGGAGCTCGGATAAGTACGAAGGTATCGTGGAAGCGGATTTTGCCCGACTCAAAGCGGATCTGGATGCCGCCGAGGCTAAAGGGATGAAGGTTGTGGTTACAGTGCTTAGTTTGCCGGGAGACCGTTGGCGGCAGTTCAATGGAGCCAAAAATGATGATCGGATCTGGAATGATGTTGAATATCACAAGCAAGCTGCTCAGTTCTGGAAGGATCTTGCGACACGATTGAAAAATCATCCTGCCGTCATCGGCTATAACCTGATTAATGAGCCTCATCCGGAAACGGCAACGGGCTTCCACGACTTCTGGACACAGGATTATTTGGAGTGGTATACCAAAGTGGAACATACCGCAGCGGATCTGAATTCACTCTATGACACAATCGTAAAAGAAATCCGAACGGTCGACCAGACGACCCCCATTATTGTAGATTCAGGACTCTATGCAACGCCTTGGGCCTTTGCGTATTTGAAGCCGATTGATGATCCTAACGTGCTGTATGCTTTTCATATGTACGAGCCTTATGAAATGACAAGCCAAAACAAGAAAAAAGGATTTACGTACTCTTATCCGGGGAATGTAAAGGTCGGGAATGACCAGACGGAAAAAGAGTTTAACCGCCAGGCTCTCAAACAATTTGTCGAGCCAGTTGCCAAGTGGGCATCAGATCATGACGTACCTGCGAACCGTATTATCGCTTCGGAATTCGGAACGAACCGAATGGTTCAATGTGCAGATCGCTACATGGCAGATCTGATTTCTATCTTTAATGAGTATGGATGGCATTGGGCTTTCTACGCATTTCGTGAAGATACGTGGGACGGGATGGACTATGAATTAGGCAGTGAGAAGCCGAACTGGAAGTATTGGGATGCGATTGAAAAAGGGGCGCTGCCTGCCCGCAGTAAGGCAGATAATCCAATTTGGAATGAAATAAAGGGAAGCTTGACGAAGTGAACCTCGGTTATTGTGGTAATTACAGGCAAGCAAAGCAATAGTTAAAGGAGGTGCGTTCCTAGTAAAATAATCTTGTCAAACCATCCGTATCATGATATCGTTGATAACGATTATCAATATCAATGAAGAGGATGGGTTATTTTGCTGAAACGAACTAATTCGATATTTCTTGTGCTTGCACTGATGGCCCTTCTCATAGTGAGTGCGTGCAGCCAGTCTGCAACGACGGATAAGGCGACTGAGACCAGCACAAATGCAGTTGGGGAGACAGGTACAACGACTGATGCAGCGTCAGCTGATGAATCAGGAGAAACCATTGCGTATCAATCGGATGCAGGAGAAGTACAAGTTCCTAAAAACCCCAAGCGAATTATTGATCTAACTGCATTTTCGACAGGATACTTTGTTGCTCTGGACGCTCCGGTAGTCGGGGCGCTGTCAGGTGCGATGGACAACAAGTACATTAAGGATCAGCTGACTAATGAAGGTGCAACAGATCTGGGTGAGAAGCCAACAGCCGAGCAACTGGTCAGCTTAAAGCCTGACTTGATCATTGTTTATACAGGTGCAGAGGGAATTGATCAGTTGTCACAAATTGCACCTGTAGTACAGATCAAGTATGGTGAGCGCAACTATAAAGACCTCATGCTTGAACTGGGTAAGCTGACGAATAGAGAAGATGCGGCGAAAGACTGGATCACGAAATGGGAAGCACAGATTAACGAGCTGAAGCCGAAGGTGCAGGAGGTCGTAGGCGACCGCACAGTCTCGATCTTGAATCCATACACCAAGGGACTGTATGTTTTCGGCCATAATTTCGGTCGTGGCGGCGAGATCATCTATAGTGAATTTGGCCTTAAAGCCCCAGCCAAAGCTCAGACAGAGGCGATTGACAGTGGTACAGGTTGGGCCTCCATTTCGATGGAAGTGCTGACGGATTATGCCGGTGACATCATCTTCACCAGCCCGTGGTCGGGAGATACAAGCGATCCGCAGATTGTTTACGATAATGCTCTGTGGAAAAATCTACCTGCAGTCAAGGCAGGTAATGTGTTCCAGCTTGATCCGACATCCGACACATACAACGACCCTGTATCACTGGAAGGCCAGCTGAAGTTTATCTCGGACAGCCTTCTTTCGGTGAAGTAAGGTTTGTACCCAAGAAGCTTCAAAACTATTTAGCAATTCGTGCAGGGGCAACGTTGATAGTTACCATTGCTCAGAACACGATTGTACAGAACTCATCAGAATGTTTAAATTTATCTATCAACTTCAATGGAAAGTCGCTAAAACAGCGGCTTTCTTTGTTTGTTTTTTGTCCTGAATTTCAGATCTCCACCATAGTTTCCAAAAGGAATCTCCATAAAGTTATAATAAAGTGAAGTTCTTCTCATCCACAGACCCTTACCGGACAAAACAAAGCACATCCTGACAGGATCGTGGATACCCCTTCGTCTATTATTGAAATTAAGGAGTGATTAACCGTATGAACTGGATCGAATCATTACAACAAGCTATTCAATACATGGAAGATCACTTATTGGAAAATATAACTATCGAGCAGATATCGGCTCAAGCGCATATCTCTCCTTTTCATTTTCAACGTACGTTTGCGTTGTTAACGGATGTTACTGTCGGCGAATATATAAAGCGGAGACGATTGACTTTGGCAGCAAATGATCTTCTGTTGACCGATCAAAAAATCATTGATCTGGCGTACAAATATGGCTATGACACTCCTGAATCTTTTTCCAAAGCTTTTCGGAGACTACATGGAATTTCACCTAGTGAAGCACGTAAAAATAGTACCTCCGTCAAAGCGTATAATCGTCTGGTTATTCAAGTCATTCTGAAAGGAGCAGAGCCCATGAATTACAAAATTGTTGAACATCCCGGAATGACGTTAGTTGGAATAAAGCAAACTTTCTCCTATGTAGAGGGTGAACATTTACGAGGAATCGGGCAGATGTGGCAAGAAGCCTATACGAGTGGTATGGAAGATCGTTTATTTGAATTGAACAATGATGGGATCAAAGGATTACTTGGTATCTGTGTGGATCAGAGCGAAATCCAGGAGAAACAAATGGAATACTGGATTGCTACAGCCTATGATGGTAAAGTGCCGGAAGGGCTAGCCTCATTCACGATCCCTTCTTGCAAATGGAGTGTATTTGAAGTGCAAGGACCGATGCCCGAGAGCATGCAGAGCCTATGGAAACAAATTATTTCCGAATGGTTCCCTTCGAATCCATATGAGCATGCGGGCATACCCGAACTAGAAGTATATCCAGGTCCGGGTCACCCTCCGCAAATCTGGATTCCGATTAAATAAAGATGCTACATAGTGCCACACTGCGTTCCAGCAGTGCTCAGCTTGTTACGAAATGCCCTTGGAAATATTCCAGGGGCAATTTTATTTCTCTTGTTGCGATTCTTTCCCGGCGTTTGGAAGATGCAGGCTTTCATAAGCTTCCATTCTTCGGTGGTCTTCTGGCTGCGGCTGGATTCATCTGGTTAAATGGGCTGCCAATGCATCCGAACTACGCTACTCAATTACTTCTTCCGAGCTTGCTCATTTGTGGTGGCTTGGGGTTGATGTTGATGACAGCTACTCATGCCGTACTTGCAGGCATTCCATCGCAAGACTCCGGCATCGCCGCAGGACTTCAAAACACAGCCCGCCAGCTCGGCGGCGCGCTCGAAATTGCGGTACTTGTAACGGTGACGCATATAGCCGCAGGGGGACAAACGAATCAAGGTGATATAACTGCAGCTTCACAGCTGGCCGGATATCATGCTGCTTTCCTGGCATGCGGCGTAATTAGCGGACTATCAGCTCTAGCTTCATTGTTTCTGCAGCGCAATGAAGACCAGTAATCTTCGGCCCAATAAAAGACAAAAGGGCAAGCGATCATAAGCGATCGCTTGCCTTTTTTTGTTTCCAACTGGCAGGGATACAAAAATAAAATTGAACAAGAAATAACGCTATGATATAATCATTAGCGTCATCGACAATTCAACATAAAAGGTGTATACATTTTAATTCCTAATTTAATTGTACATCTGGAACTTTGATTTGTCAATGCTTCTTTTTATCCCAAAAAAAGGAAGGAGTGTGTTGGGAGAGATGGAAACGAAGGATTGGCGATTGGAACAGGAACGGTTGGAATGGGTAAGAGAGAAACTTCAGGCGAGAATTACCGAATTGGAGCCTGAGGTTGCGGGAATGCACGATCAGGCTTCGGACATCCGCAAGCGGTTTTGGGAAGAAGTTACGATTAACACAAGCACTCATGAAGATTTCGAAGAGACCTTTTACACGATTAACCAGCAGTCAGCGGTATTGGCCGAGCGGGAAAGAGGTCACAAGCGGTTGACGCAGCAATGGAATAGCATGAAACGTCTGCTCCCGTCTCCTTATTTCGGACGAATCGACTTCCAGGAGAAGGGTCTTGGCATCAGCGAGCAGATCTATATCGGGGTATCCTCTTTCGTCGACGAAGACGGCTTGAGCTTTCTGATCTATGACTGGCGTACGCCGATTGCGAGCATGTATTATGACTCCTCCCCAGGTCTGGCGTCTTATATGACGCCGATCGGACGAATCGACGGAACGATGGAGCTCAAACGGCAATTTCAAATTCAATACGGCCAGATTCGGAACATGTTTGATGCGAGTGAAACAATTGGAGACGACTTGCTGCAGCAGGTGCTTGGCAAAGGAGCCGACTCGCAAATGAAGAGTATCGTCGCAACCATCCAGAAGGAACAAAATGCCATCATTCGTGATGATAAAAGCCGGATGCTTATCGTACAGGGGGCGGCCGGCAGCGGTAAAACTTCCGCAGCCCTGCAGCGGGTAGCGTACTTGCTGTACAAACACCGTCAGACGATCAGTGCTGATCAGATTGTTCTTTTCTCACCGAATCCGATGTTTGCGAGTTATATCTCCACCGTCCTTCCGGAGCTCGGTGAAGAGAATATGCAGCAGACCACGTTTCAAGAGTATCTCGACTATTGGCTAGGATCTTCGTTACGGCCAGAGGATGCCTTTGATCAGATTGAGTATGTACTGTCTGCAAAAGGAACGCCAGGGTATGAAGCTCGTCTTCAGGGAATTGAGTATAAAGCTTCCGATGCTTTCCTGCACGCTTTGCAGAACTATGGAATATGGCTGGGTCGGGAAGGCATGCAATTCAAAAGTATTCGGTTTCGGGACCACGATTTGATTACCGCAGAGCAGATCAGAGCAAAATTTTACGGTTATGATCTTTCCTTGCCGCTGTCCAATCGTGTCGTTCTCTTGCAGGAATGGTTGCAAAATGAACTGACTATGTTGGAACGCATGGAACTGGAGGCGGCTTGGGTACAGGAAGAAATGAATTATCTCGACACCGAGCAATATGCAGAAGTGTTCGGAGTGCTGCATAAGGATAGGGAAGTATTCGACGTTGCGGAGCAATATGCTAAAGTTCGTGAGATAATGAGCAAGACGCGCCGGCAAGATGAAGGGGACTTTGGCTTTGCCGGGAAGGAAGAAGATATGCTCCGCCGGAAGATCGTGAAAGAAAGCTTTAAACCGCTAAGGAAAAGTGTGAGGAAATTCTCATTTGTAGATGTCAAAGGTATATATGAACAATTGTTTGTAGACGAAGCTGCTTATCGGGAGAAAACAAATGGGGCTGTTACCCCCACGCTGTGGCCTGAGATATGCAAGCAAACGAGGGAAAGCATGCTCCGGAACGAGTTGTTTCATGAGGATGCGACTCCCTATTTGTATGTAAAAGAAATGATTGAAGGCATCCGGACAAACACGGAAATTCGGTATGTCTTCGTTGATGAGGGTCAGGATTATTCATCGTTTCAATATGAATATCTCAAAAAGCTGTTTCCACGTGCCCGTATGACGGTGCTTGGCGATTTCAGGCAAGCGATCTTCACACAGGCTACAAATTTGGCCGCAGCCGATTCACCCCTGATCCGCCTCTTTGGCGAAGCCGAAACCAATCTGATCTCCCTTGTACGCAGTTATCGCTCAACCAGAGAAATCGTTGAATTTACAAGAGTGATGCTTCTAGACGGAGATGAAATTGTACCATTTGAAAGAAAAGGCCAGAAGCCACTGTTGACGAATCTCAACGACAAAGATGACCTAATTGCACAAATGGTGGCAAATATCGCTGCTCTAAAGGCAGAGGGCTTTGATTCCATTGCCGTCATTACGAAGACTGCCGCCGAAAGCCAGAAGGCCCATGAATCGTTACGGATTCAAGGAGGTGAAGATTTGCAGCTCATTACTAAAGAGACGTTCAACTTCGAAAAAGGCGTAATGGTCATTCCTGTTTATCTCGCCAAGGGTGTTGAGTTCGATGCAGTCTTGATCTACGATGCTTCGTCTGAGATGTATGGTCAAGAAAATGAACGCAAGCTTCTTTATACGGCATGTACACGAGGTATGCATCGACTTCATCTGTACACGACAGGCGATTGGTCGCCTTTCGTGCAGGCATTGGCAGCGGATTTGTATGAGGAATGGAACTCCCATACATCGGAATAAACATGTCGACATTGACGGAGGTAATCCAATAAAGATTCACGAGTCGCCTTTCTGGCGACTTTTTTTCATTTCTAAGTCATTGTAGAGGTGAAATTTGGTTAGCAACTTTCTTTGAATTATTTCCGTATTGTTATACTCAGCATAATTATTATTATATGGGTGGACTAAGATTACAGTTATATAATAGGAATACGTACTATTAATTTTGGGACTTCTATTTATTGAAACATAGAGACAGAAGTAAAGATTACATACATCAATTCATAGAGGAGTTGAAATCATGTTAACCAGAATTAACTTGCAGGGAAGCTGGGAGCTTCAACTGGATGAACATAAACAAGGCGTTCAAGGCCCATTTGGCGACACCATAACACTGCCGAATACGACCTCTCATGCACGCAAAGGAAGAAAGAGTGATGCGGCTCACATCGGGTCTTTGACCGATGAATATTCCTATGAAGGCTGGATTTGGCTGAAACGGGAGATTGATATCCCCGCAGCGCTTGCTGGAAAGAAATGCGATTTGTATCTGGAACGCACGCGTATAACCAAGTTGTGGGTTGATGCTGGAGAGTATGGAGCACAGGATAGTCTCAACACCCCTCATGTGTATAGCTTGTTTGAAGGGCTTTCCGAGGGGAAACACACCCTCACCATCCGGGTCGATAATACGGACTATCCGACGAAAGGCGGTCATCTTACATCCGTCGATACTCAAACCAACTGGAACGGAATTACCGGAAAGCTGGAGCTTCATTTATACCACGAGCTGCACATGGGTGAGGTACAGATCTATCCTAATGCTAAAGAGCGAACATTCAGAATCACAAGTACATTGTCTCAATCCATACCAGGTACGGTACTGTCCGTTACTGCACAAACCTTCAATCCCCTTTTAAAAGAGACTCATGGATATGTGCCTTCCGACAGAAAGCATGTGGTGATTGAGCAAACCTATCCATGCAACCAGAACGAGGTTAATGTGCTCTACAAGATGGGTGACGACGCATTGCTCTGGAGTGATTCGGACCCCAATCTCTATGTGCTGACCCTCACTCTGTTAGGGGAACAAGGAGATGTGCTGGATACAACTGAAATCATAACAGGACTACGAGATTTTGAAGCCAGGGGAGATGCTTTTACCATTAACGGCCGAAAGACCTTTCTTCGTGGAAAACATGATGGTCTCCTATTTCCGCTTACGGGTTACGCGCCAACCGATGTGGAAGAGTGGCTACGAATCCTGAGCATTTCCAAATCATATGGCATAAATCATTATCGTTTCCATACCTGTTGTCCGCCGGAGGCAGCGTTCACTGCGGCAGATATGCTTGGTATCTACATGGAGCCTGAGCTTCCATTCTGGGGTACGATTACGGATGAACTTGATCCACAGCATAATCAGGCTGAACAGGACTATCTTATTCGTGAAGGCTTCGCCATGCTGAAGGCGTATGGGAATCATCCTTCTTTTGTAATGATGTCACTCGGTAATGAACTTTGGGGCAGTAAAGAAAGACTTAATGCCATTCTAAAAGCGTATAAAGCATTTGATCCACGCCATCTGTACACCCAGGGTTCAAACAATTTTCAGTTCACTCCGCTTATTCTGGAGGAAGAAGACTTTTACTGTGGCGTACGATTCTCCAAAGATAGACTTTTCCGCGGGTCCTATGCCATGTGTGATGCCCCGTTGGGTCATGTGCAAACGGATGTGCCTGGTACCCTAAAGGACTACGACGACATGATCTTGCCGGATGGGATGGTTTCGGAAAAAGAGGGAATTCAAGCAGCTGAATCGGAAATTCAGATTCAATATGGTACGGAAGCCAAGACCGTGAAAGCCGCTTCGGCTGAACAACAGCTTATTCCACATCTACCCGTCATATCCCATGAAATTGGACAATATGCCATGTACCCCAACTACGAAGAGATCGAGAAGTACACCGGGTCGCTGAAGGCAAAAAACTTCGAGGTGTTTCGTGAGCGATTGCAAGCCAAAGGAATGGCACATCTGGCTGAACCATTTTTCCAAAGCTCTGGCAAGCTTGCTGTAGCCTGTTATAAGGAAGAGCTTGAAGCGGCATTTCGATCCAAACATCTGGCAGGATTTCAATTGCTTGATCTTCAGGACTTCAGTGGACAGGGGACAGCACTGGTAGGCATTTTGGATGCCTTCATGGATTCCAAAGGATTGGTTACTCCCGAGGAGTGGAGAACATTTTGCTCCGATGCCGTACTTCTGGCTCGATTCGAGAAATATAACTACACTTCGGGAGAAGATTTTGATGCCCACATTCAATTAAGGTACTTCCGATCACAATCATTGAAAGGTCATACCGTGGAGTGGGAGATGCGTGATTCGGATCATCTGATTACATCAGGAACAGAAGAGATCCCCTTTATTGCTGGAGAAACTTGGTTTGAGATAAGCCCAATAAAGCTCAAGCTCCCTGCTGTGAAAAAGATGACGTCCATCGTTCTATCCCTGTATATTCCAGGTACCGATATCCGGAAACAATATGATCTTTGGGTATATCCTGATCATGATGTGACAGCTATGGAACATGAGCCTATTTATAAGGAATTGTCCGATGAAGTTATTAATTTACTGAAAAAAGGCGAGAGCGTGCTGCTGCTTCCAACACTGGAACATAACGATAGTTCAGCCGAAGGTACATATTGTACCGATTTCTGGTGTTATCCGATGTTCCGATCCATCTCGGAAAGCATGAACAAGCCCGTTCCTGTCGGTACGCTAGGCTTGCTTATTGATAATTCGCACCCGGCATTGAAGCACTTTCCAAGTGAGACCCATTCCACTTACCCGTGGTGGCATATCGTCATGAACTCACGATCTTTAATTCTGGATGAGGTATCCACGAATGTTCAGCCTTTCGTTCAAACCATCGATAATTTTGAACGTAATCATAAGCTGGGTCTGCTGTTTGAATGCCAGGTTGGAAAAGGGAAGCTGCTGGTTGGGGCGCTAAATTATGATGAATTGATTAACAAGGCGGAAGGGCGGCAATTACTTTACAGCCTAGCACAATATGTAAAAAGTGAAGAGTTTAACCCGGAAGCCAAGTTAGGGCTGGAGGAGCTGCAGCAGTTGTTGGGCAAAAAAATAGATTCACCATAATCAACGAAAGTCTGTTCTAAGGAACTAACATTAAAACCCTTCAAGCTGTTTTTTCAGTTTGAAGGGTTTTCCTTAATTTCAGACGCTTAAATAAGTTGACGAAATTATTGTTATGTAAACTAATTGCAATCACTTTCATTTCTTTTTCCCAAAATGACATAAAACCTCCATCATATGTAAATCGTAATGGTGAACGCACGAAGGAGGATACATATGAAAAGTCACGTGCATCGAAAAGAAGGAGAGAAACTGAGCTGGATTAGTCTTTCATTATTTGGAGCGGGATGTACGCTGGGAACGGGTTTTTTCCTTGGGACAAGTCTCGCTATTCATTGGGCCGGTTTATCGGTGCTTATCCTTTTGGTGCTGGCTGCTGCCGGGACTTACTTTGTATTTGGTGCATTGGCTCAAATGACGGCAGAAGATCCGAAGGAAGGGGCTTTTCGAACCTATGCCGGAGAAGCCTTCGGGCCATGGGCCGGTTTCGGTAGCGGCTGGATGTATTGGTCTTCCGAAATGCTAATTATGGGGAGTTCATTAACGGCACTCGGGTTGTTCTCTCAATTTTGGTTTCCCAAGTTTCCATTATGGGCGTTTGTAGCGGTATATGCATGCATTGGATTGTTCATCGCCGCATTGGGAGCCAAAGGGTTAACCCAAACCGAGAATGTGCTCGCAGTGATCAAGCTGGCTGCAACGGTTGCTTTTATTGTGATTGCGGCAGCGGCTTGCCTCGGATGGTTAGATGTGAAGATTACCCCGCAGAAAATAACTAATGAATGGTTTCCTCACAAAATAAAAGGGGTGTGGACCGGATTTATTTATGCTTTTTTTGCTTTTGCAGGGATTGAGATCATGGGTTTGATGGCAGCCAAGCTGAAGGAACCAAAGGATGCAGTCAAGTCAGGCCGAGTCATGCTGTTAACCGTCAGTGCGCTATATGTTGTAGCGATTGCTTTAATTCTGCTGCTGGTGCCAGCCGCGAAGTTAACACCAGACGAGAGTCCCCTCGTCAAAGCGATGTCATCGATTGGATTTACGGTCGTGGTTCATATTCTCAACGGAATTTTGATTATAGCCGGGTTCTCCACGATGGTTGCTTCAATCTATGCGATAACGTCCATGTTGGTTAAACTGGGTGAAGACGGAGATGCACCGAAGATGTTTACGAAGACATGGGGGAAAAAGAACATGCCTCTTCATGCATTGGGATGCACTGCGGCCGGATTAATACTTTCTACCCTATTGGCATTATGGATGCCTAAGAGCCTGTTTGAATATATAACTACCGCAGGCAGCTTGGTATTAATGTATACCTGGCTTCTGATTTGCATCACGTATATCAAGAAAATGAAACCGACGAAATGGAATCGTGTCAAAGTGTGGATCGCCATGATTCTTATTGTTGCAGCAGTAGCAGGGACCGCCATGGAAAAAGCCAGCAGAACAGGTCTGCAGGCAAGTATAGGTCTTGTTATATTGATTGCCTTAATTACCTACATTGTGAACAAATTACGGAAACCACGATCATCAACATCCACTTAACCGTCAACGTTTTGATCTTTCTTGGGCACAGCTCTTCCATGCGTCATAGCCAATCTGCTAAGTGATAGGTTCTTGAATGGCTTTACTGAAATGCCTTGTTTCAGCTATTTCGTCAACTTGCCAATGGCTTGCTTCATGCGCAAGAACGGGCATTTGGAAGGGGTCTGCTCGTCATCAGGCAGGAAATATTGTTTCCATTCCAGATTATCCTGCTGTCCATACCACATGAGTGATGGGTGAGCCGGAACGGCATCATAAGCTGCCAGGCGTTTACGAATCAAGGTTTTCATTTTACGACCAAGAGGTGTGTTGTCATTAATCGATTCAAACACCCACCGTGGTTGAAATGCAAACATCAGATAAGGGAAGTGCCTACTGGCTCTGAGCTCGTGCGCGGGAGTCGCACAGAAACAAAAATAAGGATCCCCGCCAAAGCAAAATTCCCACGTGGCTTCATGCGGATCCGTCGAAATATGTTCAGGCCAAGCAGCTTCATCGAGTGTGCTCACCCGGTTAAGCATTTCCCAGAACAACGACTGATACTGCTCCACTGTTGTGTTATTTTTCAAATCATCCGGTGTCTCGCAAATGACCACCAAGGAAGCGTATTGTCCCGTGTTCCGGGAAACGGGTCCATATTGACTAAGTAATTCTGCCATGTCCTTGGCAGCAGCTTGTGTACGCGGATCACATGTGAATCCGTATCTCAGATGGCCGGAGAGAAAACCCATCCGTCCGGGTACACATGGATACGTATTCCCCTCATCTGCTATCATATTGGCGAATTGTGAATAAGCGTCCTGCTGCCATTCGGGCAGATCTTTAAATAATGGTTTTATTTCATCGGCACTGTACAGCTCTGCCATGAATTCCCCAACTCCATTCCACATGATACCGTTAACGTATTACTGCGGATGGCGTTGGGTGACTGTCCAGTGTCGTTTTTATGTCAGAAAAAGATGGAGCGTACAGCTTCATATCCGAAGTACAGGCCAAATCCGATCAGACAGATGCCTGAGATGATGGAGATCCAGCGCAACACGGCTTCGTTGCTGTGTTTATGAAATCGACTGGCCATGCCAGCCATGATAACGTCCCATACAAGAATTCCTATGAATATACCAGAGCTGTATAGTAGCAGATGAGCCGTATCGGTATGCTTCACGGTTGTAGCAAGAATAGAGCCGTAAATTCCGAGCCAGAATAAAATATTCAGCGGATTGGATAAGGCCATCAGGAAGCCAGAGACAAAGGATTTTCCAACTTTCGCTTCTGCTGTAGAAGAGGTCTGAATGCCGTCTTTTATTTTGGACAGTGTTTCCACACCGGTATACACCAGAATAAAGCTGCCAAAAGACCAAAGAAAAGAGCGCATGAACGGCGTGTCCAGAAAATGGGCAACTCCAAAATAAATCAGGAGCATGTACACCAGATCGGCAAACATGGCTCCGAGACCCAAAATCCAGGCATGCATGAATCCATGGCGGGCCCCTCGATCCAGCTGAGCAGCATTAATCGGACCAATCGGAGCTGATAGCGAAATTCCCAGAATAATATAACTGAACAGTACAGACATATACGCGTTCACTCCTTAACGGGTTAGACGACTTGTACCGTAAGTCACACACATATGGGTACAAGTCATCGTATTCCCGTTTGGAGCCAATTAGAACAAGCTGTCCGTACATTATAATGTTATTGCATTAAAGGCTCGGAGATTCCACATCTAATTGAACAGGAGTGCAATGGTAACCGTTGCACACACTCTCTTCGCATGGACAAGCAGACAAACCGATGATCAGATCCATTAAGGCTTCCATCTCAACATAATCTCCGGCACTGGATTCGGGGGCAATCACATCAATTTTCCCCTCACCGTCTACAACAGAATTCATAAACAGGTTGAAAGGATAATGTTGATCCGGGGGGACGATGCCGAACGGTTCCAGGGCCGTATTCAGATTATGATAACAACTGGGATGGTCTTTTTTATCATACAAGACCTCATACATTTCCGGACGACAGGCCGAGTTGAAAAAATCATGAATACCTACAGTTTCTTCGACAATGGAAATGAGAGGTTCATACCGGTTGGAATACAGACATTGCCCCGGTTTAATCCTGTAAGTGCGTAGCACATCGAGTGTTACGCCGGGATCGAGCCGATTATTGATATTTTGCGCATCATAAGCGACAAAATCAACCACCTGCTGTCCCTCCAAATCGGTTATACGAATCCGCGACCCTTTTTTCACTCTAAGCGCATAGCCTGTTTTGGCAGGAATATGAATGGACTGCTTATATAAACCCGTAGAATTCATCCGTATTTCCTCCGATGTTTTTAAACTCAGTATGCGGAAATGACGTTACTTTCATGCACTTAATGAGTGATGTAGCCGATGCTTCTAAAGGGTGTGAGTATCTTGAATTTATTGCAAAAATGTTAAAAACTAAATTTTATACTGGAAACAGTGGATTACCTTTCATTCCGACCCAAAGTTTGGATGACTCCAGCTGGCCAGCCAGATGAAGTAACCAATCTTCACGGCCTTTTGTTGCCATAATTTGTACACCCATGGGCAGCCCTTCAGGAGTCAGATGCACAGGAACACTCATGGCAGGTTGACCCGTCAGATTTGCGAGCTGAGTGAACGGTGTGTACGTGAGACTTGGTTCAAACATCTCGTAAATCAACTGCTGCTGCTGGCTCTTGTCCAAATCGCTAATGCGCATCAGATACTGAATCTGTTCATCATGAGGCGTCAGTTCTCCGATTTTGGGTGCTGGAAAAGCATTCACGGGTGTGACATAAAAATCATACCGTTCAAACAAGGTGGACATTTGGGCTGCGGCAACATCCCACTCCGCCAGACTATGTACGAATTCGGCAGCGGATACTTTTTTGCCGGCTTCGGCCAAAACCCAGGACTCGATCTCCATATCATCCGATGTTAATACTCTGCCCATTGAACGTTCCATGGAAGAAATCATCGCTGCCATTTCGCCGCTGTTCATCATGTAATAGTTCTCCATCAGTTTGACACCATTCACCGGACTCAGTTTTTCTTCAACTTCGTGACCTTGTTCTTCCAGCCAGCGAACCGTCTTATATACCGCTTCTTTGGCTTCATCACTCACAGGTGTACCTACAGGTGAAGCTGTCGTGTAAGCGATTTTCAGTTTGCGTTGATGAGGATAGTTCATATCAGCCAAATAGCTTCCCGGAAAGAGGGGAGCATGAAATGCCGCCTCGGGTTGAATGACTTGCAGTGTATCCAGTAAAGCAGCGCTGTCGCGAACAGAGCGGGATAGGGCAAAATCAATCGATGCACCCTGCCACTGACGACCGACCCCCGGCCCTACGGGTGTACGTCCACGTGTAGGCTTGAGTCCGAACAATCCGCTGAATGAAGCAGGGATTCGGATTGAACCGCCGCCATCACTGGCTCCCGCAAGCGGTACAATACCCGAGGCTACTGCGGCAGCAGCACCTCCACTTGAACCACCTGGCGAGTGATTGGTATTCCATGGATTACGACTTGGGCCGTGAAGACGGGGCTCGGTAATATTTTTCAGACCGAATTCCGGCGTGTTGGTATGACCAATGATAATGAATCCTGCATCACGCAGGCGGGAAACGAAATTGGAATTCCGTTGTGCACGATGCTCACGGAGAAGACGTGAACCCGAGGTGAGAATTTCACCCTCCATGGATTGGGATATATCTTTTAAGAGCAAAGGCACGCCTGCAAAAGGCTGTTCTCCCGGGCGAACCATCCCCGCTTCCTGACGTGCACGTGTTTCATATGTACGAATAACTGCGTTAAGCTGCGGATTCACTTCTTCCAAGCGAGCATATGCCGCTTCCAGCAATTCGACCGGAGATATCTCCCTGGCGCGAACCAATTCAGCCAAACCTATGGCATCGTAGGATGTATATGAAAATGATGAAGATGGAGACATAATGATCGTTCCTCTCTAAATTGACTTGATCTACTATTCCATATGTCATCGTACCACCGGAATAGTGAAAAGACAAAAGGCACTGTACATCTCAATGGATGTGCAGTGCCTTGACTAATTATATTGTAAGAAATTCAATCAATTCGTACGAATCTTGGGTGCTGCGTCAGCCGGACTCGCTGAGCGTTCCTGCTGCTTGGAGATGGCGAACAGGGCAATCCAGATGAGGATGAACCCAACCAGTTGCTCCCATGTAATTAGCGTACGGAATGCAATCCAGTTTACCAGCACACCAGCCATCGGGAAGCTCAGTTCCGCAAGCGTTGCAACAGAAGCTTTGGTAGAAGAGAGGCCTTTGTAGTATAACAGAAGACTCAGCAACCCTGGCAGCAATGCCTGGCCTAGAATATTGAGTGCCACAGCCGCCTGCTCACCTGTACCGGAAGGGAATGTCCAGGCAGCACCTTCGTTCCACGTCATAAAGATCAGCAGTGGCAAAGCGACGACAAAGCGAAGGGAGGTAACCGTCTCATAACGGGTTTGCCCCAGCATCAGCCGCCCCATAACCGTTGAACCGCCCCACAATGCAGCGGCTCCCAGCGATAACAGGCTGCCAGCATGAACCCAGTTGTCCCAGTTCCCAAGAGGAAGGGTGAATCCGAACGTAAGCAGGTACGTTCCTGCAAGTGCTATAATAAATAGTCCACCGAAGCGGCGTGGCAATGTTTCTTTTAAGAGTAACTTAGCCAGAACAATCGCAAATAACGGCTGCATCTTTTGCAATAACAAGACGGTATTGGGATCGTTATGTGTAAGCGCAAGAGTAAATAATACCGTAGCGAGAGCAGATCCTCCCCAGGAGATAAAGATTACGGCAATCCAGTGACGTGCGCGCAGATTTTTCAGATCAGCACGGAACTTCCACAGGACGGGAATCGCCACAAGGCTAACAATAATATGTTCCACCAGCACAATCTGAGTAGAGGTCATCGTTTTGAGCAAAATAATACGAAACAGTGGATCTACACCCCAGAGGGCGGCTCCGAGTACGACGAGCCAAAATCCGGTATTGCTTCGTTCCTTACGGTAAACGGTTGATGCAGATTGGGTCTTTTCCATATTCAGGACTCCTTCGTCAGAACACGGAATCTTCAGTTGGCAAAATCGACAAAAGCCCCCGTTTTGGTATACACCAAATAAACGGGGGCTCAATCATTGACATGTCATACGGAAAGAAGCCTATCCGTAAAGGCATGCCAATGTGTTGATCTTCTCTCATCCGGACTGTACCGTCGGCCTTGGAGTCACACCAAGTCAGTCGCTGAATGACCTAAGTTGAGTCAAACAGCGAGTCGCGGGCTGGTTCCGAAGAACATCACCGCCGGTTGGGAATTGCACCCTACCCCGAAGATCCTATTCAATTATATGTGTATTGAACAAGCTGTAACATTAATAATTTCATCTTATTCCTGTAAGCGCTAGCAGTTCAAGTGTTTTTTTAGAATATGATATTCCAGCTTCCTTGTTGTCTGCGTAGTAATACAATCTGACCTGCATGATAGGCATCGTGGAGTATCCAGCGGGCAAGTTCATGTGCCCATTTTTCATTCGTATCCATGTAAGGGGCTTCGAGGTCGGAATCCTTTAATGAAGCGAGCTGATCACGAAGCTGCTCGGCTAATTGTGTTGTATTTTGCATAAGCGTACTCCAGCCAGCGGTATCGGAAGGGTCCCCGGAGTCTCCGAAGGTAGATTCATTGTTTTCGGCAGGTGTACCGGAGGGAGGTGTGCCCTGAATGCGACTCAACAAACGAAAATTGTAATAATACATATGGTTAACCAACTGCCAGATGCTTAATCCACCGGATGATGGAACCCAGGCTGCCTGTTCGGCAGTCAACCCATCGAGCGCTTTGGACAAAGGCACAATCCAATTACATTGGTCCCAGGTGTCATCTTTCTGAATGAGCAATAGTTCTGTTGTTGAGGTAGTCATTGATTTTTTCCTCCCTAAAATAAATTCATGGTAACTAGCTAAACTGCTTAAAAGTGGTTACAATTAATATAACCCAAACTTGAATGGATGTAACTATCTTTTTATATTTAAGTAGTTACATTTTAGCGGAGGTACTATGGATAGACTATGGACTGATTTTGTGAACAGTGATTATCATGACTGGCGTGGCGGAGATCGTTCGGAGGACAGGCTTGGCAGAACGGAATGGCAGCAAGGATTTCTGAAACAATGGCAACTGAACGCGCCTATACCTGCTTCTTCCGAAGAAGAGAGGGCTTTGAGAAGCTTCAGAGGCGAATTGCAGGCTCTTGCAACTCGTTTATCTGCCGGAAACCCATTACCGGACAAGGACCGGGAATGGCTTAACGCCATGATGGGAGAAGGTCAGGTTACCAGAAGGCTGTACTCTGGAGAAGAAGGACTGAAACTTTCGCTGGTTCCTGTAAAATTTCATTGGCAGCAGGTTATGGCTGAGGTCGCAGCTGATTTTGCCGTCACAGTGGTTGAAGGGGATGCAGGAAGGATTCGAATCTGTGATAATTCGGACTGCCGATGGTTTTTTTATGATGATACGCGTAGTCGGACCCAGAGATATTGTGATGACAAGATGTGCGGTAACCTGATGAAAGTTAGAAGATTTCGGGCAAAACGGAAGGTGGATCAGCAGAAAGAGTAAGGTATATGTACAGAATGTATCATTTGCTGAACTTTGCGGTAGACAGGGAATTATTCGAAATGATTTCTATGAATTCAAAATTGCATGTTTCCATTTATTGCTATATAATGTATATGTACTTAAAATAATTTAGTAGCTTATTCAGTTAGTCATTCAGTCAGTCAGAGATCAACATCCGGGATTCAAGCGTATATCCAACAAAAAACAATGATTGGAGATGTGTCTTGTGGGGACAAGTTATCTACTGAAAAACGGTTGTGTATTGTCTATGGATTCGTCGGTAGGGCAGTATAAGAGGGCGGATGTTCTAATTGAGGATTCTCTTATTACTGCCATCCAGCCCGATCTGAGTTGTATGGAAGCGGAAGTGATAGATGCATCGGAGATGATCATACTTCCCGGACTTGTGGATACACACCGGCATGTGTGGGAGTCGCTCGTAAAAACAGCGGGAACCAACTGGTCATTGCCGGTCTATCTGCAAAACCTCTACTATGGGGCAATGGGAAGCAAACTCCGCCCACAAGACGGCTATATCGCCAATTTGTTGGGTTCTTTGGAAGCGCTTAATGCAGGCGTAACCACGGTGCTTGACTGGAGTATGCCGTATTCAACAGAGCACACGGATGAACTGATTCACGGACTTCAGGATGCAGGTATTCGGGCGGTTTTCGCTCATGGCGTACCCGGTGAGACACCCTACTGGAACAGAGAGAGTCACCTAACCTATTCGAATGATGTGAGAAGGGTCAAGGAACAGTATTTCTCTTCACAGGATCAGTTACTGACGTTCGGTCTTGCCATTCGTGGTCCGGAGTTCAGCCATTGGGATACCACGGTGAAGGAAATTCAGCTTGCCCAAGAGCTGGATGCGATATGTTCGATGCATGTTGGCTTTGGAAGCTGGGGATCTGTAGATCGTTCGATAAGTAAAATGTATGAAGCTGGTTTACTGAGTCCGAGTCTGAACGTTGTACACGGAAATACGATGGATACGGATGAGTATAAAATGCTGGCCGATAGCGGTGCCTCACTGTCCGTCACACCGGAAGTGGAAATGATGATGGGGCACGGGTATCCGGCAACGGGTTACTTTCTTGAAAACGGAGGAACGCCAACGCTTGGTGTCGATGTTGTAACATCAACGGGTGGGGATATGTTCTCCCAGATGAAATTTGCTCTTCAAGCAGAGCGTTCCAGGGGGAATGAACAGCTTTTACTACAGGGTGAAATGCCTGGTGAGCTTAATCTGCAATCCAGTCAAGTTCTGAGATTTGCAACTTCTGCCGGGGCGAAGGCTCTGGGACTGGAGCGGAAGATTGGCACGCTTACTCCAGGTAAAGAAGCCGATCTGATTATGATCCGAACCACAGACCTTAACCTGTTCCCGGTGCATGATCCGGTTGGAGCCGTCGTTCAATTTGCCAATCCATCCAATGTGGACACTGTGTTTGTAGCAGGTCGGTTGGTGAAGCGCGAAGGTAAGCTGCAGCATGTCGATCTGAATGAGGTCCGTCGAAAGGCTTTGGCAAGCAAGGAATATTTGCTATCTCAATATCGGATGTCGGATGCAGAGCGAATTGTATTTTCATAAGTTTGGTGTCCCATGTGAATGAAAGAGAAATTCTCTTACGGAATGAAAAGAGTAGATGTTCTCATCTGTGTAATAGATCTGATAGCGTTTCAATCGAAGGGCTGCATAGGGATATGCGGCTCTTTAACTTGCGTGTTTATTGTAAACCACGCAAAGTTAGCTAGGAAAGGACAGCGGAATAAGGCGAAAAGATCCTTCGATTGCATCAGTGCATCTAACAACGAACAAACAATGATAAGACTGAGAAAAGAACCCTAAAAAAACTGCGCATAATATAAATTATACGCAGTTTTATTTTAAATCGATTTTCATATTCATCCCTGTCCAACAGATCATGATAAATTTCGTCTGTAACGCACAAAATATACTATGATTTAATTTAACAAAGCAACGCGACAAAGTGTAGAAATCGATAGTTTTTTATAGTTGGTCGTTAAGATAGAACAAACGACTTTTTCATAGAACAGATGAACCCAACAAAAATATCTGAAGTAAAGAGACACATTCATCATTTTCAATACGAGAGGAAACTGTGTATGAATCAAAACCAGAATCGATCTTCCCTATTTAGAAAAAAGCCGATTGCCACCGGTGATAACGAAAGCAACATTTTGAAAAGGGTACTGGGCCCCCTAGATCTGATGACTCTCGGGGTAGGAGCGATTATCGGTACGGGAATTTTTGTATTAACAGGTGTTGCTGCTGCAACATATGCAGGTCCCGGTCTGGTACTGTCTTTTCTGCTGGCAGGTATAATCTGCGCCTTCGCTGCATTGTGTTACTCCGAGTTTGCATCCAGTGTGCCTGCTTCGGGAAGTGCGTATACATATAGCTACACCGCTTTTGGTGAAGTCATTGCCTGGATTCTCGGATGGGATCTTATTCTGGAATATGGATTTGCGAGTGCGGCTGTGGCCAGTGGTTGGTCAGGATATTTTCAAACGTTATTGTCCGGATTCGGATTGGAATTACCACATGCGCTCACCAGTGCATTTAATCCGGAAAAGGGAACCTATTTTGACATCACCGCAGCGATGATTACGTTAATTATTACATTCCTGCTCACCCGAGGCGTAAAAGAGGCTGCACGTGCCAATGGAATCATGGTGGCGATTAAAATTATTGTGGTGTTGATCTTTATCGGTGTGGGTGTATTCTATGTCGAGCCGGATAACTGGCAGCCGTTCCTTCCGTTTGGAATGTCAGGGGTAACCGCAGGGGCGGCAACAGTGTTTTTTGCTTATATCGGCTTCGATGCTGTCTCTACAGCCGCGGAAGAAGTGAAACGTCCACAACGGGACTTGCCCATCGGTATTATCGCGTCCCTTGCGATCTGTACCGTTCTCTACATTGTTGTATCTTTGATTCTGACAGGGATTGTACCTTATCACATGCTGAATGTGAGTGATCCGGTTGCCTTTGCCTTTGAATTTGTTCAATTGAAAGGATTGTCATGGATTGTTTCACTTGGGGCCATTACAGGGATTACCACTGTATTACTTGTTATGATGTATGGTCAGACACGTTTGCTTTATTCCATGTCACGGGACGGTCTATTGTCTCCGGTATTCTCCAAAGTCAGTGGCAAAAGCCAAACGCCTGCTATGGGAACTTGGGTTGCTGGGATCATCGTCGCTTTATTCTCGGGTTTCATCTCACTTGGCCACTTGGCGGAGTTAACCAACATTGGGACACTGTTTGCGTTCGCGGTTGTGAGTCTGGGCATTATCGTGCTGCGTAAAAACAACCCGGAACTGAAAAGAGGATTCCGTGTGCCTTTCGTTCCACTGATCCCTATTCTGAGCGCTGTTGGCTGTATGTATCTCATGACACGTCTTGCGGCTCTGACCTGGATTACGTTCTTTGGCTGGTTAATTATTGGTTTAATCATCTACTTTGCCTACGGTCGCCATCACAGTCATTTGAATCCGGCACGGCGAATTTCGGACACGTTCAAAATAACAAAAAGAAAGTAGAAGTCATAGCTTAAGCCACATTGTAGAAACATCGTGGGAGACATCGTGATGAGTTATTAAATTTATCGATAACTGGGTTTATAGTAAATGTAGTTAGCTGAAATTAGTCTCATGCTGCGTCGCCAAAGCGACGTGGTATGGGGCTTTTTCTGTAAAAGCAGATCATGCATTACGAAAGAAAGCAGGGATGGATAGAGAGAGCTATGGGTGTCTAATACGTGATAGATCTGTCATTGTCAGCGGAAACAGGGTTGCGGTCAGGGCAAATATGACATATATTTGGGGGTGTGACATGCCATCAGACATAGGAGAGGGGATGTATCATGGACACACCATTACATATCAATCAGTATCACCGAAATTCGAATTTCGGCTTTGCTTTGGCTGGCTCATCCGTGCTTGCTGAAACAAAGCTAATCATTTCACACCCAGAAGACAAGAACGTATTTCAGTTAGAGCTGGATCCGCAGCGTCGTTTGAAGGATGGACGCAAAGTGTCGGTTGTTGCGCAACATATGGATACACCGCTGGATCGACAAGATGCCATTATCGTATATGGAGAAGAGCTGGGGTTTGTACAATATACGGTTGCCTTGGGACCAAACAGTACATGTTCACTCGCTCCTATTGAAGGAATAGATCATCCGATCATATTGAATTGGGCTGATTTTGCAGAAGGAGAATACGAACTGCGAATTTCCTTGCACATTAAAACACCACGTATTGCAGAGGGGCAGCTGGAGCCCGAGCAGCAAGCCATGGTGAAATATGCTCAGGTCGTAACCGTAGCGATCTGTCTGTTTCCAGCCGAAGCTGCGCAGATGAGTACAGCACCGGAAGCTGTATGGACACGGGAGAATCATATATTTGACTCCTACGGAAGGGGTGGCTTCATTCTCGCAGATCTGCCTCGTATGGAGAAGCGTGTAGAAGAGCTGATCGGTTCTGGAAACCATAATCTGATTGAACAATTCGGTGAGGGCGACCTTTCGGACACCTTGCTGGAAGAAGGTCTAATGGCGATTGTCTGGGGAGTTACGCCATGGTGTTATTCAATTTTTTCGGCCCCGGATGAAGATTCCAGAGCCAAACTTTCGATAGACAAGCTGGGTGATGAACCTCAGGCCACGGGAATATACCGTGTACATCCCGAAAGTAAACAATTAAGCATCGTGCCCGTGAACGAATTGGCTGATTGGTCATCCTGTTCAAAGAAAGAATGGCCTGTAATCGAGGTTGCGTGTGAAGGAGAGACGCTGCGTATGGATCTGTATGTTCAGATCTGTGAATCTGTGAATGGACTGCATGAGAATCCGTTGCCTTCATTTGTACTCACTCGTAGTAAAGGACAGCCCGAGGCGATTACCCCACTAATCGATGTCGTAATTGTAGATTAATAAATAGAAGTGTGGTGACGAACACAGATGTTGACCGAAGAGATTCAGGAGCAATACGCCGATGAGCTTGAAGCTTTTCATATATGGATGAAAGATGCAGGGTACACGGAACATACGGTAAAATCATACACAGGGGACGTTGCTGAATTTCTCGTCTCTATTAATGGAAAGTCACTGGAACAGGTTAAAAAGCTTCATGTGTTATCCTTTTTGTCCCGAGCTCGGGAACGCGGGGTGAGTGATTCGACGCGGAATCGGAAACACGCAGCTGTGAACTGTTTTTATAAGTCATTAATTGAACTTGAATTGGTGACCAATAACCCCGCTTTCGGGATCAAGAAGTCCAAAACCGAGCAAAACCGTGCCCCCGTCTTTCTTGACGAAAACGGTTTGGAACGATTTTTGCAATCGGTCGAGGGAAAGTACCGTACACGAAACCTGGCTATTTTTCTGTTAATGGGATACATGGGATTGCGGGTCGGAGAGGTACATGCCTTGAATTGCAAAGACTATAATGTGGAACGGCGTACGCTGGATGTGTTCGGTAAGGGCCGGAAATGGCGTACACTCCCTGTGCCTGAGACGGTTGCTGACCTGTTATCCCAAGCTCTTCAGGAGCGTCTGGATCCGTGGCGGGCGAAGGAAGAGGCATTGTTCGTCTCGCAAAAAGGGAAACGGTTGTCGATTCGCAGTATTCAGCTCATATCGACGGAAACCTTTGAACGTTTTCAGCAGGAATCCGCCTCCAATCAGCGTATAAACTATTCCAGTCACAAACTGCGTCACTCATTCGCGACCATGATGCTTAGACGCGGAGCAGACCTGCGAACGGTCCAGGAGCTGCTGGGACATTCCTCCATTCAGACCACTACAGTATATACTCATGTAACCAGCCGCGAGAAGGAGCAAGCGATGGCTTTGCTGGATGTCAAACTTCCTGCGTTTGTGGCTGATATGTAAAAGGTAAGCTTCGTTTATATATATTGAACTAAAGAATAATTCCACTTGCCACTCCGATGACAGAACAACCTTCCGATCGCTGTTATCCCTAGATTTTTTTGAATCCCTTATATAAAGGGGGGAATCCATGGATAAAGGCGAACGCTCCGCTTCTTCAGGTTATTTCTGTCCTCTCCGTTAACGTGTAAATGTTTAGTTCAATACCTCGTTTTTTATTGACGGAATAATCATTATGTAAACTTAAATTCATATTTCCATTAAGACCAAAGGACCACTCGCATCTTCGCAAGGAAGATACAAGTGGTCCTTTAGTTATACAACCTTAAGTCAAAATCCAGGATTTGGATTTATTCCAGTCCGGCAATCTGTTCCTTCAATTTGTTCGCGGAGGCCTGGAAAGCGACTTTCTCCGTCTCATTCAATGGAAGTGGCAGAATTTCACGCACACCATTGCGATCAACTACACATGGAACGCCCAGATATACATCGGATACACCATTATAATCTTCCAGCAATGTGGAAACGTTCAGTACGGAGCCTTCGTTGCCCAGAATAGCAGCCACGATACGGTCCAAGGCGAGCGCAATTGCATAGGAAGTAGCACCTTTGGCATTAATAATCTCATACGCCGCATTTTTGGTCCGGTCAAAGATATCCTGCTGTGTTTCTTCATCCAGCTCCAGGTCGGTTCCTGCAACGTTAGCAAGGCTCCATACCGGTACTTCGGAATCACCATGCTCTCCAATAATATGAGCGTGAATGCTGCGTGGATCAATGCCTTTGTTTTTACCAATCAGATAACGGAAACGTGCGCTGTCTAGTAACGTACCGGAACCAATCACACGCGAAGCGGGCCAACCGCTTTGTTTCCACGAAGTATAGGACAAAATATCTACAGGGTTGGTAGCAATCAACAGAATTCCATGGGAATTCACCTCGGTAATACGTTCAATGATCTCTTTGAAAATGCTTGCATTTTTCTTCAGCAGATCAATTCGAGTTTCTCCTGGTTTTTGGGAAGCACCGGCAGTAATAATAATGATATCTGCGTCTTTGCAGTCCGCGTAATCGCCTGCCCATACTTTGACGCCTCCGGTAAATGGGAGTCCGTGGTTCATATCCAGCATTTCGCCGGTAGCCTTATCATGATTCACATCCACAAATACCAACTCGGACGAACGCTGTCTTAACATCAGCGTGTATCCCGTTGTTGTTCCCACCGCACCCATGCCTACAATAACGACACGACTTGGTTTGAGCGCTGCACTGTTTACCATTTTCATATCCTCTCCTTTTTGGGGTATACTTCCATCCATATTAAGGGATAAGCGTGTGAAAAGCGAGCCGCGTCTATAAACTTTCTCACATTTGATGTCTATTTGCGGAAGATTTCGTCGAAAACCTGGTTAGCGTTTCGCAGAAGAAGCAGGTGCAGCCAAAAGATCGCTTTCACCTTCCAGAGAGTGGAGATGATCCTTTTCGACATCGTTTGTGGTAGAATAGGAGCAGTGGATTCAGATGAATCGTAAAAACAACATGAATGGACAGGCATGCGCGCCTGCTTATTGTTTGAGAGAGGTGGAAACCACTTGCGTTCGCAATGGATCAAAATCGCGCAGACAGTACTGCTGTCTATCGGTATAGCTGCTCTGCTGGCGGCTTGCACCGTTTCGGAACAGCCCCAGGTGTCAGAGCCGCCACAGGAGCAAGAAGATAACGGGAATATGGGCCAGACATTAACTGTTGTCCCCCCTGCAAACAGTACACAAGCTGCGGATACAGCAAAATATCAAATTCAGACCCGTTTAACCGATTTCCAGCTGCTGAACGGGAACGGCGGATTAGCATGGGGAGTGACGCGGAATGCCCTGCGTCTGTATTATACTCAGGATCAGGGGAGTACCTGGATTAACATCTCACCTTCGGAAAACGTACAGTTTCCGGCGAACCCGCAATATGGACAAAGCATTTATTTTGTTGACAGTACACATGGATGGATTGTTCGTGAAGGAATGGGCGGAACCGATACGATGGTTCTCCGGACCAACAACGGAGGAGCAAGCTGGAGCCTGTCCTCCTTGTCGAAGACGGATAAGGTGACTGCCATCACATTTGTATCTCCTGAAAAAGGCTGGATACTGACCACAGTGGATACTTCGATTGGCAAGCAAGACAAGAAATTGTATGTTACCGAAGATGGCGGTATTACCTGGAATCAGATGACGTCGAGTGACGAGGACGGCAAACCAGCATCTGCAGAGATTCCTACACGGGGTTATACGACAGGCATGACTTTCTCGGATTCGGATCACGGGTTCTTGACCGCTCTGGAGTTCGGTACACCGAAATTGTATGTTACATCTGATGGTGGCCAACATTGGAAGGCTGGACCGTCGTTCTTTGACCGAAACAAATTTAACGGGTGTGGTAATTTTAACATTAGCTCGCCGCAGTTTTTTGGTCGGGAAGCCCAGACAGCCTGGATGTCGTTATCCTGTTCTCAGGGGGAAAGTACCAAATTCAACGGGTTTTTCACAACCAATGGCGGAGAGAGCTGGCAATTATCAACGTTCAGTCTGAATAAACAAACCGGAATCAATCGTGGTCTGACTCCTACATTTCTGAACCCCTTGGAAGGCTGGGTCATGCAGAAAGGCAAGACATATTACACCAAAGATTCAGGTAAAACCTGGAAGGCACTTCCTGTAAGTAAAGTATTGGAAAACATTCTCGAAGACTACCCGGAGATCGTCAAGCTCCAGATGGTTTCTTCGAAACTAGGCTGGATTTTGGTCGAAAATACGGATGCCAAAAGATCACTGTTGCTACAAACCATGGACGGTGGAGTACGTTGGAAAGTACTATAATTGCGTTGAATTACAACGCTTTTTGAAGAGGAACCTGCGGGTTTCTTTTCATTTTAATTACTTTGTGAATTAAATCACAATAAATCCCTTCAAATGATGTTATATTGAATTCAAGAAGAGATGGGAGTGATGAACATGAGAACGAATGAACAAGCTCAATTCACGCAGGCGGACGAGTTAACCAGATACATGCTCCAATTATGCTACACATGTGATGATGCCAACCGTTGTACAACCGAGGAAGAAGTCAAAGCCTGCATGACAAAATATGCACAGGCAGATGAACCTGAACAGACGGATGGTGGAGAAGTAACACGCGGATACATGGACCTGATGTACGCTTAGTTATCAAAACAGATCAAAAAAAGCTGATATATCAACGTTTTGCCCCTGAAGTGCACCCCTTAGAATAGACATTGGAAAAACCCCTGGGTTTAGCCGATGAAATTCTAGGGGGTGTATTTTTTTGTGGCGATTAAGGGACAAAAGTTTAAAACGTATTCGGAGAAGATAAAAAATGAGGCTATTCGTTTGCATACGGTTGAGGGGTGGACTTATCGAAAGATTAATGAACATCTGGGGATTCATGATCCAGGACGAATGAAGCGCTGGATGCGAAAATATCGGGAACAAGGTGAGTTTGGACTGATGGATCAGCGAGGTCGACGTAAAGAATACTTGGATCAAGACCGCTTTGTACAAAAACTGAAACGGGAGAATGAGTTGCTAAAAAAGTGCTTGGTCATCTGGAAGGAGGAAGCAAACAAGAAAGATTTCAGATCATAGAAAAAGTAGCGGCATACGGTGATATCCAGAAACTTTGTAATGTGTTTGGCGTGTCACGGAGTGGATTTTATGCCTATGTAAAACGTAAACGATTCGATCGCGACGCAAAGGCGAAGAAACAAGTGCTTCAAACGTATCAACGATATGAAGGCAAATATGGTTATCGGCAGCTCCAGTTGTTCCTTTGGCAAGATCAGGGGATTTGGATGAACCACAAAAAGGTGCTCCGCCTGATGCAAATGCTCGGTATTCAATCTCGAATCCGTCGTAAACGGCGCTCCAGCAGCTCGTATACACCTGCGCAGCGTGTAGCAGAGGACCTCTTGAAGCGAGATTTCAGTGCAGAAAAACCGAATCAGAAATGGGTAACGGACATTACCCAGTATCGTGTGGGAGAGCGCTGGATATATCTTTCAGCCATAAAGGATCTGTTTAATAACGAAATTGTGGCTTACGAAATAGGCGAACGCAACGACAATGAACTGGTGCTTCGCACATTCAGCAAGGCGTTTGCGAAGCAAAAAGACGTGACCGGACTGGTCGTTCATAGCGACCAAGGATTCCAGTACACGTCTCATGCTTACCACGACATGCTGCCAAAGGTTGGCGCCCGAATCAGCATGTCTCGCCGAGGAAATTGTTATGACAATGCCTCGATGGAGAGTTTCTTCTCGCATCTCAAAACGGAAGGACTCTATCCTTATCATATCCGAACGCTTAGCGAAGCACAAAGCAAAATCGAAAAATATATCCGTTTTTACAACCGAAAACGGCCACAACGGAAACTAAAAAAACTGACGCCGGTAGAGTACCGACGCTAGTTTGCGGCCTAGGTTCTTTTTTAAAGTCTACTAAATGGGGTCTTGACCACCCCAATTGGTGGCTTTTTTATTTATAAAATCACATTTCATGCAGCACAGGGTGAAACTCAAATAAGTGAATCGGCGGTTGGCAAAAGCAACCGCCTGAAAAATTTGTCCGATAATTGTACCCTTTGGATAGCAAATCAATTCTTAATTATTGATCTGATTGATTAATAAGAACAAATCAACTTATTCCTTTTCACTGAAGAGCTGTCTTACTTCTTGTAAAGTGCTTAATGGGACCTTCTTCGCTACAATCAAACCCGCTGTTCAGTTTCGCCCTTTTTCCGGGCATATTTTGCATAAGTAATTTATACAAAACTGGAAACTCCATCTCCATTTATTTAGCGGCTAGTAACTTGGCAGCTACTTCTACTTCTTTATATGCATTTTGAAGGATTTCATCATGGTTAAGAATAGCTGTACCTTGAACACGGATGCTTTCAAAGTCCTCAATACCGATGAAATTGAACATCGATTTCAAATACTTATGTGAATATTCGACTTCAGTGTACCAGTCGTTATTTGTGTAAATGGATCCACTGGCTTGGATGACTACCATGCTTCTTCCATCTTTGAGTAGACCAACTGAACCTGTGTCTGTGTATTTGAACGTTTCTCTTGCAATCATAATATTATCCACATAATCCTTTAACTTTGAGGGAACGTTGAAATTGTGAAGTGGATAAACAATGACATATTTCTTGGCATTTTTGAACTGCTGAAGTATTTCGTTCATACGTACAGTAACTTCTATCTCTTCGGTAGATAGCGCTTCTCCTTTAGCTGATTTGCCCCAGGCGCTTAAAACTGTTTTATCAATCATAGGTATAACATCTTCATACAAATTAATCTGTTCGATGACTTCGTCTTTAGCTTTGTTCTCCTTATATGTTTTTAAAAAATTATTAAATACATTTAAGCTGAAAGAAGACGTTGAATTTACTAAAGGATGTGCATTGATAACTAAAAGTTTACTCATAAGATATTCCCCCAATAGTTTGTTTTATTGTCGACAAAGTTAATCGACGATTAATACAGTAGCTAATATATATCGTTCACAATCTTTTGTCAAATTATTCGAATTGGTTATTTTTAGGTGGTAGTTTTACAAAGTTACTTCAGATGCTTATAATATTGTTTTTGAAGGAAATAAAAAAGAATTGAAAGTGGGAGATTATATATGCAGTATAGTGTTATGGTCGAGTATGCTCTGCATAGTCTCGTTTACTTAGTAGATGCGCCAACAACAGATAGTATTGGAATTAAAGAACTTTCCGAATTTCAAGGTCTTTCTGAGACTTATCTTTCAAAAGTGTTTGGGAAATTGTCTAAAGTTGGAATCGTGAGTTCTGTGCCAGGCGTAAAGGGAGGATATAAACTTGCTAGGCCTGCTGAAGAAATTTCATTTTGGGATGTTATAGAGGCGGTAGAAGGAGTAAAACCTATATTTCAGTGTAAAAATATCTTGAGGAATCATTATTCATATCGTGATGATCAAGCGTGTTCTTCATGTTCCACCAATCCATCTTGCACTATAAATGTAACTATGCTTGAGGGAGAAAGTTATATGCGAGAGTTCTTTCGAGGTAAAACCCTATCGTGGTTAAATAGTGAATTGAACCGTGTACTTCCTGAAAAATCGCGAAGAGATAGTCAAGAATATTTTGGGAAATAAAACAAATAAGTAATTAAAAAACCTTTGATTGCGATGCTCTGGTATTATCCCCTTGAAGTAGGCACTTAAAGGGGATAATACCACCAATAGTGGGCTTTTTTTTATATGAAAAATTACATAGACAATAACATTGAGACCTTTTAACATACACTTTATAGCTTCGTCTATAGGTACGACTCTTATTGACGAAGTTGTTTTTGGAGGTGTTACCTGGATAACGAGGAAGAGTTCGATTATATTAGTTGCGGAGAGATGGGGTTAGCCATAGCACATATAGAAGGTTGAAGTGCGAACCAATTAAGATCAAAGCATCCACACTGGGGGTGGAAGTTTGAAAAGACATAGAGTTAAGTAAGGAATTTGTTTGCTAAATAACAAACGCCATTAAGGAGAGCTATTGAGTTCTAGCCCTCCTTAATGGCGTTTAATGAATTCAAAGATTGACATTGAACCTGAAATTAATCCACGATTATTTTGAGAAATTTATATTAATCATCGGAATAAACTGTAGCATTGAAACTTTCGGGACCCAGGCGCAAGTTACTAACATTGAAACTTGGATTATAGGTGAATGTAGCGTACACAGAATAGACAAGCTGACCATTCCCTGGTGGCATCACATTATAATCCGAACCGCTAAATCTGAATACGCAAGGACTAAAAAATGGGTTGGACAGAACGATTGTACCCGCACGATAAACAAGCTGTTGTGAACTGCTTAACCCTCGGTATACTTCTATGACGAGATTCCCGTTAACAGGCAGCTGATTTGCTGTGACTTCAATGATGCCCGAAAAAAGAGTTCGAATCAATGTTCCCGGGTTGCTAACTTGCAGGCCTACCTGTGCAAACAAGAGCGGGACTCCATTGGTAAAGCTTGGAGTAACAATGTTCTGACCATTGGAACCTTGAGAAGTCCTTGCATCTAATGTTTTAACCATGGGATGCCCTCCTTTCTCAGATGAGATCCGGTACTAAACAGATTTAATCGTCACTGTAAGTGACCGCATTGAAGCATTCTGGTCCAACACGTGTGGCTTGCTCCATTGGTGACACGGGAACAAATGTCAAATAACAAGAATAGATAAGTTGTCCAGACGGTGGGGCGGAGACATTATAATCGGAGCCTTCAAAACTTGCTAATATGCTAGCTTCAGCTGGGAATATAGGTTGAGAAACGACATAGATTGGCGTGCCTGTATGGGTGGAGCCTCTGAAAATTTCAATCAATATTGAAGAAGGTTGGGAAGACAAATTGGCCACCGAAATTCGATATGTGCCATTAAATTGAGTTCGAATCAATGTCCCTGGATTTGAAATATTAAGTCCTAGTATGCCTACCAAGGTGGGCGTGTTCTGAGCGAGGGGGACATTAAGCGGATTAACTCCGTTGGATCCTAAAGAGGTTCTGGCATCATGTGTACGAACCATAGTTTTTTCCTCCAATCTATTATTTTGAATATCATATGTAGCTAGATTGAAAGTGTTGTCCGCATAGTGGTAAGAAGTTTCTGTGAACTATTAAACAAAAACACCCTGCGGATAGACTTTTTACAGTGTCTATTCTATAGGGAATTAGAATAATGGGCTTTTCTTCATTTTAATTATTTCTTTCAATGCCATGCACTCATATAGTATGCAATCATAGTATATAGACAAGATCATTTTCTGAGAGGAGAGTTATTCTATTGCCAAACTCAACAGGCTTGCTCTATAACTCACCAACAGGTATGAATATGGCGACTCAGATTATTGTCACTTGTATAAACGACTCGCTTAATGTCCCAGTTAATATTGAGATTGAAGTTTTTAAATGGGACACAACACAATCCATGCGGATACCTATAGGACATGATTTGTTTCAACTTCTTCCTCAAGCCACTCGAAGTTTAATTTATGGGCTTACCAATGCTGCTTTTTACGAAATCCAGAGCGATTATTTCAGTGCGACCAGTACAATTATTAATGTTTACGGCGTCGACTCTACAGGTCAGGTCATACAACGTGTTCTTCAGTCAGAAATGTCGTTAATAGACCGATTTACTAATATTCCATAATAAAAGGAAGGTGATATCGTTGGCCGTTGTTAATATTACAGGAGCTTTGGGTGGTAGCCAATTCGAGCCTTCAATTGCAGTCAATACGCTGGATACTAATATCATGTGTGTTGTTGCAGTGGATACAAGTAGCGGACCGACCTTAATTGGATTTTATCGTTCCTTGAATGCGGGAAATACCTGGTCCACATCATTACTTCCTTTGCCTGCGGGATTTGCAGGTGCGGAAGCTCCAACTATAGATTACACCTTCCCAAGCACATTTATTGTAACTGCACACGTATTTAACGGCGATTTAGATGGTACCATAGTAAGTTATACTTCAGTAGATAACGGAGAAACTTGGGCTGCGCCAGTTATTGTGCAAAGAGGTTACGGAACCGTTGTTCATAACGATGAACCTTACATTGCCGTAGATCGTTCTCCCGGGAGCCCTTATCGAGGGAATGCCTATGTAGGTTACACTCCGCTTGCAACGACATCTTCTGCAACCTTTGTCCAGAGAACCCTTGATCAGGGAGCGAGTTGGGAACAACCCCCTAATCGTTTATCCGATCCGAGGGGAATCCATGATCGCTCATCAATTGCAATTGGTTTCTCTGGAGAGGTCTATGCCGGATATATCGTCACTGGTCCCGATAGCCCATCTGCCCTTTTACGTATCTCTTATAACGGTGGAATTAACTACGAACCACCTATAAATCGACAATCTACATTCATATCCTCCGTTGTACCAGCCCCATCCCCATTACCTGTACCGAATTACGCTTTTCGAGTGCAGACCAATCTGAGTCTAGGAGCAGACATATCGGTCGGACCTAACAGCGGGACAGTTTACGCTGTGTGGAATGATGCCAGAAATGGCTACACAGATGTACTGTTATGCCAATCTCCGGATGGGTTGTTATGGTCCGATCCTATAAGTATTACAGGAGCACCAGCAGGTTCACAAAATTTCTTTCCATCGATCACCGTATCTCCGTTTGCTGGAACAATTAGGGTTATATATTACTCCAATCGTATTGACGGTTTTTTATTGGATGTATATGTTGCAGAGTCTTTTGATGGAGGGATTACCTTTACCAATCGTAGATTGACTACGACTTCGTTTAATCCCAATGGAATATCACCCGTACCTACTGTGCTTATTGGGGATTATATTACTGCTGCAACCTCTGCACCAGACAATCTTGCCGCTGTTTGGATGGCTACCACGCCACCAACCGGAAAATTGGATGTATATTTCGGAACCTGAATTAAGGAGCTATCTCTCCAAAAAAATAATAAAACAGAGGATGCCTGGTTCAATGGACTGGGTATTTTTATCTGTTGAATAACGAAAACTGGAATAGTCTTTTTATCCCCCGGTTAATTTGAACTCCAAATAACAATTTCCTTGTTCATGCGCATATATATTACAGAAGACGGGTCAAGACTCCGGCTGTCCTAGGTTTGATGAACGGAGGGGAGAGATATGGGCATTGAATCATCCTGGATGTTTGATTTTTTTGGAACCGTCTTTCCGGTAGTATTTGTCCTGATTATAGGTATTGTTCTGCTGTCGGTAGGGAAAGAAGTATGGAGATGGGGCCGCAATAACTCAGAACCTCTGCTTACCGTACCTTCACGTATTACCAGCAGGAGGATACAGATGAGTCAGTCGCACTCCGAACCAGGAAGTACAGCCCGTACGCTTTATTACATCACTTTTGAAGTGGAGAGCGGAGATCGTCTCGAATTCAAGGTGAATGGTGATGAGTACGGCTTGTGCGCTGAGGGAGATGAAGGTCGACTCTCTTTCAAGGGAACGCGTTATGTAGGCTTTGAACGCTACAATCGTTTGTATTCAGAGCGTGTACGCGGATAAACCGGCTGGCTTGCGCCACAGTGGCGTAAGCTTTTTTTAATTTCTTTTAGGGACAAGCGTTTCTTAATGGGGCTAACGTGTATTTATATAAGAAGAGACTTAGTTCAATTTTATGGTCCATAATCAGTGAGTTGTATGTAAACTTATATGATGAAAGGACTATCTCAATAGAGGAGGAAATGATGATGTCATTTACAGATCAAGTCGTGGTTGTGACTGGAGCAGCCCAGGGAATCGGGCGAAGCGTGGCTGAGGCCTATGCGGTTGCAGGGGCTAAAGTCGTACTTGCCGACTATCAGGAAGCGGAAGGGGCAGCGGCGGCAGCTTCCATTCGTAATGAAGGCGGAGAAGCCATTTTTGTCCAGTGTGATGTACGTCAAGAGAAGGATATAACGAATCTCATTCAAACTACAATAGACGAATTTAAACAGATTGATGTGCTCGTCAACAATGCAGGTGTTTCCAGATGGAAGTCTCCCTATGAGCTAACGCTGGAAGAGTGGGACGATATACTCAATACAAATGTGCGAAGTTGCTTTCTCGCAAGCCGGGAAGCGGCCAAACATATGAAGCACAACGAAAATGGTGGGGCAATCGTGAACATGGCCTCAACACGTGCGATTATGTCAGAGCCGGAAACAGAGGCCTATGCCGCTTCCAAGGGTGCGATCGTGGCGTTGACACATGCGATGGCGGTCTCATTGGGCAAGGACCGAATTCGGGTCAATTGTATCAGTCCGGGATGGATTGAGACAGGAAATGTTGAGAAATTGAAGCCAGAGGACCATGAACAACACCCGGCAGGACGTGTGGGCGTTCCTTCGGATATCTCCCGCGCTTGTTTATATTTGTCCGATCCAAGCAATACCTTTGTCACGGGGACCAACCTGATTATTGACGGGGGCATGACTCGAAAAATGATATATGAGGACTAGTACCGGGATTTATCCGGTCGATTGTAAACTTTTGAAAACATAGCAGAAATAAGCCCAAGTTAAGCACTTGGGCTTATTTGTTTTTGATAACTCGGTTGCTATAATAAATGTGATTTTACCACAGTACAGGAATGGAGGGAGAATATGTTCGGGAACTCATCCCGGAAAGTGTTTTGGCTATTACTGCTGATTGGAGGGATTATAATGACAGGCTTTGAATCTACTGCTGATGCTGACGCAGATATACGAGCAGCCTGGGTATGGCAGGCCAAGTCTGTCAGTGATGGAGGAAATGAGCTGCTGGAGAATGCAGCTAAACATAAGATTAACAGGCTGTATGTGAATGTGGATATGAATCTGTCACAGGAGGTCTATCATACGTTTATATCCAAAGCCAGCAAGGCTGGAATTGCAGTTGAAGCTCTTGGAGGAGATCCGTCCTGGGCAGTGAGTGGTCGTGAAGGTCCGATGCTCAAGCTGGCGTCCTGGGTGAGCAATTATAATCTGGCTGCAGAGCCGGAAGAGCGATTTGACGCCATACACCTGGATATCAAGCCCTATGTACTGCCACAGTGGAAAGAAGATGCCAAGCCGCTGGTGCAATCCTGGGTTGCCAATATGAAGCTATTACAGGAAAACGTGAACCAGGCCGGGGCGGTTGAAGTGAATGTTGACTTGCCTTTTTGGCTGGATTCTTACACCGTGACGGGCAGCAGAACGACTGATGATGCGGATAACGAGTCATTGTCACACTGGTTTATCGGGCAATTTGATCATATTACGCTGCTCGCTTATCGTGATAGTGCGCAAGGAAACAATGGAATTATACGTTTGGTAGAACAGGAAATGATATGGGCCGACGCCAGAAATGGTTCTATTACCGTTGGGGTAAACACCAAGCCGATGCCTGGGGAAGAGTTCACTACGTTTGCCGGCAAAGGTGCAACGCAATTGGAGAGTGTGGTAAAGGAGGTAGCCTCGGCATTCACGAATCATGCTTCCTACGCAGGTTCGGCTGTGCATGACATCGTGTACTGGGGGCAGCTGGAGCCAGAGGAACAGCCTGAACCCGAGAAACCGACCAATCAACCGGAAATTCGGGGAACCTACATCTGGCAAGCTTCTCAGGTTACGCATGACGGGGGAGACCACATTCTGGAGTTCGCCAAAGCGCAAAACATTAATTGGTTATACGTGAGGCTTGATCTGGATCAACCGTATTCCAGTTATCGCAGTTTTGTGAAACGTGCTCAGGCTCAAGGGATTGAGGTCCATGCCATGGGTGGCCATCCGATCTGGGGCAAAAAGGAGAACCGGCCACGGATACAGCGCTTGATCGATTATGTGAAAAATTATAATGCTGAATCTGAACCGGATGAACGTTTTAAGGGCATCCATCTTGATATCGAGCCATACACCCTACCTGAATGGGAATATGATCGGGATACATTGCTGACCGAATGGGCGGCCAATATTGCTTATTTCCATGATGAGACGAAAAAGGACAGTGATCTGGAAACGAGTGCCGATCTGGCCGTTTGGCTCGATACGTTCCCGTTACCGGGGAAAGACATGTCTGTCAGTGAATACATGATCACAACACTGGATCACGTATCTCTAATGGCATTCCGTAACATTGCTGAAGGCTCCAATGGAATTGCGGACGTCGTTAGTCAGGAAATGAAAATCGCGGACCGTCTGGGTAAATCACTTTTGATCTCGGTGGAGATGAAAGAGAATTTTGAAGGCAGACATATTTCATTTTATGATAAAGGAGCAGCGGAAATGGAACGTCAGCTCGCTCTGCTTCCAGATCTGTTGAGCGAGTATAAAGCCTACAAAGGCAATATTGTTCATGCTTACGATTACTGGATTCAAGCCAAGCCCTGAATAGGCAGGTTATATAGGAAATGTTTTGTCTCGGGACTTCACATAGGGTGAGGTTCCGGGCTTTTTTTTATAACAAAATGTGAAATTGTGTCACCGAATGGGCGTCTGCACAATACGATATACGGTGATGAGAGGTTCAACAAGGGAGGAAACAGGATATGGCTGTTATTAAAGCCAACTCGGAAGACGTCAAGCTGCTCGCTAGGCTGATGAGAGCGGAGGCTGAAGGTGACGGCGAACAAGGCATGCTGCTTGTAGGCAATGTAGGTGTAAACCGGGTGCTGGGTGATTGCTTGGATTTCGGTGATATTCGGGATATTAATCGAATGGTATTTCAGAATCCGGGTGGCTTCGAGTCCACGCAAAAAGGGTACTTCTACCAACGGGCAAGACAATCGGAAATACGCCTGGCACAGCGTGTCATTAATGGCGAACGCTTCTGGCCAGCCAGCAACTCTCTGTGGTTTTTCCGTCCAGTGGGAGAATGTCCACCAACTTGGTATGACCAGCAAAATACAGGCCGCTTCAAGGCGCATTGTTTCTTCAGTCCAACAGGCGAAGACTGTCCAACCGTATATTAAATTTTGGGAGGAATCACAATGATTAATCAGCCTTATCAACAAACACAAGTTATGGGCCAGCAGGCCAATTCGCAAGTTATGGGCCAACAGGCCAATTCGCAAGTGCAAGGAACGTCTTATAAAATCGGTAACGGTATGCCCATGATGTCGCCAACACCAGGCATGGTCTCACCTAGCTCCACAGGCGGCGTACCTCCGCTCGTATCTAGCGGTGCCCCAATGACTCCAACGGGTGGTGTAGTAACAACAACTGCGCCGCAGTTTGAACAGTCCTATATCGAAAATATCCTGCGGCTCAACCTGGGCAAATGTGGAACATTCTACATGACTTACGAAGGTAACAAAGAGTGGAACGCCCGTATTTTCCAAGGCATACTGGAAGCAGCTGGTCGTGACCATATCATTATCAGTGACCCGAACAATGGAAAACGGATTATACTTTTGATGGTCAACTTCGACTACGCTACATTCGATGAGCCGTTGTTGTATCAATATCCAGGTGTGATCGGGAACTATCCGCAACAACCAAGCAGACGCTAATCTGTAGCGAAAAACAAAACATAATATAACATGACCCTACACAGGCTGTCTCGAATGTGGATGTTATTCCGCAAACGGGACGGCTTTTCCTATATTATGATATAGAACATCAATTTAAATAAAATAAAAACACAGTTGAAAGTAACCTTTTTCTCAGATCAGGGCACTTAAAGATAAATACATCATGCAGCAAGTACAAAGGAAGGAGCAAACACATTGAAGAACTTGATCGATGGAGCAATTCGGGGGAAAGCCGAGGCTTACGAACAGCTGATGACGCAATTTCGCGGAATGGCACTGGCTGTCGCCTATCAAAAATTAGAGGACATGTTCCTGGCCGAAGATGCCGTTCAAGAGGCGTTCACAGAGGCCTTTGCCAATCTGTCCAAGCTGGACAATCCGGATGCTTTTCCCGGGTGGTTCAAAGTCATTGTGGAGAGACAGTGTTATCGTCAGCTCAGGCGTAAACAACATGCCACTGTTCCGGTTATGGAAATTCAGGATCTATTCCAGGAAGAGGATCAGGCTCATAATCCTGAAGAACAGGCTTTGAAAGGTGAGGTGCATCGTCTCCTGCGAGAATCAATTTCGATTTTGCCATCTTCCATGCAGCTTGCGGTTGAACTGTTTTACTTTCAAGGCTATTCACTCAAGGAAATGTCGGAATACCTCGGGGTCAACGTTCCGGCGCTTAAAAAACGGCTGTATGATGCCAGGTCCAGGCTCAGACGTTCACTGCCTGTGGCGGATGTAATTTCAGTATTTAGTGATCTATATGAAGGAGGAAAAGGGATGCTTCACATTATGAATGGTGACCATGCGGCAGATCGATTAAGACAAAGCGGGATTAAAGGTGAGATTCTGGTCTGGCGAGAGCTCTATACATTTGGACCGTTAACGAGAGAAATGGGGAATGAGACGGCACGAAGTGAACGTGCACAGTGTTTGGAGCAGCACTTGGGTATACCACAGACTGAATATTTGAAAATTAAGGAACTTGAGCAAACGTTACAATCATTCCATCAATACAAAGAGATCGTTCTGTGGTTTGAGTATGATCTCTACGATCAGGCGATGCTATCGTACTTGCTGCACTATTTCAAGGAAAAGGATCTACGTGACACGAAGCTGAATCTGTTATGTATCGATGCCTATCCGGATATTGAACATTTTCGGGGCCTGGGGCAACTCACACCATCACAGATCGGACGTTTATCAGGTACCTGGCACGTGATGGGGGCAGAGGAAATCCATGCTGGTAGCGAGTTTTGGACAGCGTATGCATCATCTGACATTCAGGATCATAGGGACTACTTGCTGAAAAACACATCGGTGCTCCCTTTTGCACATGCTGCATTCAAGGCCCACCTGTCCCGTCTGCCTTCTGTATCGAACGGATTGGGCACAATTGAGCAATCCACACTGGAGGCCGTGAGAGAGGGCGTGAACAGCCCTTATCCATTGTTCAAGCATGTTGGAGACCAACTGCATATTCTGGGAATGGGTGATCTGGAGTACTGGGCTCATCTGAAGAGAATGACGGAGGAACCTCATGCATTACTTCAATTAAGCGGTGTACAAGCGTTTCCTGATTTTCAGCAGCAGCATGACGATTTCCGTCACAGTGTCTTGTCTCTGACCGATCTGGGTGTTCAGGTGCTGAATGAAGAAGTAGATTGGACACTGTTAAGAAATGATAAGTCCTGGATTGGTGGTCTTCAGATTGGTGAAGGAAATGACACGCCTTGGCGCTGGGACACCGTTAATGAGACCATAGTGATCCTGTAGAGGTGAGATGGCAGTAGAAGCAGAATAAAAGCAAAGCAATAGAAGCCGTAGAGCAGCAGATAAGCGTGCTGTCCAATTGTCATCCATAGCGTCATGAAAAAAGAGTATCCCGCCGCCATGCCTGAACATGAGCGAGGATACTCTTTGTTTACTCAACCTTTTTTTACTTGGATGCATCCAACTTCAATGCGGTTACCATCTTGCGGAATACATCCGTATTATCGAGATAACCGGTAAACAGACGAGACCCGGGTCCCGAGGCATTGATTGGCACATCGTCGAATGTGTGTACTTCCTGGCCTTCATCATGAGGCAGGTTACCCGTATAGTGCACACCGTTCGGATCCTTATCCGGGTTGGCGATATACCAGGTTTTGTCCTTCACGTTAGGGTCCTGAATGGTGGGACTAATTGGCACCGGATTGGCAAGATAATCCTCATTATTGTCCGGCATATTGCCCCAGCCTACAGCAATTTTCCACTCGGAGTCCGGGTTGTCCGGGAAGCCATCGCCGTCTTCATCCACATATGTCGGAAATTTGGAATCCGCATATGTGCCGATCAATTCACGGAGCTCGTCGCCTGATTTTCCTTTGGCAGCTTCCGTGTTATACGTTCCGTTAAGCGTAAGGGAATGACCGTGGTCTGATGTAACGATAATGAGCGTATCCGGATGTTCCTTCGCGTAGGCCTTAACACGACCGACCGTTTGATCGAATTCAATCGCATCCCATATCGAGCGTTCAAAATCCATGGTGTGAGCCTGTTTATCAATGGATGCGCCTTCGACCATCAGGAAAAATCCGTTTTTATTCTGCTCCAGCACCTGGAGGGCAGTGTCGGTCATTTCCATCAACGTTGGCTGATCCGTATCCTTGCCTACAATTTCTGCGTTGTTAGGCTGAGTATATTCCCGGTCATAATATACGTTCATGTTGCCTTTGCGGAATAAGCCAAGCAATGATTTGGTAGAGGCGGACTTGTCCAAGTTCGTTGCATCTGTAACGTAGGTATATCCTTCTTTTTTGAACTCCTCCACAATATTACGTCCATCTTTGCGTTTTCCACCATCATTCGCTGGAAGGAACCATTCCAGTCCACCACCCAGAATAACATCCGGTCGGTTGGCTTCATTCAGATACATGCTGGCGATTGCTTCTTGTTCCCCGCGCTTACGTGTGTGTACGGCCATCGCTGCCGGTGTGGCATCCGTTACATCCGCAGTCGTTACAAGGCCGGTAGCCATGCCACGTGTCCGTTTGACCAGCTCGACGATGTTTTCCACCTTTGGATCGTCAAAAGGATCTGGCGTATTGTCCGGGTAGACACCCTCGGCATTGACAGCCGTTTTGTGACCAGTTGCATAAGCGGAAGCACTATTGGCCGAATCGGTGACGATGGAATCCATACCTGACGTGGTGACCATACCCATGGCCTCCATTTGTTCCATCTCCAGCCAGCCATTGAATTTGCCTTCGTGAATGCCCTTGGATACCACGCGAGCAGCGGTGCGAATATTCGCGCTCATGCCATCACCAATCATCAGAACGACATTTTTGGCCTGCTCACCATTTGTCAGTGTGGCTGTATCTTTGGAAGGATCGAACACTTGGTATACGACCCGTGAATATGTGCGCTTACCTGTAGCAGTCGTTTCGGCGGTTACCACAATGGAATCGCTCTCATGAAAGGTAACATCCCGAATAGTGTACTCTGTGCTCAGATCGTTACTGCTTGTCCATGTACCGGATTTACCGAAGTATTTGTCTGGTGACAAACCATTAATCTGGATTTTGATATCCCCGGATTTCAGCTTGGCCCCATTCAATTCAACCCGGAAATCCAGTTTTTGTCCTGCCAGAATCTGAGCACGGTCAATAGGCAGAATGGTAAATGCGGCAGGTGCCGTCTGTTGCTGTGAAGAAAGGGGTTCTGCATGAACTTGCCAAGGCACTGCTGTAATTGCGACAGCTGCACTAAGCAGCAACGCGTTCCATTTCATTGCATGATTAATTTTCAATGTGCATACCTCCGAAATCAAATTGTTGTTCTAATTGGAAGTATATAGCTGATTTATCATCTGAGCGTAAGAAAAAGGTTAAACTATAAGCAAGAAGATGCATATGTTTATTAGTAAAACGTAAAAAAAACTGCGAAATCGGTACATTTGTTAACGAAATAGCCCGTAAGCATCATTTCGTTGTCATAGGACACGGATTGACTGTGTAGTGTAGAATTATATAATAAAAGAAGCATATCCTTGTTATTCGACAGAAGAAGGTGGAGGTGAACGCATTGGGAAGTTGAAACTGCATATGAGCGGCAGAATGGCAAATATCCTACATTTTCGAAGGAGGTGGACCTATTTGCCGAAGAATGACGGCGAATAGGATGATAATTTGAGTGACCCCTTACCGAGTATATTAAATTTATTTTTAATTGCTTTGCTTGTATTGATGAATGGTTTCTTTGTCTCGGCAGAATTCGCGATGGTCAAAGTTCGTGGCAGCCGGATTGAAGCTTTGGTGGAAACAGGCAACAAAAATGCGATGTATGCTTCCAATATTGTACGCAACCTGGATGCTTACCTATCCGCTTGCCAATTGGGCATAACGCTTGCTTCACTTGGACTCGGGTGGCTGGGAGAGCCGGCGATTGCTCACCTGTTAGAGCCCATGTTTACTGCATTTGGAATGGGTCCGGTATACGTACACGGGATTTCCATTGCGATTGCTTTTGTTATTATTACAATTTTGCATATTGTACTCGGGGAACTTGCTCCCAAGACGATGGCAATCCGCAAATCAGAGACGATTACGTTATGGTCTGCGGCGCTGCTTACGTTCTTTTACAAATTAATGTATCCCTTTATATGGGCATTGAATGGCATGGCGAACAGCCTGCTGAGAGTGTTTCGCATGGCACCGGCCTCGGAACATGACTCGGCGCATAGTGAAGATGAAATACGCATTCTGATGAAAGAAAGCAATAAGAGCGGTTTAATTGACAATACTGAATTGGCGCTTGTTGATAATATATTTGATTTTACGGCAACAACCGCCCGTGAAATTATGATTCCGCGGACGGAAATGATCTGCCTGAATGCCAATCAGTCCATGCTGGAAAATCTGGAAATCGCTAGTGAAAGCATGCGTACCCGTTATCCGGTATATAACGGTGACAAAGACCATATTATCGGTTTTATTCACATTAAAGACCTGATGCGGTCACAGCTTACAGATACTATTTCGGTGATTCGACCGATTCTAGCGGTACCCGATTCTACCCCGATCAGTGACCTGCTCAAGCGGATGCAGCGCAGCAAGACACAGATTGCCATCCTGATTGATGAGTACGGAGGAACCTCCGGCCTTGTGACGCTGGAAGATATCATGGAAGAGATCGTGGGCGAGATTCAGGACGAATTTGACCAAGAACGTCCTTCCATTGAGAAAGTGGATGAGATGGAGTACTCCATTGACGGCCTTATGCTGATTGAAGAGGTTAGTGAGCGCTTTGGGCTGGATATGGACCGGGCGGATTATGATACGATTGGCGGCTGGTTATACTCCAGAGTAGAGGCCATCCCTCCAGAAGTGGGGCAGTCGGTAGAGTATGGCGGATATGTCTTTGTTATTCAAGAGACCGAGCATAAGCGGATTTCACGTGTAAATGTGATTAAGCTGGAACTGATGGTTGAAGGCGAAGGAGCCTGATCAAGGTATCATTTTTGGGTGACAGGAGATTCCGATCTATAGAGAAGCCGTGCGGTGGATGATTTCACTGTGCGGCTTTTGTTTTGCCCTTTAATGGTTACAGGCAGCAGGTTCCTGAGTATTGGAACATAGGGACGAACCATTTTGTAGCCCGTCAAGGTAGCTGATGATGGGACGTATAACTTTCACGCGAGAATCAATTCATATAGACGTTATCTAGTGGATACGGAATGGAATATTTAGGTTTCATCCATTCTGGAAGTATTCACCCAAAGATGCATTAAAGAACCAAAAGACGCTGCCAACATGAATGTCGGAGCGTCTTTTATTTTTTTTGAAACCTTCAAACCCCTACATCCGTTTAATATTTACACAAAAACAAAATTTGGAAGTGAAAGGTGGATACATATGCGGAATTTGAGAATAACGTCCATGCTGAAAGTCATGATTGTTGCAGCACTATCAGCACCTATGTTCCTTGCCATACCAACAACCACTGGGGTAGCTGTCGCCAGTCCAAGTATCAAACCTCACGCACTTACTCCACCACCACCGCCATTGGAACCAAGTATTAATACACTGTCTTCTCCAAAATATATCTATCAGGCAGTGGGGACGGTTACACCTGGAGGCGGGTTGACTGCGATTGTAAATACAACGACAACGACCTTCTCGGAAATGAAATCACTGCAAGTCGATTATCGACTTGAGCGCTGGACGGGATCAGCCTGGATACTTTTCCAATCCGGTTCCAAGAAGAAAACACAAACTCAGTCCCTCAATGCCCAATCGAGCTGGACCGTTATAACCGGATATTACTATCGAGTCGTCAGTCTTCACACGGCCGATGACGGGGTCAAACCTGAGACAACAACACATATTTCAAGCAACGTGTTATTTTAATTTATTTTTGGGTACTGCCCGGAAATTTTTGTTCTTGCAGGTCATTGGCAATAGCAGTCATTTCCTCTTCCGAGACAGTCCCGAATAAGCTCATGTTTACAGAACCCATCATCCATTGAAAGGTATTATAGGGGGGCCCGAGGTACATAAAAGCATCGCTGCCATCTGCTAATTTGACGATACTTGTTTCGCGAAGCATGGGCCCCTCAATGACCTGACCCGGCATAACATAGGCATAATCAAACTGAATGATTTCTTCTTCACCATTTTTGCCGACACCAGTATAACGAACTCTCATGCGTTCAGATTCATAATAATCCTCCGGATTGACGGGATTGAGGGTGTCCAGCATAAGTTCATATTTAATCTTTGTAAACCGCTCGGGTATGGCTTTTGACAGCAAAAAGTCACCCTTAAATCCTGAGCGTGCGATATCCTTTGTTACTACAATAGGTTCAAGCAAGTGTGATTCCTCATAGAAGGGGAGTACAATCTCATCTTCTGGTATGTCTCCGGAATAGAATTTGGGAGCTTCATTGATTCCCCGTTCAGGAGGCGGGGGGGTCTTGGCTGTAGATGGATCAGCACCCAACTGAGTTGTACGATCTTCGATAACAATGGATTTTACGCCATTACCCCACTCCTTAACTGATTGAACAAAGGGGGAAACAGCTTGTGTCCCGGAAGGCAGACTGAAGATGACGGCGCCGATGGTCACGGACGCAGCCACAATGACAGATAATCGTATGGTGCGCATTCTTTTCTTGCGCGCGCCAATTCGGGCGATTTCCTTTTGAACTTGGAGCCAGGATTGACGCATGGGTTCGGTGTTGGACACAGTCGGGGTGGCAGATACAGCCTGATGGAAAGCTTCGTCAAAAGCCATATCAAACGCGGCATCGAAAAATTCGTCTTCCAGCTCTGAATCAAATGAATCAATATGCTTATCGGACTTGCCTTTGCTCAATACTTCCACCCCATTCCTTATGTAATTTCTTCTTGATACTTCCGCGGGCTCTGAACAAACGTTGCTTCACAATTTCTTCGGATGTATCAAGTAGATCGGCCATTTCCCTATAGGAAAGACCTTCTTTCCAGCGCAGCTCTACGAGAACACGATATTCCGGTTTAAGCTGTTCCAGATAGAACTCGATGGATTCCTGCATCATTTGAGTTTCCACCGTGCTCTCCACGGAAGCTGCCGTCTGATTAATTGTCTCCATATCTATAAAAACACTATCCGTATCGAGTTGGTTACGGTTATTTTTATTTTTTCTCAGATAATTAATAGCGGTATTCCGTGTGACAACCTTCAGCCATGCTTTCAGTTTGACTTCGTTGTCGAAGATCGGTTTGTTTTTAATGATTTTGATAAAAGCTTCCTGGATGATATCTTCTGCTGCTGCACGTTCTTTGATGATGTAAACGATGAGACCATGAACCATATTATAGTATTCGTAGTACACTTCTTCTTGAAGCTGAGGGCCCAAATTATGGAAATCCGAGGCTAAGAGTAATTGGAGCCGATTGGCCATGATGTTCTCCTTTCTGGTGAACAATCCACAAACATTGGTATCATTTCATTTTACAACATTATATGGAAGCGATACAATGGGAGGTTAGTCCGACAGAAGCAGAAAAAATATATTCAAAATAGAGAGAGGCTGCTCACTAACCAGTAAATCATGGTCAGAAGGGCAGCCTCTATGTGTTATCTAATAATCGTAGTAGAACAGATATAAATGGCTTAGAAAGCCCAGTCGCCGTTCAGGAAGATGGCTTCACGCTCACCATTTGCCGTCATCCCGTAAATATTCGTTTCCGATGAACCCATCATGAAGTCCACGTGTGTAATGCTGGAGTTCATGCCGCGAGCTGCAAGCTCTTCAGTAGACATGGTCTTGCCGCCATCGATATTGAAGGCATAGGAACTGCCAATCGCGAGGTGACAAGAAGCATTCTCATCATATAGCGTTGTGTAATAGAGAATACCACTTTCCGAGATTGGAGAATGGAAGGGCACCAAAGCGACCTCGCCGAGATAATGCGAGCCTTCATCCATATTGATGAGTCTTTCTAGTGTATCCTGACCTTCTTCGGCGTGGAAATCAATGATGCGCCCATTCTCAAACGTAAGGGAGAAGCGATCAATGATGCTTCCGCCGTAACTAAGCGGTTTGGTGCTGGAAACTGTGCCGTTCACTCCATATTTGGCTGGCGCAGTGAACACTTCCTCTGTCGGAATGTTGGCCACAAAACGGGTACCTTGTTCGTTAATACTTCCCGCCTGCGCCCAAATGTGCCCTTCAGGAAGATCAACGGTAAGGTCGGTCCCCGGTGAGACAAAATGCAGAGCTTTATATTTTTTACTGTTCAGGGCAACTGCTTTGTGCTCCAAACGTTCAATATGCTGCTCCCAAGCCGCAACAGGATCTTCCAGATCGGCTCTTACAGCGGCAAAAATGGCTTCCCAGAGCTGTTTCATCTGCTCGGCAGGGGGAAGATCAGGGAAGACCTTTGCGGCCCAATCCAGTGAAGGACAGGCCACTCCTGTCCAGCTCATTTTGTCGGCCTGCTGATACTGACGGTATTTGGACATGGCCTGACCATATGTACGCTGGTGGGTGGAAATACGCTCCGGATCGATGCCTTTCAAGAGGTCGGGGCTGGATGACAAAACGGTCAAGAACGCAGCATCGTTCGCTGCCAGCTCCTCAAGTTCAGCGGCATGCCATTTCGGCGGGTCTTGGAACGAATCCTCGGGCGCCATTTCAAACCGCAGCCGATTGACTGTTTCGTCTCCATACTTGACGATGACTTTCTTTGCTCCTGCCTCGTAACCTTTGCGTACCAACAAACGCACAAATTCAGCTGTATCAATCATGGCGCTGATAACAAAGATTTGTCCGGGTTGAACATTAGCGCCTACTTTTACGGCTAGTTCAGCATAACGATCCAGTTTCTGTTCAAAACTCAACATATCAGGTTCCTCCATATCATGAATGACCCGCATACGCAGGAAAAGAGAGGAGTGATCCTCTCTCTCAATTCACCGTTTATTTAATTGTACTGTTTAAATTAGAAAGCCCAGTTGCCTTGCAGGAAGATTGGCTCTTCACTACCTTCAGAAGTGACACCGTGAATGTTCATTTCTCCTGATCCAATCATGAAATCCACATGAGTGAGACTGGAGTTCATGCCATGGTTGATCAATTCCTCTTTGGACATCGTTTTGCCGCCTTCCAGACAGAAGGCATACGCATTACCGATCGCCAAGTGGTTGGATGCATTTTCATCAAAAAGGGTGTTGTAGAACAAAATATTCGTATCGGAAATCGGCGATTGATGTGGAACAAGAGCTACCTCGCCGAGATAATGCGCACCTTCATCCATTTCAATCAAGCTTTTCAGTGAATCGAGTCCCTGTTCAGCAGTATAATCAACAATCCGACCATTCTCGAAAGTGATGGAGAAGCCGTCGATCAGGTTACCGCCATAACTCAGTGGCTTGGTGCTGCGAACTGTACCGTTAACTCCGGTCTTTAGTGGAGCGGTGAACACTTCCTCAGTAGGCATATTGGCAACGAACACATGTCCCTGCTCATTAATGCTGCCACCGGATACCCACAGATGTCCTTCTGGAAGCTCGATAGTCAGGTCTGTGCCAGGGGCAGTATAGTGTAGCTTTTTGTATTTCTTCTCGTTGAGCAGATCAGCACGGGAGTCGAGATTCAGCAAATGTGTTTTCCATTCCGCGACAGCATCCTGCTCACCAATGCGAACGGTTTTGAAGATAACATCCCACAATTTATCGATTTGCTGCTCAGCCGGAAGATCAGGGAATACTTTCGCTGCCCATTCAGGGGAAGGAACTGCCACAATGGACCAGCTGAATTTATCTGCCATCTGATAGGAACGATATTTCTCCATTGCTTTACCGCGAACTTTCTGACTAGTCACGATCCGCTCTTGAGGAACACCCGCAAGCAGGTCCGGATTTTCTGCGATAACGTGCAGAATGGCGGCACCTTCTTCTACGAGTTCGGTCATTTCGCCTGCAAACCATTTTGGTTCAATGGAGAAGGATTCCTCTGGTGCGAGATCATAGTGAAGACGTGTGATAACTTCATCACTCCAGTTTACTTTGACCAGCTTGGCACCTGTGCCATAAGCGGCTTTGACAATCAGGCGCACAAAATGTGCTGCCGAGATTGGTGCGTTCACGACGAGAGTCTGCCCAGGATGGACATTGACACCAACTTTGACAGCCAGTTCGGCATATTGTTGTAAATTCGTTTCGAAATTGTTCATGCTATTTTTTCCTCCCGTTTGTTATAATATCGTAGCTGTTTGTTATTATAGTCCTCATTACAGGTATGTAAGGAGTCAGTATGGTTCCCTCATTGAATAAGGTATACGTTGCTACGATATATATTGTACAATTAACCAATAATAATTACCAAACTAGGTTTACCATAAATTGTGGAGACCTGCAACAGATGAAAGTTTAAAGGAGAGAACGATTGTGAATATTGAGATTATTCGTGCAGAGATGCGTCGTGAAGATGAGAAGAATTTTGTAGGGAATACGGTTTTTCGTGCAGAAGGCGAAAAGTCAGTTTATGAAATTACGTTTATGAGCAAGAACGGCAAGGATTGGGACTATAGTCTTCATTTCACTGAACAATCCGGTGATGAAGAGGAATTGCTGCGTATGGACGAGCTGTTGGAAAACGATGATGATATGTACAATCAGTTGCTTGATGCGGCACTGGAAGCATATCCGGCGTAACTGTCCGAGATATTGTTGTTCTATTATGGAATGTAGCTGATTATACTAGACGGTGTATGCCTGAAACAGGGTGTCCACCGTCTATTTTATTGGTATGAAGGAATAGATGCTCCAGAAAAAGGGAAGTCTACGACAGATGAATGGAACCAGAGAGACAATCCGCCTGAATGGGAGGTAACCGTGAATGGCATCTGACAATTTGATTACAGCAGGAATGACGGGACTTGAAGCAGTCGGGCACGATATCCTCAGTCTGCGTACACTATTCGTTAATGTTGTGTTCATCGGTGAGCCGGGAAGCAGGAACTGGGTGCTCGTGGACACTGGAATGGCAAGTTTCACGGATCAGATACTTCATGTGGCATCAGAGCGTTTTCCAGGTCCGCCGTCGGCGATTATTTTGACACATGGTCACTTTGATCACGTGGGGACCGTCATTGAACTGGAACAATTCTGGGGTGTTCCGGTGTATGCACATCCGCTGGAATTACCTTATTTAACAGGTGTAAAGGATTACCCTCCTGCCGATCCTTCCGTAGGTGGCGGTTTGATGGCACGATTGTCATTTGCATATCCCAATGAAGCTATTAATCTGGATGATCGGATATTCAGTCTGCCTGAAGACCATTCAATTCCAGGTGTCTCTGGATGGGAATGGCTTCATACACCCGGTCATACACCGGGGCATGTCTCGCTATTTCGGAAAGAAGACCGTATCCTGATTGCCGGAGACGCGATTGTCACCGTGAAGCAGGAGTCGCTCTGGAGTGTGCTGCTTCAGGACAAACAGTTGCACGGTCCACCCGCATATTTTACAACGGATTGGCAAGCAGCCCATCGATCGGTTCAGATTATTCGAAGACTGGAGCCATTAGTCGCCGTTACCGGGCACGGGCATTCCTTAACTGGCGAAATGCTGAAGGATTCGCTGGAGAGACTCGATCTGGATTTCGAACAGACCGCCGTACCGGATCACGGCAAATATGTGGATTAATAAAGCCGATGCCAGACATGGCATTCCAGTATAATCTGGTGTGATTCCAATATGGCAGTATACATGGATGAAGACAGCCACGGAGCTTCGTAGCTGTCTTTTTTGTCATTCCATCATGAATTTGTTCTCTATCATAGATTGGTATTTTATGCGCGGTCATGATATAGTCGAGCCGTATAATATAACCTTAGTATGCAGGAGGTACATATAACGATGACACAGCAAAATGCAGCTTTCGAAGAACAATTTGGAGGTATACCTGCCGTCTGGCTTCGCTTTAATCAATTCGAAGCGGCAGTCCTTCCGAGCGTGGGTGCTAACCTTGTCGCGTTCCGTGATACAGAGCAAGGATTCCGGTATTTGCGTGAGCCAGACCTGGAACGTATGGACGAGTTTATGGCTGCACCTGCCGTATACGGAATTCCGATTCTTTCCCCACCCAATCGTTATGAGGATGGTCGCTTCCCCTGGGATGGTGAAGTCTATCAACTACCTATAAACGAACCGGCTACAGGCAACCATTTGCACGGATTCCTGCATAACGTCGAGTGGAAGGTGGAGGGCTATGGATCTGACGAGCTGGAGAGTTACGTTCTGCTTAGTCAGGAAGTGAAGGATGGACATGAGTTCTACAAATACTTGCCATTCACTTTCACTGTGACGCTCCGTTACTCACTGAGCAGCCTGGGACTTCAGCAGCAATTGAATGTCCGCAATAACGGAAAGGAACGTATGCCGAATTTGTTCGCATTCCATACAGCTATTAGCGTACCTTTTGCACCGGAAAGCCAGGCATCCGATTACACGGCCAAAGTAACAATTGGTCAGCGTCGTGAATTGAACGAACGTTCTTTGCCTACGGGACAATTTCAACCGCTTACACCGGAGGAAGAGCAATTAAAGGGTGAAGGGGTTAGTCCGTTTTTTGCAGCTATGGACAACCACTATACGGCAGAACCGCAGAATGGGCGTAACTATATGGAGCTTACCGATCATCGCACCGGTGACAAGCTGGTGTACGATGTAGGGACGTCCTACAAGCACTGGATGATCTGGAATAACAACATGGCTGGTGATTTCTTCTGCCCTGAGCCACAGATGAACCTGGTTAATGCTCCGAATGTACAAGGCATTCCTGCTGAAGAGATCGGTCTTATCGGTCTTGAGCCGGGTGAATTATTCGAACAAACCAGTCGTCTGTACCCAATCAAGCCGTAAAAATAAACGTCCGCACATTTTGCGGCACGCTTACAATTTTGTCGAAAAGGTGAAAATCTAGCAGGCAATCATGTATACTATGACGAGATACACAGGCTTTGTTCATGAAGAGCATTTTGCATAAATTTCAAAAACGACTTTGGAATTAACAGATGCAAGTTGCGATGTAGAAAAGAATGTATACGTAATGTTGTAGAGACCCAAACCATCTTTTTGGAGGAGGACAAGCAAGTGGAATACCGCATTGAGAGAGATACGTTAGGTGAAATGAAAGTTCCAGCCGACAGGCTGTGGGGAGCTCAAACGCAGCGCAGCAAGGAGAATTTTCCGATTGGTCGCGAGCATATGCCGATGGAAGTCGTACGTGCCCTGGCCATTTTGAAAAAAAGCGCTGCTTCAAGTAACCATAAATTGGGTAAATTGTCAGCTGCCAAATCGGATGCTATCGCTTATGCAGCTGATGAAATTATTGCAGGACGGATTGATGATCATTTCCCGCTCGTGGTGTGGCAGACGGGTAGCGGAACGCAGTCCAACATGAACGTAAATGAAGTTATTGCCAATTTGGGCAATCAGCTGCTTGAACAGAAGGGCAAGGAAGAACGTCTGCATCCGAATGATGATGTGAACATGTCCCAGAGCTCTAATGATACATTCCCAACGGCTCTGCATGTTGCTGGCGTACTTGCTGTTGAAGATCAGCTTTTGCCGGCGATTGCGGTGCTGAAAGCCACTTTTGCAGACAAATCGGAAAAATTCAAAGACATTATCAAAATTGGACGTACCCATCTTCAGGATGCAACGCCAATTACACTCGGTCAGGAGATCAGCGGCTGGGAAGCGATGCTGGACAAGAGTGAACGCATGATTCGTGATAGTGTGAATTATATGAAAGAACTTGCTATTGGCGGTACTGCTGTGGGTACCGGAATTAATGCACATCCTGACTTTGGTGATTATACAGCCAAGGAAATTGGCAAGCATACCGGCAAGGATTTTGTATCAGCGCCAAACAAATTCCACGCGCTTACAAGTCATGATGAAGTGGTGTACGCTCACGGTGCAGTTAAAGCGCTTGCAGCTGACTTGATGAAAATTGCTAATGATGTTCGCTGGCTGGCTAGTGGCCCGCGCAGTGGTTTGGGAGAAATTCGCATTCCGGAGAACGAACCAGGCAGTTCCATTATGCCGGGTAAAGTGAATCCGACCCAGAGCGAAGCGATGACCATGGTAGTTACGCAAGTAATGGGGAATGATGCAGCGATTGGCTTCGCGGCAAGTCAGGGGAACTTTGAGTTGAATGTGTTCAAACCGGTTATTATCTATAACTTCCTGCAATCTGTTCAGCTTCTTGCTGATTCTATTGTGGCGTTTAACGATAAATGTGCGGTGGGCATTGAGCCTAACCTCGGTCAGATTGAACACAATCTGAATAATTCGCTTATGCTGGTTACTGCGCTTAATCCGCATATCGGTTATGAGAATGCAGCCAAAATTGCCAAGCTTGCACACAAGGAAGGACTGTCTCTGAAAGAAGCAACATTGCAGACAGGTCTGCTTACGGAAGAGCAATTCGATCAGTATGTTGATCCGGCGAAGATGATTGCCCCGAAAGCCTAATCCATCCTCATTAAGTGAACCTCATTCGAATAAACAAGCGACCTGCATCCGCAGGTCGTTTTTCTCGCTCGGAGGTTCGTGAACTAATGCTTGTCAGTATATACGTATACATATAAACTACATATGCAACTATTTTATTAATCGAGCGGAATTGTTTATTTCATTGGAGGTTTCTGCGTTGTCGAAAAAGAGAAGATTTACGATACGCTCCAAAATCGTCTTGGGCTATCTCGTGGTGGTGCTGTTATTTGGGGCTGTTTTGATGATTCTGTCCGCCCAAATTAATGCCTCGCAGAAGGAAATTGATTTTATCACTCACCACGACCTGGAAGTGCATAACTTGACCAACGCAATTGAAAAAAATGTTCTGAATATGGAAACAGGACAACGGGGATTCATGCTTACTGGTGAAGAAAGTTATTTGGAGCCATACACGCAAGCAATGACCCAGTGGAACTCCAATTATGCTGAACTTTACGAGCTGATCAGCGATAACCCATCCCAGCAGATGAGTCTGGAAAACATCAAAACACATATTAACCGCTGGATTGATGTTGCCGGAGCAGCCTCGGTAGCGCTGAAAAAGCAAGGGAATCAGGAGAAAGTTATTGAATTTTTCCAGTCCGATCCAGGGAAAAGCGAAATTGATTTGTTGAGGTCTCAGTTCCAAACCTTCCGCAACACGGAAATGGGCCTGACAGAAATTCGGGTAAGCGAGCTTGCAGAGCGAAGTTCCACACTGCTGACGATAATGTATACTTTATGGGCTGTCGTAGCCGGACTATCTGTTGCTGCAGCTCTTGTGATTTCGGGCAATATTGTGAAGACCCTGCGTGAAGTTAAACAAACCATCAGCGATATATCTCAAGGTGGCAATCTTACACAGCGTATTGTTGTACGAACACATGATGAAGTCGGTGATTTGGGTCAAGAAACGAATTTATTACTGGACACAGTACAGGAACAGAATCGGCTTAAGGATCGTGTTGCGAGCATAGCTACACTCCTTCAGAACCCAACAAGTCTGGAGGGACTGTCACGGTTGTTCCTCAACCAGGTCGCGATTCTGCTGGAAGCTCCTTATGGCGTGTTATATGCAATGAAAGAGAATCGTCTCATTCGTGTGGCTGCCTATGCAGCAGATGGAGAGAAAGAGCGTTCCCTCGGTAAAGTATCCATTGCACCGGGTGAGGGATTAGTGGGGCAGAGTGCGATTGAGAAGCGAGTTTTGCAGATGAACGACTTGCCGCAAAATTATATTCGCATTTCATCGGGGTTGGGTGATGCTTCAGCTGCATCACTCACGGTAGCTCCAGTCGTATTTGAAGGTAAAACAATAGCTGTCATTGAACTGGCTTCTATGAAGCCGATCCAATCAACGGAGACTAAGCTGCTAACTGAACTAATTGAAATCTTCGGAGTGTCGCTTCATTCCACCGTCACACGGATGGAATTACAGCATTTGTATGATGAGTCCCAGGTACTGAATGAAGAATTGCAGACACAATCGGAGAAGCTCCAGGTACAGACTGAAGAGATGATGTCTCAGACAGAAGAGTTACATATGCAGACAGAAGAACTGCACATGCTGAACGAGCGTTTGGAATTGCAAAAAGATGTGGCTGAGACCTCTGCCAGCGAGCTTGCAGAAGTAGCTGATCAGCTGCGGACAAGTTCTGGTTACAAGTCTGAGTTTCTGGCGAATATGTCACATGAACTGCGTACTCCGCTGAACAGTATGCTGATTCTGTCTGAGATTTTGGCTGAGAACAAGCATCAGCATTTAAATAGTGAAGAACAAAAATATGCTTCGGTGATCCATGCGTCAGGCAAGGATCTGCTCAACCTGATTAACGATATTCTCGATCTTTCCAAAGTGGAAGCCGGGGAGATGGAAGTGGATTTTGATGATGTCTATCTTGGAAGCATGCCCGAAGCGATGAATCAATATTTCCTGAAAACGGCTGAGCAAAAAGGAGTTGATTTCCGGATTCAGCTGCAAAGTCCTTTGCCAGAAACGATTGTTTCCGATGAGATGCGCTTACACCAGATTTTGCGGAATTTACTCTCCAATGCATTCAAGTTTACCAATGAAGGTGAAGTGGCCTTAACGATCTCCAGAGTCGGTCTGCCCAACCCTGAAGAAAACGGGGTAGAGGCTGAAGTCATTGCCTTCTCGGTTAGTGATACCGGAATTGGCATTTCTGAAGACAAGTTGTTGCAGATCTTTGATGCGTTCAAGCAAGCAGATGGAGCCACAGCCCGAAAATACGGTGGAACCGGACTAGGACTGTCGATATCTCAATCCCTTGCCAATCTGCTGGGTGGATCAATCTCGGCAACGAGCCGCGAGGGACAAGGAAGTGTCTTCACCCTATTCCTCCCGCTTAGAAGGGAAGAGCCTGAGGTTATGCAGAACTCCAGATTGTTCTTGAAAGAGGTTGCTGTCACTGTTCCTGAAGTACACAGCACGACAGGAATGAATTCAACAAACGTCGAGATGCTGCTGACTCCACTGGAAAAATCGTTACTAAATGGGCGCCAAGTCCTGGTTGTGGATGATGATATTCGAAATGTATATGCCTTGGCGAATGCCCTTGAGCAATATGGGATGAATGTAATCACCGCACAGAATGGATACGAATGTCTGGAGATGCTGGAACGTGGGGAAGCAAAGCCGGATATTATTATGATGGACATCATGATGCCAGAGCTCGATGGTTATGAAACCACTCGTCAGATCCGGGAGAGATTAAATCTCAAGCAGCTCCCTATTATTGCTCTGACTGCCAAAGCCATGAAAGAGGATCGCGATAAATGTATCGCGGCAGGAGCCTCTGATTATCTTAGTAAACCGCTGAATATGAAAGAGGTACTGTCCCGGATGAAACTGTGGTTGAGTCATGAAACATTGGAAATCTGATCTTTCGTTTGGGAATTCAACATGTATCAACTCTAAAATAAAACCTATGCCAGTTGCGCAACGATTGCTGCAATGATGTCATGGGTTTTATTTTTTTTCATGTAAGCTATTCAATTGAAAATGATGTTATAATACTTAACAACATTCAAGGCGAATTTCAAAAATATGGGGACGAATCAAGAGTTTATCCTTTATTCATGTCCATTCAAGGATTAAAACCGCTTTATGCGTTATATATATGGGAGGTAATGTCCATGCAGCTTACGGTTAAAGAGGCTTTACAGGTATACCCGTTGTCTGAGGCCAGACTGGTTGCAGGTGGGGAAGGGACTTCACGGATGATGAAATCCGTTAATGTCATGGACGCTCCAGATATAGCGGATTGGATTAAATCCGGAGAACTGCTGTTCACAACCGCGTTCATCATGAAAGACAATGAGACCGATGCACTTCGTTTGATGCGCCGTCTGAATGAACGAGGTTGTGCCGGACTCGGCATTAAATTGGGACGTTTCTGGCAGTCCATTCCCCAAGGGATTATTGAAGAAGCGGACCGGCTGCGCCTACCGCTGCTCGAACTGCCATTTCAGTTCACCTTTTCCGACCAGATGAATGCGTTATTCAAGGCAGAACATGAACGCAGCAATCGTTTATTGCATGAAGTGGTGCAGAAACAGAAAAAATTGATGCAGTTTGCACTGCAACAACAACAGCATCGGAATGTATTTGCCGAGCTTGCCACCGTACTGAATTACCCCCTTGCAGTTATTGGCTCCCGTGGACATGTGTTATATGGCAGTGAAGGCATTGCCGGAGACTCGGTAGTGCAGGGCTGGCCCTGGAAATCCGTCATGCACCGGGTGAAATGGAATCAGGGAAGCTGCCACCGGGTACCCATCAAGCAGAATGATGAAGAATACGGATTTTTGCTCGTCTTTACAGACTCGGCGCTGTCACTTAGAGCGGAAGAAGAACTGTTTCAGCAGGCTGCGGATGTCCTGGCATTCTATATGGATATGACCTATCGGGAGCACATTAACCCGACCGTTCAGGATGAGATGCGTACTTTGCTGAGCCAGTATCTGGATAACAAAATGACAGTAGATGAACTAACGAGACTTAGCGAGAATAAAGGTGTTCACCTGTTCCAGGGAACCTATCAATGCGTGTTAATCACTTTGGAGCCGTCTGTTTTTGCAGAAGGGAAGCTGTTGAAGCAGATCCACCGTGAATTGCAGTACAATCCGCTTATGCAATTCACGGCCTCTCAGCATTTTCAGATCGAAGATGGCATATTGTCCATTTACACCTGTCCAACGGGGCGAGATTACGGTGAGGAATTGTCAGCTTTCCTGCTGAGTCGATTCGGAGATGTGCTTGCTGCACAGGAAGCCAAGGGAGAATCCGCACCAAGATTCTGGATCAGTAAAATGAAGCATGAGCCGAAGTCGCTGCGTGAAGCCTATCAGGAATGTCTGGATACCCGCCAACTGGCTCGCCGTTTTGGAATGAAGGATCGGGCTCTCCAGTTCGAGATGCTGGAATTCGCCTATGTATTCCAACATGTACCGGATAACATCATGGAGAATTACTGCAATAAAGTACTTGAACCTTTACTGGCCAGGGATGGCGATCCCAATCAGGTGCTGATGAATACGTTGGAATCTTTTATCGAGAATGATGGACTTATTAACGAAGCTGCCAAGCAACTGTTTGTGCATCGGAACACCGTCACCTATCGGATGGAGAAAGTCGGAAGTTTGCTGCAAATGGACTTTAAGAAGACCAATGATTTGCTGAAATTAAAACTGGTGTTCACCTTCCGCAAGTTTGTGCGGGACAAAACAGCAGCAAGACTTCAGGCGCAGCATCATTAATCTAAAGTTGGGCCATAGAAAAAGCATTGTGCAGCATAACAATGAAGTTGGTTTGTCAGATAAAGCCGTATTTCCCTTGAGGAAGTGCGGTTTTTTGGGTTTTACTGCATTCAATGAATCAAATCCCGTGCATTGCAAACAAATCACATATCTGATGTTATGTTATATTACAAAATTGCGTAAATATTGTTGTCGCAATACAGAGAGACACTTAAAATGAAGAACAATAATCTACTGAAGACCGGAGGTTCTAACATGAGCGACTTCATTAAACTCGTTAACAGCTGGTCTATCACACAGTTCGTACATACGTTTGGCGGACTATTCGAAGAATCACCCTGGGTAGCGGAGCGTTCCTGGCCTTTACGGCCATTTGACTCTTTCGAACAAATGATAAATGTGATGAAGAACGTGGTTCAGACATCCGATGAAAAGATGAAGCTGCAGTTGCTTTGCAATCACCCGGATCTCGGGGCGCGAATCAGTATGAGCAGCAATTCCGTGCAAGAACAAGCTGGTGCAGGGCTTAATTCACTCTTGCCGGAGCAGTATAACGAACTTCGTAAGTTAAATAAAGAATATACAAGCCAATTCGGCTTTCCTTTTATATTAGCCGTGAAAGGCCATACGGCTCAGTCTATCCTGGAGTCCATGCGTAGACGCAATCAGCGTGGCAGGCAGGAAGAATTCCAAACCGCTCTGAAAGAGGTATTCAAGATTGCTTCCATTCGATTGGAGCAGTGGTTGGTACAGATTGGTCATGAACATGAAAGTGAGTTTAAACCATCCGAAGTGAAGCAGCGGACGATGTATTACGGCAAAGGTGATGTATGGGTGTACCGTTCATACGCCAAACCGTTGACGGGCATCCAGCCTATTCCGGAATCTCCATTTACCGGACGCAATAATATCCTGTTCGGTTTGAACATAAAAGTAGCCGTCCAAGGTGACGAATTTCTGCCTTCTTTTATAGAAGGAGATAATTCCCGTGTTGTTGCCACGGATTCAATGAAGAATTTCATTCTAGTACATGCTGCGGATTACACCGGAGCTACAGTGGAGGGCTTCCTCGCTTACGTCAGCCAACGTTTTCTGGAGACCTATCCGCAGATGAGCAAAGTTCAGATGACCGCAGATCAGATCCCTTTTGAGGATGTGCCTGTTCGCAGAGAGGGAAGCCTTCGCGCAAGCGAGCTGGTATTCCGTTATTCCCAGAATGAACGAGCGACGGCTGCCATTGAAGCGCAGCGAAAAGGAAGTCGGATTGAGCTTAGCAATCATTTCAGTGGTGTTGCAGATATCAGACTGATTAAGGTCAAGGGCAGTGAATTTGCCGGTTTTGTCAAGGATGAATACACCACCTTACCAGAGACGTGGGACCGTCCGCTATTCATTTTCCTGAATATCAATTGGCGTTATGAAAATCCGAGAGATGGCATGGATGATCAGCGCGGGCGTTATGTAGCGGCAGAGCAGGTAAGAGATGTAGCTGCTGCAGTGTTCCATACGTGTCGTTCCGCATCCATTCAGCATCTGATTTATCAGATTGGATCAAGGCTCTTGCGTCGATTTGGACAGCTCAATGAAGTTTCATTCGAATCCAACAATCGGACGTGGGAGACGGTGTTGGAGGAAGTAAAAGAAGGAGAGGGCAAAGTATTTACCGAGCCCAGACCCCCTTATGGGTTCCAAGGCTTCTCGATGACAAGGGATGATCTGGCGAATGACATCGGTGGCTCTAAGAAAGAAGGGGAGGCATGATGTCAGTGGCTGGAGGACGGATTACTACGCATGTGCTGGATACTTCCAAGGGCGTTCCGGCTGCAGATGTGCGGGTTGAACTGTATGTACTGCGCAGAGATGGTGAAAAAGAAACCAAAATAAAAGTAGCTGAATCGGTGACCAATGCCGATGGGCGTCTGAATGCGCCATTGCTGGACAGCGGCAGGCTTGAGCAGGCGGTGTATGAGCTTCAGTTCAACGTTGAGGATTATTATGCACAGCGATCTCTTGAGGAACTAGGTCAAGCGTTATGGACAGTTGTGCCGATTCGGTTTGCCGTATCCGATGCTGCAAGCCACTACCACATACCTTTATTGATTGCTCCAGGAGGTTACAGTACATACCGGGGAAGCTGAAATGCATGAATCCGGTACTGATCAGGGAGGGCATCCATATGGCAAAATTAGATACGATCATCCGGGGGGCCCGGGTTGTATTGAGAGATAACGTAGAAGAACTGGATATTGGGATTGCTGGTGAAAAAATAATCGCTTTGTCCCCACAGCTGGTGGGTGATGAAGATACGGAAATGATAGAAGCGGCTGGCCTTACTGTAATGCCAGGGGCAGTGGACATTCATGTTCATTTCAATGAGCCCGGACTCGCGAGTTGGGAGGGGTTCAAGTCGGGATCAGCATCGCTGGCTGCTGGCGGAATTACGACGTATGTTGATATGCCGCTCAATGGTGTCCCCCCAACAATTAGACCGAATGCGTGGGAGATGAAAATGAAAGCAGCCGACGGTCAATCCTATGTTGATTATGCGTTCTGGGGAGGACTTGTTCCCGGTAATCGGGCCGAGCTTGCTCCATTGGCCCATATGGGAGCGGCTGGATTCAAGGCATTTATGTCCGAACCCGGCGGAGAGGGGGAAGACATCTTCACCAGAGCCGATGAGGACACACTCTTGAATGGCATGTACGAGATTGCAAAGCTAAACCGCGTGCTGGCGCTCCATGCCGAAGACGAAGCGATGGTTGCTGAACTTGCGACCAGAAGTATTGCAGCAGGACGAACTGGCCCGATGGATTACGTGCAATCTCGTCCAGCTGAAGCAGAAGTTCGAGCGGTAACCCGAGCGCTGCAATATGGAAAGCAGACCGGATGTGCACTGCATTTTGTTCATATTAGTACACGGGAAGCGCTTGATCTGATAGCAGAGGCGAAACGGCGCGGACAGGATGTAACTTCCGAAACATGTCCGCATTACCTAAGTCTGACTGATGAGGATGTTGTCCGGTTGGGTGCTGTAGCCAAATGTGCGCCACCATTGCGGAGTCAGGCTGAGCAAGATCAGTTATGGGATGCCCTTGCAGCGGGCCTGATAGATGTTATTGCTTCCGACCACTCACCCTGTCCTCCCTCGATGAAACAATCTGATCATTTCTTCGAAATCTGGGGTGGAATCTCCGGGGCGCAAAGTACGCTGCTGCTTATGCTGGAGGAAGGACATCTTCGGCGAAATATAGCCCTTCCGTTACTTGGAAGAGTTCTGGCTCTGCAGCCTGCCAGAAGGCTTGGGCTGGAGAGTAAAGGTGAAATTGCCATCGGCAAGGATGCGGATCTGGTACTTATTGATTGGGAGAAGACTACAACCCTGAATACGGATGACCTGCTCTACACCCATAAACAGAGTCCTTATGTGGGACGCACGTTTTCTTCCTGCATTGCAGATGTGTTCTGCCGGGGTGAGCGAGTATACAGTTCAAAAACAGGATTATCCGATCCACCTGTAGGACGGTTTGTCCGTGGCAACTCATCTGTTCCAGCTGGTATTGAAGGAACGGAGGGGTTATCATGACGGACTTTGAAATGCACACGCCGTCTGGTACGGAATGTGCCATCCAGCCTTTGCCGGAATTGGAGCAGGTGAAGATGCAAAGCATGCTGGACTGGTTGTCCGCATATGGTGCTGATTCCCAGGGAGGAGTTACACGTCTGTTGTATGACAAAGCATGGTGTGAAGCGCAGCATGCGCTTGCGGCAAAAATGAAACAGAAAGGGTTGGCTCCCGAATTCGATCAATCTGGCAACCTGTATGGCACATTGAAGGGAACAGGTTCATTAACAGCAATGGAAGATGCGCCAATTGTTACAGGGTCACATATCGATACTGTCGTACATGGCGGAAAGTATGATGGTGCTTATGGCGTAGCTGCGGGAGTTCTTGCACTGGAGTATCTGCAAAACCATTTCGGTGCCCCGAAACGAACACTTCAGGTGGTCTCGCTCTGTGAAGAAGAAGGCAGCCGATTTCCGTTTGCTTATTGGGGATCGCGAAGTATAACGGGCGACTCCGTTTTGGAAGATGTCCAGCATTTGAAGGATCAAGAGGGCATCACCTTTGCACAGGCGATGCGTGATGCAGGCTTTGGACCAGATAGTTGTTATAGAGCGGCTTCACACACGTACGGTGCCTTTATTGAACTTCACGTTGAGCAAGGCCAAGTCCTTGAACGATTGGGCCACTCGATTGGTATTGTATCCGATATTGTAGGTCAGAAACGCTTTAGCATTACGGTAAGTGGTGAGGCCAATCATGCCGGAACTACACCAATGCTCTGGCGCAAGGATGCACTTGCAGGTGCAGCCGAGATGATTACAGCTGTAAGAAGTATCGCGCTGGAAGCAGGAGAACCGCTTGTAGCCACCGTGGGACGAGTAATCGCAGAACCGGGTGTCGGCAACGTTGTTGCTTCACGAGCTGTATTCTCACTGGATATCCGGCACATCAGGCAAGAGAGCATTGACCGATGCTGGCAGGATATGCTTCAGGCATTTAGCCGCATCGCAGCCGAGCAGCAGCTCGGACTGAACTGGGAAGAACACTTATCAGTAACGCCTATTCCGATGAACGAACAGATTACTGCAGACATTCGTACTATCTGTGAAGTGGAGCAGCTGTCCTATATACACATGCCAAGCGGCGCAGGACATGATTCGCAGATCTTTCAGCCGGCTTGCCCAACAGCGATGGTCTTTGTGCCCAGCCAAGATGGCATTAGCCATAATCCCCTTGAATATACAGCTGAAGAGGACCTGATGAGAGGCTTCCGGGTCCTGGTGCAGCTACTCTATAAATACGGTTACGGGAGTTGAGTGAAGATGTCCAACTATAAAGAATTGTCCCCTTCCTTGCGGACGATCATGACACCGGGGCCAGTTGAAGTCGACCCAAGAGTTCTGAGGGCATTATCCTTCCCGATCCTGGGGCAGTTTGATCCGGAGTTCACTTCCCTGATGAATGAGACGATGGCGATGCTGCGTGAACTATACATGACAGATAATGAGTGGTCTTATCCAGTAGATGGTACATCCCGCTCAGGTATTGAAGCCGTGCTGGTCAGTCTGATCCAGCCAGGGGACAAGGTGCTGGTCCCGATCTATGGACGCTTCGGGCATTTACTTGTGGAAATATCGGAACGTTGTGGTGCCGAAGTTATTTTTTTTGAAACAGAATGGGGAAAGGTATTTGATCCGGAAGAGGTAATGAAGGCGATCCATGCACATAAGCCAAGTCTGGTCGCGATGGTTCATGGCGAGACATCAACCGGTCAAATGCAGCCTCTCGCCGAGATTGGCAAAGCCTGTCGTGAACTCGATATTTTACTCGTTGTAGATGCAGTTGCTACCATTGGCGGTACACCGGTCAAGACAGATGCATGGCATCTGGATGCAGTGATGGGCGGAACACAGAAGTGTCTGTCCGTTCCATCCGGGATGGCGCCTTTAACGTATAACAGCCGTGTGGAGAAGAAACTCATGAGCCGTAAAACGGTTGAGCGCGGACTGCGGGATGCAACTAGTGCTCGGGCTGAAGGTCGCACGATTGCCAGTAACTATTTTGACCTGAGCCAATTGCAGGATTACTGGAGCTCAGCACGATTGAATCATCATACAGAAGCCACCTCCATGCTTTACGGACTTCACGAAGGATTGCGTATTCTGCTTCAGGAAGGGCTGGAGACCCGTTTCCAGAGACATCGGATCAATGAACGAGCGTTGGTTGCAGGGATTCAGGGAATGGGGCTCAAACTGTATGGGGATATGTCCAGTAAACTTCCGGTGGTCACTTGTATTGAAATTCCAGACAGTGTGGATGGAGAATCGGTTCGCAGCATGCTTCTGAATGATTTTAGTATTGAGATAGCTAGTTCATTCGGACCGTTGAAGGGCAAAATCTGGCGTATCGGTACGATGGGATTCAGCTGCCAGCGCAAAAATGTACTGCATGTACTAGGTGCACTGGAAGCAGTGCTATTGCGTCATCGTCACGCCTTGCCGGCAGGGGATGCGGTACAGGCAGCGCTGGATGTATATGCCTGGAAGGAGGAGGCCTTATGCTGAATCAAATGCCGATAACCCGAGAGGTGATGGTCACCTCCCCGCATTATTTGGCGAGCGCGGTGGGCAGCTCAATCCTACAGCAGGGAGGTAACGCTTATGATGCTGCTGTTGCTGTAAGTGCCGCATTAGGCGTAGTCTACCCGCACATGACAGGACTTGGCGGAGATGCGTTTTTTCTGATCCACGACGGAGCAAGTGGTGATATAACTTCCTACAACGGAAGCGGCCGTTCCGCAGCAGGCATTCATGCTGATACGTTCAAAGCGATGGGGATGAGCACCATTCCTCAACGAGGCGTGCTCAGTGCCATTACCGTTCCGGGAATGGTGGATGCATGGTGGGAGGTCTGGTCCCGCTACGGGAAGTTGAAGTGGGAGCAGCTGCTTGAACCAGCTGCGCAGTATGCGGAAAAGGGATGTCCTGTATCCCGGAATCTGCGCCTGTGGCTGGAACGTGATGAGGATTTCATTATGGGGCATACGCCGCTTCGAGCGGTATTTGCCCCTTTTGGTACACTTTTGCAGGAAGGCGATCTGCTCTTGCAGCCTGAGCTGGCCGCCTCCATTCGCCTGATTCAGGCAGGTGGACGCGATGTTTTTTATACCGGGGACTTGGCGGAGCAGCTAACTTCGGCTATTCGTGAAGATGGCGGCATGCTTGCCCCAGCGGATTTCGCTGCTCACAAGGGAGAGTGGGTGAAGCCAATCACTACCGATTACCGTGGCTATCAAGTTCATCAGATGCCGCCCAATTCACAGGGCTTCTCGATGCTAATGATGTTGAATATGCTGGAACATATTGATCTATCTTCCGTGGCGCGCACGTCCCCCGAGTTTTATCACCTGATGGCTGAAGTGGTCAAAAAAGCTTTTCGTGACCGTGATCGTTATCTCACAGACCCGGAGTTCAGGGATATTCCGGTGAAGGATCTGTTATCCAAGGTTTATGGAGATGAATTGTGGAACGAGATTCAGTCCGCTCCCCCTGTGGCGCAGCCTTTTCTGTCCAAAACGATGGGTCAGGATACGGCATATGCGGCGATTGTGGACAATGAAGGCAATGCTGTTTCGTTTATTCAAAGCCTGTATTTTGATTTTGGGGCTGCCTATGTGCCTGGGGATACTGGGGTGATTATGCAGAACCGGGGGTCCTTTTTCTCGCTTGATCCAATGGATCCCAATGTGCTGGAGCCGAATAAACGCTCTTTTCACACGTTAATGCCTGGTCTTGTCACACGTAATGGAAAGCCTTATATGCTTGTTGGCACTCAAGGCGGTGAGGGCCAGCCTCAGACACAGTTATCGGTTCTTACGGGCGTGTTGGATTATGGACTGACCATTCAGGAAGCGATTGCTCTCCCACGTTGGGTGTACGGACGCACCTGGGGCGAGGAAGGCGACACGATGCGAGTGGAGAACCGCTATCATGACGACGTATGTATCACCTTAGCACAATGGGGGCATAACGTCGAATCCAGAGCGCCGTGGGACGGGATCATGGGACAGTCGCAGGGCATCGTCATCCGTGAAGACGGCATGATCAGCGGCGCAGCAGACCCCAGAGGAGATGGCATGGCTATCGGCTGGTAACGTTCCTGAGGGAGTGTGAAGAGAAACTTTAATGTGCGGATCGTCGAAATAATAAAATGTACGCAGATAGATACGGATAGGGGAGATTATCATGGGAACAATCCTGCTGAAAGGCGCTCAGCTCGTCACAATGAATGCAGAAGAGGATGTATTTACGGGAGATCTGCTGATCGAGGACAACAAAATTAAAGAGATCGCAGAGCATATTGATGTTCAGGCAGATCAGGTCATTGATGCTCAGGGCAAAGTGCTGCTTCCAGGATTTATCCAGACACATATTCATCTATGTCAGACTTTGTTCCGCGGACGTGCGGATGACCTGGAGCTGATGGATTGGCTTCGTCAACGCATCTGGCCGCTTGAGGCAGCGCATGATGAGGAATCTGTCTATTACTCTGCGATGCTCGGCTTGGGTGAATTGATCTCCAGCGGTACAACAACCATTCTGGATATGGAGACGGTGCATCATACCGATTCGGCTTTTCAGGCGATGGCACAGAGCGGCATTCGGGTGATTTCCGGCAAAGTAATGATGGATCATGGGGATGAAGTTCCTGAACCGCTGCGAGAAAATACAGCTACTTCGCTGCAGCAGAGTGTGGACTTGCTGGAGAAATGGAACGGATTCGGCGGTGGCCGCATTCAGTATGCATTTTGTCCACGCTTCGTCGTCTCGTGCACCGAGGAATTATTGGTTGAGGTACGCGACCTGTCGAATAAATACCATGTGAAAGTGCACACCCATGCCTCCGAAAACCGTGGCGAAATCGAATTGGTTGAACACGAACGCGGCATGCGCAACATCGTCTATCTGGATCATATTGGCTTGGCTACCCCGAGACTTGTGCTTGCACACTGTGTGTGGCTGAGTGAGGAAGAGAAGGAGATTATTCGCAAACGCGGCGTGAAAGTCACCCACTGTCCTGGGTCAAATATGAAACTTTCCTCGGGTATAGCAGATATTCCTGATCTGCTGAATCGCCAGATTGCGGTAGGAATAGGTGCCGATGGTGCGCCATGTAACAACAACCTCGATATGTTTCAGGAAATGCGCCTGACCGCGCTTATTCAAAAGGTACCTCATGGCCCAACAGTGATGGATGCCCGGACGGTGCTGCGCATGGCTACAATGGGTGGAGCAGAAGTACTCGGTATGTCCAAGGAGATCGGCAGTCTTGAAATAGGTAAAAAGGCAGATATGCTGCTGCTGGATTTGGATGATTTCCACACGTATCCTTCCTATGAGACCGATGTGTACTCCCGTGTAGTCTATTCCGCAACTCGCAGCTGTGTGGATACCGTTATTATTGATGGAAGCATCGTGCTCAAAAACCGGAAGATTCAAACGATTGATCGTGGCATCGTGCTTCGTGAATCGGATAAAAGTATTGCAAGATTGATGAAACGCATCTAATTAAATCCCTGAAAGGATGGAGACATTCATGGAAATGCATGATCTGTGTGCAATTGCAGCGCGTGAACCGCGTTGTGTACTCGCAACAGCGGTTAAGGTAGAAGGTCATGCTTACCGTAAGCAGGGAGTCTCTATGCTTTTAACCGAAGAAGGTACATTGTATGGCAGCATCAGTCCGGGTTGTCTGGAGAGTGATCTGCAGGACAGGGTGGTCCGTGTGCTGAATTCGCAGCAGTTGGAATTCGTGGAGTATGATATGCGTCCCGAAGATGATCTGTCCTGGGGGGAAACGATTGGATGCGGCGGGTTAATTATAGTGCTTATAGAGCCGGTATGTGGTGAACTTAGGTCGATCTTGTCCCATATGCATACGTATTTTCAATCTGGATCAGTTGTGGAGCTAACCCGTTCATTCTACAATCATTATTCGCGGATTCGTTATGAGATAAAGCTCGCTGAGGATGCAGAACGCCAGACCGTATTACGCCATTCCTTGGTCGCTATTCATCCATCTGAATCTGCTATTGTTGCATCTGTTTCTGGAGAGAATGTGCCTCCGAGAGAGAGTTTATCAGAGGCTAATCGCTGGGGTATCCCACAACAGATCTCTGCCCAATTTGCACCCAAACCCCGTCTGATTATTATTGGAGCCGGAAACGATGTGATTCCTGTCGCCCGTCTGGGCAAATCAACAGGATTTCGTGTGGTGGTGGCTGATTGGCGAGAAAGCTTGTGTACTGCTGAACGGTTTCCGGATGTTGAGCTTGTCTGCGGTTTTCCTCATGAGGTTATGCCTGTACTGGATATCCAAAGTGGGGATTATATCCTATTGATGAGTCATCAATTTCCGAGAGAACGGGAATTTCTTGAATTACTTGAGGGTCGGAGTTATGCCTATCTTGGCATTATGGGCTCCAGAACGCGGACAGCACGTTTGCTGAATGATCTCCCTCCACTAAAACATCTGCATTCACCTGTCGGCTTGACCATTGGTGCCGATGGGCCGGAAGAGATCGCGATCAGTATCGCAGCAGAACTTATTGCCTGTAAACGTGCGGCGGCGGCTGCAGAGCGTCGCAATGTACAGAGGGGGATTAGGCATGCGACTGACGGGCATCGTGCTAGCGGCGGGTAAGAGCAGCCGACTGGGGAGGGATAAACTGTCTATTGTCATGCCTGATGGAAGATGTTTGGCGGCATGGACCCTGGAAGCTGCCTTGAATTCCGATTTGGAGCAGGTCATCTGTGTGGTCAAACCTGAGGATTCATTGGCATGGATCCCGTCCGTATGGCTTCATGGGGCATCCTATGGCGGTACTCCAGGTACGGGGAATAGGCTTCAGATTGCAATCTGTACAGATTATGCATACGGTATGGCCATGTCCCTTCACTGTGGCATTCTATCTGCAATGGCATACAGACCAGAAGGTGTGATGATGATTTTGGCGGATCAACCGCTGTTGCAGGCACAGGATATAAACAGGGTTGCTGAGGTGTTAACCGCCAACAAGCTGTGTGATTATGCAGCAGCTACGGATGGTGGTGGAGGCAAGCCTCCGGTAGCCTTTCGTGTGCATATGCTAGGGGCTCTTTTGTCGCTCAGTGGGGATGAGGGAGCACGAAAAATCATGCGCAATGGCAAATATGCGGGCAAGCATGTATCGTTATCTGATTTTAGCTTCTGGGATGCAGATACCGAACCAGAGCTGGAGCGCATTTTGGAATATGTGAATGGGATAAGATGAGTGGAGATTACGGCAGAAGGAGCGGTTCCTAGTGTATTATTTCTTGAAGTAATGAGGTCAGCCAGACCATCTGGTTGGCCTCTTTATTATTTTTATCCGGTTAGTTATGAATTGGCTTGTGTTAGCTTTCGAGAGTAAACCATGCATCAGGCACAAATCAAACAATGGATTTATACATTTATCCAAAATGATGTAAAGATAATTGACCTTATGGTTGCAGTCCCATATGATTTGAAGAATTATTTGGATCATTCGGTCGTATCCAACACCCCGCAGATTCTAGGTAGAGAAGGGAGATGGAAGGATGGTTATGCCGGCATACGGGTCTGGAGCGCAGCCAACGGTTTGGCAGCCAATTAGTCTGGACGAACTTCAATCTTTAAAGAGTGAGCTGTCAGGAAAGTATTGTTTTGCAGCAGGGGCGACATTATTGCGTACTCAGTGGGAAGGCGGACTTATTCCTGTACCTGAGCACATGATAAGCCTAGCTCGAATTCCAGGTGTGAGCGGCGTATATGTGGATGGAGATAACCTGGTCATTGGAGCACTGACGCGATTGAATCAATGTGCTACAGACATTCATCTGCAACAACTGCCCCTAGTACAGTCTGCAATGAATTCCATAGCAGCTCCCTCTATTCGCAACTTGGCGACGATTGGCGGAAACATTGTATCCGGAGTGGGGGACGCCATCCCTGCACTCCTCGTATACGATGCACAGTTATATTGGATGACGGACCATGGTATGGAGATGCACAGTCTTTCATCCTGGTTGAATGGTGGCCGTGACGGTAGTCGCAACCCGAATGATGTGTTAATCGCCATTCATATTCCAATGAAAGATATACCTTCCCCTGATAGCATTAGTGAACCGATGTGTGGAGCGCGTGAGATTTCATTTTACCGCAAGCTGGGTCGACGGGAGACCTTTACAGCATCACTGGTGACGATTGCATTTCACGGAGAAGTGGGCACAGATGGCCGCTGGAATAAGATCGCGATCGCTGCAGGTGGAGGTTCAGGTACGGCCATGCGGCTTCCCGAATCAGAAAAGCTGCTTCTTGGCAGCGAGGTTTCTATCATGCAGGCTCAAGCTCTGGCTGCCGCAGTCGTGCCGGAATTCGTAACTTATCGTGATGCATTCGCTACAGAACAGTACCGTAAGCAGACAGCAGGTAATATGCTCGGTGCCGGACTCTGGGAAGCTCTTCGCTCATAGGAGAAAAAACAATTTGAAGAAGCGAAGCGTGAACCTAACCGCTTTCTGAAGAAAAAGGGGAGAGAGATCATGCTCTTGAATCGGGAGAGTAGTGGAAAACGCTGGCATCTGCGGCCAGATGGGGTTGGCAAAGTGACAGGACAGCTTCAATATCTGACAGACATGACGCTGCCTGGTATGTTACACGGAAGGGTCCTTCGAAGCGCCTACCCCTATGCCCGCATATTGTCTATTGATATTACGGGAGCTGCGGCTATGGAGGGTGTATTTGCCGTACTTACCTCCAAAGATGTACCCGGCTTGAACCGTTTCGGCATTGCCACTCCGGATCAGCCTGTATTTTGCGAGAATGTCGTTCGTTATGTCGGAGATGCCATTGCCGCAGTTGCTGCGGATTCCCCGGAACGTGCAGCACTCGCTTTGGAGGCAATCCGGGTAGAGTATGAGGAATGGACTCCGCTGGACAGCCCCGAGGCTGCACTGGCATCTGGTGCTCCAGAGCTCCATGAACATGGCCCCGGCAACGTACTGCACCGTACCGAAATCAAGCGAGGTCATGTGGATGAGGGGTTTGCTGCATGCGAACATATCGTGAGTGAAACGTATTATACCCCTCGCCAGATGCATGCGTATATGGAGACTGAAGGCGGGTTGTTTGTGCCTGATGAAAGTGGGAGACTTCATGTCTATGCAGCTACACAGCATGGTTACAAGGATAGAATGCAGCTTGCCCGAATCATCGGTTGTCCCGAAGAGAATATTCGGGTTGTCTCGTCTCCGATTGGCGGTTCCTTTGGTGGAAAAGATGAGCTGAATGTGCAGCCGTATGGTGCACTTCTTGCTTTACGAAGCGGACGTCCCGTGAAAATGCACAACTCCCGCAAAGAATCTGTACGTGCAGGCCTGAAACGGCATCCGATGAAAATTGAAATGCAGACAGGTATCAGCCGTGAAGGCATGATTCAGGCTCACCGTGTCCGGATTACCGCAGACACGGGGGCATACGCCACGCTGGGAGCACCTGTCCTGAATTTCTGCACAGAGCATTGTCTTGGACCATATTCCATTCCCCATGTGGATGTGGAAGGTGTATCGGTGTATACAAATAATGGGGTGTCGGGAGAGTTTCGCGGATTTGGTGGTAATCAAGCGATCTTTGCAATGGAGGGGCAGATGGATCGACTCGCCGAGATTATGGATATGGACCCCTGGGAGTTTCGGAGACGCAACATGAGGGAAAAGACCGATCCTGGACCGTTGAATCAACGGATTCTGGTCACGGGTGGACTGTCGCAAGTTTGGGAGGCAGTGGACCGTTCTGAGTTATGGCAGAAACATAAACATCCCCCGGCAGATCTTGCTCTGCCTCCCTGGATCAAACGTGGTGTGGGTGCAGCCATCGCGATGCACGGGGCAGGTCTGGGTTATGGCATTCCCGATCCGGCCGGGGGCCGGCTGTCCCTGAATGCCGATGGTAAAATTGAAGTGGCTTTTAGTTACGAAGAATTCGGTCAGGGACTGATTGCCACTCTTGAAATGATGCTTTACGATCTGTTCCAGTGCTCCACATCCGATCTGAGCATCATCATTGGGGATACGGATCGAGTTCCGCACAGTGGTTCAAGTACCGCTTCGCGTTCAACAACGATGGCCTGGATGGCTCTTCAGCGATTAAAGGGTCCTTTTCGTTCAAAAATTTTGTCGGTAGCCTCTACCTTGTCAGGAATTCCGGTTGACGAACTGATTACTGGAATAGGGGGAGTATGGCGCAAGGGACAGCTTCCTCCAGAACGTACAGCGAATGATACGACGCTTGATACCAGAGTTGTTATTTCTTACGTAGATTTGGCGAAGCATGGAGAAGCGGAAGAATGGACTTTTGATACTCATTTCGAATATCCGACCACGCCGGACAATGTTGTGGGCGGGCATTATCTATACACGTATGCAGCAGTAGCCGCAGAGGTGGAGGTAAACACGCTCACCGGGGAAGCCAAATTGCTGGATACAAGGCATGTAGTGGCGGCTGGACCTGTCATCAATCCAATGGGATTCATCGGACAGATCGAAGGCGGAAGTGTAATGGCTCTTGGTTTTACATTGACCGAAGACGCCGTTATGCAGGACAGCCGCTATATGACAACCAATCTGGACACCTACCTGATTCCGACGATTCGAGATATTCACAAGAACCTGGACGTTGAGGCCATTGAAGATCTACCCGAGGGTGATCAGTTTGGACCGCGGGGGATTGGCGAGATCGGTTCGGTGGCGCTTGCTCCAGCCATAACTGCTGCAATTCATCAGGCTACAGGGGTGTGGGTTAATCGTTTGCCTGTTCCGAGAGATCAATTGATCCAACCATTGGACGTACCGCTTCGGGAAGGAGTGATTCCATCATGACTGAGCCGTTGGACAATTTCTGGACAGCCGTTGTGAATGGGGAAGAGAAGCCATTGCAGATCGCCCAAACAACCCGCCTTGTGGATATACTGCGCTCGCATTTGAATCTGACCGGAACAAAGGTTTCCTGCGAAGTAGGCCGCTGCGGTGCATGTATGGTGCTAATGGATGGAGAGCCGGTCAATTCGTGTCTCGTTATGGCTTATCAATGTATTGGCAGCGAGATCATAACAATAGAAGGGTTACATGGTGAAAAGGAAGGCGAGCTGCATCCGATTCAACAGGCTTTTGTCGAGGAAGGTGGCTTCCAATGCGGGTATTGTACTCCCGGAATGGTGATTTCCACCAAGGCGCTCCTGGACCGCTATCCGCAGCCTAGTCAGGAACAGATTGAAACGGGTTTATGCGGCAATCTGTGCCGCTGCACCGGATATGGAGGAATACTTCGTGCGGTAAGAACTGCACGAGAAACCTGTTTATCAACATCCTTTTTAACAACGGAAGAGAAGAAAGTGAATGACCTGTAATTGAAAAACGGAATTAAAGAAGACCGGGCGAAGGAGGGCATATCTCCTCCTTCGCTCGGTCTTTATTGTTAACGATTAATATTTGATAATGTACCATCCGCCCCAAGTGGAATAATTAAGGCCATTTCCATAATTACGATCAGCTGATTTATGTCCAGAATACGTGGATGTGTTTAAGATGATTCCAAAAAAATGTAATATAAGGTAATTATGTTTTGGTACAATGTTGAAGAAAGCAAGATATTTATTACAAATAATTCCAATATCTTTTTTTGTTTTAAGGAGGAACAATAATGAAAAAACTTATTCCTAGAAAACTCAGTTTAGTATTGTTGCTTTTGGTTGCGTTTTGTTCAGGATGTCAGGCAAATAATGATCATGAGGAGTCGGGTTCATCCATTCCCTTAAAAGAACTGAATACTCTGGCTGAGAAAGGAGACAGCCTGACATGGAATGATTTTGCAGCGTACCCTTATGAAGATGAAGGATCGGGATTATATATTCGAAAATACAACATAGAAGGCTGTCATCAATTGATGATTAGCGGTAAAAGTCTGGACAATAAGCCAGACCATATTTATGTGGTGAATAAAGGTGGGGAAAAAATCGACCTTTTAAAAGAAAATATCAAAAAATTGAACTTAAAATAACGTAATTATTATTATGTAAATTCATTATTTTCGATGACCTCCATAAGCTGTAACTTATTGCTTGCTAACTATCTCTAAGTGGCGGATAGAACAATGTGATGGCAGTGGGGGGGACTAAGATTGTATCTGAATTTCTGTATCATAAAAATTTTTATAGACCAACTTACGCTCTGCGGGTTGGTCTTTGTTGTTCAATGAAACATCTTACGAAAATAGGTCAACTCGGGCACAGTGAGGACTTGTCAGTCCGTATGCTTTTCATTTGTCCATATGTTACTTATAATAAATGTCCAATGAAGAGGGTGTAATTGATATTACACACAAGGAGGTGTGTTCTTGAACAAATCAGATCGTATGCTGGCCATCGTTCTTGAGCTGCAGCGTGGGAAGGTGCAACGAGCGGAAGATTTAGCCCTCTTGTTTGAAACTAGTGTTCGTACCATATACAGGGACATTCAGGCGTTATGTGAGGCAGGTGTTCCTATAGTGGGAGAACCCGGAGTAGGATATTCTCTTATGGAAGGATACTTTTTGCCTCCGGTCAGCTTGACCGCTGAAGAAGCGGTAACTCTTCTGATCGGACTTGATTTTGTTGAGCAGCGCTTCGATAGCTATTACAAGAGCACATCCCTCACATCCCGCTCCAAAATTGAGGCCATCCTGCCCGGCCCTCTTCGAGAAGAGGTTGGACAAATACGACAGGGTATCCGTCTACTTCGTTCAGCGGACAGTGATGCACGCGAGCGTGAAATCGAACATATGGGTGTCATCCGAACCGCAATGCAGCATAAGCTCAAAATCCGCTTTCATTATCATAAGCCTGGAACGGTTAATGAGAGCGTGCAAAAGACGGCTCGTATGTCTTCCCCTTACGGGATGCTTTGGATGCAAGGCTCATGGATGCTGATTGCCCGATGCGATTTGCGACAAGAGATTCGTCATTTTCGTATATCCCGCATGAGCGATCTGGAGATCAGCACTGATCCGTTCGAACTTCCTTCGGGTTTTGATATTCATAGCTACTCACCACCTGACAATCGTGATGTTCATGTCCGTGTATGGTTTCATGGTCGAATTGCAGACAGGGTGATTGAAGCGAACAATTTCTACATGGAGAAAGCAGATCTGCAATCCGATGGATTATATGCAGATTTTCGTGTAAGGCATCCAGAAGACGTTCTGCATTGGATACTTGGCTGGGGAGCGTCAGCTATGGTTTTGGAGCCCGAATCGTTGAGGATACGTATTCGCGAGGAAGCAAGCAATCTTCTTAAACACTACTGACATAACGCTGTCAGTAGTGTTTGTGTATGATCGGTTTATAACCGATTGAAGGAGCTGTTTATTTGTATGAATACGCCAAGAACAACGAACAAAGGTGAGATTCGACGTCATTTTGAGATGACGCTGGAACGTTATTTACAAGAACTGGATAAGATGAGTGATGCTCAGTTAAGATACAAACCCAGTGATATGGAGTGGTCGGTCGGCCAGATGTACCAGCATTTAATTCAGTCTGCGATGAAAATGCATTTAGCCAATGTTCGAACTTGTATAAGTGCAGACGAGGACGCTGATAAGAAGAAAAACCAGGGCAAAACAGAAGCAGGCGAAGCTGTTTTTGCACAAGCGAGTTTTCCGCCGATCCGTATTCACGTCCCGGCTTCTCCGGAGTATACTCCGCTTCAACCGGATGGAAGAGAATCAATAATTCAAGGGTTGGTTGAAGTAAGGGATGAAATGCGGAAAATGGACCTGCTGCTGGAAGGAAAAACATCGGAATGTACGCTGCCACATCCAAGATTCGGCGGTTTGAATGCAGACGATTGGTTTATATTGGTCGAGATGCATTATCGTCATCATTTTTTGCAGCTTGAACGTCTGAAGACAGCATGGGAAGAGCGGGAGCAGAGGGATGAATGAACTGGAAAAACATAATTTGATGATCACCAGTAAAGAAATAAAGCAGATTTATACGAGTGAACTGGCTTCTCAGTTAGAGGTCGAGGCGAAATCTGAACAAGGAAACCGCTACTGGATCGGCGTTGTGTCAGCCTCTCATGTGGAGAAAGGCGTAGAAGGTGGCTTTGCTCAGCTCTGTCACGGCAAGGCAGCACCTCTGCGTAGAATGAATGCAGGCGACTGGCTGATCTATTATTCGCCTCGAACAAGCTTGCATGGGGGCAAAGTGCTTCAAGCATTTACCGCCATAGGACGTGTAGCAGACAATCAGGTGTACACCTACCGCATGTCGGATTCCTTTGTGCCATATCGGAGGAATGTCCAGTATTATCCTTGTCAGCAGGTGAAGATCGCTGATCTGCTGGACCAACTGATCCTTACTCGAGGACAGGCACGTTGGGGATATCATTTTAGATATGGGCATTTGCAGATTCAAAGAGAGGATTTCCTGAAAATTGCAGTTGCCATGTTGGGGACTGAGATAGAAAGCTCCTAACCTGCAAAGTTTGGGCAAAAATTCAGATCATATGTGTGTAATGAATAAAAATGTAGAAAAAATGGACCTTTTGAGGGAAAACATTAAAAATCGAAGGATTTATTGTACGTAATAATTATTATGTAAACTTATTATTTTCGATGACCTCCATAAGCTGTATCTATATTGATAGTCATGTCCAAAGGGCGTATAGAGCTGGATTTGGGTGGTTTTTCAGGTCGAATCTTTGAAGAACATACCTTGCACATAACCTCATCAATATTGTTCCTTTGGCAGTGCATCAAGGCTGTAAATGAGCCTACGAAAATCGTTTTCGATGAATGTGAGAACGTTTAGTATTTTTCTCAGTAGATTCAGTTTTCATATAATAAACACCTTGTTATCTGCATTAATTTGTTCGGATTTGCCTTTTTACACTCTCAACGCGATGAATATGGAGTTTCAAAAAATATAAAATGAATCGACCGCTTCAAACCAGTGTTATTCGGTGGATTAGAAGTGTAAAATAGCTTGTTCAAAGTTGTAAAACTGTGTGTATTTATTGAGGAGAGAACGAATGGGTCGTTTTCCCAAAAGCGAGCTGTTACGCCTGTTTTAGATCAATTTCATATGGATTTGCGATGGATTTAGTACCGCTTTCAATGTATGCTTTTGGAAACTGGAAAGGAAGTGGGAAAAATGGAACGCGAACTGGCGTTGGAAATTGTCCGAGTAACAGAATTGGCTGCGTTAGCTTCAGCTCCCTGGATGGGGAGGGGCGACAAGAATAGTGCAGATGAGGCAGCTACTTTGGCTATGCGCGCCATGTTCGATTCCGTGTCCATTCGCGGCACGGTGGTAATCGGTGAAGGAGAAATGGATGAAGCACCCATGTTGTATATCGGCGAGGAAGTCGGCAACGCTGAGGGACCCGAGGTTGATGTGGCTGTAGATCCTTTGGAAGGTACAGAGATTGTAGCCAAGGGCCTCAACAACGCTTTATCGGTTATTGCAGTGGCGGGAAAAGGCAACCTGCTCCACGCACCGGATATGTACATGGAGAAGCTGGCAGTTGGGCCGGCTCTAGTCGGCAAGGTCAGTATTGAAGACCCGGTTGAGGTGACATTGGAGAAAGCCGCAGAAGCATTGAACAAAAACATCTCAGATCTAACTGTCATGATTCTTGACCGTGTCCGGCATGAGAGCACGATCAAAACTTTACGAAAGGTTGGAGTGCGAATCAAGTTCCTTAGTGATGGTGACGTTGCTGGTGCGATGGCACCTGCGTTCCCGGAGGCGGGAATTGATCTGTATGTCGGATCAGGTGGAGCGCCGGAAGGCGTGCTTGCTGCAGCCGCACTGTCTTGCCTGGGTGGAGAGATTCAAGGTCGCCTGATGCCTGCCAACGCAGATGAATTCCAGCGCTGCTTGCAGATGGGGATCGACAATCCCTACAAAGTATTAACGATGCAGGATATGATCGGCACGGAGGATGTTATTTTTGCGGCAACGGGTGTGACCCCGGGTGAGATTTTAGGCGGTGTGCGTTACCTCGCAGATGACCGGGCTGAGACCGATTCCATCGTTATGCGTGCCAAAACTAAAACCATTCGTTTCATCCGTTCTCAGCATTTCCTTCCGAATAAAGAAGTGTTGCACAAAGTGCGGCAGCTTCAATCGACACCTGAACCTTCGGATCGCATTCAGAGTCAGGTCACCATTTTGGAACAGGCGGAGTTCAGTCAATCATCCGTTGGTAACGGTGTGACGACCTAAATTAAAATTGTTCTCGGCTGTGAATATGGGACAAGTTACAGGAGAATAACATAAGAAAAGGATGGGGAATTTGTTTACACAAATCCTCATCTTTTTTTATGTTAAAAGCATTGACAACGGTTACAACACATGAGAAGATGTACGCGCGTACATAAATATCATATTTTATAGATTGCATCGGTTTTGCATGTGTTCAGGAAACATGAAGGAGGTGAGATCCATGGCATCCCGTAAAGAAGTGGCTGATCTTGCCGGTGTTTCGGAAGCTACAGTATCCCGAGTTCTTAATGGCGTTGGTCCTATTAAAGAAGAGACCCGTCGCAAGGTGCTCGAAGCTTCCGAGCAGTTGGGTTACGTGCCCAGTGCACTGGCCCGCAGCTTTGCGAGAAGTAAAAGCGGTAACCTTGGCGTGGTGTTGCCCTACGTTCCGAAGGCGCACTTGTTCTCGGCATATTTCTTCTCGGAAATGCTGAGCGGCATTGGGAGCAAAGCCAGGGACAGCGGCATGGACCTGCTGGTCATGTTCAGGACACCGGGTGAAGTGATGAATTATACGGATCTGTTCCGCCGTCAGAAAGTGGATGCCTGCATCATTCTCGGCGCGCGAGATGATCACGGGGAATTGGCAGCCATGCAGCAGCTTCAGCAGGAGGGGCATCCGTTCTGCGTCATGAATCAGCACTTTGCAGGCGAATCATTCATGGAAGTGGATGCTGATCATGTGGAGGGCAGCAGGCTGGCAATACGCCACTTAACCGATCAGGGGTACCGGAATATTGCCTTTCTCAATGGTCCGGATAGTTATTCCAACAGTCAGGAGCGGCTTCAGGGCGTTCAGATCGGACTGAATGAGGCCGGAATGAATATGGATTCCAGCCTGCTGCTGGAGGGGAATTACGGCAGACGAAGCGGGGTGGAGGCTGCTGCCACCATTGCAGCCAGGCTTAGCGAGATTGATGCTGTATTTGCTGCGAATGACCGGATGGCGATCGGTGTTATGCATGGTTTGCGCGAGCGCGGAATCAAGGTTCAGGATTTCCCCGCATTCGTGGGTTACGATGACTCCGATGCTGCGGAGATGGCGGTTCCACCGCTGAGCAGCGTCAGGGTTCCCTTTTATGAAATGGGAGAACTGGCTGCATCCAAGCTGATTCATGGATCATTGGGGGCAAGAGCTTCAACTGCCAGTCCTGAAGTCACCCCAGTAACTGCAAGGCAGTTGTTGCCTACGGAGCTGATTATCCGTGCATCTTCAATCCGCAATTAATACATTACAAGCTTTATCCCAAAGGAGGAAATGACCATGTCAAATCGTCTTCGTGTCGGAATGGTTGGATACAAATTTATGGGGAAAGCCCACAGCAATGCTTATCGTAGCCTGCCGATGTTTTTCCCGTCTGCCCCGTTGCAGCCCGAGATGTCGGTAATCTGTGGACGCAACGAGCAGGGAGTTCAGGAGGCTGCCAGCCAGTTTGGCTGGTCTGAAAGTGTAACGGATTGGCGTGAGCTGGTACGACGTGATGATATCGATCTGATCGATATTAATGCTCCAAGTGATGCTCATAAGGAAATCGCTCTGGAAGCCGCTCGTCAGGGTAAACATCTGTTCTGCGAAAAGCCGCTGGCTCTATCGCTCGCTGATTCGCGTGAAATGCTCCAGGCTGCAGAAGAAGCAGGAGTTGCGCACATGGTTGGATTCAATTACCGCTTCTCTCCGGCTGTGCAGCTGGCTAAAGAATTGGTGCAAAGCGGACGTCTGGGCAAAATCTATCATTTCCGCGCATTTTTCCTTCAGGACTGGATTATGGACCCTTCGTTCCCGCTGGTATGGCGTCTGCAAAAGGAAGTAGCAGGTTCCGGCTCGCATGGCGATCTCGGCGCACACCTGATTGATCTGGCACGCTTCCTGGTCGGCGAATTCAAGGAAGTGATCGGGATGAGCGAAACGTTCATTAAGGAGCGGCCGCTTGCTTCGGAAATGACCGGACTTAGCGCCAAAGGCAGCTCGAACGCAGATGCTCCAAAGGGTGAGGTGACGGTCGATGATGCCACTTTGTTCCTCGCGCGGTTTGCAGATGGTGCGCTGGGCAGCTTCGAGGCTACACGCTTTGCAGCAGGTCACCGCAGTACTAACTCGTTTGAGATTAACGGCAGTCTGGGCAGTGTCCGGTTTGATTTTGAACGGATGAATGAACTGGAAGTGTATTTTACAAAGGACGAGGAAGATGTGCAGGGCTTCCGCCGTGTTCTGGCAACCGATCCGGCACACAAATATTCAGAGGCCTGGTGGCCTGCAGGTCATACGATTGGGTTCGAGCATACGTTTACGCATGAAATGCTGGAGCTGGTGACTGCAATCTCCGAAGGACGTCAGCCTGAGCCAAGTTTTCACGATGGCGTTGCCTGTCAAGCGGTATTGGAAGCGGTTGAACGTTCCGTTACAGAGCGCCGCTGGGTATCGTTAGAAGAAATGTAAGTGGTCCGACCACTGGAACTGTGAAGTGCACGTCATGTTGGCACTCATTTGAAATAAGAACTAGATATAAGCCTGGATGTTTTGGCCTCTGAGAGGTCTTGATTTTGTGCAAGGTCCGATAGAATAACAATAACTTAACTTCCGGAAAGCGAGTGATCGGTGATGAGCAAAGCACTAATCGTATGGGGCGGCTGGGATGGACATGAACCGGAGCAGGTAGCAGCGATATTTGAACGCATTTTGAAGGAAGAACAATTCGAGGTCGAGGTTTCAGATACACTGAATGCTTATGCGGACGCAGACAAACTGTTGGGTCTGGATCTGATCGTTCCCCTGTGGACGATGGGGCAGATTGAACAGGAACTGGTCAATAACGTATCTGCGGCTGTTCAGAGCGGCGTGGGCCTTGCGGGTCTTCATGGCGGGATGTGTGATGCGTTCCGTAACAACGTCGACTGGCAGTTCATGACGGGGGGACAGTGGGTTGCGCATCCGGGGAACGACGGCGTGGAGTACACGGTAAACATGAAGCGTGGTTCCAGTCCGCTCTTGGATCATATTGAAGATTTCCAGGTGAAAAGTGAACAGTATTATTTGCATGTGGACCCTGCTGTGGAAGTACTGGCAACGACTCGTTTTCCAGTCGTTAACGGCCCTCATGCAGCGAATGGCCCGGTGGATATGCCTGTTGTTTGGACCAAACGCTGGGGCGCTGGTCGTGTATTCTACAACTCGCTCGGACACCATGCAGACATCGTAGAAATGAAGCAAGTTACTGAAATGATGCGCAGTGGTTTCAAATGGACTGCAGCAGGCAAAGCGCTCGCCCAAAGCCGCACGGATGCAGTCGCTGAGGTATACACAGGAATGGCAGATAACCAAAATAACTGATTTAATTCTAAAAGGTATCCGTTGAGATAAATATTTTTGCCCACATAACAGCGATCTGAGAATCGTTCTGGAAGCGCCATATCAAGTGGAAAACGAGGGGAGCCCTGGCATGAAAACAATGAAAGTAGGCATTATAGGCTGTGGTAAAATCAGCGGTATTTATATGGAGAACTGTCATCGATTTGAGGTGCTCGATCTTGTTGCGGTTGCAGATCTTGACCGGAACAGGGCTGAGGAGCAGGCAGCTGCCTATAATGTTCCTAACGTGTACACGGTTGATGAAATTTTGGCAGACCCCGAGATCGATCTGATCATTAATTTGACGATTCCTGCCGTTCATGCGGATGTATGCTTGCGAGCGCTCGAAGCAGGCAAACATGTCTACGTGGAAAAACCACTCGCTGTTACACGTGAAGAGGGTCAGGCAGTTCTGGAAACGGCCAAGCGCAAAGGTCTGCTCGTAGGCTGTGCGCCGGAGACGTTCTTCGGTTCGGGCATTCAGACTGCTCTCAAAGTGGTGGAGGATGGTGTCATCGGCAAACCTGTGGCAGCCACTGCATTCATGATGAGCCGTGGGCATGAGCACTGGCATCCCGATCCGGAGTTCTATTATGCAGCCGGTGGCGGGCCGATGTTTGATATGGGGCCTTATTATCTGACTGCGCTCGTACAGTTGCTTGGGCCAATCAAGTCGATAGCTGGCATGACAGGCAAAGCGATGGAACAGCGGACGATTACGAGTGAGAAGAAGAGAGGTCAAACCGTACCTGTCGAAATCCCAACACATGTAGCTGGATTATTGCAATTTGAACAGGGAGCGATCGGTACGCTGATCACGAGTTTTGACGTATTTGGCGGCAGTGTACTGCCACCAATTGAAGTATATGGCACCCATGGAACCCTCCAGGTTCCTGATCCAAACACATTCGGCGGTCCGGTTCGTTACCGTTTGCTGGGTGATGAGGAGTGGACTGAAGTTCCACTTCTGCCGGGATATCAGGAAAATACACGCGGTATCGGTGTCGCTGATATGGCTTATGCAGTGAACAGCGGTCGCGATCACCGGGCGAGTGGAGAATTAGCCTATCATGTGCTCGAAGCCATGTGGGCGTTCCATGACTCTTCGGATGAACAGACTTTCTATAAAATGGATAGCACGTGTCAGCGCCCGGCTGCACTGCCTGCAAATCTACCATTGTACACGCTCGATCAATAATCGATCAAGATAAAGCTATAGCCCTGACTCCCAATACGTGGGAAGCAGGGCTATTTTTCATTTTATGTTCAAGCATGATTAAGGTTCGAATCCAGCCTGGCTAATCCAGATTTCATGTTCCGCAAAATGCGCCTTCATTCGTTGAGCTACAATTTTGTAAGCTTCAGGGCTGTACCAATCTTCCTTACCTACTTGCTGGTAGAGCGATTCCATGCCAAGTCTCCGTGTTCGCTTGCCCTCACTGCCATCCCCCATGAAATAATCGTCAATGCATACCCGCTGGACAAGCGGTCTTAGGACGGCTGCAAAGTTTTCGCTGCTGGGCAATACGGGTGCAATAGCAGCCTGTGTGGGGATACCGGCATCCCGAAGTTGTTCCAAAGCTCGCAATCTGCCTGCAATTGGTGGAGCTGCCGGACTGAACTTTTTGCGAATATCGTCCAGGTCCGTTTCCACGGTCATGCTTACACGCACACGGTCACCCAACTTTTGCAGCAGATCGATATCTCGAGTCACGAGTGGGCTTCGGGTTTGAACCAATATAAAATCGGGCGGTTGTTCAACCATAACTTCCAGCAAGGAACGCGTGATTTGCTCCTTATACTCAACAGGCTGATACGGATCAGTACTGGATGACATAAAGATCGTGACTTTACCTTTCGTTTTCGCACGTTTCATCTCTTTGACAAGTACACTGGCGGCTTCCTGTTTCACATCAACCCAGCTTCCCCAAGGCTCATTGCGAAATAAAGATACTGGCATTTGCCTTACGTAACAGTAGGAACAGCCAAAAGCGCAGCCTGTGTAGGGATTCAGTGTATGCGTATAGCCATTAAGGAACCCGGTTCCTTTGTTCAGCAACGTCTTGGGTAATTTGTATAATAGGCTGGTCTTCATGATTCATCACGCCTCTGTTCACGGTAATTTGCAGGTGTGCATCCAGTATGTTTTCGAAAAACCGTAATAAAATATGCCGGATTGGCTATGCCGACCTGACGGCCAATATCGGTGACCGTAAGCCCGGTGCTTTCGAGCAAATTGCGGGCTTCGGTGACTCTTTTTTCCTGAATATACTCCACAGGCGTTTGGCCGGTAATCCGTTTGAACACACGATGCAGATGATACGGACTGCCGTGACTAACGTTTGCAAGAATATCAAGTGTCAGGGACTCGGCAAAATGATGCTCAATATAGTCTGTTACAACGGAAATCCACTCCTGATCGGGGACTCGCTCACCTGTTGGTTTGCATCGTTTGCATGGACGGAAATGTCGTTCCAATGCTTCTTCAGGGTTATTAAATATAGAGACATTCGCATATTTCGGTGCTTTCGACTTGCAGGAAGGCCTGCAAAAGATGCCTGTTGTCTTGACTCCGTAATAGAATTTGCCGTCGAAGTTGCTGTCGTTGTGGATAATGGCTTTCCACTGTTTGTCGTCTATAGGAACAGGATCTATTTGATAGGGGTTATAACTTTCCATAGAGATCACCTCAACTCTCATTATACCCCTGATTCGTTGAAATCGAGGGATTATCATACATAAAAGCAAGATATCAATATGTTGGAAATCTGCCTCCCTTCAATCTGAATGAAATATAGGCTACAATGTACAGGATGGCAAGCTGTTTTAAGTGTGTAATTTATTTACGAAAGAGGTAGATTGAATGGTTCGTTTCGGAGTGGTAGGTACCAACTGGATTACAGAGAGGCTTCTTGAGGCCGCTGCACAAGTCGAAGGATTCGAATTGACCGCCGTGTATTCAAGAACTGAAGATAAAGCTAATGCATTCGCAGATCAATATGATGCTGCATACCGATTCACCAATCTGGAAGAGATGGCGGCGAGTGATGGGTTCGATGCCGTGTACATTGCTACACCGAATACCTTTCATGCCGAACAGGCAGAGTTGTTTCTGAGAAACGGCAAACATGTCTTGTGCGAGAAGCCTTTGGCAGCCAATGGGGCAGAGGTTCGTCGTATGATTGATACAGCGCGAGAACATGAAGTTCTGCTCATGGAGGCCATGAAATCAACCCTTGTTCCCTCGTTCAAAATGGTACAGTCTCACCTACATAAGATTGGCCCGGTACGTAAATATGTGGCGAGTTACTGCCAGTACTCTTCCAGATACGACAAGTATAAAGAAGGAATCGTCCTGAATGCGTTCAAACCTGATCTCGCTAACGGTGCGTTAATGGATCTTGGTGTGTATTGTCTCTATCCATTGATAACACTGTTTGGTGAGCCTAACCAAGTTCAATCCCAGGCGATGATGCTGGAATCCGGGGTAGACGGACAAGGCAGTGTCATCCTGAATTATGATGAGATGGAAGCGGTAGTGACGTACTCCAAAATCTCCAATTCTCATGTTCCAAGCGAAATTATGGGCGAACGTGGCAGCATCATTATTGACAAAATTGGTTCACCTGAACATGCAGAGATACGCTACAATGATGGTACGATAGAGAAACTTACTGCCGAGCAAATTCACCCATCGATGTATTATGAGGTAGAGGAATTTGTAAATCTGATTCAGCAGGGCAAAAGGGAATCGGACATGAACACCTATGAACGTTCCTATGTTACCATGCAGGTGATGGATCAGATCCGGCAGCAGATTGGTCTTGTTTTTCCTAACGATTAATTCTGGAAAGTGAGCTGAGACGAGATGAGCAGAGATGAGCAGAAGAGCCGAGCAGCCGGCCTGGAGCTGGCACAGATTATTTTTATCGGGCGAACCTTCGAGGAATATATGAAGATGTTCAACCTGACTGTGGATGAGATTAAAGGCAAGTCCATTCTTGATTGTCCGGGCGGGGCTTGTTCTTTCAGTAGCCATGCGCGAGAGTGGGGTGTAGATCCTATGGCAGCGGATATTGCTTATGAATACGAGAGCGGCCAACTGGAAGCGAAGGGACTTCAGGACATAGAGCATACGATGAAACAAATGGAACAGGTACAAGAAAAATATAGATGGGATGATTTCGGTTCGATCCAGGGCTTGAAAGAAGAGCGTAGACGTGCAATCATCGATTGTGTAGCAGATATGAAACGTTTTCCTGACCGTTATGTGGCTTCTATACTGCCGGAGTTGCCTTTTGTCGATGAACAATTCGATCTGACATTGTCTGCGCATTTTCTGTTTACGTATGCAGATCGCCTGAATGCCGATTTCCATCTTCAGACGATTCTTGAGCTGTTGCGTGTGACCAAGCGGGAGCTGCGGATTTTTCCTACGGTAGACTTGTCTGGCAAACGTTATGAGCATATGGATGAACTAAAGGCTATACTGGAAGAACGCGGATATATAACTTGTGAAGAGAAAACTTCATACGAATTCCAGCGGGGAGCACATACGATGCTCCATATTGTGAAATCCCGGTAAAAATACCCGAGTTGCAACAACACAGCTAGCACTTCATTCATGAAGGTTTCAATAAAGATTAAGATACGTATGACCAGAACAGGTTAGGAGGTTTTATCGGATGAAAAAAGTACTTATACTTGGTGGGACACGTTTCTTTGGCAAACGTCTGGTTGATCATTTGCTTTGGGAAGGTAAGTCTCAGATCACCGTCGCAACTCGCGGCAAAACGGATGTAGACTTTGGACCTGAGGTTAACCGGATTAAAATGGATCGTGAAGATCCGAAATCTCTCGCCGAGGTTGCGCAGACCGACATGTGGGATATTGTCTATGACAACATCTGTTACTCGCCAGATGCGGCGAAGTCGGCATGCGAAGCTTTTGCAGGACGTACCCAAAGATACATTTTGACTTCAACTCTTTCGGTATATGGAGATCCCAAACCTGGATTTACGGAAGCTGATTTTGATCCGTACACCTATCCGGTGCAATATGGTAGCCATGAGGATTTCTCGTATGGAGAGGGCAAACGTCTTGCGGAAGCTGTGTTTTTCCAGGAAGCGGATTTCCCGGTGGCAGCGATGCGTATTCCGATTGTACTCGGAATTGATGATTACACGCGAAGACTTCATTTTCATATTGAACATGTGCAAAAAGGAAAACCTATCGGCATGCCAAATCCGGAAGCCGAGATTGGATTCATTAATTCCACGGAGGCCGCAAGATTTCTCGCTTGGCTTGGACATTCATCCATTACTGGACCTGTGAATGCAGCATCCAAAGGGGCTATAACACTCTCTTCCATGATGAAATTGATTGAAACGGTAACCGGCATGCAATCCCAGGTACTGTCCGAAACGATCAAAGAAGATATGTCACCCTTTGGAATTTCGGAATCCTGGACAATGGATACTTCCAAAGCAGAGCAGGCAGGATATACGTTCGAAGCATTAATGGATTGGTTCCCAGGTCTGGTTCGCGAAGTGGCTCTGGCACTTCAATCCGAGGGCTAGAATCCAAAATATGTATTAGAAATACTTTTAATATAAACACAAACAGGACGCAGTCAGAGAAGTCTTCTCCGATGCGTCCTGTTTGTATTTGCTTCAACCTACTATTTTTCTCGCGAGTCAGGAGTGATCTTAAAATGCTCTCCTGTTTATTTGGAAGGCACTGAGGCGGACGCGCGAATGCGCAGTTCAGACGGCATAATGACGCTCTGTGGCTCCTCAGCAGCCTTGCCTTCAATTCGATCGATCAGCATTTGCATGCCGATGGCACCGAAATCATAGGCAGGCTGTGCAGCAACAGTGAGAAATGGATCAAAGACGGATGCCAGATCCAGATCATCAAAACAGACGACCGAGATGTCCTCAGGCACACGCAGCCCCCGTTTACGTAAAAGTCGAATGACGCCAATGGCGAGCATGTTGTTTGCTGCAAATATGGCTGTAGGTTTGTACTGATGTGCAAGCAAACGGTCGATACCCTCTTCATCGCTGAAATCCCGATATCCTGTTCGAAGGATTAAGCCTTCATCAAAGGGCAGCTCGGCTTCCCGGAGTCCCTCCATATACCCTTCTTCTCGCAGCCGTGCAGTCGAAACCTCGGAAGAACCATTGACCAGAGCAATGCAGCGATGCCCCAGATTCGTCAGATATCGAATCAGCTGAAGCGCACCGTCTCGGCTGTCTCCAGCGATAACGTCCGATGTGATTCCCGGGACAGTACGGTCCAAAATGACAAACGGAATGTTGCGTTCCTGCAGCTGCTTCAAGTGATTCAGCGAGCGATCTCCTGCAGGTGCAAACAGTACACCATCCACACGGGTTGACAAGATCGTGTCCACATAATTTTTCTCCTTGTCATAATCCTCGTCACTATTACTGAACAAAAGGCGATAACCGCGCAGATTGGCAGCATCCTCAGCCCCTCGGGCCAGAGTCGTATAGAAGGGGTTGGTAATATCCGTAATCAGCAGTGACAGCATCTGGGTCCGTTGCAGCACGAGACTTCGTGCATTGGAGTTGGGGATGTAACCAAGTTCTTCAATGACCTGCTGCACACGCTCTCGTGTAGCCGGACTGATGCGGCCTGTTTGATTAATGACTTTGGAGACGGTCATGGCGGAGACGTTGGCTTTTTTGGCAATATCATAAATGGTGATCAATGGAATCTAACCTTTCCGCAACATAGTCTTTCCATTCTATAGGATAATGCCAATTGACAGCAACATAAGCTCATGCTATCTTAGGGTTACCGATAACCCTAATCATAAAAAAGTTGATTTATTTCAGTCTAACCGCTCTTCATTTTTGCTCACATCGCTTCCTTCATACTCAATAAGAGGACAGCATAACGGAGTCAATAATATAGAGCGGTTTATTTAAAAAAGTATTTGTAAACGCATTCATAACAAGAAAGAGAAGTGGCCGTTGTGGCATCCAACGGTAATGTGTTACCTCGGGTATCGGTGAACTGTAGGAAGAGAATCCTTAATTGGCCCCATCCAACTGCACACGGACAAGTCAGAAGTCATTCGTACCTAATCCATGAACCCATTGAAGGAGGACGTTTTAGTATGACACATCAGGATTACCGTTATAAACAGGCATTTCCGAAGATTGGTATTCGTCCCACGATTGACGGAAGACGCAAGGGTGTTCGCGAATCATTGGAAGAGCAGACGATGCGTATGGCGACGTCCGTTGCCGAGCTGCTCGCAGCAGAACTTCGTTATCCCGATGGATCGCCGGTTGAATGCGTTGTGGCCGAGTCTTGTATTGGCGGCGTTAACGAGGCAGCGGCAGCAGCAGAACTATTTAGTCGTTCAAACGTGGGTGTGACGATTACCGTTACCCCATGCTGGTGTTATGGAACAGAGACGATGGATATGTCACCTTCCATTCCTACGGCCATTTGGGGCTTTAACGGGACTGAACGTCCGGGTGCAGTATATCTGGCAGCGGTACTCTCTGCCCATGCACAGAAGGGAATTCCGGCTTTTGGCATCTATGGCGAGGATGTTCAGGATGGAGGAGATACGACGATTCCTGATGACGTTCGTGAGAAATTGCTACGGTTCAGCCGTGCGGGGCTTGCCGCTGCAACCCTGAAGGGACGTGCCTATCTCTCCATCGGATCGGTATCCATGGGCATTGCTGGCTCCATCGTAAACGATACTTTTTTCCAGGAGTATCTGGGCATGCGGAACGAATATGTGGATATGAGTGAACTGACTCGTCGGATAGAAGAGGAGATCTACGATCCCGAGGAGTATAAACTGGCACTGGCCTGGGTGAAGGAGAACTGCAGTGAAGGACAAGATAACAATCCTGCCCATCTGCAGACAGATCGCATACGCAAAGAGTATGAATGGGAAACGGTTGTGAAAATGACCCAGATCGTACGGGATCTGATGGCTGGTAATCCCAAGCTGGCGGAGCTGGGATTCACTGAGGAATCCATGGGCCACCACGCGATTGTCTCGGGATTTCAGGGACAACGGCAATGGACTGATCATTCACCCAACGGAGATTTTCTGGAGTCCATCCTGAACTCTTCCTTTGACTGGAATGGCAAACGATCACCTTATCTGGTGGCAACGGAGAACGACAGCCTGAATGGTGTGTCAATGTTATTCGGCTCCCTGCTTACACATACCGCGCAGATCTTCGCAGATGTACGAACCTATTGGAGTCCGGATTCGGTAAAACGCGTGACCGGACATCAGCTGGAAGGAAACGCAAAGGACGGTATTCTGCATTTGATCAACTCCGGTTCTGCAGCATTGGATGGTACGGGGCAACAGTCAAGAGCGGGTGAACCTGTGCTCAAGCCTTTCTGGGAAATTACAGACGAAGAGGTTCAGGACTGCCTGAAAGCTACCTCCTGGCGGCCAGCATCTGTGGAATATTTCCGGGGCGGCGGCTATTCGGCTGATTTTCTGACCAAGGGCGGTATGCCTGTTACGATGACACGTCTGAATTTGGTCAAAGGACTTGGTCCAGTGCTGCAATTGGCTCAAGGTTACACCGTTGATCTGCCTGAGGAAGTTCATGATACGCTGGATCAGCGTACAGATCCGACTTGGCCATCCACCTGGTTTGCGCCTGTCCTCACGGGATCAGGAGCCTTCACCTCGGTCTATGAAGTGATGAATCAGTGGGGCGCGAACCATGGCTCCATCTCTTATGGACATATCGGAGCGGATCTGCTGACATTGGCCTCCATGCTTCGTATCCCTGTAAGTATGCATAATGTGCCGGAATCCGAGATTTTCCGTCCGCGTGCCTGGGGACTATTCGGTACAAGTGAACCGGAAAATGCCGATTACCGAGCATGCAGCGTCTTTGGACCTTTGTATCGATAATATCCAAACGGCTTGACGCTGAAGCGAAGGAGGCAGGAGAAATGGGGATTCAGACAACACATGTGCTTGCTGCTGATTATGGCGCCGGAAGCGGTCGGGTAGTCCGGGGGACTTTTGACGGGAGCAAGCTCTCGTTACAGGAAATGCATCGATTCAGCAACGAACCCGTGCAGTTGGGGGAGGGATTGTATTGGGATTTCCTGCGACTTTTCCACGAATTAAAACAAGGTATTGTGAAAGGCATGCAAGGAACCTCGCATCCTGTCCGTTCCATTGCTGTGGATACGTGGGGAGTCGACTATGGATTGGTGGACGGGACGGGAAGATTGTGTTTTAACCCGCGTCATTACCGGGAATCACGTAATGCAAAGTGGATGGAAGAAGTCCTGCGCATGGTAAATGAAGAAGAGCTATATTCCATGTCTGGCGTCCTGCCACAACAGATCAATACCGTGTTTCAGCTGCTTGGAAGTGTACGCGAGCACCCTGAAGATCTCCGGCAGGGTGTGCGCATGTTGTTAATGCCGGATTTGTTTAACTATTATCTAACAGGTCAGCAGGCCTGTGAGTACACCATTGCGAGTACAAGCGGACTGCTGCATGCCGGGGAGGCCCGGTGGAATGAACAGCTGATTGGCCGACTGGGTATCCCGGAGACGTTATTCCCACCTCTCGTACAGCCCGGCTCGGTGCTGGGGCAGTTAACGGATGACTTGTGTGAGGAGTTGCGAACTGGACCGATGCAAGTGATATCTGTAGGATCACATGATACAGCATCCGCGCTGGCAGCTATTCCAGCGACAGATTCGGAATTTGCTTTTATTAGTTGTGGCACCTGGTCACTCATGGGCGTGGAACGTGACACCCCTGTACTGGATAATCGCAGCCGCCAACTGGGATTCACCAATGAAGGCACGGTAAATGGCAAAGTGCGAACCTTGAAGAATCGCTCAGGCCTGTGGTTATTGCAGGAGTGCAAACGACAGTGGGAACGGGAGAATCAATGTTTTAGCCATGAGGAACTCGTTCAGCTTGCTGCATCGGCAACCGCTCATGAATGTTATGTATCGCCTGGAGATGGAGTGTATTTGGCACCCGGTAACATGCCCGAGCGAATCCGGCAACAGTGCAGTTCCAGCGGCCAAACCATACCTGAAACGACCGGAGCCATTGTGCGTTGTATTCTCGAAAGCTTGGCGCTGGAGTTCAGACAGACTCTGGATGAATTGGAGCTCATTACAGGTACGCGGCCACGGGTAATTCATATGGTCGGTGGCGGCGTGCATAATCGCTTATTGTGCCAATTTACGGCGAATGCAGCAGGTGTTCCGGTGGTAGCCGGCCCAGCAGAGGCAACCTCGGCTGGCAACTGCATGCTGCAATTCCTGGCCCATGGTGAAATGAGCAGCTTGTCCGAGGTGCGGGAGATTATGGCTTCTTCCTTTTCTCCCGAGACCTATGAGCCAGAAGAAACCACAAGGTGGAAGGAAGCTTACGAAATCTATCAGAACTTGAATCAAACCTTGGCGAACAGATTCAATTAGAAGAGCATTTTGCGCTAGAACGATAAAAATCGATTCTGCAAACTGCTGAAATAGAAAAAGTCAAAGGAGTGGAGCAGAACATGTCTGAACAACAGGTAAGGGAAGAATTGACCAAATATGCCCGCAGAGCAGTTGCTCAGGGATTGGTGGTTGGCCCAGGGGGTAATCTGAGCGCTCGTTCCGAAGGAACGATGCTGCTTTCCCCGAGTGGTTATGCACTAGAGGATCTGGAGCCCGAGGAATGGATTGCAATTGATATTGCGACTGGAGAGACACGTGCCGGATCGACACGTCCTTCTTCCGAAGTATTAATGCACCTCTACAGTTATCGTGTAAATCCTGATATTCAGGCCATTGTGCATACACATCCGGCATACACCATCGCACTAAGTCTCGTTTTCAATGAATTGCCACATTTGTTCCCTGATCAGTCCGCACTTGTAGGCGATATTGGCTTCGTCCCCTATGTTCTGCCAACGACCAAACTTCTTGCCGATGCGGTGGCTGCAAAGGTTGAAGAGCACACAGCGCTTATTTTGGTAAATCACGGGTTGGTGACCACAGGTAAAAACCTGCGCGAAGCCTACTACCGCACCCAGGTAGTGGAGGAAAGTGCCAAGGTGTATATGATTGCCAAGGCAGCAGGGGAGCCCAAAGTGCTTACTGCGGAACAATACAAAGAGATTCAGTCTCTTGAAAGTGAAGCCTACCGCGTGCAGCTATTGCAACAACTAAAGTCCTAAATCATTATAGCGAAGTGAGCGAGATGAAAATGCTTATTCATCAATGTAAACCGCTACTTCCAGTAAAACTTGGAGATTCAGGTTAAGCACAAAGGACCACAATTTTTTTCGACAAGTATTGCATATCCCGAAATACCGAGTATAATACTGGGTAAATAGATGAAAAGGGGATGCAATAAACGATGAAAACACATGCTGAATTGAACTCACTTCTTGTTGACGATTATCTGGATCTCCTGAACATAGCAAAACAACTGGGTGATGAGGAGTGGAAACAGGCCATTCTGCAGGCACTGAAAGAAGAAGTGGATGCTAATCATCATTTGGATTCAACCGAGGTTAGACAGGATCTTTGGAATCAATTTGAAGGAATTAACGAACAGATGCATGATCTGTTAATGCAACTCAAACACGCTGATCGTCCTGAAGAGAAAGAACAGATTATTGAAGCCATCTGGGGACTGAAGGTAGACCGCAATGCCATTACTCGTAAACTTGAAACCATGAGCCGTTCCAGTGCTGGACAACATTAAAGCTCTAACGTTTATTATAAAAAAATAAAAACCCGCGTGCCGCCCTATGGAATTAATATTCCATGGGTTGGCATGCGGGTTTTGTGTTTGTTGCTGTACTTGTTCTATTTAAGCATTAAACTGTTTGGCGAGCGTACGTGCCTCATCTATGGCTTGCTGTTTGATTTCTTCAGCGCGTTCCTTGTACTGGTTATGTCCTTCCACAAAAATCCCCTCAAGCTTCGGAACACCCAAGAAAGACATAATAATACTCAAATAACGATGGCCGGATTCCATTTGGGCCGCAGGTCCTTCAGAATAAATGCCGCCACGGGCCTGAATATGCAGTGCCTTTTTGTTGGAAAGCAATCCGACCGGGCCCTGCTCCGTATAGCGGAACGTTTTGCCAGCCACGCAGATGGAGTCAATATACGCCTTCATAATTGGAGGAAAGGAGAAGTTCCACATCGGTGTCACAAAAACATATTTGTCAGCAGAAGCGAATTGGTCTGATAATTCATTCAAACGTTGAACTTTGGCCTGTTCTCCAGAAGTCAATTCGCTGCCGGATTGAAGTTTACCCCATCCACTGAACACATCAGCATCAATATGAGGAATATCTGAGCGATACAGATCCAGATGAATGACCTCATCCGAAGGGTGGCTTTCACGATATGCATCAACAAACGCTTTACCTGTTCCCATACTGAAGGACGTTTCATGGTCATGAGGATGGGCAGTAATATACAATAATGTAGACATGCGGTTCTTCCTCTCTATGATGTTTTTGCCCCAAAGGGCTCACATTAACAAGCGACCAATGTAGTATGCATCGTTAGTAACGTTTTATACCTGGATAGTGACCTGGTACTCAATCATGTATAATATAATGGTGTAGGTGAAATCCGAACGATAACAGGAATGAGTGAGATGAGCGCATATGGGAATGGATCTGGAGAAGCAACGATTAAGCATTGAAGCAGCGAAATTGTATTATCAGTCGGATTACAGCCAGCAGGATATTGCGGTAAGGCTGGGTGTGTCACGTCCAACCGTATCGCGGTTACTTCAGTATGCGAAAGATCGCGGTTACGTTCGCATTGAAATTATGGACCCCCTGGAGGATATCGACATTATCGCCGGGGAGCTCAAGACCAAGTATAATCTGGATACTGCGCTTGTTTGTTTTGCCCCGTTGAAGAGTGATGAAGAAATTTTGAAACATATTAGCAAGAGAGCAGCAGATTACTTACAGGATACGGTGCAGGATGCGGATATTATTGGCGTAACCTGGGGGACAACGATGAACGCCGTAGCCCGTCAGCTTCGTCCCAAGCAAGTTAAAGGCGTGGAAGTGGTTCAACTTAAGGGAGGCGTAAGCCATTCCCATGTGAATACGTATGCGGCAGAAATTGTTCATTTATTTGCGGAAGCGTTCCATACAGTTCCCCGATATTTGCCTTTGCCAGTGATCTTCGACAATATTGAAGTCAAAAAAATGGTGGAAGCAGACCGACATATTGGCAGAATTGTGGAGCTTGGCCGACAGGCGAATATTGCCATGTTTACGGTAGGTACCGTGAAGGAAGATGCACTTTTGTTCAGGCTGGGGTATTTTAATGATGAAGAACAACAATTGCTGATGCATTCCGGTGCGGGTGACATTTGTTCACGTTTTTTTGATGCCGAGGGCCGATTGATCAGTGAAGAAATTAACAACAGAACCGTCGGAATTGATCTGGCCGAGCTGCGAAATAAGGAGAAATCCATTCTCGTGGCCGGGGGAAAGCGCAAAATAGAGGCCATTCATGCTGCGCTCAAAGGTCATTACGCCAACATTTTGGTAACAGATCAATACACAGCTCAGGCTCTGCTCCGATTATAATTCAATGGATGACAACATCTGCCACGCGACATGGGCGGATGTTTTGCTTTCTTAGACAAAAGCTATACTGTACGATTTCTTCCCGGTAAGGGAAGTCTTTTGTTTAATGAAGTTTTCATGGAATGTATTAAGATTTCAACGATGAACAAAAGTTCATATTGATTTTTACATATGTTCATGTTAGGGTAGGGATATAGAAAATAACTAGTTCAGATAAGGGGAGATTCAAATGACTACACCACAATTAGCCAAAATGATAGATCATACCTTGCTTCGTGCAGATGCAACACAAAGTGAAATGGCAAAATTGACCGAAGAAGCGAAACAATATCAGTTTGCTTCTGTATGTGTTAACCCGGGCTGGGTAGCTTATGCTGCTGAACAACTTCAAGGTACTGGCGTAGATATTTGTACCGTTATCGGTTTCCCTCTGGGAGCTTCCACTTCCGAAACCAAAGTGTTCGAAACCAAAGACGCTATCTCCAAAGGAGCTACTGAGGTGGATATGGTTATCAACATTAGTGCGATGAAAGACGGCAAAGATGACGTTGTGGAACAGGATATCCGTGCAGTTGTTGAAGCAGCAGCGGGTAAAGCTTTGGTGAAAGTCATTATTGAAACTTGTCTGTTAACGGATGAAGAGAAAGTACGTGCATGTCAAGCAGCAGTAAAAGCTGGAGCTGACTTTGTCAAAACGTCCACAGGTTTCTCTACGGGTGGAGCAACGCCAGAAGATATCGCTTTGATGCGTCGTACCGTTGGTCCGGATGTGGGCGTTAAAGCTTCCGGCGGCGTGCGCAGTCTGGAAGATATGCAAAAAATGATCGATGCAGGAGCAACTCGCATTGGCGCAAGTTCCGGTGTGAAAATCATGCAAGGCGAACAATCTACATCTAATTATTAATTCGTGAGTAACTTAGCACGATAAATTCCAGCAGATGGAATGCTTGGATGATTTAAAAGGTAACTTGTTCTTCATATCTCGCTTTGGACGGATGTGAAGAACAAGTTTTAAATCTGATTCTGATTTTTCCTTTTCTATTTTTTTGATTATAACAGGATCACAAAAGACCGAATTTATTGTAAGCGCTTCAACCGTTTTCTGAAAGGTTAATTCTTCACATTTATGGGAAACCTTTGAGCTGAATGAACATCCGGCTTAACTACCTTCAAAGGAGAGATAGAATGAAATTCCTAATTGCCCTTCTTGGTATACTTGTTGTATTTGGACTAGCTTATCTGGTCAGCAACGGTAAGAAGAAGATCCGATATCGTCCACTAATTATCATGATTGTTCTGCAAGTTATATTGGGATACGCATTGTTAAACACAGGAGTGGGTACCTTTTTGATTAGCGGTTTCGCAAACGTATTTGAAAGTTTGCTTGGCTATGCTAATGACGGTATTTCGTTTGTATTCGGTGGCTTGACTACCGTTGGTGCAGACAGTGGGGGCGCGCCATTCTTCCTCAGTGTATTGATGCCGATCGTTGTCATCTCAGCGCTCATTGGTATATTGCAGTATATCCGAATCTTGCCTTTTGTTATAAAATATATTGGTCTGGTATTAAGCAAAGTCAACGGAATGGGCAAACTGGAATCATATAACGCGGTTGCTTCGGCTGTATTGGGGCAATCTGAAGTGTTCATTTCTGTGAAGAAACAAATTGGGTTGCTGCCAAAACATCGGCTGTACACCTTGTGTGCTTCGGCGATGTCCACAGTATCGATGTCGATTGTCGGTGCCTATATGTCCATGATTGATCCGAAATATGTGGTTACGGCACTTGTGCTGAACCTGTTTGGCGGTTTTATCATCGCTTCCATCGTGAATCCATATGAGGTTACCGAGGAAGAAGATATATTGGAAGTACAGGAAGAGGAAAAACAATCCTTCTTCGAAATGCTGGGCGAGTACATTTTGGATGGTTTCAAAGTTGCGATCGTTGTAGCAGCGATGTTGATCGGTTTTGTGGCTTTGATCGCACTTGTTAACGGGATCTTTAGTGCAGTACTCGGTATTTCGTTCCAGGAACTGCTTGGTTACGTGTTTGCACCATTTGCCTTCATTATGGGTGTTCCTTGGAAAGAAGCGATTCAAGCGGGAAGTATTATGGCTACCAAAATGGTATCCAACGAATTCGTTGCCATGCTTGATCTGACCAAACAGACTACATTGTCTGCCAGAACAACAGGGATCGTATCCGTCTTCCTCGTATCGTTCGCCAACTTCTCTTCGATCGGTATTATTGCCGGTGCGGTGAAGGGACTTCATGAGAAACAAGGTAACGTGGTGGCCCGCTTCGGTCTGAAACTGCTTTACGGTGCATCGCTTGTCAGCGTGCTGTCTGCGATCATCGCCGGACTGTTCTTGTAAAGCCGGATTATTGGAAGGAGTGCTTAAGTTATGTCAACATTCAAAAGAGTACATCTGATCGTTATGGATTCAGTGGGAATCGGTGAAGCGCCGGATGCGGCAGAATTCGATGATTTCGATGTCGACACCTTTGGACACATTGCACGTGAACGCGGAGGGCTGAAAATGCCTCATATGGCCAGTCTTGGACTGTCCAATATCAAGGAAATTGAGGGTGTCCCTGTAGCGGATGCACCAAAAGCCTTTTATACCAAGATGCAGGAAGCATCCAGAGGGAAAGACACCATGACGGGTCACTGGGAATTGATGGGCCTGTACATTGATACTCCTTTCCGTGTGTTCGCAGACGGATTCCCGGATGAATTGATTCAGCGCATTGAGGAAAAAACAGGCCGCAAGGTGATCGGGAACAAACCGGCTAGCGGCACGGAAATCATCGATGAATTGGGCGAAGAGCATGTGAAAACAGGTGCCCTGATTATATATACATCCGCAGATTCGGTTCTGCAAATTGCAGCCCATGAGGATGTTGTTCCACTGAAAGAATTGTATGAAATCTGTGAGTTCTGTCGTGAGATTACTCTCGACGATCCGTACATGCTGGGCCGCATTATTGCCCGTCCGTTTGTAGGAGAAGTGGGTAACTTCAAGCGTACAGCTAACCGTCATGATTACGCACTTAAACCGTTTGGCCGTACCGTGATGAATGAACTCAAAGATGGTGGATTTGATGTAATCGCTTTGGGTAAAATCGCAGATATCTACGATGGAGAAGGCGTAACGAAATCTGTACGTACCGTTTCCAACATGGATGGCATGGACAAACTGTCTGAAACAATGGATGAAGCGTTCACTGGACTCAGCTTCCTGAACTTGGTTGACTTCGATGCCTTGTTCGGACACCGTCGTGATCCACAAGGCTACGCTCAAGCACTGGAAGAGTATGATGCTCGTTTGCCTGAGATTTTTAGCAAAATGACGGACGAGGATCTGCTGCTCATCACAGCTGACCATGGTAATGACCCAACCTACCGTGGCACGGACCATACCCGTGAGTATGTTCCGCTGCTTGTGTACTCTCCGCGCTTCAGCGAGGGTAAAAAGCTTGAACTGCGCAGCACGTTTGCAGACGTTGGTGCAACAGTAGCTGAGAACTTCGGCGTGAAACTGCCGGAATACGGTACAAGCTTCCTGAAGGATTTGAAGTAGTCCGAATTCTTATCTTTAACTGAACTTGGGGAAAGCTTTTATTTTCTTAGAACATACAATTGGACAGGACAACCATTTGGGCAGCTTCAGCTGCTCCGGTCCCTGGCCTTCATTCAAACTGATGGATAACTGGAGGAGATTTAATCATGAGTACACATATTGGAGCTAAACCCGGAGATATCGCAGAAACAATCCTTTTGCCAGGAGACCCGTTGCGTGCAAAATTTATTGCGGATACGTACCTTGAAGATGTTGTTTGTTACAACGAGGTTCGCGGAATGCTCGGGTTCACGGGTACATATCAAGGACACCGTATCTCGGTGCAAGGCTCGGGCATGGGGATTCCATCGTTCAGCATCTATGCCAACGAACTGATCAGCGAATATGGCGTAAAAAACCTGATTCGTGTCGGAACTTGCGGAGGCATGCAAGAGCATGTACGTGTTCGGGATGTTATCCTTGCTCAAGCTTCATGTACCGATTCCAGCATGAACAAGCTTGTATTTGGTGGATATGATTTCTCCCCAATCGCGACGTTCTCCCTGCTGAAAGAAGCGTATGATCGTGCAACGGCTAAAGGCATGAAAATCCATGTCGGTAACGTATTCAGCTCCGATTCCTTCTATCGTGACGACCGCTCTGTTACTGAGAAATTGATGCAGCACGGCGTACTGGGCGTGGAGATGGAAACAACAGCACTGTACACACTCGCTGCTAAATTTGGCGTAAATGCACTGACCATCCTTACTGTAAGTGATCACTTGCTGACAGGTGAAGAAACTACAGCCGAAGAACGCCAAAAAACGTTCAACGACATGATGGTGGTAGCACTGGAAACAGCAATTACGCTGTAATTGTTGCATTTTATATTCAATAATCAATTGATTTTGATCGAAACTTTTGTTTTGAGCACGTAGTGAAGGAAACGGAATCGATTCTGAAGAAGCGAAGCGTTCGCCTTTGTCTCCAAGTTTCCAAATTACAAAAACCATAAAATTTACACGATAACGAAGAGGGCAGAAAAAACCTGAAGAAGCGAAGCGTCCGCCTTTATCACCGGATTTTCCCCTTAGAAAAGGGAATCAGAAAAATCTGGGGATAACAGCGGTTGGAAGGTTGTTCTGCCATCGAAGTGACCCGTGTAAAACACCACAACGAAGGAGAGATCATCATGAGAATGGTAGACATTATTGCCAAAAAACGCGACGGAAAAGAACTGACTACAGCTGAGATTGATTTTGTTGTTCAAGGATATACACAAGGAGAAATCCCGGATTACCAAGTCAGCGCTTGGGCGATGGCCATATTCTTTAAGGATATGACAGACAAGGAACGCGCAGATTTGACCATGTCCATGGTGAACTCGGGCGAGACGATTGATCTGTCCGCAATTGAAGGCATCAAAGTAGACAAGCACTCCACGGGAGGCGTGGGCGATACCACAACACTGGTACTGGCACCACTCGTTGCAGCTCTCGATGTTCCTGTTGCCAAAATGTCCGGACGTGGATTGGGTCACACTGGTGGTACAACAGACAAACTGGAATCCGTTGCAGGCTTCCATGTAGAGCTGGAGAAAGAAGAGTTCATCCGACTCGTTAACGAACATAAAGTCGCGGTTATCGGTCAAAGTGGCAACCTCACACCGGCAGACAAAAAGCTCTATGCTTTGCGTGATGTTACAGCTACCGTTAACTCCATCCCACTGATCGCAAGCTCCATCATGAGTAAGAAAATTGCAGCAGGTGCCGATGCCATCGTACTGGATGTCAAAACAGGTGCTGGTGCATTCATGAAGACTACGGAAGATGCAAAAGAACTGGCACATGCCATGGTAAGCATCGGTAACAATGTAGGCCGCAAAACCATGGCTGTTATTTCCGATATGTCCCAACCACTGGGTCTGGCTATCGGTAACGCGCTTGAAGTGAAAGAAGCCATTCTCACACTGCAAGGTAAAGGACCGAAAGATCTGGAAGAACTCTGTCTGGCACTTGGACGTCAAATGGTATTCCTTGCTGGCAAAGCAGACTCCCTGGAGCATGCTGAGGAGAAATTGAGAGAAGTGATCCAGAACGGTAAAGCACTGGAGAAATTCAAGGACTTCCTGGCAAACCAAGGTGGAGACGCTTCGGTTGTAGATCATCCGGATCGCTTGCCACAAGCGAAATATCTGGTTGAAGTGCCAGCGGATAAAGACGGATATGTAGCTGGTATCGTCGCTGACGAAATCGGTACTGCTGCAATGCTGCTCGGCGCAGGCCGTGCAACGAAAGAATCGGAGATCGACCTCGCTGTGGGCCTGATGCTCAACAAAAAAGTGGGTGACCAGGTTAAAGCTGGCGAATCCCTCGTAACGATCCATGCGAATCGTGAAGACGTGGCAGACGTGATCGCGAAGATCAAAGAAAACATTACGATTTCGGATCATGCCGATGCACCTGTGCTGGTACATGATATCGTAACGGAATAATACACAAGTCAGACAAGATTTAACCTTATGTCTGAATGAAATTTCAAAGACCCGAAGCTATGCATCCTTAGCTTCGGGTCTTTTCTCATTTGTTCTTCAACATATCATATGCCATAACGGAATCTGCATTGGTATAAATATATGGTGTGGATGGCTGATCGACAGGTGTTACCTTCGTTGCACGAATCTCAATGGTGTCCTCGCCGTTCACTTGAGCCGATCCAATTGTGCCATCAATTTGTACCCAACTGTCTGTTGGGAAGCTGTCTGCATTTGGGACATGAATCATCACACCAAAGGGTGCCGCGTCTGCGGGGCAGCACATGACCAGAAATCGTCCTAATGCAAAATGCGATTCATGATCCATACTTTTATCCCGGTATACAAACCCGGTAAGGGAGATAGCCTTGCCTGCAAATTGCCGTTGGAACATATCAATGGAACCCAATGTCTCGGAGAAGATTTCGGGATATACCTTGATGACCGATTCCGCATATAACTTCTCTGCCAGTTCAGCAAATTCTCGACTGTACTCATCCGGGGGTACGAATTGTACTTTCGCGGCAGGCGTTGGTAATTCAACAGTCGTTGTTTTTTTTGAAAGATCCTTAACGTCCAGTTCTGCTGCATCAGGCAAAGGCTCTTTTCGACGAATCTCTGGAGTTCCATAGGATAGTGACATACCTTTTTGACTGGCCATGGAACTACCTAACGCCTGATCCGGCAAAAGAAAACCTAAGATTAAGGGAATGGCAATCAAGCCATAAATCAGCGAGCTGCGTATCCATCCCGAAGGAGGCGGGTGCTCACAATCACAATGGAGCTGACTATTGCCAAACAGTCCGTGCCAGGCCATGATAGCAGCAATAAACAAAAAGGGAACAGGGCAGCAGAGAAGCAATCGTTGCATCGTTGGTGCCAGATAATAATGAAGAGAATCGCTTGAATTCAAATGAATGATGTATACAGCCAACCCGCCGATCCACAGCGCACGAATTAGGTTATGCCAGTGGATGGAGGGAGATTTTGAAACAGGAGCCTTGGACATCGTATAACCAGGATGGTTCATGTAATCAATCACCTCTTTTGATCAAATCGTGACCTCGTGAATGCTTTCCCGGATAAGCGGGATTAAACATACTCTTAAATGCTCATGCCAGAAGGTTAATCAACCACGACCCGGCGAAAACCAATATAATAATGGCCAGGCTCAAGCCAATAACGAACCGGGTGCGGAAGGTGGAGAGCAGCATCAGTGTGCTTTTGAAATCAAGCATTGGACCGAGGACGAGAAAGGATAACAGCGGCCCTAACGCAAACGTGTGAGAGAAGGCAGAGGCTACAAAAGCATCGGATGTCGAGCAGAGAGACAATACATACGCAAAGCCCATCATGAATGCATAAGAGGCGACAGGCCCGTTACCCAAAGAGATGAGATCACTGCGGCTGATAAAAGTCTGGATGCAGGCAGTAATGAGAGCGCCAATCACCAAATATTTGCTCATATCGACGAATTCGTCTCCGGCATGGATGAAAAAGCTGCGCCAGTTTTTGTCATGAATATGATCATGATCATGATCGACTGAATGTGAATGAGGCTTTGCCATTTTAAATCCCGGATGAGTTTGCACGATGGCTGATCCACGTCGTTTTGACATTTTCAAAGGATTATAATGAACGAACATATACGTCAGCATCCCTATAAAGGCAGCTACGGCAAAAGAAAGCAGCATACGGGCAATCACAATTTCCGGGTGGGACGGAAATGCAAGCAAGGTTGCGGTAAATACAATTGGATTTACGACAGGACCACTTAGAATAAACGTGACCGCGATGTAGGCGGGCATGCCTTTGTTCATTAATCGGCGGACAACCGGAATCATGCCGCATTCACAGATGGGAAAGATAATACCCAGCAGACCCGCTACCAGAACACCACCGATGGGGTTTTTGGGAGTAAGTTTTCTCACCATTTCTTCAGATACAAACCATTGCATAAATGAAGATAACAACACCCCGATGAGCAGAAATGGAGCCGCTTCGAGAAAAATACTTATGAATATGGTTTTCATATTTTGCAAGGCTTCGCTGTTCCATGCCTCATGCAGATCGGGAGCCATCGTAATCAATACGGGAACAAGAAATGCACAGGGTATAAGGAATGACAGGAGCTTTAGATTAGCTGCCATTTTCATGGGATAGACCTCCAGAACCGGGACTTTGGTAAAATATATGCTTGTACCGTCCGCATCATACTCGTTCACTTTAATTAATCAACATTCTTACGATTTAGATGTCTGAGGATGCCAACATGTTGACAAAAGAAACAAGGATCAGGTATAGTTTGAGTTGTTAATCGTAATTATTACCATTAAGAAATTGTTACATTCAGCCTATGGGTCGAGTGGAAGCTACATAGCATTCCGTCATTAGTTTTGAGAGGATAAATAGAAGGGAGTCATTGAAATGACAGAACAACAGGTACAACCCCGAGTTCCGGTGACCGTATTAAGTGGATATCTGGGTGCAGGCAAAACGACATTGCTTAATCATGTACTCCATAATCGGGAGGGCATGCGAGTTGCTGTAATTGTAAATGACCTCAGTGAAGTTAATATTGACGCTGGCTTGATCCGGGATGGCGGTGGATTGTCACGCATTGATGAGAAGCTGGTGGAGATGTCCAATGGCTGCATCTGCTGCACGCTGCGTGAGGATTTGCTGAAAGAGGTAGAGCGGCTTGCGCTGGACGGTTCTTTTGATTACATACTGATTGAATCTACAGGCATTGGGGAGCCTGTACCCGTTGCCCAGACATTTACGTACATTGACGAAGAACTGGGGATTGATTTAACGAAATTTACGCGGCTCGATACGATGGTAACGGTAGTGGACGCTGCCCAGTTCTGGCGCGATTTCTATTCCAAAGAAACGTTAAGGGACCGGGGGCAGGAAGCCGGAGAGGACGATGTACGGGGAATCGTTCATCTGCTGACGGATCAGGTTGAATTCTGTGATGTGCTGATTTTGAACAAGTGTGACCTGGTATCGGAAGACGAGCTGATCAAGCTTGAGAAAGCATTACATGCGATGCAGCCGGAGGCCCGACTTATTCGTACAACCCATGGACAGATTGACCCGAGGGAGATATTGAATACCGGACGGTTTGATTTTGAAAAAGCAAGCCAGTCTGCGGGCTGGATCCGCGAATTAATGAAGGAAGAACACACACCCGAGACAGAGGAATATGGCATTCACTCGTTTGTGTACCACCGGAAACGACCGTTTCATCCGGAACGTTTGCTGCGCTGGATTGCGAAGTGGCCTGAAAGTATCGTACGTTCCAAAGGCTTAATGTGGCTGGCAACACGTAATCATATGGCGGTGTCTTTTAGTCACGCAGGAACATCCAAGCAGTTGGGGCCTGCCGGATTATGGGTGGGTGCGATGAGTGAAGAAGAGCGACAAATGCATTTTGGTGATACACTTCCACCTATTCCGGATTGGGATGAGCAGTGGGGAGATCGGGTAACGAAACTGGTGTTCATCGGGATAGACATGGACCGCGCGGAGATCGAACAAGCGCTGGATGAGACACTTCTTACAGAAGAAGAAATGCTGATGAATTGGCGAGAATTGAAAGATCCATTTCCAGCGTGGAGTTGACAAAAGAAAAAGCATGGGCTAATATCATTAAACAGTAATCATTACGATTAGATAAATTGAAGGAGGCCATATCCATGAGAGTCATTGTAACTTTAGCCTGCACCGAGTGCGGAGATCGCAACTATACAACAACCAAGAACAAGCGTAACCATCCAGAACGGATCGAATTGAAGAAGTATTCTCCACGATTGAAGAAGATGACGATTCACCGGGAAACAAGATAAATTTTTTTGTCATTTTTACATCGTAATATTTACGAAAAGAGGAAAAACCATGATTTTATCTTCCATGCGTGATGTGGTATTCGGATACGGCAAAGAGCCTGTCATTGACCAACTGTCGCTGGATATCCATGTTGGGGAGTTCGTGGGCATTACAGGACCCAACGGTTCTGCGAAAACAACTATCCTGAAATTGCTGCTGGGGCTGTTACAGCCCTGGAGCGGCACGGTACATATGGATGCACAGTCCGAACGTGGCAGCAAGCTGAACATCGGGTATGTACCCCAACAGGTCGCATCGTTTAATAGTGGCTTTCCCAGTACGGTGATCGAACTGGTGCGATCCGGATGTTACCGTAAGCTCGGCTTGTTCCGCAGATTCACTTCCGAGCAGGAAGCTGTTGTGGAACGCAGCTTGCGGGAAGTTGGTATGTGGGATTACCGCAACGCCCGAGTTGGTGAACTGTCGGGTGGACAAAAGCAGCGAATCTGCATTGCCAGAGCCTTGGCAGGCGAGCCCCAGGTACTCGTGCTGGATGAGCCGACTACGGGGATGGACCGACGAAGCCGTGAAGGGTTCTATGATCTGATGCGCCATTATACTGATGTCCATGGACTGACCATTATTATGGTAACCCACGGACTGGAAGAGATGGGCGATCGATTGGACCGAACCATTATCCTGGAACGGCAAGAAAGTGAGGAATGGCAGTGTTTGAGTACGAATTCATGCAGCGTGCCTTCTGGGCAGGCGGACTGATTGGAGTCATTGCTCCGATTCTGGGAGTATACCTGATGCTTCGACGCCAGGTGCTGATGGCGGATACGTTATCCCATGTTTCATTGGCTGGAGTTGCCCTGGGTTCCGTGATGAACCTGGATCCGGTAATCTGTGGATTTGCGATTGCGATTATCGGTGCATTGCTGGTGGAACAACTCCGAAGAAATTACCTGACGTATAGCGAGGTGCCTGTAGCGATCATTATGACATCCGGGCTTGCCCTTGCTGTGGTACTCATGAGTCTGAAAACGAGTCTGTCCAAGACATTTAGCTCTTATCTGTTCGGTTCCATCGTTGCAGTTAGTGATATGCAGTTGTGGATTATGGCAGCTGTGTGTGTTATCGGTCTGATTTTTTTCATCGTGCTCAGAAGACCATTGTACAATTTCACGTTTGATGAAGAGACAGCTTCCATCGGAGGCATTCAGGTTAAAGGTATATCATTTGCATTTGCTGTTTTGACAGGAATGACCGTTGCTTCAGCCATGCCGATTGTCGGCGTGTTGCTCGTGTCAGCATTAATCGTGCTTCCTGCTGCCCTAGCACTGAGATTGTCACGCAGTTTTGCAGCAGCGATTGTTATCGCCGTCGTTACCGGATTACTCGGTATTTTTAGTGGACTGACCACCTCTTACCATTTAAACACACCACCGGGAGGAACCATTGCTCTCATCCTGCTGGTCTTTCTATTGATTGGAATATCAGCACAAAAGCTGATTGCAAGATATAACCGTAAACGCCATAGCAAAGCAAGAACACAACAACGCGCAGCGCTATTCATACATTCAAGGGAGAATACACGACATGAAATTTAATAAAAGATCAGCACTCGCACTGTTATTCAGCCTTACACTCATTGTCTCCGGTTGTGGACAGAACCAGGCAGCTTCCGATTCCAGTACCAACTCGGCTAACACGCCAGCTTCGGCGGAGACCGAAGAGGCCAAACTAAATGTTGAAGTCAGCTTTTATCCGATGTACGAATTCACCAAAAATGTGGCAGGCGATCTGGCTAATGTTCATACACTCGTTCCTGCAGGTACGGAGCCGCATGACTGGGAGCCGACACCACAGGATATTGCAAGCATTGAGAAAGCGGATGTACTTGTCTATAATGGGGCGGGTATGGAATCCTGGATCGATCAAGTTACAGACAGTCTCGCCAATGCCAAACTCATTCAAGTGGAAGCGAGCCATGGAATTGATCTGCTGGAAGGCTCAGAAGAAGATGAGCATGAACACGAACATGCCGACACAACAGACACCCATGATCATGCGGATGAAGCCACGTCAGAGGAGCATGATCACGATCATGATGCCGAAGCAGAAGAGGCACATACACATGACCACGGCGGACTTGATCCCCACGTGTGGCTGTCACCTGCACTTGCCGTGAAGGAAGTACGTAATATCGAGGCTGGATTGGCACAGGCTGCACCGGAACATGCGGAGCAATTCAAGCAAAATGCCGACGCCTACGTTGCCAAACTGGAAGCACTGGATCAGGATTTCAAAGCGGCTGTAACGGACAGCAAACGTAAAGATTTCATCACACAGCATGCTGCATTTGCCTATCTTGCACAGGAATATGGTCTGCAGCAAGTACCAATTGCCGGGCTGTCTCCAGAACAAGAGCCTTCCGCAGCGCAAATGGCGGCCGTTATTGATTTTGCCAAGGAGCATCAGGTGAAGACGATTTTCTTTGAAACGTTGGTTTCATCCAAAGTGTCAGAGACCATCGCCAATGAAGTAGGAGCCAAAACGGCCGTATTGAACCCGATCGAAGGGTTGTCGGAAGAGGAAATCGCGGCAGGAATGGACTACATCGGTGTAATGCGGCAGAATTTGGAGGCGCTGAAACTAGCCCTGAATGAATAGCACTTTATGCTTCAGTAACAAGCTGAATTCACGAAAAAGATAATCCATTTGATGCCAGTCATCGAAAAAGGTACAATAATACAACATGCTGAGGAATGGCTGTGCCATTCCTTTGCCTTTTGCCACGCAGAGAGCACAGGGATGTGCTCTTTTCGTTGTTCAAGGTGACGGAGATTATGCGGGGAACGGGAGGAAATGTAATGGATTTACCTGAAGAACAAGAAGTGCTGTTAAGCCAGCAGTCTGCCCATCTATGGAGAAGACGCAAACAGGAGTTAATGCAGTGGACGGAACGCGAGAAGCAGACGATGGCAGCGAAGAGAACGGAGATTTGGAATGATGTTGAAGTGGATGCTGAGCTGGTCGATGCCTTGACTTTGCTTCAGAGGGCGGGAGTACGTACCGAATTTTCTTGCGCTGGTGTAAGCCCACTCGATGAACCGGTGGATCATTCCCTCTATGCCTATGTTACACTAGTACAAAATGAAGCAGCAGATCAATTTGTCACTTATGCGCTGACGCAGATGCGCAACAGATTGCTGGTTACACTGGAGACAGGAACGGGGCGTTATGATCTGTCTTCTTTTTTCATCGGACATAACCGGAGTTTCTGCTGGTGGATACAATATTGCGCCGCACATTTCATGGATCGAAACGAACACAGCGTAGCCACGTAATATAGTGATAGGCAGTTTTACTCGGAGGCAAGGGAGGTAGGACCGGATTGAATAAATGGCTCAAAACCATACTGTTTCTGATGGGTTCAGCGATACTGACCCGCTTTATCCCGTTTTCTTCATTGTTCCGTAACCTGGATACGATGATTCACGAATTTGGCCATGCGCTGATGACATTGGTGTTATCCGGCAAAGTATTACGCATTGAATTATATGCTGATCACAGCGGCGTTACGTATTCATCCATGCTGACACCAGGCCGATCCATTTTGGTTTCCTTGGCGGGCTATGTTACTGCATCCCTCTTTGCCTGGTTGCTATTCTATCTATACCGAAAAGGACGGCACCTGTGGGGGCTTGGCATCATGACGGCTGTAGCTCTTGTGTCGCTACTCTTCTATGTAAGGGGAGAGTTCGGCATGCTGTGGCTCACAGGTTTCATTGTCCTGAATGTCGTGATTATGATTTTTGGTGCGAAAATCATGAAGTTCTATTATCTGTTACTGGCTTTCCTTACACTTGAAGAGTCCGTAATAAGTGCGATGTATGTCGGACTGATGTCCTGGACACAGCCTTCCCGGGCAGGCGATGCTGCCAATCTGGCTCAGCAGACATTCCTTCCTGCCCTGTTCTGGGGAACGCTTTTCGCCCTGTTTGCACTGTGGTGTGCCAGAGGGGCCCTGGCTCTCTTTTTCCGCAAAGAAAGTACAGCGCAAGGGTCACGATCCCGCAGATTGCGCCAGCGTAACGTGTAGAAGCAAAAAGGCACTCCTCTTTTTCATTAAAGAGAGTGCCTTTTTTGTTCCGTCTTTTGTGATCCTTGCACAAGAATTCAGCTGGAACTGTTCAATCCCCAAGGTTGTCCCACAGGACATAAAAATAATAAATCTCTGCCAAAATCATCTTCTCATCCTTCGCAACGACGCCACCCTTCATACGCGCGAGGGCACCCAGAATATTGTAGATGTTTTCCCGCTCGACACTGAACTGAATACGGTTGACGATGCGATCCCAGGCTTGCAACGCATAATCCACCTGAGTCTTGGCTTCTGTCCAATTTTTGGCTTGCACTTGCTTCTCCAACGTTTGAACAGACTCAAGCAAGCGATCATTGGTACCCCAGGGCTTTTTGAGAAACGTTCCACTCGCAAGAATCGCGCAGAACAAAAGGATCATGCAAATTGGAAGCACATACAGCAACCAGAAACGAGTTTTCATTCATACGCCTCCTGCAATTTAAGGTTTTAGAAAGGTCCCTCATAATCTCCCATATCGGTTTTCTCCGGAAATTTATCCTCGAAGAGATCCACATATAGTTTGTCATTGGGCAAAATGGCGGCAAAGGCAATGTCCTGAATCGTGATTTTTTTCTTCTTCAATTGTTCACTAAGCCAGTTGATATCCTTGTTTCGTTCCTCCAGATTTTGCTTGATCAGAACACCGTCGATAATAATCTCGGTCATCAGCTTGCTCTTGGGAGGGTGCATATTCATGTCCTTCGCCGTAACCGGTTGGTTTTCGGGTTTCAGGACAACAGAGAGATTGCCGTCCGGTTCAAGAATGGCATAGGCCAGCGTAGTGATATCAAATACATCTTTTTGTCTCAGCATCATGGTCAGTTCGTCAAACTTGACACGCATCTTATGGAGATTTTGTTCAAGAATTTTACCATTCTGGATAATCAGGGTAGGATCGGAATCCAGCAGTTTGGCGATAGTGCGATTTTTGAGGGTAACATACTGAAAGACGATTGTCACGATGGTGAAAATGGTCAAGGCGACGAAATGAACCCATCCCTTGGTTGATAAATCAGTCGCAAATGTACCTGCGAGGGAACCGATGGTAATGCCGTTAATGTAATCAAAAAACGTCAGGTTTCCCATTTGCTGTTTGCCAAGTACCCTTGTATAGATGATCAGGGTCAAAAAGGCGATAACAGATCGAACAGCAACAACCCAAGTTTCTTCCATCATGTATATATCACCTTCCTTCGCTTAACAGAACGATTCAGAAAATGTCAAGTCTCCCTATGGATCAACACGCAGTACTGTTATGCATTTTCTGTTACTCTAACAAGCTTTACCTATGCTGGCGATTCTTATTCGGGAATGCAAAAATCCGAAACCGGGGATGATTATCCCAGGCTTCGGATAGACGTTAACAGGATGATATTGGAGATACGAGGTTACTCACGCACAATGTTTAAAAAATTGAACCACTACACTCCTGCATACGCCATAAATCCGCCATCCACAGGAATTACCGTACCTGTGACAAAACCGGATTGCCGTTCATCGGCAAGCCACATCAGTGTGCCCAGCAAGTCTTCCGGTTTCCCGAAACGACGCATCGGAGTATGCGCAATAATCTTGCTTGAACGCTCTGTTGGCGAACCATCGGGGTGAAGCAGCAAATTGCGATTTTGCTCAGTCAGGAAAAATCCTGGTGCAATTGCATTGACCCGTATACCGGATTCGGCCAGATGAACAGCAAGCCATTGGGTAAAATTGTTAATGGCCGCTTTGGCCGCGCTGTAAGCCGGTACTTTGGTCATGGGTGATGGGGCACTCATGGACGAAATATTAATGACGGTAGCTGGAGTATCCCGTTCCACCATTTGTCTTGCAAAGATCTGGGTGGGGATAAGAGACCCGACAAAGTTCAAATCCATGACCTGGCGGAAACCATCGACACTTACATCAAAAAAGGTAGTGACGCCGCTCTGTTCCAGATCATCCAGCTTGAAGATCTCGTTCGTTGTGTTGGCACTGGCATGATTGCCGCCTGCGCCATTGATAAGGATGTCGCAGGGCCCGAGCTGTTCCTGAACGGATGCCGCAGCCGCTTTAACGCTATCGGGCTGGGTCACATCGCAGGCTACGGCTATGGCCCGGCCTCCTGCTGCCTGTATAGCCGCAGCGACTACTTCACCCTTGGATACCGTGCGGTTCAGGATGGCTACACGTGCGCCATGCCGTGCGAGCTCTTCAGCCATAGAACGGCACAAAACACCTGCTCCGCCAGTAATTACGGCTGTTCTGGCTTCCAGACGGGTTGATTTTTCTTTGGCAAAATCATTCATGCTTTTGACCTCCTTTGCAGGGAATCCCAGACGCCCCACAGATACATAATTCCCAGAGCCCGATCATAGAGTCCATATCCCGGTCTGCATTGTTCTCCCCAGAGATGACGTCCGTGGTCCGGTCGTGCATAACCTTCGAATCCAGTATCGTGATAGGCCTCCACAACACCTGCAATATCGACATTTCCGTCCTGACTGCGATGAGAGGTCTCGATAAAGTCCCCGTTATCGTAGATTTTGACATTACGGATATGGGCAAAAGGGATACGATCCTTGAATTCGTGAATCATGCCGATAATATCATTATTCGGATTGGCTCCAAGCGAGCCGCTGCACAGAGTTACACTGTTATAAGGGCTATCATACAGGTTCAGATATCGGCGAATATTGTCTTGGCTCGTAATAATCTTGGGCAGACCAAAGATCGGCCATGGCGGATCATCCGGATGAATAGCCATTCGAATACCTAGTCGTTCAGCTGTTGGAATGATCTCCTGCAGGAAATAACGGGCGTGTTCCCACATATGATCCTCTGTTACATCCTTATATGCTTCGAACAGACCTGTTAAATACTGCAATCGTTCCGGTTCCCAGCCAGGCATGGTTAATGCTGAATTCTCGGTAATCCGGCGCACCAGTTCAAGAGGCTCAATATCGGCGAGTTTCTTGTGCTCGTAGAAGAGGGCAGTAGAGCCATCTTCCATCTCCTTATGCATATCGGTACGCAGCCAATCGAAGATCGGCATGAAGTTGTAACAGATGACTTTAACGCCTACCTGGGCGAGTTTTTCCATCGTTTTTTTGTAATTCTCAATATATTGATCACGTGTAGGCAGACCGAGTTTGATGTCTTCATGAATATTAACGCTCTCAACAACATCTAGATGTAACCCGGCCTTGTCCGCTGCAGCTTTGACGGCCAGAATTTTGTCCAGGGGCCATTCCTCACCTGCCGGAACATCGTGCAGTGCCCATACAATGCCTTCGACACCGGGAATCTGCCGAATATGATCAAGCGTTACGGTATCATTGCCTTCACCAAACCAGCGAAAAACCATTCTCATCACATTCACCTCATCAAGATTAGTTTAAAGAACAGAACAGATCCATCCATCATCATTGAAAATAGGAAGGGTATGTATGCCGCAGGACAGCCAGATCTGTGACGGTTAAGTGCAGATGTTCCTGCATAATGTGCTCCGCCGTTTGAGCATCATGCTGTTGTATCGCCTGAACCATGGATCGATGCTGCTCAAGCAAGTGATCCCAATGATGATCTGAAGACAGACGGAGCATTCGGCTCCGGTTCAGATGCACATTCATATGCTGGATCACGGACCAGGTGTTTTTTTTGTTGCAGCCTGCAAAGAGAGTACTATGGAATTCTTCATCCAATCCGAACATTCGTTCATCATCCGGTTCAAGTATACATTCCTGCTGATGTGCAAGGTTCTGCTCCATTTTATTCATATATTCATCTGGAAATTGCACACAGGCTAGCCGTATGACGGCACGCTCAAGCTGTTCACGCATGAATCGGGCTTCCTCCACGAGATCCACTTGAATCAGAGATACATAGGTACCCCGCTGCGGATATATTTCCAGCAGACCTTCCTGTGCTAATCGGACAAAGCTTTCTCGAACAGGGGTCCGACTCACATTGAACTCGAGCGAGATCTCTTTTTCCGAGATAGCGGTACCGGGAGGCAGCTTCAAACTCAATATCAACTGCTTCAACGTCGTGTAGACAGCCTCACGTGAAGAGAATGCCTGTTTGTTCAGCGAAGATGGGCTTATTAAGGATGATAATAAATCGGCTTTGGATGAAGACCTAGGGGGATATTCCATAACTTCAACTCCTTCAAAGCCATACTACCATACTTGTATGGTAGTATGGAAGCGCTTTTATCTAACTTATATATAATTTATCAAGCCTAGCTTGTTCTTCACAGGTTTGAGGAGTAAAATACAGTTATTAGGTTTAAATGTTTAAACGAATAGACGCTACAGACAATATCTTTAGAAACTTATTAGAGGTGAAACCATGGGACAAAAAGCATTATCCATCTTTCAAACCTGCATCCCTTTATTCCAGATACTAAGTGACAACCATCGTCAGGCCATTTTACTTGCGCTCAGCGAGAAGGGCAGCATGACGGTGAATGAAATTACAGAACAATTCAGCCTGTCCCGGCCTACAATATCCCATCATCTCAAGTTGTTGCTTGAAAAAGGACTTATCTCCGTGGAGCAGAAGGGAACACAGCGATATTATTCTGCTTCGTTAAAGTCCTCGGTGGAACTTTTGAAGGAACTGGTGGCCGCGATGGAAGAGGAGTGCTTATAGACAAGAGCAGCTAACATGCCCATGCATGTAGGCGATTCGTTCGTTTGTTTAAACGGATCATCATTAACTCATAGAGGAGTTGGATTACGTGAGGACAATACAGGAATTAAGCGAACCTGAAGTGGAAGAAATTTTACAGCAGCAGCGGCAATTTTTTAGAACAGGGGCTACTCGCTCCGCTGAGGCTCGCATTGCACATTTAACCCGGTTGAAACAGGCGATTCAAAAGTATGAGTCCCGTCTTACCGAGGCGCTCTATCAGGATTTGGGCAAGAGTGAGTTCGAATCGTATACAACGGAGATCGGATTTATGCTGGATAGCATTTCGCATACCATTCGGCAAGTGAAGAAATGGGTCAAACCGGTCAAGGTTAAAACTCAACTCGCGCTGATCGGTTCCAAAAGCTATATCATTCCTGAGCCTTATGGTGCGGTCTTGATTATTGGGCCCTTTAACTATCCATTCCAGTTGTTAATTGAACCTCTGGTTGGCGCGTTGGCAGCAGGCAATACGGCAGTTCTCAAAGCATCTGAAAACACACCAGCCGTCTCCGCCGTTATTCGTGAGATGATAACCTCCATCTTCGAACCAAATTATGTCCACGTGGTTGAAGGAGCGAAAGACACCACCACGGCGCTTATTAACGCCCCATTTGACTATATCTTTTTTACAGGAAGTGTCCCGGTGGGCAAAATCGTCATGGAGGCTGCTGCCAAAAACCTCGTTCCAGTTACGCTGGAGCTTGGCGGTAAAAGTCCGGTTATCGTGGATAAGCATGCCGATCTAAGCGTTGCTTCACAGCGCATTATATGGGGAAAGCTGCTCAATACCGGTCAGACCTGCATCGCACCAGATTATCTGCTTGTACATGAACAGGTGAAAGATCCATTGATTGCCGAAATGAAAGCAGCGGTAGAGTCGTTCTTTGGTACAGATATCCAGCACAACAGAGACTATGGGCGAATCGTCAACAAGGCCCATTTCAAACGTCTCACGACCCTTATTGAACGCGATCAGGCTCATGTCATTTATGGGGGTCAATCCGATGAGGAAGATCGTTTTATTGAACCGACATTTATTGATGCCGAATCGTGGGAAGCCGCCTCGATGGAGGACGAGATTTTTGGTCCGATTCTGCCGATTATCAGTTATACCCATATTGATGAGGCGATTGCCGGTATTGTAAAGCGACCCAAACCGCTGGCGCTCTACCTCTTTACATCGGATGCACAGTTACAGGATCAAGTGATGCGAGAGGTTTCTTTTGGGGGCGGCTGCATTAACGATACGATTACGCATGTAGCCAATCCAAGGCTGCCGTTTGGAGGCGTGGGACATTCAGGTTTGGGCGCTTATCATGGGCGGTATAGTCTGGAGACCTTCTCTCATATGAAAAGTGTGCTTAAAAAGAGCACCAGATTAAACTTGTCGATTTTATATCCGCCGTATGATAACAAACTGAAGACGATTAAACGTCTGTTAAAATAAAAGAACCGACGTTTAACCCTACAGCAATTAAGTTCTGGACTGGACTGGACTGATGTTGGATGAATGATACTCATTCGGGAGCAGGCTGCTCCTGTCTGTAGCATGTTGGGGAAACACCCGACCAGCGCTTGAATTGACGGCTGAAATGGGCAATATCTTTATAACCAAGCATGGTAGCAATGTTCTGAATTGACAGCTTGGGGTTACCCAGCAGAACTTTGGCTTCATGCAGAACCATTTCAGATAAATATACGCGCGGAGACTGACCATACACCTGTCGAAATACACGGTTACAATGGGAGGAACTGATGCCCAGCTCTGCTGCAATATCATCAATACCATAATGGCTGTCGGACTCACGTCCTTGCTTGAATTGTTGGCTTACCAGCCCTTGCAGCCGATTACGAATCTGGTGAGCCAGCTCGATTTTCTCATATCCGTCCGTGAACAATTGAGCGGCTTCCTGAGAGACCGCTTCCCATAAATGTCCAAACAGTTCAAATACCGCCGATTGCAGCTGCATGCGTTGTACCATCGTACTCGTTGCCCGATTGTCAGCAGAAGACATTAATTTGCGAAGTACAGGCTCGATCTGGCGGGTAACCGGACTATCTGCATCGAACAAAACCTGCTTGATTCGTGCAAGCAAGGAGAGAAATAACTGGTCATCGATATCAAAATGCATGCAAAAATACGTAAAACCCTTGCCATTATGGCTCAGGCTGGAATGAATGCTTCCTGGAGGAATCAGGAGTAATTCGCCAGCCTTTTGAATATACAGCTTGCCATTCACAGTCATGTGTTGTTCGCCTTCCGTTACATAGTTCAGCTCATATTGCGGATGTTCATGCGCCGGATAATCCCAATTCGCCCCGACACTTCGCAAATGAATGGCGAACAGGTTTACCGTGGTTTGTACATCCGGGTAAAATACCTCATGCACACTTTCTCCCAAAGCGGGAGGCAAATAGGTGGAAGACATGGAAGGCCCCCTCAATCATTATAATTATAGTGGAATCTATAGTTGCTTCTGAACGGAATGATGGAGATATATGAATCGAAACAGATGTAACCGCTTTATTTGTATTATAATCTATTAGCTTGATTTGGGTAAATATCCGATTGATTTGACCATGGTCTATGGTGGAATGCCCGTGGTAGGATGGGGCTAATGAAAACGTATGCAAACCATTTTGAGAGGGGTCATCGTTCATGAGCACTTCCAAATCCATCTTTTATAATGCCCATCACTCACCGATCGGGGCTTTTGCCAGCTTTACGCTTGGATACAAAGGAGCCAAAGGCGGACTAGGCCTGGAGCTTGGCAAGCCAGCAGATCAGAATGTATATATCGGATTACAATCTCGTGACAGTGAAAACTATGAAGCTTTACCATTTTTCGAAGCCGTTGAGGATGCGAGCGTTCGGTACGATGTTGAAAAAGTGGAGAATTCGGATTCAGATCTGGCGTCGTCGGCCTCGTTACAAAGTGAATCGAGCACGCCAGCGGGAGTTGGAGCACAAACGTCTCGTCCGCTGATTTCTGCGTTTCGGGATGAGGATATTACCCGTGTATTCACTTCCGGAACAGATACGTGGACAGCCGGTGATCTGACTTTTCGTATTTACTCCCCTGTGCGGCCTGTACCCGAACCGCTCAGCGGCGATCGTGATGCCTTAATGGATGCCCTTGTACCCGCAGTCTTGGTCGAGATGACGATTGATAATTCGCAAGGGCAGCAATCGCGCAAAGCATATTTTGGCTATCAGGGGAATGATCCTTACTCTGCGATGCGTATCATCGGAGGACCAGAGGGGGGAGCGTTAACGGGTGTTGGACAAGGGCGCCTAACCGCAATTTTGTCTGCGGATGAGGGACTATGGCCTGCTCGCGGGTTCACGCTGGAGAAAATATTGCAGGAGAAGCATCGTGAGAATCTGGCTTTCGGACTGGGCGAAACAGCTGCGTTGTTGATGGACGTTCCAGCCGGAGAAAAGCGTACGTATCAATTCGCTGTATGTTTCTATCGTGGTGGGATCGTTACTTCGGGTATGGACACGACCTACTGGTATACCCGTTATTTTGCGGATATTCTGGAAGCCGGGCAATATGCGCTTAATCGTTTCAGCGAGTTGACTGCTTCCTGTGCTGAGGTGGAACAACGTCTTGGCGTATCTGCTTTGAGTGAGAACCAGTCATTTATGCTTGCCCATTCCATTCATAGCTACTATGCAAGTACACAGCTGCTGGATGCAGACGGCGAGCCGTTCTGGATCGTAAATGAAGGGGAATACCGGATGATGAATACTCTGGATCTGACCGCAGATCAGCTGTATTTCGAGCTTGCTTTGAATCCTTGGACGGTGCGTAATGAGCTGGAGTGGTTTGTGAAGCGTTACAGTTATACGGATCAAGTACGTTTCCCGGGCGATGAGAAGGAATACCCGGGCGGCATTACGTTCACGCATGATATTGGTGTAGCCAATGTATTCTCGCGTCCGGGACACTCGGCGTATGAACTGGTGGGCATCGATGACTGCTTCTCCCAAATGAGCCACGAGGAACTCGTGAACTGGCTTTCCTGTGCGACTGTATATATTGAACAGACACAGGATCAGCAGTTTGTTAAAGAAATGCTTCCCGTCATTCGTGATTGCTTCGAAAGCATGTTGAACCGGGATCATCCGGATGAACAACAACGCAATGGCCTGATGGGACTGGATAGCAGTCGCACCAAGGGTGGAGCTGAAATTACCACCTATGACAGTCTGGATGTATCGCTTGGACAATCGCGGAATAACATCTACCTGGCAGGCAAATGCTGGGCCGTCTATGTTGCACTGGAGAAGTTGTTTGCTGCGGAGAAACTGGCTGAATTGTCTCATCACGCAGGACGTCAGGCAGATCGCTGTGCAGCCAGTATTGCAGCTCAGTTAACCGACAGTGGCTACATTCCGGCAGTTATCGCTGAAAACAATAATTCCCGCATCATTCCGGCCATAGAAGGATTGGTATTCCCATACTTTACAGGCTGTGAAGGTGCGCTGGATGTAAATGGCCGTTTTGGACCTTATCTGCAAGCACTTCGAACCCACCTTAAGACTGTTCTTGTACCTGGTACTTGTCTGTTTGAGGATGGAGGCTGGAAGCTGTCCTCTACGAGCAATAACTCATGGCTTAGCAAAATATATCTGTCCCAGTTCATTACAAGAGAACTACTCGACGTGGAATGGGATGAAACAGGGAAGGCTGCTGACGCTGCCCATGTAAACTGGCTGTTGCATCCAGAGGAATCCTACTGGTGCTGGAGTGACCAGATCTTGGCAGGTGAGGCGGTCGGAAGCAAGTATTACCCGCGCGGTGTAACATCAATTCTATGGCTGCTCGAAGGCAAAGGTAATCGTCTGGAGCAGATCTATGCCAGCAAGGAGGCTGTACAATGAGCAACACAACCGTTCAATCCAATATCTCTGGCCCGCAGTATGATGCGTGGCTTGGATATCTTCAAGGTCAATTCGGAGTGAAGGGAGCTGCCCGAAAGGCAGCTCCAGTCTGGGCCCATACCGTGTCGGCGGCGGAAGATCAGGAAATGATATCAACAGCCATAACTGAACTGACTCAGGGATTGGATAAGCTTTTTGGCATCAAGCCGAAAGTTAGTCAGGAAGTTACCAGCCAAGTGAGTGATCCGGATTTAGCCAATCAGGAGGCCCAAGGGATATGGCTTGGCACATGGACAGGCTCGGAAGCTGTAGCTCAGGCCTTCAGCGAAACGGAGCGCTCAGCTGTACACGGGGAAGGCTATATGATCCGCGAAGATAAGGAGCGGGGCAGACTGTTTATTGGTTCGGAAACCCCTCAAGGTGTGCTGTATGGTACTTTTCATCTGTTAAGAGAGCTTGTCCTGGATCAAGAAAGCGCTAACGATGCGCAACCGGCTGCGGGAAGGTTAAGCTACATTGCGGAGCAGCCCGTTAATGCATTACGCATGATCAATCAATGGGATAACGTGGATGGCAGCATTGAACGTGGCTATGCGGGAAAGTCCATTTTCTATGAAAATGGAGAATTCACTCATGATCTCGGGCGTATCCGGGATTATGCTAGATTGCTTGCTTCCACAGGTATTAACGCCATTTCGATTAATAACGTTAACGTGCACCAGCGTGAGAGCCTGTTCCTGACGGAACGTTTCCTGGGTGATGTTGCAAAGGTGGCTGCCGAATTCAGAGCGTACGGCATCCGATTGTTCCTGAGCGCCAACTACGCAAGTCCGATAGAGATTGGTGGATTGCTTACGGCAGATCCGCTGGATGAGCAGGTCCGTCAATGGTGGAACATTCAGACAGCCAAGGTATATGCGGCAATCCCGGATTTTGGCGGCTATTTGATCAAAGCAGATTCGGAGAATCGTCCTGGCCCATTTACGTATAATCGAGATCATGCCGATGGAGCCAATATGCTGGCCGAGGCCCTTCGTCCTTTCGGTGGACTGGTGATCTGGCGCTGCTTCGTCTATAACTGCAAGCAAGACTGGCGTGACCGTTCCACGGACCGCGCGCGGGCGGCATATGACCACTTTAAGCCACTGGATGGCCGATTTGCAGACAACGTCATTTTGCAGATCAAGAATGGACCGATGGACTTTCAGGTTCGAGAGGCCGTATCCCCGCTGTTCGGGGCCATGGAAAACACAAATCAGGTACTGGAATTCCAGATTACGCAGGAATATACGGGCCAGCAGCGACATCTGTGTTATCTGATTCCACAGTGGAAACAAGTATTGAATTTTGATACGTTTGCCAAGGGGCCGGGTTCTGAAATTAAACGTATTGCTGACGGCTCTCTATACAACAGACCTTATAGCGGCTTTGCCGCAGTCTCCAATATCGGTGCAGACGCTTGCTGGACAGGGCACCCGCTTGCTCAGGCGAATCTGTATGGATATGGAAGACTGGCCTGGAATCCGGAGCTGTCATCGGAAGAGATCGCAGAGGAATGGGTCAGACTTACGTTTGGACATGACGAAGAGGTCGTTCGTCTAATCTCTGGCATGCTTCTGAATTCGTTGGAAATCTATGAAAATTATACGGCTCCGCTCGGTGTAGGCTGGATGGTTAATCCGGAGCACCATTATGGACCGAATGTGGATGGCTATGAATATTCCAAGTGGGGAACGTATCATTTTGCCGATTGTGATGGCATTGGCGTGGACCGGACAGTGAGCAGCGGAACGGGATATACATCGCAATACCACCGGGAAAATGCCGAAAGATATGAATCCGTAGCCTCCTGTCCGGACGAGCTGCTGTTATTTTTCCATCATGTCCCGTATACCCATGTTCTGCATTCTGGCAAAACGGTCATTCAGCACATTTATGATACACATTTTGCTGGAGCAGAGCAGGCAGCGGCGTTAGCACAAACATGGGGACAGCTGGAAGGAAAAATTGATCCGACTGTTTTTGATAAGGTAGCTACGTTACAGGCTGGGCAGGCGGAGCATGCCAAGGAATGGAGAGATATGATCAATACGTACTTCTATCGCAAAAGCGGTATTGCAGATGAACAAGGAAGAACGATATATTAATCTGGATACGAGAGTGATATAAGCTGAACTAAACATTTACACGATAACGACAAGACAGAACAAATCTGAGGAAGTGGAGCGTTCACCTTTATCACCTTCGGAGGAAGAACAACGTTGGCATACACGAGAAGGAGGGAACATATGGGACATCATCAATTACCAGAAACCATGAAGGCTGCTGTCATGACAGAGCCTGGGCACATCATTATCGAAGAACAGGCTGTACCCCAGCCAGCTGAAGACGAGGTGCTCATTCAGGTGATGGCCGTTGGCATCTGCGGATCGGATGTGCATTATTTTGAACATGGCAGAATTGGTCGATTTGTGGTTGAGAAACCGATTATACTTGGACATGAATGTGCAGGGATTGTTGCGGCGGTTGGCTCGAACGTGTCACGGCTCAAAACGGGAGATCGGGTAGCGATTGAGCCTGGGGTAACCTGCGGACGATGTACGGCATGTAAAGAAGGCCGTTATAACCTGTGTCCCGATGTGCAATTTCTGGCGACACCTCCGGTGGATGGGGCTTTTGTGCAATACATGACCATACGTGAAGATATGGTTTTCCCCATCCCGGATCATCTGTCTTTTGAAGAGGCTGCAATGAACGAACCTTTCTCGGTGGGCATTCATGCGGCAAGACGTAGTAAACTCGCTCCGGGAACCACGCTTGCCATTATGGGCATGGGACCAGTGGGATTGATGGCTGTTGCAGCTGCCAAATCGTTTGGTGTGGAACGCATCATCGTCACAGATTTGGAGGAAGTGAGGCTGGAAGCCGCTCGTCGTATGGGCGTCACTCATACCATTAATGTGCGGAACGAGGATGCACTGGCAGTGATCCGTGAGTTAACGAACGGTGTCGGTGTAGATACGGCGTGGGAAACTGCGGGTAATCCGAAAGCGCTTCAGTCTGCATTGTATTCTCTCCGCCGAGGAGGCAGGCTTGCTATTGTAGGACTGCCTGCACAGGATGAGATTGCTCTGAATGTTCCTTTTATTGCGGACAATGAGGTGGATATATACGGAATCTTCCGTTATGCCAACACCTATCCTGCAGGAATTGAGTTTCTGAGCTCAGGCCAGCATGATGTACTGTCCCTGATTACTGATCGTTATTCCCTTGAGGAGACACAACAAGCCATGGAACGGGCATTGCACAACAAGAGTGGCAGTCTGAAAGTAATGGTGTATCCGAACGGAAAATGAATTCATTCGACGGAACCCTGATGTTCAGGGTTCCTTTTTTTGTATTTTTCGCTATAAAAGGATTAAATAAGCTTCCATAACGTGGTATAATGCTTGAAGATTTTAACATATAAAATCATACACACTCATTTTGTTGAATAGCAACTTAGCGAAAGGAACTGAAGGTTGTGAGAACACATGAATTTAGGATTCACTCTGATTTCCACCGGGATGATCTGATGTCTGTATCTTCTCAAGCGTCGCGTTTTTCCTCGGATATTTCATTGTCATTTATGGATGCAAATCATGAGCATCGTGTAGATGTCAAAAGCCTGCTCGGAATGGCGCTTCTTCCCATTCGACACGGCAGTGTGGTGAGATTGCAGACACGGGGAAGAGATGAACTTGAAGCGTTGGAATATATGCTGAACGTGCTGGAAAAGGGCTTAACTTGAAGTCTAAAACCTGTGCAAATTGCAGTGAATTGTAAAATATTTATCGTTTGTTCAATTCCGACTGGTACTTCGTCCAAAAAAAGAGTATAATAAAATTTAGTTCTATTCTAAGAAGTACCCATATTAAAGGAGTGTAAATAGATTATGCCAAAAGCTGACATCCATCCAAAGACACAAACAGTAATTTTCTTCGATGCAAGTGCTGATTACAAATTCCTGAGTTCTTCGACTAAGTTCTCGAACGAAACTATGGAATGGGAAGATGGTAACTCTTACCCAGTAATCCGTGTGGACACTAGTTCCGCATCCCACCCATTCTTCACAGGTAAACAAAGAAACGTGGACATCGGTGGTCGTGTTGATCGCTTTAACCGTAAATACAACATCAAAAACTAGTCTGTCCATAGATTGCGAAGAAACCTCGGGGACTTGTCCTCGGGGTTTCTTTGTGTCTTGACAAGGATAAATAAAAAATTGCATACAATTATTGCGCTTACATATCAAACGGAGGTACACTAGGAAACAGAGTGAGATCATACATTAGGAGGAAATAGAGATGAGCAGCATCAATCATATGGTAACGTTTACACTTTACGCAGGCAAAGATACACCTGAAGCAGAGGCATTTCTGAACGAAAGTACGGATGCCCTAGCGAAAATTCCAGGTGTGGAGCAATTTCAGGTCCTGCGTCAGGTGAGCGAAAAAAATGAGTTTGACTACAGTTTTTCAATGGTATTTGCAGATCAGGCTGCGTATGATGCATATAATGTTCACCCGGTTCATCGCAAATATGTAGAAGAACGGTGGGAAAAGGAAGTTAGTCGCTTCCAGGAAATCGATCTCGTTCAGCACGGCAAATAACATGAACCTCGAAAGCGTTTTCCGTTTTGATGCTATCGAGCGTTAATCTATTTTATAATCCTTCTTGCTTTATCACTAAATTTCGTTACTACACATGTAGCTCAGAGGAGGGAAACTGTCCCTATGAAATTGGATCTTACAGGTAAAACGGCGCTGGTGACTGGAGCAACTGGTCAATTAGGAAGGGTCATCGCTCGTACGTTGGCAGACTGTGGTGCAAATCTGGCGCTGCATTACATAAATAATGAAACGAAGGCCAGGGAGCTTCAAGGTGAGATTGAAGCCATCGGTCGGAAAACGGTCATTATTCAGGGTGATATCACGAAGCAAGATACGGTATTTCGGATGCGTGATGAAATTCAATCCAGCCTCGGAGATGTAGATATCGTGGTTGCCAATGCGGTCATTCAATATGCCTGGACAACAGTGCTGGAACAATCACCGGACGATTATATAAGCCAGTTCGAATCATGCGTGATGCAAAGTGTATATCTTGCCAAAGCTTTCATTCCGGCTATGAAGGAAGCCAGAGCTGGTCGATTCATTGGTATTAATACGGAATGTGCGATGCAGAATTTTGCTACCCAGTCTGCATATACGGCGGGTAAACGCGGAATGGACGGTTTGTACCGTGTGCTGGCAAAAGAGGTAGGCGAGCATCAGATTACGGTCAACCAAGTTGCGCCTGGATGGACAATCAGTGAACGTGACCGCAACAGTGAGCCAGGACATGATGAGGGGTATATTCAAACGGTGCCGTTGAAACGTAGGGGAGAAGATCAGGAAATTGCCAATGCGGTAGCATTTCTGGCATCCGACCTGTCCTCTTTTATCACTGGGGCCTATATCCCGGTCAGTGGCGGCAATGTGATGCCTGCTATTTAATTGTGAATTTATTGATGTAAATCAATTCAAAAGTATGAATGAACAGCATTATAAACTATCGTGTAACCATGATCCGTTTGTCAGTTCCATGACAAGCGGATTTTTGTATATATCCATAAATACATATGATTTTGTTTCTAATTTCAAAAAATTGGGGTAAAAGAATAGGTAGTTTAACGCGGTGGAAACATAATTCAAAATAAGCGAATAAAGGAGACCGACCTTTCATGAAAAAAACAATTGCAGACGTTCTGGTCGAAGCATTATTGAACGCAGGCATCAAACGCATCTATGGTATCGTTGGAGACTCCTTGAATGCGGTACTGGATTCCATCCGTCGCTCGGGTAAAATTGAATGGATTCATGTCCGCCATGAAGAAGTGGCTGCTTTTGCGGCCGGGGCAGATGCCCAAGTGAGTGGAAGTATCGCAGTATGTGCGGGCAGTAGCGGACCGGGAAACATGCACTTGATAAACGGTCTGTACGATTGTCATCGGAACCGTGTACCAGTACTTGCCATCGCTGCTCATATTCCTAGTGATGAGATTGGGAGTGAGTATTTTCAAGCGACTCATCCAGAGTATTTATTTCAGGAATGCAGTCATTATTGTGAGGTCATTACAACGGCCAAACAGATGCCGCGTTCCTTTACGATGGCGATGCAGACCGCAGTTGCGCGTTCTGGCGTTTCCGTCATTATATTGCCAGGGGACGTAGCGGCCCTGGAAGCGGCTGATCTGCCAGTGCCAGAGCATGTATACCATCCCACCCATCCGGTTGTACATCCTTCCGAACCTGAATTGCGGAAACTGGCGGAGTTTTTGAATCAAGGTAAAAAAATTACGTTGCTGTGCGGGGCAGGCTGCGCTGGTGCGCGTGAACCTCTCATGCAGCTCTGTGATCGCTTGAAATCCCCAATGGTTATTGCGCTGCGAGGCAAGGAGTATCTGGAGTACGATAATCCGTATTCGGTAGGCCTTACGGGACTAATCGGTTACTCATCCGGTTATCATGCCATGATGGACTGTGATGTGCTCTTGATGCTGGGAACAGATTTTCCATACCGTCAATTCTTCCCGGAGGATGCAGTCGTACTTCAAGTAGATATTCAGTCTTCACACCTTGGTCGCCGTACGAAGCTGGATTACGGCGTGTGCGGCGATGTGAAGGCTACCATTGAAATGTTATTGCCCTATCTGACGGAAGAGCACAGCGACAAACATTTGCATAAAAGCGTGGAACGTTACGAAAAAGTTCGTAAAGAACTGGATGAGCTTGCTGTTGGGAAACCCGGAAAAATGCCAATTCATCCCCAATACTTAACCAAGGTCATTAGCGATGCTGCCGCCGAGAACGCGATCTTCACCTGCGATGTAGGTACACCTACCGTATGGGCAGCTCGTTATATTGAAATGAGCCGCAAGCGCCGATTGCTGGGTTCATTCAGTCATGGCACCATGGCGAATGCTCTACCACAAGCGATTGGAGCACAGGTGTCTGATCCGGGGAGACAAGTCATATCCTTGTCCGGTGATGGCGGCATTGCTATGCTGATGGGTGATCTTTTGACTCTTAAACAGCATAATCTCCCTATTAAAGTTGTCGTGTTTAACAACGGAGCACTGGGTTTTGTTGAACTGGAGATGAAAGCTGCCGGATTGCTTGAGTCCGGTACCGAGCTTGTGAATCCGAACTTTGCTATTGTAGCCCAAGCGATGGGTCTGGAAGGAATACGGGTTGAAGATCCGGCAGATCTGGAAGGGGCTTTAGAGCGTGCATTGCTGCATGATGGTCCTGTTCTGATTGATGTTGTGGTGAATCGACAGGAGCTGTCCCTGCCTCCGAAGATTAATATCAAACAGGCCGAGGGCTTCACCTTATGGATGATGAAGGCAGTATTGAATGGACGTGGCGATGAGCTGATTGAGTTGGCAAAGACCAATTTGCTCAGATAAGACTTACGTTCGCCTTAGTCTTGACACAGCACCGTTTCGAACCGTACACCTAAAGCATCCATCAGACTGAATAAGAAAGAGAGGCTTACTGTAAAGTCACAGTGCCTCTCTTTTTGCATTTGATGATTTGTATTGTTGAGCTTACGCTCCATCATGCCACATGGGATGATTCGGTCTGAGGCGTAGTGGCAACTCCCGGACGGTAGGCAAGAATGATAATAATCATGGCAATGACCACCCCTAAAGCTCCAATCCAGGTGATGGATGACAATGAAACAGCACTGACGGCAATTCCTCCAATACCGGCACCGGCAGCCATCGCGAGTTGCATAACCGAACTGTTCAGACTCAGCATAATCCCGGACGATTCCGGAGCCATCGTCACCAGATTATATTGCTGTGTTGGACCGGAAGACCAGGCGGAAAAGGACCACAGAATCAATACAATGAAGACGGCCGCACCCGAATGAGCTGTGACATTCAGCATAAGCAGACTTATGACATGCAGGGCCATACCCATGAGGAGTGTTCTTTTTACTCCCATACGATCGGCGCTATATCCTCCGGATTTGGAACCAATCAGACTTGCGATACCAAAAGCCAGCAAAGCGGAACTTAATAATGCTTCACTCATGCCCGCAATAGATACCAGGTAAGGTGAAATGTAAGTATACGCAATGGAATAGCCTCCTAACCAGAAAAAGCTGACAAGCAGCGCCAAGCCGATACGAGGTTGCTTAAGAAGGGATAATTGTTTTTTCAAAGGAACCGGTGCTTCGCCTTCAGATGGCGGGATCGTAATGGCAATAACAATCATGGCAATGACACCCAGAATCGCGATACCTGCAAAAACAAGTTTCCAGTCCCAAGCTGTAGCAACCATTCTTCCCAGAGGAACTCCCACGATCAAGGAAGCGGTAAATCCGGTAATAACCGTTGCGATAGAGCTGGCCTGTTTACCCACAGCCGCTATTTTGGCCGCGATCGTCAAGGATGTAACAACAACCACCCCGGCTCCCAGAGCCATTAAGACTCGTGCGGCGATGAACAGTCCGTATCCAGGGAGCAAGAAGGCCAAGACGTTACCTATGACAAATAGTCCAAGGAAGTAGAGCAGCAGTTTGCGTCGGTCCATACGGGATGTTAAGGCAATTATGATGGGCGTACCGAGCGCGTAAACGAGTGAAAAGATCGTAATCAGCTGTCCCGCAGCAATTAATGATATATTCATGGTGTCAGAGATCCTGTCCAGAATACCAGCAATGACATATTCGGAGGTCCCTACAAGAAAGCTGACCAAGGCGAGAACATAGATTTTCCATGTGTTAGACATGAGCATATAACCTCTTTCTGTTTGTTATTATTATATTTTTAGAAATATAGAAATAAAGACGAGAGAACGGGATAACAATATTATGAATGAACCGATGAGACATGGTTGAGCAGTTAAACCATCTAATGTACTGGGTGTTTTGGCAAAAGGATAGTTATGCAACTACGATGAGTCTTTGCATTCCAATGTGCCAGGACGAGTGTTTAATTGTTGATTTCATATTTCTAGTATTATAGAAATAACGGACAAAAATTTACCTATCCAACAGATAAGGAGCGAATCTCTGGACAGTTTCTGTATTCAGGCTGTAATAAATATACGTGCCTTTCTTTTGTGACGTCAACAAACCACAATCGGATAGCTGCTTCAGGTGATGAGATAGAGTGGAGAGCGCTACCGTTACAAGCCTATTTTCCAAATCAGCTGGACACAGGTTGCTTTCACCCGAAAGGATCTGAATAATTTTATATCGCGTTTGTTCGCCCAAAGCTTTATGAATTTTGACGGCCTGTTCATCAATCGTATTGGATTGCATCAAAATCGTTCCTTTCGTCTTTATTTCTTATTTTTATAAATATTGAAATAACTTTATCATGTCTTTTGAAAAAAGTAAACTCCCTACGAAGAAGATCGTTACTTTCAGTCGAAAATGAATCAACTGAAGCAAAAACCTTTGCAGGGAGTTGGAAAGTCGATTCAAACTCACTCTTATTGTCGTTCGAGTGACTCGACGTATTCTTTGGCATCTTTCAGTGATAGGTTTCTGGCTTCACGAGCCTTTTTGATTGCAATGATTTTCTTGCCCTGTTGTGCAAGTGCCTGCAGCTCCCTATCAAGTTCAGTCAGATCAGCCTGTGACGGTGGAGGTGGAGATACATTCACTGAAGAAGCGTTATGACTAAGAGGGAAGTGTGCAGTACTACCTGCTCCATTCTCCAGGCGCTCTACATCCCTCTTCAGTTCATTCAGCTGGGTCTGCAAGCTGATGACACGAACCAATAAGATGAGAATAAGAATTAAAAAAACGACTAAAACAATGGTGTTTATTTCCATGCAGCCAGGTGCCTCGCTTTCCTTACTCCAAATACATTTCTATTTAAGCTGTACCGGGATTTCCTTAACACCGCGAACAATCATGCCAGGTCTCCATTCAAGTTCATTCACATCCGCCTGAAGCTGCATATCGGGAAAACGGCGAATTAGAGTGTTGATAGCAATCTCACCTTCGAGTCGCGCGAGAGGGGCTCCCAGACAGAGATGAATGCCTTTGCCAAATGCCAAATGGGCGCTCTTCTCACGAGTGATGTCAAACACATCCGCATCCTTAAATTTCGCTTCATCTCGATTGGCCGAATCCAGCGCTACAATAACAAGTTCACCTTTAGCTATGTGATGTCCATGAAATTCAATGTCCTCGGATGCCCAGCGGGACGTGCTGAATTCAACCGGACCGTTATAACGCAGCATTTCTTCAACAGCGTTATGGATCAACTCAGGCCGATTAATCAGCAGCTCGCGTTGTTCCGGGTGCTCCAGAAGGGCAAGTATACCATTGCCGATCAGATTAACGGTTGTTTCATGTCCGGCAATGATGAGCAGCGCGACTACACCAAGTAGTTCCTTTTCAGTGAGCTGCTCTCCTGATTCTTCTGCCACAACAAGCTGACTGATCAGATCGTCGCCCGGCTGCTCACGTACTTTGGCAAACCAGGCATTCAGGTAATCAATGAACTCTTTGGCATGCTTCTCAAACACTTCGGAATTCTCGTCGCTTGTCGCGTCGATGATGGAATTGGACCACAGACGGAATTTGTCCTGATCTTCAAGAGGAACACCGAGAATTTCGCTGATGACAATAATCGGTAACGGAAAAGCGAACTCATCAATCAGATTCATCTTGTCCTGGGAATTAAGATTATCCAGAAGATCGTCGGCAATATCCTGAATATGGCTTCTCATGCCTTCAATCAGCCTGGGAGTGAATGCCTTCTGTACAAGTCCACGCAACCGACGATGATCGGGCGGATCAGAAAAAAGCATGTTATGCACAAAAATGTTATCTTGATCCGGCCCATAACGTTTAATGACATCCTTGCTGAAGCGATTGTCTTTCAACACCTCGACCGCATCCTCATATCGGGTAATAATCCAACCGAAATCACCATGAGGGAACAGGACTCTGTGAATGGGATCATTCTGTCGCAGTTTTTTATATACCGGATAAGGATTTTGTGTAAATTCTCGGGTGAAGAATTCAGGCTGTGAAGTATCATTAACCATTGGTTGATCCCCTCTCATCAAAGACTCGTAATGTTACGAATCTTATCTAAGGGAGTATATGTTCATTCCAGTGGCTTCATACGAAAAGCCTGCACCATCTATATATTCAATATTATGGCGATTGAAACCTTGTTTTTGACTAACAAATATGGTACGAAAAGCTTCATAATTAATTGGAGTAGCGTTTAGGGCAAGGATTAGATTCAATATACGGATCGTTTAATAATCCACAGGGCCATATTCGTTCAGATGTCATATCCCCGCTTATGATGCATACCCATACCAGTAGGCGAATGCTGTCTTGAGGAGGAAACAGGCATGTCCATGAGCGAACCTCTGTTAACACAAATTGTTAATCAACATATCCCGGCTGACGCGACTGTCGTCACCATTGATAAACCGGTCCAACATCCGGCCATTTATGCTTCAGATTTAACCGGAGACGGAATGCCGGAGATTGCTGCTGTATATGAGCAGGGCGGAGAATTAATGCTGCTTGTTCTGAAATTTTACCAAGGTCGCTGGATCAAGATGTCTTTGACTAAAGGCTTGGGGTATGGCGTTACCTTGCTGACAGCGGCATCTGTGACATCTACGGCGAGAAATAATCTCATTGTCGGCTGGCAGATCGGTGCGATCTGGTCGAAGCTTGCTGTATACGATTGGACGGAAATGGGACTGAAAGATTTAGCGCCAGAAGATTTGTATTACAGCCATGTGGAAATCATTGATATGCCCGGTCCCCACGGCAGAGATGGAAAAGTGGAGATTGCACTCTGGATTCATGATACAGGTGAAGCTTATCGGGTCGAGATCATCCGCTGGCAGAATGGGAGATGGGTTCAAGCAACAGATGTATACCCGTATTACTTTCCTAAGGTCGTGAAGTATTACGAACAATTGGCAGAGCAGCATCCAGATTATACTTTCTATTGGTACTATCTTGCGGACGCTCAGTATAAAGCCGGATTATTTACTGCTGCACTCGTTTCTGTCCAAAAAGCGCTACGTTTCAATGACCCATACCCTTCACGGGAAGCTCTGCTTGAGCTGGAAAAGAAGATTAGACAAGCGGTGGGCACAGAGGGTCATGCACGTGAAACGACATGGCTATTTCCGATATCGGTCAGAACAACAACAGGAACCCGGTGGGGTTATATGGATGCCCAAGGTCGTATTCGACTTGAACCGATCCTTGACGATGCCCAAGACTTTCAACAAAATGGCCTGGCTGTCGTAGTAAAAAACGGGAAGACAGGCATCATCAATCTTAGCGGCCAATTCGTTGTTCAACCTGTATACGATTCCATTAATTCTTTTGCAGAAGGTCGGGCCATTGTTATTGACTCTCAAGGGTTCAAGATGATTGATGAACAGGGTAATGTGCTGACCAAACGGGCATATCCGTTTATTGCCGATGTGAAGGATGGCCGAGCGCTGTTTTACCTTTCAGACAGCAGTCAGCCAGGTGGGGAAGTCAGTCGTTACGGTTTTTTGGACACAGCTGGAAATGAGGTCATTCGGGCGCAGTTCGCTTCAGCGAACGATTTTCAGGATGGCAAGGCCGTTGTGCAGATCAAGGATAATGAATATGCGTTAATCAATCGGAATGGTCAGCGACTGGCGACGTACCCGTATGCCTATGTGGGACCTCTGGGTGACGGATTACTTCCTTTTCAGAAAGAAACATCGGGTAAATACGGTTATATTGACGAAAGTGGTCATGTCCGAATTCAGCCTAGCTTCACCTCGGCTTTACCGTTTAATGGTGGATACGCTATTGTGAATACAGCGGAGGACTACAACTCCAGCTATGGCGTTATTAATACACAGGGCACATTTACCATCCAATCCGGCTACAATGATATTCGCGATCTGGGAGAACATCGTCTGGCATTGGGGCAAGCTATTGATCCCAAACAGTCTTTTATGGGTTCGGTCTATGCAATTGCGGATGTCAGCGGTAGAAGGCTTTCGGATTTTGTATATACGGATGTATCGAATTACAAAGGAGGGCTGGCTTCAGCCACGAATGGAACGCAAACGTTCTTTTTGGATCTAAGCGGGCGACCTGCAACGGGATATCCCCGTGTTGAAGGCTCGGGCACACTTGAAGTGGTAGCTCCGGATTTGATCAAGGCGTATGTCGACCAGCGTGTTTCCTATGTAAACCGGGCCGGGCAGATCATCTGGCGGCAAAATACAATCGTTCCGCTTCACCCGCCATATCGTGTACGCGAAGAGAAATATAAGCCCAACCCCGATTACCTTGTGTATTATCCGCAATTGGAAGGGTTAACGGATCAAGCAGTTCAGCTTGCAGTCAACGCCAAGTTAAAGGCACTATCCCAAGTGAAGCCCATCCCTGCGAATCAGAAGCTGGATTACACGTATACAGGGGATTTTGATATTACATTTTATCAGCAGCAATTGCTTCAACTCAAACTCACGGGTTATAACTACCCGGCTGGTGCAGCACATGGTATGCCTACGATGATCTATGCGATTATTAATCTGAGTAGCGGTCAGATGTATGAGCTCAAGGATTTATTTAAGCCAAACAGTGACTATGTGAAGGTACTCAGCAAAATTATAGGCGATCAGATCAAAAATGACCCGCAATACTCTTATGTTTTTCCGGACACGTATGAGGGAATTAGCCCGGATCAGCCGTTTTTTGTCTCACGTGATGCATTGCATGTGTATTTCAGACCTTATGAAATCGCTCCTTACGTGGCGGGATTTCCGACATTTACGATTCCTTTTGCCCAAATCAAGGATATCATTAATACAGAGGGCTCATTCTGGAAAGCTTTTCACGAGCAACCGTAACCTTCCCATTCCACGTATTGCCGAGGCCATATGTTCAATATGGTCTCTTTCTGTAACCTAATACATATGAAAAGTGTTTAGATATGGAAAGGAATTTGATTGTGTTTTGTTGGGCTATATAGTAAATTTTTCTGTTATACTCTCCGTATATGTACATACATATGTTGAGTTAGAACAAATGAATGAAAGGAGTTAGGAATAACGTATTTTTTAGTCTTTTTAGTAAAGAAAGTTTGGAGGAAACATTTTGTATAAAGCAGGTTTTTGGATAAGGCTGGGTGCCAGTATTCTGGATGCTATTATTATTGCATTGCCGTTAATGGTTTTCGCAGGGCTCATTACAGGAAACTTTGATAGTGATGAACCTATAGCCAAAATATTAAGTGCATTGTATTCCATTTTATTGCCCGTTTTCTGGTACGGTAGAACGATAGGAAAGCGGATTTGCGGAATTCGAATTCGAAAATATGATACACAGGAGCCTCCGGGAATCGGAACGATGCTGATGCGTGTAGTTGTTGCTGGGCTGGTATACGCAATCACATTTGGCATTGGTTTCATTATAAGTGTCTTCATGGTGGCCATTCGCGAGGACAAACGTGCACTACACGATTTTATCGCAGGCACAGAAGTCGTTTGGGATTGAAAATGAGAAGGCGAGCCCTGGCGCAATATATTCGTTATGTTCCAATCCACTCATATTCACCCACGTTACAGACTATGAACCTTGTTCATGGTCTGTTTTTTTGTGATGTCAGAAGTACAGTCACAACCCTGCGCCAACACAGTAATTTCAAGACATTACAGATGAGTACATAGAGAATTCGTCTATCGTTTTGGCTAAATGATCAGTTCCTTCTGACGAAATCAACATGACATTTGATCTTTTGCGAATATCGCTTCAATGGCCCCTCCCTTAATCTGAGGTAGAGCACAGACATTCCCAAAAGGTGGAGGATAAGGTCCATGAGAAGAAAAGTGTTATCTACGAGTTTGATGATCCTGTTATTAGGTGCAACGATCCTGGGGTGTTCGTCCGGAGACAGTACAGCGGGCGATACCGATAAAGGGACACCGAGCGGATCAACGGAAGCAACTACCTATCCAATTCAAACGGATAAGACGCTTACGTATTGGGGTGAAATTAACGGAAACCTGATTGGGGTCAAAAATTCGCACAGCGAAATTCCATTCTTTCAAAAATGGCAGGAAAAAACCGGCGTGCCACTCAAATTCACGGCACCTCCGACAGGTCAGGTCAGAGAATCCTTTAACGTGATGCTGGCGTCCGGGGATTTGCCAGACATGCTGGAGTACAACTTCATCGGAGATTTCCCCGGTGGACCGGAGAAAGCCATCAACGATGGTTACATTCTCAAGCTGAACGATCTGATTGACCAGTATGCGCCAAATCTGAAGAAATATCTGCAGGAGAATCCGGACATCGACAAGATGGTCAAAACGGACAGTGGCAGCTACTATGTATTCCCGTTCGTTCGGGGAGACGAGTATCTTCGTGTCTTCCAGGGTCCAATCATTCGTAAGGATTGGCTGGATGAGCTGGGACTGCCCGTTCCGGAAACGATTGATGAGTGGACAACGACTCTGAGAGCTTTTAAAGAGAAAAAAGGCGCCGCCGCTCCATTCTCTGTTGTAAGTAAGCCACGTTTCTTTAATGATTCCGGTAATGGTGCTTTCCTTGGCGCCTTCGGTGTAAACCGCGGATTCTATCAGGAAGATGGACAGGTCAAATTTGGCCCGTCAGAAGAGGGATTCAAAGAATACTTGACGTTATTCCAGGAATGGTACAAAGAAGGGCTGATCGATAAAAACATCTCAACAGCGGATACCAAATCGGTTGACGGCAACCTCGCTTCGGGTGCGACTGGCGCCAGTGTTGGCAACGCAGGTGGGGGTATCGGCAAATGGCAGCCGCTCGTAGAAGCAAATGATCCGGATGCCGTTCTGGTCGCTGCGCCATATCCGGTGCTTAACAAAGGCGACATTCCAAAATTCGGGCAGCTCAACCAGGGTTATGCCTCGGAAGGTACTGTTGCCATCACTACGGCAGCCAAGGACCCGGAACTTGCCGTTCGCATGCTGGATTATGGCTATAGTGAGGAAGGGCACATGTTCTTTAACTTTGGGGAAGAAGGCGTCAGTTACAACATGGAAGATGGTTATCCGAAGTTTACGGATTTGTTATTGAAGAATCCGGATAAACTTGCTCCGGCACAAGCAATTTCACTATATGCCCGCAGCAGTTATAACGGTCCGTTCGTTCAAGACAAACGTTATGCTGAGCAGTTCTTTGCATTGCAGACCCAGCGTGATGCCATTGATGTATGGAAGAATACGCAGGCTGCAAAATATAATCTGCCTTCAATCACACCTACACCTGAAGAGAGCTCCGAATACGCGACCATCATGAATGATATCAACACGCTCGTCGATGAGATGACGATCAAGATCATTCTGGGTAACGAATCGGTGGATCAATTTGAGAGCTATGTTGCGAAGATGAAGTCGTTACATCTGGATCGAGCTATCGAAATCCAGACAGCAGCACTCGAACGCTACAACAATCGGTAATTGTAAAAGGGGAGGGCTCTGGCCCTCCCGATTGAAAAGAGGTGAAAAGGTACATCATGAGCAATCGTCAATCCTTCAGAAGCCGGTTCGTTCGGGACTTCATGATGAACAAGTATTTGTATATCATGATGATTCCCGTTATTGGATATTATTTAATATTTCATTACGGTCCGATGTACGGTGCAATTATTGCCTTTAAAGACTATTCTCCGATGAAGGGTATTTTGGGGAGTGATTGGGTTGGGCTGAAGCACTTTGAAGAGTTTTTTAACAGTTACTATTTCTTGCGGGTTCTTAAGAATACCCTGCTCATCAGTTTGTACACGCTGCTCTTTGAATTCCCTGCACCGATCATTCTGGCGCTGCTCATCAATGAAGTACGTAAGCGCACGTTCAAGCGGGTTGTTCAAACAATAACGTATATGCCTTATTTCATCTCTCTTGTTGTCATATGCGGTATTATTACAGATTTCACGAACGCGGATGGTTTAATCAACCGTCTCATCATGATGCTCGGATATGACGGTCAGGCGATGCTGCAAAAGCCGGAGTTGTTCCGTCCGATCTATGTCCTTTCTGAAATATGGCAGCGGATCGGTTGGGAATCGATTATCTATATCGCTGCATTAATGAGCATCGATCTGGAACAGTATGAAGCGGCGAAGATAGACGGTGCGAGCCGTCTCAAGCAAATGTTCCACATTACACTGCCGGGATTACTGCCTATTATTACAATCATGTTCATTCTCCGGATGGGGAATATGCTGAATGTCGGGTTTGAGAAGATCATTCTCCTCTACAATCCGGTAACCTATGAAACGGCAGATGTGATCTCTTCCTTCGTGTATCGAAAGGGATTGCTGGAATTCGGATGGAGTTACAGCTCGGCAGTCGGTCTATTCAACTCAGTCATCAATCTCGTTCTTCTGATTTCGGCGAACTATATCAGCCGCAGAGTGAGTCAAAACAGCTTATGGTGAGGTGGTAACTTTGATTAAGGAAAGCGGTTGGTTTGACCGAATCTTTACGATCTTGAATTATACATTTCTAATCCTGCTTGTTATCGTCACCTTGTATCCACTACTTTACGTGTTATTCGCATCCTTAAGCGACTCGGCGCAGCTGTTAGCGAACAAGGGCCTTCTTTGGAAGCCCGTAGGGTTCAGTCTGGAAGCTTACAAGAGTGTACTTGCCAATCCAGGGATAGCCACAGGTTTCCGTAATACCTTGTTTATTCTCGTGTTTGGCGTCATCGTCAACCTGTTCATGACAGCGCTTGGTGCGTACGTGCTATCACGTAAAAACGTGATGTGGAACAAGGTGTTCATGTTCTTTATCGTGTTCACGATGTTCTTTGGCGGCGGGTTGATTCCGCTGTATCTGGTTGTCAAAGGCGTTGGCCTGTTAGATACGCTGTGGTCGACCATTCTGCCTTTTGCCATCAGTACATTTAACCTGATCATCATGCGAACATCATTTATGGGTATTCCGGACAGCCTGGAAGAATCGGCCAAGATTGATGGAGCCAATCACTTTACCATTTTGTTCCGTATTATTATCCCGTTGTCCATGCCCGTCATTGCCGTAATGATTCTGTATTACGCGGTAGATAAGTGGAACGGGTGGTTCTATGCATCGGTGTTTATCAAAAGCCGTGAGCTGTTCCCGCTGCAATTGGTGCTGCGTGAGATTCTGATTGCCAATTCCACGGAGAGCATGTCCGCAGGTGCCTCGGCCGGGGATCGCTTTCAGATTGGGGAAACCATCAAGTATGCAACGATTATGGTAGCAACGATACCGATCCTGTGCATCTATCCGTTTTTGCAGCGCTTTTTCGTGAAAGGTGTCATGGTTGGTTCATTGAAAGGTTAAACCGAAGAATTGAAAAAACGGTAAGGAGGTATGACGTTACATGAACGTATTAAATGAACTGGACAAGGACATGTGGGATCAGATCAAGAGCAAAGCCGACCAGATGCTTGCAGCTATAGGTGACAAGTCTCCACATGTCGCAGGTACGAATGGCATTTATGACGACATGAGGATCGATTGGTGGACCTCGGGATTCTGGCCGGGTATATTATGGATTGTGTACGATATGACGGGTGATGAGAAATATAAAGAGGCTGCATGGAATTGGGATGAACGGCTATCGGAACGGTTTCTCGAAAATAACTACTTCGACCACGATGTGGGCTTTCATTTCCTACCCACGGCCGTCATCAAATACAAGCTCACCGGAGATGCCGATGCAGCTAGACGTGCCTTATTTGCTGCCAACTTCCTGGCTGGACGCTTCAATACCAAAGGCAGCTTTATCCGGGCCTGGAATGGAGACATGTTGGGCTGGTCAATTATCGACACGATGATGAATCTGTCCTTACTCTTCTGGGCATCGGAGGAGAGTGGAGATCCCCGTTTCAGCCATATCGCCAAAGCTCATGCGGATATGGTCATGAAGCATTTTGTCCGGGAAGATGGTTCTGTACATCATATCGTTTCATTTGGTCCCGAGACAGGTGAACGGGCAGAAGCGATAGGGGGACAGGGAGCAGGGCCAGATTCGGCTTGGAGTCGTGGAGCTGCGTGGGCTTTATATGGATTAACGAATACGTATCGTTATACAGAAGACCCGGCATATCTGGATGCTGCACAGCGTGTGGCGAACTTCTTCATTGCCAACTTGCCTGAGGATAGCGTTCCACATTGGGATTTCCGGGCAGAGCCCGAAGAAGGAGAAGAGATTCCACGGGACAGCTCCGCGGGTGCCATTGCTGCTTCCGGATTGCTTGAGCTTGCAGGTGTACTCACTGATCCTGAAGGCAGGCTTTATGCTTCCGTTGCCAAACGTATCCTGAATTCCCTGCGGGATCATTATGGAACATGGGATCTTCCTGAGCACGAAGGCATGCTTCTGGAGGGAACCGGTCATAAACCGGCAGGTCAGAACGTGAATGTCTCTCTCATTTACGGTGACTATTTCTTCGTGGAGGCCAGCGCCAAATTAAACGGATGGAAGCATCGCATTTTCTAAAAATGCTCTAAGAATATTCAAAAAAAACATTCTCATCTATTTAAAAATTAAATGAAATACATTGACGTTTTGATACCGAATGCCCGATAGACGAAAGCTGTCTATACGGGCTATTTGTGCTTGATTTGACGCGGGAAATCGCTGCTTGCTCACCTTATTGTCAATTGAATTGAACTTTTTATCTATATCCGAATCGTGCTCTTGCCGTTATAATAAATTCCTGATCCAAACATCGATAATCTACGAAGAGTTAGGTGATGAGTTGTTGCTAAACATTCGATATTTGTGGCAAAAACGAGAAAGTATAATCGTGACCTGGCTTGTCTCCTACAGTGCTGTTTTAATAGTACCCATTCTGATCAGCCTGGTTATTTACATGCAAGCCAATGAGACACTCAAGGGTGAAATACATCGGGCGAACGATTCTTTATTGAAGCAAATGCGTTATACGATCGATACACAAGTTGATCTCATGAAGCGGTTAAACATGGAGATGACGTGGAGTCCGAACCTGCAAACGCTGATGTATTCCAATCAGCCAGCCAAGGAGGCGCCATATACGGCTTATCAGCTGGTGAAGGAACTTCGTCTCTACAAAACATCCTACGCATCCATCGATGAATTTTACGTCGTGTGGAAAAAAGACCAGTCCATTCTCCGTTCAGGTAATATTCGGGATATGCGGACGGCATTTCATACCCTACATAACACAGGTGCAATGTCTTTTGAAGCGTGGCGGGATCAGATCCTGGGTGCAGAAACGAATCAATTCGTCATTCTGCCGCATCAGAATGCAGGTCCGGCGGAGTCTGCCATTGCGTACATTACACGTCTGCCTGATGATTTGAATGGTCAGGAGACGGGTACAGTTGTGGTCATGGCCGATACGCGAAGATTCCAGGAAGCGATTGAGAGCATTTCGGGTTTTAGTGATGCAACACTGCTGATCCTGAACCAGAATAATGAGATTCTGATGAGCAATCGTCCCGGATCGGAGGAATTGAAGCCATTCATGAATGGCAATCAGGTTCAGTTGGATAACGCCAAGGTAGGCAAATCAGAGATGTTTTACATGGACTCCGCGGTATCCGATCTGAAGTACGCATTAATTATTCCTAGCAGCCTGTATTGGGAAAAGGCAGTGTATGTCCGCAATTTTACGTATATTAGTATCGTGGTGAGTCTCATTAGTGCGGGTGTACTGACCTGGTTCTTCATGCGCCGGAATTACTCTCCAATCCAGCAGCTCGTGGAATCACTACAAGACAAAACTACGCAGAACGAACCTGCTGATCGGAACGAACTAAGGTTTATTCAGAAGGTCATTATGAACACACGATCAGAAAAGAATGAGATTGCCCAGCAGCTGCAGAAACATCAGCAGGTGCTGCGCTCGAATATGATTAACCGGCTTCTGAAAGGCAAACAGGACACACTCGTTCCCTACGAAGATGCATTCCGTTCTTTCCATATGCCGCTGTATTCAAGTGAGTTTGCCGTAATCCTGTTTGTCATCGAAAATGAAGAGAATCTCTATGGAAAGCTGCCGGGCATTGATATCAATGAACGAAACAAGTTAATCCATCTCATTATTTCCAACGTTGTTGAGGAACTGACTTCAGAGCGTCAGCACGCCGGATATGTAGCGGAAGTCGATGATATGATGGTCTGCCTTGTAAATATGAAAGCGGATTCTTCGGACTGGAATCAGGATCTTCATCACATTGCGGCAGAAGCACAACGCTTTCTGGAACGCTATGATATGGAACTGACGATCTCCATCAGCGGACGCCATACGTCGTGGATTGGTATCGCCGAAGCATATCAGGAAGCAGTGGACGCGATGGAATATAAAATGGTGCTTGGCAAGAAAGGCATCATTACCTATGGGGATGTACGCAGCGATGCAATGGCGGATGACCCATTTGGCTATTACTATCCGCTTCAAGTAGAACAGCAGCTTCTTAATTTTATCAAAGCTGGAGATACCGACCAAGCCAGCGCTTATATGAATGAGATTACAGCGCGGAATTTTGATAAACCGATTATGTCGCTCACACTCGCTCGTTGCCTGATTTTCAACTTGGTAGGTACGATGATAAAAGCCATCAATGATCTGGGGGACAGGAATAGCAACACGTTAACCCATTATCCGCACCGGATTGATGACATTATTGCCGGGGATACCATCCAGGAGATGCAGGAGGCTTTGCAAACCTTGTTAGAGGAGGTATGTGCCTATGCCGCTGATAAGCGCGCAACGAATGTATCACAAGAACGTGAGGATTCCCTGCGTCATCTCAGTACCCAGGTTACACAGTATATTGAGAGTAACTATACGGACGTGAATTTGAACGTCAACGCCATTGGTGAGCATTTTGAACTGAAGGGCAGTTATTTGTCCAAACTCTTCAAGAATCAGACCGGTGAGGGTCTGCTGGACTGTATTCATAAATGCCGTATCCGACAGGCCAAAGAAATGATGGAGCATAAACATGAATCCATTACAGAAATATCCCGATTGGTCGGGTATAATGATGCAGCCACTTTCATCCGGGTATTCAAGAAATACGAAGGCATTACGCCTGGTAAATATAAAGAAATCAGTTGATTTGAAAGGAGACCGGAATATGAATGTAAAGTGGAAATTGGCATTCATAGCAAAGGTGGCAGGACTACTCCTGCTGCTCGGCATGCTGACTGCTTGCGATCAGAACGGGACAGATTCGGATGCCAAGATGAATGACCGATCCGATGCTTCAGCATCTCGGACCATTTCTACTACAGCTTTCGACACCGATGGGAGATTAACCTACTGGGCAGAACTGAATGGCAATGCAGCAAGCATCAAATCCAGTTTCAATGATGTTCCTTTTTTTCAGGAATGGCAGCGAAGAACCGGGGTCAACCTTCAATTCATCCGGCCTCCCGCCAATCAGGCCAAAGAAGCGATTAATGTGCTGCTTACGTCCGGAGAGCTGCCGGATATGATCGAATATGAGTGGAGTAATTATCCCGGTGGACCGGAGAAAGCGATCAAAGACGGATACATTCTGCGATTAAACGATATTATTGATCAACATGCACCTCATCTGAAGCAGTACCTGAGTGAGCATCCGGACATTGATATGCAGATTCGCACAGCCAGTGGAAGTTATTACGCATTTCCCTTTATTCAGGGACAAGACAAGCTGCGAACCTATCAAGGGCCGATTATCCGAAAGGACTGGCTGGATGAGCTCGGTCTTGATGTACCAACCACGATCGACGAATGGCATACGATGCTGCAGGCATTTAAGGATAAAAAGGGAGCTGACGCTCCGCTCACTTTCCTCGGTGTTCCGAATCCGTTGTTTGGTATCGAAGGCGGCGGTTTTATTGGCGCTTTTGGCATAAAAAAAGGATTCTTCTTGGAAGATGGCCACATTAAGTTTGGGGCACAGGAACCTGAATATAAGGCGTTTCTAGCCTTGTTTCGTGAATGGTATGCGGAAGGACTCATTGACAAGAATCTGGCTGCCGTCGATTCGGAGACTCAGGATACCAACATGACAACAGGACGCAGTGGCGCGAGCATCTGGAATGCAGGTGCGGGGATCGGTACATGGCTGCCCATTTTGCAGGAGACGGATCCCCATGCACAGCTTGTACCAGCGCCATATCCTGTCATGAACAAAGGAGATCGCCCTAAATTCGGTCAGCTCGCTCCGGCTATCGGCTCCAGTGGAGTCGCCATATCCAGCAACAGTCGTCATGTGGAGGAAGCAGCACGCATGCTGGATTATGGGTATGGGCCTGAAGGGCATTTGCTGTTCAATTTTGGAATAGAAGGTGTTAGCTTTGAGATGAAAGACGGGTATCCGACGTATACGGATACTATTCTGAAAAACCCTGATAAGTGGTCGCCGGCGCAAGCCCTTGCGATGTATACCAGAGCAAGTTATTTTGGTCCATTTGTGCAGGATACGCGATATATGGAACAATATTATATTTTGCCGGAACAGAAAGAGGCGGTGCAGCTATGGTCCAACACGGATGCTGTGCTCCATCAGGTGCCAACCCTGCCCAAGACCGAGAAAGAAAGCACGGAGTTGTCAGTAATCATGCAGGAAGTGAACAAGGTGGTGGATGAGATGTCACTTAAAATTATTTTTGGCATGGAGCCGGTGGATTCCTTTGATATGTATGTCGAGCAAATCAAATCGTTGCAGATTGAACGTGCGATTGAGATTCAACAGCAGGCTTTAGAACGATATAATCGTGCAGTGTCCTCAAAATAAATCCTTATATTGTATAAAATAGGCATAGGAATGTCGTTTTTGTTCATGTAATTTCGTTTCCTCGTACTCTACAATCGGTTATGACATGCTGAGAAGGCATGCACATGACTCTTGCTTGAGCAGGATCGGAGGTGACTACAGGATTTCTTGAAACCGCTCACATACTCTGAAATCCAGAAGGAGGAGAACGAAAGCATGCGGAAAAAATGGCCTTTGTTAGGGTTGGCATTTACGTTGGCTGTTGGATTGCCTGTACCTGGAACCCATGAAGTTCGAGCATCAGAGGGTGACTCACAGCTGTCTATTGAACGTGCGAGTGAGAACCTGTCTCTAGGGACGGATGGCAGAAGCAGACTCTACCCAATTGATTGGTATCCAGGATTTAAAGATGAACAAGGAAGATTTCTGCATGACTTTTCGTATGCCGGTTATCGACGTGGGGAAGAAGACCTGCCTAAAACGGCCAAGAACAAACGTATCGACGTTACCAATTCACCTTATTTTGCCGATCCTTCAGGGGGCCGTGATGCAACCCAGGCGATTCAAAAAGCAATTGATGCTGCGGTTGCGTTGGGTGGGGGTGTCGTGTATCTTCCCAAAGGTACATATCAGGTTAATCCTCAGGCCGGCAAGGATTATTCACTAACCATTCCTGCAAGTCGGGTAGTCCTGAAAGGTGACGGGATGAACAAGACTCATATCTATAATGCACAGCAAAATATGAAAAACAAGGATATTATCCGGATCGGTAACGGGGATTGGAAAAAAACGGGGATCTCTACGAAACTTCGCAAGTCCGTTACCGATCCAACCGTCCTGCTGCCCGTTGAGGATACGAGCGGGTTTGCGGTGAATGATTACGTGGTCATTTCATTCGAAACAACGCCTGGGTTCTTACGTGAGCTGGGCATGCAAAACAAATGGTCTTCACGTCTCGGTAAAGTAGAACCGTTATTCTATCGCCAAATCGTGGAGGTAGATCCGGAGAATAATACGATTACGCTAGACATTCCGACGCGTTATCCAATGAAGCTGCGCGATGACATTACGATTAGTCAAACGGCTGATCCGATTGTCGAGGTTGGTTTGGAGGATTTCTCAATCGCAAACATTCAGAATTCGAAACCTGGACTTGGTGAGGATGACTTCAAAGTCGTTGGAACTGCTGGATACGAGGCTGATAATGCTAAAGCGATCAATGTGATCGCAGTGGCGAACAGCTGGATTCGTAATATTAACACGTATAAGCCAGCTGGCAATGCAGATTATCATCTATTGTCCAAGGGAATTATTCTGGACCGTACGAAGAACGTCACAGTGGATCATGTAACCATGCAGTACCCGCAGTATCGTGGAGCGAATGGAAACGGTTATTTATATCAATTTATAGGCAATGATAATCTCATCAAGAACAGTAAGGCGATCGGAGCTAGACATAGCTTCACATATGCCAACTTCTCTGCGAACGGGAATGTGCTGCAAGGGTCGTATTCCGAGAATCCTTCATTAATGACCGACTTCCATATGTACATGAGCATGGCGAACCTGATCGACAACCTAGTAGTCAACGGAGACGGGATCTCTGCCATTACGCGGGATTATGGATCCTCCGAAACGAATCGTCATGGAGTCGTTACCACGGAAAGTGTGTTCTGGAATACGACCGGACAGGCGGCACATCGCAGTAAATCCGGCGTTATTGTAGAATCAGAACAATTCGGGAATGGTTATGTCATTGGAACAAAAGGAAAGGACACCGGCGTGAACGTCAACATTGTTGGTTCCATTCCGGATGCGAATACGCAGCCATTTGATATGGCGGAAGGCATTGGAGAAGGAGATCGTTTATCTCCGCAGAGTTTATATCAGGATCAGAGCAAGAAGCGAATCAAAGATATTCAGCTGGGGCTCCAATCCCTGTTGGTGAATGGCGAAGCTATAGCGGGTATGCAGTTCTTAAGAACGGATTACGTTCACACTTTACCTTATGGCACAACGGAAACACCGTTCATCTCTGCGAAACCATTTGCGAAGGATGCCAAGGTTAAAATTAAACAACCGCAAGGGACCAATGGAACTGGAGAGATCACTGTATCGTATCGGGGGCATACCCAGAACGTGCGAGTGAATTTTAAGGTAGCGGATACACCGGTACTTCCAGAGAATATCTCCATAAGTCCGAATAAAGCGCTTCCAGGATGGAGAGTTGCAGGCAATGCGATCAGTGCAGGCGCGAGCGGGGAATTATCCTCATTTCTAACATTAGATAATGGTGAGATCGTGAACATTACGGAATTGAACGTTCCTGTCACGTATACGTCGAGTGATGAGACGATCGGATATACGGACGGAACTACCTTCCATGCGGTAAAAGCGGGAATTGTCGACGTCATTGTGAGCTGCGTCTTTAATGGAGTAACGGTCGAGGCACGAGAGAAATTTGAAGTCAAAGAGCCCATGGCCGAACCGGAAGGACCATTTGCTGCTGTAACCAAGGTTACGGCAAGTGCAGATGATGGCAATCTGCCGATCCATACGATCGACCGTGATCCTGACTCCAGATGGTCTGCAGATGGAAAGGGACAATACTTGCAGTTGGAGCTTGAGCAACAGACTCAAGTAGGGCAGGTAAGCATCCAATTCTATAATGGTCATACGCGATCCAATTATTTCGATTTGGAAGTTTCATTGGATGGTATTAATTACCAAAAGGTATTAAATAACGTGGCCAGTCAAAAACAGGCTGCCTATGAAACATTTGAATTTGAACCGATTCAGGCAAAATTCATTCGTTATGTCGGGCAAGGAAACGAATCCAATACCTGGAACAGTATTATAGAGTTTTGGGTGCACGGGAATTAAGTTGATGTAGCATAAATTAAAAGATTCGGTATCAAATATAATATGTGCTCATTTTAAAGTTGGATTGGGTGCATATTATATTTGAGATAACTGAATTGTTTGGTAACAGAAACATACAGGATCACATATTTATCCATACGAAATTAAAAATATCTCGGGGGTTATAAAAACATTAAGCCACATTTATCCATGTGAACAGAGTTTGAATAGGCGTGAAAATCATTCATGATCTTAAAATTTGATTACTGTTTCACAAAACTCGTATTTTGTACATATGTAACCAATACAAACAAAACCCGTTTTCTCCTTTTATTAACTCACTATAATTCCTCCTCTAATCGATCATATACTCTTACTTACTATGCATTTAGTATTTTTAGTTGTTATCCTTTCCGGGATCCTCCAGAATCAAAAAAGTTCCATATCACTTAAAGGCGAAAATCCATAACCTCAGTTAGTTGTGGATCTTCAGTATAAAACAGTGAGAGCTATTAACCCCCTATCCAACAATAAAGGCATATAAGTAACATAGGTCATTTCTCTATTTGTTGTATATCAGCAGGTACCTTTCCTCGGTTCCAATTAAATAAAGAGTTAGCGGAGTATCTCAAAAAAGTGTATTGAGTTGGTCAAATTTACCTTTCTCTCGGAAATAATATAACCCAAACCTGTGTGGTCAGTTATGAAGTCTTCAATTCGGGGTAATAACAGCGTAGCTGACACCACCCGCAAACACATGGATAAAAATGTTAGAACCCTCCGCATCTGGAGAGTTCTTTTTATGAGTGATAAATGTACCAATTGCAGTCTGTTTGTTAAACTAACGTTTCTCGTTAGACCCGCCCCTCTCATGAACAACTATATAAGAGGGCGAACACCGTAGAAGCGTTCGCCCAAAGATGTTGTGTATTTGTGTCCAATTTATACTAATGTATGCGGTATATAAAGTTCTTCTAGACTCGTAATTTCTTCGGGTGTCAATTTAACCGACAACGCCGAAACCGCGTCTTCGAGATGACTGATCTTAGTTGAGCCGATAATTGGAGCTGTAACCTCTTCCTTTTGCAGCAACCATGCAAGTGCAATTTGTGCACGTGGAATTCCACGGTCAGCGGCAACTTCCGCAACTCTTTCCGCAACTTTACGATCAGCCTCTTCCGTTTTAACAAACAATCCCTTTGCTACCTGGTCATTCTCGGATCGCGAGGTCTGCTCATTCCAATCCCGGGTTAACCGGCCTGCAGCCAAAGGTAGGTAAGGGGTGACACCAACTCCCTCATCTTTGCAAAGGGGGAGCATTTCTCTTTCTTCTTCCCTATAAAGTAAGTTAAGTCTATTTTCCATGGAAACGAACCGTGTCCAACCATTTCTCTCCGCGACATGCTGAGCTTTCGCAAACTGCCATGCCAACATGGAGGATGCTCCGATGTATCTTACCTTGCCCGCCTTAACTAAATTGTGGAGAGTCTCCATTGTCTCTTCAATCGGCGTATTAGGATCCCAACGATGGATCTGGTACAGATCAACGTAATCCGTTCCGAGTCGTCTTAGACTGTTATCCATTTCGGTCATGATGGTCTTCCGGGAAAGCCCCATAGCATTCGGACCTTTGCGCATCGGAACAAAGACCTTAGTCGCAATGACGACTTCGTCACGACGAGCGAAGTCCTTTAATGCACGTCCGAGAATTTCTTCACTTGTTCCGTCGGAATACATATTTGCGGTACTGAAGAAGTTGATGCCCAATTCTAGTGCTTTTTTAATGATCGGTCTGCTTTGCTCTTCATTCAACGACCATGGGGCATTGCCGCGTTCAGGTACCCCAAAGCCCATGGTTCCAAGGCTTAACCGCGAAACATCCAAGCCGCTGCGGCCAAGTTTTACATATTCCATTTGTTAACACACTCCTTATGTATATTTGGAAGGTATCCACACCTTCAGGTTGTCTATACATCTCTCAATGTTGATCCAGTGCTAGAGACTACTTCACCATGGGAGCTCGCGTCTCTCATTTGAGAACGTACCCGTCGGACCGTTCTCTCCAATCAGCGCAAGGCGTACGGGATGACAAGCAGCTTGCTGGACAGTGCCCGTTCCCTCGAAGTTGTTGAGATCCGTCGCGGTAAAACCCGGGCATACCGCATTGACCTTAATGCCTGTCGACATGAGTTCAATGGCAAAGGCGAGCGTAATCGCATTGAGAGCCGTCTTTGACGGGGCGTAAACAGCGCCAAACATTTCGCGATGCGAATTGGTAGGGTCCGCGTTCAACGTCAACGAGCCAGAGCCGCTTGATACGTTAACGATACGTGCCGCCGGCGCTTCACGCAGGAGCGGCAGCATCGCTTGCGTGACGGCAATCACGCCGAACACATTCGTCTCGAACACCGCGCGTACTTCGTCGAGAGAAGCGACGCTTGGTCGACCCGATTTTCCAACCTCCTCGAGCGGCCTGCCCGGCTGACCGGCGTGTGATATTCCCGCATTGTTGACGAGCACGTCGAGACGGCCGAGTTCGCTGCGAATACGCGCTGCAGCGGCGGAGATGGAATCCTGATTCGTGACATCGAGCTGGATGGCGCGGACATCGGCTTCGACGCTCTTCGCAGCCGTCTCCCCTTTCTCGAGATTGCGCGATCCGATGAGCACGGTAAAGCCGTGCGTTGCAAGATCCTTCGCGATTTGCAAACCGATTCCTTTATTGGCCCCGGTGACCAAGGCGACGGGGTTTTCCTGCATAGTAATAAACTCCCTTTCTTGAATTGACTGTGAGATCTTTGTAATACAACCCAAAGTTGATATGTCAATCTTAGTTCGACCTCACCGTTTGGTTGACGTATCAACCTAAACGCATTGTAGCACCTTGAGGTTGATGCGTCAACCGTGTTATTATGTATTTATGGATATGAATATGAACGAACTAAACGAAGTCGAAATGCGAATATGGAATATGTGGAAAGGCTCTTTTAAACAAATCTTCGGTCGCGTTGTAAAAGAAATGTCTGAATACACAGGACTATCCGAGGGTGATTTTGGAGTATTAGACCGGTTAGTCCAATTCGGGAATGGTAAGCTTCGCCAACAGGAATTAGCTGAATCGATGGGCTGGGATAAGAGCCGACTATCACATCATCTAACTCGGATGGAAAAACGCGGACTTGTTCTGAGGAAACCACTAGACACAGATCGCGGTGTTCAAGTCATCATTACTTCCGCCGGAAAGTCAGCCTTGGATGATGCCCTTCCCATAGTCTCAAAGGCAATACGCAAGCATTTTCTAGATCTATTAACCGATCAAGACATTGATTCGATTACTAAACTAGCGGAAAGAACAAAAAAAAATGCCTCATTATCTTGTAAGGACCCGTCCCCTTAATCGCTGTTTTGATGTTAAGCACAAGGTATAAAAGTACTGCAATTGACAAGGATCTGTCCCCTTCCGCCAACATAGCGGAGGGGCATTTGCTTTCTGCCAGCAAGAGCCCCTATAGTCCCCTCAATCGTTCTGTGGACCGAAACGCGCTGCAGCCTATTTCTACCGACTTTCCCGACGAACGCGGTCCTCCCCAAGTCCATGCCGGCAAAGGGCCTTTCCAAATGAACGATCTACGACGAGTCGGCAACAAGTATGGCATTTTATTTAACATGGCGACGGCCATCAAGCATCCGGAGGGAATCATTAGAGATGTCCTGTACCCAGTTTCTTTGACCAAATCTTTCAGTGTTTGTTCGTTTACAACCCCTAATCCGAAATGACATATTGTTCTTGTCCTTTTCGGCAATGGTACAATGTTCTTGTCCTCAGCTTGGGACAAGAACGTGGTTCCTTAAAACAAAAAAGCCGCTATAATAGCGACTTTGAATGGAACAATGTTTTGTCCCGCGACAACTCAGATATAATTTTTAAATCGGCATTGATACCTTGCTCTCAATCTTTTCAGGAATGGAACTGTCTGTGTGCCTTCAGAAAGCGAGTTGTCCTTTTTTTCTCGCCGCATAATTTCTGCCATGAGATACCCCGCCAAACCTCAATGGTAATGTCCGGTTGCCTCGAAGATAACGACAGGTTCCACACCACTTTCCTCTTTCAGTATGCTAAGCACTTCCCCTAGCCGCTCGAAACCAAACCTCCCTCATTCGATTTACCGGCATTCCCACCTGGTTTCCAAACCCATAGCTTCGCTTGTGATTACGAGGTCATAGCCTCAACCAGCTCAAACATGGTCGTTGGACGGTAGTGGGAGAACAATTTTTTGTACGGGTTCTTTGTCCCTAAGCCGCCCTCGTTCTCCCGGTTACCACCATCGTAAAACACCCATAAAAATAGGCCAACCAGAAAATCTCTGGCTGACCCTAATAATACGAAAGCTGCTATAATAGCGACTTTGAATGGAACAATATTCTTGTCCCGAGACATTCATTCAATATTCTTCTTCTTCAAAATATTCACATCATAAAATCCAAGTAACGAGAATTTTTAATGGAGTCTCGACTAAAGATATTGCCTGAAGTGCAGGTTTTCCATCGACTGTTAAATTTACGATAGCAACCCGGTCATGGCCATAAACTTCTCTCGTAAAAGATCCGATGTATGATCCAACTGAGCCTGCATCATTTTTATATACTTTTACTGGAAAATAGGCGCTTACATCTACTTTTCTTGATTTACGTGTTTCATGTTTATTGTTTTGTATAAAGTTCCATGCGTGATCTGTATGAACATCTCTAAACCATTCAAAATGCAGATCCATTCCTGAATTGTTTTGAATAGTCAAATGCCTTCTCGAACCAAAGACTTGTAACTCTGATCAATACATCGCCTTTGGCGAGCTTGTAGTCAAAAGTCGTGAACTTCACATCAAGAACCTCTTGAGGATCACAGAAGCGATTCTGATGGTACTTTGCCTTTGCGGCTCATAGTATGTCTTCCTTGTAAATAACTCTAAACTTTTCATAGAGTAAGTTAATATCATGCCAGCTTTCAATCTTCAATTTTAGAAAACGGCGATTTGATTTTAAAGAATTCTTTATACGTCATTGGTTTTCGGCCAATCAGACGTTCAAGATCCCCAGACGTCTCCGAGAATTCTCCAGTGTTGATTCCACGCACCCAACCTAATAAGAAATCAGTCATAAGAACAGGCAAGCCATTCGCTACCATAGTGTCTATATATTCTTTTTCGCTAATTGCCTCATAAGGGATATTCATCTCATTAATCTCCGAGAGGGCTTCAGCGATGTCTGCAAAAGAGCTTCCCTCGCTGCCACTTAAAGTATATGACTTATTTTCGTGCCCGTTTTGAGTAAGAACGGCTACGTTGGCTGCCGCCAAATCGTCCAGAGATGCAGCGGCTACTTTACCGGAACCAGCTGGTACTCGTACGCCGACTTTAAGCGCATCTCCGAAATACGAATGCATGACTTCAAGATACGGAGGATTCCGCAGAATGGTATAGTCTAATCCGGATGCTTTAAGCGTTTGTTCAGCAAATAAGTCTGACATCGATACTTCGGGCACAATAAGATTTGAATTTTCTCTTCGTATGATCGACGTGAAAATCACTTGTTTCACACCAGCCTGTTTTGCAGCTGCGATCACATTGAAATGTTGCGTATTGCGGTCGGTAAATGCTTGCGCGGAAATAAGCATTACTTTTTCAACAGACAGATTGTCAAACCAAGTGCGACAGTTCCTCTGTGAAAGATTCGTGAGCGGTTCTCCAACCCAAGCATTTTCGTGGTCTGTGGTTAATTAGATCTAGTGAACCGGCGAGATCCTCATCCTCGACTTTAGCGAGATCAGTGCCTTTCGGGAAAAACTCTCGAAGTAAGCCATTCGCATTTTCATTGGAACCGCGTTGCCAAGACGAGTATGGATCAGCAAAATAAACGTGCAGATCATAGCTTTTTTCCAGATTGGTATAGCATGCAAACTCCTTTCCTCGGTCCGCCGTGGCTGTGAGGAAAGTGCCTGTGGGGTACTGTGAAATGGCTACACCAAGCGCAATTTCCATGGACAAAGCGGTGCGATCAGGCATAAGAATGGCGGTATATAGACGGGTTTTGCGTTCAATGAGCGTGGCTACGCATCCTTTACTTTTCCCACGACCCGAAACGACGGTATCCAGTTCCCAGTGTCCAAACGTTTCCCGGGAACGAACCTCTTTAGGACGATCTGAAATCGATCTGCCAATCGCGAATTTACCGCGAGTTTCTGCAGGTTTCTGACGCTTCCCTTTGTGCCGAAGGACCTGTAACGTGCCTCGAACCAGACGCCCAGCGTAGAGCCATCGATAGATGGTTTTAAAGGAAACCGACGGCAGGCCTTGGATACGGAAACGTTCCGTGATTTGCTCTGGAGACCACGTTGCCTGCAGTTTTTCCTCTAAGGAAATCGCTATGGCTTCGGACCATTTACCCGGTGAGATCGAAGCTTGACGACGCTCCTCATAAGCGCTCTGAGCCTGTTCTGCGTGATACGGTTGCGATGAAGTAGCACGATCCAATTCACGACAAATCGTCGAAGGATGTCTTCCTAATTCTTTTGCGATGGCTCTTGAACTTTGACCTTGCCGATGGAGGATTTCTAGCTTGCTGCGCTCAACTATGCTAAGATGTGTGTAGCTCATGGTGGATTCTCCTTGTGTGAATGTGGTGTAGGAACCTTCATTCTACACGAATCCGGCCATGGGCCATTTTTTATTTATTTCCAGCGGGTGTCGCACTTCATATTACAATCCGTCAACACCATTAAAAGCCCGCAGAAGTGAGTCATAATCAAAATAGTCGCCCTTGTGAGCTTCTATACCTTCTTTAACAAACTTTTTCAATTTTTCGGATTCCGGATCACGTACCAATACAGCGACCTGATTTGACGGAACCTTTTTAAGAAGAAGCTCTAGTGTCCTGCTGCCGAGATTACCTGTTGCTCCAGTAATAAGTATTTTACCCATATGAATAACCCCTTTTGTACTTTTATTAATGCTGTAATCTTATAACTAGAAACCAATCACGACTTCCGGATCGTTCACCTGTTTTATGACCATATGATTGACTGAAAGTCCTTAACGTTAGGCGGTGCATGAATATGAAGTTGGTAAATGTCCACAAATAACGAAACATTCCAACCAATAAGATTTGGTTCACACATCTGCTGGCACTTGCAACCTAGAATAGCGTTATCGTACACTGTATCGCTCCAACAGATTTAAATTCAATCCAGCAAGAGGACCTCCTATTTGCTGCAGCAGACCGCCCTGGCTTAAGGAGCCAAGATCAATACAGGCAAAACCAATGTTCTCCCAAATTTCTTGCAAGACTTGTTTGGTTTGGATGTCGTCACCGGACATGAATAGGACAGTCTTCGGCTTCTCTTCCGTGTAATTCTTAATCCATTCCATCGGTACACTGTTAAAAGCTTTGATTACCCGAGCACCCGGAGCATATTGCGCTACGATTTCACTCGAATTCTTTCCTGATAATTCACCGACTAAAGGTTCCATATTTTCAAAGCGGTTAGTCGCATCAATAAGAACACGGCCTGTCCAGTCAGGAACCATGGACAAAGCAGTAGGCATTTGCGGCCACATTACGCTCAAAATTACAAAGTCCTGCTCAGCTGCTTCTATAGGTGTTCCAGCTTTTGCGCCAGTACCGAGCGAGCTTACTAGGTCTGAGAGCGTTTCGGGACCACGGCTATTACTGAGCATAACTTCATGACCGTGAAGCAAGAGATGCCTCGCCAGCGTTTGAGCAACTATTCCAGCACCAATAAAGCCAAATTTCATTAGGCACCTCCATGAAATTATATTTGTTTAACATTCTCATCTTATTCTTCAATGAAGGTAAGTTGACCATAATGTAACAATATAAGTTGCATTATGGTCAAAAAAAAGGTTATCATATCGTCCACATCATCTTTTATCGTGAAGCTAGCGAGAACATCTATCTTCCATTGATTAAGTTTGGCAGTAGATCGAGTGACTGTTGTTTCACGGTGAAATATTCAGAGATTATTTGTAAAATTCGAATTTGGAGGCTACAGAATGGATTGCAAGTGATAATCCTTACCTTTAAAAAACTTACCGTCTTACATTCGTCAGTGTACTTCCCCATTCACCGACTGGTTCAAGCCAGCTTACGATTCTATCATCAATAAGGTTGGTAAGTGCACCTTCATACTCAGCACGATAAGGTTTATTAAGTTCGTGTTCAATCCAACTTTCTCTTGTTCCCTGCCAGATCTCATAGATGACAAGATCATCAGAATGATCAAGATCATCGGAGACGATCGCATTGACAAAGGTAGGTTCACTCTTGAAGTTGCTAATCATTGCAAATAGACTTTCACGGAAAGCTTCTTTCTTACCAGGCTTAATTTTAAAACGTATATTGAGAATTATTTGACTGTTGTTTGTTGACATCATTAGAACACTCCTCTTATTAATTTTTTTATTTTCTTCATGGTCACAAGTCTCATTATGTACTATGTATCACTTTTAAAATAGTACGTACTTTTTGGTTATATAGTAACCAAAAAGTGATAATTGTGATGAAGTAAAGAATAATTTGATTTTTTAAATTACTCTATTCTACATTTAATCTCCGATATTCATCCTTGTTCCATGTTTTCTCTGCGTAATCCTGCCCCCAATCACAAAGAGCTCGCAAAGTGGGTTCAAGTGACATACCCATTTCTGATATTGCATATTCCACTTTTGGTGGTACCTGATTGAACATTTTTCTTATAATCAAATTATTACTCTCCAACTCCCGCAACGACTGTACTAACATTTTCTGAGAAATTGATGGTATGAGCCTTTTCAATTCACCGGTCCGTTTAGGACCTTTTATTAAGTAATACAGAATAAGAGGTCTCCACTTTCCGCCAATGACATCTAAGGTTATTTCCAGATCACAATAAAAAGTTTTCAATTGAGAAACACCATCCCTTATTTAATTTCCATTATTATAGTACATGTGTTGATTAAATCCACCTCCCTTGCCCTATATTCTGTCAGTTTTAATCAATGCTATTACATGATCTGTTTAAATCAGATATTCTTTAAGACGATTGAACTAACGGGAAATGATTGCTCAAAATGCCTGAGTTATTTATCCTTTTTCAAAATTCAAATGCGAACAAAAAGAGCTGAACGTGAACCTTAACTAGGAATGGATAAATCCATGCCCGTTGGCTTTATGAAACAAGGTGAAATACCGATTAGATATACGCCTAATCGGTAATAGGAACATGTTCTTGTCCCTCAACAATGACAGGATCAGCACTAAGTACGATATCGGTATATGTTTTCATTCCTCGAGCCAAAAGACACATCCAGCATCCTCTCCACTTCTTTGCTAAAGTGCTTTTATGAGTTTGTTTTATCTAATTCAAATGAGATCACAGTTTTAATCGAAGTACTTCCGATCATTGAAGCTGGTTTCTTTGACTATAAAACAGCATTCAGTGTTTCTGTCACCCATAAGAGACACAACACTTCTACTCAGATCTGAAATGCGAAAACTGTCCTGTATAATGCTGCTTATTGAGGTTTTAATTACATTTCTTCTCATTTAGATACACATCTAATCGGTAATCGGACTATGTTCTTGTCCATTCCGGCAATCGGTACAAGTTCTTGTCCTTGGCTCGGGACACGAACTTGTACCGATAAAATAAAAAAGCCGCTAAAATAGCGACTTCAATGGGACCATGTTCTTGTCCCTCGACAATTATACTGAGGTGGGTTGTGTTTACACTTTATTAATATTCCTTTTTTAAGTACTTTATAAAAAATTGTTTTACGATCTGCATCGTTTGCGGCTGAACAAAACCAAGATGCCCTACTCCTCTAATTCTGTACATTGTCGCATCCACATTCGCTTGCCGTAAAGCTTTAAAGAATTCGACGCTTTGCTCATAAGGAACGACATCATCTTCATCTCCATGCATAATCAGAATTGGGGGAGCATCCGGATGGATATGTTCAATAGGACTTACATTTCTGGATTTGTCCTTAAGCTCTTGAATTGGTCCGCCAATAAGTTTGGATTCGGGGGAATGTGGTGAATCATGATCAAATACAGATGGATATTGGCTCATCGTTAGAAATTCCGTTGGTCCGAACCAGTCCACTACAGCTTGAACCCGGTCAGACACATCAGAATATTCTCTCTCTCCTTTAAAATTTGTATTGTTTTCCGTTAGTCCTAACAGCAATCCCAGATGAGCACCGGAAGAATCCCCCCATACACCAACTCTTTCAGAGTCTATATTATAAAGAGATGCATTAGCCTTTAGAAAACGTACCGCTGCCTTTACATCCTGTATTTGAGCTGGGAAAATAGCGCTGCCGCTTCCTCTGTATTGCACGGTTGCGACGACAAAGCCTGATTTGACCACATCAGTAAGTTGCGGTACAAATGCAAAAATATTTTGCTCAGACCATCCCCATCCACACCCTTGAAGATAGATAATTAAAGGATACGTCTCTTTGTTTCCTTCTCTGTGGAATAGCGCATCATTGGGCTCACGATACAGCATTAAATTCAGTTTTAAAGACGTACTAATAGCGACTTCAATGGGAATATGTTCTTGTTCCTCGACACGGGATGACTACTTTGTCATGAACATCAAACTCAACATCTATGAGACTCTTCAGTTCATCCTCATTAATACTCTTTTCAGGTATCTCAGGTATCTCTCCGCTTCATGAGAAATAGTAATCGTCTGAAATCGTACCATCATCAGAGATGCTTTTTCTGCATATTGTAAATGTTTTATCATTTATACAGAAATTGATTCCATACCACTCTACGTTCTCATTAATAATTTTCTCAGGGATGCGGGGATCGCTACCAAATAGACAATACTCAATAATTCCCCAAATTACCGTTTTACCCGTGATGCTACCGCCAGTTATCACATTTACTTTGTTAGGTTTGAATCTGAGTCTGCGAGTATTTCCATTTTTCATCCATAGTGATATTTCGTTAAAGTGAAATTTCATATATGCACCCTCAATTGTAAATATAAGTTTTCTGCGCTCATATCCAGCATACGTGAGATTTTTTTTGATGCTTTTACGACATCATGTGCCCGCTTTCCTAGACCTCTATTGTTAAAATTAAACGAATCGTTAACATATTCGATAATTCCTGCGTCATTCTCTAGCACCCTGATTTCATTGAGCAATACAATAGAGTTTATGGAAATTGGCAGGAGAGAAAGGTAGCGTTCGGTAAAGTTGGTAAGGAGATTCTCTTTTTTTGCTATTAATTGTTCAATACTGCGGACAATTGAGTTTTCACGCTTCAATAAGATTAGTGTTTCTTTGTGGGCCATGAGCGGCAAAATAAGTAGTGCCTTCGAATAAGATAGCTTTTTTGAATGCTTGAGCACCGATGCAATGGCCACTATTCCGAATGCCTCATTGTTAAACATATATTTAGAGTTAGGTACCGGATCAGTTGAGTTAAGTTGGTCGAGGGTTTTTAGACTTTCATAGGCATCCCGGTAGCACTTTGTTAAGCGCTTTACGTAACCGTAACTCGTAAGGATCAATTAATTGGCTGTCCATTATTATTCACCTCCGTAATACATTGGTAGGGACTTGAACTGACAGTTGGCGGTTTCACTGTCGTACTTGTGTTTACTACACCAACGGTGAGAACATAGATTAGATACACGCCTAAACGGTAATAAGAACATGTTCGTGTCCAATACGGCAATCGGTACAAGTTCTTGTCCCTTTCACCACCATAAGTCCTTTAACATATCTGTCCATTGATTAATGAGGCTGCCATTTCATACCGGTAGCCTCGTTTAAGGGATTGTTAAGCTATAGTTTAGTATCCATTTTAGTGGTTCAAAACTCATCGATCAACGAGATACCTTTAGTAATCCTCATCCTACTATCCTGCAAAAAATCGCGGGTCCCTGTACTTGTATCCACTTCCTATCGTTTCTTTATTCCAACCCAAACAAAAGTTTTGTGAAGGTGACGATCGCTCAGCCCGCATCTTCCTGCTCCACAGGCAGATGCAAGATAACCTCCGTGCCCGCGCCAACTGTGCTTTCTATGCGGATCTTCCCATGGTGCTCGCTGACGATCGATTGAGCGATCGGCAGACCCAGTCCGGTCCCCCCGGTCTTACGATTTCTGGAGGAATCAACGCGGAAAAAGCGTTCGAAGACATTTTCGATATCCTCCTGCGCAATGCCGATCCCATAATCTTTGACCCTTATGATGGCATTCGCCGCCTCCTTCGTTACGTGGATGTCGATGGATCTTTCGCTGTATTTCAACGCATTGTCGATGAGAATGAGCAAGAGCTGTTTCACCTTGGACAGATCCGCTTCGATCTCTATTTCCCGGCAGTCCGAATGAAGACGGATATCATTCTTATGAAGCTGCTTGGCCAGCGAAGATACTTGCCTGCAGCAGGCCACCAGATCAAATTTCTCAAAGACGATATTTTCGTTCTTTTGGGAGGAGGCCAGGTCCAGTAATTGCCGTGTCATCTTCCTCAATTGCTTGGATTCCTCGTAAATCGCCTCGACGGACTCACCCCGGATTTTCTGATCGCGCGTCCCCCAGCGCCGAAGCATATTGGCATATCCTTCAATAATCGTGATCGTCGTATTTAACTCATGCGACGCGTCGGAGACAAATTGCTGCTGTTTATGAAAGTTTTCCTCCAAACGCTCCATCATCCGGTTGAACGTTTCCGTCATATGAAAGAGTTCGTCGTTTGATCGGCCTTGCGTCGGAATTTTTTTAAATACCAAGCTGCTTTCGATTTCTTTCATCGTAATAATGCTATCCGTGATCGGCTTAAACAGCGTTCTCGACAGAATTAGCGCCCCGCCAACGCTGAGCATGACTGCGCCGAGCGTCGCGAAGATCAGAATTATCACCAGCAGGTTTATATTGGATTCGAGGGTCTCCATTTTCTCTGCAATCTCCAGGACACCAATGATCTTGTTGTCAGACTGTATCGGGATTCGAACGACTAATATTTTCTGATCGTTGATAACGAGCAGCCTGGAATCGTTCATGGAAGAAATAACGATTTGATTAAAATCGATGTCGGGTTCTTGTTGATAAACTTGAACGACCTTCAAATCCGGCGTGAATACCCGGATCGCCGAATCTTCGGGCAGATAGCTCAGGATTTGGCCGTTCTGATTCTTGTCCAGCATAACAGAAGGTCCGATTTTCTCGATAATCTGCTCCGACTTGTTGCGCAGCAGTTCGATCTCGTTGCGCGTGGCCATTTGAATAAATAAGAAATAGATTCCGATATCTACGCAGAGCAAGATGAGAATGACCAATATGGAAGTGAGAAGCGTGAATTTGGTTCGAAGCTTCAACTGTCCTCCTCCTTGACGCAGAAGCCCACTCCGCGTATCGTATGGATAAGGTTAACATCAAAATCATGGTCGATCTTCTTGCGAATGTAACGGATATAAACGTCGATGACGTTCGTTTCTCCTTCAAAGTCATATCCCCAGACATGGTTCATGATCTGTTCCCTGCTCAGGACATGGTATTTATTTTCCAACAAGAATAAGAACAGATCGTACTCTTTGGGCGTAAGATCGATCCTTTTTCCTTCGCGGTTAATTTCCCGAGTCATTTTGTTCAACGTAAGATTATTGATCTGCAGTAATTTTGCCGGTTCCTTCACCTCCGGCTCTACGAAGCGATTGCGCATCATTGCCCTCATCCTGGCGAACAGTTCTTCGATCTCGAATGGTTTAGTCACATAATCGTTGGCTCCCTGGTCGAGCCCCGATATCTTATCCGGCGTCGTATTCCTCGCGGTCACGACGATGATCGGCGTATGTATATCGATCTTCCTTAATCTTCGCAATACCTCGATTCCATTCAATTCGGGCAGCATAATATCAAGAAGAATAAGCCCCCATGCCTTCGACAGCGCCTGCTCCAAGCCTTCTTTCCCGTTATCGGCTATCGTAACCGCATAGCCTTCATAGGTCAGTTCCAATTCGAGAAGCCGAGCGATTTTAGGCTCATCCTCGACGATTAACACGTCTTTGTTCATTGTGAATCCCCCTTCCGTCTTTTTATTATAAGTAAAAACCGCTTCCACCAAACAAATCTATCCCGGCAAAACGGGCAAAAAGCCTAAGCGAAAGCTTAGGCTCTTCGGAAGTCGGTTCAGTCGTTCTCGGGAATGACCTTGCCCGTCGTGGCGTCTACCGTAACCTCATGCTGTGTTCCCGCAGCGTCTTTGATCGTAACGGTATAGGCGGCTACGCCGTTTTCCGTCTCCAACTGCACGGCGGACACCGTTCCTGCCGTTTGCTTCAAGGCTGCATCAATACCCTGTTGCTTCGTGATAGAAGCCGCTTGCGCGCCGTCGTCGTTTACTTCTTTGTCGTTATCCAGCTTGTCCTGCGCACCGTCGTCATTCACTTCTTTATCGTTATCCTGCTTGTCCTGCGCACCGTCATCGTTCACTTCTTTATCGTTATCCAGCTTGTCCTGCGCACCGTCGTCGTTCACTTCTTTATCGTTATCCTGCTGGGTTTGAGCTTTTTGGACTGGCGTTGCCGATGCCGACATTGCCGAAGCGGAAGCTGCAGCATCCGAAGCCGCTGCATTCGTGGAAGGCAATAAGGCCGCTCCCATGATTCCTCCTCCAGTAAGAGCAACAGCAAGCGCACCGACCATCAGTTTCTTGTTCATTGTGAATTCCTCCTTCAAATTTAACTACAGCCTCTATTGTAAGCCGCGTACTTTAGAAGATAAGGTGAGTAAGATTAGAATTTAATGAGGGAAATTCTTTTGCCACCAAATTTCGGCCTCTGTCAAAAAGAGTTTTATTTTAATTTTCTCATCGTTAATATAATAAACGAAGACCTGTTGAGATTTAAATCACATCGTTTTCTATTTTGATGCTCATCTAATCGGTAATCGGACTATGTTCTTGTCCATTCCGGTAATCGGTACAAGTTCTTGTCCTTGGCTCGGGACACGAACTTGTACCGATAAAATAAAAAAGCCGCTAAATTAGCGACTTCAATGGGACTATGTTCTTGTCCTTCGACATGTCCTTTTCGGCAATGGCACTATGTTCTTGTCCCTCGACAGACATGTACATTGACACAAAGTTCCCTACCAAAATGACTTGGTTGGCGACTTTATGTCATTCTACATTTTCTCAGGTATATTCCTAAACATGGTTTCTCCTCTTATTTCTAATACCACAATTTTGCTTATAACGCTTACCGTATATTTTCTCCGACAATGGCTTGAAGAAGCAAGAATGCACGCTAAAATCTAGGTAAAAACCAAATCGCCGCAGGTTTGCGGCGATTTGGTTTGATTTATAACGTGACCTCTAGCTATTTTACTGCGGATCGGCTTCCCTCTGCAGCTTTAAAGAACCCTGTTGGGATGAAGTGCTCGTGCCATCGCATCCATATAACCCTGAACAGCGCGCTGACTGACTTCTGTTTCTGGAGCAAGACTTTCGAAAAGGTGGAAGCAGCCCGGATATAGGTGAAATTCTACGTCCACACCAGCTTGAGCAAGACGTGCCACATACTCCATCGTTTCGTCTCGGAATAGATCGAGCTGACCTACACAAGTATAGGCAGGCGGCAATCCGGCCAAGCTCTCTGCTCTCGAAGGTACTGCATAAGAAAAACTTCCACTGACATCGTTCTCCTCACCAAGGTACATATTCCATGCAGCCACGTTGTCCGTTCGGTTCCAGATTGAACCCTCTTCTGTAATCTCATGACTAGATGGCGTGATGTTACGATTATCTAACATCGGGTACAATGGCATTTGGAAAATAATAGACGGACCTCCTTTATCGCGAGCCATCAGCGCGAGTGCTGCTGTCAGCCCTCCACCACCGCTAGCACCGGCAATTGCAACCCGATTCACATCAATGCCAAGCATTGCTGACTCCTCCGTCATCCATACCAATCCAGCATAACAATCTTCAATCGCCGCAGGATAAGGATGCTCAGGAGCGAGCCTATAATCGACTGATACGACAATACATTCTGCTGTCTGAACAAAAAGTTCGCACAATTTGTCGTCCATATCTGGATGTCCTAACACGTATCCGCCCCCGTGAATCCATAACATGGCTGGTAGTAAATCATTCGTTCGGCCGGCAGGCTCATATATTTTGACCAGCATCTCACCTCCATCCCTCGGAATTTTCCGGCTGGTTGTGTTTACATGCTCTGATTTCCTCACCGATGTAGCCGATACTAAGTTTCTGCTCCACTCTAAATTTTTCTCCAACTCAAACCCTGGAAATTGTGAATATACCTCTCTTAATTCTGGTAATATACGTGTCTCAATACTCATGATAATTCCTCCAAATATAATAATGAATTCGATTGTGTACGTTTTTTCAGTTAATTCTTATCTCATTTCAGCTTCCCACTTGGAAATTTCCTCTCGTACTCGCGGTGCAACCTCTTTACCGAGCAGTTCTATAGCCCGCATTACCAACTCATGTGGCATCGTGCTTAAGGGAACATACATCATGAAACGTGTAATTCCTACATGCTTGCGCAGATGAATAATTTTTTGAGCAACTGTTTCCGGATCCCCAACATACAACGCACCATCAGAGCTGCGAGCAGCGTCATAGCTGGAACGATCGTAATATGCCCACCCCCGCTCTTTGCCGAGTTTATTCATGCCGTACTGAGTGGACGGGAAAAAGAGTTCTGCGGCCTTTTCTGTATCTTCTGCAACAAATCCGATAGAATGAGAACCTACCCGAAGCTGCGATACATCATGACCAGCATGAGTTGCCGCCTTTTTATACAGTTCTACAAGTGGCGCAAATTTCGTTGGATTTCCACCGATAATTGCCAGAACTAGTGGCAGACCTAGAATTCCAGCACGTATGGCAGACTCCTGAGTACCTCCGCTACCAATCCATACAGGTATAGAATTCTGAACAGGACGCGGGTATATCCCCAGATTATGTATCGCTGGTCGATGGCCTCCACTCCAAGTTACTTTCTCGGATTCCCGTAATTTAAGAAGCAGTTCAATGTTTTCATTAAATAAATCCTCGTAGTCATGCAGGTTATAACCAAACAGTGGAAAGGACTCAATGAAGGAACCCCGACCCGCTATAATCTCGGCACGTCCATTGGAGAGACCGTCAAGCGTGGAAAAATCCTGAAACACACGGACAGGATCTGCTGAAGATAGGACCGTCACAGCACTTGTCAATCGAATTCGTTTTGTGAGAGGCGCCGCAGCGGACAACACCATTGCTGGTGAAGATGCTGCATAATCATCACGATGATGCTCACCTATGCCAAACACATCAAGTCCTACCTGATCTGCAAGGACGATTTCTTCGACGACTTCTCGCAATCGCTGAGCGTGACTCATGACAACTCCGGTCTCAGTATCAGGCTTTGTTTCTACGAATGAAGTAACACCTATTTCCATAATTAATCTCTCCTTATATTTTCTTTCCTTAAGAGGAATGCTCAAGACAACGGATTAAAGCCGTCCAATCCAACTCACCATAACCATGGGTAATTCCTTCAGAGAGGTGTTGATGAATAAGCTGACCTAAAGGTAGTGGAGCTTGAACTGACTTGGCTGCCTCGATAGCTAATGCAACATCCTTTAACCCGAGCTTCATTTTAAAACCGGCTGGTTCAAAGCGCTGTTCAGTCATGATCTCTCCATAGTTCTGATATACCGGAGATTGAAAAAGAGCATTCACAACATCCATATATCGGGACGGCTTAATGCCGTGCTTTTCAACCATGAGCTGCGCTTCCGACAAAGCTTCCAGCATTGAAGCAATTAGTAAGTTAACGCCTATTTTGACAATGTTACCTTCTTCGCCATGATCCCCAATCTCAAATATCTCTTGACTTAGTGCTGTTAACATGGGAAGTACTCTTTGTCTTGCATGTTCCGGACCAGCTAAAATAATGCGCAATGTAGCTGCTTTAGCGGCATCCGGGCGCCCCATTACGGTTGCAGACACAAAGTGTTGGTGTCTCTCCGCATGCAATGCGGATAATTTCCGAGCCAGATCTACGCTGATCGTACTGGCGGATACGTGAATTCCATTTTCAGATAATCCGTTCAGAACACCATTTGCTCCCTCAACAATCTCTCTCAATGCAGCATCATCAGATAACATGGTAATTACAAGATTACTTTCTTTCGCTGCCTCTAGTGGTGTTTGGACATAGCGTGCTCCCTGTTTTATTAATGGTTCAACTTTTTCAGGGGTCCGATTAAAGATGACTAATTCATACCCCGCTTTCAACAGGTTTTGTGCCATTGGAAGCCCCATATTTCCAAGTCCAATAAACGATATCTTCATTGGTTGCATCTCCTTATTGTTGATGGATTGTTTTAATAACGGAATGAATGTTCCGGAATGATCAAAAAAATATGGTCTTACAGATACTCTTCAAATGGAACCTTCAAAATATGAGGAATATAATAACGGAACAATCATTCCGATATTGTCAAAAAAAATTATATACCTGCAATTACAAAACTAATCATCTCTTTTGCACGTTCTGGATTTTGACCTGTTTTGGCCATAATATTTATGCTTTGATGTAAATTCAGCAATAAATAAGACAATGTTTTGATATCTGTTGTTTTATCTATCTCTCCCGATTGTTGGCCCTTCTCCAAAAGCTCACAAAATGCTTGTTCCAAATCCGAAAAACTAGTCTGTATCAAGACATTTATCTGTTCATCTGGTGACTCCACTGTTGTAGCTGTATTCGTTACAAAACATCCGCCCGGTAGGCTGGTATCGTATGCTGAAGCAATATGATACTCAAAAAATTGAAGAATTCCATCTCTAACGTTTGAAGCTTGTTCAAGAATGGTCTGCTTATTGGAACTCCCTTTTTTATAATGCTCCAGGGCATCTCTGTACAAGGTTTGCTTGTCGGAAAACGTATCATAAAGGCTGGATCGGCTAATGCCCATCACTTCTAGTAAATCCGGTATGCTAGCAGCCTCATATCCTTTTTTCCAAAACAACAGCATTGCTTGGTGTAACGCTTGATTTTTGTCAAATTCTTTAGTCCTGGCGATAAGTAACACCTCCCGTTTCAGAAATATAACATATCTGAACTGATCAGTCCAGAAAAAAGTGAGCAGATCTTACGTGCACACTCTTGGACATACGGAAGACATTTATTAAATCGGTAATTTTAAATAAGGAACCATAAAATAAACAATATAGAAACTATTACTCTTACTGTAAACAAATTATACCGTTTGTTTGTTTTATGAATTAGGAGAACTCTCTTCGAGGCAGTTGTTCCATAACGATGTGAAAACTCTATGTGTCATGGTGTTTGTTGAATTTTAACTACAATGCTTTCATTTAGACATTCATCTAATCGGCAATAGGATCATGTTCTTGTCCTTGGCTCGGGACACGAACTTGTACCGATAAAATAAAAAAAACCGCTAAATAGCGACTTCAATGGGAATATGTTCTTGTCCCTCGACATGTATGTCTCATAGTCTTCCAAACTCCCTCGTCGTAGCTTTAAAATATGTTTCCTTTCCAACACCTGCTCATCTATTTATGGTGTTATAATTACTCGTTGCTCTCTTCCAAATATTGTGTAGTAACAAAACACCTAGAAAAGATTAGTCCTAGACATATCTCTATAAAGAATATAAAAAGACCTTAAGAGGCATCTAGCCAATCAAGGTCTCTTCCTCAGGTACTACATAATTAACTTCTCTCTAAACTCGAAGCCCACGATGCAGCTTTCTTTCAGAAAGCTTTTAGCTCCGCTTCTTCAGGTTCTTTCTGCCCTCTCCGTTTTGTGTAAATGTTTAGTTCAATTTATATAGTATCTCTTCTAAATTTGTTGCTCCACCTGCACCGTGAAACACTCCATCCCTCACAATACAGTAGAACCAATCCTCTTCATTTCTCTCTTCTTCAATCGTTTCAAACGGTACATCTTCTAAACAAGTATCTGTTAGGTTGATTTCGACAGACCAACCGGGATTATCTACAGTATTAATTTTTACACCGTATGAATGCTCCTTATTTGTTAATTTGTACCGAAACCAAATCCATAAAAAGCTAAACGACCATTCCCCGGTGGAGTACCGAGAAACGGTCGCAGCTTAAATTTCGTCTTTTTGTCTACTTGACGGGGTTATGACCATAAATAGCGACTTTCACTGAACTAATGTTCTTGTCCTTTTACAATTTTATCTACAGACAATATGATCAGTGTTCTATGGCTACCAAATACTTTTTATTGCCTTTTTTATTAATCAAAGCAACTTCAAAATCAGATTCCCATTTCAGTTCGCCTAAATGTTTAGCATAGGCAAATTCATCTGGTTGTTCTGATATGACCTTTTCTAAAAGTACTTGCGTGCCATCTCGTTGTAGAATAGATATGAATATATCCATACTTTCTACATTATGATGGCATATGACTTTAGCATTATACTTCTTATTAGGACTCGTTACTGTTTTTTTCCAAGTCCATTCATTTACATAACCTAATTCTTCTATTTGTAATGCTATTTCCCTAAATGGCTCAATCTCCCAACTATTACGTAGAGCAAGCTTCTCGATCCCATCCATTAGTAGTCGAAGCGTAACCTTTTTTTTTCTCCAACTCATTTTTTGCACGAAAGTCATTCAAACTAAATTGGATTGGCGCCGAACACACACCTGAATCGTTAACAATCCTTTCGTCAGAAATGTTTTCTACACATTCTATTAGGACTTTCCAACAATCTTTCGTTTTGTATTTTCCAAATAAACGTTCAAACATCGCTGTAATACAACGAGTTTCCAATCTAAATGAACGCCTTTTCCATTTCCAATTCAATTCATAATCTAATTTTGTTGCTTCGTTGTACTCACATTTTTGTATTTTCATTATAGATTCAATTCTTTCATCATTCACAATATATGGTAAGTCTAAGTCAAATTCTTTTAGATACATCTGATTCTCTCCTTACTTTATTCCCATGGGCGTGGTCTTTGATGTCTACTCATTGAATTTCCCTTATCCCATAGTTTTTGAGCATTCTTTTTTCCATTCGAGGGCTTGTTGTCTGTTACGCATTTTAGATTTAACTACTCTTGCTTCATACTTATTAGTACCAGCATTTTTATTCCATTTGTTCACTTGGCTGTTTGCTCGTGGAGAAGTCCCATTTTTATTTAACTTTTGCCCACTAATTCCTGTTTTTACAACATCTCCAGTAGATTTCTCTGATATTTCATATCCATGTTGTGTTTTTTTACTTGCTTTACTATTACCATGAGTTGTTTTTTAATCGCTTTTCCCGCAGCCTTTTTCGCAGTCTTCTTAACAGCAGCTTTGACTACTTTTTTAGCGACTACCTTTACAACGAAGACGATAACAAATATTATAAATGGATTATTTCCATCATCATCCACAAACGCAACTGGATTATTTAATCCATAACTATATCCATTCCGATTCAGCGGATTATCCAAATCCATATCTTGTTCTGGATCCAGAGAAATAAAGGAACCTAGTTGCGGATTGTTTATATTGATTAGGACTGCAGCGAGTTAGTGAATGACTCTGTAAATCATCACCGCTGCTTCCGCCCGGGACGATGATGCTAAAGGCTTCAATTTTGTCCCATCTCCGGTAATAATATCATCAGCAACCAGTGTGGCGATACTTTTCTGCGCATATTCGGATACGCTAGACCAGTCCGAGAAACGTTCCAACAGATTCTCGCTTCCCTTATCCATATCCTTGCCGACAAGCTTAAGCGCTCGCTCAATAAGCACCATCATATCTTGTCTAGATATTTCGGACTCGGGGCGGAAGTGATTATTATCCTGGCCATATGCTATCCCCATGCTCTTTGCAATGTGCAGTGCATCGGCATAGTAAGAATCGGAATCCACATCTGAGAAGCTGATACCGGTATCCGTAGCCCAACCGTTTCCTGACTCATTAAGGCCAAGTGCCCTGACCAACATCAGGATAAAGTCCGCCCGAGTAACCGAAGCCGATGGGCTAAAGCGGTTCTCCATTACACCAGTGATGACTCCGCGCGCAGACAAAGTCTCTATAGCCTCCCGCGCCCAACCATAATTTTGGATGTCCACAAATGTTTGAGACCTCTTAATCATTTCTACGCCGTCAAAGGTCAGGTTTTCAATTTCCGCTTCCTTTTTTAACAAATATCTATCAAAAAACGCCTTTGTATAAGAGGAAATAATGGTGCGTTGTTCCATAGCGTCCCGGGTTCCTCTGGGAGCCTCTCCCCCAGTATACAACGAGTCGGAGAAGTCACTATGAACCACATTATCAATAATGGCAAAGTACGTTTCCTTACTGTTCGATTCAAGAAGGAAAGCATTCGTATTATAGGCAAGTACGGTACCTAGCTGCATGAAAGGTTTCTTAAAGTCGCTATCCAGCGCGCCTAACATATTGCCGTCAAGATTTACAGCTCCGACAAATCGGTCATCGTCACGGCTAACGAGTGCCGCTGTCGTTCCTCCGAAAGAATGCCCAAACACACCCATACCGATTTCAAGCTGCAATCTACCTTTAAATATGGAATCAATGTCACCTGAGTTCATTTCGTATAAACGATCTGCGACATAGCTAATATCCTCGCTCTGTAAAACGGCATATTTCGCAAAATTGACGGCTTCAGGCGCGGAAGTCAACTGCCGAGAAACCTCGATTGCTTGTTCTTCCCCCAGCTTCTCTGTCAGGATCGATATTTGGGGCGTGATTAAGCCGGCAAATTCCATGGTATACTTTACGATGTCGTCCAAAAATTCAGTTGTCATACCCTTTATTCGTCCATCCTTCAGTTTGGACACACCGCTCCCCGGATGCCCGATTAATACCACAATATAGCCGGCGCTTGCCAGGTCTTGAGAGAACAAGGTGCCTTGCTGCGGGTAAGCTCCTGCTCCATGTGAAAAGAATAAAACCGGATATTGTTTTTCCTTTTTAGACAAGGCCAGATCGTCGTAGGACCATGTTTTAAAATTAGGGGCAAAAAGTTGTTCTCCACCCGCTGTCCCCCCCAATTTGACCACAAGCTCATCCCTTAGCGACTGAAACTCCGAAAATGCATATTCTGCCGTTGGCTTGCCTTTACTGCTGTCGGACGGATAGAAAATTATTGCGGTCAGATCCCTTGCTAAATTGTCTGATGCTCTGTACGTAAAGTCCATCTGTGTCCGCCCGACCGTGTAATTTCCGACCGGTTTCGGAAATTGATCATTTGCAGTAATGACGTTATTCCCCTGTTCCGAAAATTGCCCTTGTGCGGAAATGAAGATTTTGGAGCCGTTGGCGGAGAGCATGGTTAGTGTGAGAACAGTTGCCAAAATCGCTGTCAGTAGTTTCCTCATAATTATTCCTCCAATATAGGTCATGGAATAGTGTTAACACTCCTCTTTTATTCCTACACTCATCATAAATGGAAGAGAAAAATAAAAAAATCGTACAAAAGGGCAGTTCCCTATTGTACGATCGGGCAATCTATGAATTTTTAGTTATAAATCTAAAATGCCAAGCTCCATCGCTACTGCGACCGCTTGCGCTCTCGAATCAACTCCTAATTTAATATATATATTAGTTAAATGTGCTTTAACTGTCCGTTCGGATATTCGCATATCGAAGCCGATCTCTTTACTTCGAGAGCCACGGGCAATCGCTTGAAGCACGGTCATTTCTTTGTCTGTAAGAGATGTCTTCCCCGAGAATGACTTCTTTGACTTTATTGGCGTATTGTTACCGAAAACTTTCTCGGTGATTTCAGGAAGAAGCAACGTCTCCCTCCTTATCGCTGCATCAATGGAGCGAAAAATCATCTCCCTTCCCGTATCCTTGAGCAAATATCCTTTGGCACCTAACGTCAGTCCTCGTATCATCATTTCATCCTCGTTATAGGTAGTCAAAATAATGACTGGTATTTCAAGTCCTTTAGCTTTGAGCACTGTCATGGTATCTAATCCGCCCATCTCTGGCATATTCAAATCCAATAAGATAATATCGGGCTTGTGGGTCTCTACCAGTCGAACCGCTTCCACACCGTCGGAAGCTTCTGCGATTACCTCGTACTTTTGATTGGTTTCAATGATCAGCTTAAGTCCCTCACGTACGACTAGGTGGTCATCCACTATTAGAATCTTAATTTTCATAAGTTGGCGTCCTCCTGTTGTAATGGAATGCGGACAAAAACGTTGGTTCCTTTTTTTCCGCTATCAATTTTTATCTTCCCGCCAATAATTCTAGCTCGTTCATATAAACCAATCAATCCATAGCCACCGGATTGTTTCTCGATCAGCTTGGTTTCGAACCCTATTCCATCATCCGTAATTCTTAGCTCGATTACGTTTTCATTTGATGCAACTATGACTTCTACATTTGTAGAATTAGCATGTTTAGCTATATTTGCCAAGCATTCTCGAATGATATGCAAGCTATGTTCTAAGATCAACTTAGGTACCACAGGATGGTGTATCGATAAACTTGTGGAAATTCGAATGCCTGTCATATGTGAAAAATGTTCAGCCTCATCCTGCACCGCTTTAGAGATATCTATGGTTTCTACCGAATACAATCGCAAGTCGTCAATTGCGCTTCTCGCCTCCGAAAGCGTGCGTTTTGCTTGGGCTTTCGACAGCTGAACAATCTCGTGGGCACGTTGGTTATTATCGTTCTCTAAATGGGCATCCATGGCGTCAAGCTGCATGATGAGACCTGCCAACCCTTGTGCCAAGGTATCATGTAAATCACGGGCCATCCTTTGTCGTTCGTTGGCGATTGTCAGATCCTCCACTTTTCTGTGCGCTCGTTCCAATTCACGTAAAAATGACTGTGTCCGCAATTTAATATGAACTTGTTTATAGAACAAAGTAGCATAGCTGATTACAAAAAACATCATGAAGAAGAGCGATATTAATGTTGATGACAAATCCTCAGTTGTCTCCAACCAAACCAATGAAAAAGCAAAAATAGCACTATAAAGCGTACAGACCCAGAGTACCTTGAGTCTCCGGGAATATACCCCAATACTCTGCCCAATCACGACCGTCAATAAACTGACAAAGATAACAGAATAAACCTCAGGCATGAGTAATGCACAACCCCAAACAACAAGACCTTGTACTACAAAATATATCCAGTGACTTCTATAAACGATAGATCCGGCATACCAATGCAGCAAGATGTGGATATACATGAGAACTGTAAAAAAAATATAATCTAACAATCTAGGAATCACGGGGATCTGGGTGAACAATACAGTTAAATAAATAAAAATAACCCATATAAAAACGGGTAGACGAGATGCTCGCAGAACATTTCGGGTATCAGATCGGAGTCCTTGATACGGTTTGATTTTCGAATATTTCAAATCACTCATGCAAAAATTACCTCTTTCATTTACCTACTTAATAAAGTTCAAAGAAAGGGAGACCATCCCAGCATCCTTCATGTAACGGAACATATCGTCCTGTAGATAAACAACATTTTCCGGATTCCTGTCACTACAATCATAGACTCCACTTAAGGTAGTTTACCATGAATTGTAACAATCCTGCCCGTTAGTTTAATGAATTAACGGGCAAAAATAACGATTGATATACCCCTAATAGGCAATAGGAACATGTTCTTGTCCAATACGGTAATCGGTACAAGTTCTTGTCCTTGGCTCGGGACACGAACTTGTACCGATAAAATAAAAAAAGCCGCTTAAATAGCGACTTCAATGGGAATATGTTCTTGTCCCTCGACAACTCCTACTGTACTCAACACTAAGTCACTTTCTCTACTAACTACAGCATCTTTCAAAGGACCATCAAGATTAACTCCCAAAGCAACATCTTTTCCTCGAAAACTTGCGGCTGAATTGGCTTAATCAGATATTGAAAGGTGATGACATCGAAGCTCTCCACCATGTATTCCGGGTAACTGGTCAAGAACATAATCTGTACATCCAGAAACTTCATGTTCCTGATCTCTTTAGCGGTCTGAATCCCGTTCATTCCGCCCATCTCCACATCCAAGATGAGAATATGAAATGAAATGTTTTCACACGTTCTCGCTGCTGCTCCTCATCATCACAGATTGCAATATCGAACATGGGGGAACATCCGCCTTTCATCGACATCGACTCTGAATTTCACTCTCGAATATACTATTTTAGCATAGGTTTCGGAGTCGAATTGGGATGAAATGCATTATTCAGACCCTAAAACGCAGTTCAAGCTCAAAAGTCGCCACATTGGCGACTTTTGAGCTTGAAACTTTCTCCATCCATTCCTATGAAAAATCCGGTCTGTTATTCTGTTTTTTTGGGCATAACATGGCGGTAATATCGTATTACCTTGCGATACATCGTCTTATCCTTTAATTGATTGAATATAAATGGGTCAGGTTTGACATTCACCTCAATAATCCAGGGTTTCAGACTGTGGTCAAGGCCGATATCTACACCGATTTGCATTAGATACGGGTACTTTTTTTTCATATGACGAGCTATGCGCAGGCTAAGCTCATTCATCTCCTGAACCAGTTTATTCCTGCGTTTTGTGGATGCATGCGATTGTAGCAGCTTGTGAATATCCATCGGTGTACCACCACTATGATAATTGGTTACGATTTTCTTTGGATGACCCAGTCGGCCGATGATTCCGGTAGCTTCCCAATGTTTGGTCGGGCTTAGCTGTATCATGACTCGGATGTCAAAACGTCTGTTATTGTGCTTAAGCAGATGGATTCCTCTCTGAATCAGATAACTTCTTTTATGCACCAAACGAGTCAGACTGCTATAAAACGATTCAAAGCTGTCAAACGTCAGGCGTTTTTGCTCTATCTGATAGACAAAATGTTGATGACTGTCCATCTCGGCCTTAATAACACCCATCCCGAAAGTACCTCTCTCAGGTTTGACATAGACCATTCCATATTTGCTGATCATGGATTTCAGATTCGTTTTGTTATATTTCTGTGTGTCGGGGATAAACGGTTTAATTGATTCATTATTAATGATCAATTTTGTTTTTAACCACTTGCTTCTTAACGGCTGCAATTTATCAACTCCCATGTCGTAAACTCTCCCTTCAGCAACCGCATCAAAGCTCGCTGTTTGATCAAGATCCTGCATGCATTATATGTAATACCGATAAAGGAACCCTCAACAAAAGCCCCTATTCGTAAAAAATGTATATTTTCACATGCCCTGACCAAAACACTTTTGCACACATACCATATAATAAGTCATCACGATTTGTGCAAGGAGTTGAGAAGATGTCCGTCCAGCGTGGAATCCGGTTGAATAATGCGCCTAAGATTGATGTTCTTATACCAGCGATCGAGAAAGATTTGGCTACCCTTCCCCTCGTCATCGATAACATTCGCCGTTATGTAAAACATCCCATTGGAAGCATATATATTGTTTCTCCGGTCAGCACCAAAATCAGAAAACTTTGTTCCCGTAAAAACTGCATTTTTGTTAATGAGCGATCCGTCCTGCCTATAACCAAAAACGAGATACACTACCAGTCCTCCCGATGGAATCGGTCAGGCTGGTTATATCAGCAGCTGCTCAAAATGAACGGAGATTCCATTGTGAAGGCAAAATACTTTCTAGTCATGGATGCGGATACCGTACTGATTAAACCTCATTCATTTCTTGTAGAAGGCAAAACAGTATTTTACTGCCGTGACTGGAGCCAGCCGGAATATTTCAATACCTACCGCAAGTTGTTAGGCATGAAAGCTCCGCGTCCCCGCTCTTTTGTCACCCATTATATGCTGTTCGACAAATCGAAACTCGCTGCCTTAAAACAGAAAATCGAAGCGGTTCATAAGCTGCCATGGTACAAAGCGATCATCTCCAATATCAATAAGAAGAAGCAGTTTGGTTTCTCCGAGTATGAAACGTATGCCAATTTTATGTATACGAAGAACCCAGGCAGCATGGTCCTTAGAAGTTCCATGAATAAAAGTCTGAATGTTAACGCTTCTTCGTTAAAAGAGCAACAAATCCGTAATCTGGCTCTTAAATACCGTTCTCTTTCCTTTCATAAACGGAAAATCTATAGTAAAGCTCCCTGAGCTTAAGGAGGAAGCCCATGCATATCGTACTGCTGTGCGGCGGCTCTGGCAAAAGGCTCTGGCCGTTATCCAATGAGCTTCGCTCCAAGCTGTTCATAGATATACTTCCATCACCCGCTGGAGGTAGGGAATCCATGATCAGCAGAGTATGCCGCCAGCTTGACAGTTCATGCCTAACGGATTCAACGCTCATTATTTCACATCAGGATCAGGCTAATATTACGGCTCGACATACTCAAGGCAAAATACCAGTCATCGGGGAACCTTATAAACGAGGCACTTTTACTGCGGCGGCCTTAGCGACGTTATATCTGCAATCCTTCCGAATGGCCAAAGATGACGATGTGATCTGTATCGCGCCAGCTGATGTGTTCGCAGGTGAAGATTTTTTCGGCAACTTCCAATTACTGCCGGACATATTGAAACATTCTCAAGCCGATATCGCTTTAATTGGGACAAGGCCTACACATGCTTCAGAACAGTATGGATACATCCTGCCGGGTGGGGAAGAACGTAATGCTTATGCGCCCATAACACAATTTATAGAAAAACCCGAAGCCACCATTGCTGAAACTCTGCTACAACGTGGGGCACTATGGAACTGCGGTGTGTACGCATTCACCGTCGCGTTTATGATATCCCATATTAAAAAAATGGGGCTTCCGGTTCATTATGATCAATTGTCGTCCCTGTATGAAGCGTTGCCAGAACGCAGTTTTGACAAGCATGTTGCAGAAAAGGCGCAGCGGGCCGTAGTCCTGCCTTATAAGGGAGTGTGGCAGGATATCGGAAGCTGGGATACGCTGTGTGCCCAGTTAGATTCCCATGTATTCGGACACGGTGGAATCTCGGGCTCTTCCTCCGATTCCTATATTATTAACGAGCTTCCCTACCCCATCCAAGTCATTGGCGTGCCAGGTATTATCGCTGCCGCAAGTCCGGACGGCATTCTCATTGCCAACAAAAATAATTCAAATGAAATTAAAGCGCAATTGGGCAGCTTGCCATTAAAACCGATGTATGGTGAAGCAACCTGGGGCAGTTATCGTGTCATTGAGAGTTCGGTAGATGATGAAAATACAACTGTAACCACATTAAACATAACAGTTCTTCCGGGCAAACATATCGGGTTGAAATGGCACCGGGCAGGATGTAGAGCGTGGACGGTACTTGCAGGCAGCGGTCAATTGCTTATCAACGGACAGGTCACACAGATGACTCTGGGCACTCAGTTCGCGATGATCTCGGAGAGCGTCTATTCTATTTTCGCTGAAACCAGGTTGGTCTTCCTTGAAGTACAGATCGGCGAACCCGAGGATGAGAACAACATCCTTTTTGAAGAAGAAGACTGGAATATAATCGTAGAACGTGCAGGATCGTATAACTATGGAGTGTAAATTGAACGTTCAAATCTTAGCCCCGTCCATTCGTGGGGGCTATTTGCTTTGCGTATCGAACGAAACATGGGGTAAAACCAAATATCAGTGTGCTAGGGAATATGTTCTTGTCCCTCGACATTTTTGTACATTAACATAAAGTTATTATATTCGGGTTGCTCATACATTGCCTCTATTCTTAGAAATAAATGATTTCGAATTCAGTTTATCTATATTTACATATGAAGAAAAAGCCAACATTTAAGCGCTGGCTATTTATTATAAATCGTTTTAAACTTCTTCTTATCTGCTGCACGATCTCGCAGTTGAAGCTTTCCAGCCTAAATAAATGTCTCTTAAACTCGTTCAACAATTTTATGATTCGTTAATATGACTATTCCCTCGATGAGATTGTTAGCCATTGTACTCGTTCAGTTTCTTCCATCGTTTCAATACTTTATCGCAATTTATTTTTTGCAATTATATTTTCAGGGTCAGTTTTTAAGATGCGGATGTAACAAGCTCTTTCTTTTTCTTTTAAATGGATCAAACTATAAAGTTGAGCTAATAGTAACAAAATATCTATATCAATCGGGTCTAATGAAGAGGCATGTTCTAATAGTTTGATTGAGGTCTCATAATTGCCTTGCCTCTCAAGCAACTTACCTTTGAAATAAAGCGCAACAGTATTATTTGAATCAAAACTTAATATTGAATCTAAATAATATGCTGTTAATTCAAATTGATTTTCTTCAAGATAAATTTTTGCGATTTGTAACCTTACATCGTAATCTTCAGGTTCTGATATTAGGATCTTTTTAAAATCGATAATAGCTTCCTCTTTTTTTTCCATATGCTTTAACACTAATGCTTTGTTATACATTGCATTAGTTGATGACGGATCTATCTGTAAAGCCCACTGAAATTCGTCGAGCGCTTCTTGATTATTTCCTAATTCATGGAAAATTAATCCTAGGTTAATATGGGCCTCTTCTTGATTAGTATTAAGTGCTAATGATTTTTGATAATATTCTATTGCTTTCTTATATTCCTCCTTTTTTTGATAACAAAGGGCAAGATAATACAAAGCATCTTCAGATTTTGAGTTTATCATTACTGCACGTTTACAAAAAATTAGTGCATCTTCAGTATTGCCTAATTGTAAATAGACATAACCTTTATTAAAGTATAATCTTTCCCATGTAGGGAATAGTCTAATTGCCCTGTCGTAAACTTCAATTGCGGCATTATATTCTTTTAACTCTGTAAGACATCTTCCCATGTAATTCATTGTATCTTGGATATCTATATTCTCATTGAGAGCCTTTTTAAAGTAAACTAATGCTTCATTATAATTACCTTCTTCATAGAGCTCTTCCCCTTGTTCAAAAAAAGTCATTTATCGCATCTCCTTTTTATAATATTGACCCCAACAAATAAGTTGTTGAGGTCAATAATACAAAGATCAAATGAATAATTAATTATCGATACATGTCCAAATCATTCCAACTTCTGTTGTTATCATTTCTTTGATCTCTTTTATCTCGGTGTAATTCTTTTGTACTTTTTTCCCTTTGAGACCTTGAACCAAATGTATCATTTATTTGTTTCTTTTCTCTTTTTTTCGCCTCGCTCCCTCTCATTCTATCGTTCTTAGCCCACCCACACCTGGTATCGCATACACACCAAGTGCCCATGCAAAATCTCCATTAGGATCAACACTGTTAATTGGATCATTGACAGCATAAATGTACAAATTTGAATCGATTGGCTCAATATTATCTTGGCTAATAAAACGACCATCTTGTGGGTCGTAATATCGGTTGAATAGGTAAAACATATCCGTTTCTTCATCCAAGTAATAACCACTATAAGTGAACGGATTATATAAAAAGCCATCGCCAGTGCTGTACGTCACTTGGCGATGTATTAGAGGAATTACGCGTGTTTGGAAGAGCGATAAATGGAAATCCTCGCTCAGCGCTATTTCAGTATGTATTTGGTCAAGGTATTATCGAAGAACTCGTTCGTGAGATAAAGCTCACCGTTTCCGGCATAAATATACATGTGCCCGGCCTTTTGATCGAGCCACAGACTAGAAAGATGGTATTTGATCTGCAAATTCCTAGGATCCAGCACATAGAAGTCTTCCCTGGCCCAATCTCCCTCAAACACGTTCTCATCAATTATAGGTGGATGCTCCTGCCACTGATACTGCTTCTCCACGGTAATCTCGCCTGAAGGCGTCATATGGTAAATCCAGTTCTTATCGCCAATTTCGCCAATTTGCTGATTGCCGAGAAGCTGGTTATCCTTGCTATACAGTCTATACACGTTGTCGTTCCGAACCAAGTAGTTGTTGCCCGTAATATCGATCTGATCATTCACATTTAGAGTACGCACCCACTTCTTCTTGCCTTTCATATCGTAACCAATTACCAGATTATCTTTCTTACTCCTTGAAATAACGATAAAGGATCCACCTTCAGATGGCTTCACCTCGAGATAGGGATCTTTCATCGATTTTGGAGCCGTATAGGTGACCAGCGGTGTTTTCAGCGTACTCAGACTCCGGTAAACACTAATGCTGCCTTGCTCAGGCGATTCATGCACCACATAGCCGTTTGGAAGTACCTCTACTATCCCTGAAGTCCATTTGTTGGTTAAGTTTAGCTTTCGTATCTGTTTCCCGCCCTGGTTGTATTCGGTGAAACTAAGGGAAGACGTCTTGTTGGGGACGAAGGAACGAATGACAATGTTACCGCTGTCGAGCACCAATGGCGTGTACGAATCGGTTATATATTTTGTCCATTTCAATTTCCCCTTCGGATCGACAACGGAGAGATCATAGGCGATTGCGTCTTTCATTTTGTAAAAATAACTATAGCTATTATTAGCAGAATAAAACTTCGAGGCGGTAAAAGGTTTGTCGTTGGGAATGTCAGAATAATCGTACACCCAACTCGTAGAACCATTTGTGCGATCGATGGACGCGTAAACCTTATCGCTGTATTTGGTCTCGGAGGCCGAAAGCTTCACTTTCTTGCTCAGTTGAATAAACATCCGTTCCTTGCTTTGCAAGCTGTCCAACGTGTTCCAATTGAACTTCAAAAATTTGTATCATTAAAAAAGCTGACGATTCTTTAATTCAAAAACCGCGTTAAATCAACGACTCCAGTCTAATTCTTTATTTTCAGCGAACATTTAGTGTTATCTATATTGTGCTGCTTTAGACTGTTTTGGACCCTATCCCATACTGAAAGTACTTAGGGGTGCAATGGACATGCAATACAATTCCCACACTAGCAGCAATTTTCTCAATCTCTTTACCGCCAAAGAAATTCTTCACTATCGTAGCATGATCACCATTATTAAGCTTCCGAACCATCGTTTGCCCAGATGTCCCCACAACATGAGACTCACGGGTTCCTGCTACTTCTCGATCATCGATAAAGAACATTTTCCCTCCGGGCTTCAAACAGCGTGATACCATGGTCAAGAAGCTCGCCAGTCTCTCTCTGGGTAAATGAGATATCCAAAAAGTAAAAGCAACTGAATCGTATAACTGATCCGGAGACCAACTGAAAAGATCTGCAACGATCGTTCTTACATTGGGTTCAGATACTACCGGATTATGCGAAAGCATTTCTTCGGAACCGTCTACAATGGTCAATATAAGGGCTTCTTTTAAGAACAGACTACTCCAAGTGCCAGTCCCCGCCGCAAGTTCAAGAAAGTCACCATGAAAATGTTCAGCTTTAAAAGCATCCTTAATCGTACTGATCTCATCGAACCAGATTTGGTTGGCTTCGTCTCCTTGATTAAATGTGCCTCGACGGTACCACCAGTCATCATACTCTGGAGCTCGTTCTTTATAATATGTCAACTGATCCTGAAGCTGCTGATCTGTCACACTTTCGTTCGAAGCACCGTTGGTTTCCTTGCTGTTCACCAAACATCTTTCCCCTCTCCCATCAGGGCTTAAGTCAATGATTTTTCCATTAACAAAAGTCCTAATAAAATTAAATTTTCACATACTTTCGTTGAATATCTCCTCGCCAGAATTCAGCTTCCTACATAGTAAAACCGTTCAATTGGAAGCAAGCACTTCTGATTCGCGTTTGAGCCGTTCTCAAGGTAACGAAAACGAATTGTGTAGTATTGTTAATATTATAATCATAGATACAACATTTATATGTTTCATCAACTTTAAAACTTGAAATTATTTATTCTAAAATCATTATGTAATTCGCATTAGATACTCTTTTGCGGCTTCCTCGAATATTCCTCTCGTCTTCCACGATGATCGATGAGTCCAAACTCACCGGATTCCTTGTATTTCTTCACCCAGTCTTTGAGACGATGCCTGTCTGTCATGCCGAACTTCTCCATGATTCTGCGATAAGTCCAACCTTCCATCAAGTGAAGACGCATCACCTCCATCTTGGTCTCGTAGGAAAACTGTCTAAACTTCTGACCTTTAACTGCTGGCATACAAAATGCACCCCCTAGAATTTCATCTGATAAACCAGGGCTTTTTCCAATGTCCATTCTAAGGGGTGCACTTCATTACTTCTGCAGGGTTCTTTTAACTCTCCTCACTAACTCTTTTAACTTATTTCTTAGGAAGGATAATGTTCTATGCAATGGTTTTAATTTTTTATAATGATAATTCAATACTACTTGACATGTGAATGAATTATCGATATGGTGTGAATGGGTTCACACTTCACATTAAGGAGTAATCTATGCCAAAAAATTCTTTCATTCGTTTAGACGAAGCAAGGCGCGAGGAAATATCTAATAACGCTATGCATCTTTTTGTTGATCATCTTTACGAGGATATAACTATGAAGATGGTTTTGGATAGTTTGTCCATGCACCCCGGAACATTTTATCGGTATTTTGAAGACAAAGATGACCTTTATTGTCTCTTAGTTCGTAATGTGACCCAGAAAAGAGCTGCGTATTTTAATAACAGTAATGAAGATTCCCTTTACCGGTTTTTCCTTACTGGCTTATTTGGTAACGTTAATGGCACTGTGATTGAGCCATTGAATGAGCTGGAAATCAAACTCACTGAAACATTTTTATACATTCCTGAGAACGTTTTACTTAAAGTATATCTGAATGTGCTAAAGGGCGAGTCTTTCCCCTTGATCAAGGACATTTTGCGCCGAATGAGAGTGGATGGATACCTCCGACCTGATATTGACGACGACCTGATCTCATTTATGTTTGAGTCAATGCAGTTTAATTTAGTCATGTTTTATAGGGAGTTCAATATTAAGGACTCTACGCTGCAAAATAAGATTAGCAAGTACTTTACTGACTTTATGAGCCATGGGCTGCTTGAAGATCATAAATATTCTGAAATTGTTAGAGATTTTAAGAAAGCCAATGAGTAGATATGATTCACTGAAGATAGAATGTAATGGTTTTACTGTTTTGAAAAAGCGCTCATAGCGCGCGCAATGTATGTATTTCACATTCGCCACTTTTATTAATTAAGGGGGAACAAGAAAATGAAAACGTATGATGCATTTCCAGAACCAATTGGCAGCTATACTGTCGGTCGAACCCAGATGGATTTTGAGTACACAGCATCAGATCACTCAAAAAGAGAACTGACGTTGTTTGTGTACTATCCGTCCGACAGCAGCGAAGGTAAGACTACATCATCGTACATGTTTCCTGAAGTCTACGAAATGTTGAATGAGCAGCCACTTGCCACTGCGTTGAAGGATGTTTTCTCTATAGATATCATGACCCAGTGTTACGACGAACTTGCTGTCTCCCGTAAGGAAAAGCGCTATCCGGTGTTATTCTATGTTTGCGGCGGAGGAAGTTCTCCAGAATGGGGTACCGTGATCTGTACAGACTTGGCAAGCATAGGGTATGTTGTGGTAAGCATCGGCCATCAGAATAGCACGATGTATAAGCGTAAAGATGGGCGCCTGTTTAATGTATCAAAGGATTTTTCGGATGTCATTACAGCGCTTTCTGAAGATCCGGGGATGCTGGCGTTGGCTGGTAAGATGGAGATGCGGCCTGACGACGAAACTGCCATTGAGATGTGCCGTAACGTGCTTACACTGCCGATAATTGCCAACTTAACAGAGTATAGTGAATTACAGGCAGAAGATGTAAGGTATGTAGCCGATTATCTTTACAAACTGGACTCTGGAGAGCTGAATTCCATCTTTAAGGGCAGATTGTTGCTTGACATCGGCATGGGCATCGTCGGACATTCTTATGGAGGGCTTACGACGGCGATTGTTTGCCGGGACGACGACCGGTTCGCCTGCGGGATAGGCCTCGATAGCGGTGCGTTCGGCCTTCAGGGCAGCGACCTTAAGAAACCGTTCTTGCTACTGTTTTGTGAACCTAACTATAATATGAATGCGATAATTGGCGCTAACAATAGCATGGAAACCTATTATTTCTCTGTTGATCGTGTTGCGCATTTAGATTACTGCGACATCGTGTTTACCAGTGTTAATGAGGAAATCAGAGGCGAACGGGATGCTATGGAGATGCGAAATCTTGTTACTGACTATACGAAGAACTTTTTTGATCATTACATCCTGCAGAAGGCAGCAAGTATGGAAAGTCTGGTATACGATGGCGTGGACTTGATCAAGAAGACCAGCAACAAGTGACATAACCGAGAAATTTGCTGATAAACGCATATTAAAGAGCTAGCCGTACAGACCACAAAGCCGCTAACCCTATTACACAGTTAGCGGCTCTCTCATATTTCAGGCATCGTTGACAGAATAAATGTCGGTCTAACTCTTCCGGTAAGCAACCTTATGAAAAGCATTGATATAACGAAACAGTGCTTCACCATCATCAGGCACATGTGTGCTTCCATCCAGTGGCAGCATCATGGCCTGATACGGCTCTGGCACCATTCTATACTGATGAACATAGGAGGTTAGAATGAACCCGTTGCGCTGCCAGAACTGAATGCGTTCCTGATGAGCCTCCGTTGTCCCGGACTCCGCCTCGATAATCATACCTTTGATGCCGTGTTCACTTAACCCCCAGGCTCTGAGCTGCTCCAGCATCCAAGTCCCGATGCCTGACCCGCGCAGCTTCTGTTCAACCGCGAGGTAATCGATGATCACGATGCGGTTCGCTGCCCTCCCCTCCAGTCCAGTAACAGCCATCGCAACCACTTCTCCTTGATGCACGCCCGTGTGTAAATAACCAATCCCTCGGTCAAAGCATACTGCGCAGAATTGCTTTTGTCTTCGCGCCGCTTGGAAAAGCCTCATGATAGATTCGCTCCATCCACGCCCACAATGCTTCATCCCACTCCTCTATAGTAGTAAACTCTAATTCCAGCATCTCATTCGCCTCCAGATTTTTATCATAACAAATCCCTTCCCTTTTCTGGCTTTGTTAAAGTATCGTACCCTTTAGCACAAAAAGTCCATATCAATATAAGGAGTGTTATTTAACAAATTTTCATAGTAGAAGCGTCGGGCTTGCTCATCCCATTCGCTCCAATCAGGAGCGTTAAAATCTCTGCTTCTATAGAACGCGGCTAAAACTCTAGCTTGCCTTAAATTAATAAATAATGGAATTTTGTTTAACCAACCTTGACTCACAGTATTTTCCTTACAATAGCCGTTTAAGAAGTTGCAATAGTAACGCTTTGCAATCTCCATCCTTACATCTCCAGATACAACCCACGGAATAGGGATTTCATAAAGTAATGGTGTAGCAATATCAGAAACAAACCAGCTATATTCCGCATCGTCATAGTCAATAATAAAGGCTTTGTCCCCATCATTAAGATAATTACCAGGGCTGATATCCCCATGAATAAGACCGTACGTATCTTTTTCCTTGGGTAGAGCGCTAACTTCAGTAATTAAACGATCAAAGTTATCGTGTAATTCTAACGGACAATACTTCTTAAATGAGGCTAATAGGGCATTATCATTCCATTCATAGCGTGAATGTTGGGGCGAATAATTAAGTGAAAACTTATGTATTTTCCCGACCATTTGACCGATATTCTCATAAAACGTATTGCTCTCCTCGGCTATTACTGCATTTCTGCCGGGTGCTTTCTCAAAAGCTGTCACAACAAAGGACTCGTCAATGATATGAATATGATCCCCTGATATAGACTGAATGGGCCTCGCTACTTTCATTCCGCGATCAGCCAGGAACATGATAAAATCTAGTTCTGCTCTTGTTAATAATTCATCCCGATGTGTGACATGGGTAATTCTTAAAATAACTTCTCGATCTCCGACTACCCCGGAATAAACGAAATTTTGAAACCCATTTAATTCGAAAATTGAGTCTTCACGTATTCCAAAACATTGCGCGGACTGTCTCAATATATCTTGTGTGTATAGTAGTTTAATCTTTTTATCCATGTTATAACCTCTTCCCTTTACCTTTATGGTAACAAAAGATGCTGATTGAAAATATACTGAATTTGATTCAGAATCAAATTCCACACACGAAAAGCCACATCAGAAAGCTCGATGTGACTTACAAGTGAATCTATTTTCTAGAGTAAATGATTTTCTTAATGCTTTCGTAGGAAAGACCGAATTCATTCGAGAGTTCATCGATCGACTTTCCATTGAAATATGTTTGACGGATCGTTTCGTTTCTTAGACTTAGTTGTTCTCTACTCCCCGATTTTTCTCCCCATTTTTTGTGCAATTTTTCAGGAGTCGGGACATAAACCATGCGACCGTGAATGTACTTTTGGATTTCTTTTAGCAACTCTTCCGGAAAGATGCTGTCTGCATTTACATATTTCATGATAGCTCTGCTCCTTAAAATTTTTTTGAAAATTTAAGGGAGCAAAGTCATTCTATAAACAGTAAACATCATGCCAGAGATGATTCAGCGGTTATATTTCGTTCTTGCTCCATTCAAACAACCGCCGTTGTTTATAGAACAGACTTTGCATGGAGCAGATTGTGGATTTTCCCATCAGTTGAAACCCTCCCTCCCAAAATTATAAATGTAACGCATTTCCAAATATTCGTAATTACTAGTTCTCGACTATTTCCTGCCCGTACAAATACCCCGATAGCTCAAAACCGGTTCAGGGGAACTTTGGGACATATATTATATTCGTGAACTAGAACTACGACCCCTTTTTGGAGAGATTATTTTCTTTTTTAGGAGATAATTAGAGATATGCCTAATCGGTAATCGAACTATGCTCTTGTCCCCCGACATTACAATCTCATTTCTATGGCTTTCATCTTTAATTCCACGGTATAACTCACTCTGGTTGCCATTACAAAAACACCTCCAAGATGAACTCCCTGTCTTACAACAAGGTTTCATTCTCTTGAAGGTGTTTTATTTGTCTCACGTTATGGGGTCAGTCCAGCCGCTCCGTTGGTCTGTCACTGCTTTTCTTTATAAGATGAGTATTCTTAATGAGTATTACTGCAATTAAGTAAGTACGGTCACCGCCTCTCTTGTAAATGGAACCAGATCATTGGTACGTCCTTCTTGAATTTTCTTAGCCCATTCAGGGTCGACCAGAAGAGCACGTCCTACAGCAACCAGATCAAACTCATCATTCTGAAGTCGTTGTACCAATCCATCGATACCGACGTTACTTGCGCCTTTACCTTCTGTGAACAGACTTGTAAAGTCACCATCAAGACCAATCGATCCAACGGTGATTGTCGGTTTGCCAGTCAGTTTTTTGGTCCATCCAGCAAAATTCAGATCAGACCCTTCGAATTCCGGCTCCCAGAAACGGCGTGTGGAGCAGTGGAAGATATCGACTCCAGCTTGAACCAACGGTGCGAGAAGCTGCTCCAGTAATTCCGGTGTTTCAGCCAATTTAGCCTGATAATCATCTGACTTCCACTGAGATAAACGCAGTACAATCGGGAATTCCGGTCCCACTACTTCACGGCAAGCCTCAATCACTTCAACTGCAAAGCGTGTGCGAGCCATCATATCTCCACCGTAACGATCCGTACGAGAGTTGGTTTTCTCATACAGGAATTGGTCGATCAGATAGCCGTGTGCTCCATGGATTTCAACACCATCGAACCCAACGCGTTTCGCTTCTGAGGCTGCTTGTGCGAATTCCTGAACGATTGTAGCAATCTCAGCTTCTGAATAATCATTAACATGACCTTTGGCTCCCATATGCCAGATCTGTGGAATAATTCGTCCGCCAGCTTCATGTACTTCAGATACAACATGTGCCCAGCCATTCATTGCAGCTTCCCCATAAAAGTGCGGCACATTGGCTTGATTGGATGCATCCGGGTGATTAATTATCGTCCCTTCCGTCACAATAAGCCCCACTGCGTTCTCTGCTCTGCGGCGGTAATAGCCAGCAACATTCGAACCCGGGATACCGTCCGGAGAAAATTGACGCGTCATCGGCGCCATTACGATCCGATTGGATAACTTCAAGTGACCTAACTCTATAGGTTGGAACAATGCTTCTACGGATTGAGAGTAATTCATAATAACCTCCACATATTTTGTTTTATATAAGTTGACCTAAGATGTTAAACAGCAACTAGCCTGGTTAACAGCTAGACGTTACTTCCAAATGAATCAATACACGATTTTTATCGAAAAGCCCCACCTCCTTAAAGGTTTCGTGGTGTATTAATCCACCTTCAATTGTTTTTGACTTCGTAGTCAAGAATTTCACAAAAAAAAGATCAAGACATGATCATGCCAAATGAAGTACGCAGAACCGTCTCGATCTGTTCACGGGATGAACCTGATTTCTCCATAACTCTCACACCAAGAATGGTGTTATTTAGATAAGATGCAAGCTCTATACTCGTATATCGGTTGGAAATTAACTGTTGTTTCTGGCCACTACTTATAATCTTCTCTAATACCAGTTGAACCTCTTCTACCATGAGCTCAGCTTCGCGTGTGACCTGCTCGTCATCTGTTCCGAATTCGAGTGATGCATTCACAATTAGACACCCTTGGCAGCCAGTTTCATCGTCTAAAAGGGAATATCGTAAGGCATCCAGTTTATCAACTGGAGACGAATCCAGGGCTTCAATCTCCTTCAGTTTCGCTATAACCTGTTCACGGTAAAGAGCCAGCGCCTTCAGGAACAACGATCGCTTGTCTTTAAAAACACAGTACAAACTTTGCTTTTTGACTCCTGTAGTACGCGTAAGGTCCTCATAAGAAGTTGCTTTGAAGCCTTGATTCCAGAACACTTCCATAGACTGGTATAATACACGATCGACATCAAATTCTCTTGGTCTACTCATGGGAGTAATATATCAGTTATTGACCATGCAGTCAATAACTGATATTACATCCTATTTGAAAGAGGATGGTTACAATGGATAAACATAAATTTTTATATAAATGAACAAAGCACCGATCCTCCCCAAAGTGTGAAGACAGGTGCTTCATATGTACGTTTTTAAACGGTCCTTCTATTAAACTAAACAAAAAAGAGATTTGAATCATTTGATTTAAATTATCCTCATTCATTTCCACAACCCCATTTAAATTGTTTCACAAAATTCCTCAAGGGATCAAACGTGAAAATAAGTAACAGATTATTATCAACTTGTTTGAAAATATGCTGTTACTTGCCCCTGTCCAATAAATCATTATGGCTCGAATCCCCAGATGGACCATCAGTTGTTCTCTGCTCTCAACGTAACGGTTCAGGTTTTCAATGGTGATTAATGTAAATATTAGGAATTTTTTTCAGACAGCATTTCGGAATTGGTATAAGGCGGTTTTCGAATTATTAAATCGTCAGATATTGTGATATGTATTAGACTAGCCACAACTATAAAAACAGCGGTAGCCGTGGACGATAAATAAAGTCCTAGACTGCCGCTGTTTTATTGAGCTAACGTTTCCCGTTAGCTCAATGGTTTTTCTCTCCCTTAGGATTTGTTAGAAGCTCAAGTTCTCTTTTTGTTTCCGGATGCACAACTGGCTATCTGTACCGCCCTTCCTTCCAACATTCAATCAGCTCATTCAATTTATGATTAAGGATGTAGTTGTCATCGATGATGCACAGCTCCATTCCGATGTGCCAGTACACCAGATTAACTGGTCTTTAAGCAGCATTGCTGCAAATAGGACGAGAAGATTTTTATATTCATTAGCATGTGCTTGTTATCCCCATCCAACTTGCTGAGTAAAATTCCTCCCTCCAACAAGGAAAATGCAAATGATGCTAGCGCATCTACATCCAGATCCTCCCTAAACTCCTCAGCTTGAATGCCGTCGCGAATAATACTTTTCATCATATCCAAGAAGGTATGCATCCCTTGCCTTGCTTGACCACAAAGCTCTAAATGAGTATCGTCACTTTCTACAGCTGTATTCTGCATGGGACATCCGCCAATAAATGGTGGATCGTTAACGACATTCTCATAGACACGAAAAAAAGCAACCAACTTTCCTGACGCAGACTGCTCTTGATCCACCGCCTCAGAAAATTTTCTGATGACCATACCGGCAGCATAATTGTAGGCTTCAAGCGCTATCTCGTCTTTACTGGCAAAATGTCGATAGATGCCCCCCTTCTTAATTCCTGTGTCGGCAATAATTTCGTTCAGCGATGTACCGGCATATCCTCTCTGGTTAAAAATTTCAGCCGATTTCATAATGATATGTTCCCGTGTTCTGTCCCCTTTTTTCATGAGCTCCTCCGTATGAACCTTATTTTCATTTCATTTATTTTAAACGAATTATTCAATTCGGCCTTGTAATTCATTAATATCATGCTAATATAAAAGAAACCGATCGGTCTCTTTTTAGATTATACAATAAGCCATTCTAGAATGAAATAGCGCTGGGCCATTTTTATTTTATTACAGGCATTCGCTTGTTGGAATAAATAAAACTTATAGGGGGATTTTTCAATGACTGTAAAAGTAGGTATAAACGGTTTTGGACGAATCGGACGACTAGCTTTTCGCCGAATTCAAGATGTGGAAGGCGTCGAGGTTGTAGCGATTAACGACCTTACGAACGCTAAAATGTTAGCTCATCTGCTCAAATATGATACGACCCAAGGCACTTTTCACGGTGACATTGAAGTCCATGACGGAACCTTCAAAGTAAACGGCAAAGAGGTTAAGGTTTTGGCTAAGCGGAATCCTGAAGAGCTTCCTTGGGGAGAGCTTGGCGTTGATATTGTTCTCGAATGTACAGGCTTCTTCACCACGAAAGAACAGGCCGAGCTTCACCTGAAAGGCGGAGCGAGGAAAGTTGTCATTTCCGCCCCTGCTACAGGCGACATGAAAACGATCGTATACAACGTGAACCATGACACACTGGACGGTACGGAAACTGTCATTTCCGGTGCTTCCTGCACAACCAACTGCCTGGCCCCTATGGCTAAAGCTCTGCACGACAAGTTTGGTATCCAATCCGGGCTGATGACGACCGTTCACGCTTACACGGGTAACCAAAACACACTTGACGCTCCGGATCCAAAAGGCAATTTCCGAGCTGCGCGCGCCTCAGCGGAGAACATCGTTCCCTACTCCACCGGTGCCGCAAAAGCCATTGGCCTAGTTCTTCCGGAACTTAAGGGCAAACTGGATGGGGCATCTCAACGTGTACCTGTACCAACAGGTTCCGTGACTGAACTCGTTGCCGTTTTGAATACCAAGGTAACGGTTGAACAAGTTAACGCTGCTATGAAAGAAGCTTCCGATCCAGAAACTTTCGGCTACACGGAAGACGAAATCGTTTCTTCCGATATCAAAGGCATCACATTCGGTTCGCTCTTCGACGCCACGCAGACGAAAGTTCTGACAGTCGGTGACCAGCAATTGGTGAAAACCGCAGCTTGGTACGATAACGAAATGTCTTATACAGCCCAATTGGTTCGAACTCTGGAGCACTTCGCTAAGATTGCTAGATAAACAATAAATGATGGATAGAAGGAAAATTCTATGAAGGATGCACTCCACAATATGATGATCGATTGTTCGGCATTATTCTGGTTTTGACGGGAGTCGCGTCGGTTGAAGGTGTACCATCACTTCGGAAGGGCCAACGGGCTTCTGAGCGCCGCCATTGTGGAAGCCTTCGCGCAGTTGCTCGAAAGCAAAAGGACTGCGGCCCAATGCGCCGATCCGGTGATAGCGCTGTGCGAAGGCTGGGACGATTACGTGCGCTTCGCGGCAGCTCGTCCACGGCCCTACGTAGCGATGATGAGCCGCGTTCTCTACGGCGCTGAATTTCCCGCTGCCGAGCTGGCCTTTACGCTCCTGATACAACGCATCGCAGCCGAGGGATGGCTCGCACCTACGGTCGAGGTGGTTGTGCTCATGTAGGCGTCTGCGAATGCTGCATCCCTGCTTCACGTCACAGCTCGGCTACGCAAGGTGGAGAGCCACCCACTTCTGCGGTTCTTGAGCAAATCCGCGGTTGCGCCATGCGGTCTATCCTGAATTCCGAACCGAAAGGATGATCACAATGAAAATTCTCGTGACGGGAGGCACCGGCCTGCTCGGCGGCCGCCTGATCCCGAAGCTCGTGGAGGATGGTCACCAGATTTTCGCCCTCACACGCTCTATATCGTCTCACGCCAAACTCAAGGCCATGGGTGCGATACCGGTCGATGCCGATCTCGAAAGCAGCACGCCAATCGTGTTACCGATGATCGATGCGGTTGTGCATGCGGCCGCCCTTTTCCGCTTTTCAGGGCCTCGCGAACCCTTCTTCCGTACCAACGTCGATGGCACTGCAGCCTTGCTGAAGGCATCCGAGTCCGCCTGTGCGAAGACATTCATCTACATCAGTGCGGCGGGGATCCACATGGATAACGGCGGAACGCTCATCCACGACGCTGATGAAAGCGCGCCGACTTTCCGGAACCACTTCTCCTCCTACCTGGCGAGCAAGGCACAGGCCGATTCATTGGTTCTGACAGCCAACAAACCCGGCTTTCGCACGATCGCGCTTCGCCCACCCGCAATCTGGGGGCCTGGTGATCCGTTTAGCCGAGCGCTTCCCGAAGCAGTCAGATCTGGACAGTTCGCGTTCATCGACCGCGGTGATTACGCTTTTTCAACTTGCCATGTGGACAATGTTGTTGAAGCCATACAATGCGCTCTTGAACGCGGAGAAGGCGGCCATGCCTTCTTCATCAAAGACCAGGAAGGGCAGACTTTCCGTGAGTTCGTCGTCTCGCTTGCGAACTTGCAGGGCCTGTCCATCGATAAGCTGCGTTCGATGCCCTACTGGCTCGCCTCTGCCATTGGCCGTCTGTTCGACACTACCTGGGCCGTAACGCGGAAAAACGGCGATCCGCCGATCTCACGTTCGATGATACGCATGATTGGGCGTGAGTTCACCGTCAACGATGCCGCTGCACGTCGAGAGTTGGGCTATGTCGGAAGAACTTTGCGTGACGCTGGCTTGCAAAGCTACGAGGAACCATCTGCTCAACGATAGGGCTTTGGAGGGCAAACCACGACAATCGATGGTAAGTTGTTCTCTGGAATGGCTCTTTAGGCCAATGTGGTAGGCAGCGTTCGACGAAGAAGAGCACTACAGATCAGCAAAAGCTTATTAGCGTAATAAAAAACGGAGCAGTCGCCGCCGGCGAGCTGCTCCTTCCTTTATTTGTTGAACTAAATTGTTCCGTAAGTTTAGTGATCACTTCATTAAGTATCGGATATTGAATCAATCAATGTATAAATAAAGTTTATTTTATCCGGGTCAAGGTTTTTACCAATTACTCTGTGGAACTCTTCTTTATGATCACCAAGTTCAAGCATATCACCAATGACTAAATGCTTATCATTATAACCCGTCAGTTCTTGAAAAGTCTTAATTGCTGCATTTACCGAATCTCATATCAGGCAATTTTAAATGAAGAAATCCTTCATTTATTTCTGCAGAGTTAAGCCCAACTGTACCCTTTTCCAGTATTACAGCCGGGAGCACGTTTGTAAAATGCGATGCTCCCAGGTTAATGAATACTATTATAAATGCTTTTAAATTCTTGAACAAAATCAATCGGCAGCATAGGTTCATCAGAAGCGGCTACTCGTTGAAGCTCTTTTAACCAGTTCATTGATTCTTCATTCAAATTTGACACATCGTTTACTTGATGAAAATAAACATACAGCAATGCATGACGAAGTTTAATAGAATCTTGTAAATATACTATTTCTTCTTCTTGGATTGTATTTCCCTTCAGATATCCTTTCATAAAATGGCGGAAAAACAATTTATAATATTCCGTTTTATTTTCAAATTCCTTAAACGGATAAGAAAGTGCATAATACAATGTAATCCCAATATCGTTTACGAAATACGTATAACCGCAATCATCAAAATCGAACAAATAAATGTCTCCGTTATGCAGATAAAAATTACTTTGATGAAAATCAGTATGAGTCAAACCGTATGTATCTTTGGACTTGGGCAGAGAAGTAAGTTTTGTTAATCTTTCTTTTAGAATTGAAATCATTACATCATCAGGTTGCAGGTATTTCTCCGCCTTTAATTGAACTTCCTGGTCCCAGGCTTGTCGTTTAAACGCCGGATTACTCCATTCATAACCTTTAGTCGCATGATGGATTTTCCCCAGAAATTCGCCCCATTTTTCGTAAAGCGATTCATTCCAATCTGCATCTGACACTTCTTTTCCAAGAGACATTTCGTATGAAATGGCTAGGAACGACCCATTTTCTGCAGCAATTTCTTCAACCATATTACCCCTGGTCGATGGAACAGCATTTGAAACTGCCAGTCCCTTATTCGACAAAAAATTTAAAAATTCAATTTCACCCCGTATATTATTTCTTGATCTTCTAATTGTATGTGAGATTTTTAATATGAAAAACGCATTGTTTTTCTGGTATTCATAAACAAAGCTTTCATAACCGCCCAATAAACGAACGGTGTCATTATTAATGTCATATCGCTTTATTGCTTCAGTAAGAATCTCTTCAGTGAATTGCTCTTTAATTTCTCGTAGCATCTTCTATACCTTCTTTCATTCATAATTTAAGTAGTTGTGTAGTTTTCTGATCAAAGTGCGCGACTACCGCAAACATTTCTGTTCCCCCTACAAAATCGCCGTTAACTGAATGAAATTATAGCACCACAATTGGAATTATCCTACCCGTTAGCATAATGAAAATACGACAAAATACCGATTAGATATACGCCTAATCGGTAATGGGAATATGTTCTTGTTCTTGTTCTTGTCCTTGGCTTGAAACACGAACTTGTACCGATAAAACAAAAAAAAGCCGCTAAATTAGCGACTTCAATTGGAATATGCTCTTGTCCCGTGACAGTTGCCTTTATCATCTTCTGTGCCTTTCGCATCAGGTGCTTCGAATCCCCCTAATTGGGACTACTAGAGTCGCACCTAGCTTCTTCATTTAATAACTTCAACCTTTTTATCCCCTGCTGTCTTCGCTACCTCTAACGTTGTTTTACCTTGGATAGCGACTATCACGCCAGTAGCCAGCATAGAAACGATTAAAGCTGCGCTGAGGGCTGTGGAAATTTTCTTCTTGACCATAACCATACCTCCGATATCAATTATGTAATAAGCGGCTCAAGACTATGACGAGCCGAGGGTGACTACATGACTGTGAAAAGGAGATAATCCAACCTAAATTTACATGGTGGACATCACTAATTAATTACAATATTTAACTTCTTTTGTCGGGTAATCCATCTGGTGATTGTATTATAACGTACTGACAATGATTGTAAAAGGATTTTTTCCTTGTGTTCAAATAAAATAAAGTATTAGTTCATCCATTTATGCTGTCGGCTTCATGTGAACCCTTAGTATTAGCAGAGTCATACTGAACTCGCGCCTCTACAACTTGAGTGTAATGTTCTCTTCCCCACTGCCTTAGCTCTTTCATCGGCTGAAGCAAGGTTTCCCCTAATATGGTTAGTGAATACTCGACAATTAAAGGTACTGTAGGAGTAATATGTCGTTGAACCAAACCATCACGCTCCAGCTTGCGCACCGTTTGGGTAAGCATTTTTTTAGATATTCCCTCAACCCTCCGCAGCATTTCTCCATATCTGATTTTACCGTTCTCCATGGCATACATAACAAGTGCAGTCCACTTGTCAGAGATAATGTCAAGAACTTTGCTATAGCCGCAATTGGATAACGAAATATCAGATTGTTTAGTTGTTTTTGATGAATGTGCCAAAATGTTCCCCTCCTATGCACTATGAAGTTCCCAGGACACTTTAAAGTGCCTACTTATATCATTTTATTTTTTGCATTACTGTATGTCTATACCAGCACGGAGCAGCTTGAGCTAGATTTGCTATAGCAAACACAGTCCTTAAGGGTGAACTCGGGTGTCTAAGAAGCTTTGCTCTTGGAAGGGGTTGCCTTGTACTGGATTACTTCGAAGGTAGGTAAATAACATGACAAATATTATTAAAACGCGTCCCAAGCTATATGTATTGGATAACGGTCGAATGAGCATGGATAAAAATTGGATCATCTCCATGCATAATCCAGCAACCATTAATAATCCGAATGCCCAGACACAATTTGTTGAATTTCCAATTTATACGGTATTGATTGATCATCCTGAGGGGAAAATTTTGTTTGATACCGCGTGCAACCCAAACTCGATGGGCGCTCAAGGGCGCTGGGCACAGTCGACCCAACTGTCGTCTCCATGGGTAGCAAGTGAGGAATGTTACCTGCATAACCGGCTGGAGCAGCTTAAGGTTAGACCCGAGGAAATCAAGTATGTCGTTGCCTCCCACTTGCATCTGGACCATGCAGGATGCCTCGAATTGTTCACGAATGCGACGATTATCGTTCATGAAGATGAATTTAACGGAGCACTGCAGACCTACGCCTGCAATGAAAAAGAAGGAGCCTATGTGTGGGCTGATATTGATGCATGGATCAAAAACCAGCTGCAGTGGAAAACGATCAAACCGGGAGAAGACAATCTGGATCTGGTGGATGGTATCAAAATCTTAAATTTCGGAAGCGGTCATGCCTGGGGAATGTTAGGTCTCCAGATCGAAATGCCAGAAACCGGCGGAATCATTCTAGCTTCCGATGCCATCTATACTGCGGAAAGTTTTGGTCCTCCGGTCAAGCCACCTGGTATAATCTATGATTTGATCGGGTACCGAAACACAGTGGAGAGAATTCGCACTTTGGCTGCCCGAACGAATTCCCAAGTGTGGTTCGGGCATGATGCGGATCAATTTGGAAGCCTGAGAAAATCTACTGAAGGATATTATGAATAACTCAACCTTCCCATAGCGGAAAAATTGATCTGAAGGCTGCCGGTTCTCGACCGAAATGGAAGAGGCCTTCCAGAACAATAATCGTATTTGCAGACATTTTTTTAAGTAGAACTTAAAAGCCTCCCTGGGGTGGGGGGCTTTTAGTACTTTCAGTATTTTTTTATTTCATGTAGCGATATTCCAGGAGGTCCTTCAAATTTGAAATTTTCTGCAGCAGCTTCTCCCCTACATTGGTTTCCCTCACCAGCTTCCGTTCCAGTTCTTTATCCACCAGTCTTTTTACAGACATTACGTCCGTTCCGTTGCATAACACATCTTCTTTTGAATTAAATTTCTGATGGGCGACGAGCTGCATGCCAAAGGAATTAAACAACAAAGTATATCCGGCGATACCCGTTGTAGATTGATAGGCCTTGGAAAAACCGCCGTCAATGACAATCATTTTCCCGTTGGCTTTAATGGGGTTCTCTCCACGAGTTTCTTTAACTGGCGTGTGACCGTTAATGACATGTCCATGATCCGGATTCAAATCAAACTCTTGCAGGATTTTCCGGCAGATCTCCTCATTTTCACGTAAATAGTAGTAAGGGTTCTTTCTCTCCTTATGGGTTTCTTTATCCTGGATAAAGTACCGTTCAAAAGTGGTCATTTCTCTCTTTCCAAAGAGCGAGGAACATTCCCCTGTCCAGATATACCATACCATATCCGTCGCTAGATCATCTGTCTCTTCCGGATGCGCAAAGGAGTAACGTAAGTAATATTCAAAAACATCGAGCAGCTGACGGCCCGAATACGTCTTGTCTTCAATCTGCATTTCTTCCATGTTTCCTTCTTCATCCAAAGGAATACAGCCGTGGATTAACAAATTCCCGTTGTATTTTAAATAAAGGCTGCCCTTTTTCATAAGAAAATTCATATGTTTGGCCAGCTTTTCGGAATGCTGCACGGAAAACAGCAGCTTTTCCATCACCTCCTGTTCTTCCTCCAGCAATTGTTCAGGCTGCTGCGGATTCACGGCTCTGAAACAGGTGTTTTCCAGCGGGTACGTTTTTCCGCCGATTTTGATTTCATTTTTGTCGTAATCAATCTGCTCCAGCAGAAGTCTTTCAGACATATTAAAGTATGGGCGTCTCTTGATAATCGGGATTTCAAGCTTAAACTGGATCATGGCAATAGCTTGATGAATTTTAGTAATCTGCAGGATTTCCTGCTCCGAACCGTTATGGTCTGACTGCAGCTTGGGTCTGAAGGCCGGATTGTCATCATAGTATTTCTCCGCCAAGTTTAGCAGTGGGCGAAGATTGATTCCGTATACGTCTTCGATGATGTCCAGATTGTCATATCTGGCGCCGATCCGGATAATATTCGCAAGGCAGACCAGGGAACCCGCATAGGCGCCGATCCACAGGACATCATGGTTCCCCCACTGAATGTCTACAGAATGATAGTTGATTAGCGTGTCCATAATTTTATCGGGGTCCGGCCCCCGGTCATAGATATCTCCAACCACATGAAGATGGTCAACCACTAGGCGCTGGGTCGTATAAGCTAGACCGATAATGAGCTTGTCCGCCTGGCCCAAGGAGATAATTTGCCGGTATATTTCCTCATAATAAGGATCCTTATTGTTGGTCAAATCCGTTTTGTATAGAAGCTCTTCTACAACATAGATAAACTGCTCCGGCAGAGCTTTACGCAATTTCGAGCGCGTATATTTGGAAGAGGCATAAGAAACGAGCTTAAGCATTTGTTCAATCGTTTGTCTATGCCACTGGTTCAAGGCTTGTTTATTACACAGGTCTGCTTTAACCAACTGTATTTTTTCTTCCGGATAATAAACTAAAGCCGCAAAATCATTGATTTCATCATCTGTCCAAACCTCACGGAATAAATCCTTGATTTTCTCCTTTACATTACCCGAACCGTTTCTGAGTACATGCTGAAAAGCATGAAACTCCCCATGCAAATCGCTGACATAATGCTCAGTTCCCTTGGGAAGATTGGAGATCGCTTCAAGGTTGATGATCTCTGTTATGACTTTTTCTTCCGTATCATATTTCTCGGCCAATAAATCAAGAAACTGCTCATCCAAAACAGATATCCCCCTTCAAGAAAGTATGGAAAATTGGTCTTTCGGCATGCGATCCTCTTCACCTGTATGGTTAACAATAAAAGTGAAATTATTTATGTGGTGATATCAGCATCGCCTTCCCCCATCATGGTATAACCCCCTGTTGCCAAATTCCGCCTAAAGACGCTAGCCTGACCACAATCTGTTCAGGCTTACAGACGCATCACTTGGTGAAAAATTATTTTCGGGGTAATAGGGTTCTTCCAACCTCTTATCACGTAAAGCTGCACCTAATTCTACAATATCTTTGGCAAATGTAACATCATAGATCCAGTATCAACCTTGTTCTTGGTTATAATTTGTCTCCACATCCCTGTCTCTTTCACAGTATATATAAAAATACCCCATAGAGAGACATTTTGCATATGTCTACTCTATAGGGTACCGTTTACTTGGGGAGAATCGCTTCTTTTCTATTCAACCCCATTGCGTTAACGGGCACAGCTTGTTATTGAACGACCGGGATCGTTATTTCAAGATCTTTATGATAGTTTTTGACTGGTTGGCCCTTGCTGTCTAAAATCACGGTCCAATCCTTATTCACTGTCATTGTATATGGTTTAATCGTAATGGCGGTCGGCGTTTTGGCAAACGGCAGGTATGCCTCGTCTTCATGGTATTCGGTACCTGGACTGCTGTTGAAGTATCCGATCTGGTATACATTGAGGAAAAACCGACCACTTTTTCATGGCCGATTCTTCTTCGTTAAAACCTTATAGATATCGCCAACTTATGTCTCTTGTGCAATATGTGAGTTATTCGGCGCTTTTTGGTTCATGATCGGAACCATGACCAGTGCGCCAAGAAGAAATAATAATCCTGCGCCACCATAGATCGTACTGAGCGAAAAGGCGCCCTTTAACGCGCCAGCGAAAGACATGGAAACGACCATCATGCCAACGAACATCGGATTCAGAACCCCATTCACCCGGCCGACAATCGAAGCCTCTGACCATTTCAGAATCATTGTGCTGATCCCAATATGAATGCAAGGGAAAACAAGTCCATTCAGAAATTGAACGGTCAGGGTGAGCGGAACGCTTGTCGAATACCCTACAATGGCTGTGCAGACTCCGCCTGCGATCATACCTATCGCAAGAAGAACCTGCGGCGGAACCCGCTTGGCGAAGACGGCTACGATTCCGCCACCAATCAGCATAGCTGCACCATTCACCATTAGCAGATATTGCAAGAACTCCTCGCTTCTGCCCAGCCGTTCCGTTACGATAAACAGGTTGAGCGCTTGGGCTACGCCAACAGCCAGTCCCGCGAGAATAAACGCCAGTCCGAGCATCCGCAGTACTAGGCTTTGCCAAACATAGCGGAAGCCTTCAATGAATTCTTTACGAAACTGCCCTTTTACAGCAACGGTTTGAGCTTGCATATGATCTTCTGGCAGACGAATAAGAACGAGTGCAGAGAGCAGAAAAACCAAGCCCATGACAGCGATCGATATTTCAAGCCCAAACGTGCTGTAAACGAAGGTTCCGAGCATCGGACCAAGCACCATGAAGATGGCCATCAGCGATTGGAATAGAGCCATCCCTTGCTGAAGCTGTTCTTCGGGCACATGATATTTAAACAAACGCATACTTGAAGGTTGAGAGAACTGCGAAAGAATAGCCGAGATGAATGCGACAAGGTAAACGGAGTGCCAAGAACCGTAATGTATGGTCAGAAGTACTACAAATACCGATACTGCAGATAATAAATCGCACCAGATCATCGTTCGCTTCGGCCGCCAGCGGTCGGCAAATGTACCTCCGATGAACGAAAAAACAAAAATTGGTGCGAATTCGGCTACGCTGATTAGCGAAATGGCGTATGGATCATTGTTTGTTCTATCCGCAACGTACAGGAGAATAGCGAAATTACGTACCCAAATGCCAACCTGCAGGAGCACGCTTGATAATAAAATCGTCTGCAGGAACCGATTGCGAAACATGCTTGGTACATTCATGTTTTTTTCGTGCCTCTCCAATCTTTTCAACCTCCAATTTGTCCGAAAATATTCCCATTTCGAGTAAGATATGACTCTCCTTTCAATTCCTAATTATACGGACTTCCTCATCGTTCACCTCATACTAAAGACTGAATTTTCAGAGTGCATGTCCATTGTTCTTGATTTAATTTCTATAGGAACGCGCTAAACTGCCCGCCCGTAAGTTGAATAAAAGCAGCCGATTCCGTTCGTCAGCTGCCTTCTTGATTTTATTTATCTATCTTATCCCGTTAGCCTTATCTATACTGCTAAGTTAACAGAAAACTGATGTAAAGCACCGGGTATCCCTCTAAACATTAGAATTCCTTGGTTATCTAAGTCGGCATTCGGACTATGTTCTTGTCCATTCCGGGAATCGGTACAAGTTCTTGTCCCTCGACACCTCCCAATATTTAAACTGGTTCTCCTCGCTATCTAAGATAGTTGTTCTATCTATCTTTTCTTCTCTCTATTGCTATCCATAAATAGTAAATTATCCAGAATAGTAATGGAAATATAGCTACTGAAATATAGCGTTTATCATACGGGAGCGTAAAAATAACAACGATTGAGATTGGCAATATAACAGCAAGTAGAATTAAATACTTTCCCCAATGTTTATTTATTATCACAAGCTACCTCCTTAATTCATTCAAATCATAGTCATAGGATCAGCGCGCCCATTACAACCATATGCGTACATAATTTGTACAAGCCTGAAGAAGAACGAGAAAACCATCGAATCAGTAAGGGGTCTATACTCGCTCTCTGTTTTCATTCGTAATCTTATCTCGTTTGGTTCTTGTAACTCAACTTTCGCAGCAACGAAGTGTGTAACTTATGATACTCCATCGTTCCTATCTGAACAGTCTCGTTTTTCATCTGTAGTCATCGCCATTGCGATACAGTCCAGACCATTCATTACATAGGGACGAACAATGTCTACAAGCACATCGGTTCGATCCTTTTCCTCGACATTTAACCAATAATGCGCAGCACCATAGATCGCTGAACCTGTCATGGCCGCCGCGATTTTTATATGATGCCTGTCCGCTCCATGGTGGGTATCCCCTTTCAGAAAAATGCTTTCTATGGTTTGCTGCAGCATATTCTTTATTTTTTCATCGACAAGCTTAGCCATCGAATTGGAATCTATTCTGCAAATCCGATAAAAATCTACGATGTATTGGTACGTCAGCAAGATCAACTGGTCACATATTTCATCCGTAAACTCCTGTGCATTCGCCACATGCTCAGGAATCATCTCATGAAAAGCCTGTTCTGTGACTTCATCAAGCAAAGCATATTTATCTTCAAAGTGGGCATAAAAGGTGGCGCGGTTAATGGTTGCTTCCTGTGCGATATCTTTGATGGTGATTGCATCAAATCCCCTTCTCCGCAACAAATCTCTGAACGCCGTTCTAATTAACTATCGTGTACGCAGCACCCTCGGATCTTCCTGATTTACCATTTCTATATCTCCTCATTAAACATCAATTATCACAATGTGTTGCCTATGCAACTTTCCTCTAACTCTGCCGGTTGAAATCATAAGCATACGATATTATTATCTTATCAAACACGTGTTGCTTAAACAATCTGTGAATAATTCTTTGAAAGGAAGGATCCTATTGAACACCAGACCACATAGACTTTTGATATTTGGAGCCGGCGTGATTGGCAGTGTATATGCACTCCGATTCGCACAGTCGGGACTGGACGTCACTATACTGGCACGAGGAAAAAGACTGGAGGCTCTGAAAAGGGACGGACTGAAATACAACGATAATGGAACGATAAAGCAAATATCGATCAAGACGATAGAAAAGCTTGATAACGACGACATTTATGATTTCATTTTGGTCCCAGTCCGGTATGATCAGGCCGAATCTGCCCTGTCTGCGATCAAGCATAATCGGAGCAAGACCATCGTCACCTTGACCAACACCATTGGATATGACTCTTGGCTTGAAATCGTGGGAGATCGCTTACTTCCGGGATTCCCGGGCGCCGGTGGTGACATCAAAGAAGATGTTCTATACGCCCAATTTGGTTCCGAAAAACATCAAGGAACCATTTTTGGTGAAATAAATGGACTGACGACAGAAAGAGTAAAAGAGCTTGCCAAAATATTTGAATCCGTGGATTTGCATTATGAAATCCAAAAAGACATTCAAGCATTCCATATTTCGCATACTGCGTTAGCAATCGTCAACAAGCATTTCTATACGAATGACGGAATGGTGGATATAGATACAGCAAGAAGTGTAAGCACTCTAAGCAAGATTGCCGCAGGTATTAAACAAAACATTCATCTGGTAGAGCAAGCCGGCATTCCCGTAATCCCTCCCGAAACGAAGGAAATGGGAGAATTGCCTGACAACGATATTATTTCCCGTTACCGCCAGATGCTGAGCAATGATTTCATAATTGATGTAAAACTTGGGAACCACGCCATCAGCCAAAAAGCGGAAATAATGTTATTAGACGAGAGGTTTCATAAAATGATATCCGCCCGGCGATGACTTCCCATATACTTCAAAAAGTATGGCGAACGGTTGATATTAAGGATGTTCATCACACGCTCCAGCACCTACTACCTGCACATATATTACTTTTAAGTTCCTATATCACTTTGAGGTGCGTACTTCTCATCTCTCTTGTTCTCAGCCACAATAATGAGCAGAAGAGAAAGGAGAAATGTCCATTGAAAACCGAACAATCTATTCCCCATTACACTGCACTTGTCATAGGTGCTGCAGGTGTTATTGGAGGAAATCTTATTGATTATCTCATGACCCTCCCGGAATGGAATATTATTGGTGTATCGCGTCGTGGAGGGAAAGATACTCCTAGACTACGTTATATATCGGCCGATTTACTAAGCGAAGCAGATACCAAGGCGAAACTGTCTGATCTAACGTCGGTTACTCATATTTTTTATGCCGCTTATCAGGATCGTCCAACCTGGGCGGAATTGGTACAGCCCAACCTTGCGATGCTTGTCAATGTGGTAAATACCATCGAACCGATCGCACCAAACCTTCAACATATCAGTCTAATGCAGGGCTATAAGGTTTACGGTGCACATCTGGGACCATTTAAAACACCCGCAAGAGAAACCGATGCTCATCATATGCCTCCTGAATTCAATGTCGATCAGCAGCAGTTTCTCGAAAATCGGCAGCCCAAAAGCAACTGGACCTGGTCAGCCCTGCGCCCGTCTGTTGTATGTGGATTTGCTCTGGGTAATCCAATGAACTTAGCTATGGTAATTGGAATATATGCTTCTATCTCTAAGGAGCTTGGCTTAGCGCTTCGCTTTCCGGGCAGACCGGGAGCTTTTGATTCCCTTCTTGAAATGACAGATGCATCACTACTCGCTCGTGCGACAGTCTGGGCGGCAACCGATCCGCGCTGTGCCAACCAGGCGTTCAATATTACCAACGGCGATCTGTTTCGCTGGAATGAACTTTGGCCCAAAATCGCTGCTTTTTTTGAATTGGAAACGGCACCTCCACTCCCCCTCTCACTTGCAACAACGATGGCAGATAAAGAACCACTTTGGAATTCGATGATTGAAAAATATGATTTAATGAATACTCCCTATGAAGCTGTCTCTTCTTGGGCATTCGGTGACTTCGTCTTCTCTTGGGACTATGACTTCTTCGCAGATGGTTCCAAAGCTCGTCGTTTCGGATTTTACGAATTCGTTGAAACTGAAAGTATGTTTATGAATATATTTAAAGACCTTCGTGAGCGCAAGATCATCCCTTAAAAATTATAATGACTAATAAGCCAATTCCTAGTTATCAGGAATTGGCTTAATTATGTTCTTCAAAGGATAGAAGTCGGTGGCTTGAACAGGATTATCCCTCGATCACCATAAACCTTTTCTACATGCGCGTCCCCCCATTTGCACATCAGATGAAGAATCTCTTTAAGACTCCACCCATATTCCGTTAACTCATACTCCACTTTTGGCGGAACTTGGTTATGGGAAATACGTAAGATAATCCCTGCCTCCGTCAATTCATTCAGTTGCTGTGTCAACATCTTCTGTGTAATGGCAGGTATCAGCTTCATCAATTCCCCGTTCCGTTTTTTACCAAAGGTAAGATGGAATAAAATAACCGGCTTCCACTTGCCTCCAATCACTTCAAGAAGAGCTTCAACTGCCGTGTTATAAACTCTGATTGGTTCATGCATATCACATCCAGCCTCACTTCCAAAATAAATTAAAGTACAGGTATCCTTTGTTACATCATATAAAAAAGTATTTTATTCACTTTATTCTATCACCCATACAACTAACCTGCCCGTTAGCTTAATCAATTAATGGGTAGAATACAGATTAGATATACGTCCAAGCGGTAGTAGGAACATGTTCTTGCCCATTCTGGTAATCGGTACAAGTTCTTGTCCATGGCTCGGGACACGAGCTTGTACCGATAAAACAAAAAAGCCACTAAAATAGCGACTTCAATGGGTTATGATTTTGTCCCTCGACAATTTATACATCCCTTCAAAAATAATCATTGTGGATCTTTCAGGTAACGTTATATTCACAAAGTGAGTGAAGTTGGAACGTTTTTCCCTTTTGTTTAGTCTATATCTCCGCTAAATTTCCTCAGTTGTGTAATACTTAATGGTATACATTCATCTTGTAATTATGATAACCTACCTTAGACATTATAGCTTCTATAGGGAGGCACAAGGGATTGATTAGTCTAGGAACATTAATTGCTTTTGGAGTTGTATCACTGGGGATGGTCTGTTCTCCCGGCCCTAATATGATTTACCTGATCTCACGTTCCATTGCGCAAGGGCGTAAGGCCGGCATTATTTCTTTGTTGGGGGTTATGCTGGGATTTGGCGTCTACCTCATTGCATCTATGCTGGGGCTAATCGCCATATTCAATACCGTTCCGATTATCTATACGGCAATGAAGTGGGCGGGAGCGGCATATTTGTTTTGGCTCGCATGGAAGATGATTAAGCCTGGCTCTACGACTATACTGGAACCGGCTGCTCTCCCAATGGAGAAGCCCAAAAAATTATTTCTGATGGGCTTCATAACCAATTTGCTAAATCCCAAAATAGCGGTATTGTATATTTCACTTTTACCTCAGTTTCAGAATCCTGAAAAAGGCTCGTTACTTGCACAAGGTGCAATTCTGGGCATAACGCAAATTCTAATCAGTTTAACAGTGAACCTCCTTATTGTTCTTACAGCAAGCAAGATCGCCAGTTGGTTCGGTAAGCGCCCGACATGGCTTAAGGCACAGCGCTGGATTATGTCCGGTGTACTCGCTGGACTTGCCGTTAAGCTGGCTGTTCAGCGACGATAAGTTAGTTAGTCTTGTATTGCTCCACTGTACACACTTGCACCATCGTAGTCTCCTATGTAACGAGGTCTAACGCCGGTCGAGACTCAACCGGGCTTTCGTGTATTCCTAATGAAACTTGTTACTTTAGATCCTCGCCATTTTTATGCAAGTTAGGCTAAAAGTGAACCATAGAACACTGGCCGACGGGTGCTATTTAAGCATTAGATTAAAAAGGGAAAACTTAATATGATTCATTTAATTTAATGATCAGAAAACAACATCTGAGGTTTTGAAAGGCTCGACTCCTTCTCTATTCTCCAAAAAGGCCCCATTCGTTTT
>NZ_JAUKNS010000019.1:0-1290 GCF_030487755.1 Paenibacillus sp. 11B | reverse complement strand
TGGAGCTAGAATAAAAAGTGGACACCCATTAACGGACAGAAGGATAATAAGACTAACGGAGGTGTGTCCACATGGGAGAACAACGGCAACGATACAATGAAGAATTCAAAAAACAAACGGTCAAGTTTATTCAAGAACAGACGAAGACACTCAGTGATCTGGCAGAAGAGCTTAACATCCCGAAAAGTACGTTACATCAATGGATGAGCCAATATCGTGAGCTCAAAAACGAACCGGCTGCCAGTATGGACCGAGTTAAGGAACTCGAAGCAGAGCTGAAAGAGATGCGTCGCATGCTCCAAGAGAAAGAACATCGACTTGCCGATACGGAAGAGGAACTAGCTATTGTAAAAAAAGCGGTGCACATCTTCAGCAAACCAAAGAACTGAGATTCCAGTTCGTGGAGAATCATCGCTCCGAGTTCCACTTGGAGAAGATGTGCGAAACCCTGCAGGTCTCACGGAGCGGGTACTACAAATGGCGGAAGAACGAAACAAGCATGCAGGAGCTTCGGAAATCCCAGATCATGAAGCGAATTCAGTACCATTTTTCCGACCACAACAAGCGATATGGTAGCCCCAAAATTACACGGTTACTTCATCTGGAGGGGTTTAAGATCACCGAACGTACAGTGAGTGTGTACATGCGCCAAATGAAGCTCCGTTCCGTCGTTAGCCGCATATATCGTGTCCAGACCACGGACTCCAAGCATAACCATCCGGTCGCACCCAACACGCTGAATCAACAGTTTAAAACGCTCAAACCGAACACCGTCTGGGTTACAGACATCACATACATCCCGTGCCGAGGAGGACGCTTGTATCTCGCCAGTGTCCTGGATTTGTGCACGCGTGAAATTGTTGGTTGGCGTTTGTCGAACCATATGGAAACTAGCTTGGTGCTGGATGCTTTGAAGGCTGCTTACACTGCCAAACGACCTGGTAAGGGTTTGCTCCATCACTCGGATCGCGGCTCCCAATACACCTCCAAAGAGTACGTCGAGCAATTAAGTGCCTACGGTATGGAATCCAGCATGAGCCGCCGGGGAAACTGTTACGATAACGCCTGTATCGAGTCTTGGCACAGTATTTTGAAGAAGGAACTCATTTACTGTAATCCGCGCTTTAAAACACCGGAAGAGGCCTACATGGCTATCTACCAATACATTGAGTTTTACTACAACCGCAAACGAATGCATGGCGCACTGGGGTACCTTTCCCCTGCCCGTTTTGCACAGCAATTCACCGGAAATTCCGTAGCGTAAGTGTCTACTTTCTTGACAGAGGTCCA
>NZ_JAUKNS010000018.1:0-1292 GCF_030487755.1 Paenibacillus sp. 11B | reverse complement strand
CTGCACTTCCACCCCCAGCCTATCTACCTCGTCGTCTTCAAGGGGTCTTACATACTGGGAAATCTCATCTTGAGGGGGGCTTCACGCTTAGATGCTTTCAGCGCTTATCCCTTCCGTACATAGCTACCCAGCGGTGCTCCTGGCGGAACAACTGGTACACCAGCGGTACGTCCATCCCGGTCCTCTCGTACTAAGGACAGCTCCTCTCAAATTTCCTACGCCCACGACAGATAGGGACCGAACTGTCTCACGACGTTCTGAACCCAGCTCGCGTACCGCTTTAATGGGCGAACAGCCCAACCCTTGGGACCTACTTCAGCCCCAGGATGCGATGAGCCGACATCGAGGTGCCAAACCTCCCCGTCGATGTGGACTCTTGGGGGAGATAAGCCTGTTATCCCCAGGGTAGCTTTTATCCGTTGAGCGATGGCCCTTCCATGCGGTACCACCGGATCACTAAGCCCGACTTTCGTCCCTGCTCGACTTGTAGGTCTCGCAGTCAAGCTCCCTTATGCCTTTGCACTCTTCGAATGATTTCCAACCATTCTGAGGGAACCTTTGGGCGCCTCCGTTACTCTTTAGGAGGCGACCGCCCCAGTCAAACTGCCCACCTGACACTGTCCCCGCACCGGATTACGGTACCAGGTTAGAACCTAGATACGATCAGGGTGGTATCCCAACGGTGCCTCCACGCAAGCTGGCGCTCACGTTTCAAAGGCTCCCACCTATCCTGTACAGATCGTACCCAAATTCAATATCAAGCTGCAGTAAAGCTCCATGGGGTCTTTCCGTCTTGTCGCGGGTAACCTGCATCTTCACAGGTATTAAAATTTCACCGGATCTCTCGTTGAGACAGCGCCCAAGTCGTTACGCCATTCGTGCGGGTCAGAATTTACCTGACAAGGAATTTCGCTACCTTAGGACCGTTATAGTTACGGCCGCCGTTTACTGGGGCTTCGGTTCACAGCTTCGGATTGCTCCTAACCGCTCCCCTTAACCTTCCAGCACCGGGCAGGCGTCAGCCCGTATACTTCGCCTTACGGCTTCGCACAGACCTGTGTTTTTGCTAAACAGTCGCTTGGGCCTTTTCACTGCGGCCCCCTCGTGCTATTCACACTACCGGGGCACCCCTTCTCCCGAAGTTACGGGGTCATTTTGCCGAGTTCCTTAACGAGAGTTCTTCCGCGCGCCTTAGAATTCTCTTCTCGCCTACCTGTGTCGGTTTGCGGTACGGGCACCATCACCTGGCTAGAGGCTTTTCTTGGCAGTGTGAGATCATGACCTTCGCTACT
>NZ_JAUKNS010000016.1:0-1896 GCF_030487755.1 Paenibacillus sp. 11B | reverse complement strand
GGGATCTTGCATCACTTTGCCGCTCTTCTCCACATGTCCCGCTTCCGTTGGTTCCTGACGAACTGACTGCATCACCATGGCTTCGTCTTCTTCTGCACTTGGGAAATACAGTTTCACCTTCGCTCCGGGTTCGGGCATAACAAAAAAACAGGTTAATCATGGTGATATCAGACCATAATCAACCTATTTGATTTAGCGGAGTAGCATTATTTGGGTTATAAACTCATAGCTTTTAATGTGCAAACAAAATGATGTAATCTCTATACCAGCAAATTATATGGGGGATATGTGTTATTTGTTGAATAATGGTTTCATTCAACACTGGGTCGTAGTTCCACTTCACCAACCGCCGTATTCATACCAGGGAGCGAAAACGACCACAACACGGACGTTTTCTAGTATTGCGGATTCGTTGGTTCTATAGTCCCATTATTTACATTATATAACTAATTCACTAGTTAGAATCATTATTCTTCAATACTGTATTTATCTTTTATTCTTAATAAATATTCGTCTATTGAATCTTTCTGATCTGCGTTCTTTTCAATATAGAAATTACATGCTACCTGCAAGTAATCATATAGTTCTTTATAACTAACAATATCATAATTATCATCTACACCATAATAAAACAAAACACTATTCTCGCCAAAGTAACCTTCATCCCCAACATCGAATTCATCTGAATATATAACTCCCATATAATCTCGTCTCTCAACATATTCGTTTAAAAAACCATCTAATACCTTAACAAGGTCATGCTCTAATACAAAATCGCCAAGAACATCAATAACTGAGCCCTTTTCAAGTCCCTTTTCTTCGTACTTGAGAATAAACTTATTCTTATCATCGTAAACAGCGGTCATAGTGGTACCTCCTTAGTTTTCTCCAAACTTCAATACCGGATAAAAGTTTTCAATTTCTCCAGTATCAATATTTTTTATCCCTTCAAACTTCAACCCATTACTTGAAACTCCTCGGATTATTTGCTTATTATTTTGGCTTTTTAATTGACTTAATCTTTGCGATATTATTCCTTCCTCCATTGCCTCTTTTCCTAAGCGAATAATATCTTCATTAGAAATTACATTAGTATCATATATAGTTTTTTTAAGCGGTGGTTTATCTTCCTTGGGTATATACTTAAATTCACCAGTACCTTTTCCTTTATAATCTTTTATTTCAACCTTCATTCTATATTCTAAATCATAAATACCAGGAATATCGGGATGTTCTAATTTATTCACTTCTACTAATGAGTACTTCCCATTTTCGTCAAAAAACTTCTTAAATTCATCGTAATTATGACCGCCACTAACTCCCTTCCAATCTGTTACTTTTTCTACCTTTCCAGTTAAATGTTCAGCATAATATCCTTCTTTGTATTTAACATCACCCGTCCCCTCAGTATTCCCATCCCTGGCCTTAGTTCCATCTTTCGATGATGGAGCTTCTTTAGGTTTAGGAGCTTCCTTCGGCTTAGTTGGTGTAACGTTTGAAGACGTAGACGACTCTTTAGAAACGGTTCCTTTCGATGGAGCACTACTCTCTCTCGAATCCACATGAGATGTGCTCGGCGATCCCTTCGAACTTCCAGAATCATTGCCTTTCCCACGATTCCCACCTGGTTCCGAGAACATGTGACTGTCATTCTTCACAATCACCGGCACGGTCTGGCCGTTGCTCAGCCTCACGCGCTGAACTCGCCATGGAACACTGGCTGCTGCGCCTGTGGTCATTTTACCCATAGCCTGGCTGATTCGTTCGCCCAGCTCTGCGAGAGAGGAGGGCATTAATGCCGCATTGGTCTTGAGCTTGCCATCCTTCATGCCACCGCCTGAGGTTCCATCTGGCCCATCTCCATGACCATGCGGAACGCCGCCCTTGGCTCCATCT